>JAEYTL010000028.1 GCA_023434025.1 Bacteroidota bacterium
GCCGTTGGGTGAAGTTGTATTTAAAGCCGGAGCTGAATCACCGTTACACAGAGTCAGAGAAGTCGCAAAATCAGGCACGGTACGGTTGGTAATGTTCACTGTCAAGGTCACCGGAGAGGCACACTGACCTGTGTCTGGAGTAAAAATATAATTTCCACCTGTGGTGTTGTTAATGGTTGAAGGACTCCATGTTCCGGTAATGCCGTTGGGTGAAGTTGTATTTAAAGCCGGAGCCGTATCACCGCTACACAAAGTCAGAGAAGTTGCAAAATCAGGCAGGGTGACATTGGTAATGGCCACAACTAATGTTACAGAAGTAGCACACTGGTTTGGACCGGGTGTAAAAACATAATTCCCGCCTGTGGTGTTGTTAATGGCCGAAGGACTCCATGTTCCGGTGATGCCGTTGGGCGAAGTTGTATTTAAAGTCGTAGGCGTATCACCGCTACATAAAGTCAATGAAGTCGTAAAATCAGGTACTACACTTGCTGCAATAGTCAGGAGCACCGTATCATTAATTTCAAGACCGCAATTATTAGTAGCTGTAAGTGTTAGGGTAATTGTTCCGGTAGCATTAGCAGGTACAGTGTAAGAAGTTGTTAGTCCGCCCGGATTGGAAAACACACCACTCGGAGCGATCCATAAAACCGACTGATGACCTTCTGCAGTTCCGGTTAAAGAAATAACATCGCCTGGACATACCGTTGAGGAGGGATTGTTGATATCCACCAGAAAAGGTTGCACGGGAGCCGAACAACCATAATTTACATAGGTTGCATTTCCGGCAGGGTCAAATAAAACAGTAGCTCCGTCAGAAGCAACGTTTTGTCCGGTTGGGCTCACCAATAAAGCCCGGTTATAAGTAGCCACATCAAAGCATGCTCCAAAAGTCATCGTTAGGGTTCGCAATCCGGTTCCAAAATTGGCAAAGTGCCCGGTTGTAGTCGTGGCATTATTTTGAAAAATGATATATATATCTTCGGTGAGTGCTCCGAATGAATTTTGGGTAATGTCAAGATTAAAACTGGTTACCAAAATAACCGTAGCGTTGGCCGGTAAAACACCCCCGATAGGCTCTATCAGTTCGCCGCAACCTCCGGCATTAATGATATCTGCGTTAAGTGCTGCTACTTTTGAAGCGGTTGTTGCATTTTGCGTAAGACCCTGCCAGGAATTGTTGGGCCAGTTAACATTCAAAGCAGAAGTATTCAAAGGAGCAGCTCCGACTTTAAAGCGTACCATTTCGTTTAACCCTTCTTGTGTACCACAGGCATCTACTAAAATGCTTTCTATTTCAAAACATTGAGCATAAGTGTTTTGAGTGAACAGGATGAAGATGAAGAGTTTTAAAAGTAGTGTTTTCAAATCAGAAAAATAATTGCAAAAGTAATTTAAAACAAGCTAAAATTTAAAAAATAAGGCATTAATTAAACGTTACTAAATTTAATATGAGCTCTTTAAGTGGACAAAAAATGCTGACAACAGCAATTTTTTGATTGAAATTGACTGGTGTGGCATAAGGATATGTTTAACTTAGCGAATGAGATATACCCAGCCGCTTATTTGCTTTCCGTCTGATTGATTCAGTAAAAAATAATAAGTTCCGTCGGGTAGCTCATGACCATTGTCCGATTGGCCATACCATTCGTCAATATAATTGTTTTTTGAATATACTTTTCTCCCGTACCGGTTAAAAATGGAAATGTGTTCAACACCCAGTCCGGCTAAGTCAAAAGAGTCATTTAATCCGTCATTGTTTGGCGAAATTCCTTTAGGAATACCGCAAAAGGCATTGTGGATCGTAATTGAATCTGTTTTTTCACAACCTTGATCAGTATAAATTTTCAGGAAAAAAGTGATGGGAAAGGTTGCTGTAAAATTGCTTGAATTTAAAAGCTCCGTAACATTTAAAAATGATTCTTCACTTAGTATTGAGGAACTGTTCTCTAAAGTCCATTCATAATTTGAATCGGGTAATGAATCTTCAAGCACAGCTTCGATAATGAAGTTTCTGCCTTCACATTTTTCATTAAAAGTAAAACTAAAATCAGTGATGTTTACGGTTAACGTTACCGATGAACCACATTGATTCGGATCCGGTGTAAAAACATAATTTCCATTGGTTGTATTGTCGATGACAGAAGGATTCCACGTTCCGGTAATGCCGTTGGGTGAAATGGTGTTTAATGCGGGAACTGTTGCGTTGCTGCACAAAGTCAATGCTGTGTCAAAATCTGGTACAATGGTGTCCGTAACGGTCACTGTCAGGGTTACAGGAGATGCACATTGGTTTGGATCCGGTGTAAAGACATAATTCCCGCCTGTGGAGTTGTCAATGGTCGAAGGGCTCCACGTACCGGTAATGCCGTTGGGAGATATGGTGTTTAGAGTTGGAGCAGTAATTCCGCTACATAAGGTCAATACCGTATTAAAATCGGGAACAATGGTAGTAGTGACTGTTACTGCTAAGGTTACTGGCGAACTACATTGGTTCGGGGCAGGTGTGAAAACATAATTTCCGCTGCTTGTATTGTTGATGACAGAAGGACTCCATGTTCCGTTAATGCCATTGGGTGAAGTGGTATTCAAAGCCGGAGCCGTCTCACCGTTGCACAACGTTAATGTTGTATCAAAATCAGGTACGATGGTGTTTGTAACTGTTACCGTTAAGGTTACAGGCGATGCACACTGATTCGGATTGGGTGTAAACGTATAATTTCCACTGGCCGTATTGTCTATCGTAGAAGGACTCCACGTTCCGGTGATTCCGTTAGGAGAAGAAGTGTTCAAGGCGGGAGCCGGCTCACCAATACATAGAGTCAAGGTAGTTGCAAAATCAGGAACAGTGATATTGGTAATCGTTACAACCAATGTAACTGCAGAACCACATTGATCAGGATCAGGAGTAAACGTATAGCTTCCACCCGTAGTGTTGTTTATCGCAGAAGGACTCCACATTCCGGTAATGCCGTTAGGTGAAGTGGTGTTTAATGCAGGAGCAGCCTCACCGTTGCACAACATTAATGTGGTATCAAAATCAGGTACAATGGTGTTTGTAACTGTTACTGTCAAAGTTACCGGTGATGCACATTGATTCGGATCCGGTGTAAACGTATAATTACCAGTGGTTGCATTGTCGATTGCAGAAGGACTCCACATTCCGGTAATGCCGTTAGGTGAAGAGATGTTTAATGCAGGAGCAGTAGTTCCGTTGCACAACGTTAATGTGGTATCAAAATCAGGTACGATGGTGTTTGTAACCGTTATCGTTAAGGTTACGGGCAACGCACACTGGTTTGGGTTAGGTGTAAACGTATAATTTCCACTGGCTGTATTGTCTATCGTAGAAGGATTCCATGTTCCGCTAATCCCGTTGGGAGAAGTTGTATTTAATGCAGGGGCAGCGTCACCGTTACACAAAGTCAATGTGGTAATGAAATCAGGGATTATATTTGCTGAAATTGTCAGGAGTATTGTATCAGAAATTTCAAGACCGCAACTATTCACTGCCGTCAGGGTTAAGGTGATTGTTCCGGTAGCATCGGCGGGTATGGTGTAAGAAGTTGTTAGTCCGCCCGGGTTTGAGAATACACCGACCGGAGCTGTCCACAACACGGATTGATGACCTTCTGCAGTTCCGCTTAAGGCAATAACATCTCCCGGACACACAGAAGAAGAAGGATTATTGATATCAACCAAGAAAGGTTGCACGGGAGCCAAACAACCGTAATTTACATAGGTTGCATTCCCAGCTGGGTCAAATAGGACTGTTGCCCCGTCAGCTGCTGTGTTTTGTCCGGTAGGGCTTACCAAAAGTGCTCTGTCATACGTTACGACATCAACACAGGAACCAATCGATATGGTTAAGGTTCGCAATCCGGTTCCGAAATTGGCAAAATGGCCGGCAGTAGTGGCGGCATTATTTTGAAAGATAATATAGATATCTTCAGCAAGAGCCCCGAAAGCATTGAGTGCAGTATCAAAATTAAAACTGGTTACCAGGATAACGGTAGCATTGGCCGGTAAAACGCCCCCGATGGGCTCAATCAGTTCGCCGCAACCTCCGGCATTGATAACATCTGCGTTGAGGGTTGCGACTTTTGAAGCCGTTGTTGCATTTTGAATAAGTCCCTGCCAGGAATTATTGGGCCAACTGACGTTTAATGTTGAGGTGTTTAATGGAGTTGTGCCGACTTTAAAGCGTACCATTTCGTTTAATCCTTCCTGTGCACCGCAGGCATCTACAAGGATACTTTCTATTTCAAAGCATTGAGCATAAGTGTTTTGGGCGAAAAGGATAAACAGGAAAAATTTTAAAAATGTAGTTTTCAATTGTAAAAAAATTAGGTACAAATATAAATCAATTCAAATTGTTTTTTAAAGCGAAATCATTATAAAAACGTTATTTTTTTGAGCGTAACATCTTTTAAGGTATAATTGTTTTGTTTTATGAGGAATTAATAGTCAAAAAATAAACTACTTTTGCGGCAAAATTAAAACGTGACAGTCGCGTTTGTAAAAGTTACTGATGAACTCAAAAAAAATAGCTGAATACAGAAAATTACTCAATGTGAGTAAAACAGTTTCTCTAAAAGAACTCAAAACAATTTACCGCAACAGTATGAAGGAAGATCATCCGGACACGATTGCAGATCCCGTTGAACGGCTGGCAGCTGAAGAACGCAGTAAAGCAATCATTGAAGCCTATCATTTTTTGGTGAGTATTGCTCCGGAAACCCAGGAAAAAGTGAAAGATGAATATTTAAAAACAACAAGTACATCCGGTATCTTAGAATTTTATTATGAAGACGGCGTGCTCAATATTCACTTTTCAGACGGAAACAAATTTGAATATTTTGGTGTACCTAAAGTTACCTACATCAAAATGATAAATGCCGAATCACCGGCTCGTTTTGCACGAAGACATATCTATCATGCATTTTTATACCGCAGTGCCAGTAAACTGGTTTCCGCAGAATAGAAACTGTTTCACAATAAAAAATTAAAGTGCTGATTTCCGGCACTTTTTTTGTTTATAAAATTTCAGCAGGTATAAAGTAGGATGGTTATCATGTAATTTTTTTTAAAAATTATGTAATAAAAATTGATGGTCTAGATTGCAATTTTGTAAAGTAATCCTGTTTGTGTAACCCTAAATGAATTGCTATGAACGATAAATTGAAAAACAGAGATCATCTTGAAACTGAAAATCCGGATGAAAAAATAGAGACCGTTACAAAAAAACATACAAAGATGTTGAAGCAAAAAGGACTTGAAGAACCGGATATTCATCATATACCCAAAAAATAATATCACAAGGCACTCCAACCTTGTTACCCATCTGGAGTTCGATATTCGGGGCCGAACTCTGGGTGGGTTTTTAATTAAAAAACCCGTTTAATTTTAAAAACGGGTTCTGTTATGGAAAATTAAATTGATAAAAATTATTCCTCTAATTTAGCAAACATGAAAGGCTTGGTTACTTTGAAGTTTATGGAAGATTCCCCGGCAAAATTTTCGTTATTTTCAAGGCTCAACTTCCTTACTTTTCCTTTTTCACTAAAATCAATCTTACTGAATTCTACCCAAACCACATTCGGATTTAGCACATTGTCAAAATAGTAAACCAGATTTTTTTGATCCGCCACGGTTCGCCATTTGGTAGAGGAAATATTAGGTTCTGTTTCTGAGGATATTCCCAACGGAACCGAACAGTTCCGGATTACACTGAACACGCTCGGAATAGCGATTCGCATATCATCGGTTTTGGGAATGGCATTGATGTAATAAGAGGCTCTGACAAACCGGTCTGCAGCCCGGTTGGTTCCCGGTAACATTACAGTTCCCGGAATTCCTTTCCAATAGGTGTTAATCGCCAGTTGTTCTTCAAAAACAGGTGAGTTGGTCATGGTAACATAGTCTTCGCTGTGGTGAATGACTAATTTTCCGTTGATGTATTCAAAAATAGCATTGTCTCCGCTTGCGTCAGAAATTGACAAATGAATTGTTGCAAAAATACTGGTTCCGGGAATGTGGCTTGAAATTACATCCAGGTCATTTTTTTCAAAGGCTTTTACAGCTTCTGCTACGGTAGCAAAATTATCCAGTACATATTGAGCCCAAAGCGAAATAGCCAGCGTTTTTTTGTGCTGGTTTTTTTTGTGGTCAGGATAGGAAGATTCAACCAGCCAAAGCATATTGGCAACCAATCCTTTTTCATTCATACCATCAGAAGCCGCAATGTCCCAGGAACTTGTAATTACGCTGCCAAATTTTGATTTCCATTGAACAGCATTTTTTCCCGTTTCGCCATTTCGTTCTATTCCTCTCGGAAAAATCCATAAGTTGGCAGGAATATCCGACCTCCAATCCATCGAACGGGCTGTAATAACGGTTCCGTTCGGACCTTTGTAAACCACTCTCGTACAGGCTTTGCTGAAAGTTGGTGTTAAAAACAAAACGGACACGAAAAAAAGTGTCAAAAGAAACGGCGATAGTTTGTTGTGTTTCATGAGGAGTTGGATTTTTTGTTGTTTAAGTATTTGTTTGTCAAAATTTTAATGAATCAAATATAGTGAAAGTGGTCTAATGTTTTTACAAAAAAATTAAACGAGAAGCATTGTCCTGAATCCTCTTGCGGCATAATAGGATTGTGCCCCGTTGTGATAAACAAAAACATGATTATATCGAAAATCGGCAAACAAAGCACCGCCTAATTTTCTGATCTCGTCCGGTGTTTGTATCCAGCTTGATGTTTTAGAATCGAATTTTCCCAATTGTTGTAATTTTTTGTATTGCTCTTCCGTTAAAAGTTCTGTGCCCATTGCTGCAGCCATATCGATAGCATTGTTTTCCGGTTTGTATTCTTTTCTTGTCTCGAGTGCTTCGCGGTCAAAGCAAACACTTCTTCTGCCTGACGGGCTTTCAGATGAACAATCAACAAAAATATACGCATCTGTATTTTTGTTAAAATCAATCACATCCGGTTCGCCACCGGTTTTTTCCATTTCATTCAAGGACCATAATTTTTCCGGATTTTTTTCCAATTTAGCCAGAACATTATTCCATTCGATGTCTTTGTGGCGGTTTTTGTTTTTTTCGAAGCGGGCTTGCAATAGCTGAATTAAGTCATTTTTTTGTTCAGAAGATAATAGCTTGCTGTTTTTCATAATCTATACATGTTGTTCTTTCAAATTTAATAAATAATCAGGAATAGCCAAACAAAAAGAAATCTTACCTTTGCAAAAAGTAAAGACATGGCTCACAAAGCAGGATTTGTTAATATCATCGGAAACCCCAACGTAGGAAAATCAACTTTAATGAATGCCTTCGTGGGTGAAAAACTATCGATTATTACATCAAAAGCTCAAACCACCCGACACCGTATTTTGGGCATTGTAAACGGAGAAGATTTTCAAATGGTTCTGTCCGACACACCCGGAATCATCAAGCCGGCGTATGAAATGCAGGAATCGATGATGCAGTTTGTAAAATCTGCTTTTGAAGATGCTGATGTACTGATTTATATGGTTGAAATTGGTGAAAAAGAGTTGAAAGACGAAGCTTTTTTTAAACGGATCATTCACAGTGAAATTCCTGTTCTGCTTTTGCTGAATAAAATAGATAAATCCAACCAGCAACAACTGGAAGAACAAGTTGAATTGTGGAAAGAAAAAGTGCCGAACGCCGAAATTTTTGCCATATCTGCGTTAGAAAATTTCAATGTTAAAGAAGTTTTTGACCGCATTATTTCGTTATTGCCGGAATCACCGCCGTATTATCCAAAGGATACACTTACGGATAAACCGGAACGTTTTTTTGTCAATGAGACCATTCGTGAAAAAATCCTGATCAATTACGATAAAGAAATCCCGTATGCGGTGGAGGTAGAAACGGAAGAATTTATTGAAGACGAGAATATTATTCGAATTCGTTCAGTGATTATGGTGGAACGCGACACGCAAAAAGGAATCATCATCGGTCACAAAGGTTCCGCTCTGAAAAAAGTAGGAATGCAGGCAAGAGAAGATTTAGAAAAATTCTTTGGCAAGCAAATCCATATCGAACTTTTTGTCAAAGTGAGTAAAGACTGGCGTAGCAATGCCTTTCAGTTGCGTAGGTTAGGGTATAATCAGAAATAACAACTGGTTGGGACTGAACGTTTCAGGTTTCAAGTTTCAGGTTGAGAACTGCTAAAGAAGAAAATGTTCTCAAAACGAATCCCTTGAATCCATTATAGCAAAGCTATCAAATCACCGAAAATCCGTTTATCCGTGTTCCATTAAAAAAAGAGCGAAGCGACTTAGTGTTCTTTGCGTAAACCTTTGCGTTCTTCGCGGTTAAACCAAAAAATCACTCCAAAATTCTCTCCATCAATACCTCCAATTCCCTCGCCTGTTTCAGTCCCTTTTTCCGGTTCAACCGGGCAATGAAATAAAGCAAGAACCAGGCATTCACCATGGCAAACATCACCACCAGATCAAATTTGAACGACTGGTCAAGCGACCATTTTGAAAAGGCAATGACCGAAAAAATCACAAAAATACTGCCCACCACAAAGTGAAGGAACATAAATAGTGTCCATAATACCGGATCAGGCCCAAATAAACCACGGACATAAGTATTTCCGTCTTCCATTCTTTCAATTTCCAAATGCAGATGAGGCGAATATTTTTCACGTTGCAACAGCCCGATATGCAACCAGATATGATGCCCGGAAATTTTAATTTTATAATCCGGTTCAACCGTTTCCTTTAATTTTTCACAACTGGCCAAAATCGATGCATAGGACTTGGTTACCACTCTGTCAAATCGATACCGCAATGGTAATTGGTCGTCTAAATTCATAAAAGTGATGCTAAATTAAATACTAATTTACGAAATTATAGTGTTAAACGTAAAAGAGACGGGTTTATTTTTACAGTTGATTTCTAAATTCTGCCCTATAAACTCGACCCTCCAAACTTCAAATAAAAAAGATTACCTTTGCAAAATATTTTGAAAATTAGCATATGAGTACTATTGTGGCCATTGTAGGAAGACCAAACGTTGGGAAATCAACACTTTTTAATCGTTTGATCAAGCGAAGAGAAGCAATTGTGGATTCCGTAAGTGGTGTAACACGCGACCGGAACTATGGAAAAAGCGAGTGGAACGGAAAAGAATTTTCGGTCATTGATACCGGAGGTTACATCAAAGGCTCCGACGATATTTTTGAAGCTGAGATCCGCAAACAGGTAGAATTAGCTATTGACGAAGCCGATGTGATTATGTTTGTGGTAGATGTAGAAGAAGGCATTACGCCAATGGATGATGAAGTGGCTAAATTACTTCGAAAAATTACCAAACCGGTAATCGTGGTAGTCAATAAGGTGGATAATGCCATGCGTGAAAAAGATGCCTATGAGTTTTATAACTTAGGTCTGGGTGATTACATCACCATTTCCAGTACATCCGGAAGCGGAACAGGGGAATTGTTGGATGAATTAATCAAGGTTTTTCCCGATAAACCGGAACCCACACAGGAAGAAACCGAACTGCCCCGTTTTGCGGTAGTAGGCCGTCCGAATGCCGGGAAGTCCAGTTTTATCAATGCTCTTATCGGCGAAGACCGTTATATTGTAACCGACATAGCCGGTACAACCCGTGATTCCATTGACACCAGATACAACCGTTTCGGGTTTGAATTTAATCTGGTAGATACAGCCGGAATCAGACGGAAAGCCAAAGTAAAAGAAGACCTGGAGTTTTATTCTGTAATGCGTTCCGTCCGGGCTATCGAGCACGCGGATGTATGTATTTTAATGATTGATGCTACCCGGGGGTTTGAAGGACAAGACCAAAGCATCTTCTGGTTGGCTGCCAAGAACAGAAAAGGAATTATTATTCTGGTAAATAAGTGGGATTTGGTTGAAAAAGATACCATGTCCACCCGCGATTATGAAGTTAAAATCAGAAAAGAAATAGAGCCTTTTACGGATGTAACGATATTGTTTGTTTCGGCTTTAACCAAACAACGTTTGTTGAAGGCCCTGGAAGAAACCGTTAAGGTTTTCGAAAACAGAAAACAGCGTATTTCGACCTCTAAATTCAATGAGCACATGTTGAAATTGATAGAGGCTTATCCGCCTCCGGCGTTGAAAGGGAAATATGTGAAAATTAAATACTGCATGCAATTGCCTACACCCACACCACAATTTGTGTTTTTTGCCAATTTGCCACAGTATGTTAAAGAACCCTACAAACGGTTTTTAGAAAATAAAATCCGTGAAAACTGGGATTTTTCGGGCGTGCCGATCGACATTTATATCCGGGAAAAATAGACACTATATCAGTCAGGCGGTTAAGTAAATCAAAAGGAAAACTTAATCGCTTGTTTTTTTGTGTAAATTAGTCGGTCATTATAATGTAAAACAACATGGCTTCTTTAAGAAAGAGAACTGTCTGGATAACCGGAGCATCCTCAGGAATAGGCGAAGGATTGGCTTATGCCTTGGCTAAAATGGATTGTCAGCTTATCCTTTCTGCCCGAAATGAAGCCAATCTTTTACAAGTAAAAGCAAATTGCGGATCTTCTGATGTGGCTATTCTGCCTCTTGATTTAACAGCGTTTGACAAAGCCGGTGATAAAGTTGAAAAAGCGATCTCCTTTTTCGGAAAAATTGATGTGCTTATTAACAATGGTGGTATAAGCCAGCGTTCTCTTTTGGCAGAAACGGCCTTTGAGGTAGATAAAAGACTTATTGAGGTAGATTACCTCGGAACGGTTGCTTTGACCAAAGCTTTATTGCCTCATTTTCTGCAAAACAAAGCAGGAACCTTTGTGACTATTACCAGTTTGATGGGTAAATTCGGATCGCCTTATCGTTCGGGATATTGCGGTGCCAAACATGCTTTACATGGTTTTTTTGATGTGCTGCGAATGGAACATCAACAGGATAATATTCAGGTTACTTTAATTTGCCCCGGTTTTATTCAGACGAATGTTGCTAAAAATGCCTTAACAGCAAACGGGGCAGCCCAACAACATGATGATGAAGCGACCCAAAAAGGGATGGCAGTAGCAGTTTTTGCTCAAAAGCTTATCCGTGCTGTAGAAAAAGAAAAATTTGAAGTGGCCATCGGAGGTAAAGAAACCCTGGGGGTATTACTGAAGCGTTTTTTTCCTGTTTTTTTGCATTATTTTGTTTTGCGTAGTAAAGTAAAATAGAAAGATTTATACTGTTTAAGTTTAATAAACCGGATGTTCCGGTTGGTTCAATTCAATACATTTTTTCGTTCTGATATGCCTTTCAAATGTTAAAGTTTACGTAAGAAATTTTAACCTTCCATACTAAAAGTGTTAATTCGCTGTTATAGAATTTTCTCACAGCTAATTTTTAACTCTTTATGCTCAAACATTTTCTCTCTACAGTATTGTTATGCTGTACTTTATGTTCGTATGGACAAAATTTCGTTACCGTTAAAGGAAAAATTATTGACGAAAACACCAAACTTCCCCTCGAATCAGCGACCGTTTACCTGACATCTAAAAAAGATTCTGCCGTAATTGACTATACGATTTCGGAAAAAAACGGAAACTTTGAAATCAGAACCAGGAAAAGTACCCAGCCGACTGTTCTGAAGGTATCTTTTTTGGGATATGAAAACTACAGAAAAGAAATCAGCAGTTTAAGTGCAAACCTTGAATTGGGATTGTTGTCGCTTACTGAAAGCGGGACATCTCTGGATGAGGTAGTGGTGAAAGGAGAAGCTCCTCCTGTGCGGATTAAAAACGATACGTTAGAGTTTGATGCGGCTTCATTTAAAGTAGGAGCAGATGCCAATGTAGAGAAATTACTGAAACAATTGCCCGGTGTGGAAATTTCTCCCGAAGGGAAAATCACCGTAAACGGTAAGGAAGTCAACCAGATCCTGGTCAATGGGAAGCCGTTTTTTGGCAAAGACGGAAAGATTGCTACCCAGAATCTTCCGGCGGAAATTATTGAAAAAATTCAGGTGGTTGACACCAAAACCAAAGCGGAGGAATTGTCGGGAGAAGCGGCATCTTCAGAAGAAAAAACCATTAACCTGACTATTCAGGAAGATAAAAACAAAGGGTTTTTCGGAAAGATCATGGGAGGCTATGGCTCTGACGAAAGGTATGAATCGAGTTTGCTGCTCAATTGGTTCAAAGGCGAACAAAAAATAAGCGTTCTGGCTTCGGCCAACAACATCAATTCGGTCGGGTTTTCCATGAATGAGATTTTTGATAATATGGGGGGAGGCCGAAACGTATCGGTTTACTCAAGCGATGATGGCTCTTTTGGAATCAACGGAATGAATTTTGGCGGTAGTAACGGGTTAACAACCTCTAATTTAATAGGGGTTAATTTTGCAGACAAATGGTTTAAAAAAGTAGATGTCAATAACAACTATTTTTTTACGAATGCCGAAACTGATAATGTAAGCCGGTCTTCAAGAACTAATTTACTACCAAACGAAACCACTTTTACCGAATCAAATTCTACTTCCAATCGAATTGGAAATACACATAACCTGAGTTTTAATTTTGAAATAAAATTAGATTCAACAGCCACCATTTATGTAGAGCCGAAATTTGTGAAAGGTCTGAATAAAGATCGCTTTCTCAGTCGTCAGGAAACCCGGAATCAGGCAAATGAACTTTCGAATGAAAGTAACTCCAATTCGTTTTCTGATGTGGATGATACCTCTTTTGAAAATAGCATTTATTATTACAAATCCTTTCAAAAGAAAGGAAGAGGATTCTCGGCGTCTCTAAATAACGAACACAAAAAATCAACTACGTTTTCCAATCTGAACTCTTCTACGTTTTATTATCAGACCGGTGAACCGGATGATATCCGGAATCAGAATGTATTCCGGGATAAAACATTCAACAAAGCAGAAACGGAAATCCGGTATGGTGAGCCTATTACCGATTCCTTAAAATTGAGTTTAGCTTCACAAATTACGTACTATGCTTCCAAAGATTCGGATGCAACCTTTGATTTTGATGAAGTGTCAGGCAGTTATTCTGAATTTAACGCACCGTTGTCTAATGAAATCAATTCGAGTGTATTAAAAATTTACCCCTCAGCCGGATTAAATATAACCAAAAAGAAGATCAGAGCCCGTTTTAATGCTGGTCCGGAATTTGTGACGTTTAAAAACGAGTCCGATTATTTAGCGGTTAATACACGGCAGAATAAAAACTACGTTTTTCCGAAAGCTTCTGCAAACATGAGTTATACCATCAGTAAAAGTAAATCCATTTATGCGAATTACAACTTCAGAATGGAATTGCCATTGGCCAATCAGTTTCTGCCGGTAGTGAACCTTTCCAATCCTTTGAACACGATCGTCGGTAACAGTGAATTAAATCCGACCCGGCAGCATTCTGTTTACACGAATTTCAATAATTATGACTGGCAGTCACGAAGCGGATTTTTCTTTTATGGCGGGATGACCATGAGCAAAGATCAGATTGTTTCTTCTACCGTTTATGATGAGAGTTTCAGGGCACAGACCACGTATGAAAATGTGGATAAAGGATTTAACAGTTATATGGGAGCTTCGTGGAGTAAATCATTTAAAAAAGAAAAAAGAAACCTGCGTATCAGTGTCGGCTTGGATTCGGGTTACAACATTAACCAGGGGTTGACCAATGCTGAATTGTATGAAGCAAAAGGATGGCGACTGGAACCCCGGATAAATTTTAACTGGAGTATAGAAAACTTAATAACCATTGCTCCGACATACAGTTATGCATTTAACTCAACTGATTTTAAGAATTATGTAATTGACAATGCCAATAATTTTGTACACAAATTTAAAATGGAGTTTACGAGCTATTGGCCCAAGAAAGTGGTTTTCGGCAATGACTTCGGTTACACGTATAATTCCAACATAGCAGATGGTTTTCAGAAGGACTTTTATTTATGGAACACCAGTCTGGGGTATAATTTTTATAAAGACAGGTTGTTGGCCAAAGTAAAAGTATATGATGTGTTAAACCAGAATGTAGGAGTACGCCGAACCATTACGCCGACAGCGATTACCGACTCTGAAAATATTGTTTTGCAACAGTATGTCATGTTTTCACTTACTTACAAGCTCGATAAATTCGGAGGGAAGAAAGAAAAAGAAGGGGGCGTGTTTTTCATGGATTAAAAGTATATAAAAAAACAAAAGCGACTGATTTCAGTCGCTTTTGTTTTTTATGTTAATCATTTTACCAGCTTCCACCGGCTCCGCCGCCACTGAAACCGCCGCCGCCAAATCCGCCTCCGAATCCACCGCTGCCAAAGCCACCACCACCGGATGAACCGCTGCCAAAAATACCGCCACCACCGCGGCCTAAGCTGCTCAGGATAATAATATCGGCTAAATCCGGACCGGAAAAACGACCGGAACCTCCGTTGCGGTTGTTCTTATTTCCTTTGGAAGCAATAATCACAAAGATCACAATAAAAACAAGAACGATTAACATGGGTATAGCCCCTCCTTTGTCTCCTTGTCTTTTTCCTTTATATTTTCCTTTCAGCACCTCAAAAATGGCATCGGCTCCTTTGTCTAAACCACGGTAATAACTCCCAGCTTTAAATTCCGGCAGAATGACATTCCGGATTAATTCGCCCGTAATTCCTGCAGTCAGCCTGTCTTCAACACCGTAACCGGGCGAAATATGAATTCTTCGGTCGTTTTTGGAGAGCAGGATAATAACACCATTGTCTTTTTCTTTACTGCCGCCAATTCCCCATTCGTGTCCCCATTTTGGTGCCAGTAACCCGATATTCTCTCCCTTTAAATCTTCGATGGTAATGACTACGATTTGCGTTGTGGTGCTGTCTGAATAACGTACGAGTTTTTCTTCCAGTGCTTTTTTCTCACTCTCCGACAACACTTTTGCATAATCATAGACACTGGTCTGAAAGCTTGGAACCTTAGGGATTTTAAACTGAGCAATACTGGCCTGAACCGGTAAAATGATCAGGGCCAAAAGCCAGTATATTGTTGTGGTAAATTTCATTTATCCTTTGGATATTTCGTTAGAAAGTTCGTTCGTGTCATCCGAATCATAAGGAAAAAACACTTTTAAACGTTCGCCGGCTCTTTTTATACCTTCCACCAAACCGTCTTTGAATTTTTTGTTTTGGAAGTTTTCAATTACGACGTCTTTCGTACATTCCCAGAAATCGCTTTCCACCACATCGTCAATGCCAATATCACCGATGATCGCAAAGGTGTGATCTTCCACACCCACGTAGAACAAAACCCCGTTTCGGGCTTTGGTTTTGTACATGTTGAGTGAATCAAAAACCTCCTGTGCCCGGGCAATAGGGGGAGTATCGGAATGGTTCTCAATGTGTACCCGTATTTCTCCGGACGTGTTTTTTTCCGCCAAAGCAATAGCCTGAACAATTTCCTGTTCTTCTGCCGGAGTAAGAAAATCTTCTGTGACAGACATGGTTTAGAATTTTACTTCAGGAGCTTTATCAGCACCCGGTTCAGCATCAAAATAAGGCTTTTCTTTGTATTCACCCAGGAACATTTTGTTCGGAAATTTCAAAATATGGTTGTTGTATGTTTCAACCGATTCGTTAAAACGGACACGGGCTGTTTGAATAGTATTTTCCGTACTGGCCAGTTCGTCCTGTAATTTCAGGAAGTTTTGGTTAGCTTTTAATTCCGGATATGCTTCTACAGTCACCAAAAGCCTTGATAAAGCAGAAGAAACACCACTTTGGGCTTTGTTGAATTCTGCCAATTGTTCCGAGGTAACATTGGTGGGATCAATCGTAGTTTGTGTGGCTCTTGCACGAGCAGCAATTACGGCTTCTAAGGTGCTTTTTTCAAAATCGGCAGCTCCCTTAACCGTGTTCACCAGGTTGCCAATTAAATCACTTCTTCTTTGGTAAGATGTTTGAACATCTCCCCAAGATTTGTTTACGGCCTGGCTTTTAGAAATTGCCGTGTTTTGAATTCCTACTACGTAGAATCCGATGATGCCGATGATGACTATAAGTCCGATAATAATCCCGAGGGGTAATAACCATTTTTTCATTTTAGTTGTTTTTTTAAGGTTCTGGTTTACTGAAATTCTGAATAACTGTTTTTTATTTCTCTAAATTCTGATTTCTAAACTCTAAATTCTTTCCTACAATTCCTCCTTAATTTGCATCAATTGAGCTTTTATTCCTTCTAATTTACTGATAATTTCAAATTTATCCAGCACTTTTTTCTGTCCTTCTTTCAGGTGCGTTTTGGCACCTTCCAACGTAAACCCTCTTTCTTTGACCAAATGATAGATTAACTGAAGGTTTTTTACATCTTCCGGCGTAAACATTCGGTTGCCTTTTGCATTTTTTTTGGGTTTGAGAATATCAAATTCTTTATCCCAGAATCGGATTAAAGAAGCGTTTACGTCAAATGCTTTGGCCAATTCGCCAATGCTGTAATATCTTTTTTCAGGTAAGTTCAGATGCATCAGTCGAGAGCTTGGTTTTCTTGGTTAGCAATTTTTGAAATGGCAATATATTCTTCGGCAGAAATACTGCCGTAATAAAAATTAATCGGGTTAATCGGTTCACCGTCTTTGTGGACTTCATAGTGCAAATGCGGTGCTTCGCTTCTTCCGGTGCTTCCCACGTAGCCAATGATGTCTCCCCGTTTTACTTTTTGTCCCACTCTTGCTTTGTATTTGCTTAGATGAGCATAATAGGTTGTGTAACCAAAACCGTGTCTGATGATAATTAAATTCCCAAATCCGGACATTGAATTATCAGCACGTTCCACTACGCCATCACCGGTGGCATAAACCGGTGTTCCTGTTTTCGCGGTAAAATCCATTCCGTGGTGCATTTTTCTGATTTTGGTAAACGGGTCATTTCGGTATCCGAATCCGGAAGCCATACGGGTCAGATCTTCATTTTTAACCGGTTGTATGGCTGGAATGGCAGCCAGAAGCTTTTCCTTTCCTTTGGCAAGATTGAGGATTTCGTCTAATGATTTGGACTGAATGGCCAGTTCTTTCGAAATCATATCTACCCGTTTTGTGGTGTTGATTACCAGTTCCGAATTGTCGTAACCTTCTAATTCTTTATAACGGTTTATTCCGCCAAACCCGGCTTTTCGCTGCTCAGCCGGAATGGGAGAAGAGTTAAAGTAAATCCGGTATAAATTATTGTCGCGTTCTTCTATACTGGCTAACACTTCATCCAACTGATCCATTTTTTTGTTCAGAATCTGATAGCGAAGTTTCATGTTTTCAATTTCACGGGCCTGTAACCGGTCTTTGGGCGTTTCAAAGTAGGGTGTATTCAATAAAATCACAAAACATAAAAAACCGAATAAAGCCGATGAAACCAGAAATAATGCGGCATAACCAAATTTCCGCCCTTTTTTAGGGCTGATTTTTTTGTAGGCCAAACTTTCTGTGTCGTAATAATACTTTACTTTCTTCGACATTTCTTAAATTATACTATTTTTGTGCTTTCAAAACGGATTAGACGAACAAATTTAAGAAATGTTTCATTCTCATGCTAATTTAATTTTTTACAAAAAGCATTGGTATTTAAACCGCAAAAGTGATTCTTTATTGTCAATGTTGTCTAACCGGTTGAAAATTAAACACCGAATAATTTTTACAATGAAATCACAAGATATCCGCAGGCAGTTTCTGCAATTTTTTGAAAGTAAAGGACATTTAATCGTTCCTTCGGCTCCTATTGTTTTAAAAGATGACCCAACCTTGATGTTTAACAACTCGGGGATGGCTCAGTTTAAAGAATACTTTTTGGGAAATGCCGAACCGAAAAGCAAGCGGATAGCGGATACACAAAAATGTCTCCGTGTTTCGGGAAAGCACAACGATCTGGAAGATGTTGGGTTTGATACCTACCATCACACGATGTTTGAAATGTTGGGCAACTGGTCTTTTGGCGATTATTTTAAAAAAGAAGCGATTGCCTGGGCCTGGGAGTTTTTAACGGAAGTGCTGAAACTAGACAAAGACCGTTTGTATGTTTCGGTTTTTGAAGGCAATCCGGCAGAAAAGGTGCCGTTTGATCAGGAGGCATTCGATTTGTGGAAGCAGTATGTGGCAGAAGACCGTATTATTCTGGGAAATAAAAAAGATAATTTTTGGGAAATGGGTGATCAGGGACCTTGCGGGCCTTGCTCCGAAATTCATATCGATTTGCGTTCCGATGCTGAAAGAGCTCAGATTTCCGGACGTGATTTAGTGAATGCCGACCATCCGCAAGTGGTGGAAATCTGGAATAATGTATTCATGGAATTCAACCGTAAAGCGGATGGAAGTTTAGAAAAATTACCGGCTCAACACGTGGATACCGGGATGGGATTTGAACGGTTGTGTATGGCTATGCAAGGTAAAACATCCAATTATGATACCGATGTCTTTACACCGTTGATTGAAAAAGTAGAACAAATTACGGGTTTAAAATATACGCCGAATCCCGTAGGGACAGGTAGCGACCTGTCCGTGCAGGTGGATGAAGAACAAAACAAAATCAACATTGCCATTCGAGTAATCGTTGATCACATTCGTGCCGTTGCTTTTGCCATTGCCGATGGACAATTGCCATCAAACACCGGAGCAGGTTATGTGATTCGTAGAATTTTACGAAGAGCGATTCGTTACGGTTTTACATTTTTAAATACGAAAGAACCTTTCATTTATGAATTAGTAGCTGTTTTGGCCAACCAGATGGGCGAATTTTTCCCGGAAATTAAATCGCAACAAAATTTGGTTACCAATGTGATTCGGGAAGAAGAAGCTTCGTTTCTGAGAACGTTAGAGCAAGGGTTACAATTGTTAGATAAAGTGGTCGCTGAAACATCCGGAGAAGAAGTTTCAGGTGAAAAAGTATTCGAATTGTATGATACGTTCGGTTTTCCGAAGGACCTGACGGCTTTAATTTTAAAAGAAAAAGGTTTTAGTTACAACGAAGAAGAATTTGAAGTTGAATTACAAAAACAAAAAGCCCGTTCCCGTGCCGCTTCTGAAGTGTCAACCGAAGATTGGACTGTTTTAATTCCCGGAAATGTAGAAACATTTGTCGGATATGACCAAACTGAAAACGAAGTAAAAATCACTCGTATCCGTAAAGTAGATTCTAAAAAAGATGGTGTTTTGTATCAAATCGTTTTAGACTCAACTCCTTTTTATCCCGAAGGCGGCGGTCAGGTAGGGGATAAAGGAACCTTGGTGTCAGCAAACGAAACCATTGAAATCATCGATACCAAAAAAGAAAATAACCTGATTTTACATTTTGCGAAACAACTTCCCGAAAATGTAGAAGCTGGTTTTGTGGCGAAAGTGAACACGGATTTACGTACATCAACTTCCAAAAATCATTCCGCTACGCATTTGATGCATTTGGCTTTGCGAACGATTTTAGGAACACACGTGGAACAAAAAGGTTCACTGGTGAATCCTAATTATTTGCGTTTTGACTTTTCGCATTTTTCAAAGGTTTCGGATGAAGAAATTAAGCAAGTAGAAGATTTTGTAAATCAACGCATTGAAGAACAATTGCAGTTGGTGGAGCATCGAAATATCCCTATCAAAGAAGCATTAGATAAAGGTGCAATGGCTTTGTTTGGCGAAAAGTATGGTGATTCGGTTCGGATGATTGAATTTGGCGAAAGCAAAGAATTATGCGGTGGAATTCACGTGAAAAATACGGCTGATATCTGGCATTTTAAAATTATTTCAGAAGGAGCGGTTGCAGCCGGAATTCGTCGAATTGAAGCAATTACCGGTGAGGCGGTGAAAGAGTTTTATCAAAACCAGGAAAGCACATTGGCAGAATTGAAAGAAACCCTGAAAAATCCGCAGGATATTTTAAAATCGGTGGTTTCTCTACAGGATGATAATGCCAAATTGAAAAAACAAGTTGAGCAATTATTGCGTGAAAAAGCTAAGAATTTAAAAGACGAATTAGCATCAGAACTACAAGAAATTAACGGGATCAAATTCTTGGCCAAGCAAGTCGATTTGAATCCGGAAGGGGCAAAAGATTTGGCGTATGAATTGGGCAATTTGGGTAATAATTTATTTTTAGTTTTGGCTATAGTCGAGGACAATAAACCGATGTTAACCTGTTATATTTCCAAAGAATTAGTTGCTTCACACAGTTTGAATGCTGGACAAGTGGTACGGGACTTAGGAAAATATATTCAAGGCGGCGGCGGCGGACAGCCGTTCTTTGCTACCGCCGGTGGTAAAAATGTGAATGGAATTCAAGAAGCGTTGGTGAAAGCAGTTGATTTTATTAAATAAAGATGAATCAGATTATGAAAAAAATCATATTATTTTTAATCTTTATTGGCTTAACATCATCTTGTAATAGTGATGATCAGGATTCAGCAACAATAATAGGTAAATGGTATATAAAAGGAGAGGTGTCAAATGGAGGAGAGTTTCAAAATTATGACCATGATTGTGAAACAAGCAGAGATTTTCAAGAATTTTTTGCAAATGGAGAGCTTACCTTTAACGGTTTCAATGCTGAATGTGCATTAAGCGATACACAAACATCTGTTTGGGAGATGAATGGAAATGTATTAACCGTTTCCAATACACCATTTGACCCTATGATTTATCAATATACTTATGTTATAGAAAGTTTAACGAATGAAGAACTTAAACTAAAACAAACGGTTAATGAACCTGAGGGTATAGTTGTGTATGTAACAACATATACAAGAAACTAAAAATCATTAAAATTATATTTTAGATTTTTGTGATATGAACTTCCGCACCCCAATCAACATTCCAAAAAGCAATTATCCCATCGATTATTATTCGAAGGTGGTAACGGTGGGTTCCTGTTTTTCTGAAAATATCAGTGCGAAATTCGAGCAATATAAATTTCAGCATTACAACAATCCGTTTGGTATTCTTTTTCAACCGGATGCTATTGAAAATGTATTGTTGCGTGCGTTAGAAATGAGGTTATTTACCGAAGCCGATTTGTTTTTTGAAAATGAATTATGGCATTGCTTTGAAGTGCATTCCGAGTTGAACAATCCCGACAAAGACGATATGCTCATCAATTTAAATGGCATTCTAACTTATTTAAACGGACAACTTCAAGCCTGTACACATTTAATTATTACGTTAGGAACGGCTTGGACGTATCGTTTTTCGCATACCCAAAAAAGAGTGGCTAACTGTCATAAGATACCACAAAGTAATTTTACAAAAGAATTATTATCTGTGGATGAAATAGAATCATCTTTAAATAACATCCAAACCAAATTAACCGAATTCAATCCCGAAATCAAGTTCATTTTCACCGTTTCGCCAGTCCGTCATTTAAAGGATGGTTTTGTGGAAAATCAATTAAGTAAATCACATTTAATTTCGGCTTTACATTCACCCATCACCCATCACCCATCTTCAAGCTACTTTCCGAGCTATGAAATGATGATGGACGATTTACGCGATTACCGCTTCTATTCCGAAGATATGTTACATCCTAATCAAACGGCGGTGGATTATATCTGGAAGCATTTTGTGGAATCGCATATTTCGTATCACGTTTTTCCAATCATGTCGGAAATAGAAAGCATTCAAAAAGGATTAACGCATCGACCTTTTAATCCGAATACCGAACAACATCAGCTTTTTGTTCAAAAACTCCACGAACGCATTGAACAGCTTCAGGAGAAATACCCCTTCTTAAACCTGAGTTGAACGATATATTAATTGTTTCCAAATTACATCTGTATCGAAAATACGGCATTTGCCTTATTGTCTCATTTTGGTTATTCACCCAATTTTGCCTTGATTAATTAACCTAAATAAATACAACAATTATGAAAACAATTAAATTTATTTGTGCGTGCTTTTTAGTAACATCTTCGCTCTTTATCACTTCTTGCAGCAGCGATGACGATGGCGGAGGCGGAGGAAGTGCCGCAGCAGGAACAATTACGGCTAAAGTTGATGGTTCTTCTGTGACTACTTTGGAAATGGTAACTTTTGCTTATCAGACAGGGTCGGTAGTTCATATCCAGGGTAATACCGAAGGAACTTCAAGCAAGGCTTTTTCTTTCAATATTATGTCGTTTGACGGAGTAGGGACGTATGACATTGGAGGAGGAGAATTTGGTTTGGGACAGGCCAATGTGAGTTATTCTGAAATTACGGTTAACTTGTCGAATCCAATGGCTTCGGAAACAAAAACCTGGGCAGCTCCTTACGAAGGCGGTGAAAAAGTAGGAGAAATCAAAGTATCTGAAGTAACGGATACGCATATCAAAGGTACATTTACCTTTACAGCTAAAAACAGTTCAGACGGTACAACAAGAAATATAACAGAAGGTTCTTTTAATGTAGAATTTGACTAAAATTTTTTAGTGGTTTTTTTATACTTCCCAATCGAAAATCTGCTTTGGTTGGGAAGTTTTAAATCTTGATTTTTTTTGAATTATAATTTTTTTCAAATGTATATGAGAGTAATAATTAGTATCCTAACCTGCGTGTTGTTCTCTTTTGTCGTGAAAGGACAAGAATTTACAACCAAAGATTTTTCTAAAAATTATATTCAAATGGACAGTAAAAATCCATTTGGTAAGTCTGATAAAATATGTTTCATTGGGGCAAATGTTACATTAAAAACAATGGAATACCAACGAAAGGGTTCGCTTAATAAAATGAGTGGAGACCATATTGACCGTTTTGCCTCTATTATTGATGGAATATCCTATGATGACGTTCAAGAACTGGCAGACTATTTTAAATTGACACTTGAGAACCATTTTTCAAAAATTGGCTATACAATTGTTGATCCGTCAACCGTTGAAAATCAAGATGAATATAAAAAGTTACTTGCAAAAGAAACTAGCGTAAATGCAGGTGAATTTTTCAGCCAAATGGCAGCCGGGCAAGAATGGGGTGCTGCTATTACTTTTGCTGCCGGGAAAAAGCCGATTTTTAAATATCCTAAAATGGCTATGGGGGCTCATACGAAGTTAGCATCTAAAAATGAGGCTGTTATGGTTAATCTATCTGTACTTTTAGAACCTTTTTTAGTGAATTGGGATAAGAAATTTGTTTCTAAATTCTATGATTCAGAAGAGTATAAACACACTTTTTCATTTGACCCGATTGCACAGGTAAGTCATTTCTCTAATATTTTCACCTATGATTTGCCGATGAATATTGTTTCACCCAATTGGGGAGCATTGGCCTTTGAACCCATGGCTTACATCGCTAAAAATAAAATAAAATATCAATCGACAAATGATTATATCAAGGAAATAAAAAAAGGTTCTCCAAGCGGTGAAGTAACCTATAAAGAGCAACAGGGATTGATGCTCTATACTGTAATGGTTGACAGAGACTTATTCATGGAGGCCATGAAAAAGACACTGGATGCTTATGCGTTTAATTTATCGGAATACGCTAAGAGCAAAAAGTGAGCTTAATAAACATTTTGATGTTACAACTTCCCAATCGAAATCTGCTTTGGTTGGGAAGCTTTTTTTACGGCAAATGCCTTATTGTGCCTATTTAAAGTTTAACGGAACTTTGAAAAAAGAAATAATTTTAATCTTAATCAAAATGAAAAATTTAACAATAACAACCTTTAAGGTCTTAATTATTGCGGCTGTTGTTCTTAGTTCTTCTGTTTTAAGTGCTCAAAAAACAGAAGCCAATCACTCGTATAACCTGGGCGGAAAAATTAACCTGATGAAGCTGACGGATGCTGGTGTACTAGTAGTTGCCAACGGAGACGGACTAGTGGGAATTAAACCTGATGCAAACGAACCACACTTTAATTTTAAAGATTACGGAAAAGTCAAACCCGAAGAATTGGAATTTGTGCCCATGTCGCCTTATCTGGTGGTAAGCCAGGGAGGATTTATGACGTCTAAAAAAACCGTTATTGATTTTATATCCGGAAAAAAACTGTTCGGAACAGAAGATAACGGATGGAAAGTAACTAATCGTTGTGATGTCATGCTGCCACAGAATAAGCTGGTTGTATTGGGAATGCGTAAAGGAGGGACAATGGCCGTCGGGATCTATGACCTGGCAACCGGAAAAGAAGAAGGGTTGGTAGAACTGAACGATCCTAAAAAAGTAGCAGTTGCATCTTCTATTCCGCAGTTTTCCGGACGTCCGGTTATTATTGGTGATGGTTTACTGGTGCCTACCACCAAAAGCCTGATGAAAATTGATGTGGCAAACGGAAAAGTTTTGTGGACAAACAAAGACATTGATGATATTACATGGCTTACTTCTGATGAATCAGGCAAAGAAATTTACACGTTCGAAGAAAGGCCGAACGGAGATACCCGTATTCATAAGGTGAGCAGTACCGGATCAAAACTGTGGGACAAAGAACGAAAAATAAAAGGAAAAGTCACCCGGTTTGAAATCCTGCCCCAGGGCTTAGCCGTGGTGAGTGATGTGGATAATTCAGGTAAAAGCGGTATTGCTAAACTGGCTTCTGCAGCTTCTGAGTCCAGAATTGCTTTTCTGAATGCGGCAGATGGTTCTGATTTATGGGAAAAAGCACCTAAAACAAAAGGGTATGTTCAGCATTTTTACATACTTGAAGACGGTATTTTATTCGGACTTTATGAAGGGGGAATCAATAAAGTGTCGTTTGATGGTAATCCGCTGTTTAAAAAACCATTGAAAACAGGAGAAAACATTCATACGATGGCGTTGACACCCAAAGGAATGATTTACATAACCGACACCGATGCCGACATCATTAACCTGAAAACAGGCGAATCAATCTGGAATAAACCGATAAAGTACAAAAAAGCAAAATCGGTTGCCAGTGCCTATGACAAGGAACATAAACGTTATCTAATCAGTACCGGTGAAGAATTGGTTGCCATTGACGAAAATTCGGGAGATATTTCTACCTTGGCATCCTATAAATTTGATGGAAAAGAATCACCATCCAAGGTGATTATGCGAAAAGGAGGCATCCTGTTGTGTTCAGAACAAAACATGCTGATGCTTGGTTTTGACGGAGCTCAGAAATTCCATGAATTTTATAAAGCCCCCGGAAAAAGTGCGGCCGGTGCTATTTTTGCCGGAGTTATGGGAGTAGCCTCCGTAGCTATGTCTGCCGCAGCAGCTTCAGAAGCAAACCAAAATAGAAATAGTTTAGGGAGTTATACAAGTTATGGAGAATCTATGATGGATAGTTCCCGGGATTTTGCTGTAGCTGCTTCTGCTTCTTTTGCCGAAATAGGCAAAAGGTTTAAGGCTACATCAGCCACACATAACTATCAGTTTATCTTAACCAAATTAGATAACGGAATCGGTTTGGTGAAAGTAAGTAAAGACACTGGAAAAGTGGAAAAAGAAATTGTTATAGAAGATAAAAAACCGGAATATGAAGTGGATGAAATCGGAGGTTTTTTATATTACAAATCAAATGACAGAACCATTAAAGCTTTTGATTTGAAAATTTAAAAGGTTGAGTTGTTTTTCTCAGAGGTGGTTTAAAACTTTTTCGCTTCAATTGAAAAGAGTTTAAAATGACGTCTGATTTTCCCAATCAAAATTCACTTTTTCGGTTGGGAATTTTTTTATACGGCATTTGTCGTATTGCAAGGCAGGTGAGAATAAGCGAATTTTGATCCATCCCAAAATAATAAAAAATGAAAACAATCAAAACCTTGCGGATCGTGCTGTTGCTTTACATTATGGTGTTTCTGGTTTTACTGCTTAACCTGATGGTTATTTTAAAATAATTCCCGATGCCGAGACGGATAAGTTAACCATTTTCTTGTTGACTTAATGGCAAAAGACTACATTTGAATAGTTCCAAAAATTTAAGTATGATGACAAAAAAATGTAAGACAGTTATTTTTTTCGGATTATTTTTTGTGCAGATTTATGCTCAGGTTAAAGAGCATCAAACAATCGACAGTTTAAACGTCAAAGCAATGGCAATATATGCTTCTGACACAAACAAAGCGATGGAGCTGTTGCATAAAGCCGAGAGAATAGCCAAAACAGAAAAACTTGATCAGTCGCTGGCCTATACACTCAACAATATGGGGGTTGTAACCCGTGTAAAAGGCGATTACGAAAAAGCAATTGCCTATTCAGAAGCATCGCTCAATTTAACGAAAGATTCATTGCTGACAGCTTCTGCGTATAACAATATTGGCTCCTGCAAAAGAAATATCGGCTTGTATGAGGAAGCATTAAAAGCCTATTTGAAGGCTGTAAAGATATATGATAAGAAAAAAAATTTGAAAAACCAGGCCATTATCAATAATAACATCGGACTGGTTTACAAGTCTTTAGAGATGAACGAAAAGGCAAAATCGTATCATCAGCGGGCCATCAGAACCTATGAGGAATTAAAGGAAAAGAAAGGGCTTTCAGAAGCATATAATAATCTGGCCATTGTTTATGCTTATCAGGACAGCCTCCATAATGCACTTTATTATTTTAAAAAATCACTAAAGATTGAAGAAAACCTCAAAGATAGGAGAGGTATTGCCGAGTCACTCAATAATGTGGGAGGAGTTTACTACTACATGGAAAAAATTGATTCTGCCCTTATCTTTTTTAACAGTGCTCTCAAATTAGAGTATTCCATAAAGAATTTTGCCGGATTGGCTTCTTCATACAACAACATCGGCGATGTTCATCTGTATAATCAGCAGTTCAATGAAGCCCAAAAATGTTTTGACAGTGCCTATGTTTATGCTAAAAAGTCTAAATCGGCTTTTGATATAGAAAACACGTTGAACTATTATGCATTGTTGTATGAGGCTAAAAAAGATTATAAAAAAGCCAGTGAATACTATAAGCTAAAAAGTGAGTTTCACGACAGTGTTCAAAAGTTATCCAATATAAAACAGTTGCAGGAACTGGAAACAAAATATCAAACGGCAAAGAAAGATGCAGAAATTGAAAAAAACAGGGCTGAACTGGCAGAAAAGGAGCTGATACTGAAACAGAAGAACACGGCTATTTTTGGTTCACTGGGCTTTGCCTTTCTGCTCGGATTGCTGGGGTACCTTTTTTACAATCAACAAAAAATCAAAAACAATCAGCTGCTTAAAGAAGTTGAGCTCAAAGAAGCTCTCGTTAAAATTGAAACCCAAAACAAGTTGCAGGAACAACGACTGCAGATTTCCAGAGATTTACACGACAATATTGGTTCGCAACTCACATTCATCATTTCTTCGATTGATAATTTAAAGTATTTTGATATAGCGAAAGAAAAATTAGTTTCCAAATTTGATAACATCAGCGGTTTCACTAAAAACACTATTACCGAATTGCGTGATACGATTTGGGCGATGAACAAAAACGCTATTTCTGTAGAAGATTTACAAATCAGAATCACCAATTTTGTTGATAATGCTCAGTTGGCAACGCATGGAATTTCATTTGATTTTTCCATCGAAGAAAGCGTGAATGCTACACACGAATTTTCATCAATTGATGGAATGAATATTTACCGAATCATCCAAGAAGCGGTAAATAATGCTATAAAATACGCCAAGGCCAATCAAATTAAAATTTTACTGAAACAAGAAAATAATAAAATGATTTTTTCAATAAATGATAATGGAATTGGTTTTTCTGAATCAGAAATTGAACCCGGAAATGGTTTAAATAATATGAAAAAAAGAGCGTTAGAACTCAATGCCAACTTCAAAATTATTTCCGAAAAAGAAAATGGAACAACCATTTTAATTGAAAAAGAAATTGGATAGAATAAGGCAATTGCCGTATGGATTTCAGTTTTGCTTTTTACTACATTTGAGTTCTGTCAAAAAATATAATTAGGATGAATCATTTGCTTTTTATAGTGTTTATTTTGATTAACCTGTTTCTTGTTTTATATTTCAAACGAAAAAACGGTGAAAATGAGAAAGAACATCTTTACCGTATTTTTTGTATGCAAGATCAATTGATTTCTGAAAAAAACAAAAAGGACCAGATGAATAATTCCATTAACGAGTTGGCTGAATTGGAAGAAACTACTCAGCAACAATTAACCGTTATTCAGTTGAAATTGGAATTCTTACATCTCTTTAGTAAAACTAATGTATTTAAAATATGAATATAAAGCTCGCCATTATAGATGACAATAGTTTTCTTGTCAAAGCAATCCGGGAAAAACTGTCTTTTTTTGAAGATATCCAAATTAAATTTTCTGCTTTAAACGGAGCTGAATTATTGACCAAATTAGGCGAAAACCACAATTTAGACGTGTTGTTGATGGATATCGAAATGCCTGTTTTAAACGGAATTGAAGCCACTGCGATTGTCAAACAAAAATACCCGCACATCAAAGTGATTATGCTTACGGCTTTTGATAATGATGAAAATATCTTCAATGCCATCAAGGCCGGAGCCGATGGCTATCTGCTCAAGGAAGTGAATCCGACCGATTTGTATCAGGGTATTGTAGAAACGCTAAACGGCGGTGCCGCAATGAATCCTTCCATTGCTTTGAAAACGTTGAAATTGTTGCGGAATCCGATTGATTTTGATGCTAAAACAGAAGAAGAAGAAATCAAACTTTCTACCCGTGAAATTGAAGTATTGGAACAACTTTCAAAAGGATTAAATTATAACCAAATTGCCGATAATTTGATACTTTCTCCATCCACGGTTCGAAAACACATCGAAAATATTTATACTAAGCTTCAAGTTCACAATAAATTAGAAGCCATTCAAAAAGCCAAATCGAATAAGTTGATTTAAATTTTTATCTTCGTATAAATTTATATGCGATGGCTACACGAAGAAATCAATCCACCGAAACACAACTTAAAAATGTGTTAGTTCCAATCATTCAAGCCATTGGACGATCAGGGAAATTGATTTACATCATTATTATTGGGGTGTTGATTTATTTTGGCTACCAGTATTTTACCCGCGAAAAAAGTTCTTCTACCATCGAATATAATTCCGCTCTAATCGAAAAGCAATTGCGGAATGTCTCCAAATTAGTCGTTACTGAAGGAACGTATTCGCAAGTGATGACCTACAAAGACCAAAAAAAATACTTTATGGATTTGGTTTCTTTTGAAAAGAAAGCCCTGATGGTTGTGAATGCAGAAGTTACAGTTTCGTATGATTTAAGCAAAATAAAATACGACATCAGCGAAGCCACCAAAACCATTACTATTAAAAATATTCCTGAGGCGGAAATAAAAATCAGTCCCGATATTCATTTTTACAGTATTGATGAAAGCACGTTTAATCCTTTTGGCACAGCCGATTATAATAAAATAAACAAAAGAGTAAAAGCCGAAATCGCCAAAAAAATGGAGAAATCAAAACTCAAAACCAATGCTGAAAACCGATTAGTTAGCGAACTCTCCAAACTATTAATCCTAACCAACACGATGGGTTGGAAATTAGAATACAATGGTGAAACCGTGCTGACGGAAACCGGTTTGTCCAAAAAAATTAAGACCTGAAATTTATAATTTTCGGTCTAAACTTTGCCATCCGCCACCATTCATCGATTCAATGCCATTGTTTTTTAAAATCGAATTGGCTTGAGCACTTCGCATTCCACTTTGACAACAAACAATAATAGGTTTATTCATTTTTTTAATTTCTTCAATTTTAGACGAAACCGTGTTCAACGGGATATTTTTTGAACCTTTAATATTTCCCTGCTGAAACTCACCAACCGTTCGTACATCAATAATCACAGCTCCTTTTTCTAAAAAATCGCTCACATTTTCCTGTTTTCCACCCAATCCCAACATACTCAATAATCCCATAATTTCTATATTTTTTATTTTTCAAATTTCTTAAATTCGTGTTCCAAAATTTAATGTTCCTTAACACCTTAATGGTTCAAAAAAGATATTTCTTTTATTTTTCAGATTTCTTACATCCATGTTCTTTCCCATTAATGCCACAAAAATAGCAACTATCCCAAAACCATTCCGTAACAAAAGTTACCCAATCCAAAAAAATCTTTATATTTGAAATTCTATGAAGATTACCGATCGAAAAACCGAAATCATTTCCGTTTCAGCACAACTTTTCAAAGAAAGAGGATACAGTGCCGTGACCATGCGAGACATTGCTCAAGCTATGCATATCAGGGCGGCAAGCTTGTATAACCACATCAAATCCAAACAAGAAATTCTGGTTTTAATCATCATCGAAATCGCTGAAGAATTTACAAATGTGATGAACGAAATTGTGTCAGCAGACATTTCTTCCATCCAAAAAATAGAAAAAGTAATTCAATTACACATCGATATTACGTTGCGTAATTCCGATGCATTGGCTTGCTTAAATAATGATTGGATGCATCTCACTGACAACGAATTGCATTATTTTGTCAAAATGCGGGAAGAATACGAGGAAAATTTTCGGGAAATCATTAAAAAGGGAATTCAAGATAAAGAAATTCAGAATATCAATCCGGAAGTCATCATTTTTTCGACACTTTCAACCCTTCGCACGCTTTACCTCTGGTACAACAAATCTAAAAATCTAAACGAAGCAACGCTCCGTAAAAACATGTCGCAAGTACTTCTCAATGGTATCGTGTAAGTCATTTACCGTTAAGTTTGTTAATCATTTTCAAAACGTTACCTTTTTTTCAAACGTTTTCGTAACTTTCAAAAATAATCATTAAATTTGCATAGCAAACTAACGGTTGTTAGTTTTTATTTTTACAATTTATGGCAAAATTTCATAGCATAAAAGTGGCCGATATCTACAAGGAAACAAAAGATTGTTCCGTCATCACGTTAGATATTCCACAGGAATTGCAAACCGATTTTCAATTTACACAAGGCCAACATTTAACCTTGCGGGCCTTGATTGATGGTCAAGATGTGCGACGTTCCTATTCATTATGTTCCAGTCCAACTGAAAAAAAATGGCGAGTTGCTGTCAAAAAAATTAGTCATGGTCTGTTTTCAAGCTATGTCAATGAAAAGTTAAAAAAAGGAGATAGTTTGGAGGTAATGTCGCCTAGCGGTACATTTTTTACCCCAATCAATCCAACTCAAACCAAAAATTATATTGCTTTTGCGGCCGGAAGTGGGATTACGCCCATTTTGTCCATCATCAAAACGCATTTGGCACTCGAACCTAACGCAACGTTCAAACTTTTTTATTTAAACCGAACTGTCAAATCCATTGTGTTTAAAGAAGAAATTGAACAACTAAAAAATACCTATTTCAACCGGTTTGAAATCTTTCATTTTTTAACCAAAGAACACCGTCCGGCAGAATTGTTCAACGGACGATTTTCTAAAGAAAAAATGGAAATCATTACCAGTAAACTCATCCACGTTCCGTCCATCGACGAATGTTTTATTTGCGGACCCGAAGATATGATTCACTTGCTAAAAGATGAATTGGTGGAAGCCGGTTTGCCTAAAGAAAATATACATTTCGAATTGTTCACCAGCGGAATTACCGAGGAAGATAAATATCGAATCAATAAAATAATAGAGAAAAAAGTCGACGGAACTGAAGTCACCATCATCGATGGCGGAAAAGAATTCCACTTCGACATGGACGATGATTTCGACAACATTCTCGACGGAGCTTTAGCAGCCGGAGCCGATCTCCCGTTTGCCTGCAAAGGCGGCGTTTGCAGCACCTGTAAGTGTAAAGTGCTCGAAGGAACTGTAGAAATGAAGGTCAATTACGCACTCGATCAAAACGAGGTTGATAAAGGGTTGGTGCTCAGTTGCCAAGCCGTTCCCACTTCCAAAAAGGTCGTCATCGATTTTGGCGTTTAATTTTTTTTTAGAAGCGGAATGGTCCGGGCTTTTTCAGTAAACCATATTCCCGCTTTTCGCAGTAGTCCGCCAAGGCGGAGCTAATTGCTTCAATCGGGGCTAAAAAGGAAACCATAAAAATGAAAGTGCCAAAAACTAAAGAATAAAAAAAGTTCTAAACAATATACTGTTTTTCAGATTACACCTGACAGGTTTCGAAAACCTGTCAGGTGTAAAAGAAATTAAAGCCTTAATGTCCCTTAATTTCTTAATGGTTTAAAAAATAAAATGTTCAATAGTTCAACGTTTCTGCAAACTGCAACTGTCAGCTGCGACTGAAAACTGAGAACTGAAAACTAAAAATTATGTCAGAACACGAAATAAAAAACCTGGAAGCAATCTTTGACGCAAAAATTGCCCGCGACGAAAAAATCGAGCCCAAAGACTGGATGCCCGAAAAATACCGTCAAACCCACATTCGTCAAATTTCACAACACGCACATTCCGAAATTGTAGGTATGCTGCCCGAAGGAAATTGGATAACCCGAGCACCTTCGCTTAAACGAAAAGTAGCTTTGTTAGCCAAAATCCAAGATGAAGCCGGACACGGTTTATACTTGTATTCCGCCTGCGAAACACTTGGAGTTTCCCGCGAAGAATTATACGAGCAACTCCATTCCGGAAAAGCAAAATATTCAAGTATTTTTAATTATCCAAGCTTAACTTGGGCAGATATGGGAGCCATTGGTTGGTTAGTCGATGGTGCTGCAATTATTAATCAAGTACCATTAACCACCACTTCCTACGGACCTTATGCCCGTGCAATGGTGCGGGTGTGTAAAGAAGAAAGTTTTCATCAACGACAAGGTTTTCAAATCATGATGACGTTGGCAAACGGAACGCCGGAACAAAAAGAAATGGCTCAAGATGCACTCAATCGCTGGTGGTTTCCATCGCTAATGATGTTAGGCCCAACAGACGATGCTTCCGTGCACACCGAACAATCCATGAAATGGAAGTTGAAACGTAAAACCAATGACGAACTACGTCAGCAGTTTGTTGATCAAACCGTTCCACAAGCCGATATGATTGGTTTAACCATTCCGGATCCAACCTTAAAATGGAATGAAGAAACCAAACATTACGAATTTGGTGAACTTGATTGGGATGAATTCTGGCAAGTGGTGAAAGGTCACGGCCCTTGCAACAAAGAACGAATCGCCGCCCGAAAAAATGCCTGGGAAAACGGAAAATGGGTTCGCGATGCCGCCATGGCGTATGCAGAGAAACAAGAAAATAGAGTAGTAAAACAAGCAATATAAATAGTTAACAGTCACAGTTTTCAGTATTCAGACTGCAAACTGCGACTGCGACTGTAAACTTAAAGAAAATGAAAAACTGGCCTCTTTGGGAAGTATTTATACGAAGTAAAAACGGATTAGAACACCGCCATTGCGGAAGTCTTCACGCAAGTGATGCCACGATGGCACTCGAAAACGCCCGCGATGTGTACACACGCAGAATGGAAGGCGTAAGTATTTGGGTCGTTCCATCAGCACAAATCACCGCTTCTAATCCGGAAGACAGTGCAGAACTTTTTGAACCCGCAAAAGATAAAGCCTATCGTCATCCTACTTTTTATGAATTGCCTGACGAATTAAAACACATGTAAGATTAAAAGTTTTCAGACTTAAATGACTTATATGGTTAAAAATTTAAAAGTCTTACAGAGTAAAATAAAAAGATATGAATAACAGTTTAGTTCAATATATTTTCAGCATAGCCGACAATTCCTTAATTTTAGGTCAGCGTCTCGGTGAACTTTGCGGTCACGGACCAAGTCTGGAAACCGACATTGCGATGACAAACATTTCACTTGATTTATTAGGTCAAGTGCGAAGTTATTATCAATATGCAGCCAAATTAATTGGAGACGATGCTACAGAAGACACCATTGCTTTTCTTCGAAAAGAACGCGAATACAAAAACGCCCTCTTAGTAGAGCAGCCCAATCGTGATTTTGCCTATTCCATCGGCAGACAATTTTTATTTGATGTGTATCATTTATTGTTATTGCAGGAATTGCAAAACAGTTCAGATGCAACGTTATCGGCAATAGCCAAAAAAAGTATCAAAGAAGTTTCCTATCATACCCGATTTTCATCCGATTGGATCAGACGGTTAGGCGACGGAACCGAAGAAAGCCACAGCCGAATCCAAACTGCTATCAATGATTTATGGGTTTTTACAGAAGAACTGTTTCTTCAGACCGATGCCGAAAAAGTAATGGTTTCCGAAGGAATTGGAGTTGATGTTACTCAGTTAAAAGATAGTTTCCACAAAAGAGTAAACACCATTTTAGAAGAATCAACCTTACAAACACCAACCATTGAATATTTTCAAGAAGGAGGAAAAAATGGAATACACAGCGAACACATGGGCTACATTTTAACCGAATTACAGTATATGCAACGCACGTATCCTAATATGACTTGGTAAAAAATTTAGCGACCTTAGCGTAAAACCTTTGTGTCCTTTGCGGTTAAATAAATGACAGAACAAATCCAACATATCGACCAAAAGCTATTCGAAATCCTCGAAACAGTCTCCGATCCCGAAATTCCGGTTCTGTCGATAATGGAGATGGGTGTGGTACGTTCGGCTGAATTACAAAACGGAATCGTCAACGTCAAAATCACACCAACCTACAGCGGTTGTCCTGCGATGGATGTGATTGGAGATGATATCATCAAGGCATTCCAAGAAAAAGGATTAGAAGCGAAAGTTGAATTAGTTCTCTCACCAGCTTGGACAACCGATTGGATAACTCCAAAAGGAAGAGCAGAATTAGAAAAATACGGAATCGCTTCGCCACTAAATGAAACAGCCGACAAAGAAGCCTTATTAGGAAATAAAAAGGTAGTAAAATGTCCACAATGTGGTTCATTTAATACCAAATTAGTCAGTCAATTCGGTTCAACAGCCTGCAAAGCATTGTTTCAATGCGAAGACTGTTTAGAACCGTTTGATTATTTTAAATGTTTAAAATAAAAAGATTAACGATTGTAGAATGTTGATTTTTGATTTTTAGAAGTTGAAAGAGTTCTAATTTCAAAAATCGTTAATCATCAATCTTAAATTAATAATATGACCAACTCAATCGAATTAAAAATAAACAACAAAGTAGCCTTCATCTCATTGAACAGGCCCGACGTGTTCAATAGTTTCAACCGCGAAATGGCCTTGTCTTTGCAAAAAATATTAGATAATTGTTCTACTGATAATTCAGTTCGAGCCGTCGTCATTACCGGAAATGGAAAAGCATTCTGTGCCGGACAGGATTTAAAAGAAGTCACCGATCCGGACTTAAATCCCGGTTTCAGAAAAATTCTGGAAGAACATTATAATCCCATCATTCAAAAAATAAGAACGATTGAAAAACCAATCATAGCTGCCGTTAATGGTGTGGCAGCCGGAGCAGGGGCCAACATTGCTCTAGCATGTGATATTGTTTTGGCTTCTGAGAATGCTTCATTTATACAGGCATTCAGCAAAATAGGATTAATTCCGGATAGTGCCGGGACATTTTTCCTGCCACGATTAATCGGATTTCAAAAAGCTTCCGCTTTAATGATGTTAGGAGATAAAGTTTCTGCCGTTGAAGCAGAGCAATTAGGAATGGTTTATAAAGTAATTTCTCCTGAATCATTTTTAGAAGAAGTAACCAAATTAGCCGAAAACTTAGCAGAAATGCCAACCAAAGCCATTGGTTTAACCAAAAGATTGTTGAATCAATCGATGACAAATAATTTAGAAAATCAATTGGCATTAGAATCTGATTTACAAATTGAAGCCAGTTCATCAAATGATTACAAAGAAGGCGTAACCGCTTTTGTAGAAAAAAGAAAACCGGAGTTTAAAGGCAATTGATTAACGATTTAAGATTAACAAATTTTGATTTTTTGAACTAAAAGCCTAAAAATATGAAACCAAATCAATTAGAAGAACGACTTATTCAATTTGCAATTGATATAATTCTTGTTTGTAAAAAAATAGATAAATCATTCGCATCTGAGCATTTAGCTAAACAATTAATAAGGTCTGCAACTTCTTCAGCACTTAATTATGGTGAAGCCAGAAGCGGAGAATCAACTAATGATTTTTTACATAAAATGAAAATTTGTTTGAAAGAATTAAGAGAAAGTCTAATAAACATGAAAATTCAAAAGGGTGCTGGTTTAATTTTAGATATTGAATTATTGGATAAATTAATAAAAGAAAATGATGAGTTAATTTCAATTTTTGTCGCAAGTATTAAAACAGCTTCATCAAAAAAATAATCAAACTTAGATGGATACAAAAATTCAAAATTCAAAATTCAAAAATCAGCAATCGTTAATCAAAATAGCAGTTATCGGTTCAGGAACTATGGGAAGCGGCATTGCACAAGTAGCCGCAACAGCGGGTTGCGAAGTACATCTTTACGACACCAATCACACCGTATTGGAAAAGAGTAAAATTAACCTTGAAAACACCTTGACCAAATTAGTCGAAAAAGCAAAAATTGATGAAGCCGAAAAAAACAGAATCATCAATAATATAACTTATACAACCACATTTGCCGAATTATCCCATTCCGATTTAGTCATCGAAGCTATTGTTGAAAATTTTGACATCAAGCGAAAACTATTTTCCGAATTAGAAAATTATGTCGCTCCGGAAACCATTTTAGCATCCAATACATCCTCCTTATCAATCGCATCCATTGCCGCTTCTTGTCAAAAACCGGAACGTGTCATCGGAATTCATTTCTTTAATCCGGCTCCGTTAATGCAATTGGTTGAAGTCATTCCCGCCATACAAACCAGTCAAGAAGTGCTAGAACAAACCGTTCAAACCATTACTGAGTGGAAAAAAGTCGTGGCTATTGCCAAAGATACACCCGGTTTTATTGTCAATCGTGTAGCCCGGCCATTTTACAGCGAAGCTTTGCGAATTTATGAAGAGGGAAAAGCAGATTTCGCCACCATCGACTGGGCATTGAAAACCATCGGTGGTTTCCGAATGGGACCATTTGAATTAATGGATTTCATCGGAAACGATGTCAATTACACCGTCACCGAAACTGTTTTCACCGCTTTTTATTTCGATCCGAGATACAAACCTTCTTTCACACAGAAACGACTTTCAGAAGCCGGTTTTTACGGCAGAAAATCAGGAAGAGGATATTACAATTATAGTGAAGAATTACCACAGCCAACCAAAGATGATCAATTAGGACAATACATCGTTGACAGAATTGTAGTAATGCTCATCAACGAAGCGGCAGAAGCTTGTTTTTTAAACATCGCTTCTGCTAAAGATATTGATAATGCCATGACCAAAGGCGTCAATTACCCAAAAGGATTACTCGCTTGGGCAGACGAAAAAGGAATCAATTGGTGTGTCGAAAAAATGGATGAACTTTATGAAGAATACCACGAAGACCGCTACCGTTGCAGTCCGATTTTAAGAAAAATGAACAGAGAAAATAAAAGATTTTATTAACAGTATACGTGCAGCTTGCTCTCCTCTCCTTTGGAGGGGTTGGGGCTGGTAAAAATATTAACGCAAAATAGTCACACCCAGTCTCCCTCTCCTTTGGAGAGGGTTGGGGAGAGGAATATGAAACCAACCGAAATCATAAATAAAATGTTTCAAAACGATGCCTTCAGTCAGTGGCTTGGTATCGCCGTAGAAGAAGTTTCCGAAGGAAAGTGCACCTTATCCATGACCATTCGCAAAGAAATGACCAACGGTTTCGGCATTGCTCACGGTGGAATCACGTATGCGTTGGCCGACAGTGCTTTGGCTTTTGCGGCCAATTCACACGGTCGTCAATCGGTAAGCATCGACACATCAATCAATCACATTGAAGCCTTGAAAGAAGGCGACAAAATCACCGCAATTGCCACCGAAAATGCCTTAAAAAATAAATTTGGGTTTTATACCATCGAAATAAAAAAAGAAGAAAAAACAGTCGCACTTTTTAAAGGAACCGTGTTCCGAAGTGAAAAAGAGTGGGAGTAATTAATGATTGAAGAATAACGATTGTAGATTTAAGAACTTCAAAAATCAGCAATTAAAAAGCAACAATCAAATAAATCAATATGGAAGCATATATCATTGACGGAGTTCGTACTCCAATCGGAAGTTACCAAGGAACCTTATCAGCCGTTCGACCGGACGATTTAGGGGCTTTGGTCATCAAAACCATCGTAGAAAAAAATCCAAACATTCCAAAAGAAGCCTATGACGATGTCATCATGGGTTGTGCTAACCAAGCCGGTGAAGACAACCGAAACGTAGCCAGAATGTCATTGCTTTTAGCAGGATTACCATATTCTGTCCCTGGTGAAACCGTAAACCGTTTGTGCAGTTCCGGGTTATCTGCTATAATTCATGCCAACAGAGCTATCAAAGCCGGAGACGGACACCTCTTTATTGCAGGCGGAATCGAAAATATGACGCGTGGACCATTAGTGGTTTCCAAACCCTCTGTCGCTTTCGGAACCGATAGTAAAATGTATGATTCCAGTTTCGGTTGGCGTTTTATCAATCCTAAAATGCATCAAGAGTACGGAACAGATGCCATGGGAGAAACCGCCGAAAATTTAGTAGATAAATACACTATTACAAGAGAAGATCAAGATGCATTTGCTTTTAATAGTCAGATGAAAGCCGCAAAAGCACAACAATCCGGTCGTTTAGCCAAAGAAATTGTTACTGTTGAAATTCCACAACGAAAAGGTGATCCAATATTATTCTCTAAAGATGAGTTTATAAAACCAAATTCAACGTTAGAAGGGTTGTCAAAACTTCGTCCGGCATTTAGAAAAGAAGGAAGCGTAACCGCCGGAAATGCATCCGGATTAAACGACGGAGCCGCCGCAACCATCATCGCATCCGAAGAAGCAGTAAAAAAATACAACCTCAAACCATTAGCTCGAATTGTCAGTTCAGCAGTGGTAGGAGTAGAGCCCAGGATTATGGGAATCGGTCCGGTAGAAGCGACCAATAGAGCATTAGCCAAGGCCGACTTAACCTTAGCCGATATGGATGTCATCGAATTAAACGAAGCCTTTGCTGCCCAAGTATTAGCCTGCACCCGAGCTTGGGGAATTGCTGACAATGACCCTCGTTTAAATCCAAACGGTGGTTCAATTGCAATCGGTCATCCGCTTGGCGTAACAGGAGCAAGAATTGCCTATTCCGCCGCTTTAGAATTGCAACTAACCGGAAAACGATATGCTTTAATCACGATGTGCATTGGTGTTGGGCAAGGCTATGCGGCCATTATTGAAAGAGTATAGATTAACGATTGAAGAATAACGATTGCAGATTTTAGAATTTCAAAAATCAAAAATCAAAAATCTTCAGTCATCAATCAAATAAATCATTATGAACAAAACACAACATTACGTCCTCGGAAAATGGACCACCGGAACCGGCGAAGGAAACCCTTCCTTTGATGCCATTACCGGAGAATTCATCGCTTCCACAACAGTAGAAGGCTTAGATATTCCGGCCATTTTGCATTACGGAAGAACAAAAGGTGGAGAAAAACTCCGTAAAATGACTTTTCAGGAACGGGGTAATATGATTAAAAGTTTGGCGATGTATTTAACCAAACGCAAAGAACAATTCTACGAGATCAGTTACCGTACCGGAGCAACCCGGGTAGATTCGTGGATTGATATCGAAGGTGGTTTCGGAAATTTGTTTGCCAATGCATCCTTACGGAAATTATTTCCCAATCAACCCTATCACGTAGAAGGAGATCCAATCGATTTATCAAAAGGTGGCCGATTTATGGCTCATCACATTTTAGTTCCTAAAAAAGGTGTTGCCATTCACATCAATGCGTTTAATTTTCCAATTTGGGGAATGTTAGAAAAATGTGCAGTCAACTGGATGGCCGGAATGCCAGCGGTAGTTTTACCTGCTCCAACAACCGCTTATTTAACCGAAGCAGTCGTGAAAGAAATCATCGCCTCAAACATTTTACCCGAAGGAGCATTGCAATTAATTTGCGGAACGGCAAAAAATATTTTTGATACGGTTGAAAGTCAGGATGTCATCACCTTCACAGGTTCAGCCGCTACCGGAAGACTATTAAAAGCTCATCCGAGAATCATCCAAGAATCAGTGCCATTTACGATGGAAGCAGATTCTTTAAACGCTTCTATTTTAGGAGAAGATGCTGTTCCCGGAACACCGGAATTTGATTTGTTCATCAACCAGGCACGAAGTGAAATTACAGTGAAATGCGGACAAAAGTGTACCGCAATCCGCCGTATGATTGTCCCCGAAAAATTAATCGATGATGTTCAAAATGCTCTCGCCAAATCATTAGATAAAGTTACCATCGGCGACCCGCGATTAAAAGAAGTTCGAATGGGAGCTTTAGTCAACAAAGCTCAAGTAGAAGTGTTGAAAAACAGAGTAAACGAATTATCTCAAACAGCATCAATTGTTTACGGAGATTTTGATAAAATAAACATCATCGGAGCCGATGAAAAAGGCTCATTTGTTAGCCCGATTTTATTACGAGAAGACAAACCTTTTCAAAATGTATCGGTGCACGAAACAGAAGCGTTCGGACCCGTTTCAACGATAATGCCATACAAAACGTTAGACGAAGCAATCGAATTAGCTCAAATGGGTAAAGGTTCATTGGTTTCATCCATCGTCACCAATTCAGATGAAATTGCGAAAGCATATGTTGTCAATGCCGCTTCGCATCACGGAAGAATTTTGGTTCTAAACCGTGAAAATGCTAAACAAAGCACTGGTCATGGTTCGCCATTGCCTTTATTGGTTCATGGCGGTCCCGGTCGTGCCGGAGGTGGCGAAGAAATGGGTGGTGTTCGCGGAATCAAACATTACATGCAACGCTGTGCCATTCAAGGATCGCCAACCACATTAACTGAAATCACCGGAATTTACCAACCCAATTCCGCTTACAAAGAAATCACCCAACATCCGTTTCAATACCACTGGGAAGATATCCAACCCGGCATGTCGCTCAAAACACATAAACGCACGGTTACGGATACCGATATCATTAATTTTGCCAATTTAACGTGGGATCATTTTTATGCTCACACCGACATCACTTCCTTAGACGGAAGCATTTTTGAAAGACGAACTGCCCACGGTTATTTTATCTTAGCCGCAGCCGCCGGATTATTTGTGTATCCGAATAAAGGACCGGTTGCCGCCAATTACGGACTGGAAGAATGTCGATTTTTACGACCGATTTACCACAACGACACCGTTTATGTTCGTTTAACGTGTAAACAAAAAATTGAACGTGATGTCGCTTCCGCCGAACATCCAAGCGGGATAGTAAAATGGTTTGTGGAGGTTTTTGATGCCGAAAACGAATTGGTTGCTGTAGCCACTATTTTAACAATGGTACAGAAAAAACAGGAAATTTTTGTAGAAATGACTGATGAAAAAATTATAGAATGCCTGAATAAATTATCCGAAGATACTAAACCACAATGGGGAATTTTAACACCGCAGCATTTGTTAGAACATCTGGAGCAGGGTTATCGCATTTTATCCGGAGAAATTCAGGACTTCGACATTGCAACGCCCGAAAAGATTTTGGATAAAGTGCACAATTCATTGTACAATTACGAAAAATTCCCAAAAGGAACCGCTTTTCCAACCATGAAAAAAGGAGAATTGGAAGACTTAATTCACCCCGATTTTGCCACCGCCAAACAGAAATTCATCGAAGCCAGAGAGGCCTATAAAGCATTTTTTAAAGAAAATCCGGAAGCAAAATTAAAGAACATGGTGTTCGGACATTTGAATAAATATGAATCGTATTTACTCGAACGAAAACATTTGAATCACCATTTTGAACAATTTGGAATTTTATAATTAACGATTGAAGATTAACGATTTTTGATTTTAGAAGTTCAAATAAGTTCAACAATCAAAAATCGTTAATCTTCAATCAAATAAATCAATATGGAAGCATACGTTAAAATAGAAATAAACAATTACATCGCCACTATCGAATTTTTTCACCCCGAACAGAATTCGTTACCAAGTGATGTCTTAAAAGATTTAGCTAACAGCATTACTGAAATTGGAAATAATAAGGACGTAAAAGTCATCATCCTTAAAAGCGGTGGCGACCGCACTTTTTGTGCCGGAGCCAGTTTTAAAGAGTTAATCGCTATCAACGATGCCGAAACAGGAAAAATATTCTTCTCCGGATTTGCTAATGTCATTAACGCCATGCGTAAATGTCCAAAGTTCATCATCGGAAGAATTCAAGGAAAAACAGTAGGTGGCGGAGTCGGAATTGCTTCTGCAACCGACTATTGTATGGCGACCAAATTCGCTGCTATCAAATTAAGTGAATTGAATGTTGGCATCGGACCCTTTGTAGTTTCACCGGCCATTGAACGCAAAATGGGTGTTTCCGCTATGTCACAAATCGCCATTGATGCCAATACATTTTACGAAGCGAATTGGGCAAGAGAAAAAGGATTATATGCCTCTGTTTTTGAAACGATTGAAGAATTAGACGGAGCCGTTCAAAAGTTTGCTGAACACCTTTGCACCTATAATCCGGAAGCCATGCTGGAAATGAAAAAGATTTTCTGGCGAGGCACCGATGATTGGGATAATCTATTAGCCGAAAGAGCCGCCATCAGCGGACGTTTGGTTTTATCGGATTTTACAAAAGAAACGTTGAAGAAGTTTAAATAAAGAATATAGAAAATGGAAAATAGGCAAAATCAAATATCTATATTCTATTCTCTTTCATCTAAAAAATATGATCTACGAATTCAAAGGGTTCATCCCCGTCATACACGAAAGCAGTTTCATCCATCCGCAAGCAGCGGTCACCGGTAATGTGATCATCGGGAAAAACGTTTATGTAGGTCCCGGAGCGGCTATTCGTGGCGATTGGGGTGAAATCATCATAGAAGACGGCTGTAATGTGCAGGAAAATTGCACCATTCACATGTTTCCGGGTAAGTCAATGGTTTTGAAAGAAGGAGCTCATATCGGTCACGGAGCCATCATACACGGGGCTAATATCGGTAGAAATTGTTTGGTAGGAATGAATGCCGTCATCATGGACGATGTGAATGTGGGTGACGAATGCATCATAGGAGCATTAAGTTTTATAAAAGCGGGTATGCAAATACCAAACCGTAAAATGGTGGTTGGAAACCCTGCAGTTATCATCAAAGATGTTTCCGATGAAATGATTGATTGGAAAACCAAAGGAACCGCTTTATATCAGCAACTGCCGTCAGAATGTTACGAATCATTGAAAGAAGTTGAGCCATTGCGTGAAATACCGGAAAATCGTCCGACGCAGGAAGCATTTTATAAAACGTTAGAAGAATTTAAAAATAAGTAGTCAGTCTCAGTCTCAGTTTTCAGATATAATTGGAACTGCGACTGCGACTGCGACTGAAGACTAAAATATGATAACAGAATTCAAAATGCCCAAAATGGGCGAAAGCATATCCGAAGCCACCATCATCAATTGGACAAAAAACGTTGGTGATTATATTGAAGCGGAAGAAACCCTGCTGGAAGTTGCCACTGATAAAGTGGACAGCGAAGTGCCTTCACCTGTTTCGGGTACAATTACTGAAATACGTTTTCAAAAAGATGATGTGGTAGAAGTAGGAGCGGTTTTGGCGTTGATTAAAGAAAAAGCTGGAAGTCAGAAGTTGGAAGCTGGAAGTAAAAAGGTAGAAATTAAAAAAGAGGAAGCAGGATTAAGTCAAAAAACTGAACCCCGAAACCTACAACTGGCAACCCGCAACGTTGATGCATTTCTTTCTCCTTTAATAATAAGTATTGCCCAAAAAGAAAATCTTTCCTTGGAAGAAGTGCAAAGTATTCCGGGTTCAGGAATTGATGGAAGAATTCAAAAAAGCGATGTTTTCAATTATTTAAAAAATAGAAAATACCCATTACAGTCAAAACCGATAACCGACAACCGACAACCAACAGCTTTCCCCAAACCCAAAATCAATTTTGTAGAAGGAAAAGACAGGGTTGTGGAGATGGATCGTATGCGAAAGATGATTGCTGACCACATGGTGTATTCCAAGCAAACATCACCTCACGTAACGTCTTATCTGGAAGCAGATGTGACTAATTTGGTGAATTGGCGGAATGAAAACAAAGATAAATTTCAGGAGAAATATGGTGAGAAATTAACATTTACACCTGTTTTTATTGAAGCGGTGGCAAAAGCCATTCAGGATTTTCCGCTAATCAATGTCTCGGTTGATGAAAACAGAATCATTGTACATCACGATATTAATATCGGCATGGCTACGGCTTTGCCAACCGGGAATTTAATCGTTTCCGTCGTAAAAAAGGCCAATGAAAAAGATATCGTTTCTATTGCTAAAGAAGTGAATTATTTGGCTGAAAGTGCCCGGAATAATAAATTAAAACCAGAGGATATTCAGGGAAGTACGTTCACCATTTCCAATGTAGGAACATTTGGGAGCTTAATGGGAACGCCGATTATCAATCAACCGGAAGTAGCCATTTTAGCGTTGGGAATCATCAAAAAAAGACCGGAAGTGATTACCACTGAAAAAGGAGACGAAATCGCCATCAGAAGTATGATGTTTTTATCGTTATCCTTCGACCATAGAGTCGTGGATGGGTTTTTAGGCGGTTCATTTCTGAAAAGAGTAGGCGATTATCTGGAACAGTTTGACCATAATACAAAAATATAATTTTCCCGTTTCATCACCAGAAGAGGGAGCAAACATAAATACAATGCAAGAAGTAATGACAGTAATTAAAGTAACAAAAGCAGCACATTCCACCGTTGGAGAGGTCGATTTAAATAACATCGTGATGGGGAAGAAGTTCACCGACCACATGTTTGTTTGCGATTACCAAGATGGAGAGTGGAAAAATCCGCGAATTGAACCGCTACAGCTCATTCCAACACATCCTGCCGCCATGGCTTTGCACTATGGTCAGGCCATTTTTGAAGGAATGAAAGCCACGTTGGGAAAAGAGGGGACTCCTTTGTTGTTCCGTCCTTATGAAAATGCAAAACGCTTAAATTTCAGTGCGAATCGAATGGGGATGCCCGCCTTTCCGGAAGAACTGTTTGTGGAAGCGTTAAAACAATTCACCGCTTTAGAAAAACAATGGATTCCAACCAAAGAGGGAAGTGCTTTGTATTTGCGTCCGTTTATGTATGCCGATGAACCGTTTATCGGAATGCGAGCCGCCACCAGTTTTAAATTTATGGTGATTGCCTCTCCGGCCGGACCGTTTTTCAGCCGAAAAATTAAATTGTATGCCGAGAAAAAATATGTGCGTGCCGTGAATGGTGGAACAGGAGAAGCCAAAGCAGCCGGAAATTACGCAGCAGCGATTCGCCCAACCGAATATGCCAAAGCTAAATCGTATGATCAGGTTTTGTGGCTGGATGCTCACGGTTTTGAATACATTCAGGAAGTAGGAACGATGAATATCTTCTTTAAAATTGATGGTAAATTCATTACGCCCGATTTAAGTGGTTCTATTTTATCAGGAATTACCCGAATGAGTGTGATTGATTTGTTGCGTTCGAAAGGTTTTGAAGTAACAGAAAAACCAATCAAAATTTCAGAAATCATGGAAGCATCTAAAAACGGAACGTTAGAAGAAGCGTTTGGCACCGGAACAGCGGTAGGAATTGCCATGATTGAAGAAATAGGCAACAACGATTTCACTATCAAATTCCCTGAAAACAATCCGGTTTCTGTGATGGTAAATGATACACTAAATGCGATTAAACTTCAAAAAGAAGAAGATCAATTTGGTTGGATTGTAGAAGCAAAATAATAAACCTAAACCTGACAGTTTTCTGAAACCTGTCAGGTTTAAAATGACAATTATGTTAGACAAAAATATCCTGAAAAAAGCCTTTTTCACCATGGCAACTGCCAAAACCATGGCGGAATTGTATGAAGATAATTTCAAAATCGTTTCCAAGTACGTTCATGCTACTTCACGCGGTCACGAAGCCATTCAAATAGCCATGGCGATGCACTTATTGCCACAAGATTACGCTTTTCCGTATTACCGTGACGATGCGATGTTACTCGGAATCGGGATGCGTCCGTATGATTTAATGTTGCAATTAATGGCTAAAAAAGACGATCCGTTTTCAGGTGGTCGGACTTATTATTGCCATCCAAGTTTAAAAGAGGCTGATAAACCAAAAATTCCGCATCAATCTTCTGCCACCGGTATGCAAGCGATTCCAGCGACAGGAGCAGCGATGGGATTTTGGTATAAGGAAAATACCGGTATTCAAAACGATAAGGGGCTTAAACCTATTGTCGTTTGTTCCCTCGGCGATGCATCTGTAACCGAAGGTGAAATCGCCGAAGCTTTTCAGATGGCCGCTTTAAAACAATTACCTATTTTATATTTAGTACAAGATAATGGCTGGGATATTTCAGCCAATGCAGCCGAAACCCGGGCTCAAAACGCCTTTGAATACGCCAAAGGATTTCATGGTATCGAAGCCATTTCGATTGACGGGGCCAATTTTACCGAAAGTTATGTAGCCCTCGAAAAAGCAGTAAAAACCATTCGTGAAGAGAGAAGACCTTTTCTAGTGCACGCCAAAGTTCCGTTGTTAAATCACCACACTTCCGGCGTTCGGATGGAGTGGTATCGGGATGATTTGGAGGAAGCAAAATCCCGTGATCCGTATCCGGTTTTAATTCAGCAACTACTTGATGCCGGATTTTCAAAAGATGAAATTAAAGAAATTGAACAATCGGTTAAAGCCCTAGTTCAACAAGATTTTGAAAAAGCCCAACAAGCCGAAGAACCAAAACCCGAAGATTTATTCACACACGATTTTGCACCCACATCCATCACAGAAGAAGTTGGCGAAAGAAATCCGCCTCGTGAGGAAAAAGTAGTGATGGTGGATTGTGCCCTTTTTGCCGTAGAAGAATTAATGAAAAAACACCCCGAATGTTTGTTGTACGGACAAGATGTGGGCGGACGTTTAGGCGGCGTTTTCCGTGAAGCCGCAACATTAGCACAGAAATTTGGCGACGAACGTGTGTTTAATACACCGATTCAGGAAGCGTTTATCGTTGGTTCAACGGTTGGAATGTCGGCGGTTGGGTTAAAACCGATTGTTGAGGTGCAATTTGCCGATTACATCTGGCCCGGCTTGAATCAATTGTTCACCGAAGTGAGCCGTTCCTGTTATTTGTCCAACGGAAAATGGCCTGTAAGTATGATTTTGCGTGTACCCATTGGTGCGTATGGAAGCGGCGGCCCATACCATTCGTCTTCCGTAGAAAGTGTGTTGACTAACATTCGCGGAATCAAAATTGCGTATCCAAGCAACGGTGCCGACTTAAAAGGGTTGATGAAAGCCGCTTATTACGACCCCAATCCGGTGGTGATTTTGGAGCACAAAGGTTTGTATTGGAGCAAAGTCAAAGGCACGGATGCAGCAAGAGTAAACGAACCCAGCGAAGACTATATGTTGCCGTTCGGAAAAGCCAACATCGTTCAGGAAATCTGGGAACAGGAAACTGCCGAAACCATCACCATCATCACTTACGGAATGGGCGTGCATTGGGCATTAAATGCTTCATCAAACATCAAAAATCAGGTAGAAATCATCGATTTGAGAACGCTGTATCCATTGGATGAAGCAACCATTTTCAAATCTGTAAAAAAAGCTAAAAAGTGTTTGGTTGTCACCGAAGAACCCACCAATAATTCCTTTGCACGCAGCCTGGCCGGACTCATTCAGGAAAACTGTTTCAAACACCTCGATGCACCTGTGATGGTTATTGGTTCTGAAAATATGCCTGCGATTCCGTTAAACAGCACGTTGGAATTTACGATGATTCCGAATGTGGATAAGGTTCGTGTTAAGATGGAGGAGCTGCTTAATTATTAGTGTTCAGTCGCAATTTTTAGTCGCAGTCACAGTTTTCAGTCACAGTGTCCCCACAATCTTGTCATCCTGACGTAGGAAGGATCTCATAATATTGGTTGATGTTTTTCAATTTTAGCTGAATAACTGCTAACTGAAAACTGCGACTGAAAACTTCTATAAGAAGCTAATCCAGCTTTCCGTTGCAATCTGGGCTAGGGGATTGGATAGCAAAAGAAAAACATAAAAAAAACCGAAGCATCTCTACCTCGGTTCTATCTATTTACCGCAACTGAAAACTGCGACTGCAAACTGTTTACTTCTTTTTAGGAGGGTATTGAGCTAAAATTTTAGCCACAAATTCATTGATGCGTTCATCTTTTTTATCCACGTTTTTGGTTAATACGCCAACGCCTTCACCTTGCCAGATTAATTCCTTTTTCCTGTTGTCAATCAGATCAATAAACAAAGTACCTTCGGTATATCTGGAAACGCTGGTGTTGGTGCCGCCCCACATCCAGGGGTTCCAGCCCCATCCCCAACCGTAACCCCATCCGGCATGGAATTGGTTTACGTCTACTTGTTCTCGTTCTTTGGTAAAAATGTTTATTAATAAATCCGGGGATTCACTTTTGGCAAAACCTTTGGCTGCCATTTGTTCATCAATAGCCCGCAGGATTCTTTTTTTGTCTAAGTCGGAGATCTCCACTTTATCGATGCCGCTTTTTTGATAAGCATACGTTTTGTACTGATTAAAATCAACATTTTTGTCATAATCAGAATAGACCCTCACTGAACTGCAGGAAGCCAGTGCAAAGAGTAGAAGCACGGGTAAGAATTTGAGTGTTTTCATAACTTTTTTGTTTCAGGTTTCAAGTCCTGTAAGTTAACTTGAAACAAATTATAATAATGCATCATCCACTAAATTAGGGATGGTAATTTTCAACAAAGGTTGCGTTTCCATCGCTCTTTTTATAGCAAAAATAGCTCCTTCGTTGCGAGCCCAATTTCTGCGGGCAATTCCGTTGTTCACATCCCAAAACAACATCGATTTTAATCGTCTGTCGCTATCCTCTGTACCATCAAGAACCATACCAAATCCGCCGTTTATTACTTCGCCCCAGCCAACGCCACCACCATTATGGATGGATACCCAGGTTGCTCCACGGAAACTATCGCCAATCACGTTGTGAATCGCCATATCGGCTGTAAAACTTGAACCGTCATAAATGTTGGACGTTTCGCGATAAGGCGAATCGGTTCCGGAAACGTCATGGTGATCTCGTCCTAAAATGACATAACCAATTTCTTTTTTAGCAATAGCACTGTTGAATGCTTCGGCAATTTTCATTCGTCCTTCCGCATCAGCGTATAAAATTCGGGCTTGCGAACCGACAACTAATTTATTTTTTTGAGCTTCTTTAATCCATTTAATATTATCCTGCATTTGTTGTTGGATTTCTGATGGAGCCGTTTTTGCCATTTCTTCCAGAACAGCACAGGCAATCTGGTCGGTTTTGGCTAAATCTTCCGGCTTTCCACTGGCACAAACCCATCGGAACGGGCCAAATCCGTAATCAAAACACATAGGTCCCATAATGTCTTGTACATAACTTGGGTATTTAAAACGAATACCGTCTTTTGCCATCACATCGGCACCGGCACGGGAGGCTTCTAATAAAAAGGCATTTCCGTAGTCAAAGAAATACGTTCCTTTGGCAGTGTGTTTGTTTACAGCGGCGGCGTGACGTACTAAGGTTTCTTTTACTTTCGTTTTAAAAAGTTCAGGATTATTCGCCATTAACTCGTTCGATTCTTCAAACGAAATACCAACCGGATAATAACCTCCTGCCCAGGGATTGTGCAGCGAAGTTTGGTCGGATCCCAAATCGATATGAATGTTTTCATAGTCAAATCGCTCCCAGATATCCACAATATTGCCAAGATAAGCAATGGAAACGGTTTCTTTTGCAGCTTGAGCTTTACGCACACGAATCACTAATTCATCCACATTTTCAATTACTTCATTAATCCAACCTTGTTCATGGCGGATTCTGGTGATTTTCGGATTCACTTCGGCACAAACGGTCACACAACCGGCAATGTTTCCGGCTTTGGGTTGAGCACCGCTCATTCCGCCTAAACCGGATGTAACAAACAATGACCCGACAGGGTTTTTCTTAATTTTTCTGAAACCATTTAAAACCGTGATGGTTGTACCGTGCACAATTCCTTGCGGCCCGATGTACATATAACTGCCGGCGGTCATTTGTCCGTATTGCGAAACGCCTAACGCATTCATTTTTTCCCAGTCATCGGGTTTGGAATAGTTCGGAATCACCATTCCGTTCGTCACCACAACTCGCGGAGCCTCTTTGTGCGAAGGAAATAGTCCCATCGGATGACCGGAATACATCACTAAGGTTTGTTCGTCGGTCATTTCAGAAAGGTATTTCATCGTTAACCGATATTGTGCCCAGTTTTGAAAAACAGCACCATTTCCGCCATACGTAATCAATTCGTGCGGATGTTGGGCTACTGCATAATCCAAATTATTTTGAATCATCAACATAATCGCTTTTGCTTGCTCACTTTTTCCTGGATATTCTGAAATTGGTCGGGCATACATTCGGTAATCGGGACGAAGACGATACATGTAAATTCGTCCGTATTTTTCTAGTTCCGCTTTGAATTCTGGCAATAAAACGGCATGGTCTTTTGGTTCAAAATAACGCAATGCGTTGCGAAGAGCTAATTTTTTTTCTTCCTCAGATAAAATTTCTTTTCGCTTTGGAGCGTGATTTATATCAATTTCATATGGTTTTGGAGAAGGTAATTCGGTTGGAATTCCTTCAGTAACTTGCTCTTTGAATGATTTGGTTTGTATTGCTTCCATTTTAGAATGTTAGTTCCGATAGCTATCGGAATCGATTTTTAGATTTGACTAATTATTAATCACTTTTTCACCCTTCCTGTTTTTTTATCAAATCCATACGGACAATGCCGGCATCCGCTTTTGCAGCAATAGCCTCTTTTTAAATGATATTTTTCTGTAAAACATTTATAACCTTCTGGCGTATAATAAAAATCTTCGCCTTCGATTAATTTATTTTCAGGATTTGGTGTGTTCATAACTACAAAATTAGCAACTTTGCTACAAATGTTTGTATTAGTTTTTAAATATTTAACCCCAAAGGGTTTCCGTGGATTTACTTTGTATCCGTTTGTGTTTTTAAAATACAAATCAGATAAAGAAGATGTTGTTTTATTGAACCACGAACGTATTCATATTCGGCAACAAATTGAATTGTTGGTTCTGCCTTTTCTGGTTTGGTATCTTGTTGAATATCTGATCCGGTTAATTCAATATAAAAACAGGAATTTAGCTTATCGGAATATCTCATTTGAACGGGAAGCGTATCAAAACGAAAAAGACCTTCGTTATTTAAAGCAAAGGTCTTTTTGGCGTTTTATTAATTATCTTTAATAAATTACTTTTTCGATAGAAGTTGTTCCGTTTTGCAATTTTATTTTCAATAATAAAGTGGAATTGTTCTTTTGTAAATTGTTTAATTGTAATTGATTAGAGTTTATATTTTTATATTCGGCTAATTTTTGTCCCAATACATTATAAACCCAAACAGATTCCATTAATTCGATGGTGGAATGAACGGTTAAATTTTCATTAGAAGTTACTCTGACAATATTTTCAAAAGAAAAATCAGGATTACTAAGTGTTTCATTTTGATAAACAATTTCAAAACGATTACTGAATGTTCCTTGATCAGAACTAAATGAATACGGATTTTCTTTGATGTCGTGGATGTTGTTTGTCAGTTTATCTTTTAAGTAAATAGCTTGGTTTTCAAATAAACCATCAATAGCTGCCAAAGCAATCGTATATTGACCATTGTCAGGAATATGAACACCAATCGGAACAATATCATTCACATCAAAAGGCAAGCTTCTCCCCTGAATGGTTAGTTTTTCTTCCTCCAAAAGAGAATAAATTATCATATTTCCGGTTACGGCTGTATTTGCATCAAAGAAACTATCTCTGCCCATTGTTGCGTCTTCAACATAACCAACCAAAGTACGGTCATTTAATCCATCTGAATTGATGATGTCGAACCACATCCGGTGTCTTTCTAAACCGGTTAAACCGGTTTCTGTTCCGGTTTGGTCGGCTGATCGGTAAAATAAGCTGTTGTTGTAACTGAAACTTCTCAGGCCGTTATTAAATGAGACAACGTCTGAAGCCGGTGGCCCATCAATCATCTGTACAAAAAAGCCTTGTCCTGCTCCGATGAATAAATCAGAACCTGCTGCTGGGCAACAGGTAGTTCCTGTAAAATTGTAGATGTAATAATCACCGGGGGTGTAATTATAGGCATAGGTGTCGTAAAACGGGCTGGTTATGGCAGCTGGTAAGGTTCCGTGTGTCCATAACCTGACATTTCCTTCAATTTTAGTGTTATTGTTAAACAGGAACTGACTGGCTCTAATGGCAGAAGGATAGGGGTTTCCAATTAGATTGTAATTGTCGCTTAGATTGGTTATTTCTGTTCCGTTAAGACCATAGTGTGTGGCTGTATTGGTGTCGTTACCTCTGGTAATTGGGGTTGTAATTGTACCATTGTGAGGAACACCCGTAAAAGTTCCGTTAAGAGTTGCAGGTGTATTCCCAAAGTTGTTTGGACCCCGCATGATATAGCCGACAGCGGGTTGCATGGTGCTTCCTGCTGCTCCAATCCAATAACCTTGTCCGCCGTTAGGATTGGCAAAAGCGGTATCCCAAGTAAAGATCGGGCCTGGGGCTATTGGTGTCGGAATATTGCTCACATTGAATCCGGCAACTGGTGATGACCAATAGACATAATCTAATCTTCTAATTTCTGCATCTCTTCGGTAAATGATATTTCCGACATTGGCTGTGTTGTTTATTTGTACCAAACTTGAATTGTCATGAATGTCGAAAGTTCCGTTGGCTTGCACATTCACCCAATCAGTTACAGTTATGCTATTGTTTGAATTTACAGTTAAGGTTGCATCATTCAAAATACGTAATGTTCCTGCTAATCCATTGTAATTTATTCCGGAGATGATAGGATCATTTGGAGTAACCGGAATTAAAACACAATCAGAACTGTTTGGTATTCCTACTGGAGTCCAGTTATTGTTTTTGTTCCAATCTGAATCAATTGAACCATTCCATGTTTTATCTCCGGTAACCGTTACAATTGTCTCATCTGTTTCGGTAATTGTTGTTCCGTTGCATAGCGTATAGGTAACTCTTGCGGTGTAGGTAGTGGTTACACTGGGGCAAACTTCAATTACATCGGTTGTTCCTAATGCAGTGCCACCGGTGCCAGATCCTTCAAACCACTGTAACGAAGTGATGGATGGCCCGGATGGAACAAAACGCCAGGCTTCATTGGAGGTTGTCCAATTTGGACTCAAGCCGTTTCTGTTGGGTGCAACAACGGCTTGTGTGGCGGTTGCATTTTGAATCCCTACAATTGCATTGCCATTATTCCAGGCATCGCCATAAAGGGAAGAATATCCGTCTATATTTTTTTCTTTGATGTAAACTTCAATCACATTGGTGTCTTCATAAAGTACAATCATACCGGTGTAGCGGATATTGTTGTCATAGTACATTGGTACATCGTTCCAGCTGGCTACTAAGGCTCTGCAACCTGTGTTCAGTGTGATTAGCTCCCACGCCACTTCGCCACCTTCACTTGGGTCTATGTCGTGATAAACACCGTAAATTGTATTGGCAAATAATGCTCCTGTTGTACTGGGAAGGTTTTCGTTGAATTCATATCCGGAAGCACCCTCCGCAGATCCGGTATTAAAACTAATCATACCGTTTGACCCCATTATGCATGAATTGTAGGTATTTCCGTAAAAGCAAAAATTAAACGGGAGATTAATTACAGGAGACCATACGTCGTCAATATTAACGCTAACCGGATTCTGCAGGCAGTTAAATTGATAGGGGGGATTGTAATCAATGGGTTCAACTGTGTAGGTTGAAGTGTTTCCAAGTTGTAAATAAGTTGCTTCCAGTTCAACACAGGTTGAAACCGCATTGCAATCTAAAGGAATTGGGTCTGCACCATTTAATCCTAAACCGCCTGAAAGAACAGATGGGCATCCTAAGGTTGTTGTGCCTGTGCTGTTGCCCGGTGAACATGGTGTTGTGCAACTTCTGGAAATTGTAAATGTACCTGTTGTGTTACTTCCGCTTTGCCAATGTGCAACATAAACATAATAACTGACCCCGTTGATTGTGGGGAATGTGGCTGTTTCTGTACCGTTGCTCAAAGCAATATCATTACAGGATATGTTGGTTAAAGTTCCGCAGGAACCACTGATGACAGCCATTTCGTGATCAAAGGTCGCCGTTGAACTGATGGTAGTAGTTCCGCCATCTCCCACAAAAGTGTACCACACACCATAATCAGACATAGAACATCCGGTATTGTGAGGAGTGTTTGTTGTGTTTATGGTAGTTCCGGCCATATTGATTGTTCCGCAAGGAAGTGATGTAGCATTGATGCACTGGTCATTGTCCGGAGCAGGTGGGGCTACTCCTATCAGTGTTACGGTGATTGTGCCGTGTGTTTGGTTTGTTGTGGTATTGCAGTTGTAACGGTTCAGTTGCATGCGGTAATTGCCATTTGAAGGCGGGATGAAGTCTATCGACGCCGCAGTTCCGGGACATGCAGGACCATTATCATCATTGAAAGCTAAAGCAGTTGCCCCGGTTGCATCAAAGATCGTTAACTGTGTGTCAAAGCCTGAACCACAATTTGATACCCTGTAAATGTTTCCGGCAATCATATTATTTACGAGAAAGTTTCTCCTGCCTGCGTTGTTTGCCGGAGGTGTACAGGTAATGCTGTTACCTGTAATTGTGGGGGCATTAGCTGTACAATGGATATTTGCGGTATAAGCCGCACACTGTGCACGGCTATTGGAGTAGCATAGTATTAGTATTACCCCAAAAAGATGACTGAGAGTGAATGGAAAAAAGATTCCCGGATTTTCTTTTTTCATGGTGTATGGGATTTATTTTGATTTGATTAACAATTTAAAATAAATCATCACAAAATGTAAAATATTTGTTAATTAATTGTTGTGTTGTTTGATTTAATCGTTAAAAGGATTAAATAGAATCAGTATTTACTTATAAAAAAACAACTTCGAAGGAAGTTGTTTTTTATGTTGAAGTATAACGTTTTGTTAGAATATCTTTTTTGTAATGTTATGATTATCTGTTGTGGAAATAGTTACCATCAGAACCTGATCTGCTATATTTTGCACGTCAATTGATAATTTATTGTCGTTAATGTCCTTAATCGTTTTTATTAATCTTCCCTGAATGTCAAATACTTTAACATGATCCATCGATAAAGCACCGGAAGAAATCTGGATGGTTTTTGTTTTGTCTTTATAGGCGATAATTTGATTTTCGGTTATATCCGGAATTCCAAGCGTTTCATTTTGATAAATAATTCTGAACCGATTTTGGTGGATTCCGGCATCTGTTGAAAACGAATAGGGTGCTGCTTTCAAATCATGAATCACATTTAATAAATTATCTTTCACATAAACGGAGTGGTTTTCAAAAAGTCCGTCAACGGCCAGAATAGCAAGATGATGTATGCCGGAATTTGCTGTTTTGAATGTTATCGGAACTTCATCGGAAACAGAGAAAGGCAATGAACGGCCTTGAATGGCAAAGGTTTCTTCGTTAATATTGGAATAAATTCCCAGTGAACCGGAAACTTTTTCATGAGCATCAAAAAAAGAATCTTTTTCATTTGAAGCACCTTCTGCATACCCAATTAGGGTAGTTACGGATTGGTTGTTTGGATTGACAATATCTAACCAGATCCGGTGACGTTCTGATGTAGGCAATGAATAGTCAGTAGAAAAGTTTTCACTGTTTCTGAAAAAATTATTATTCAGATAAGCATTGCTTCTTTGTAAATTATTAAAGTTTACCTGGGCTGATGTATTTCCGGGACCATCCACCATTTGAACAAAAAAGGCTTGTCCTGTTTTAATAAGATCAGATGCGGTTGGAATCGTTGTGCCTGTAAAATTGATAAATAAATAATCGGATGAGTTATAATTATAGGCAAAGCTTCCGTAGAACGGATTGGTTCCGCCAAAAGTTAAATCGGTTCCATGTGTCCAAAGTCTTGCACTACCCAAAAGCACACTGCTGTTATCCGATAAAAACCGCAACGCATTGATAGCTGATGGATACGGATTTCCTATTAAGTTCCAGTTGTCATCCAAATTTGTAATCGGTGAACCGTTTAATCCGGCATAAGGGGCTCCGGTGTACATCCCTCTTTCCACTGTATAACTAATCGTTCCATTGTTTGGTACCCCCGCAAATGTGCTTGAAATAGTGGTTTGTGTCATTCCGGAATCAGATGAGCCTCGCACGATATAGCCCCGGCCAATTTCCATGGTGTTTCCGTTTGCATTTACCCAGATTCCCTGACTGATGTTGCCAAAATTTCCGTTTCCGTTCGCTTGAATGGGATTCCATTTATATTTTGGACCTTGTGGCGGACTTGTATAGATTGAATTCAACAATTGATTTGCAACCGGCGATGACCAGTACACATAATCTAAACCATCAATATTAGTAGCTTCTCTCAGGTAGGTAATGCTTCCGTTGTTGGCAACATTGTCTGTTTGGATTAAACTTGAATTATTCTCCAGAAGAAAATTTCCGTCGGTATTTACATTAACAAGGTTTGTTACGCTTAAATTGTTGTTTGATTTAAGGGTTAACCCCCCGTTGCTTTTAATGGCTAATGAATAAGCAAAAGCGTTGTAATTGTTTCCGGAGATGACAGGATTGTTTGCTGTTGGTGGTATGATAACACAATTACTATCCGTTGGAACACCTGAAGGAAGCCAATTGGTCGGATTTTCCCATTGTGAGTTGTTTCCCTGCCAAACTTTTGATTTATTGGTTATTGTGATTATTTCTGAAATTGTACAACCGTTTCCAAGCGTTGCACTTACTTCAAAGGGATAATTTTCAACCTGTAACTGAGTTAAATTAGGTCTTATGTAAATAGTAGAAATACTTTGATTTGTATAGGGAATTGTGCATGCTAAATCAGTGAATGCATCAACAGGCTCAGAACCGCTCCATGAAAAGGTGGTGTTTAAAAGCTTTGTTCCAAATAGCCTTATGTTGTCAATTGCCCAACCATCGTCCCACAAACTGGTGTATTGAAATCTAATTTGCAGATTAGGAGAATTGATATAAGCCGTTAAATCTATCGAATCATCAATAAATCGTGAGGCTGTACCTAAATCAGAATTATAAACTCTCAGGTCAGTCCAATTAGTTCCGCCGTCTGTTGAAATTTGAACTCTGCCATTGTCACCGTTAAAATAGGAGTAGTAATGTTTAAATGAAAGTGTCAAATCAACAAAACCAGCAGAGTTAATAGGAATATTTGTGGTTAATCGAGTAACCAAATTATTGTTTGTATAATCAGAAGTAGTAAATGCGAAGCTATTGTCAATACTGCCGGAACTTATAGCGGGTCTCCAAACAGTTGTTGTTGTTGGTTGATAGGTACTCGTTTTAACACTCCAAGGACTATCTGCTCCACCATTTGTGTTGGTTGGAGTTGTGACTGAAAACTGACCTAAACCATTTTCAAAATCTTCATACATTATTTCTTCTACAATAAAATCGCCGGAGGCATTGATGGTTATTACCTCGTTGTCACCACAGGCGATAGGAGCCGCAGGAGAAAAATTGATGATGGTTGTGGGTAGAATTGTAGCGGTAACCCTGGTTCTTTCTAACGATTCACAACTTCCGTTAAACGCTGTTACATAGAATATAGTGGTGTTTGCTAATGCGGAAGTTGTATAGCTGCCTGTTGGGGTAACGGCAACTGGTGTTCCGCCGGTTTCTGTGGTGTACCATCTGTATTCTGTTGTGTTTCCTAAGCCTACAGCTCCTATGGTTACCGGATTATTTGCACCACAAACAGATCCGTTTGTAACAGAATCAATTTTAGCAGCACAATCTGAAACTACTTTAATGGTATAATCTTCAGTTTCTCCACTTGGTAATGAATTACAGGAACTTATGGTTGAGCCTGACGGATAGCCTAAGGTTCTGATTCTGAACCGGTAATTTCCCGGGCTTGTAGAAATAGGAATTACAAAACCAAAAGAAGTGTCACCGGTAGCCACATTGCCTGTGGAATAAATTTCTTCTCCGGCATCGGTAAAGTCGCCGTCTCCATTCCAATCAACATAACCTCTGATGAATTGAGTTCCAACAAGGTTTATGTCGATATTGATTCCGCCTCCTGCAACTTGCGTGGCAATGATGATATTTGAATAGTTTCTATAGCCTCCTGCCGAATATCCTGTTGGAGCATTGGACACATCATTTAAATTTCCTTCAGAAGTAATGCCTGAAATATAAACTGAGGAAGAAGTTGATGCCGGCGTGCAATAACTGACCGTTACTGTTAAAACTGCATTTGTCGATGCAGAAGAAGTTCCGCAGGCATTCGTGGCATAAACCCGATAGATAAACCCGTTTAATACACCGGTCGGATTAGTAATGGTTAGAGTAGCGGTATTGGCTCCCGAGTATATTCCTCCATCCGTGATTGAAGTAAAGTTATTGCCGCCGTCAGAACTCACCTCCCATAAGTAGCTGGTTGGAAAACCGTTAAAAGAGGATGTTAAATTAGCTGTGCCGTTATTCGCTACAGTGGTATTAACAGGATTGCTGATAACAGTCGGCGGATTGGTGCAGGGGATAGCTTCTAAAACGTCAAGTGTATAGTCTTCATACGCACCTCTGTTACCGTTAAAACAGGGAGTAGGGGTTTCATTGTTGTTTCCGTTTCCTCTTCGGGCTATTCCAACGCGTAACCGATGGTGTCCAACCGCAGCATTTAAAGGGATATTGATTACTCCATTAATGGTGTTTGATGTTACAATTCCGGAGAAAACCTCCTCTCCGGGATCAGTTAAATCCAAATCATTGTTCCAGTCTACCCAGATTTTAATGTTATATGTGTTATTTCCTGTATTGGTAGTTACACTGATGGGCATTGTTGCTCCCTGATAGGCACTGCCCACTAAATTTGAATAATCATTATAGACCAAATTATTATTTGTGGTGTTGTTTACAGTACTAAAGGTAACATTCGTAATGCCATTATTATGAACACCGTTTGAAGCAGTCGGCGTACAGTATGGTGTACATGTTCTGGATATGGTAAAATCACCTGTTGCTGAACTGCCATTATTTTGGTGAGCTATATAAACAAAATAAGTTGTTCCGTTAGTGGTCTGAAAAGTATAGCTTTCAGTGCCGTTATTACCGGAGTCGTTTCTGCAGGTAATGTTGGTTTTTGATGAGCAGGTTCCTCTTGATATGGACATTTCATGGTCAAATCCTCCCGATGCTGTGGAGGTAATTGTCGTATATTGTCCGTCGCCTGTAAATGTGTACCAGACACCATAATTGCTCATTGAACACCCGGTTGCGTGTGTGATATTGGATGAACCTTGTGTAAATCCGGTCATATTTACTGTTCCACAAGGTAAGGGGATAGCGGTAGCACAAGTTGTATTTGGATTGGTATAAGATATTCTTACCTGGCCATTTCCTCCGGCACCACCGTTCCGGTCAGTTCCTTGGTCTGTTCTTCCGCCGGCACCGCCGGCACCAATTCCGCCGGCCGCACCGGTTCCGTTATTGTTTCTCCCGTTTGCTCCTGCATATCCGTTGGCTGGAGCTCCGCCACCATTTGTTCCATTGGCATTGTTAGAAGCTGTTGTTCCGGCACTGGATCCGCCTCCGCCGCTAAAATTGTTGCCGGCATTGCCTCCGTTACCACCGTATGAGTTAAAGAGAGTGCCTCCTATATTTCCTGTCGTAAAAGCTGCAGCACCGGTTCCCCAACTATTATTGGCAGTTATTGCATTCCCGGCACCTCTTCCACCAACAGCCAGAATGGTTGTGTTGTTTATAAACCAACTGGATTGACCGTTTCCGCCGGAATTTCCTGTGCCTCCGCTTCCAACATAAAAAGCGTAAGTGTTTCCGGGTATTACAGCATAGGTTGTTCTGATATATCCACCGCCGGATCCGCCACCGCCTGCCGAAGGATTGCCGTTTGCTCTCTGGCCGCCGCCGCCTGCCCCCCAACATTCCAGAGTGATTGTTGTAACTCCTGTCGGGCATGTCCAGGAACCGTTTCCGGTGTTTGTAAAAGTTTCTACCACCTGAGAAGAACTGCTGAAAGCCCCCAAAAGAAATAATAGGGCTGTAAATATCAGTGAGGGTTTAAAATTTAAATCACCTGATTTAAATGATATATTGTAACGGTTTTTCATAATCCACACGGTTTAGATTTAAAAAAAATAGAGCTTTTAATTTTTTAAGCTGACAATAAATTTTTGCAAAGAATTATGAATTGGGGGGTCATAATTGATTGTGTGTTTTGAAACAGAATCTGAACCATTTCAAAACTCGTACAAGTCAAATAGAAATGCATTCGACCCGCTGTTATATTGGGAAGTGTTTATGGAAATTGTCCGGTAAAATTAATTGATGATGAGTTGATTACAATAAATAATCGTTGAACAAGTAATAAAAGTCGATAAAGCGAATTAAATGTAATATGAGCAGTGGAGTTTGTATAAAAAAAAACCGTCTGATTTTTTCAGACGGTTAAAGATAGGATTATTTTATCCCTGGTTTCTTTGTTAGATAAAAGGTCAGGTCATGGTTTTTTTAAAACAAAATCTTTTTGATTGTGATATAATCATTTTCAGTTTTGATTTTCAACAAAAGTGTCTGGTGGTTCTTTTGTTCGTTTAAAGCAAATTCGTTCGCATTGACAGAATGGTAATCATTTACTTTTCTCCCTAAGACATCAAAAACCTGAATTTCTTTTATCTGTTCATTTCCGGATCTCACAACGATTCTGTCCTTGGTAATTACTTTAATCCCCCAATTTTCCACCTGATCAATACCCAGTGTTTCGTCCTGGTATAGTAATTCAAATCGTTGGTTGTAGATTCCGGAATCAGCGGTGAACGAATAAGGGTTTGCAGATAAATTATGTACAGTATTTAACGTTTTATCTCTGAGGTAAATAGTCTGATCACTTGAAAATATTCCGTCAACTGCTGCAATGGCTATAGTATATATGCCATTATTACTCACTTTAAAGCCGAGTGGAACAACATCATCGGAATCAAATGGCAGCGGTCTCCCTTGGATACAGGCTTTTTCAGATTCGATTAATGAATACAAGATTAATGCATTGTCAATTTTAGTATATGCATCAAACATACGGTCTTTTTCATAGGTGGCTCCTTCTACATAACCCACTAGTGTTCTGCTCATTGTTCCGTTCGGAGCCACTAAATCTACCCAGATTCTGTTGTGTTGGTTTTCAGCCTGTGTTATGTCAACGTTTGGGTTTCTGTAAAACTGAGCATTATTATTTCTAACCCTCATTGAGTTTGTAAAATATGCATTGGATGTTGCAGCTGGTCCGTCTAACATGGCAACAAAGAAACTTTGTCCGGCAGGAATGTAACCGTTGTATGTTTCGGGGCCGCTGATTGTTCCGGTACCGTTGTGAATTATATAATCCGCTGATGTGTAATTGTAGGCAAAACTGTTATAAAAAGGGCTTGATGTCGCATTGTTGGGCAATGTGCCATGTGTCCATATTCTTATAGAGCCTTCTAAATTTGGATTTGCGGCCATAAAGTCGGTAAAACGTATGGCAGAAGGATACGGATTCCCGATAAGATTAAAATTGTCATCCATATTTGTGATGGCTACACCATTGGTGCCTGAATAATCTGCTCCGGTATAACTGCCCCGGGAAATAGGAATGCTAATGTTTCCGTTATTAGGCACGCCGTTAAAACTGGCAGTAAATTGCTGTATTGTGGTATTGAATGAATTTGGGCCGCGTACGATGTATCCTTTTCCGGGAATCATATTTTCGTTGGCATTAACCCAGTTACCGAGTCCGCCGTTGGTATTGGCTACGGTTGTATTCCAGAAAAATCGGAGTGAAGCAGAAGTGCCCGGCGATACAGCATTTACATGAAAGGGTGATACGGGGGATGACCAGTAAACATAATCCAGTTTTCGGATGAAAGCATTTCTGCGGTATAAGATATTACCGGTATTTGTCGCATTGTTGATTTGAACAAGACTGGCGTTGTTTTCAATTTCAAAAAGAGCCGAAGGTTCAACTTCTACCCAATCCGTTACGGTAACAGCATTGTCGGATTTTATTGTTAGTGAGGCTCCGTTTAATACTTTTAGTGTTTTGGCCAATCCTTCATATTCAGTTCCGTCGATTACCGGATTATTAGGGGTGATAGGAATAATGACACAATCTGAACTGTTTGGAATTCCTGCGGGTGTCCAGTTGTTTGGTTTGTCCCAGTCTAAATCGATTGAGCCATTCCATATTTTATCTTCTATGACAGCCACTTCCGTTTCATCTGTTTCAACCACTGTTGCCCCGTTGCAAAGGGTGTAGGTTACTCTAGCGGTGTAGGTTGTTGTCGTGGAAGGGCAAACTTCAATAGTGTCGGTTGTGCCTATCATGGGGCCGGACGTGCCGGATCCCTCAAACCATTCTAAGCTGGTGATGGGTGTTCCGGATGGAACAAATCGCCATGCTTCGTTGGTTACTGTCCAGTTTGTGCTCAGTGAATTTCTGTTTGGGGCAACTACTGCCTGCGTACCATTACTGTTTTGGATACCCACTACAGCATTTCCGCCATTCCATGTTGCACAAACGTTTTTCTCTTCAATGTACACCTCGATTACGTTAGAGTCTTCATAAAGCACCATCATTCCTGTATAAAGGATAGCGTTACAGGTATTGGAATACATTGGAATATCATGCCATGATGCAACTAAGGCTCTGCATCCGGTGTTAAGATATATCAATTCCCATCCAACAGTGCCTCCTTTACTGGGATCGATATCATGATAAACACCATAGATTGTATTGTTGAATAGAGCACCGACGGTACTCGGGAGGTTGTTGCTAAATTGCCATCCGGCATAACCACTGGCATTTGAAGTGTTAAAGGTTAATGTACCGTTAGAACCAATTAAGCAGGAATTATAAGTATTTCCAAAAAAACAAAATGAGAAAGGCAAATAAATTTCTTCTGACCAGACATCATCAATGTTGACACTCACAGGGTTTGCCAAACATTCAAACTGATAGGGAGGGGCATAAGGGATTGATTGGACGGTGTAATTTGTTGTCTGTCCTAATTTTAAGTAATTTGCTTCCAATGTAGTGCAAGTAGATGAAGCATCACATGCAATAGGATCCGGATTCGCTCCGCTTAATCCCAGTCCTCCTGATGTAACAGACGGACATCCTAATGCAGAGGTTCCTACTCCTTCGCCAGCATTACATGGTGCTGTTAAACAATTAACCTGGAAACGAACGTTCCCGCCGTTACTGTTTTGAGGATCAATCATGATATAATAAGTATTTCCTGCCTGCATGTAAAAGGTATAGCTGGTTGCGGCACCGTTCAGGCTCTGAATACAGGTCCAACCGGTGTTATTACATCCGTTTGAAGCGGATTTATATTGGTAATTGATTGAGGTGTATGAACTCAACTGCTGAATCGCAAAAGTTCCGGATACTGTTGGTGTAAAGGTGTAAATATATTCTAAACCGGGCGTTGCGTTTCCGCAAGCCGAACTCGGATATATACCTGTTCCTGACGCAATGGATGTGTTTGTTACGGCTCCGCATCCGTTGATGTTGGTTATGGCGTTACATGGGTCAGCCGGAGTAGTTACACAAACGGAAAATGTGCCGCGGTTGCTTGTATTACCATAGCTATACACTCTCAGGTAATAGGTTGTTCCGATTGTTAATCCGGTAACAGTGGCAACTTCCGGTAAGCTTGAAGCCGTTAAGTCCTGGCACACAATGCTGGATAATGAGCCGCAGGAACCGTTAAATATTTGCAGGACGGCATCATTCAGTGTATTTGGGGTTACCGTAACGGTATGTTGTGCTGATGTAGCGACAAAGCTATACCAAACATCATCATCTGCATTTCCGGTACACCCGGATTGTGATTGGGTAGCGGCTGCTGTATTACCATTTGTTGATGTTGAACAAGTTGAAGTGGGGTTTACGGTTAATGCAAATGCTGATGAACACTCATTGTTATAAGGGTCAGAAGTTAATGAAATATTATCAATTGCGGCGGGAGGCTGTGTTCCGTTACTGTTGTTGTTTACCCACTCAAAAATCAGCCGGAAGGTTTGACCGGCGTAAGCATTTGGGATATTAACCGTTTCGGTTGTCCATGAAGCTTGGTCTTGGTAGCTGTTTAATAACACTCTTCCGTTTGGAGCAGAACCGGTTGCACCAATGGCACTTCCATATGTTGGGTTATATGAAGTAGGGGTTAGCCATACTCTCATCCAATCGGTATTGTTTTGTCCTCTTCCCATCCAGCTGAAACTTAAAACGATGTTTGTTTGGCTGCTGCTGATGGTCACGTCTCTGTATAAATGTGTCCTTCTTGTTGCATTAATTGTATAATTGTGTGGAGGTGTTGCAACAGCAGTATTGTTTGTGATATAGGCACAGCGTGAGCCTGAATATCCTGAAGTTGCTCCGGTACTACATACCCATTGATTCTGATTGGATGATCCTGTTGTAGCGGTCCACCCATTTGCTCCAAACGTAGTTCCGGATTCAAAACCGCCATTTGTGGCCGGATCAATATGAACTGTTTGTGCTGTTGCATATTGGTATGATAGTATATAGCATACCAATACCATCTTAGATGAAAGTTTTAGGCTTAAAACTTTGTTCTTTATTTCATTAATCAGTACAGAATAATTTTTCATAACTTATTAATTTTAAATTGAGTTTTTACTTCTTAATTTTTGACTGAACAAATGTATTTACTAAATCGATAAAATGTATAAAAAAATCGATGAAATACAATAAATATAAAAAAATGAAAGAAAAGTATTATTCAAATGTTAAAAAAACAAGTATTTTGTCGATAGATTTAAGGTGTGATTTTAACCTTTTTAATAAATTGTTTAAAAAAAACATCCTAAAAAAAAGATATTATCAAATAAATAATTAAATTTGGATTTTAAGCTTTTAGTTATGAGAAGATTACAGGGGTTATTACTTTTTGTCGGAATTGTTTTTATAGGCATGCCGTCTCAGGCTCAATTGTTTGTAAGTTCAGGCAGCTTTTTATATGTAAATGATCAATACGTGACCGTTACGCAAGATGTTAATTTAGCCAACAGTGGTGCTATATATTTGCGTAATGAAAGCCAATTGCTCCAGAAAACGACAGCGGGATCCGCCAATACAGGATTGGGAGCATTATCTGCTTTTCAGGAAGGCACTTCCAATAACTTTGGTTATAATTACTGGTGTTCTCCTGTCGGAGAACCTTCAGCATCGGTCGGAAATTCTAATTTTGGAATTTCATTGTTAAAACGACCAACCGGATTAACAACTTTTGGAGGTGAAGCAATTACGACCGGATTAAACGGATCATCTACTAATACCGCTTTAAATATTTCAAGCCGGTGGATTTATACACTAACAACAACAAATCAGTATTCAAGTTGGAATTATATTGCCGCTGCAACGAGTATTGGAGCTGGTCAGGGCTTTACGATGAAAGGAGTTAGCGGCACAGATAATACAACGGTTTTAGGCGTTCAAAATAATCCGGGAAATAACCAGCGTTATGATTTCAGAGGTAAACCAAACGACGGAACTATAAATATTCCGGTTGGAAATTCTCAAGACATGAGTACTTTGTATACGGAAAGTACATTAACCGGTAATCCCTATCCATCTGCCATTAATCTGAATTTGTTTTTGCTGGAGAACAGTGGTTATATCGTGGATTATGGAACAGGAGCAGTAACATATGTCGGTTCGCCAATAATTAATGGGAATGCTTATTTTTGGGAACACCAGAAGCCGGCTACTTCGCACACGCTGACTGATTATGTAGGTGGGTATGCAACCTATGTGCCTAATAATGTCAATGCGTTTTCACCCGGTACATATACCAGTGCTACCTGGAATACCTACAATGGAGACGGTTCGCCAAACACTACCGGAGGCTCAGCCGGAATAAATTACCGCAGAATGTTTTCTCCGGTTGGTCAGGGATTTGTGATTAAGGGAGCCGTAGCCACCGGAACGGCAGTAATGAGAAATCGTTACCGTGTTTTTATGAAAGAGGGCGTTGTGAATAATTCTCAATTTGAAAGAAACATCGATTATGCTCAAATGAGTTCTGATTCAGAAACAAATTGGGGAGAAGTTCCAAACTTAACAGGTACAAATTATAAGCAATTTTCCAAGTTGCAGGTTCCTCAAATCAGGATTCAAACCATTTTAAATAACCAATTCACCAGAGAAGTTGTTTTAGCATTTAACCCAAATTCGAACGATGGTCTTGATGTTGCTTTTGATGCTCCTACGCAGGAGGTTAATCTGCCGACAGACGTTTATTTTCCATTAACTCAGGATAATCAGTTTGTAATTTCAACCCTGCCGTTTGATATTAATAAGAGAATACCATTAGCTTTAAAAGCGGTCAGTCAATCCACTTTCAGAGTGTATGTTGGTGATATTATTAATTTTGATGGAGCAGAAAATATTTTCCTTTTTGACAATGAAACAAATATTTACCACGATATAAAGAACAGCTTTGTTGATATTACGTTGCCGGCAGGAGGAACAACAGCCAACCGGTTTGAAGTTACTTTCTTAGATGAGACATTAAGCAATGAAACGATTAAAAGCGAACAATTCATGATTGTTCAAAACAATGAAAATGAAATGCTTTCAATCCGAAATCCAAATCTGATTAATTTGAAATCAGCAACATTGTTTGATATTACCGGTAAACGAATTTTTACAAAAGAAAAATTAGGGGCACAGGAAATTTATTCTTTTCCAACAGCCGGATTGAGTGATAGTATTTATATTGTAAAATTAATTACTTCAGATAACCAGGAAATCAGTAAAAAGATTTCTGTTTACAGTGTTAATTAGAAACAAGTTATAGTTATAATTGAAAAGACAGTTCAAACGGACTGTCTTTTTTATTTAAAAGCATTTTCAATACCTTTGCAGTAGTATGACTTTTGAGGTTTTTAATCAGGAAATAAAAGGAATAGGTAATCAGGTTTCACTTTTTATCAAAAGAGAAGATATGATTCACCCGATTGTATCCGGAAATAAATACCGAAAGCTAAAGTATAATTTACAGCAAGCAAAAAGAGAAGGACATACCACATTGCTAACCTTTGGCGGGGCTTTTTCAAATCATATTGCCGCTGTTGCTTTTGCCGGAAAAGAATATGGTTTCAAAACCATCGGGGTAATCCGGGGCGAGGAGCTCTTTTCAAAAGTAGAAGATAATCCCACACTTTCGTTTGCTCAGCAAAACGGAATGCAATTCTGTTTTGAAACAAGGGATAATTACAGAAATAAAGATTCAGAAAATTACCGGTATATTTTAAAATCTTTATTTGGGCGTTTTTACGTAATTCCGGAAGGAGGTACAAACGAGCTGGCAATTCAGGGTTGTGAGGAGATTTTAACAGCAGAAGACAATGTGTTTGATTATATTTGTTGCTCAGTTGGAACCGGAGGTACAATTTCAGGCTTGATAAATGCTTGCTCAGAACATCAAAAAGTAATTGGTTTTCCGGCATTAAATGGAGACTTTTTAGCCAAAGATATTCGGAAATTTACCAAAAATAAAAATTGGGAATTAATTGAAGATTATACTTTTGGCGGTTATGCCAAAACAACTGATGAGTTGATTGAATTTATAAATTCATTTTATAAAAGTACTAAAGTTCCGCTCGACCCCGTTTATACAGGAAAGATGATGTATGGAGTTGTGGATATGATCAGTAAAAAATATTTCCCGGAGGGTTCAAAAATCTTAGCCGTTCATACTGGCGGATTACAGGGAATTAATGGGATGAATATAAAATTAGAACATAAAAATTTACAAAAAATAAAGTTTGATGATTAAAAAAATGCTATTCTTTTTCGGTTTAATGCTGCTGATGTCTTCATGTTCAACTTCAAAGCCGGTTGTGCGAACCACAAAAAAAAGTACTCCTGTAACACGAACAGCTAAGAAGCCTGTTGCAAAGACACCTGCAAGAAACCATTCAACCCAAAAGTCATCACAAACGAGTACTGCTAAGCCTGAAACGGAAGTTTTGGAAGCGACCTCCAATGTAAGAGTTACAACCGAATTAGTTCTTAAATACATCGACGATTTTAAAGATATAGCCAAAGACAATATGCGTCAGCACGGAATTCCCGCCAGCATAACCTTAGCCCAAGGTATTTTAGAGTCTGGTGTCGGGCAGGGTTCTTTAAGCAAAAGGGCAAATAATCACTTTGGGATAAAATGCCACAAAGAATGGACCGGACCGAGTGTACGTCACGATGATGATGCCGCTCAGGAATGTTTTAGAAAATATGATGATCCGGCAGATTCATACCGTGATCATTCTTTATTTTTAACAACCAGAAGCCGTTATGCATCACTTTTTGAATTGCCTAAAGATGATTACAAAGCATGGGCAAAAGGACTCAAAGCGGCAGGTTATGCAACCGATTCAAAGTATCCGGATAAACTGATCAGTCTGATTGAACGGTATCAATTAAACCAATATGACACAGAAATAGTAGGAAAATCATCAACGCCAACCAAGCAAATAGTTTCTTCCGGGAAACAATCTGAAAGAGAGTATGTGGTGACCAAAGGAGATACACTATATTCACTTTCAAAAAAGTTCAATGTTTCAATAGATGAAATAAAACGCAACAATAACATGAAATCAGATACGCTGTCTGTAGGTCAGGTTATTTATCTAAAATAATTCAAAAGATTTACCAATGCAATACCAAAGAAGCAGCAAGTTATTTGCTGATGCTGAAAAAGTAATTCCGGGAGGAGTAAATTCTCCTGTAAGGGCATTCAAAGGAGTAGGAGGAACGCCTGTTTTTGTAAAAAGTGCTCAAGGAGCCTACTTGTTTGATGAAGACGGAAACAAACTCATTGATTATATTAACTCTTGGGGGCCAATGATTTTGGGTCACGCCCATGAACCTGTGATTAATGCCATAACAGAAAGAGCAAAATTGGGTACTTCTTTTGGAATGCCAACCGAATTGGAAACACAAATAGCGGAGTTGGCCGTTTCTATGGTGCCAAACATTGATAAAATTCGTTTTGTAAATTCGGGTACAGAAGCTTGTATGAGTGCCGTTCGTCTTGCTCGCGGATATACAAAAAGAGATAAAATTATCAAATTTGCCGGATGTTATCACGGTCATTCCGATTCTTTTCTGATTCAGGCCGGAAGCGGAGCCAGTACATTTGGAGTGCCGAATAGTCCCGGTGTAACGCAGGGAACAGCAAAAGATACTTTGTTGGCGAAATACAATAATTTGGAAAATGTACGGGAACTGTTTGATGGTAATAAAGAAGAGATTGCAGCAATCATTGTTGAGCCGGTAGCTGGTAATATGGGCTGTGTTCCTCCTCGGGATGGATTTTTAGAAGGTTTAAGAAGTTTATGTGATGAAAATGGTGCCTTGCTTATTTTTGATGAAGTAATGACAGGATTCAGGCTGGCAAAAGGCGGAGCTCAGGAATTGTTCGGGGTTCAAGCTGATATTGTTTGTTTCGGTAAAGTAATTGGCGGTGGTTTGCCGGTTGGTGCATTTGCTGCGGGAAATGAAATCATGAACTTTTTGGCTCCTTTAGGACCGGTTTATCAGGCAGGAACCTTGTCAGGGAATCCGCTGGCAATGGCTGCGGGTTTAGCGATGTTGTCTGAGCTTAATGCTGATGCTGACATTTTTAGGCGATTGGATGAAAAAACGGCTTATCTGGAGAAGGGTATTCGTGAGGTTCTGACTAAAAATGAAATTGTTTTTACAATAAATAGAGTCGGTTCTATGATTTCGGTCCATTTTAATGAAATTCCGGTAATTGATTTTGAAACAGCTAAAGGCGGAGATAACGAAACATTTAAAAAGTTTTTTCACTGTTTGTTGAACGAGGGGATTTATATTGCTCCCTCGGCTTATGAAACATGGTTTATTACCGATGCCTTGACTTATCCTGATTTAGATTATACGATTGAGGCGATTGAGAAGGTTGCTGAGCAGTTATAAAAAAATCCCGGTTTTACCGGGATTTTTTTATTTTTCATGATAAGTTGTTAATTTTTTGTATAACTCAGGTTTATTCTTTAAAGCTGCCAACTGATCTTTGTTGAGAGCTCCCAATATTTTGACTCCAACCTGTTCATGGATTTTTATCTTTTCTTTTAAGTCTTCTGTTTTAGAAATGGCATCTTCTCTCATAAACAAAATTTTGACTATTTCATCCTTAAAATCGGTGTCTAATTTAACTACACTGGAAAGTTCTTCAACTTCATTATAAACAACTTCTTTTACATTGTGCTCTTTTTTAGTGTCATCATTTATTGACAGAGACTTTTGAGCATTTGCTGAAAAAGAAAAGGTAAAAGTTAATAATAATATAGAAATAATTTTTTTCATGATAAAGTTAATTATTAGTTAATGAGCGAATATAGACTAAAAAGGCTAATTAACAAAATATTATCCTGAAAATTATTTGCGTTCATTTTGCATTTTCTCTTTTGAACCTCTTCTGTTCTGCATTTTGTCTTTTCTTTCCGTTTGTTTGGATTCCCATTTTGCATATTGTTCAGCGGTAAGAATTTTTTTCATTTCTGCTTTATGTGCAATTTGGTTATCCAGCATTTGATTTTTCAGGGCAAACTTTTCGTCTTTGCTCAATGATTTTCCGTCTTCTTTGCTGGCTTTCCATTCCGTTTTTTTAGCTTCTCTTTTTTTGGCCTGTTCTAAAGCTATTTTTTTTATTTCTGCTTGTTGTTTGGCATTCAGATCTAATTCAAGTGTCAATTTTTTTACCTGAAGTTCGGCTTGTTGTTCAGGAGTAAGTGTTTCACGGTTTTCTGTTCTGGCTTTTCGGTCTCCTTTCTGTACCTTCATTTCCTGGGCAGATGTCAGAAATCCAACTAACAAAACTGCAGTAACAAATAATTTTTTCATTTTCTTTGATTTTAATGATTATTGGGTTAAGACAAACGATTTCTAAAAAGGTTTAATATTTTAGTTTTAATTAACACAATGTATAAAAAATTAATATTTTATATATTGCACTCAATTAACCATAAAAAATATTATAATTATGAATGAATTTGACAATTCGAATCAAAAACCAATGTCAGTCAAAGACTGGCTGATTACTTTGGTAATTATGATGATTCCACTGGTGGGATTTATCATGCTCTTTGTGTATGCTTTTAGCGATAATGAAAATGTAAATAAGAAGAATTGGGCAAAAGCTCAATTAATTGTGATGGCGGTTGTATTAGGTTTATTGTTTTTGTTTTTTATACTTTTTGGAGCCGTATTTGCTTCAGCTTTGGCCGGGTCACATAGTTACTAAGTGCCAAATCCCGACTGATAAGGTCGGGATTTGTTTTTATGTGATTCTTGATTATGTTAACCTTTTAACTCAACCGTTTTTAATTCACCTTCAATATTTACTTTTACTAAAGCATGTTTCGCTAAACCTTTCATGGCAGCATCCCATTTTTTCCCGCTCAAAGCGGTTTTTTCTTTTAGTTCAGCCAAAGCGATAGGGTTTACTGTTTTTAAAATTTCGATGATACCTTTTTCATCCTCTGTTAATTCAATTTGTTTTTTCTCCGGTCGCATTTGCGGGAAGAACAATACTTCCTGAATGGATTGATTATTGGTTAAAAACATGATTAGCCGATCCATTCCGATGCCTAATCCGGATGTGGGAGGCATTCCGTATTCCAACGCTCTCAGGAAATCATTATCGATAAACATGGCTTCGTCGTCGCCACGGTCAGCTAATTTTAACTGGGCTTCAAATCGTTCACGCTGATCAATCGGGTCGTTTAGTTCGGAATAGGCATTGGCTATTTCTTTTCCGCAAACCATTAGCTCAAAACGCTCGGTTAATTCCGGGTTTGAACGATGCTCTTTGCAAAGCGGACTCATTTCTTTCGGATAATCGGTAATAAAGGTCGGCTGAATAAAATTACCTTCGCATTTTGCCCCGAAAATCTCGTCAATTAATTTTCCTTTGCCCATAGTATCGTCCACTTGAATTCCCATTTCAAGTGCTGCGGCTCTGATTTGCTCTTCTGATTTTCCGGAAATATCAAATCCGGTAAACTGAATGATGGCATCAGTCATGGTTATTCGGGCATAGGGGGCTTTGAAGCTTACATTGTGGTTGCCAAATGTAGCGTCTGTTGTTCCGTTTACTTGCAGGGCACAGTATTCCAACAAATTTTCAGTGAATTCCATCATCCAGTTGTAGTCTTTGTAGGCTACATAAATTTCCATGGCGGTGAATTCAGGATTGTGGGTTCTGTCCATTCCTTCGTTACGGAAGTTTTTAGAAAATTCATATACACCGTCAAATCCGCCGACAATCAATCTTTTCAGGTATAACTCGTTGGCAATTCGCATGTACAATGGAATGTCCAAGCTGTTGTGGTGCGTGATAAACGGACGTGCTGCAGCTCCGCCGGGAATGGATTGTAAAATAGGGGTTTCTACTTCAAAATAGCCTTTGTCGTTAAAAAACGTCCGCATAGCATTGAAAAGTTTCGTTCTTTTTACGAAAACCTCTTTTACATGCGGATTTACGACCAAATCAACGTATCGCATACGGTAACGTAGCTCGGCATCGTTAAATGCATCAAAAACGTTTCCTTCTTCATCTGTTTTCGGTAAGGGTAATGGTCGTAAAGTTTTACTTAGAAATGTAAAGTTATCTACACGGATACATTGTGCCCCCACTTTTGTGGTAAACAATTCACCTTCAATACCTACAAAATCACCTAAATCGGTTAGTTTTTTGAAAACTTGATTATAAAGTGTTTTGTCTTCACCGGGGCAAAGTACGTCACGGTTTACATATAACTGAACCCGGCCGGTACTGTCTTGTAATTCAGCAAAACAGGCTTTTCCCTGGTCGCGAATACTCATAATTCTTCCGGAAATGACAACTTTTTTTCCTTCTTCAAAGCTTTCTTTTACTTGTTTGGAAGTATGGTTTACAGGAAATAAATCGGCAGGGTAGGGGTTTATTCCTAGCTGACGAAGTCCGTTGAGCTTTTCTCTTCTGATGATTTCTTGTTCCGAAAGTTGCATAGTGTCAATTTTAAGCGTGCAAAGATAGGGATTATTTGGTAATGTATCAATGTGTCAATTTGGGGACTTATCAACGGGTTAATTGGTCGGGAAGAATTAATTTTGAGATGAAGTTTTTTATATGAATCATTTTTTAGCTCCGATTGAAGTGGGAATTCTGGTCTTTTTTGATGGGGTTACAACCAAAAGATGGAGCATGAGTGGCTGAAAATGCTTGTGCCATCCGCTTCGGAAAAATCATATACTATATTAAGGTATAAAATTGTATTTTTGTGTTTTATTTTTTAGTTATGAATAAAGTTGTTTTGGCAGATGATTTGGGTCGGAAAGATTATAAATTGACGTGGGATTTTCAGGAAGTATTATTTAAGGAAATTGTGGATCTGAAAATTCAAAACAGACGAGAGGAAGTGAACTTGCCTACAGCAAACTATTTTTTGTTTGTGGAGCATCCGCATGTTTATACGTTGGGCAAAAGCGGGGATTTGAGTAATTTGCTTTTGAGTGAAAAACAGTTGGCGGAAAAAGGAGCGGCTTTTTATAAAATTAATCGTGGTGGTGATATTACATATCACGGACCTGGACAAATTGTGGGTTATCCGATTTTGGATTTAGAAAATTTTTTTACAGATATCCATAAGTATTTACGTTTATTAGAGGAAACGATTATTCTTACTTTGGCTGAATATGGTTTAAAGACGGAACGCAGTCCGGGTGAAACAGGCGTCTGGATGGATGTGGGGACACCCTTTGCCAGGAAAATTTGTGCTATGGGAGTTCGGGCTTCACGCTGGGTAACGATGCATGGTTTTGCGTTGAATGTAAATGCTGACCTGGGGTACTTTGATCATATTATTCCGTGTGGGATTCGTGGGAAGGCGGTGACTTCTTTACAAGTGGAGTTAGGTGTTGAAAAAGTGGATGAAGAAGAAGTGAAAGCGAAAATTTTGAAGCATTTTGAATGGTTATTTGAGTGTGAACTCAAATCTGCTTTCTTGAGTGATTTGTCCAATAGAACGAGTATTGTTCAGGTGTAATAGATTTTCAGGGATTCTTGGGATTGATTCGCTATGTTTAAAAGGATTTTAGCAGATTTTGAGTTTAATAATTTTCAGAACTTTAATTTTTTATCTAAAGAATCAAAAATCTAATTTAAGTTGTTCAGGTAATAACCGGAAACTCAACCGGTGGTATTTGGTTGTGCCATACTTTGCAATGGCTTCCCGGTGTTCTTTGGTAGGGTAGCCTTTGTTTTTTTTCCAGTTGTACATGGGAAACTCTTCGTGAATTTTATTCATATAATCATCGCGGTACGTTTTGGCTAAAACGGATGCAGCTGCAATACTCATGTATCTGCTGTCTCCTTTGATAAGGCAGCTGTAAGGAATATTGTTTAAGGGTTTAAACCGGTTTCCGTCCACAATAATATATTCCGGTGCAGGAGTTAGCTTCAGGATGCTTTCTTGCATGGCTAGGATAGAAGCATTAAGAATGTTTATTTTGTCTATGACGGTTGGTTCAAGATGTGTGTAGCTGAAAGCGATAGCTTGTTCTTCAATAACAGGTCTTAGTTTTTCTCTCGTTTTTTCGGAAAGTTGTTTGGAGTCGTTAAGTAATGGAAGCGAAAAATCTTCCGGTAATATGACTGCCGCTGCGGTTACGGGGCCAGCCAGACAGCCTCTTCCGGCTTCATCTGTTCCGGTTTCTATGAGGAATTGAGAGAATTTTAAATTTAACATAAAAATAATTTAAATAAAATGTTAAAATGTACGCAACCATTTCAAATATTAGGCATCTAAGGTACAGCTTACATCGTAAGTTGAAGGTTTCCGTAGAACTTTTAACAAAAATAAAAAATATTATTCCGAAGTAATATTTGTTTATTTAAGAAATTATTAAGAAGTTTGCGGAATAACTAACTCAAATAAATTTAATATGAGATCGAAATTCAAATGGATTTTTACGCTTTTAGTGGCGTTTTTTATTCAGTTTTCTTATGCTCAGGAGAAAACTATCACGGGTACAGTGACGGAGGGTGGTATGCCTCTTCCTGGTGCAACGGTTCTTGTTAAGGGAACAACTAGAGGTACTTCAACTGATTTTGATGGAAAGTATTCCATACAAGCTAAGCAAGGTGAGGTTTTAGAGTTTCAGTTCTTGGGCTTGAAAACAAAGTCAGTTACGGTTGGTGCTTCTAATACTGTTAGTGTGGTGATGGAAGCAGATGCAACAGTTTTGACTGGTGTTGAATTGGTAGGTGAAGGTTACAACAGAACTAGAACAAAAGCTTCTACTACCTCTGCGGTTACAACCGTATCGGCAGAAACTATTGAGAACAGACCAAATGCGTCGTTTTTAAATTCTTTGCAAGGTACATCTCCTGGTTTGTCAATCTTGTCTTCGTCAGGTTCGCCTGGTTCAGGTAAGATTGATGCCTTGATCAGAGGGGTTTCTTCTTTGAATGCATCAACGGATCCGTTAATTGTAATTGATGGTGTGCCTACAAGTAGTAACCAGTTCAGAAGTTTGAATCAGAACGATATTGAAACAGTTTCTGTTTTAAGAGATGCTGCCGCAACTTCTATTTATGGAAACAGAGGTGCGAACGGTGTTTTGGTGATTACCACTAAGCAGGGGAAATATGGTTCTGCACTTACGGTGACTTATGATGTTACAACAGGTGTGAATTTCCTGCCGAAGAATCATTATAATATGTCCAACTCTCAGCAAGCATTAACTATTGAGAAGAGAAAGAATACGGGCTTGGGTTCGACTTTGTCTGATGCTGAGATAGCTGCTTATGGAATTAATACTGATTGGAGAGATGTTTTTTTTGGTACGGATGTAGTTAAGCAACACAATTTAGGTCTTCAGTTTGGCGGGCAAAATGTGGCTAACTACACTTCTTTTGGTTATTTTGAACAAGGAGGGATGGTTCCTACTACTGATTTCAAGAGGTTTACAGTGCGTAATAATTTAAATGGTAAGTCAGATAATGGTAAATTCACTTATAATTCACAAGTAGCTTTGGGGTATTCTAAGCGAAACGAGTTAAATCAGGAGACTAATGCGAATGTAAATAATAATACGATTCAGAATCCGTTGCACGGAAGTGTGATGGGGTTGCCTTATGTGGAGTCTGGCTTGTTTGCAAATGGTCAAGAATTGTTTGATGCTATTGAATTTGACTTTTCGGGCCCTAATGATACATATGTTCTGGAAGATATTTTGAAAAAGAATAGTATGCCAAGCTGGTTTACCGAAACGAGTATCATGACAAATGTTAGTGCAAGTTATAAATTGACTGATAATTTGACGGTTTCAAATAAGGCTGGTTTTGATTATAAAATCAGTGATCGGGTTTTTGCTCGTTCTCCATGGAGTTATTTAGCTTTGGCGGTTCAAAATGATGCGGGATTAAATTTTGGTGGATTTGAAACAAGAGGTAATACAAAAGATTTTACTTTTACAAATATCGCCAGTTTGAACTATTCTAAAACATTAAAGGAAAACCATAGAATTGATGCTGGACTTTACATGGAATATGTTAAGGCACATTTTTTATCAACCACGCAAACACACAATGGTTTGAATCCAAAAACCTACTCTCCTGGAGCAGGTACAGGTTATCAGCCGTATACTCCTTCCGGACCAGACGGTCCTGAGCAAAACGTGCCAACTGTAGGTGCTTTAAAAGTTGATGCAGGTTCATTGTCATATTTTGCTACTGTGGATTATGATTATAAAGAAAAGTTTGGATTTGGAGGAGTCGTTAGAAGGGATGGTAGTTATCGATTTATTGATGATTACAAATGGGCTACTTTCTGGTCTGTTTCTGGAAGATGGAACATTGATAAAGAAAGTTTTATGGAAGGTTCAATATTTTCATTGTTAAAACTAAGAGCTTCTTACGGTACTCAAGGAAATCAGAATGTAATTGCTCCGAATTACGGAACAAATGCACTGTTTTTGGGAACTAATTTGGTAAGAGATTTGAATGCTACAGGTCCCGGCTATGATAATAGTTCTGGGTTTTTTACAGGCACTATTGCTAACACTGAATTACAATGGGAAGAAATTTCTCAGTTGAATTTTGGTTTGGATTTTATTGTTTTTAAGAACAAATTAGAAGGAAATGTAGATATTTACAGAAAAGAAACGGATAAGCTTTACAATACAATAACCAGATCAGCATCAACTAGTTTGTATGGACAAAATGGTAATAATGGTACTTTGAGAAACAGTGGGGTTGAGTTGTCGTTAAAGTATAATGTAATCAGAACCGAAGACTTCAGGTTTTCTGTATTTGCTAACGGAGCTTATAATAAAAATGAAATTACTGCTATTGATGATGCTGATCAGTCCGGAAATGCTACAGTTAACGTAGTGGGTGGTCTAGCTAATCAGTTAAATCTGATACCTTATGTTGGTGTTAATCAGTCAAATGGTAACTTATTGTATTTAGATAGAAATGGAAATGTGACTGAGACTCCGGATTTAGTAGCTGACAGAAGATTGACTGGTAAGAGTGCAATACCGGTTTATCAGGGTGGTTTTGGCTTAAATACAGATTACAAAGGTTTCTTTTTAGATGTTTTGTTTACATGGACAAAGGATGCCTGGAGAATAGATAATCAATTAGCATGGGCTTACAACGTTGACTTTATTGGTGATGATAACGTTTCTGCCGATTTGTTAAATGCTTGGACACCTGAAAATCCATCAAATTTCCCTTCATTAACGGCTTCTAATGCTTCTACGGTTGGATCTACTGAGGGTGATCGTTTTTTGAGAGATTCATCGTTTTTAAGGTTAAAAAATGCATCTTTTGGATATAACGTGCCAGATGAATTTTTAAGCAATACCTTTATTAAAGGAGTCAGATTGTTTGTACAGGGAGAGAATTTGTTGACTTGGACAAAATGGAGAGGTTTTGATCCGGAAAGTGTGTCCACTCTTCAAGTAACTGGTTATCCAAATCCTAGAACTGTTTCTTTTGGTGCCAGTATTAAGTTTTAATTAAAAAAATAATATATAATATATATGTATATGAAAAATATAAAGAAATATTTTATTTTATTCTTTACTTCTGTGTTTTTTGTGTCGTGTGATGATGCAATAGAGATTATACAGGATGGAGAATTAGGAAATGATGCAACTTTTGAAACAGTTGGTGATTTGAACACTTTTCTTCAAGGTTCTGTCTATACTAGTTTAGGAGCTACGAATGAAATTCTATTTACTGCTGAGTTTACTGATGAAGTAGGGATTGGACCAAATAATGGTGGTCAGGCATTACAATTGCACAGGTTTAATTTCAATCCGGCAGATGGTTATGCATCAGGGATGTGGATTGGACATTATACGGTCATTAATAGAGTTAATAGGCTTTTATTTGCTGCAGAGACTATTACTCCGGATCCAGAAGCAACAGTTAGTATTGATGTTGATGGGGATGGCAATTTAGATGAAATTTCTGAGGAAGTTTATTATGATACAATTTTGGCTCAGGCAAGGGCAATTAGAGCGTATGCTTATTTTCAGTTGCTTTCGTATTATTCCACTGATTTGTCGGATGATGGTGCTTTAGGAGTTATGTTGTTTGAAGATGTGCCAGAAATTACCAGAAGATTGCCTAGAAGTACTAACGGAGAAGTTTTTGAATTAATCGAAAGAGATCTCTTGTTTGCTGAAAATAATTTGCTGGAAATTACGGCACCAAATATATATAAATTTGTTACACCTTCATTAATTAATTCTATAAGAGCTAGAATGTATTTATACAGAAAAAATTATCCGTTGGCGAAACAGTATGCTAATGATGTAATTTCTAACTCAGGTTTAGTTTTGACACCTGCTACACCTTATGCACCTGCTAATTTTTACACTTCCACAACAAATAATCCGTACCGTAGAATTTGGGCTGATTTGGCTCAGGGAGAGGTTATCTTTGCTTTGTCCAGACCTATTGCAGGAGCTTGGGGTAATATAGCTGGAGGTTTTTTCTTTAATAATACTAGTGCTACTGGTGGTGCCTTTTTAGATATGGGAAGAAATTTATATAATGAGTTGGTTTCAGTTCCTGGAGATATAAGGGCGTTGGCTTTTGTTGACCCTACCTCTTTAGTGGATCCGAATTATCTGACTAACCCTGCTTACAATACCTCCGATGTATTGGTGATTGATAAATATCCAGGCAAACCTTCTCAGCAGTCCCTTAGAAATGATATTAAAATATTCAGATTGTCAGAGATGTATTTTATTTTAGCTGAATGTGCAGTTAATGATGGTCAGTTGGATGTGGCTGCCGGATATATTAAAAATATTAGAGATGCTAGAAACAGATTAGGTGCACAACCGTTACCAACTTATGCTAATGCTACAGCGGCATGGGCAGATATTTTGTTGGAAAGAAGAAAAGAATTATGTTTTGAAGGACATCGTTATATTGATATTAAGCGTTTAGGTGTATTAGCCAATGCTAGTATTGATAGAAATGTAACTGATGATTTGATTCTTACACTACCTTTGACAATTCCAAATACTGATTATCGGTTTACTTTTCCGATTCCACAAGATGAAATTGCGGGTAATCCAACAATTCGAACTCAACAAAACCCTGGTTACGCTAATTAAAAATTATTGTTATGAAATATTATAAGTTTTTTAAATTATTGCCATTTTTAGCCCTTGTTTTTCTTATGAGTTGTGAGAAAGATAAAGGAGAGGTGGCTTTTGAAGGAGATGCTTTATTGAATTTTTCCTTTACTACTAGTGAAGTTTTAGTTTTACAAGAAACAGGTTCTGTAGACTATGAACTTTCGTATGGTACCTTTAGGCCTGTCGTTGGTGATCACACTGTGACTTTAATTCCTGACGTAGAAAATTCAACAGCTGTTTTAGGGGTGGATTATGAAATTATTGATAATACTGATGTACTGGCATCTGGAAAAGGTTACAGTAGTTTTACACTCAGGTTTTTTGAAGAGCCAGCTACATTGGCAGGTAAGGTTGTTGTTTTTTCTCTACAATCTGCAACATTATCAAATGCTGATTTTAATACAACGAACACACTTACAGTTAAGCTTACTTGTCCGGTCGAAGAAACTATGTTTGTTGGAAGTTACTTAATTGAACAATTAAGTCCTTATGTGGATGGTCCTACTTTGGATGATGGTTCTGTGGTAACGCTTAATGTGATTCCGGGTTCGATTAGTGGAAGAACTTTTATGACAAAAAACTATCCAACGTATTGTACTCCGTTACGTCCGTTTAATTTTGATTTGATTTGTGGTGATGTTATTGTTAGGCCAAGTCAGCCTAGTTCTTGTCAGTGTACAGCTGCGGGCTTATTCTTTGGTCCGGCGACTGTGCCTTCAAATTATGATATTGCTGATGATAGTGTATTTGAGTTGACATTTACGGATGATGTTACTTCAAATTGCGGACCAGCAGCACAGACTACTTATCGATTTACTAAACAATAAATTTTTATTGATATTATGAAAGTCCTAACAACAGTTAGGACTTTTTTTATTATATTTGCTTGCTATAGAGCAAATTTTGCTCGTTTTTTTAAATTATTAAGTTATGAAAAAGTTTTACAGTTTGTTACTTGTTGCCGTATTGTTTTCATTTTCCGGTTTCTCACAAAGCAAAGAGAAGTTAAAGAAAGTGATAGCGAATACTGATGTTGAAAGTTTAAATAGTTTGTCTGTTGAGTTTAACAATGAGTTTGCAGAAAGACAAGGCAGGATTCATGATTTTTTGCTAAAGAACCCTTCAGTAAGTAAAAAAGAAACGGTTGATGGCGTTACCAAAGAGATTTATGATGTGCTTTCTACTGGAGAGATACTGTATTACCAAACGTCAAATTTAACATCTTCTTCCACTATCAGAGCTAATATGCTTTACAGCGGAGGAAGTTTAGGTTTGAATGTACAGGGACAGGGAATGCATGTTGGTGTTTGGGATGGCGGTATTGCCAGAGAGACCCATAATGAATTTTCTGAAAATAAAGTTATGAATTTTGATTTCGGTGATTACAATGCTCATGCAACACACGTAATGGGAACTATATTGGCAAAAGGAGCCCAGTCAACTTTAAGAGGGATTGCTTTTAATGCAACAGGTAGTGCTTATGACTGGAATAACGATTACGCAGAAATGACTCAGGCTGCTTCTGAAGGATTATTGGTTTCTAATCATTCCTACTGGATAGGATCTACAACGGCTAAATGGATGTACGGAGCTTATGATTCAAGAGCCCGGCAATTAGATCAGATTACCTTTTTAGCACCTTATTATCTGCCGGTTACAGCAGCGGGTAATGATAGAAATGATTTTGCAGATCCTGTAATCGGTCAACATTTATCCGATAAATCTGGTTATGATTTGATCCGAGGGATGCAAAATGCCAAAAACTTTCTGACAGTAGGAGCTGTGAACAATGTTCCTACTTATACAGGTCCTTCTAGCGTAGTTATGTCAGCTTTCAGCAGTTGGGGTCCTTCTGATGATGGAAGAATTAAACCGGAAGTTGTGGCCAAAGGCGTAAGTGTACGTTCTACTTTGCAAACTACCAATACAGATAACGGATTCATGAATGGTACTTCTATGGCTTCTCCGGCAGTAGCAGGTGCAGCACTTTTACTGCAACAACATCACGATAATCTGTTTGATCAGTACATGAGGGCGGCAACATTAAAGGGATTGATTATGCATACTGCTGATGAGTCCGGCTTCTACGACGGACCCGATTATGAATTTGGATGGGGACTTGTAAACGTTGGAAAAGCGGCTAATACGTTAACAGAAAAGCAAGGTAATTCAGCTATTGTTGATGAGTTGACCCTGAATAACGGACAGACTTATACCCGTACGTTTGCTGCTTCCGGAGCAGAGACACTGAAGGTGTCTATTTCCTGGACTGATCGTCCGGGAACTGCTAACAACGGTGTGGCAGACCCTTCTTCATTGTATTTGATAAATGATTTGGATCTCAGGGTGACTAAGAATTCGGATGTTTTTTATCCCTGGACGTTAGACCCGTTATTGCCATACAATGAGCCGGTTAGAAATGCGGATAACTTCAGAGATAATTTTGAAAGAGTTGATGTTGATAACCCGGACGGATTATACACTATAACCGTATCTCATAAGGACAATCTTGTTGGCGGTTTGCAAAATTTTTCCCTTATAGTCACAGGACCTAATCTCACATTGAATACAGCTACTTTTGATAAGGAAACATTATTTAGTGTTTATCCTAATCCATCAAACGGTGTGTTTAATGTTGAATATAATTTTGAATCTTCTGAAGGATTGATACAGGTATATGATATACAAGGCAGAGTTATTCTTGAATCAAAACCAACATCTTCTAAATCAACATTAGATTTATCATCTCATTCTAAAGGTTTGTATTTGGTAAAATGTATCGATGGCACCAAAACATCAACTAAAAAGATAGTTGTTAATTAAATTTTTACCTTATATTAAATATTACATAAAAACTAATAAAACACTTTCTTTAGAAAGTGTTTTTTAGTTTATTTGAACTTTAATTTGATAACGATGAAAATATTTTATTATCTGCTTTTTTTAGTGCTTTGTCATCATGGTTTTGCACAGGTTGATGCAGGAAAAAAAAGGAAGGGTTTGTCATCTGATAATATGCTCAATAGTAATAATGATACGGTGAGAAGAAATAACACAGTTACATCAAACGATAAAATTTACAAATCAGCGGCTAAAATTTCCGATTACAAAATCATTACTATTGAGCGAGATACAACTCATTATGATACATCGTTAACCATTCAAAAAGAATACCGATATAATTATTTACGTAAAGATATTTTCGGGCTGCAACAATTTGCAAACGAAGGTCAAACATACAATACGTTAGATTATGGATTAAATCAGTTTGACCCCTATCCGGAAATCGGATTTAGCGGGAAGCATTTCAATTTTCTAAAAGCAAACGAAATAAATTATTATCATGTACCAACCCCTTTAACGGAATTATATTTTAAAACCGTGATGGAACAGGGACAGAATCTGGACGCTTTTATAACACTTAATACGACGGAAAGACTTAATTTTTCTATTGCATACAAAGGGCTTCGCTCTTTAGGAAAATACATTAACCAGCTTTCCAGTACCGGAAATTTTCGTTTTACCACCAGTTATCAGACCAAAAATAGGCGATATCAATTGAAAGTTCATTTTACGGCTCAGGATATACTGAACGGAGAGAATGGCGGGATTGTCAACACGGAGGACTTTGAAAGTGGTGAAGAAGATTTTAGAAACCGTGCCCGGGTACAAGTCTTTTTAAATGATGCGGAAACAGTATTGAAAGGGAATCGTTATTTTTATGACCACTACTTCCGGATAAATAGAAATGATGCACAAAATAATATATACCTTCATCATCAATTGAATTATGAGCATAAATTTTATAACTATAAGCAGGCTACAGTTGCAACTACCATCATATCTGATCAGGGTAACAGAGTTGTAAACCGTTTTGGCAATGCTTATGTGTTGAATAACATTAATGACGAAACACGCTATAACCGGATGTACAACAAAATAGGGGCATTATATGAAAATAAATTACTCGGAGAGTTTCAGTTTTTTATAGAAGATTTCAGGTATAACTATTTCTATAACCGGGCAATTGTACAAGGCACTGAGCTTATACCAAGTAATTTAAGCGATGAAATTCAATCTGTGGGCGGACAATATACCTACCAAAAGAACAGATGGAACGGAAAATTCTCTTATACGACCTCTCTCACAGACCAAAGCCTTTCCAGTTTTGACGGTAAATTAATTTTTAAATACGACGAAAAAAACAGTATCGATCTGCGTTATCAGAACCTGAACCGGTTGCCTAATCATACCTTTTCACTTTTTCAGAGCAGTTATCAAAGCTACAACTGGTCTAATCGTTTTAAAAATGAAAAAATAAACAATATAGAAGCAACGGCAAAAACACAATGGATTGAGGCTGCTCTTCAACTCACCACACTTACGGATTATCTTTATTTCGGACAGGACGAAGCTCCACAGGATCAACTTCTGGTAACGCCAAAGCAATATGACAAAACGATCAACTATCTTAGCGTTAAAGCCGGAAAAGAATTGAAATTTTGGAAGTTTGGATTCGACAATACCATTCTGTACCAAAAAGTAGATCAGGAGGATGATGTCTTAAATGTACCGGAACTTACTCTTCGCAGTACGTTATATTTTTCCGGACATTTCTTTAAAAAAGCACTTTTTATTCAAACCGGACTAACCGTTAATTATTTTAGTAAATATAAAGCGAATGATTATCATCCGGTAATTGCTGATTTTTATGTGCAAAATACACGCGAAATAGGAGACTTTCCCATGGTTGATTTTTTCCTTAATGCCAAAGTAAAAACAGCTAGAATCTACCTTAAAGCAGAACATTTTAATGCAGCAATGACCGGATTTAACTATTATTCTGCACCAGGTTATCCTTATCGTGACTTTATTGTACGCTTCGGACTTGAGTGGAATTTCTTTTTATAAGAAACATTTTATAATTCATTGTGTTCCGATTTTCCCTTAAAAATAGGGTTTTATCTCAGGAAAACCAAGTGCCAGCATTAGTCATTTTAAAAATCCAACAATCGGACTATGAACTATCCAATAATCTAAAAATCCCTATCTTTACCCCAGAAAAACAAACAGAATGAAATTTGCAAAGAACATATTAGAAACAATCGGTAATACACCGTTAGTGAGAATCAATAAAATTACGCAGGAATTAGATTGTTTAGTGCTGGCCAAAGTGGAAACATTCAATCCCGGAAATTCAGTGAAAGACCGTATGGCAGTAAAAATGATTGAAGATGCTGAAGCAGATGGTCGTTTGAAGCCGGGCGGAACCATTATCGAAGGAACTTCAGGAAATACCGGAATGGGTTTGGCGTTAGGAGCCATCGTGAAGGGTTATAAATTAATCTGTGTTATAACGGATAAACAGTCAAAAGAAAAAATGGATATTCTTCGGGCTGTCGGTGCCAAAGTAATTGTTTGCCCGACCGATGTAGAACCGGATGACCCACGTTCTTATTATTCTGTATCCAAACGATTGGGAACAGAAATACCTAATTCATGGTATGTGAATCAATATGACAACCCGTCCAATGCCGTGGCTCATTATGAACAAACCGGTCCCGAAATTTGGGCACAAACAGAAGGAAAAGTAACCCATTTTGTGGTGGGGGTAGGAACCGGCGGAACCATTTCCGGAGTAGCAAAATATTTAAAAGAGCATAACCCTAACGTAAAAGTTTGGGGGGTTGATACGTATGGTTCGGTATTTAAAAAATACCACGAGACCGGAATTTTTGATGAAAATGAAATTTATTCTTATATTACAGAAGGTATAGGTGAAGATATCTTACCTAAAAATGTTGATTTCTCGCTGATTGACGGTTTTACAAAGGTGACCGATAAAGATGCCGCAGTTTTTACCAGAAGATTGGCCCTGGAAGAAGGGATTTTTGTGGGCAATTCAGCCGGAGCAGCCATTAAAGGTGTTTTGCAGTTAAAGGAACATTTTAAACCAGAAGACGTAGTGGTGGTCTTGTTTCACGATTCAGGAAGCCGTTATGTAGGGAAAATGTTTAATGACGATTGGATGCGTGAACGCGGGTTTTTAGATGAAGAGATTACCACCGCTGCTGATTTAATTAAAGGGCATCGTGATAAGTCGTTGGTAATTGTTCGTACGGAGGAACTGGTTGCTCATGCTATCGACCGATTGAAAAAATATAATATTTCCCAAATCCCGGTTATCGATACGACCGGTTTTGTTGGTTCTATTGATGAATCCGATTTGTTCAGAAGCTATTTTGCCGATAAAAATATTGCTGAAAAACCAATTCGTGAAATCATGGGTAAGCCCTATCCGGTTGTTCATGAAAACACCCCGGTGGAAGAAGTTTCAAAACTCATCAACAAAGATAACCAGGCCGTTTTGGTTCAGTTGGAAAATGGGAAATACCATATTATTACCAAGCACGATATTATTAGCTCTATAAAGTAGTTTAACTAAAAGCATAAATATTGAAATCCAATCTTTCACAGGTTGGATTTTTTTTATATTTTTAACCTATCATTTTGTGCCATCATTTATACTATACGCCATGAAAGAAGAATTTCTGCATTATATCTGGCAATACAAAAAATTTGCTTTTACCAATCTACGGATTACTTCCGGACAGCAACTCACCATAATTCATTGTGGTTATTATACTCAACAGGCCGATCCTGATTTTTTTAATGCTCACCTCATTATTGATGAGCAGCGATGGGCGGGAAATATAGAAATTCACCTGAAATCTTCTGATTGGTATGCACACCATCATGAGACGGACGCAGTTTATGACAATGTTATTCTACACGTAGTATGGAAACATGATACTGAGGTGTTCCGTAAAAATAATGCTGTGATTCCTGTACTCGAACTTAGACAATATGTTGCCGCAGAAGTTTTGAATCAGTATAATCAGTTGTTTGTGCGAAAAACATGGATCAATTGTGAGAACCAATTGAAGTTGATCGATAGCTTTACACTGTCCAATTGGGTAGAGCGTTTGTTTTTTGAACGCCTGGAAAAAAAAGCAAATGACGTGGAGGCTTTCCTATTCAAAAATGCTTTTGACTGGGAAGCCGCTTTTTATCAGTTATTAGCCAGAAGCTTTGGATTGAACACTAACGGGGAAGCTTTTTTAAAAATGGCAGAATCTATTCCTTTTTCTGTGATTAAAAAAGAGCGGTACGAAGTAGAAAGCATAGAGGCCATTTTCTTTGGCTCAGCAGGGCTCTTAGAAGACAAAAATGAAGATGTTTATTATGTGGATTTAAAGCAAAGATGGGATTATCTGAAGCATAAATACCAATTAGAGAAAAAATATTTTCAGCCGGTTCAGTTTTTCAAACACCGTCCGGATAATTTTCCTACCATACGGTTAGCCCAACTGGCTCAGTTGGTTTTTTTAAGGCATCACATTTTTCAGAATGTGATTAACACTAAATCAGTTCAGGAGATTTATCCAATGTTTAATGGTGCGGTATCGGACTATTGGAAAACACACTATCTTTTTGACAGGCAACATAAAAAAAGAAATAAAGTACTGTCAAAAAAATTTATCGATTTAATCATACTAAATTGTATTCTTCCGGTTAAATTTGCTTATGATTATGCCAACGGAAATGTCAAACCGGAAGAGTTAATAGCGTGGGCTTCTGCTCTTGCACCGGAAAAAAATACAATTATTGAAAAGTTTAATCAGATTGGATTAAAATCAAATAACAGCTATCAATCACAGGCTATTCTTCAGTTAAAGAAGGAATATTGTAATACAAATAAATGCCTGCATTGTGCTATTGGACAAAAGTTGATTAACTTTACTACATAAAAGAGAATTTTATGGAAAAGAATACAACCAAGCAGTCATTCGGACAAAGGATAAAAAAATACATTATCCGTTTTTTTATTTTGTCTGTCATCGCTTTTTTCGGATACTTTGCGTTTGTTTATTATGTTCCTTATTCTGAGGGAGTCCGGTCTGGCGAATTAATTAAATTCAGTAAAAAGGGCGTGGTCTTTAAAACGTGGGAAGGTGAGATGAGTCAAGGAATTTCAGGAGCTCAGATTTTTTATTTTACCGTTCCTAACAAGGAAAAAGAAGTAATTCAAAAAATGGAAAACCTACAGGGCAGGTATGTGAAACTCACTTATGAAGAAAGATATAAGTCCTTTTTCTGGTGGGGAGATACACCCTATTTTGTGACTGCGGTAGAAGAAGAACAATCACCATTTGTTAACCCTAAATAAAACAAAATGAATTGGATAACTCCTATCAGGCTTTTTTTTGAAAAGCATGGGTTTCACGTTTCTTCCCGTTTGGCCGACAGGTTAGGGATGAGAGCTACTAATGTCAGATTGTTTTTTATTTATATTTCATTTGTTACGGTAGGACTTTGGTTTGGTGTTTATATAACCTTGGCTTTTTGGCTGAAGTTAAAAGATATGATTTACACAAAACGCAGTTCTGTTTTTGATTTATAGAAAATACCAAAAAATATTGGCGATACTTTTTTTAAAACCATTTTTTTTTGCATCTTGCTGAACCAAAATTTAAATTAAATTTAACTTTATGAGAAAATTGCTTACAATTTTTACTTTTTTACTTCCCGTTATAACGTTTAGTCAGGAAAAAGGGCTTGATGAAAAAATTAATGATGTCATTAAACCTGCAGTAGATTTAATGAGTGGAGCTTTTTTTTACAAACCATTGGAAGCTTTTGGTTTTAACATGCCGTTAGTTGTTTTATGGTTGGTAGTTGGGGCTACATTTTTTACAATTTATATGGGGTTTATAAATATAAAAGGAATAAAACATGCTTATCAGTTAATCAGAGGTGATTATGATAAACCGGAAGATGCCGGAGAAGTTTCGCATTTTCAGGCCTTGGTTACGGCTCTCTCTGGTACTGTCGGTTTGGGAAATATTGCCGGTGTGGCTGTAGCAATTTCACTGGGAGGTGCCGGAGCTACATTTTGGATGATTTTGGCCGGATTTTTGGGCATGTCATCAAAATTTGTAGAGTGTACATTAGGCGTGAAATACAGGAGGTTAAATGACTTGGGAGAAGTTTCCGGAGGGCCGATGTACTATCTCTCTGAAGGATTAAGGAGAAAAGGATACGGTGGTTTGGGCAAGGTTTTAGCCGTTTTATTTGCCATTTTAGCGATTGGAGGATCATTTGGAGGAGGAAATATGTTTCAGGCTAACCAGTCTTTTGCCCAGCTGGCAAATGTTTTTCCGGTTTTTGAAGGTAAAGGTTTCTATTATGGCTTGATAATAGCTTTATTGGTAGGAGTTGTAATTATAGGAGGGATAAAAAAAATAGCGAGTGTGACAGACAAAATTGTGCCGTTTATGGTTGGTATTTATGTTATCACATCACTGATCATTATTTTTGCTAATATAGCTCACATCGGTGATGCTTTTAATGAAATATTTTCCGGAGCCTTTACGGCAGACGGAATTACAGGTGGCGTTGTAGGCGTTTTGGTTGTTGGTTTTCAACGAGCCGCTTTTTCAAACGAAGCAGGAGTGGGATCAGCCGCAATAGCACACTCCGCTGTTAAAACGGATGAGCCTATTAGTGAGGGAATTGTAGCTTTGCTGGAACCTTTTGTCGATACGATTTTGGTTTGTACGATGACTGCTTTGGTGCTTATTTTTACAGGATATGCTCACGATACAGAAGGAATGACAGGCTCGGCTTTAACTTCCGCTGCATTCAGCAGTGTTTTGCCGTGGTTTAAATATGTCCTGTTAATCGCTATTATTCTTTTTGCCTTTTCAACAATGATTTCATGGTCGTATTACGGAATGAAATCGTGGACATTTTTATTCGGAAATACAAAACGAATGGAAAATTTGTATAAATTACTTTTCCTTGTATTTGTGGTCTTAGGCTCTTCGGCAAGTCTGGGAGCAGTAATCGATTTTTCTGATATGATGATCTTAGGAATGGCATTTCCCAATATTTTAGGACTGTATTTCCTTTCCGGTGAAGTTAAAGACGATTTAAAAGATTATTTTAAAAGACTCAAATCCGGGGAAATTAAAAAGTATGAGTAAAGGTTAATTTTTAAACAAGGCATATGAGTACTAAATCCTATTTCCGATTTGCAAAGCAACAACGAAATGGGATTTTGTCATTGTTACTTCTTATTATCGCAGTTCAATTGGGCTATTTTTTTTGGGTATCAAAACCAGTTCGGAAAGCGAACCAGTCTGATTACGAATGGTTGGCCTTACAGTCGGTCATTGATAGTTTAAAGAATACTGCAGAGCAATCAAACAGGATTATTCATCCGTTTAATCCTAACTTTATTACCGATTACAAAGGATATCAATTAGGGATGTCGGTTGAAGAAATTGACAGACTTTTTGCTTTCCGGGCACAAAACAAATACGTTAATTCAGCAAAAGAATTTCAGGAAGTTACCGGTGTCTCTGATAGTTTACTGAAATTGATTTCACCTTATTTTAAATTCCCGGATTGGATAAAGCAGCCTAAAAAACAGTTTTTATCTGAAACAAACAATAAGTCTGAAAACAAAAAAGTGATTCATAAAATAGATATCAATCAGGCTACTCAGGAAGATTTAGTCAAAATTTATGGGATTGGTCCCGTTTTGTCGGAAAGAATTTTGAAACAAAGAGAACTTTTCGGAGCATTTGCTTCTATGGATCAGATGCAGTTTATCTGGGGATTAAGTCCCGAAGTGGTTGAAAATCTTCGCAAACACTTTGTCATAACTACCCAGCCAGAAATCAGTAAAATTGATATTAATAATGTTTCTGTCAGGGAATTAGCTAAGTTTCCCTATTTTAATTACGCCTTGGCAAAAGAAATTGTAACCCATCGGAGCATGCATGGTGAGATTAAGAATATTGAGGATTTAACAAAAATAAAAGGTTTTCCTGTTGAAAAGTTAAAAATTATTGCCTTATATTTGGAATTCTAAAAAAATAAGACATTTAAGCAAATAATTTTTATTATATGAATTCAGTATACTTTACAGAAGAGCATCAATTATTCAGGACAACTTTACGGGACTTTTTGCACAAAGAAGTCGTGCCTCACATTGAAAAGTGGGAAAAAACAGGGACGATTGAACGGTTTATTTGGAAAAAGTTTGGAGAGATGGGTTTTTTCGGGTTAACCTATCCTGAAGCATATGGTGGTATGAATCTGGATTTGTTTTACACGGTTATATTTTTAGAAGAACTGCAGAAAATAAAGTCTGCCGGATTTGCAGCAGCTATGTGGGCTCATGCCTATTTGGCTATGACTCATCTGAATGCGGAAGGTGATGAACGAATTAAACAGGAATACTTAGTGTCAAGTATTTCCGGAGATAAAATAGGAGCCTTATGCATTACGGAGCCTTTCGGGGGGAGCGATGTGGCCGGTATGCGTACATCGGCTGTGAAAAAAGGCGATAAATATATTGTTAACGGATCTAAAACATTTATCACCAATGGGGTTTATGCCGATTATTATGTGGTTGCGGCCAAGACGCAACCTGAACTTGGTAACAAAGGGATCAGTATTTTTTTGATAGATACGTCGGCCAAAGGAATCTCGGCCACAAAACTGGATAAACTGGGCTGGAGAGCTTCTGATACGGCGGAGATTTCTTTTGATAATGTTGAAATCCCTTTGGAAAATTTAATGGGAGAAGAAGGAAAAGGATTTCCGTATATTATGCAGCATTTTGCTTTAGAGCGTTTAATCATGGCAATTAATGCCCATGCCCGTGCAGAATATGCCATAGAATATACCATAGAATATATGGCACAACGGGAAGCGTTCGGAAATACTATTAATAAGTTTCAGGCATTGCGGCACACGATGGTTGAGCATGCTACTGATGTTGAACATTGCAAAATTTTCAATTATGCTGCAGTAGCAAGATTAAACAAAGGTGAATACGTGGTGAAAGAAGCTACCATGGCCAAATTAAAGTCAACAAAAGTAGCTGATGAAACCATTTATAGTTGTCTTCAGATGCTGGGAGGATATGGCTATATGGAAGAGTATCCGCTGGCCCGTTTATTGAGGGATAGCCGCTTAGGACCAATTGGGGGTGGAACTTCTGAAATTTTAAAGGAGATTTTATCTAAGATGATTATTGATAATCAAAATTATAAACCGGCAGTGAAATAAGCGTCGGACAAACGATACAAACAGAAAGCGAAAAATCAATCACGGTTTTCGCTTTCTTCGTTTATACCTTCTCTGATCATTTCATTAATTTCTTTTTTCTCTTTCTGCTCTAACGTTTCTACCAGTTCTTCTTGTTCTGTATTTTTTTTATTGATGTGAAAAGAACTGTATATCGGAAAATGATCAGAGCCAAAATAACCCAATGTCTTTAACTCTTCGACAAATACATCCGTTGAATGAAAAAATAAGTCGATAGGAAATCTTAAAAACCAGTACTTGGCATGAAAGGTAGAAAAGAGTCCGCGGCCAACCCGTGCATCAATTAATTCGCCGGTTTTTCTAAAAAGAAGCGAAGATTTTGCCCAGGCCACATTGTTAAAATCGCCAACTACTACACAGGGGGCAGATGTTTGTTTGACCGCTTTTGCTACGCTTAGCAGCTCACCGTCTCTTTCTTTGGCATTTTTTTCCTCGGTAGGACTTGGTGGCGGAGGATGAACCCCAAAAAAATTGAATACAAACCCGTCATGCGATTTTAATTTAGCTTCAATACAGGGAATATCGTCTGCTACAAAATAATGAACATGGTGCGAAATGATTTTTAATCTGGAGTACAAATGAATTCCATAGGTGTTTTCTAGAGCAACTTTCACCTGAAAAGGATATGATTCATCAAAATGGGAAAGAGCATCTTCCCAGGCTTGATTCGATTCCATCGTTAAAAACAGATCGGGGGTATGTTTCTCTATCAGCGTAATAAATTCTTGGTAGGACGTGTTGTTCTGATATACATTTGCCGAAATAATACGGATTGTTTCAGAGCATGAATCTGTTTTGATTTTTTCAGGAATGGGGTGAAATTTTGAGTAAGGATATAAGTTGATGCCGTGAAAAATCAATGTCGCAAGATTGAGACTTATCATTATGTAAAAAACCAAGTCTTTGTTTTTTGTAAAAATCAGGCCAATTATACAGGTTAAAAACAGGAGTTGGAACAGTTGCACCTTGCCAAATTCAAATAACCTGAAAAACCAATGTGGGTTTTGGATCAAAGGAATATAGCTTGAAATGATTAATGCAAAGGAAAAAAAACAGAACAGCATTTTTTTATAAAAATAGTCAAAAATAAATTAATATGGTGTGTGTTGTTTAAGATGATGAAGCGGGTTATGTCTGAAATTAACTGTGCACCACTCTGTTTTTATGACAGACTATTTTAAAAGATCAACAGCCCTGTATAAGAAAATGTCTTTCCCCTGCAGACGCTCAGCTACAGAAGGATATAGTACGTGGTCAGGAATGTAATATCCTCTTTGATCTTTTGCATAGCCCGGCAAACGGAAATTTACGGTTGGAGCGATTAATTCTATTTTAGAATTTTTCAGAAAATGTTGCTTTATCTCACCGGTAATGTAAAGCGATTCGGAACTTTTCTGACCTATTGTAATGCCCATATCATAATGTTTGAAGCCAACCTGCATCATATGAGCACTGGAATAGGTGAGAACATCTGAAATAAGAACCACATTGCCATGGTATTTGTTTTCTCCGATTGTTGGATTGTGCATTTGGTTTACGGCTGAATAACGAGGTTTGCCTTGGTGGAGATAGTCCGCCCCTACAGAAAGTGTGTATGGTGTGTTTGCAAAATAATCCAGAATATCTTTAGCCAACACAGAGCTTCCTCCCAAATTGCCCCGTATGTCAACAATTAGTTTGTTGATGGATTGGATCCGGAGTGTTTTAAAATGCCGGTCAAGAGCTTTTTTTAGCTGATTTCTTTGTTCCGGGGTTTCATATACCAGGTTGTTAATTTTTAAATACCCTATTTCAGGTTCGAGTATTTTAAACTCAAAGCTTTCCTTAAGATCAATTTTAAATCGTTCGGCCGGAATTCCGTTTAGATGATATATTTTGTCAGCTGTTTTTACCGTAAATGTTTCATTAAACCCGAATAACGGGTATAGTCTTTTGTGAAAAACAGTCTCGGTTCTGTATGCAAAAAAAGTAAGGTCATTTATTTCCTTATAGTCGGTTCCCTTTATTCTTTTCAGAATATCTTTAATCGAAATATTGTTTATAAATTTTATTTCTTCACCTTTTCCGATTTGCTTAAAAGTAGAAAGGTCTTCTAAAACATATAGTTTGTCCTGTTCGATAATTATGCGGAGAGGGAAATACGATATGTTTTCATTTATTATTAACTGATCAGGCAGGTGAATGGAGAAATGGGCATCATTCAAAAATTGAACCAAAGGGTAAAACGCCCGGTATGTTTCATGAATTGTCATGCCGTCTTTCAGGGTGTTGTAAATTGAAGATTTAACAGAATCATATCCCGCTTTAGTGCAATGGTAATAGGGTTCGGGTATATTCTGTTCTATTTTTTTTGTCATCTCAAAAAAATCTTCGTGAACTTGTTTTAACGACAGTTTGTGAAGCATTTTTTCTGCCGGCTGCCTCTGGGAGCAAAAAACGAATAAAATACAGGTTGTGGCCGTAATAACGAAAGAAATTGATGATTTTTTTGTATTCAAAAGAGACAGTTTCATATACTTCTTATTGATTTATGCGTTTACAGACAATAAGTGATAGGGATAAAGAAAAAGTTACACTTTTTTATGTTAAAGCAATAAATGTATTTAGGGTTCTGAACACCATCTTTGTATATAAAATAAGAGATGTAGACTTTTGTATAATGTAATGATGTCTTTATTTGCAAGCCTTCAGGGGTTTGAAATATATAAACCTTTCTGAAAAGAAAAAAGTATAAAATGTTCATTGCCAAATAAAAAATAATAATTAGCTTTGCACCCACTAAATGAGAGGAGGTGTCTAGATTATGTTAATTATACCAATTAAAGACGGAGAAAATATCGACAGAGCGTTAAAACGCTACAAAAGAAAATTTGATAAAACCGGAACAGTTCGTCAGTTGAGAGCACGTCAGGCTTTTATTAAACCATCTGTTGTAAGAAGAGCACAAATTCAAAAAGCTCAGTACATTCAAACATTGCGAGACAATATTGAAATGTAACAGCATTTTTTATAAAAATAAACCGTTAGTATAAGAAGTTTTGTAACTTTGAGGCTAACGGTTTTTTTATGCAGTCAAATCAGAAGGCTTTTCAGGATTATCTTCAGATGCAAAAGAATTATTCCTTGCATACCGTGAGAGCGTATTTGAATGATCTCAAAGAGTTTGAAGTATATAATAAGATTTATTTTGAGCAGAACTCCATAGATGAAGTGGCTTATCCACAAATCAGAAGTTGGATTGTTTCTTTGGTTGACGGCGGAGTTGCGACGACCTCGGTAAACAGAAAAGTATCTTCTTTAAAAAGTTACTACAAATTTTTATTGCGGATAAAACAAATAGAACAGAGTCCACTTTTAAAACACAAGGCGTTAAAAACTCCAAAAAAAATTCAAATTCCTTTTTCTGAAAAAGAAGTGGAACTGGTGCTGAATCAAATAGTTTATCCTGAAGGGTTCGAAGGTATTCGTGATAAACTTATTATCGACTTGTTTTACACCACGGGAATCAGAAGGGCAGAGTTGATCGGCTTAAATTTAGGGAGTATAGATTTTGCGAATGCAACATTGAAAGTATTGGGTAAAAGAAATAAAGAACGAATTATTCCTTTGTTGCCTGTTATTGCAGATCAATTACAGGGCTATATTGCTCAACGTAATCTGCTTCAGGATATTAAAGATTTGGATAAGTTGTTTTTAACACAAAAAGGTGTTAAATTGAATGATACGCTTGTGTATCGGTTAATAAATTCGTACTTTAGTAATGTCTCCGAGAAGGTAAAAAAAAGCCCTCATATTTTGCGGCACACGTTTGCAACGCACTTATTAAATAACGGAGCCGATTTGAATTCAGTAAAAGAACTATTGGGGCATTCCAGTTTGGCGTCAACTCAGGTTTATACACATAATAGTTTGGCAGAGTTGAAAAAAGTTTACGGAAACGCTCATCCTCGAAGCCGAAAATAGTTCATATAGTTTGTTTAACCTAAAAATTAGATTATGAAGGTAAATGTTAATGCTGTAAACTTTAATATTGACGGAAAGTTGGTAGATTTCATTCAGAGCCGAATGGATAAATTGGAAAAATATTACGACAGAGTGGTGGTTGCTGATGTTTTTTTAAAGGTAGAATCTACCAGTGAGAAAGAAAATAAGATTGTTGAGATTAAAATTCATGTTCCGGGAGATGACTTTATGGTGAAAAAACAATGTAAAACATTTGAAGAAGCAGTTGATTCTTCTGCAGAAGCCTTGGAGCGTTTGCTTTTAAAAAGGAAAGAAAAAATCAGAACACATATATAGATTAAATTTTTTTCAAAAAATGTTTTGATTGACAAATAAAATCTATACATTTGCAGTCCGTTAGAAATAGCGGGCTTTTTTTATTGAGTAATGCCGGTGTAGCTCAGCTGGCTAGAGCAGCTGATTTGTAATCAGCAGGTCGTGGGTTCGAGTCCCTCTATCGGCTCAATTAAAAGATTAATTGGAAAATGTTTTGTAAGATTTTAACTTCAAGGCATCTTCACGTTCATTAAAAGTTTAAAATTTTTGAGGGGAGATACTCAAGCGGCCAACGAGGACGGACTGTAAATCCGTTGGGAAACCTTCGCAGGTTCGAATCCTGCTCTCCCCACAAATTTTAACTCGCATGGATTAATTTCTTGCCGATGTAGCTCAGGGGTAGAGTGCTTCCTTGGTAAGGAAGAGGTCACGGGTTCAAATCCCGTCATTGGCTCAAAATCGTAAGATTTAAACACTATTATATAACTAAGATTAAAAATTAAGTAAAATGGCAAAAGAAAGTTTTAATCGTTCCAAACCGCACTTAAATATAGGTACAATTGGACACGTAGATCACGGTAAAACTACATTAACTGCGGCAATTACAAAAGTATTGTCTGAAAAAGGTTTCTGTCAAGCAAAATCGTTTGATCAAATTGATAACGCTCCTGAGGAGAAAGAGAGAGGTATTACAATCAATACTTCACACGTAGAGTATGAAACAGCTAACCGTCACTACGCTCACGTTGACTGTCCTGGTCACGCGGATTACGTTAAGAACATGGTTACTGGTGCTGCTCAGATGGACGGTGCTATCCTTGTAGTTGCTGCAACAGATGGTCCAATGCCACAAACGCGTGAGCACATCCTTTTAGGGCGTCAGGTAGGTATTCCAAGAATCGTTGTATTCATGAATAAAGTGGATATGGTTGATGACGCTGAACTTTTAGAGTTGGTTGAAATGGAAATCAGAGACTTATTATCTTTCTATGATTATGATGGAGATAATGGTCCGGTTATCCAAGGCTCTGCTTTAGGAGGATTAAATGGAGATGCTGCTTGGGTTGAAAAAATCATGGAATTAATGGATGCTGTTGATGCTTGGATCGAAGAGCCAGTACGTGACAACGCTAAACCATTCTTGATGCCGGTTGAAGACGTATTTACAATTACAGGTCGTGGAACTGTTGCAACAGGTCGTATCGAAACTGGAGTTGCTAATACTGGAGATCCGGTAGAAATCATTGGTATGGGTGCAGATAAATTGACTTCTACAGTAACCGGAGTTGAGATGTTTCGTAAGATCCTTGACAGAGGTGAAGCTGGAGATAACGTAGGTCTTTTATTGAGAGGTATTGACAAAGCTGATATCCGAAGAGGTATGGTTATTTGTAAGCCAGGTTCAGTAAAACCACACGCTAAATTCAAAGCTGAGGTTTATATCTTGAAAAAAGAAGAAGGTGGTCGTCACACGCCATTCCACAACAACTATCGTCCACAGTTCTATGTAAGAACTACTGACGTAACCGGTACGATTTCTTTACCGGCTGGAGTTGAAATGGTTATGCCAGGTGATAACTTAACAATTAATGTTGATTTGTTAAGCCCAATCGCTCTTAACATTGGATTACGTTTCGCTATCCGTGAAGGAGGTAGAACAGTAGGTGCTGGTCAGGTAACTGAAATTCTAGACTAATTCAAATATTATACAAAGCCAGCGGTTTTTTTAAGATACCGCTGGCTTTTAACAAACGGGTGTAGTTCAAGGGTAGAATAGCGGTCTCCAAAACCGTTGATGGGAGTTCGAATCTCTCCATCCGTGCAAAAACAAATTATAATGAAAGTTGTTAACTATATAACAGAAGCTTTTCAGGAACTGAAATCTAACGTGACATGGTTGCCTTGGGCAGAGGTGCAGCGTTTAACCATTATTGTAGCGGTCTTTACAATTGTATTTTCGTTGGCTACATGGGGAGTGGATGAGGTCTTTAGAAAGGCAATATCAGGATTTTTTAATTTGATAAAAGGATAGTTTTCTGTTATGGCTGATAGTAGTTTAAAAAAGTGGTATGTTGTTAGAGCTGTAAGTGGCCAGGAGAACAAGGTGAAAACTTATATCGAAAACGAAATTAATCGTCTTCAGTTAGCGGATTATATAGCCCAGGTCTTGGTTCCTACCGAAAAAGTAGTGCAGGTAAGAGACGGAAAAAAAATAGCTAAAGATAAAGTCTATTTTCCCGGCTATGTGATGATAGAAGCTAACCTGGTAGGTGAAATTCCGCATATCATTAAATCTATTACCGGAGTAATTGGTTTTTTGGGCGAAGTAAAAGGCGGGGATCCCGTTCCTTTGCGATTGTCTGAGGTAAACAGAATGTTAGGTAAGGTTGATGAATTAGCTGTAACAGCCGATTCGCAAAATATACCGTTTAATATCGGAGAAACAATCAAAGTGATTGACGGTCCTTTTAACGGTTTCAATGGTACCGTTGAAAAAATAAATGAAGAAAAGCGTAAACTGGAAGTAATGGTGAAAATTTTCGGAAGAAAAACACCTTTAGAATTAGGGTTTATGCAAGTTGAAAAAGTATAATTTGTTACATTATTATAAACCGCATCTTGCTTCCAATTGAGATGTGCTAAATTTTTTTAAAACACAATGGCTAAAGAAGTTAGTAAAGTAGTTAAACTACAAGTAAAGGGAGGTGCCGCGAATCCTTCGCCACCGGTTGGACCTGCTTTGGGAGCTGCTGGGGTTAACATTATGGAGTTCTGTAAGCAGTTTAATGCCAGAACACAGGATAAACCCGGCAAAGTTTTACCAGTACAAATTACTGTGTACAAAGACAAATCATTTGATTTTGTTGTTAAAACTCCACCTGCTGCTATCCAGTTATTGGATGCAACAAAGCTAAAGTCTGGTTCAGGTCAACCAAATCGTAAAAAAGTAGCTAGCGTTACTTGGGATCAAATTAGAACAATTGCCGAAGACAAAATGGTAGATTTAAATGCATTTACTATCGAGTCTGCTATGAGTATGATAGCAGGTACAGCTCGTTCTATGGGTATAACAGTATCAGGAGTTGCTCCTTTTTAATTAAAAGAAAGACATGGCAAAATTGACAAAAAAGCAAAAAGAGGCTGCAGCAAAAATTGAAAAAAGCAAATTATACTCTTTAAAAGATGCTTCGGCATTATTAAAAGAAGTTGCTTCTGCAAAATTTGATGAGTCTGTTGATATCGCAGTAAAGTTAGGAGTAGACCCTAGAAAAGCGAATCAAATGGTAAGAGGTGTGGTAGCATTACCGCACGGAACGGGTAAAGATGTTAGAGTTTTAGCACTTGTTACTCCGGATAAAGAAGCGGAAGCTAAAGCTGCTGGTGCTGACCATGTAGGTTTAGATGATTATCTGCAAAAAATCAAAGACGGCTGGACAGATGTTGATGTTATCATCACGATGCCTGCTGTAATGGGTAAATTAGGTCCGTTAGGTCGTATTTTAGGTCCCAGAGGTTTGATGCCTAACCCTAAAACAGGTACGGTAACAATGGATGTTGCTAAAGCTGTTCAAGAGGTAAAAGCAGGTAAAATCGACTTTAAAGTTGATAAAACGGGTATTGTTCACGCCGGAATCGGAAGAGTTTCTTTCGATGCTGACAAAATCGTAGATAACGCTCACGAAATTATTCAAACATTAATCAAAATGAAACCAACTGCAGCCAAAGGTACTTATATCAAGTCTATCCACTTGTCCAGTACAATGAGTCCTGCAATTGCTTTAGATCCTAAAGCAGTTTAATTGGTAGTTAAACAATTATATTATGACTAGAGAAGAAAAATCAAGAGTTATTGAGGATTTAACTGCACAGTTGGCTGATAGTAATGTTGTCTACATTGCAGATATTTCTAACCTTAATGCTGAAACTACTTCTAATCTGAGAAGAGCTTGCTTTAAAGCCGGAATCCAATTGAATGTTGTTAAAAACACATTGTTGGAGAAAGCGATGGAAGCTTCTGATAACGATTATGGAGATTTACCTTCAATATTAAAGGGAAATACTTCAATAATGATTGCTGAGAACGGAAACGCTCCTGCAAAAATCATTAAAGAATTCCGCAAAAAATCAGATAAACCAATCTTAAAAGGAGCTTATATTCATCAAGCGGTATTTATTGGTGATAACCAATTAGATGCTCTTGTAGCTCTTAAATCTAAAGAAGAAGTTATCGGAGAAATTATCGGTCTTCTTCAATCTCCTGCTAAAAATGTTGTGTCTGCTCTTAAATCAGGTGGAGGCAAAATTGCAGGAATTGTTAAAACCTTATCAGAAAGATAAGAACCCCGCGAGAACGCACTTAATAAATTATATTTTACAAACTATTTAAATCGATAGAAAAAATGGCAGATTTGAAACAATTCGCAGAACAATTAGTTAACTTGACAGTTAAAGAAGTTAACGAATTAGCAACAATTTTAAAAGATGAGTATGGTATCGAGCCTGCAGCTGCTGCTGTAGTTGCTGGTCCTGCTGTAGGTGGTGGTGATACTGCTGCTGCTGAAGAGCAAACGGAGTTTACTGTAGTATTAAAAGACGCTGGTGCTTCTAAATTAGCTGTAGTTAAAGCGGTTAAAGAATTAACAGGTTTAGGTCTTAAAGAAGCTAAAGATTTAGTTGATGCTGCACCTGCAAATGTAAAAGAAGGTGTTTCTAAAGATGAGGCTGAAGGTCTTAAAAAATCATTAGAAGAAGCTGGAGCTGTAGTTGAGCTTAAATAAGCAAACTTAGGTTTTAAGAACTAGGTTTAGGTCTTGGATTAACCTCCAACGGCCTAAACCATTTTTCGTATAATAAAATAAAAACAAATTTTATTATCATATTAGTTTAATATACGAAAAGATTTTTGATCGATACGAAGAAAAAAAATAAATAAGTTAATCTCATTTTGTTTTTAGAGATGTATCGGTTTTAAAAAAGAAAGTATAAATTAAACAGTGTAATTACACAAAAAATTACTTTTTTTTAATCAAAATTTTGTCCATTGATGATAACAAATCAGACTGAAAGATTGAATTTTGCCTCAACAAAAAATATACCTCAATATCCTGATTTTCTGGATATTCAGGTAAAATCTTTTAAAGATTTCTTCCAACTGGAAACTAAATCTGACGAAAGAGGCAACGAAGGTCTATATAACACCTTCATGGAAAATTTTCCAATCACCGATACAAGAAACAATTTCGTACTTGAATTTTTAGACTATTTTGTAGATCCGCCCCGTTACTCAATTTCAGAATGTATCGAGAGAGGTTTAACTTATAGTGTGCCGTTAAAAGCAAGACTAAAACTTTATTGTACAGATCCGGAACATGAAGACTTTGAAACAATAGTACAGGATGTCTATTTAGGTACTATTCCCTATATGACACCCAGTGGTACTTTTGTAATCAATGGTGCCGAAAGAGTTGTTGTATCGCAGTTGCACCGTTCACCGGGTGTTTTCTTTGGACAATCATTCCATGCCAATGGAACGAAATTATATTCTGCCCGTGTAATTCCTTTCAAGGGCTCATGGATAGAATTTGCTACCGATATCAACAACGTAATGTATGCGTATATCGATAGAAAGAAAAAATTACCTGTAACTACTTTATTCCGTGCAATCGGTTTTGAAAGAGATAAAGATATCCTTGAAATCTTTGACCTTGCAGAAGAAATAAAAGTTTCTAAAACAGGACTTAAAAAATACATCGGTCGTAAATTGGCTGCACGTGTGTTAAACACCTGGCATGAAGATTTCGTGGATGAAGATACCGGAGAAGTGGTTTCTATCGAAAGAAACGAAATCATCTTAGATCGTGATACGATTATCGATAAAGATAATGTGGAAGAAATCATCGATTCTAATGTAAAATCTATTTTGTTGCACAAAGAGGATAATAATCAGGCAGATTACGCAATTATCCACAACACGTTACAAAAAGATCCGACCAACTCAGAAAAAGAAGCCGTTGAGCACATCTATCGTCAGTTGCGTAATGCGGAACCGCCTGATGAAGAAACAGCTCGTGGTATTATCGATAAATTGTTCTTTTCAGATCAACGTTATAACTTAGGTGAAGTTGGTCGTTACAGAATGAACAAAAAATTAGGTTTGGATATCCCAATGGAAAAGCAAGTGTTGACCAAAGAGGATATTATTACTATCGTAAAATATTTGATTGAATTAATCAACTCGAAAGCAGAGATTGATGATATTGATCACTTATCAAACCGTCGTGTCAGAACAGTTGGAGAGCAGCTTTCTGCACAATTTGGTGTAGGTCTTGCCCGTATGGCGAGAACTATCCGGGAAAGAATGAATGTTAGAGATAATGAGGTGTTTACACCGATTGATTTGATCAATGCCAAAACATTATCATCGGTAATTAACTCTTTCTTCGGAACCAATCAGTTATCTCAATTCATGGATCAGACAAATCCGTTGGCAGAGATTACACACAAAAGAAGATTGTCTGCACTGGGACCAGGTGGTCTTTCAAGAGAAAGAGCCGGATTCGAGGTGCGTGACGTTCACTATACACATTATGGCCGTCTTTGTCCGATTGAAACACCTGAAGGGCCAAACATTGGTTTGATTTCTTCACTTGGAGTTTATGCAAAAGTAAACGGAATGGGATTCATCGAAACACCTTACCGTCAGGTTACAAATGGTGTGGTTGATTTGAAATCAGAACCAATCTATTTAAGTGCAGAAGAAGAAGAAGGTAAAATGATTGCTCAGGCAAACATTGATATGGATGAAAGCGGTAAAATTATTTCGGATAAAGTTATTGCCCGTGAAGAGGGTGACTTCCCGGTAGTAGAACCAAATGTTGTTCATTATACAGACGTTGCTCCAAACCAGATTGCCTCGATTTCAGCTTCATTGATTCCTTTCCTGGAACACGATGATGCGAACCGGGCGTTGATGGGATCGAACATGATGCGTCAGGCCGTCCCTTTGTTGCGTCCTGAATCTCCGATAGTTGGAACCGGATTAGAAAGACAGGTTGCTTCTGATTCCAGGGTATTGATTAATGCAGAAGGAAATGGAGTAGTAGAATATGTTGATTCTGAAAAAATTACCATTAAGTACGATCGGACTGATGAAGAGCGTATGGTTAGTTTTGATTCAGATGATAAAACATACCAGTTAATTAAGTTCCAGAAAACAAATCAGAGTACTTGTATTAACCTGAAACCGATTGTCAGAAAAGGAGACAGGGTAACAAAAGGACAAGTATTGTGTGAAGGATATGCTACGCAAAATGGTGAATTAGCCATCGGTAGAAACCTTAAAGTGGCCTTTATGCCATGGAAAGGTTACAACTTTGAGGATGCAATCGTAATTTCTGAAAAAGTGGTTCGTGATGATATTTTCACATCCATCCACATTGATGATTATTCATTGGAAGTTCGGGATACTAAATTAGGGAACGAAGAGTTAACGAATGATATTCCTAACGTTTCTGAAGAAGCGACGAAAGATTTGGATGAAAACGGTATGATCAGAATTGGAGCGGAAGTAAAGCCCGGCGACATTCTTATCGGAAAGATTACGCCAAAAGGAGAGTCAGATCCAACACCGGAGGAAAAGTTATTGCGTGCTATTTTTGGTGACAAAGCCGGGGATGTGAAAGATGCTTCGTTAAAAGCTTCCCCTTCATTACACGGTGTTGTACTTGATAAGAAATTATTTGCAAGAGCTGTTAAAGATAAACGTAAACGTACTAAAGATAAAGATGATTTGGCTTCATTAGAGATGGAATTCGAAGTGAAGTTCAATGAATTAAAAGATAAATTAGTAGATAAATTATTCAACATTGTAAACGGGAAAACATCGCAGGGTGTAATGAACGATTTAGGGGAAGAGGTTTTGCCGAAAGGTAAAAAATATACCCAGAAAATGTTGAATGCCGTTGAAGATTTTGCTCACTTAACAAAAGGGCAATGGGTTGCCGATGATGAAACCAATGTGTTGGTTAACGATTTGATTCACAATTATAAAATCAAATTGAATGACTTGCAAGGTGCGTTAAGAAGAGAGAAATTCACCATTACGGTTGGAGATGAATTACCGGCCGGAATCCTGAAACTGGCTAAAGTTTACATCGCTAAGAAACGTAAATTGAAAGTAGGGGATAAAATGGCGGGTCGTCACGGAAATAAAGGTATTGTTGCCCGTATCGTGAGAGATGAAGACATGCCGTTCCTTGAAGACGGAACACCGGTTGATATCGTGTTGAATCCACTTGGGGTACCTTCGCGTATGAACATCGGTCAGATTTATGAAACGGTATTAGGATGGGCAGGAATGAATTTAGGTCAAAAGTATGCTACTCCGATTTTTGACGGTGCTTCTATTGATCAGATTAACGAACTGACCGACAAAGCCGGAATCCCAAGATTTGGTCACACTTATTTATACGACGGCGGAACAGGAGAACGTTTCCACCAGCCGGCAACGGTAGGTGTTATCTACATGTTGAAATTAGGACACATGATTGATGACAAGATGCACGCACGTTCTATCGGTCCTTATTCGTTGATTACACAACAGCCATTGGGTGGTAAAGCTCAATTTGGAGGTCAGCGTTTTGGAGAGATGGAGGTTTGGGCTCTTGAAGCTTATGGTGCTTCCAGTACCTTAAGAGAAATATTGACGGTAAAATCTGATGACGTGATTGGTAGAGCTAAAACGTACGAGTCTATCGTAAAAGGAGAGCCGATGCCAGAACCGGGATTGCCAGAATCATTCAACGTATTAATGCACGAATTGAAAGGTCTTGGTTTAGACATCAGATTAGAAGAATAATAGCATTGTTTCAGGTTTCAGGTTTCAAGTTTATTGCGACCTGAAACTTAAAACTTGAAACAAAATAAACAAAATTTATTGACTATGATGAATAATAGAAATAAAGATAAAAATACCGTTAAAAGGTTTAATAAAATTACCATCGGATTGGCTTCTCCCGAATCCATTTTGGCTGAGTCAAGAGGTGAAGTACTTAAACCGGAAACCATTAATTACAGAACCCATAAACCGGAACGTGACGGTCTTTTCTGCGAAAGAATTTTCGGTCCTGTAAAAGACTATGAATGTGCCTGTGGAAAGTATAAAAGAATTCGCTACAAAGGAATCGTATGTGACCGTTGTGGTGTAGAAGTAACAGAGAAAAAAGTACGTCGTGACAGAGTTGGGCATATCAACTTGGTGGTGCCAATTGCTCACATTTGGTATTTCCGTTCGTTGCCAAACAAAATCGGATATATCCTCGGATTACCTTCTAAGAAATTAGATATGATTATCTACTACGAAAGATATGTAGTAATTCAGGCCGGTATTGCAAAGAATGTAGACGGAGATCCATTAGAACGATTAGACTTTTTAACCGAAGAAGAGTATTTGAATATTTTAGATACCCTTCCGATGGAAAACCAGTATTTAGATGATGCTGATCCGAATAAATTCATTGCCAAGATGGGTGCTGAATGTATTATGGATTTATTAGCCAGAACAAATTTAGATGAATTATCATTTGAGTTACGTCATGCTGCTAATAATGAAACCTCGAAACAAAGAAAGACAGAAGCGTTAAAACGTCTTCAGGTAGTTGAATCGTTCCGTGAAGCTAACGAAAACCGTGAAAACCGTCCGGAATGGATGATTTTAAAAGTTATCCCGGTTATTCCGCCAGAATTACGTCCGTTAGTGCCGCTTGATGGTGGTCGTTTTGCCACATCCGATTTGAATGATTTATACCGTCGTGTAATTATCCGTAACAATCGTTTAAAAAGATTAATGGAGATTAAAGCTCCTGAAGTTATCTTACGTAACGAAAAACGTATGTTGCAGGAAGCGGTAGATTCATTGTTCGATAATACACGTAAAGCATCTGCGGTTAAAACCGAATCAAACAGACCGTTAAAATCACTTTCTGACTCGTTGAAAGGGAAGCAAGGACGTTTCCGTCAGAACCTGTTAGGTAAACGTGTCGATTATTCTGCCCGTTCGGTAATTGTCGTTGGTCCGGAATTGAAACTGTTTGAATGTGGTTTACCAAAAGATATGGCCGCTGAATTATATAAACCATTCGTTATTCGTAAATTAATCGAAAGAGGAATTGTTAAAACGGTTAAGTCAGCCAAGAAAATTATTGATAAAAAAGAGCCGGTAGTATGGGATATCCTTGAAAATGTAATCAAGGGACATCCGGTACTGTTAAACCGTGCCCCTACTTTGCACCGATTAGGAATTCAGGCATTCCAGCCAAAATTGATCGAAGGAAAAGCAATTCAGTTACACCCGTTAGTGTGTACGGCTTTTAATGCCGATTTCGATGGTGACCAGATGGCGGTTCACCTGCCGCTTGGGCCGGAAGCTATTTTGGAGGCTCAATTGTTAATGCTGGCTTCACACAATATTTTGAACCCAGCTAACGGTGCCCCGATTACGGTTCCTTCTCAGGACATGGTTTTGGGTCTTTATTATATGACCAAAGAAAGATTATCAACTCCTGATCACAAAATTTTGGGAGAAGGCTTAACATTCTATTCTGCCGAAGAAGTGAATATTGCTTTGAACGAAGGAAGATTAGAATTGAATGCCCGGGTGAAAATCAGAGCAAAAGATTTTAATGAAAATGGTGAGTTGGTATATAAGTTGATTCAAACGACTGCCGGCAGAGTACTGTTTAATGAAGTAGTGCCGGAAGCAGCAGGGTATATCAATGAGGTGTTAACCAAAAAATCATTAAGAGATATTATTGGTAGAATTTTATCGGTAACCAATGTGCCAACTACGGCTGCTTTCTTAGACAGCATGAAAGATATGGGGTATAAGTTTGCTTTCCGCGGAGGTTTGTCGTTCAGTTTAGGTGATATTATCATTCCTCATCAAAAAGAAGAATTAATTGCAGATGCAAGAGAGGAAGTGGATGCAATTACCATGAACTATAACATGGGATTGATTACCAATAATGAAAGATATAACCAGGTTATTGATGTCTGGACTTCTAAAAATGCGTTGCTGACAGAGTTGGCTATGAAAAATATCCGTGAAGACCAACAAGGGTTCAACTCGGTATATATGATGCTTGATTCCGGAGCAAGGGGTTCTAAAGAACAGATCCGTCAGTTAACTGGTATGCGTGGTTTGATGGCTAAACCTAAAAAATCAACTGCCGGTGGTGGAGAAATTATCGAAAACCCGATTCTTTCTAACTTTAAAGAAGGACTTTCCATTTTAGAATATTTTATCTCTACACACGGTGCCCGTAAAGGTCTTGCCGATACGGCTTTGAAAACGGCCGATGCGGGATACCTGACCAGAAGATTGCATGATGTTTCTCAAGATGTTATCGTAAACACAGAAGATTGTGGAACATTAAGAGGAATTGAAGTTTCTGCCCTGAAAAAGAATGAAGAGGTTGTAGAGACATTAGGTGAAAGAATCTTAGGACGTGTAGCTCTTCAAGATGTGATTAACCCGCTGAATTTAGAGGTGCTAGTTCGAGGTGGAGAGGAAATTACGGAATCTATTGTTAAAGCCATTGAGGTTTCTCCTTTAGAAAAAGTAGAAGTAAGGTCTGCCTTAACATGTGAGGCAACCAAAGGAATTTGTGCAAAATGCTACGGAAGAAACCTGGCGACCGGCAGAATGACTCAAAAAGGAGAGGCTGTCGGGGTAATAGCCGCACAGTCAATCGGTGAGCCGGGTACACAGTTAACCCTGAGAACATTCCACGTTGGAGGGGTTGCCGGAGGTATGTCTGAAGAATCAAGTATTATTACCCGTTTTAAAGGTAGATTGGAAATAGACGATTTAAAAACGGTAAAAGGAGAAGATGCCGAAGGAAATACAATTGATATTGTTATCTCCCGTTCAACAGAATTAAAGTTAGTTGACGAAAATACCGGAATTGTTTTAAACACGCACAATATACCTTATGGTTCTACTATTTTTGTTAAAGATGGTCAGACGGTAGATAAAGGAACGACTATTTGTAAGTGGGATCCTTATAACGGGGTTATTATCTCGGAATTTACAGGTAAAATTGCTTACGAAGATCTGGAACAGGGACAATCATATCAGGTTGAAATTGATGAGCAAACCGGATTCCAGGAAAAAGTAATTTCAGAAGGAAGAAATAAAAAATTAATTCCAACCTTATTGATTTATGGCAAAGACGGAGAATTGATCCGTTCCTACAACCTGCCGGTGGGTGCCCACCTGATGGTTGATGACGGGGAGAAAATCAAAGCAGGAAAAATTTTGGTTAAAATCCCAAGACGTTCGTCAAAAGCAGGTGATATTACCGGAGGTCTTCCGAGAATTACCGAGCTTCTAGAGGCACGTAATCCTTCAAACCCAGCTGTTGTTTCTGAAATTGACGGGGTGGTAACGTTTGGTAAAATTAAAAGAGGTAACCGTGAGATTATCATCGAATCTAAATTTGGTGAGGTTAAAAAATACTTAGTGAAATTGTCTAACCAAATTCTGGTACAGGAAAATGACTTTGTAAAAGCGGGTATGTCTCTGTCTGATGGAGCTATTACACCAGAAGACATTTTGAGAATTCAGGGACCATCAGCTGTTCAACAGTATCTGGTCAATGAAATTCAGGAAGTTTACCGTTTACAAGGGGTAAAAATCAATGATAAACACTTTGAAGTAGTTATCCGTCAGATGATGCGTAAAGTACGTGTGGAAGATCCGGGAGATACATTATTCTTAGAAGAGCAATTAGTGCATACAAAAGACTTTATTATCGAAAATGACAAGTTGTTTGGTATGAAAGTGGTAGAAGATGCCGGTGATTCGCAAAACCTGAAACCCGGACAGATGATTACACCAAGACAATTACGTGACGAGAACTCGATTCTGAAGCGTGAAGATAAAAACCTGGTTGTGGCACGTGATGTAATTACAGCTACTGCAACACCGGTACTTCAGGGTATCACAAGAGCTTCGCTTCAAACTAAATCGTTTATTTCTGCCGCTTCGTTCCAGGAAACCACAAAAGTGCTAAACGAAGCAGCGGTAGCCGGAAAAGTGGACACGTTAGAAGGCTTGAAAGAAAACGTTATTGTTGGTCACAGAATTCCTGCCGGAACCGGTATGAGAGAGTATGATAATAATATCGTTGGATCGAAAGAAGATTATAACGAATTAATGGCAGCCAAAGAAGAATATAATTATTAAGAACCATGAGTGATAACAATCAGCAACCAGGACAAATTAATATTGAATTGGATGAAAAAATAGCCGAAGGAATTTATTCTAACCTCGCTATCATCAATCATTCTGCTTCAGAATTTGTATTGGATTTTGTCACACTAATGCCGGGAGTTCCCAAAGCAAAGGTGAAATCGAGAATTATCCTGACGCCGCAGCACGCTAAACGCTTATTGAAGGCTATTGGAGAGAATATTCACCGGTTTGAATTAGCTCATGGCGAGATCAAAGATTCCGATCAGCCTCAGGTACCGTTAAATTTTGGTCCTACAGGTCAGGCTTAGAATATATGAAACCTTCGAATTTAATTCGAAGGTTTTTTTTATTTTTTTTAGTTACCCTCCAATAAGGAGTTTTATCCTTTTTAAAGTTTTTTCTAAAATACCTATGAGGTATTTTAGAAAAAAATATAGAATTAATTTTCTTTCAAAAATTAATTTTCTCCTCCAAATCCTTAAAAGGCAAATTACGTCGATTTAATACTACAATTGTGCATTTCATCGATTTTTTTAACATATTGTCGTTAAATATTTATCGGTGCTTGCTAGAGACGTAATTTTGGCCAACAAATTAAGATTTTCAATAAAACCTGAACAGAAAGCATTGTATTTAATTAATTTACAATTAATTAACATTAATTTAAGAGTATTTAAAAAATATGTTTTTCTTGTTTTTATTACAAAAATGATGACAATAATTTATTTAAAAATGTTAAAAAAACCTACATTTTTCATTTGTTGATAAATTAACGTAATCTGATTAAACAAATACCGCAAAAGTTATATTGTTTTTAGCATTACTGCTAGGCTATGCTTAGTTGAATAGAATTGTTATAGTTTTTAAACATGGATTAATGAAATCTTAATATATGCCCTAAAGATGAAAAAGGAAAATAAATTTAAGTCGATTCAGAATATTAGTCTCACCCTCAATGTGGTGATATTTATGTTGTTGCTTGCCATGGTGCAAGGTGTTAAAGCACAGAACGGGCAATATGTTTTGGATGATGTTGGCGGAGGATCCGTTGCCATCGGGGGTAGCAGTTCTGCCCAAAATAGATTTGCCTCTCCGTTTATTCCTTCCAGAAAAGGAACCCGGGTTCAATATCTTTATGAGGCCAGTGAATTAGGTTTGTCTCTGGCAAATTCGTCCGGTTATACCACTATTACTTCTATCGCTTTTCATGTGTCAAACCTCAGCAATTTTGTGACGCTGCCAAGTTACGAATTGCAAAATATGACAATCAGTATGGGGCACACAGTTGCTACTTATGATGGTGTTGGAAGTACGCATGTTTGGGGAATTAAGATGCCGCCGGCTGGCGAATGTACCTGGGACGGATCTTCTACTCCGGAATATTTGCAACAAGTCAAGAATTCGTTTGATTTAACGATAAGTCAGACTGGTTGGGTGGAACTTAAATTAGATACCCCTTTTGTGTGGGATGGTGTGAGAAATGTGGTGGTTGAGGTATGTAAATCTGATCCGCGAACAACTTCAGCAAGTTTTCCTTCCAGTAGCTGGTATGCATTTGACGGTGTTTTTCACACCAATCCATCTGGTTCATCAACGCATACATTGACCCGTAGCTTGTATTCAAGCTCCAATACAGGTTCAAACCATACATTGGGGTGTGAAATGGAGAAAGGTGACTTGAATGTGATCAGTGCGGAATTGACCGCACAGTATAGAAAACATCGTCCTAATATTCGGTTCACTTTTGAATGTTTAGGCGGATCTTCATTGCAGGCAGGCCAGATAGTGAAGTTAAACAGTGGTGATGATTGTCAGGGTGGAGATGTGTTGCTCGGGGTTGTCAACGATGAGCGGTCATCTAATTTATCCTACCAATGGTATATGTCAACTTCTGATGATATAAACATGTTCTTCCCGATTAGTGGGGAAACTTTGCCGACACTTACGGTACAGAGAGCAGAAATTGACTTATGGTACCTGAGGTATTTGGGTTGTGGTGAAATGCCGGATATTACAAGTCGTTCGGATATATACAAGGTTAAAGGCGTTAATACCTGGGATGGTACATTCTGGAGCTTCGGAAGTGAGCCGGGCACAGATGAACCCGTAAGGATAAACAATGACTATGATACCGCCGTGGACGGAAGCGGTGTTTTGCAAGCGTGTACATTGTATATTGATTCAGGCACATTTATCGTTAGAAATGGTGATGTAATCTCTCTTACCGATAAGTTGGTTGTGCATGAAGAGGCTACTGTGGTATTTGAAAATAATACCAGTTTGATTCAAAAAAATGATTCAGCAGTGAATGAAGGGAAAATTAGCTACAAGCGAGATTCACAACCCGTACGTTTACTGGACTATACTTATTGGTCTTCTCCGGTAACGGGAATGACTCCCAATCAGTTTTCATCTGGAACACCGGCAAACCGGATTTATCATTGGAATCATTTAACAACAGGAGCCAGCCCGCAATCCTGGGTTGGAGGAGTAGCAAACAGTCCGATGATTTCCGGTAAAGGATATATTATTCGTGCTCCCAATGGCTATCCTTCTGCAGGAGCTGGAACGGTGTTTCAGGGAAGTTTTGTCGGGGTACCGAATAATGGTATCATTACAGTGGCTGCCCAAGGAGGCTCAGGAAACTGGAATTTAATAGGAAATCCTTATCCGGCAGCCATAGATGCTGATGCTTTTTTAATGGCTAATAGTGCTGTTTTAGATGGGACTTTACGTTTCTGGACTCATAATACCCTGCCGGGTGCAATACCGTCTTATCCCGGATTTTCTTCGCAAGCTTTAAATTACAGCTCGGATGATTATGCTACTTACAACCTTTCAGGCTCAATAGGGTTTCCTGCAGAAAATAATGGAAACAATATGGCAACACCCGGACGATTTATAGGAGCAGGGCAAAGTTTTATGGTAGAAGGCGGAACAACATCCGGAAATGTGGTTTTTACGAATGACATGCGTAAAATCAAAACAGGATATGATAATTCGCAATTTTTTCGATTCAATCCCGAAAATTTATCACAAACGGAAGAAAAGCATCGTATCTGGTTAGAAGTGATTCACCAAGACGGAAAGTTTAAGCAAACGATGGTGGGGTATATTGATGGAGCTACCGATAATCTTGACTGGGGATATGATTCAAAATTAATGCCCTCCGGTGACATCCAGTTTTACAGTTTGGCAGAGAATAACAAATTGGTTATTCAGGGTAAAGCGAATCCTTTTAATACTAATGATAGTGTTGCTCTAGGGTTAACGACAACATTGTCGGGTGAGTTTATCATTAACATGTATCAATTTGACGGTTTGTTTGAAAACCAAAATGTGTATTTGCTGGATAATTATACCAATACTTTCCATAACATTAAGGATGGAGCCTATGTCTTTACTGGTACAGCCGGGACTTTTGACGATCGTTTTGAACTCCGGTTTACAGAAGAAGTTCTTAGTTTAAACCCTCATCTGAATAAAGAAAATACAGTTTTATGCTTTGCACAGGACGCGGAAATAACTGTAAAATCGAATGACTTTCAAATCAATGAAATAACGGTGTATGATAGTGCAGGACGGTTGTTGTTTGAGCAGAACAAAGTAAATGTGTTAACAATCAATGTTACCGGATTACTTAAAACAAATCAATTGTTATTGGTGAAGGTTGCAACTGAAGACGGAACAGAATCAATACACAAAATAATATTTTAAATTCCAAAAGATCAACGACTAAATACAAAGCTAATTATGAATAAAAATTACAAGTTTTTTAAAAAATGTTCTTTACAGGTATTGAAAAGATATTCAGTCATTACCTTGATGACAATACTTTTTTTATCTTCCTTTGATCGTGTTCAGGCACAGGAGACTTTTACACTCGGATCAGGTACTGAATCTTACAATCATTTGGGCGTATCTCCTTTTGCTACCATTAACCGCAACAGCAGATCTCAGTATATGTATTATGCAGAAGAATTGTATAATGCAGGATTTGATATTTCAGGAAATGTGGTTTCATTAGCAGTTAATGTAACCAGTATAGGTTTACCTTTAACGATGAAACCGGAGAATATCAAAATAAAAATAGGGATGACCACATCGTTTGATATGGGGCCAAATCTTGTAGATAATTTACCGGTTTATTACGAATCTAACGTGGAAAATATAACGGAATTAGGTTGGTATACTTTTACGTTGGATACACCTTTTGCTTGGGATGGTTTTAGAAATATTATTGTAGAAATCTGCCGGAGCAATTCCGGATTTGGAACAAGTTTTTCTGTTGAAGGAACGGAGTTTTCAGTTGGAGAATTGGTTTCGGCCGCTAACTATACAAATGAAGCAGGATTAAACGGTTGTGGTCTGTCAAACGAAAATTTAATGCCAACACTTTATACAAGAAGAAGACCCAATATGCAGTTTACAATGACTAACCCTTGTGAGGCTACTCCAGCAGGGGGTCAAACGGTTGTGTCTACAGGTCCGTATTGTAATGGTGAAGCATTCACACTTTCAGTACAAAACGGATCAATTGAATCAGGATTGTCATACCAATGGCAGTCTTCTCCGAATGAAAACGGCCCATGGACAGATATAGCAGATGCAAATGATGCCTTTTTAATTACCTCACAATCCATTGCAACGTATTACAGAAGAGCAACGACCTGTGATGCTGTATTTTCAACAGTTTTTGACTTACCGGTTTTTGTTGGAGGAGAAGGATGTTATTGTACTTCCTTGGTAACTAATGAAAACTCAATAGGAATAACGAATGTTGTTTTAGGAGACATTAATAGTTCTTCTGCAAGCACACCGGCTTATACCAATTTTACAGCTATGCAAACCGAATTGGAGCGGGCAACCACCACTACGCTTTCGGCGAATGTGAATACAACCGGAGGAACCAATTATACCAGAGCCTGGATAGACTGGAATCAGAATGGAGAATTTGAATCAGATGAGGCTTATGATTTAGGAGTTGTGACCGGAGGAACTAACGTTAACTCCGGAGTTGTAGCTACAATTGAAGTACCTGTTGATGCGGTTTTGGGATCTACCATCATGCGGGTACGTACCACTCAATCTGCCGCAAATAATTATCCAACGGCTTGTGAACCAATAGATAATGGAGAAGCTGAGGATTATACAATCGTAATTACCGAAAGTCTGAGTGTCGGGGATTATATACCTGTGCAAAATAACCTCTCAGTTGCCATCAATGGGGGTATAATTCGTTTAAAGTCCACTGCCGAAACAATTCAAAAAATTGATTTTTACGATATAAGCGGAAGGTTGGTTTTAAGTAAGCAGGGTCTTAATGATACAGAAGTTTCCATCAGTGATTTTAATCCGCTAAAGCAATTATGGATTGTCAGAACAACATTGGCGACTGGCCAGCAAATTGTTGTTAAAATAAATTATTAATAATAAAAAAGTAAGTTACTAATTTTCGGATATATACACCTAATTATGATGACTATAAAAAAAATGCACTTAAAAATTAAAGGTATACTGTTTATATGCTGTTGTTTTGTTACCCTTTCCGGGTATGCACAATGTAACCAACCTACAGGAATATCAATTGATAACATAACTTCCGTTTCAGCAAGGCTCAATTGGAGTGCTTCTGCTTCAGCTCCCGGGGTTGGTTATCAATACGAAATCAGAACTTCCGGAATACCCGGTACTGTTGGTGTTGGCCTTGTAAACAACGGGTCAGCCGGCGATGATACTTTTACCTCTGCTGTTTCGGGATTAACCTCCAACACGATCTATTATGTCTATATGCGGTATCAATGTTCGCTTACTCCTGAGTTCAGTAGCTGGACAACTGCATTGACATTTGTAACAAGTGAATTGCAGGCACCAATAGCCGGTACTCCGTCCGGATTGTCAGATACATTTTTTACGGCTCGTTGGATTGCTGTTCCCGGAGCTTCCGGTTATCGGTTGGATGTAAGTACTGAAAATGATTTTTCTGTTTTGTTACCCGGATACGACAATTTATTGGTAACGGGAATCAGTAAATTAGTTTCAGATTTAGAACCAAGTACAACATATTATTACCGTGTTCGGGCCGAAGGAAATAGTGGTACTGGACTGGCAACAAGTCAGAATTCCAATGAAATCATGGTAATTACCCTTGATGAGCCCTCGTTCGTGGCAGTCTGGACCGTAAACGGCTGGCTGGAAGGCATTGAGCCAACGGCTGAATATGATGTGATTTTAGATTACCATTATGTTTCTGATGAGAACAATATCTCCATGGTTGAGGTGAAGAGTCTAACCTTAAATGAAGGTTATACGTTTACGCTTGCTTCCGGTGTTTATCTGACGGTGTATGAAAATATCATTAACCTTAGTACGCCGGATTCATTTGTGGTAGAAAGCAATGCAAACTTATACCAGTTAGATGATTTTGCACCGGCAAACATTGGGGAAATAACAGTTAAAAGAACAAGTTCAGAAATTTTCAGGTTAGATTATACCATCTGGTCTTCACCGGTAACCGGGACACAGACATTAAAGCAATTTTCACCACAGACTGTAAATAACCGTTTTTATAATTACAATACAATCAATAATAATTTTTCGGTCACGGATCCTTTAACCAACGTATTTAATCCGGGAAGAGGTTATTTAATCCGGGCGGCCAACAACCACGTGGCGAATAACGGAACAAATTCACCCCAATCCTGGCAAGGTGTCTTTGTTGGAGTACCAACAAATGGTGAAGTTTCAGTTAGTCTGAATACTAACGGTGAGGGATATAATATGGTTGGAAATCCGTATCCGACAATTCTGAGTGCAGACGAGTTTATATTTCAAAATGTTGAGTTTGGCGGAAATCAAGAAGTAGTGGAAGCCAATAGTAACTTTGACGGTACGCTGCATTTTTGGAGAAGAAGAAATAATCCGGATAACGAAGGTGACGATATCGGGACATATTATGCAACCTATACAATTTTTGGCGGGGTAGGTGTTGAAGGTTCAGTAGACAGTGATCCGAACGGTTTTATCCAGGTAGGACAGGGATTTTTGGTAAAAGCATTATCACCGGAGCTGAATTTTAACAGCTTGATGAAAATTCCGGATAACTTTGATAACCAGTTTTTCAGAATGGCTCCTGTTGAAAAACACAGGATATGGCTTAATCTTACAAACACGAGCGGAGTGTTCAGTAAAATGCTGGTTGGTTATGCCAACGGGGCATCTAACGGAGAAGATGGATTAGACGGCCGTTTCATGAATGATTCCGGTGTTGCTTTAACTTCGCTGATCAACAATGCGGAATACACAATTCAGGCAAAGTCGTTACCATTTCAGGCAGAAGACATTATTCCGCTTGGTTTTAAAGTGATAATGGCCGGAGATTACACCATAGCGATTGATCATGTTGATGGGATTTTCGAAGCAGGACAATTGGTTTATCTGGAAGATACATTTACCTCAACAGTGCATAATTTAAACGAATCAGCTTATACTTTTTCTACAGAGGCCGGGGATTTTAAGACTCGATTTGTACTGCGGTTTACTGAGGAAACGATGAGTGTGGAACAACCTTTGAATGCAGCTGCTGTAGCAGTATTGGTTAAAGATAATACAATCAATATCAATACCGGAAACATACTAATGCAATCTCTGACGGTCTTTGATGTGCAGGGAAGAAAATTGTTAAGGCAGGATCAGGTCAATGCCTCTGAATTCATTATTACAACTTTGTCTAAAAATAATCAGGTACTGCTTCTTCAGATTAAAGATGAAAATAATAATGTTGTAACCAAGAAACTGGCTTTTTAGTTTTTTGCGTATGATTTGTATTTTCTCGGTTAAGTGAAAGTTGAGAAAAGCTAAATTTAAATAGAATAATATAGAAAGCCTCTGTTTAGAGGCTTTTTCTTTACGTTTTAAACCTCTTTCTGCTAGAATTTTAAATTAAAAACAATACATTTGAAAAAATTTTTTTGAAGATGAGTAAAACTAAAGGAGAAGAATGGTTATTTGAAATCTCTCCAAAAAAGTCAGCTTTTGAGATTAATTTTAAAGAGCTGTGGCACTATAAGGATCTTTTGATGCTATTTGTAAAAAGAGATATAGTGACCTTTTACAAGCAAACGGTTTTAGGCCCTGTTTGGTTTATTATCCAGCCGTTGCTTACTTCTGTTATACAGTTTATTATTTTCAGTAAGATTGCGGATATTCCTTCTGACGGGATACCGTACTTTTTATTTGTATTGGCCGGGAATATTATTTGGTTTTACTTTTCAGATTGTTTGAAGGCAGTTTCTGAAACATTTACGGTGAATCAAAGTATTTTTGGCAAGGTATATTTTCCTCGTATTATAATGCCTTTAAAAGTAATTGTATCAAACTTGGTTAAGTTCGGTATTCAGTTTACTTTTTTTATCATTGTTTTATTCTACTATCTTTTTCAAGGTTATAAAATAAACCCTTCTTTACTGGTTCTGTTTACTCCTGTTTTACTTTTTATGACTGCCATGCTGGCCATGGGAACCGGGATGTTAATTTCTGCTTTAACGGTGAAATACAGGGATTTGAATTTTGTGGTTACGTTTGGTATTTCTTTGTTTATGTATGTTACACCAATCGTTTATCCGACAACCTTGGTTTTAGAAAAAATTAATCCTAAATACCATATACTAGTTTATTTAAACCCGTTGACAGGGATTCTGGATTTTTTTAAATACGCTTTTTTAGGTTCTGGTTCAATTGATCCTGCTTATGTATTGTATTCCTTTCTATTCGGTTTAGTTGTCCTTTTTCTGGGGATTTTGGTTTTTAACCGAACAGAGAAAAGCTTTATTGACGTAATTTAATTTTTGAGTATCGATTGCATGAGTGATATAATATTAAAAGTAGAAAATCTTTCAAAACAATACCGGTTAGGAAAAATAGGTACTGGCACGTTGAGCCATGATCTAAACAGATGGTGGCATACCGTTAGGGGTAAAGAGGATCCTTATTTAAAAGTAGGTGAAGTTAATGACAGAAGTACCAAGGGAAATAATAAATATGTCTGGGTGCTCAACAATATTGATTTTGAAGTTCAAAAAGGGGAAGTCTTGGGGATTATAGGAAAGAACGGAGCCGGAAAATCAACATTATTGAAAATATTATCCCGGGTTACATCCCCTACCATAGGAAGCATAAAAACCAAAGGAAGAATAGCGAGTTTATTAGAGGTGGGAACCGGTTTTCATCCGGAAATGACCGGCAGAGAAAATATATTCCTGAATGGAGCTATTCTGGGAATGACCAAAAAAGAAATTGCCTCAAAGTTAGATGAAATTATTGAGTTTTCGGGTTGTGAAAGATACATCGATACGCCGGTAAAAAGATACAGTAGTGGAATGACCGTTCGTTTGGCTTTTGCCGTAGCAGCACATTTAGAGCCTGAGATTCTGGTTGTTGATGAGGTTTTGGCAGTTGGAGATGCGGAATTTCAAAAGAAGGCAATCGGCAAAATGCAGGATATTTCTAAAACAGACGGAAGAACTGTTTTGTTTGTCAGTCATAATATGGCGGCGGTAAAAAGTTTATGTAGCAAAGGTATTGTGCTGGAAAACGGTAGCATATCTTTTAATGGTTCAAGTGATGATGCGATTAATTATTATCTGGAAAATTCATATAAGAAGAGCGAAATAAAATTATCAGACAGAACAGACAGAAAGGGTAACAGGAAATTGATAATCAAGGATATATATGTAAAAAACAGAGATGGCGTTGTTGTTGGGGAAACCCATAGCGGGGAGTATTACAAAATGATTTTTGAATATGAAAAAGAAAAGGAAATTGATCCTAAGCAATTTACGATTGTGCTTCAGTTTAAAAATGAAAATGATGAATTGGTTACAACGATTGCCACGGATGAGTTAGGGACAACTTTTTCTGAAATTAAACAAAACGGAATCATAGAAGTGGAGATTCCGCGACTGCAATTCAGAGAAGGCCGGTATTCTTTGCAGTATATGATTAGTGAAAAACTGTCATTCAACACACCGCACCAGACGATTGATTATTTACAGGATGCTTATACCCTGACAGTTATCCGGGGCGATTATTGGAATTCCGGTGTGCTTAACAGACCCAAAGGATTTATTCAGGATGCACTTATCAGGATTGTTGATGAAAAATAAGTTAACCTTTTTTATTCAGGCCCGGATGAGATCTTCCAGGCTTCCCGGAAAAGTTTTATTGGATTTTGACGGGCAGACTACGATTTTAGCCATCATAGTTTCAAAATTAAAGCTGAATTTTCCTTTTATTCCTATTGTGATATGTACGTCAAATGTTCAGGAGGATGATTTAATTGAAGCATTTTGCATTGAAAACCAGATCGAATGCTTTAGAGGTAGTGAGACGAATGTTTTAGATCGATTTATTCAGGCTGCACAATCTTATCGTATAGAAAATATAATCAGAATTTGTGCAGATAATCCTTTTTTGGATGTGTTTTTTTTAGAGAAATTAATCGATTTTTACAAAGATAATTCAAACGCAGATTACTGGAGTTATCAAAACCATGAAGCTACTCCCGTTATTAAAACCCATTATGGATTATTTGCAGAAATAACCACCATTCAGGCATTGAAAAAAGTTCAGGCCAATACAGATGATAACCTGTATTTGGAACATGTTACAAATTATATCTATACCCATTCCGGTTTTATATGCCGATTAAAAACATTACCGGATTACTTGGTAAACAGAGAAGATTTACGATTTACGATTGATGATGAAGAAGATTTCATAAATTTACAGAAAGTATATTCGGTTTACAAAGAAAGTGCTCATTCAATTGAAGATACAATCCGGTTTTTAGATGAGCATCAAGAGCACCTGGAAAGAATGAAGATTAATATAAAAAAATATTCCAAATGACCTATATTATCGGTGAAATAGGACAAAACCACAACGGTTCTGTTGATTTGGCAAAATTGATCATAGAGTTAATCTCAAGAGAGATTAAAGATGATGTTTTCGGTAACATTCTCAAGGGAATGGATGCGGTAAAGCTGACTAAAAGAGACTTAAAACAAGAATTGTCTCAATCTCAAATGGATAGGATATATGATTCTCCTCATTCTTTCGGGAGAACTTATGGAGAACATCGTCAGAAATTAGAGCTTACCGATGAGGAGCATTTTGAGGTTTATAAGTTTGCAAAACAAAAGGGATTGGATTTTGTAGAAACACTTTGTGCAATCGGATGTTTATCAGTTTTACGTTATTTTACACCGGATAAATTAAAGGTAGCCAGCAGGGATTTAACTAATCTGCCATTGTTGACAGCCTTGGCAGAAACAAAAATTCCCATCATTGTTTCAACCGGTATGGCCGGTAAAAGAGAACTGGATGAGGCAATAGAAACCATAGCAAAGCATCATACTGCAATATCCATTTTACACTGCGTTTCACAATATCCGACAGAACCCAAAAACGTGAATCTTAATACAATAACATATCTTTTAAATCAGTATAAAGATTATGTGATTGGTTATTCAGATCATACGATAGGCATTTCTACACCGGTTGCAGCTGTTGCCATGGGAGCAAAAATCATCGAAAAGCATATTACGCTCGACCGGAGAATGAAAGGAACTGATCAGGCTGGTTCACTGGGACCTGACGGAGTGCACAGGATGGTACGCGACATCCGTATTTTAGATCAATCGATGGGAGTAGAAGATATCTTTATTGTAGAAGACACCAAGTTGGCAAAAGTTAAATTAGAACGTTCAATTGCAACCAACAAGATCATTAAGGCCGGTCAGGTAATTACAGAAAACGATTTGCATTTGCTTTCTCCGGGAGACGGCTTTAAATGGACGGACAGAAATAGTGTTATTGGCAAGACGGCCAAGCACGATATTCCGGCAAATGAAATAATTTATGAAATAAATATTTTTTAGATGATTCGTGAACTGAAAAATGAATTAAACCTACTGATTGATAAATCGATTTTCAGTCCCGATATAAACATCTTACAAGATGAAGATTGGAGTAGGATTATTGAGGAGTTTCAATTTGATTATCATCGTTATTATTCTGATTTGCTTGATTTTTCAAAGATTAAGTATTTCCCGGGACTTTTAGCTACTTTCTTTTACAGGATTTCAAGGTATTTATACCTCAATGGAGATGAAAAGAATGCACAGGAGTTTTCTTCCTTAGGTTTTTCGAACACCATGATTGAACTGTATTACAGTGCTGAAATAGGAAGGGCATTGAAAATAAACCATGGGATGGGAACCGTTGTAGGATCCAGAACCAGGTTGGGAGATAATGTTTTACTGCATCATGGTGTGACAATCGGAGAAAAAAACGGAGGGAGAGCCAATATTGGTAATAATGTGATTGTCTATCCCGGAGCAATCATTGTTGGAGATATATTGATTGGCAATAATTCTGTTGTGGGAGCAAATGTTTTTGTAGATAAAAGTTATCCGGTTAACTCAAAAATAATGTAAATGAAATTACCTAAGCTTATTTTAACTGATATAGATGGTGTTTGGACCGAAGGAGGGATGTATTATGACGAAAGCGGTAACGAATGGAAAAAATTTAATACGGCAGACAGTGTGGGGGTTTTGTTCTGTAAAAAACTGCAAATCCCGGTGGGAATTATAACCGGGGAAAATACAGAAATCGTTAAACGACGGGCTGAAAAGCTTAAGGTCGATTATCTTTTTCAGGGAATAACGGCAAAACTTCAGGTTGCCCAGTCGCTTTGCAGGGAGCTGAATATTTCGCTGGATGAAGTGGCTTATATTGGGGATGATATTGGTGATATCGCCTTACTGAAGGCAGTGGGAATCAGTGCCGCCCCGGATAATGCTTCGCTATACATAAAAGACATTGTGCAATTTACAACTCACAAAAAAGGCGGAGAGGGAGCTTTTCGGGAATTTGTAGAAACAATTATCGGACAGCAGCAATTAATGCTTATTTTGAAGGATTTTGAATGAAAAACCGGAACGACATAAAAAATTACATTCTGAAGATTGAACAGCGGTTTCCCGTTGATTCATGGAAAATCAATGACCTGACTGTTTGGCCAATTTTAAGGATAAAGTTGTTTTTTCATCTGATTAATGTGGTTGAGTTCCAAAGCAAGGTTAAAAAGAAAAAAGAAAAAAAATATACAATTTCCCAAAAACTTAAAGAGGCTCTAAAAAAGATTGATACTGTAGCCCATTATTTCTTATGGATGGCTAAGCTGCCTGTTAAAAAATATTTGTTTGTTGGAGCCGATGCCCACCGGGTGAACTTTAAATCAAAACGATTCAACCGTTATTTTGATATATTGATTGAAAAGTACAGGATTGAAAAGGATTCCATGTATTTTGAATATGGTCCGGATACTAAAAATCAATTCAACCCGGACTTGATTTACACGTTCAATAAAGCGTTAAAAGGATATCTGTTACTAAAAATGCGAACTCCATTGAAAGCACAGTTTTCCGGAGTTCAGTTTGACGATTTTTTAAGCTTTCTTAACCAAGAAGAATTTAACCTGCATTTTGTAAAAAAATATAGCAAGTCCAGCCTTGAGGAATGGGCTTCCGTTACTTTTTTTCACAAAGTAAATTTTTTTACAGCGGTTTTAAAAAAAATCAAGCCCGGTCAGGTTATGGTTTTGTGTTACTATTTAGAAGATAATTTTGCCTTGATTGTGGCGGCCAATCAATTGGGAATAAAAACGGTGGAAATGCAGCACGGACCGCAAACGGATATTCACTTAAGTTATGGCAGCTGGTCTAAAGTTCCGGCAGAAGGTTATGCAATGCTTCCGACAGTTTTCTGGAGCTGGGATGAGTACAGTAAAGGGGTATTGAATAAGTGGATTAGTGACAACAAAAGCTATTCGGTGATTAATATCGGAAATCCCTGGGTAGATTACTGGAAAACGATTGATTGTGCTTACGAGTTCAAGGAATATATTTTTTACAGTCTGCAACCCAATCCGATTACGATTGAACAATTGTTCCCTCCGCCGATTTTAGATTTTATTAAAAATGAGCCTTATCAATGGTTTATTCGATTACACCCAAGGCAAATGCATGAACTAACAGCCATTAAAAAATATTTAGAAAAGCATGATGTGCTTCATCTGGTAAATATTGAGCAGGCAACGCATGATCCTTTGCCTCAATTATTGTTAAACTCAGCTGTTCATATTACACATTCATCCGGCTCAGCACTCGAAGCATCATTTTTAGGTGTTTTTACGGTATTGATAAATGAAATCGGCCTTATGTCGTTTCCGGAATTAATTGCTGCACAAAAGGCTGTATATTTGGATATTAATGATATCGGTTTCAAACAAAAATTCGAACAAATCATTCAACGTAAAAAATACTCGCCCCAAGAGCAGGAAATAGTTTCACATCAAGAAAATTTATTTATATAAGAATGCACTTGTTGAAACAACTTTTATTAAAAATCAAATCCCGTTTAGACAAAGTAAACGCAATAAGTTCCGGAATTAGAATTCCGAAAGGAACATTAATTGCCGGTTCCCGTTTAAAAGGGAGTATAAGACTTTCGAACGGTATTGCTTTAACATCCAGTAGTTTAAAAGGCGAAATCAGTATAGGTGACTCTTCTAAAATAATGAATAGTATTTTAAAAGGAGAGATTCAAATCGGTCCTCATAATAAAATTCAGGGGGCTGCACTTTTAGGGAAAATTAAAACAGGCAGTTATACTTCTCTTTGGGGACCTAATTTAGATATTCATGCTAACAATGAAGCCGGCGTTGAAATTGGTAATTTTTGCTCCATAGCCCGTAATGTTAGTTTTCAATCGTTCAATCATAATTTTAAAAAACCGACCAGCTATTTTATCGGTCAGAATTTCTTTAAAGAAAAATGGGAGAATGAAAAAGTTTGCAAAGGGGATATTGTATTAGAGAATGATGTATGGGTTGGAGCTCATTCGGTTGTGCTGGGTGGAGTTACAATTCAAAACGGAGCGGTTGTAGCTGCCAACAGTGTAGTGACCAGAGATGTGCCGGCTTTTGCTATTGTGGCCGGTAGTCCGGCAAAAATTATCGGTTACCGGTTTGAACCTCATATCATCCGTCAGTTTCAGGAACTGGCCTGGTGGAATTGGTCGGGAGAGATGATTAAAAAGAATAAATCATTTTTTGAGCAGGAAGTTACTGAAGCATCATTAAATCAAATTATCCATGACTAATGGTCTGGTTTCCATTATAATACCGGCATTCAACAGAGCTCATTTGATAGAGGAGACGCTTGAAAGCATCGTGCTGCAGACCTATCAAAACTGGGAATGCATTGTTGTAGATGACGGTTCAACGGATTTAACAGAGCAGGTTGTTAATGGTTTTTCTAAAAAAGATACAAGAATAAAGTTCTTTAAACGGCCTCAGAGTATTAGTAAAGGAGCCAATTCATGCCGTAATTACGGATTTGAATTAAGCAGGGGTGAATACATCAATTGGTTTGATAGTGACGATGTTATGTTGGAAAATTTTTTAGCGGACAAGATGAAAGCTTTCACACCTGAAGTTCAGTTTGTAATTTGTTCAGGCTGTTATTGGTATCCGGAAACGGACACAAAAACAATTTTAAAACTCCAAAGCACAGAGAACTTATTTGCGGATTACGCTTTGTGGAAACTGGAGATTATCACCAATTCTGTTTTGTTTAAAAGAAACTTTTTACTCGGTAAAGAGTTGTTTAACCCTAAGATGAAAAGAGGACAAGAGGCCGAATTTTTCAGCCGTCTTTTTTTTAATTGCCCGCCAAGTCAGTTTAATATCATTTCGCATACAAATTTCCTGTACAGGCAACATGACGATTCAAAATCGTCTAAAAATAAAGAATATAATAAGGGTTATAAAGAATCATTGCTTTTTTACCTCCTTGAAAATTTTAAGAGAAGTGAGCAAATCAGATCATCAGAATTACTTGCTTTTTTTTACGATAAATTGATCAAATTAATTATTTCTAGCAATAGCAATCAGCATAAAGAAGTAACGTTGTCGATTATTAATGATTTTTACCCAAGGTTAAAAAAATATGATAAACTGAAAGCGTTTGAACTAATCGTATTAGGACGATTGATGTATTTCTTCAATAAATCGCCGCAAATGTTAAGAAACAGATGGCTTAAATTTAAATTTAACTGGAATGAATAGCCTGATCTCTATCATTATTCCGGCTTACAATCGGGCAGATTTGATTATTTCAACGCTCGAAAGTATACGTAATCAGACCTTTCCGCAGTTTGAGTGTTTGATTGTAGATGATGGTTCGGAAGATGAAACCGAACAGGTAGTGTCGGAGTTTATGGAATCGGACAGTCGTTTTCTGTTCTATAAGAGACCTGCAGGTAGCATAAAAGGCCCTAATGCATGCCGGAATTACGGGTTTGAAAAAGCTAAGGGTGATTTTATTTATTTTTTTGACAGCGATGATTTTTTAAAGCCACATGCTTTGGAAACGTATATCGCCAATTTTGATACAAATACAGACGGTGTGCTCGCCCGGGTTGAACGTGTTGATCGCTTAACCGGAATTTTACAGGATATCAATACAATCGAATCGGATAATTTGATTGAAGATTATTTTACGTATAAAGTCTGCTATTTTGTGTGTGGCATACTGTGGAGGAAGTCTTTTTTAGATAAACAGGATGAACTTTTTGATGAATCAATCAGCAACCATGATGAATGGGATTTTAATTTGAGAATGATTTATGCAGAGCCAAAAATCATCAGAATAAAAGAAGTTTTGGTAACTTATTTTCAGTACCAAGATTCATTTAAAAATGAGATTAAAAAAGGGAATGATTTTGAAATAAACTCTGCTTTTGAAGCAAAATTTAAACATTTGGATCTGCTGGTCAAACTAAATCCTGCAGAAAAAAACAGATACACCAGTCATATAGCGGATTCCTATATAAAAACGGTAAGGAATAAACTGATTCATGGTCAGAACAATTGGTTTACCTATTATAAGTCTGCTGTTTATTTAAAATTTAAAACAAACTCCTTGGTACCCGTTATTAAATTAACTTTTGGAGTTATTTCGTTTAAAATTTTTGGAAAAGGATATTCTTTATTTAAATAAATTTATATCAAATTATTAAAATGGTTAATTGATTGATAATAATATATAATAAAAAACCTATTTTTACATTCCAGCCAATAAGAAGATTTTTTTGAATCAATGATGAAAAACCAGAGGATTTTAGTAATAGTAACTGTTTTTCCTTCTGTTACGGAGACTTTTATTTTAAATCAAATCACGGATTTGATTGATAGAGGAAATGATGTAACGGTATTCACATATAATAAATCAAGTGACTGTGTTGTCCATCAGCTTTTTACAGACTACAAGTTGGGTAGAAAAACCATTACTCATTTTAAAAATCATAAAAATAAATGGTTGGTATTCAGAAATGCTTTTCTGTTTTTTAGAAAATACAGAGAAAAGCTGGATGTAAAAAAAATCATTTTATTGTTGAATCCGGTTATGTTCAAAGAAAATTTAAAAAAAATAAAGATTTACTATGACCTGCCTGTTTTGCTTTTTAAAGATAGTTTCGACATAGTGCATTGTCATTTCGGATTCAATGGTAAAAAAATAGCAGATGCATATAAAGCAGGAGTCTGCACTTATCCTAAAGCTGTTTTATCTTTTCACGGATCAGATCTGACTCCATCTAAAGTTGAGTATTATAAAGAATTATACAAAGATGTCTTTACATATTTTAATGCCTATACGGTGAATTCAACCTATCTCAAAGATATTTTATTAAGCGTTAATCCTTTTCTCAAAAATTACTTTTTAGTTCCGGAAGGGTTTAAAAAAGAAAACCTTGCATCACACCTGCTTGTTGAAAAAAATGAAACAGTTTATGATATTGTATTTTGTGGCAGGCTAATCAATTGGAAAGGACCGGACAGAGCCATCCGGATAGTCAAAAAAATGATGGATCTTGGTTGTACTGAACTTCGTTTGCACCTGATAGGTGATGGCGATTTGATGCCAGTCTTAAAAATTCTGGCAGGTGAATTAGCCATTTCCGGTCATGTTGTCTTTCATGGTTCAATGACACAGGAAAATGTGTTCAGAATAATGGCAGGTGCATCTGTATTTTTACTGCCCGGGATTGCCGATAAGAATACATTGCGTTCAGAGGCACAAGGATTAGTGCTTCAGGAAGCTCAGTTTTTTAAATTACCGGTCATCACTTCTGATGTGGGCGGCATTAAATATGGAATGATTCCGGATGAAACAGGGTTTTTAATAGAAAGTGAAAACGAAAGTGAGTTTGTAGAAAAATTAATTTTATTATACAAAAACCCTCAATTGAGGGCGGAAATGGGCGAAAAAGGTCATAAGTTTGTCTTAAAAGAGTTTGAAAGTAAAATTGTTGGGGAAAAGCTGTTAAAAGTTTTTGATTACAAAGTGTGTTATGACTAAATTAACCACAAAAGAATACTGGGAAAGATATTATGAAAACCAATAATCCATAAAGGTCAGATTAAATCAACAGTTTCCACTTACCAATGAATAATTTTTTTGAAAACTTTCATAGTAATAAACTTTCTATTATAAAAAATGAGTATTTTTGGATAATTTCCATCTAGTGTCTATATAAAAGAGTAATTTAATGCAAAAAATAATATTCAAAATCACCTTGTATTGTTATACATTTTTTTGAATAGATATAAATAAATAGATTTTCTAAATTTTTTCAGAAATTATAATTTCAATTTTAAAAATTAATGTGTGGATTTTTAGGAGAATTATCAAGTAGGTTGTCAAGTGTTGATGATTTTAAAAAGCTTTTAGATTTAAGTGTTCATCGAGGGCCTGATCAACAAGGTTTCTGGAGAAACCATTGTTGTCAATTAGGATTTAATCGGCTTTCTATTATTGATACCTCTGAGAATGGTAGTCAACCAATTGTAAGCCCTTCAAAAAGATTTGCACTAGTTTTTAATGGAGAGGTTTATAATTACAAAGAAATTCAGAAAAAGTTTAATATAAAAGATTCTGATTTACGTTCTGATTCTGACTCTGAGATTTTAGCACATCTTGTTGATATAATATCGATTGAAAGCTTTGCAGAGGAATTAAATGGAATGTTTGCAATAGCTATCTATGATATTGAAAACAATTGTATATATTTAATAAGAGATTTTGCAGGAATTAAACCATTATTTTACGGGATTCATCCTGAAGGGATTGTTTTTGCTTCTCAGTTTGATCAAATATTTTGTCATTCTTTTTTTAAAAATAAAGAACTAAGGCCAGAAATAATGAAGGAATATTTTGGTTTAGGTTATATGCAAGCACCTAATACGATATTTGAAAATATCTATCAAGTAAAACCCGGAGAAATTATAAAATGGGATTTTAATAATAAAAGTGTTATTTCAAAATCAGAATATAGTAGTTGGATTATTAATTCTGTCTACCCTGAGACAGATGAAAGAACAACACTGATGTTCTCTGAAATTTTTTCTGATGTAGTAAAGAGTCAATTATTTGCAGATGTCCCTGTGGCTAGTTTTTTAAGTGGAGGAATTGATAGCCCGTTAGTAACTACTTTTTCTAAAAAATATAAAGAAGATATAATAGCTTTTACTTTTGGGGTAAATGATCATAAGTTTGATGAAAGTGAAATCGCAAAAATAATTGCCAAAGAAATAAAAGTAAAGCAAGTAGTCGAAAAAGTTAAAAATGAAGAGTTTTTAGACATAATTGAAGAGCATTTCAGTTTTTTTAGTGAGCCTTTTGGAGATTATAGTTCTGTGCCTACTTTTTTAATTACAAAGAAAGCAAAAAAACTAGCAACGGTAATGTTGTCAGGTGATGGAGGGGATGAACTATTTTGGGGGTATCCAAGATTTACCAAGTCTATTGGTCACTTTAGATGGTTTAAATTGCCATTATATATTAGAAAGATAGTGTTGCCTTTTTATCGTAAACTTTACCCGTCAACTTCAAGTGCTATTGATAAAATTGATAAATTTGAAGCATGGATTTTAAATAAACAAATTCATTTTTCAAGTTTAGAAAAGCTTATGCCAAATACGAGTTTATCTGAGGATTTAGTAAAAATATATCAGTTTCGGAATGATAGTAGTAAAGTAGAGGCTTTAGTATATTTAAAGCAAAATGAATTTTATGCTCATATGCAAAAGGTTTTAAGGAAAGTTGATTTAATGAGTATGGCAAATAGTTTGGAGGTAAGAGTTCCGTTCTTAGATAAAAAAATCATAAATTTCAGTAATTTGATTTTACCTCAGTTAGGTATAAAACACAAAAAAGAAAAATATATTTTAAAACAAACTTTACGAATGTTTGTTAAAGATGAAGTAATTAACCTTCCTAAGAAAGGATTTTCTATTCCGATTGACACTATCCTAAGAAATGAATTAAAAGAGGATGTAGAGAAGACATTGTTGAAAGAAACTTTTTATGGAGAAAAATATATAGAAAGCGAAGTACTTAAAAGTGTTGTAATAAATTATCTAACTAAAAACAAAGGAAATGGATGGGAGATATGGCATTTATATGCATGGCAAAAATGGGCTAAAAAATACAATTTATCTTAAAAAATGACTTTTAAATAGAATTTATAAAAAATGAACTTTAAACAGGTGAAATTAATTGTAAGAGTTCTTGTTTCAAAAATATTTATTTATTATTTATTTAAAAGATATGTAGTTCATAACAGTATTTTAAAAGAGGATATTATTCAGAATTTTAAAATTAGATCTTCTAAAGCAGAGGTTGAAAAGTTATATGTGAAGTTTAGTCATTTGTTGATTTATTATCCAGAATTTTCTTTTGTCTTTTTTTGGAGAATTCAGTCTGATTTTTTTCTTTGGAGGTGGTTGTTTAAGAATAAGGAGTTGTGTAAGATTTTTATTAGCTCTGAAGTTAGTGGAGGTTTGGTAGCCTACCATCCTTATGCTACCATTATTAATGCCCAAAAAATAGGTAAAAATTTCATCTTTCGAAATAGTTTAACAATAGGTAATAAAAATAATGATAACAGACTTTTACCGGTAATCGGTGATAATGTAGAAGTTGGTGCGAATGTGGTTATTATTGGTGATATTGAGATTGGAGATAATGTTATTATTGGTGCCGGTTCAGTGGTTGTAAAAAGCATACCTTCTAATAGTGTTGTGGCTGGTAATCCGGCTAAAATAATAAAAAGGTTATAATTGAATGAATGTGTAAAAAAATAAAATGAAAAAAGTAAGTATAATTTCTCCGGTTTATAACGGAGCCAATTTTTTACCGTCATTCATCAAAAATTTGTTAGCCTACACTTTTCAGGATTTTGAAGTTATTTTTGTTGATAATAATTCTTCAGACAATTCGCTACAAATTCTACAATCTGAATTGTCAAAAACAAGCCTTGATTTTAAAATTTTTTCTGAAGAGAATCAGGGGTCAGGTTATACCAGAAATAAAGGGCTCAAAAATGCTACCGGAAAGTATGTTATTTTTATTGATTGCGATGATTACATACATCCACAAAAATTAGAAGAGGATGTAAAGTTAATTGAACAATTTGAAGTGGATTATGTGCTTTGTAGAACCCAAAGAATTTATACCGATGGCAGAACAATGCTTCAACCTTTGGAAGGTATAGAGGAAGGAATAATTGATCCACCGAAAATAGGTTTAGTTTGGCTTACAAACTTTTTTTATCTTCAAGGTCCCGGAGCTGTTTTGGCAAAAAGAGAAGTTATTGAGTTTTTAGGAGGATTTCATACTTCCAAAACCGGCCAAGATGCTTTTTTATACATAAAACTTGGCCTTTATGCAGAAGGATATTTTTATAATAAAGTTTATAATTTTTATTTAAGACATACAGATTCTACAATTTCAAAGCGAAATAGAGAAAAAGACGGAGTCTTAAAATCATACTTTAACCTGCGTAAGAACCTATTTTCAGATAATATTGTAAAAAATAATGTTCAGGCAATAAATATTTTACAAAAACAATTGAATGCCGATATATTAAAATTACACCATTCGGGACATGATCTGTCAGAATTAATAGAAGATTCCCGTTTAAAAGATTTTCAATTAAGTTCATTTTTATTCAATAAACTGAGCTTATTTCTGAATAGAAGAGTTTCTAAACCTAAATATAACCCATTTTACAGATTATGGCTCAGAGTAAAGTAAAAATTCTGTTTACAATTCCCAATTTTGATACGGCAGGAAGCGGTAAAGTACTTTATGATTTAGCCAAAAATTTAGACAGGGAAAAATTCGACGTTTCAATAGCTTGCCGAAATTCAAAAGGTAATTTTTTTAATGAAATAGTTTTGTTAAAATTACCTGTTTATTTTTTGGAGATGACAACGGCTTACAAGCCTTATTTGACTTTTTTTTCCAGGGTTAAACCCTTTAAAAACTTTATAAAAGAGCATAAGTTTGACATTGTTCATTCCTGGCATTGGAGTAGTGATTGGAGTGAGGTTGTAGCGGTACGTTTAGGTGGAACAAAATATATTTACACTAAAAAGGCAATGAGCTGGGGGAATGTACACTGGAAAATAAAAAGTTTTCTTTCCAATTTTATTATAACCATAAACCATGAAATGGTTCATTTTTTTCCATATAAAAAAAATCAAAAATTAATTCCATTAGGATTGGACACAAATTATTACAATCCGGATTTATTTGCAACAAAGCAAGAGAGTACTATTTTTAAAATAATTACTGTTGCAAATTTAGTTCCTGTTAAAGGTATTGAAATTATTATCAAAGCTCTGGATAAATTGAAAAACAAATCATTACATTTAACTGTTTTAGGAGATGACAGAGATCCTTATGCAAAAGAGTTGGAAAGATTAGTTGAGGTAATGAACTTGGAAGCTCAGGTACAGTTTTTAGGAAAAAAAACAGATGTCAGGCCATTTTTGGCTGATTCGGACTTATACATTATTCCTACCCTGAATGATTTACGAAAGGAAGGAATGCCGATGGCTTTGGTTGAGGCAATGAGTATGGCAAAACCAGTACTGGGATCGGATATTTCGGGAATAAATTATGTTTTAAACGATTTTCCGGACTATCTTTTTGAGGCCGGGAATTATATCGATTTAAGTAAGAAAATAGATTTTTTTTATAAAAAGAGTCAAAATGAAAGAGCAGTTATTGGTAAAAAACTGAGAAGTTATACTGTAAAAAATTATACGATTGAAAAATGTATACAGGAGCATGAGGCTTTATACATCAGCTTGAGTATGAAAAAATAAAATTAATGAAGGTAAGAACAAGTATAATTCCATCTAAACCGACTTTTGTAGGTTTTGAAAAAACAATCGATAAAAAAGCAATCTGCATTTTTGCTGCCACCGGTTTTTTTTTAGATCAGGATACCTATTTTAACGAACAGAAAGTTTTGAAACCGGGTTTTGATTATGGCATAGAAAGAGATAAGGTTATCACAGAAAACCAGTATTTCAAATGGCATTATAATCCGGTCGAAAGACCTTTTGAGCAGGTTGTTAAAGAATTTGCAGAGCTTTTTGAGACCATTATTCACGAACAGGTTGGGGATAAAAAAGTGATTTTACCTCTTTCTGGGGGATTAGATAGCAGAACACAGGCTGCAGCCTTATATCACCTGAAAAAAAATGTACAGAGTTACAGTTACGAATTTGAAGATGGGCTTATAGAAACGTGTTTTGCCCAAAAAATTGCTAAGGTTTGTCATTTTCCTTTTGAGAAATGGACTATTCCAAAAGGTTATTTATGGAAGGATATTGAAAAAATTGCCAAAATTAACCAATGTTATACTGAGTTTACACATCCCCGTCAAGCTGCTGTTTTAGACAAGCTTTCCAAAATGGGGGACGTTTTTTGCCTGGGTCATTGGGGTGATGTTCTTTTTGACGACATGAAAGTAGATGATCAGCTGCCATTTGAAGCTCAGGTAGAGTTGATGGTGAAGAAGGTGCTTAAAAAAGGAGGCTTGATTCTGGGTAAAAAGCTTTGGGAAGAATGGCAGCTTGAAGGAGACTTTGAAACGTATCTACGGGATAGAATAAGAGTCCTGTTAAAGGCTGTCCATATCCCGCAAAGTGCCAATGCACAAATAAGAGCTTTTAAAAGTTTGTATTGGGCTCCGAGGTGGACGAGCGTTAATCTGTCTTTTTTTGAGTCTGTTAAGCCCATTACCCTCCCTTATTATGATAACCGGATGTGTGAATTTATTTGTACTGTTCCGGAAAAATACCTTGCAGGAAGACAGATTCAGATTGCTTATCTTAAAATGCGGAACCCGGCACTGGCCAAAATTGCCTGGCAGGATCAAAGGCCTTTTAACCTGTACAACTACCATTGGAATAAATTTCCGTGGAATTTGCCCTACCGGCTATACAAAAAAATTGACAGGGAATTTATTACCCGAAACAAAGTGGTTAATAATTATGAGAATCAATTTTTAGGAGATCAGAATGATAAGGAACTTAAAAAATGGCTATTTGATAATCCTGATTTTAATAATTTTATAAGCGAACCATTAGTAAAAGAAATTTACAATAGTTTTCAAGGTGAAGAAAGTTTAAAATATTCTCATCCGGTCAGTACGCTTTTAACTTTATCCTTATTCTCAAAGTTAAATCGCCATGAGAAAGTATAAAATTGCTATTTATTCCGGCGAAATTCCGCCTCCTACTTTTATCTACCGGTTGATAAACGGATTGGCAGATGAAAATCAATCCATACTATTAGTGGGTAATCTAACCCGAAAAGTTTCGTATCAATCCAATCATATTAAGGTAGTTGGTTTTTCAGGAAGAATCAGTAAATTTTGGATACTTTTTAAATATTCTATCCTATTATTCCTTTTTCATAGAAAAAACAAAAGGAAGATTGACCAATGGATAAAAGTGAATGTGAAGAACAAAAAATTATCCAAGATAAGGTATTATCCGATAGTGTATCATATGCCTGATATTTTTCATTTGCAATGGGCCAAATCTGTTGCTGATTGGATTTGGGTCAAAGAGTTTGGGATTAAGTTGATTGTTAGCCTACGTGGAGCACATATCAATTATACCCCCATCTGTGATCCCCGATTTGTGGGTATTTACAGTAACTACTTTCCTTTCGTTGATGGCTTTCACGGCGTCTCTGAGGCAATTATAGCTGAGGCCTCAAAATATAAGGCGGATATAAAAAAATGTAAAGTCGTTTACAGTGGTTTAGACTTAAAAAAAATGTCTTTTAATGATTTAAAAAAGCCGGTTCAGGAGCTTCAGATACTGTCTGTCGGAAGAAATCACTGGAAAAAAGGATATAGATATGCATTGGATACCATGAAGATTTTGAAAGAAAGTAAAATCAAGTTCACCTATACTATTGTTGGAGTTGATACAGACGAAGAATTAGTTTTTCAACGCAGGCAGTTGAATTTGGAAGAGGAAGTAATTTTTGTGTCTAAATTAGCCTTTCATGATGTGACGGAAAAGATAGTGAACTCAAGTTTATTGCTTTTGCCTAGTTTGGAGGAGGGTATTGCGAATGTGGTTTTAGAGGCAATGGCTTTAGGAACAATGGTCGTTTCAACAGATTGTGGCGGAATGAGAGAAGTGGTACGACACAAAGAAAACGGTTTTTTGGTTCCTGTAAGAAGCCCTAAAGAAATGGCTAAAGCTATTTTGGAGACCACTCAGCTTTCCGAACCGGAGATGTTAAAAATGCTTAGGTCAGCCAGACAACAAATTGAAAAAAATCATGAGGCAAAAAAAATGATTCACGATATGCTAACACTTTATAATCAAGTCTGTGAGTATGAAAAGAGCTAATCGTATTGGTTTGGTTTTGCCCAATGTTCCCGGTTATTCGGAAACTTTTTTCAATACAAAAATAAAAGGACTTCAGGCGAATGGCTATGAAGTTATTCTTTTTTCAAACAGTAAGTCTGGAGTGCAACATCCAACCTGTAAGACTTTTTTTGCTCCGAATTTTGACGTCAGATTATCACTGATTGTTGAAATTTTTATGATAGTATTCAATTGTCTAAAAGCTTCTAGACCGGCAATAGACCTTTTCAGGTTAAACAGAAAGGATGGTTTAAGTGTCAAAAATTCAATCAAGAACATGTTTATCAACAGTCATTTTCTGCCACACAAATTAGATTGGCTTCATTTTGGTTTTGGTACCATGGCCTTGCAAAGTGAAAATGTAGCAGAGGCCATCGGAGCAAAAATGGCTGTAAGTTTCAGGGGGTTTGATTTGTATATTTATACGGCTAAATTTCCCAACAGCTATGAATTATTATTTTCTAAAAAAGTGAGATACCATGTTCTTTCTGATGAAATGAAGAACACACTAACAGATGCTGGCATTTCTGAAGAGAACATCTGTAAAATCACACCGGCAATTGATGTAGACTTTTTTAAGGCAGGTGTCATACTGCCAAAGACTGACTCCACCGTAATACAGTTTATAACCGTTGGTCGTTTACATTGGAAAAAAGGAATAGAATATACATTGGAAGCTTTTTTAATTCTGAAAAAACAAAATATTTCGTTTCATTATACGGTTATCGGTGAAGGAAATGAAAAAGAAAAACTTATGTTTGCAGTTCATCAACTTGGACTGGAAGGAAATGTTACTTTTGTGGGTAAAATAGAACACACCAAAGTAAAATATTACCTAGAAAAAAGTGATTACTACCTTCAATATAGTGTACAAGAGGGATTTTGCAATGCGGTACTGGAGGCTCAGGCCATGGGACTATTGTGTATTGTAAGTGATGCAGACGGTCTTAGTGAAAATGTTTTGAATGCCAAAACAGGTTGGGTTGTGCCGAAAAGAAATCCACCGTTGTTAGCTGATAAAATTGTTGAAGTGATCAGTTTAAACGAAATTAACAGGTTAAAAATGGAAGAGAATGCAATGGAAAGAGTAAAGGAAGAGTTTAATTTAGTCAAACAAACACAAGAATTTATGTCATTTTATGAGGATTAATTATTAAATTATTCATGCTTTTTAACTCAATCGAATTTTTTATATTCCTGCCGTTCGTTTTTTTGCTTTATTGGATGCTTCAAGGGCAAAAGCTATCATGGCAAAACAGGTTACTTTTATTGGCAAGCTATTTTTTTTATGCTTGCTGGGATTGGCGTTTTCTATTCTTGCTCATATTTTCAACCGGTCTCGATTATTTTGCCGGTTTAATGATGCAAAAAGCAAAGAATGAATCGAACAGAAAATTTTGGTTTTGGCTAACCATTTCCATAAATATAGGGTTTTTAGGTATTTTTAAATACTATAATTTTTTTGTTGATTCTTTTGCTGAACTGTTAACCGGATTGGGTTTTCATGTACACTATTCAACTTTGAATGTTGTTTTGCCTGTTGGGATCTCTTTTTATACTTTTCATGGTCTTTCTTATGTGATTGATATTTATAAAAGAAAAATTGAACCAGAACACAATTGGGTTGAATATGCTCTGTTTGTAAGCTATTTTCCGTTATTAGTAGCGGGACCAATTGAAAGAGCGACTCATTTACTTCCTCAGATCAAGGAAAAAAGAAACTTTAGTTACGATAAAGCCATTCAAGGGGTAAAACAAATTATATGGGGATTATTCAAAAAAGTGGTAGTGGCAGACAATTGTGCCTTTTTTGTGAATCAGATTTTTAATGATTCAGCAAGTTATTCTGCCCCTGAACTTTGGTTGGGAAGTGTTTTATTTGCCTTTCAGATTTATGGCGATTTTAGCGGATATTCAGATATAGCACTGGGGACTTCCAAATTATTCGGAATTGATTTGCTCCGAAATTTCAATTTCCCGTATTTTTCAAAAGATATTGCTGATTTTTGGAGAAGGTGGCACATTTCACTTTCCACTTGGTTCAGAGACTACTTATATATTCCTTTAGGCGGAAGTAGAGGAACAAAATGGCAGAGTGTTAGAAATACATTTATTATTTTTTTAGTCAGTGGATTTTGGCATGGTGCGAATTGGACTTTTATAGTTTGGGGGCTGATTCATGCCTTACTTTTTATGCCGTTACTTCTGTTAAATTCAAATAGGACTTCACTCGTTCACTCAAACTATACTTTTAAAGATTTACCTAAAGTACTGGTTACTTTTATTTTTGTTTGTTTGGCTTGGGTGTTTTTTAGGGCAGATAATTTAACCGAATCATGGCATTATATTAAAGGAATGTTTGATTTCAGAGATTTAAAATTGTATTTCTTTTATAAGAATTCAAAATATGGTTTGATTTCTGTATTGTGTTTAATTTCAATTATATGGTTAATCATAACAGAATGGAAAAACGTAAAAAGAAATAACTATGAAATTCAACTATCAAAATTTAATTTGTTTATATTGCTCATCATGATTTTCTTTATGGGATCATTTAAAAATCAAATGAGTTTTATTTATTTTCAATTTTAACAAATGTATAAATTCTTAAAAAAAATAGTAATCTATGGTTTATCATGTTTTATTATACTTAACATGATTGCTTTTTTTTGCCTTTACTTTTTAGGGAAATCATGTTTTTATAAACAACAATTTGTTAAAAATGGTGTAGCAGAAACTACTTTTGATTATGTAGTGCTTGGATCCAGTACCGGACTAACAACACTGGATACTAAATTGATAGATTCGTTAACACAAAAAAAAGGATTAAACATCAGCATTGATGATTCCGGTTTAAGTTCTCAGTATTTAATGCTTCAACATTTTTATTCATGCGGAAAAAGTACTGAAAAATTGATTCTGGCTGTTATGCCTGATGATTTATGTAATGCCAATCCGAAGATCAATACAAATGATTATCGTTTTATCCCTTATATATGGAATGATGAAGTGAAAGATTATTTTCATAAGATGGATGGAAAAAATAAATTTTTACACAGTATATCAGATTATTTTCCTTTATTTTCTGTGAGTTACTATAATACAGAACTTTTTTACCCGGGACTTCTATCCGTTTTAAAACCTCGTTACAGGTACTTGTTTGATGATCGGGGAAATTTCAGCTATCCGGCAAAGAGTTCAGCTAAAGTGTTAGACAAGCAAACTCATAACCTTAAAATTATAGAATATAAAAATCCTTATTTGAGCAAAATAGTTGACTTTTGCCGTGAAAATACGATAGCGTTAGTATTGTATCAGTCACCAATTTATAAAAGTAGTTTAGTTTTTCCTGAAAGTATTACCCTAATTGATCATTCAGCGTTAATTGTTGATGATAATTATTTTTATGATAAAATTCATGTCAATAATGAAGGTAGAGAAATTTGTTCGATAAAAGTTATTGATGCGGTGTTTAATGAAATCCAGATAAAAAGATGACAACTTTGTCAGAAATATGTGTAAATAATGATTTTTAATTTTTTAAAATATCAAAAACCAATTTGGTACTTTAATTTAATGCCATCCATTGATTTTGGTTATTTTCCTACTGAAGACCAACTTTTATCGGAGAACATTTCTATTCAAAAAGATTTTCGATACCAATCTTCAGAAAGTATTAATCGAGATTTAGCATGGAGGGCATTTCAGTCCGGCTTTATAAACAAAAAATACCAACCCGGATTAAATATTTGGAAAAAAATGAAGTTGCCCGTAGAGGATGAATATCTTTTCCTAAATAAAAATGTTCATAAGGCTTGGGTTTTTTATGTTTTGATAATCAGGTTGTTGAGTTTTAACAACCCTTTTTGGGAAATAAAGGCATATTTGAAACATCGAAAAGTTAGTAGAGAAGATTATTCCAAAGAAATTATCAATTATCCGGAGTATGAAAACTTTGAAAGCACATTGGTTAATTCAAAACCTATGATTTCTGTTATTATTCCAACATTAAACCGTTATCAATATTTGAAAGATGTATTTCGGGATTTGGAAAAACAAACCTATAAAAATTTTGAAGTAATTGTCGTTGATCAAACGGATGGCTATAAAGAAGAATTTTATAAAGGATGGAATTTAGATCTAAAGCATTGGTTTCAGGAAGAAAAAGCATTGTGGAGGGCAAGGAATGAAGCCATAAAATCGGCCAAAGGAGAATTGATTTTATTATATGATGATGATTCTTTGGTAGAGCCTGACTGGATAGAAGAACATTTAAAGTGTATGGATTATTTTAAAGCTGATTTGTCCTCAGGTGTTTCAATAAGTGTAGTTGGTGCAGAAGTTCCAAAGAATTATAACTATTTTAAATGGAGTGATCAATTGGACACGGGAAACGTTTTGATCAAAAAAAAGGTATTTTACAAAATCGGTTTTTTTGATTTACAATTTGAAAAGCAGCGTATGGGAGACGGAGAGTATGGTTTGCGTTGTTATTTAAATGGTTACAAAAATATATCCAATTATAAAGCAAAGCGAATTCATTTAAAAGTAGGAGAAGGTGGCCTAAGGCAAATGGGGAGCTGGGATGGTTGGCGGCCTAAGAAATTGTTGGGACCAAGGCCGGTGCCCAGTGTATTGTATTATGCCAGAAAATACTATAAAACCAAGAGCTCAATATTAATGTTGATGGCAAATATAATTCCATCATATATCCCTTATAAATTTAAAAGAAGTAAATTCTTAAAAGTGCTTTCATTTTTGATGATTGCTTTTTTGTTACCTTTGATTCTCTATCAGGTTATAACCTCTTGGAAATTATCAAATAAAAAACTGAAAGAAGTAAGTAAAATTCAGATGTCATGATATTGAGAAATACTAAGACGTCTGGCATTATATAAAATTATTTGATATTGGTATGGTTCTTTCCAGAGAGTATAATTTTGTTTTTGGATAAAAGAAATTTTAGTTGGTGGGTTTAGGAATGTAACCTGCAGAGCAGGGATGGTTAATACTCAAAAATAGACTTATAAACTTCTGGATTCAGATCTTAAGCTATTTTCAGAGATGCCCAAATAATATGTTTTGTATTAAATTAAAGTTGAAAAAAATTATTTTTATAACATCCGAATTTCCCCCTTTGCCGGGTGGTATAGGTAATCATGCTTATTTTTTATCAGCTTATTTAGAAAAGGAAGGTTATGAAGTGACCGTAATTACAAATTTTAGAGAAGTTTATAAAGATAAAGCGTTTGACCAAGATCAGGCTTTTAAAGTTATCCGGATAAAAAGAAATGCTTTTACTTATTTTAACAGATTTAAAGCTTCCTTTAGTTATGTCGGTAAAAATGAGTTTATAATTGTTTCCGGGAAGTTTTCTTTATGGATAGGAGCCAGTCTTAAATTATTTTTTAAATCAAAAACAATACTGGCTATTTTGCATGGTTCTGAGCTTAATGCTGGAGGAAAGCTATCAAGATTATTGACTAAATGGAGTTTAAAAAAAGTAGATAAACGGGTAGCGGTATCTACTTTTACTAAATCAATAGCCTTAAAAATAAACCCTACACTAAACATAGATGTGATAAATAACGGTATCGAAATAAAAGATACTTTGTTTGTTAAAAAGCATAGGCTAAAATATGAAAAGGACAGGTTGAATTTAGTAAGTGTTGGCAATGTAACTTATCGAAAAGGACAACAAAATATAATCAAAGCATTACCTTTATTAAAAGAAAAATACCCGGGAATTCATTATCATTGTATTGGGATACCCACCGAAAAGAAGAGTTTTGAAAAATTGGCTGAAAAATTAAGTGTAACTGAGAACATAACTTTCCATGGTGTACTTTCTGAGGCGGAAAAGCATACTCTTTTGAGTGACTGTGATGTGTTTTGTATGCTTAGCAGTGTTTTAAAAAATGGGGACGTAGAAGGTTTTGGGATAGCGATATTAGAGGCAAATGCTATTGGTATACCAGCCATAGGGTCTAATAATTCCGGCATTGTAGATGCAATTAAAAATTATGCTAACGGCATACTTGTAAATCCGGAAAATAAAGACGAAATAGTAAATGCCTTGAAGCTGATTTTAGAGGATTATGATAATTATAGTTTTAGAGCAAAAGAACACTCTAAAATGTTTCAATGGAATAAAGTAATCCAAAGTTATGTAAAAGTTTTAAATTCATGAAAAGGAAAAAGTTAGTAATCATCTCTCATACAAAGCATTATAAAGAAGGTGGTCAGATTGTGGGTTGGGGGGCAACCATAAATGAGGTTAATTTTTTGGCCGAATATTGGGAAGAGGTTGTACATATTGCTTGTTTATATGATTCAAAGGCTCCAAACAGTTCGTTGCCTTACAATAAAGAAAATATAAAATTTATTTCAATACCTCCCTATGGGGGTAGAACAGTTTTATCTAAGCTTTTAATTTTTACTGTAATTCCTGTAATAATATCCAAGGTTTATAAAAATTGTGTTGGTGCTTCTGATGTCCAGTTGCGTTTACCAACTTCAATGGGATTGTTTTTGCTCCCTTTGTTTTCATACGTTATCCCCCGGAAGTTTACTTTCTGGGTCAAATATGCTGGAGATTGGGGACAGGTAAATCCTCCGCTTGCTAACCGGATACAGCGTTATTGGTTAAAAAGGAATTGGGCAAAATGTAAAGTAACAATAAATGGTTTTTGGAAAGATCAACCAAGTCATTGTTTTTCCTTTGAAAACCCTTGTCTGACACAAGAAGATTTAATAAAGGGGAAAGAGATATCTAACAGTAAAAACTTTGAAAAGCCATTTACATTCTGTTTTGTTGGTAGAATGGATAGTGTAAAAGGTATATCAAGAATAATAAATTCGTTTAAAAAAATACCTCAAGAAGACATTAACGAAATCCATATGATAGGTGATGGAGTTGAAATTCAAAAATATAAGTCTGAATCTGAATATTTGAAAGATAAAATCTTTTTTCATGGAGCTCAGAATAAAATTTTTGTTCATAAATATATGGCAAAATCAGATTTTTTTCTTTTACCGAGTATTGCGGAAGGCTTTCCGAAAGTTGTGGCAGAAGCATCTTGCTACGGAACAATTCCCATAGTTTCTGATGTAGGCAGTATCGCACATTATATTAATGAGTCCAGTGGTTTTTTATGGGAAATCCACAATGATAAAGTAAGCTATGAAAAACTGTTTGTTAATGCTTTAGCATCTGAACAAGAAGAATTATTAAATAAGTCACAGGAAATATTAAAATTAGCAGAATTATTTACTTTTGATAATTATATAAAGAAACTCAAAACACATATCCTTAAATGCTAGTATAAATTTAATTGTTCAGTAATGAATGTTTCTTCAGCCAACGAATTCCCACTTAAAAACTCTATGCCCAAAGGTAATTTTTCTTTTCTGGTAAGGAAAAACAGTTACTTTTTTTTAGTATGCTTGATGATTTTTTCTTATTTCTATAATCTTCCGGTTGTGGGTTATAGTGTAAAAGGGGATAATGAATTGCGATTATATGACTTGTTAGGCGTTTTAATTCTTATACTATTTTTCGGAAACTTTGAATTTTATTATCATATTATTAATAAAGTCAGTTCTTTTAAATGGTTATTCAGATTTGTTGTTTGGAGTTCCATAGCAATAATTTCTACTTTTCTTTTTGCTGTTTTCAGAGATAAAATGACAATTTTTTATCAATCCGTTTTGTATTTATATCACTTATGGATTTTTTTTTCAACGTCAATAATTCTTTATGTAATAAGTTTTAACAGAACAAAATTAAAACTTTTCATCTACCTTGTTTTGTTACTCTCGTCTTTTTCATGCATAATAATAACCTTACAGAACTTTAATCTTATTCCATTTTTGTGGAGTGATAGTTATTTTAAAGGCTACAGAGGGTTTTTATCGGGTACCTTGGGGCCAAATAAAATAGTAACCGGAATGTTTTCCTTAATTAACATGGTTTTTGCAATAGGAATCTTTTTAAACAAAAAATTAAATATATCCAGATTACTGGTCATTTTTGTCATAATAATTAATATATATATTCTTTTGCTTTCGGGGTCTAGAACAAGTTATTTGGGATTGATGGCATTTATAATATTCTTTTCGTTTTACAGAACTTCTAGCTTTATTTTCTTCGGAATTATTGTAGCATCAATTTTTGGGTTTTTACTTACATCCAATAATGATTTGTATGAAAAAGTTGAGCAGGTTGTAACCGGAAGAATAATTGATAAAATTGAAAACCAGGAAGATTTAGAAAATGCTAATATGTCAGAGTTATATCAGGATCTGGGGGCAGGAAGGGATAAGTTGTCATTAAACTATTTAAATTATTTATTAGATAATCCTGAAATTATACCCCTTGGCTTAGGATTCAATAACCGGACAACGAAAAGTTTTTCCGCACATAATATGTATCTTAATGTAATTAAAGAATTAGGGCTAGTTGGTTTTTATTTATATTTCGGTTGGTTAATCAACTATCTATTTATATCTTTCAAAAAAAATAAAGGAGAGGCGTTGGCACTCAAGGGCTTAGTTTTTTCAATGCTTATTACGCTATTTTTTGGAGAGCATTTGTATATCTACCGTCCATTATTTGGAATTTTAGGAATGTTTTTGGTCGTTGTCAATATTTTAATTTCATCTTTACACGAAAATGAACCCTCAGAAATTAAATCAAACATCAGTAATAGTAATACCTTACTATAACGCATCAGCAAAAATAATTGAAGTCATTAAAGCAATTCCTGACTTTATCAATTATGTAATAATTGTTGATGACTGTAGCAAAGAGCCATTGCCAAAAGATGAAATTCTGCTTTTTAAAAATGCTTTTACAGATGTGGTTTTTTTAAAAAATCCTGTGAATTATGGTGTTGGCGGGGCAACAAAATCTGGTTTTTTAAAAGCAATGGAATTAGAGGTTGATATTGTGATTAAGATTGATGCGGATAATCAGATGGATTTGAAATTTTTACCCGCTATGATTAACTCATTGATTTCTAATGAAGCTGATTATGTGAAAGGTAACAGATTCAGAGATTTGAAAGCCCTCAAAAAAATGCCATTTGTCAGACGGTTCGGAAATCTTATCTTGTCTTTTTTGATTAAAATTTCAACGGGTTATTGGAATGTTTTTGACCCTACCAATGGGTATTTTGCTCTAAAAATAAATGTTTTGAAACAGATAGATTTTGATAAAATTTCAAATAGGTATTTTTTTGAAACTTCACTCATAGCAGAACTTTACTATTTAGATGTTCGGATCAAGGATATTACTATGCCGGCAATATACAATGATGAAAAATCTAATATGAAAGTATGGCAAATGCCTCTGTTGTTTTCATGGAACCTGCTAAAATTATTTATTAAACGTATTGTAAAACAATACTTTCTTTACGATTTTAATATTGGTTCAATTTACATACTGTTCGGATTTCCTCTCTTTATTTTTGGGGTTACTTACGGAGTTTTTAATTGGATTTATTATTCCGCTAAACATGTTTTGACGCCAACAGGTACCATTATGTTAGTTACTTTATCTATTATTTTAGGGTTTCAATTATTGTTGCAAGCCATTCAATATGATATTATCAATTCTCCTAAAGTTAAAAACCATGAATAAAAAGAAATTGGCAATTGTATTGTTGCTAAATTTAGTCATTGCATCGGCTTTTTATGTAGAGGGTTTAAATGCAAAAATCCAGGATATCTCTTCTGATTTAGCGAATATTATTCCTGTTTGTAAAAAAATTGATAATCCATCCTTATATAAAAATGATTTATTTCTGGATAATATTCATGACGTTGAATATTATACGCCCTTTTTTGTTGAATCATTGCGGTTTTTTTCAAGATTTGTTAGTCATGACTACCTTCAAGCACTAAATTTATTTAGCTTTTTTGCACATTTTTTATATGGTATATTTTGGTTTTTGTTCTTTTACAGATTGAAAAATAAATTTTGGATAGCAATTATTTTTTCTGTTTTTATAAGAGGTATTATATGGACTCCTGGTAGCGAACTACTCGGAATTTCAGAATTATGGACTATTATGCCGCGTACAATATATGCTGTTTTTCTTCCGGTTCCTTTTTTACTTTATTTATATTCAGGCAGGTATAAACTTATTATGGCTTCACTGGCACTTGGTTTAATATTTAATTTTCACCCTATTACAGGTATTGGCGGTATAATATTATATTTTTCTGTTTTTCTGTCCCTGAAGTACATTAAAAAGGAGCTCTTTACAACACAATCGCTGAAAGAACTGTTAATAGCAGTATTGTTTTGTTTTATTGGAATGATGCCATACCTGATTACTTATTTTACAAAAGTTGAAAACAACCTGACATTTGATCAAGTTCTTTTTAATGAGGCATTTTTTGCCAGAATACCAAAACTTTTTTCCGATCCGATAAGATTCATATCAACCTGGAATAGACCCGTATTATATTTGTTTGGTGCTTTGTTTTTATGCTTTTATTTTTTTGATAAGTCAAAGGCAAAAATCCATTTTAAAGTACTGTTCTTTTCCGCTACGATGGTTTTTCTATCTGCAAATCTGTCTGTCTATGTTGAGGAATTGATTAATTATGTTTTTGATAAAAATATAAGGATGTCATTTCAGCTTATCAGGTCTCAAAAATTGATTATTGTAATTTTTCAAATAGGCTTATTTCTATTGGCTGTAGAATTTTTTAATCGTGTGAAGGCATCCAATAAAATCATGTTCTCTGTTTTCGCAGTATATTTTATGGTATTAGTTTGTTCTTCAGTGAACTTTTTAGCAAGATTGCCATTTGTCGGAGATGATTTATCCACGTCAATATTACCCGGAAACATGAAAATTCTTTCAGAGAAAAGAACGAACTATGATCTTTCAAAAATGATTGACTATTTAAAGGAGAGTACAGAGAAGGAATCTGTTTTTTATGGAACATACTTAATCAGAGCAGGAGCTGATAGGGCAGTCGTTTTAGATTCCAAAGGAGCATCTATGTTAATTGAGGGGAATCCTGATAAGTTTATTCAATGGTACAAAGACTTAAAAGAATTTAGAACAAAACAAAAAGCAGAAAGAGTAGTCTTTTTACAATCAAAAGGTGTCAATTATATCTTGAGTGAAGAAGTTTGGGAAAACTTAGAGCCTGTTAAAGTAATAGGTCAAGTTTTTTTGTATAAAATTTAAAAACAGTTTACATCAATTATGATTTCATGATAAACATTCTTTACATCGGCAATAAACTTTTAAAGCATGGATATTCGGCTACTTCTATCGAAACACTTGGTCTTTTATTAGAAAAAGAAAATTATAAGTTATATTATGCCTCTTCAAAAAAAAATAAGCTGATCAGGTTTTTTGATATGTTTTTCAAAACTCTATTTAATGCACATAAAGTTGAATATGTTTTAATTGACACTTACAGTACTACTAATTTTTGGTACGCATTTATTGTGAGTCAGTTGTGTAGGGTTTTGAAAAAACCTTATATTCCTATTTTGAGAGGAGGCGATTTGCCAAACAGATTAAAATACTCTACATTAACTTCAAGGCTTATTTTTTCTAATGCCTTGTATAATATTGCTCCTTCAGAATATCTTTTTACTGTTTTTAGAGAAGCTAATTTCAATAATTTGAAATTGATTCCGAATACAATTGAAATTAGTAATTATAACTTTAAAAACAGACGTAAAACAGATGTTAAAATATTATGGGTTAGGTCATTATCGGCTATTTATAATCCCAAAATGGCTATTGACGCTTTGGCAATATTAAAGAATGATTTTACTCATGCTGAATTGTGTATGGTGGGACAAGAAAAGGATATTACGACGGATGAATTACAAAAATATGCAGAGTCTGTAAATTTGAATGTTACTTTTACCGGAAAGCTTACTAAACCAGATTGGATTAAACTTTCTGAAAATTTCAATATCTTCATCAACACCACTCATTTCGATAATACACCCGTAAGCCTTATCGAAGCCTTAGCTCTCGGATTACCTGTCGTTTCTACAAATGTTGGCGGAATACCTTATTTAGTAACAAACAGAGAGACGGCCTTATTGGTTAATGATTCCGACAGTCAGGCTATGGCTGATGCTATTAAAGAACTGATTGAAAACCCTGATTTAGCCCAACGATTAGCCGCTAATGGTCGTAAAATGGTAGAACAATTTGACTGGCAAATTGTTAAAAATCAATGGAAAGAAATTTTAAAATAGATCTAAATTTCTTCTTAAAATTGTTAAATTGCGACCTCAATTCAGCAGTACAAACGAATGAACGGAAAGAAGAAAATCCATTTTGAAGTTTCAGAGAGAAAAATTCTTCTCAGGGTTTTTGATGTTCTGTCAGTGCTGTTCATGCTATACATTGTGGGTATCGTTTTTAATTTTGATTATTTTTCCATTACCCCATCTAATTTTTACTGGACAATTGTTTTAGGGATATACGTCCTCATTGTGGGGTCTGTGTTCGAAATGTACAACCTCCAGGTAGCCAGTAATCAGTTTCAGGTAGTCAGAAGTATCATTCTGACAGCTTCAACGACCGTATTGTTTTATTTGTTAACCCCCTTTTTTACACCGGTTCTCCCCTCTAACCGGATACAGATTTTGTATTTTTTTCTGGCTGTTTTTCTGGCCTTATTACTATGGCGGATGTTTTATCAAAAATACCTGGCCTCACACCGGTTTGAAAAAAAAGTAATCCTGATCTCTGAAAAAGAATTGGCCGATGAATTGATTTCCGGTTTAAAAAGCATTGATCCGCATTATAATATTGTCGCTTTTGTTAATACTGATGAAACATCTGGGTTTAATATGAAAAACCAGTCGGTCAAAATAATATCGGTTGAAAACCTGCAAAAGTTTGTGTCAAATAACTCCGTGTCCGAAATTGTGATTGCTACCCAAAGAACAGAAGAGATAACTGTAGAACTGTACAACAAACTTTTATTGCTTTTAGAAAGTGGTTTTACCATCAAAGAATATACACAGGTTTATGAAAATTTAACGCAAAGGATTCCGGTTCAGTTTGTCGCAAGGGATTTTTATAAATATTTTCCGTTCAGTCGAAGTAATCAAAATCAATTATATTTACTTTTTGTACGTCTTTTCGAAATTGTTGTTGCCTTAACCGGAATTGTGGTTGGCGTGTGTTTATTACCCCTTATTTTAATAGGGAATGCCGTTGGGAACAGAGGGAAATTATTTTATACCCAAATCAGGATTGGCAAAAATGGCGAAGAATTCAGGATTCTTAAGTTCAGGACCATGGTTAAAAATGCGGAATCGGCCGGTGCTGTTTTTGCGGTTACCAATGATTCCCGAATAACACCTTTCGGTAAATTTCTCAGAAAAAGCCGGATCGATGAGTTTCCGCAGTTTGTAAATATTCTTTTGGGACACATGGCTGTGATAGGCCCCAGACCGGAACGACCGGTGTTTGTGAATGAAATAGCCGAAGTGATGCCTTTTTATCAGACACGACATGTAATCAAGCCTGGGTTGACGGGTTGGGCTCAGGTAAATTATTCTTATGGCGATTCAATCGACGACAGCCTGATTAAACTGCAGTATGATTTATATTATATCAAACACAGAAGCATCTTTCTGGATATTAATATCATGATCAAAACCGTCAGCACCATCTTGTTTTACCGGGGGCAATAGGCCATCATATTGAAAGCCTTGTTCTTAACTTTAAAAGAAGCATAACAGCCAGAATCATAATCGGAAGCATTAAAAACAAATGGGCTTTATTAAGCATGAAAAGCAAATAAGCTGTAAAACAAAACAATATAAAATAAAACAGCCGGTTGAACCAAACAGTACTTCTCTTTATAAAAGAAATAACAATTCCGATCAGAAAAGGATTAAACAGCAGGATGTTGTAGTTTTGCGTAACCTCCCGGTGTAACGAATAATATCCAACCCAGAAAAGAAAAACGCCTAACACGCCCAAAAACATTAAAAAGGTCAGGTAAACACTGTTTTTATTTGTAATAAAAAGCAAAAACAAAGCAAAAATAAAAGTATACATTGAGTTCCACCACGACGAGGAATGTAGTGGCTTGTGTTGTTCAAACAAAACAGTTGTATGCTCAGCAACTGGGATGTTATTTACGTTGGTAACCTTTAGGCTGTTTAATAGTTCAACAGGCAGAAAAAGCTGTTCGGCAGCTTTATCCGTCCGATAGCCAAACATAATGTTGATGCCTAATTTCTGATAAAAAAGATTGTCCATGAACGGATTCAGTACACGACGGTAACTTTCGGCTCTGTTGTCAACTTTTGCAATAACCGGTTTTGCTAACTGATGATTGATTTGGTCAACCACCATCGTAGTACAATTTTTGTCAATGAATTTATAGGTGTAAAAGCGTTCTTCGGCATACAGCATTTTTTCCAGATTGTCATACAGCCGTTGTTTTTGAACAGTTGAAAGATTTAATTCCTGTTCATAAACACTTCTGTTTTCCATTCGGTATGAATACATAAAGCCTTCAAAAGAACCTTTGGCAACATAGTATTCCAAATCACCTTTTATGAATTTGAGGTAAAAATTAGGCGTGTCAAAGTCAAACATCCCAAAATTATAAACGGCATCAATTCCCCGCTGATTGTCATGGATGCGGATAGCCGTATGACCAAAGATAGAATGCAGTTCCTGACCGCTTCCGCAGGTTAAAACGCTGATTTTAGCATCGGAAGACAAAGGATAATGCTGTCCGAAGCTCAGAAAGCAACAAAATAAAAGGAGATAATATAAATTTATTTTCATGGAATTTATCTAAATATTCCCAGGTCAACTTTTACGGAAAAAATATTGGAATAAAGAGCAGCACTTTGATCACCTATATCCGTTAAGGCATAATCAACCTGAATACCTTTGTATTTAAAGCCTAATCCTATATTGGGTTGAAAACCGATTTTTTCGGTATTATCAATCTGCATCACATTTTGAAAATTGCCGACACCGGCTCTCAGGAAAACTAAATCGGTATAACCGAATTCAAATCCTAAAGCAGGATCAATGCTCACAAAATCAGTGGAAATAATGTCGTTGGTTTTGGCAAACTGCATGTTCAGGTTAAATGCCGCTAAAATGGAATAGTCATAACGATATTCAAATTTTCTGGAAATTCCCAGTTGTGCTTTGGGTAATGTGATTTCGGTACTCTCCGGTAAATCCTGATTCTCTCCCGGAATGGCATTGGCTATTTTTTCAAATTCTTCTTCATCAATGTTCCAGATGTTGTATGTGGTGGTAATATCGCGAACCATTAGGCCAACCTTCCAGTTATCGCGTTCAAACTGAACCCCGACATCAATTCCAAACCCCCAGGAATTAGCAAATTTCCCAATGATTCGTCTGATTACTTTGGCATTCACGCCATATTGCCAGCCGGGAACCTGTAAACTGCGGGCATAGGAAAAAGTTGCTCCGTAATCAGCGGTTGAAAATTTACTGATCCGGTTATAATCAATGTTTCCTTCGCTGTCAATCAGCTGAGTCGTATTCAAGATATCGTCTACACCAAAACGAATCAGGGAGACTCCCCAGGCACTTCGGTCGTCAATGGGGGCGGCAAAAGCAGCATAGTCATACTGGGCAATATTGGCAAAATAACTGGCGTGCATCAATGAAGCCTGACTGTCTTCTAAAAACACAAGACCGGCAGGATTCCAGTAACCGGAATTTACATCTGCCGTACTGGCTGTAACGGCATTAGACATTCCTAATGCAGCGGCATCCACTCCAATACTCATAAATTCATTAGAGTACTTCCGGACAGCCTGACTGTTTGCCAAAAACGGAATAAGAAGCAATAAAACAAATAGTTGTTTTTTCAAAGCATATTTTATTTTCAAACCGTGGTTTGCACATTTTTTTCCAAAAATAGGAATTTTTAGCTTGTATCATTCCAACATTTTATGAAATAAAAAACGGTGTGATTTTGAGCGTAAAAATATCAAGTAAAAAACGCACTTGTTTCTCACTTATTGTATTAAATTTGTTTTCAAACCACAAAAGATGAATATAAAAGCAAATATCCCCAATTTTATAACCTTACTTAACTTGCTGTCAGGATGTATTGCCTTGATTTTTGCCACTCATGACCAGTTTGAACTGGCTTTTTTCTTTGTGTGTTTGGGTATTTTTTTTGACTTTTTTGATGGATTTTTTGCCCGTATCTTTAAAGTGCAAAGCCCGTTAGGCGTTCAGCTTGATTCACTAGCCGATATGGTTACCAGCGGTTTGGTACCGGGTTTTGTGATGTTCAGGTTGATTTTTATTCACCATAACGAAGGTGTTTTTTCTGTAGATGATTATTTTTCCGTTAATTGTATTTTACCGCTTGCCGGATTCCTCATTACATTGGGTTCCTGCTACCGCTTGGCTAAATTTAACATTGATACCAGACAGACAGATTCTTTTATCGGATTACCTACACCGGCAAATGCATTGTTCATCTTAAGCTTACCGCTGATCATTACTTCAACTGAGATACTTTTGCTGAAGGAGGCTCTGACAAACACCTATGTTTTAATCGCATTATCGGTATTGAGTGTTTATCTGTTAAATGCCGAAATACCCTTGTTTTCCCTTAAAATGAAGAATTTCTCATGGCAAAACAGTAAATTTCAAATCATATTCTTGATTTTAGCAGTCATTTTATTGATTATACTAAAAATAGTTGCTTTACCGCTGGTTATACTACTGTATGTTTTGATGTCAGTCATTCAAAATAAAATGACCTCTTAAACGTTTTGTCTTTCATTAATCATGGCAAAGCAAATCAGACGAAAACCAACAGCAAGGCGAAAACCGACGAAGAGAAAGACTTTTTTCTCCGGGAAAATCATGTGGATTTTGATACCATTTCTGGTATTGTTGTTTGTGGGATTAACCGCTTATCATTACAGAGACGCACTGGCCTATTATTTTAGTTTTCGCTCCAGGCATCCTATAGCCAACACTACTGTTTCAAAAGTTGAAGAAGCCCGTATTTTTCAGGTGTTAAAAAGGCATGAGAATAAAGTTTTTGGCTTTGATGTTTCGGAATACCAGGGAGAAATTGATTGGAGAATGACTAAAACAGTAGAAGATACTTTTCAGTTAAAATTTGTTTTTATCAGGGCAACCGCCGGAAAAGATAAGGTAGACAGTCATTATAAACAAAACTGGCGGGCGGCTAAAAAAAATGGTTTGATTCGTGGAGCTTATCATTATTACCGGCCTAACGAAAACTCAATCGAGCAGGCAGCTAATTTTATAAAGACGGTCAAGCTTCAGAAAGGTGATTTTCCACCGGTGCTGGATATTGAAAATTTACCTAAAACCCAGTCAATTGACAGCTTAAAAGTCGGTTTAAAACGCTGGTTGACCAAAGTGGAAAATCATTACAAAATCAAGCCGATTATCTATTCGGGTGAAAGTTATTACAAGGATTTTTTAGCCGACGAGTTCAAAGGATATCCGTTCTGGATCGCCAATTATAATTTTTTTGTGGAAGATATCAAAGACCACTGGTCTTTTTGGCAATTTACAGAAAAAGGAAATGTGCCCGGTATTCAGGGGACAGTGGATATTAATATTTACAACGGAACACCAAAAATGCTGAACTATATGCTTTTGCAATAGATGAAAATTAGAACTCCAGTTTCTTTTTACGCAATTCGAAGTTTTGTCCTAAATATACCTTTCTGACCATTTCGTCGGCAGCCAGATCTTCAGGAATTCCGGCTTTCAGGATACCGCCTTCGAACATTAAGTATGTTTTGTCTGTAATGGCAAGTGTTTCCTGTACATTGTGATCGGTAATTAAGATGCCTATGTTTTTGTTTTTCAATTGGGCTACAATGCGTTGAATGTCTTCAACCGCAACAGGGTCAACTCCGGCAAAAGGCTCATCTAAAAGGATGAATTTCGGATCGGTAGCCAATGCCCTTGCAATTTCCGTACGGCGACGCTCACCGCCTGAAAGCAAATCCCCCCGGTTTGTTCGGATATGCTGCAAACTGAACTCATCAATCAAACTCTCCATTTTGGCTACCTGCTCTGCCTTAGAAAGGTTGGTGAGCTGCAGAACGCTCAGGATATTGTCTTCAATGCTCAGTTTTCTGAATACAGATGCTTCCTGAGCCAAATAACCAATGCCGTTTTGAGCTCGTTTATACATCGGAAAATCAGTAATCTCCATATTGTCCAGGTATATTTTTCCGCTATTGGGCTTTACTAAACCTACAATCATGTAAAAAGAAGTGGTTTTGCCGGCTCCGTTCGGGCCTAACAATCCCACAATTTCGCCTTGGTTTACTTCCACAGAAACCCCTTTAACAACACTTCTGCCTTTGTAGGTTTTAACGATATTTTCAGCCCTTAATTTCATGGTTTAATTTGTCAGTGAGTCAATATAGTCAATGTGACAATTGAAGTGTAAAAATAGAAATTTTATTTTCAGTACAAATTTTATTGTTTTTTGATTAACATTTTTGGTAATGCGACAATGATGCAATGGATTATAATTCAAATGAATGAGATATTCAATTGCCACATTGCCATATCCTCCTATTGGTACATTAAGAAGACTCTAAAGCTTCCCAAAACTCATATGCTCTTCGCAGGTGCGGAATCACAATTGTGCCGCCAACCAAAGTGGCTATCCCCATGGCTTCCATCATTTCTTCTTTGGTAACCCCGTGTTTATAGCTGGTTTCCAAATGATATTTAACACAATCATCACACCTCAGAACGGTAGAGGCAACCAGCCCCAGTAATTCTTTAGTTTTAACATCCAAGGCTCCTTCGGCATAAGCATTTGTATCTAAATTAAAAATTCTTTTAATAACCAGGTTGTTATCTGCCAAAAGCTTTTCATTCATTTTAGCACGATAGTCATTGAATTCTTTTACTAAATCTGACATTGCTGTTATTTTAAGGTTGATTGTTTTAATTCTTTCCTGACCACTAATGCACTGATTAAAATGCTGATTTCATATAAAATCATAATCGGAATAGCTACAATTACCTGGCTGATTACATCTGGAGGGGTAATGATTGCGGATAAGATCAATACAATGATCAATGCATATTTTCTGTATTTTCTTAAAAAAGAAGGAGTGACCAGGCCTAATTTGGTAAGGAAATAAATGAAAATAGGCAGTTCAAACAATAATCCGCAGGCAATTGAAGATGTTTTAATCATGCTGGTATATGACTCTAAATTGAACTCATTGACAATTTCAGCACTGGCACTAAACGATCCGAAAAAGTAAACCGATAAGGGGGTAATAATATAATAACCAAATAAAACTCCGAGAAAAAATAATAAGGAAGACATGAAAATAAATGCTTTGGCATGTTTTTTTTCTTTCTCATAAAGAGCCGGACTGATAAACTTCCATATTTCCCATAAAATAAAGGGAAATCCGGCAATAAATCCAACCGTAATGCAGGTCCATATTAAAAATGAAACCTGGCCGCCCATATTGGTGTTTTGAATGATAAAAGGCATTTTAACATTACAGATGTCCACACTTTCTACACCAAAAAATTGGGTGACTTTACAGAAAAACTGATAGGTAATAAAATTGGGGTTTTTGGGAGCAAAAAGAATTTGTTCAAAAACAAAGTCACTTACAAAAAAAGCGGCACAGGCAAGTATTAAAACAGCAGACGTACTTCTGATCAATAACCATCTCAATTCTTCCAGATGGTCTAAAAAAGACATTTCTTTCGGATTGCTGCTTGCCATTATACGATACCTTCTTTTAAAATGTCATGCAGATGAATCACGCCTTTATAAGTGTTGTTTTCTGCCACAATAAGCTGTGTAATCGAAAAGTCTTCCATAATATTCAAGGCTTCAACAACCATATCATCAGGTTGAACCATTTTTGGGTTTCGGGTCATAATATCCCGGGCGGTAATGCCGGTAATTGTTTCTGTTTTGCTTAGCATTCTTCTGATATCTCCATCCGTAATGATTCCGATCACCTGATTTTCTTCAACCACAGCAGTAACACCAAGTCTTTTTTCAGAGATTTCAAAAATGACCGTCTGTATGTTTGATTCCGGAGAAACCGTAGGCTTTTTAGATTCATCCAGCATATCTTTAACGCGGAGCAATAATTTTTTGCCTAATGAGCCACCCGGATGGTATTTGGCAAAATCTTCAGCTTTAAAGTTTCGCATCTCCATCAGACAAACAGCCAGACAGTCTCCCATGACCAATTGGGCTGTGGTACTGTTGGTTGGAGCCAGATTGTTTGGGCAAGCCTCCTTTTCTACGGTAGTATCCAGTACAAATTGCGAATGTTTAGCCAGAAAAGATGTCAAATTCCCGGTCATTGCAATGAGTGTATTGCCGAACCGGTTTAAAATCGGAACCAGAATCTTAATTTCCGGACTGTTCCCACTTTTAGAGATGCAAATCACAACATCATCCGGCTGAACCATTCCCAAATCACCGTGAACCGCTTCTGAGGCATGCAGAAACATAGACGGGGTACCGGTAGAATTTAAAGTTGCCACGATTTTTTGGGCAATAATAGCACTCTTTCCGATGCCGGTAACAATCAGATGACCTTTTGATTCATAAATCAACCGAACACTCTCCGCAAAATCATTTGTCAGCAAATCAGCCAGTTTAAAAATAGCCTGACTTTCCGTTAAAATGGTCTCTTTGGCTGTAGCTAAAATTTTTTCTTTTGTAATCAAATCGGATTAGATATAAAATTTGTACGAATAAAAGAAAGTTGTATCTTTATGGGTGCAAATTTAAAATAAAATACCCATACATAAGAATGAATCCCAACGAAATTGACATTCATAAGGAATTAAAAAAGTATTTTGGTTTTGATCAGTTCAAAGGTCTTCAGGAACAAGTGATTAATAGTATCCTGAGTAAAAAAAATACTTTCGTGATTATGCCTACCGGGGGAGGTAAATCATTGTGCTATCAGTTGCCCGCATTATTTCAGAACGGAACGGCAATTGTCGTTTCGCCTTTAATTGCTTTAATGAAGAATCAAGTTGATGCCATCAGAAGCGTTTCTTCTGAAGACGGAATTGCTCATGTGCTGAATTCATCTTTAACCAAAACAGAAATTAATCAGGTAAAAAAAGATATCGTTTCCGGCATTACAAAGTTGTTGTATGTTGCCCCGGAATCTCTGGCAAAAGAAGAGTATGTTGACTTTTTAAAGTCAGTTCCGATCTCTTTTATCGCAATTGATGAGGCCCACTGTATTTCTGAGTGGGGGCACGATTTTCGTCCGGAATACAGAAACCTGAAAAATATAATCAAGCATTTAGGTAATGTGCCCGTTATCGGCTTAACAGCTACGGCCACACCCAAAGTGCAGGAAGATATTCTTAAAAACCTGGATATGTCTGATGCAACAACCTTCAAGGCATCATTCAACCGTCCGAACTTGTTTTATGAGGTGCGTCCCAAAACCAAAAATGTGGAGTCAGATATTATTAAATTCATTAAACAGAATAAAGGTAAATCCGGAATTATATATTGTTTGAGCCGTAAAAAAGTAGAAGAGATTGCTCAGGTACTGCAGGTAAACGGAATCAGTGCCGTGCCGTATCATGCGGGCTTAGATGCCAAAACCCGTGCAAAACACCAGGATATGTTTTTGATGGAAGATGTAGAAGTGGTGGTGGCAACCATTGCTTTCGGAATGGGGATTGATAAACCGGATGTCCGCTTTGTTATTCACCATGATATCCCTAAATCGCTCGAAAGCTACTATCAGGAAACCGGCCGTGCCGGTCGTGACGGAGGGGAAGGACATTGTCTGGCTTACTATTCGTATAAAGATGTAGAAAAGCTCGAAAAATTCATGTCGGGAAAACCGGTTGCTGAACAGGAAATCGGATTTGCATTACTTCAGGAAGTAGTAGCTTATGCAGAGACATCCATGTCACGCAGAAAATTCTTATTGCATTATTTTGGGGAAGAGTTTGATAATGAAACCGGTGAAGGAGGCGATATGGATGATAATGTCCGCAATCCGAAACCAAAGTCAGAAGCCAAAGAAAATGTAGTCAAAGTACTTCAGGTGGTCCGGGATACCAAACACTTGTATAAGTCAAAAGAAATTGTGTTTACCCTGATGGGAAAAATAAATGCAGTGATCAAAGCCCACCGGACGGATGCCCAGGAATTTTTTGGCTGTGGTAACGATAAGGATGAACGCTATTGGATGGCCTTAATACGACAGGTTTTAGTAGCCGGATTGTTAAAAAAGGATATTGAGACATACGGGATTTTAAAATTGTCTGAAGAAGGGATTGCCTATTTGAAAAACCCTACATCATTTTTGATGACGGAAGACCATGAATACAGTGACGAAGATGATGATGCAATCGTAACGGCATCAAAATCCAGCGGAACGGCTGATGAAGCCCTGATGGCAATGTTGAAAGACCTGCGTAAAAAGGAAGCGAAGAAATTGGGGGTTCCGCCTTTTGTGGTTTTTCAGGATCCTTCCTTAGAAGATATGGCTTTAAAATACCCGGTTTCTATTGAAGAATTAAGCAATGTTCACGGTGTTGGAGAGGGAAAAGCGAAAAAATACGGTAAACCCTTTGTGGAGCTTATTGCCCGTTATGTAGAAGAAAACGATATCATTCGTCCGGATGATCTGGTGGTAAAATCAACCGGAGCCAATTCGGCCAATAAATTATACATTATTCAGAATATCGACAGGAAACTGTCGCTCGAAGATATTGCCAGGGCCAAAGGACTGACGATGGACAGCTTGTTGAAAGAAATGGAACAAATTGTGTATTCAGGTACCAAGCTGAATATTAAATACTGGATTGATGAGATATTAGATGAAGAGCAACAGGAAGAAATTCAGGGCTATTTTATGGATTCTGAAACCGATAAAATTGAAGATGCTTTAAAAGAATTTGATGGTGATTATGATATTGAAGAACTTCGTTTGATGCGGATAAAATTTATCAGCGAAGTGGCCAATTAGTTTTCATCGTTACAGCAATAATAACAATCTGAAAACTAAGGCTGTTGCTGAAAATTATTCATATAGTTCCCCCCGGTGAGGTTTTAGAGCATCCCGAACGGCTATCATGATATCATCGGTAACAACCATAAAAGCAATGGCATGCATTTCGTTGTAAATTTCAAAACCTGTGATGTTGAGCGGCAGTTTTTCCGCTTCAATGAATTCTTTTAAATGGATTTCGTGATGCTCTGCTGTTTTTGAGGAAACAGGACCTCTGAAATCCCAAATCAGTTTTATTTTTCTTGACATTTTTTTATGGCAAAAATAAATGCATTTTATGAAATACGCTTTAATCAGTTTACTTTTATTTTTAAATGAAATAACAGCAGCCCAGCAGCTCACCTTAGACCAAGCCAACCATTTGGCTTCGCTCCCGTTAAAGTGTTTGCAACAGGAATATCCCAACAAGTTAGGGCAGCTGTTGCTGGATTCGACCGAAATTCATTCACCCAGAAACCTGCATCCTGCTTTTTACGGTTGCTTTGACTGGCATTCTTCCGTACATGGTCATTGGAGCTTGGTGTATTTGTTGAATCAGATGCCCGGTTTAACCCGGAGAGATGAAATTATCCAAAAATTAAAGACTAATCTTTCCGCAGATAACATCCAAACTGAAATCGCTTATTTTGCTAAAAACCATGAAAAATCCTTTGAAAGGACCTATGGGTGGAATTGGTTACTGAAATTACAATTGACATTAGAAGTAAGTCAGGAACCTTATGCCAAAGAATTAGCCCGGAATTTAAAACCGTTATCTGATTTAATTATCACCCGATACGCCGAATTTTTACCCAAACTGTTATATCCCGTCCGGGCAGGAACGCATAATAATACGGCATTCGGCCTCACCTTTGCCTGGGACTATGCCGTTTATTCAAACAACAGGGATTTTCAGAAACTGATTACTGAAAATGCGAAGCGGTTATTTTTATCAGATAAAGATTGTCCGCTCAACTGGGAACCCAGTGGCACCGATTTTCTTTCGCCTTGTATGGAAGAAATCGGAATTATGAGCCGGATTCTGCCTGAAAAAGAATTCTTGTCGTGGCTGAAAACGTTTAATAAATCAATTTTTAAGAAAGATTTTACATGGCAGGTTGCCCGTGTTTCTGACAGAACAGACGGACACCTGGTGCATTTGGACGGATTAAATTTCAGCCGGGCCTGGAATTTTTATCATTTGATCAATTTATATCCCAAACAGTTTCAACACCTGAAATTATCCGCCGATAGACATCTTCATTTTTCACTGCCTTCTGTAGTTGACGGAAATTATGAGGGTGAACATTGGTTGGCATCATTTGCACTGAGAGCTTTTGAAGAGAAGAAATAAGTTTCTTTTAGTTACTTTTGCAAAAAAAGCATATGCCCAAAGAACTGCTCATTCAAGTTGCCCCTGAAGTCGCTGCCAATGATTTTTTACTCAGGCAGCATGTCGCAAAGATGATTCAGGTTTCACTGCCGGAGGTTCAGCATATTTCCATACATAAACGTTCTATTGATGCCCGTCAGAAAGCTATTAAGATCAATTTGAAATTGATGGTATTCTTTCAGGATGAACCTTTTGCTGAGCAAAAAATAGAATTACCCGATTACCCTGATGTGGCCAATCAAAAAGAAGTAATTGTTATTGGAGCAGGTCCGGCCGGACTTTTTGCCGCTCTTCAACTCATCGAATTAGGGTTAAAACCCGTTGTTATCGAACGGGGGAAAGATGTCCGTGGCCGTCGCCGGGATCTAAAAGCAATCAACCGTGACCATATTGTGAACGAAGATTCTAATTATTGCTTTGGCGAGGGAGGAGCAGGGACCTATTCGGACGGAAAACTCTACACCCGTTCCAAAAAACGGGGTGATGTGGACAGAATTTTAGCATTATTAGTCGGTTTCGGGGCTTCTCCGGATATTCTGGTTGAGGCTCATCCGCACATCGGAACTAATAAATTACCTCAGATCATTCAAGATATTCGTGAAAAAATTATTGAATGTGGCGGACAGGTTTTGTTTGAAACCCGTGTAACCGATTTTATCATCAAAAGCAATGAAATTCATGGAATTGTAACGCAAAAAGGAGAAACAATTTCTGCCAATAAAGTTATTTTAGCAACCGGACATTCGGCTCGTGATATTTTTGAATTATTAGATAGAAAAAAAATCCTCATCGAGGCCAAACCTTTTGCGTTGGGCGTTCGTGCGGAACATCCTCAGGAATTAATTGATTCGATACAATACAGTTGTGATTTTAGAGGGGAATATTTACCACCGGCACCGTATTCCATCGTGAAACAAGTGAATGGTCGCGGAATGTATTCGTTTTGTATGTGTCCCGGTGGAGTGATTGCACCGTGTGCCACCAGTCCGGGCGAAGTGGTAACCAATGGCTGGTCGCCTTCCAAAAGAGATCAGGCAACCGCTAATTCGGGAATCGTAGTGGAATTAAAGCTGGAAGATTTTAAATCCTTTGCCAAATTCGGTCCATTGGCCGGAATGGAATTTCAAAAAGCCATCGAACAAAAAGCGTGGCATCTGGCCGGACAGACACAAAAAGTTCCGGCTCAGCGGATGATTGATTTTACACAAAATAAAATTTCTTCATCCATTCCAAAAACATCGTATGTTCCCGGAACCGCTTCGGTGGAGATGGGACAGGTTTTTCCGGGGTTTCTGACGCAAATCATGCGGGAAGGTTTTGTGCAATTCGGCAAATCGATGAGGGGCTATTTAACCAATGAAGCCATTTTGCACGCACCGGAAAGCAGAACGTCTTCACCGGTTCGAATTCCGCGTGATGCCCAAACCTTAGAACATCTTCAGATCAAAGGTTTGTATCCGTGTGGAGAAGGAGCAGGGTTTGCCGGCGGAATTGTATCGGCGGCTATTGATGGAGAGAAATGTGCCCTAAAAATCAAGGAAAGTATGAGTTTATAATTAGCTGTAACTTATAATTAAATATACTTATAGCTGTTTATAAATTTCATTGTTCAAACAATACAGCCATATTTAGGTTGTTTTGAATATTTCCGGAATACATGTTTTCTGTCAGTCCAAAAGTGGTAATGAGAGCTAAGAAAACTGCTTTTCTGGTCTTGGTTTCATATTTAAAAGTACCGATTTTGTTTCGTAGTTCGGCATCATATTTTTTGTCAATCGTAAACGGATGGATTGAAAATTTCATTTCACAAACCGTCACAACATCATCTCTTCTATCGATAACGAGGTCAATTTGTGCTCCTTGATCTGATTCTTTGCTTTTCCAGGCATAATTATGCGATTCAATTCCATTTATTCCCAATGCTTTTTTAATTTGATAGACATGAGCTAGGCAAACTTGTTCAAAAGCATAACCGCTCCAGGCTCTGTATTTCGGATTGTCAATTATTTTTAACCATTGTTGTTCGTTCGAAGGCTGTGTATTTTTCATGAACTTTAAATAAAACAAAGAGAAAAAATCGGTTAATTGGTATAAACTGTTTCTTGATTTTTTACCAAAAGGGACATATTTTCGTAAAAATCCACTAATTTCTAATTCGTTTAATAAAGTGGTAAAGGAGCCGCCATTATTCATTTTTGTAGCTTCAAGTAGTTCTTCTCTAGAAAGACCTCTGCCTTTTTTGGCTAATGCTTCGATGATTAATTCATGACGGTCGGCTTTTGTAAACAAGGATTGATATAATTTTTCAAATTCATTTTGAAGCAAACCATTTTTTGAAAAACATAAATCATCAATAATTTGAGCAGCACTTTTGCCTTTTTCGATAGCTTCCCAATAAAAAGGAATCCCACCTAAAACCATATAAAGTTGGATTAATTGATACTGGGATAAGTTTACTTTTCTTTTTTGAACAAATTGTTGGCATTCATTCAACGTAAAAGGATCAATTTTGATGCGTTGTGTCACTCGATTGTGTAAGCCTTTTTTGTTGTTAATGAGTTTGTTTATCATCCAAGAAGCGGCAGAACCACAAACAATTAATAGAATATCTTTTCTGGCTGATGCCCAGCTATTCCAGAAATGTTCTAAAGCAGCTATAAAATTTGATTTTGGAGTGTCAAACCATGGCAATTCATCAATAAAAATTATTTTTTTCTTTTGTTTAGAATGTTCAATGCATTGCTTTATTTGCAAAAAAGCTTCCGTCCATGAAGTAACATTTTGGCCTGCTATAAAAGGATGTTGCTCTTGAATGGCTATCTGAAAATTGACCAGTTGCTCTTGTAGATTTGCATTTGCTAATCCGGTTAATTGCAAAGTAAATTTGTTTTCAAAAAAAGTCCGGATTAAGTAAGTTTTTCCAATTCTCCTCCTTCCGTAAACAGCAACAAATTCTGATTTTTCAGATGTGAATTTTTTTTGAAGTATTTCAGCTTCTCTTTCCCTTCCAATTATCATTTTTTAACACTTTATAACTAGCTACAAATATATGAAATTTATTATTTACAGCTACTTATAAGTTTATATTCAGCTATAACTATATTTTTTTTACATTTATAGCTATTTATAAATGTAATTAAGTGTTAATTTTATTGAGTTTTTGTCTGTTTTGAATGTGGCTTTAAAAACAAATTTTTAAAGCATTCAACACCCGTTAAACTTTTCACAATTCCATATAAATCAAAATAAAAACGAACTTTTTCTTACCTTTGAAGGGCTATAAAAAAGCTATGACAGAAGAAAAAGTAATTTTAGTAAACGAACAAGACGAACCCGTCGGTTTGATGGAAAAACTCGAAGCTCATGAAAAAGCAGTTTTGCACCGTGCTTTTTCTGTTTTTGTGTTGAACGATAAAAGCGAAGTGATGTTGCAGCAAAGAGCCCGTCACAAATACCATTCTCCTTTGTTATGGACCAATACGTGTTGCAGTCATCAAAGGGAAGGTGAAACAAATACCCAGGCCGGAACCCGAAGACTGCAGGAAGAAATGGGGTTTTCAACCGGGTTGAAGGAATTGTTTCATTTTATCTACAAAGCTCCGTTTGATAATGGTTTAACCGAACACGAACTCGATCATGTGATGATTGGTTATTATAATAACGAACCAAACATAAATACTGATGAGGTGGAAAATTGGAAATGGATGAGTATAGAAGCCATTAAAGACGATATACAAACCCAACCGGAAAATTATACCGTTTGGTTCAAAATTATTTTTGACGAGTTTTACCATTACCTTGAAGAACACAAACTTTAACTGTTATAACGTCAAAAGTCAAAAATTGTTAATCTTCAATCAAAAACCTCATGAAAGTAACCGTTTCCCGAAAAGCTCACTTTAACGCTGCTCATCGGTTGTATCGAAAAGATTGGTCGATGGAAAAAAATGATTTGGTATTCGGTAAATGCAATAACCCCAATTTTCATGGTCATAATTATGAGTTAATTGTCAGCGTAACCGGCGAAATTGATCCTGAAACCGGTTTTGTGCTGGATGTAAAGATTCTGTCTGATTTAATTAAAGAACATATTGAAGAGGCGTTTGATCATAAAAACCTGAATCTGGATGTGCCTGATTTTGCAGAGTTGAATCCGACGGCAGAAAATATTGCTGTTGTGATTTGGAACAAATTGCGAAGATATGTCAAGCCATCATTGGATTTAGAGGTTGTTTTATACGAAACACCCCGGAATTTTGTAACCTGTAGAGGAATTTAAAATGGCATTGAAAGTAGGAGATACCGTTCCGGATTTTACAGCAAAAGATTCCAAAGGAAATACTTTTGACAGTTCAGCCGTAGTGGGTAAAAAACCGGTTGTGATCTATTTTTATCCCAAAGATGATACAAGGGTTTGTACCGAACAAGCCTGTAGCTTCAGAGATCACTATGAATATTTTACCGATTTAGGGGCCGAAGTCATCGGGGTTAGTGGTGATTCAACCACCTCACATCAAAAATTTGCTCAGAAACACCAGCTTCCTTTTACGCTTTTATCAGATCATGATAAAAAATTACGCAATTTATTTGGCGTTCCTACGGCTTTATTCGGACTTATCCCGGGTCGGGTGACGTATGTGATTGACAAAAAAGGAGTTGTTCAATTGGTTTTTGATAACTTATCAGGAAAAATACACATCAAAAAAGCCCTTCAGATACTGAAAAAAATAGTATAAAGGTTTGACAAGAAAGTAGTATCAGTTCAAATGTTTATTTTTGACCTTTGCAATAAAAACAATGAAGCCATTTTATCCACTCACGTTTGAACCCATTTTAAAAGAACGCCTTTGGGGCGGAACCAAATTAAAAACCTATTTAAACAAACCGGTTACGTCAGAAATGACGGGGGAAAGCTGGGAATTGTCAACCGTGCCCAATGAGGTAAGTGTGGTGAATAACGGTGCTTTTAAGGGAGAACAACTCAATGATTTGATTGAGCGGTATCCTGAAGAGATCTTAGGAAAAGAAGTTTATAACCGATTCGGAAAACAATTTCCGTTGCTTTTTAAATATTTAGATGCCCGTGAAGATTTGTCGATTCAGTTGCATCCGAATGATGAACTGGCTAAAGTCCGTCACAATTCTTTTGGCAAAACCGAAATGTGGTATGTGATGCAGGCCGATGAAAAGGCACGCCTGATTGTAGGATTTAAAGAAGAGTCAAACAGAGAAGACTATCTGAGGCATGTTGAAAACAAAACATTACTTGCTGTTTTAAACGAAGTTCCGGTAAAAAAAGGCGACGTTTTCTTTTTAGAAACCGGAACCATCCATGCTGTAGGAGCCGGAATTGTAATTGCTGAAATTCAGCAGACCAGCGATGTTACTTACCGTATCTATGATTGGGATCGGGTAGATGCTCAGGGCAACGCACGTGAATTACATACTGAATTAGCCCAGGATGCTATTAATTATAAAACAACCCCGGCACAAAAAGAATATAATGCCCCGGAAAACCAACGTACCACGGTGGTGGAATGCCCTTATTTTACAACCAGGGTTATTCCGCTTAACGGACAGATTCCCTTTGTCAAAACAGGCGATTCCTTTACGGTCTTTATGTGTACCGAGGGTAGCCTTGAATTGATAGCTCAGAACGAAAAATTCACTTATCAAAGGGGTGATACCATTCTGATTCCGGCTGTTTTAACCTCTTTTTTATTGAAAGGAAAGGCAACTGTTTTAGAAATTACAGTTTAGGTTTTTGGAACTAATTCATTTAATTCTAAATTTTTACGTACTTTTGCACCGCAATTAAAATTAAAATAAAATGGCAAGTATTAAAAATCTGAAAAAAGACATCAATTTTGTGATGGGTGATATTATCGAGGCGGTTTATATCCATGAAATGACCACAACCGGAAAGCCAACCGAATCTTCGAATGCGTTGATTGATGAAGCAATCGCTACTTTTGATGCGTTAATCGCAAAAGTAAACGATAAAAAAGCAGAAAACAGAAGAGCTCATTTAAAACAGGTAGAAAAAGAACTGGAAGCGGCTGCAATTCAATTGGTTGAAAAAGTAAACGCACTTTAATCCGTTTTTTTTGATAAAAAAAGTGCTTTTTTGTTTTGGAATATTCATTTTCAAAATTATATTTGCACTATAATTGAGATGCCGGTGTAGCTCAGCTGGCTAGAGCAGCTGATTTGTAATCAGCAGGTCGTGGGTTCGAGTCCCTCTATCGGCTCAATTTTTAAGGACAATCTTAGGATTGTCCTTTTTTTATGAAATTATGTTACGGACATGTGACAACGAATCAAGTCCAAAACCTGTGAGTTTTAAAAAGCAAGCATATAAATTAGTAAATAATTTGTCTTTTTAACACAATGGTCTTAATAAATTAAATGGTTATATTTGTGCCATGAAGCAAATCGGATTGATTTTGTTGATGGCAATTGTCTTAGGCTGTACATCCAAGCCGGATCGGTTACCGTTTTTGGGAAATCCAATCGTTCAGGGAAAAGATACATTGTATCCGAGAATCAAAGATTTTTCCTTTATTAATCAGGATAGTATCGTGATAACAAATGATACCTTTAAAGACAAGGTTTATGTTGCCGATTTTATGTTTCTCTCCTGTCCAACCATTTGCCCCGTGATGCATGTGCAGATGACAGATGTTTATAAAGTGTTTAAAGATAATTCTGAGGTTTCTTTTCTTTCGCATACGATAGATCCTGAGCGTGATACGGTGGAAAAGTTAAAGGAGTTTACGGAAAGACATACAATTAAAGAAAACTGGTATTTTGTAACCGGGCATAAAGATTCGATTATGAGCATTGCCAAAAAAAGCTATTTCACGGTTGCTTATCCGGATGAAAAAGAACCGGGAGGCCTTGTTCACGGAGGAGGTTTTTTATTGGTGGATCAAAACAGATATATCAGAGGTGTTTATGACGGAACGAATCCGGAAGAAACAGAAAGACTGATTAAAGATATACGTATACTTTTAAAAGAGTAACCGATAATTTGATGAAAAAAGCAGTACTTTATTTTCTTTTGTTATTATTTGTGTTCCAATGCACGAGTAATTTCTGGATTATATCGTCTTTCTATATCAATCGGGAATTCATTGCCAAAGAGTTATGTGTGAATCGTTTTGACGCCATTCCTGTTTGTAAAGGAAAATGTTTCTTAGATAAAAAACTTGCTGACCATCAAAAGGAAGAGCAGAGGTTTCCTAATTTAAAGGAAAAAGAAACGCAGTTTTATTATGTTATTGAATCAGATCCTACCAATCATCTTGTTCCGGGAGCTAACTATGAAACAACTTTGGTTGTTATAAAAAACGAGGACAGGTTAACATCTGCTTTTCTTTATTCAATTTTCCATCCTCCCCAAACGGTTTAATATTTTTCAGTTTTTTAAAAATTTAATTAAACCCAAATAAGTATGCAAGCAGGAAATTTGCCTGTATGCACGATCGACTTGTTTGACGAGAAATCGAAGCATTTTTGGATAAGCAGTTTAGATGGATTATTATTTAAATATCCGTTTTTGGAAAATCCGCATATCCATAATTTTTATGCCTTGTTTTTTATTGAAGATGCCCAAGGCGAAATCAGTATAGATCAGGAAAAAATTGTATTAAATGATGCCAAAGTTATCATCAGCAAGCCGCGTTGCATTAACAGTATTGATATTAACAGTCGGGCAAAAGGGAAAATAGTATTCTTTGACGAAGAATTTTTTTCACTTCGCTATAACAATAATAATTTGTATCAGTTTACTTTTCTAAACAGAGAAGGGAAGTCGTCTGTTCGCATTACAGAACAGCAATCAGAAAGGTTAATGTTATTTTTAAATTTATTGCAGGATGAGTTTCTGTTGCAAAAGAGTGAGACAAAAAAGGTTTTACGTTCTTACTTAAATATTTTACTTTTTGAATTAGAACGAATGTTCGGTACAACATCGGTCAGCAAAAACCAGAATCCGAAACAAGATAAAATCCAACAATTTGAAAAATTAATTGATAAATATTTTATCGAAAAAAAATTGCCTTCTTCTTATGCTGATTTGTTAAATGTGAGTCCGAATTACCTCAATAAAATTTGTAAAGAAGTTACCGGAAATACAGCTGGTGATCTGATTCGAAAGAGAGTGGTTATCGAAGCACAGCGATTGATTCATTACACCCATTATTCCATCAATGAAATCGCTGATAAACTCGGATTTGAAAATGTTTCCTATTTTGTGACATTTTTTAAAAAGCAGACCAACATAACACCGGAACAGTATAGAAAAGTTGAAAAATAAACAAAAGGTTGCTTGGTTCAGAAAGCAACCTTTCGTTTTTAATCGATTTTTACCGGATTTAAATTTTCATCAATGGCCACAAAGGTAAATTCGCCGGTTATGGCTTTTTCTCTGGAGGCTTCATACATTTTTTCTACAAAAATATCGACACGTACTTTTAAACTGGTTGTACCAAGATAGGTGACTTTGCCGATTAATTCAATAATGGTTCCGTGCGGAATAGGCTTTTTAAAATCAATTTTGTCGCTGCTTACCGTAACCATTTTTTGTCGACTGTATCGTGTGGCCGTTATAAACGCAACTTCATCCATATATTGCATGGCAGTACCGCCAAATAAGGTGTCGTAGTGATTGGTGGTGTTGGGAAATACCGCTTTAAAAACACGGGTTGTTGAATGTTGGATTTTTTGTTCTTGTGTAGTCATCATGTTAAGAGGCAATTTTTTCAAAAGCGATATAGTTTATAAACTCTCCTTTTTGGTTAAACTTTGGAAAGGCTTCAATTTCACATAAATAGATGGAACCATCTTTTTTATAGTTCAAAAGAATTTCTTTAAACGGTTTTCTCTGTTTTATGGCTTTTCTGATCTGCTTGGTCGTCAGGCTTGAAGTCAGCTCTCCCTGAAATATTTTGGGCGATTTACCGATGATTTCAAACGGATTATACCCGTTCATTTCCAAAATATTATTAGAAGCAAAAATAATTTCAAAATCGGTATTGGTCACGAGGATTGATTTTTTAGATTGCTGTACAATCGAGTCAAAATCTTCCTTAATTTTCCAATACTTTTGGACATAATTGAAAACAGAAATTTCGTTTGTGCAGACCGGAAATAAACCCCATGAGATAAGTGGTACAGTAACAATTCGCAATTTGCGGTGGTGTTTGGCAAGAGCCAAATCATAGTCTTTTGTCATCGTTATTCATTTTAATAAAAAGCGAATAAACATGACTGGCATTCATTTAAAAAAAGGAAAGTTCATCAGGTTTAAGCACTTGTCGTGATGCCCAAACAAAAACCAATGATATGTATCTGACTTATTTCTATGGAAAGAAAATCACAGTTGCACGACAGTCCAAGAATTTAACTTGGTTCCACATTGAAGCAAAATCTACTTCGTCATTGGTTTTAATAGAGAAGCAAAAGTACAATTTTTTTATTGGCTTCAATGAGTAAAGCAATGAATTATTGTTAATTGTTACTGTCATAAATTTAAAAACAACTAAAAAGCGAAATAGCAAATATAAAAACCTAAATTCACAAGAATAAATAGCAATATAAACAGCTTAACCATAAAACCAAGCAGGAACGTTTTTCTAAACATCCTGCTTTTTTGTTTTTAGTTTAAAACGAAGCATAGGCTGAAATTTGTACTGTTAAAATTTATGGAGTATGGATTTTCCGATGTTTCATTTAGACTGGCTGAACAATAGAATGCTCATTGCTATTATAGCCATTCTGCACGTTATAATTAATCATGGATTAGCCGTTGGTTTTATGCCATTTGTTACTTGGCTTGAACAAAGAGGAGTTGCTAAAAGCGGCAAAGACCAAATTACCGATTTGGAATGGGATGCCATGGTATATAAAATCATGAAAGTTGCTTTCATCATCACAACAACTGTTGGAGCGATGACCGGAGTTGGGATTTGGTTTTCCGTTGCGTTAGTAAGCCCATCTTCTATTGGTAGTTTGATTCGTGTTTTCTATTGGGCTTGGTTTATAGAATGGCTAGTATTTGTGACGGAAGTAATTCTGATTATGGTTTATTTTTTGACTTGGAAAAACAGTAATAGCTCATTAAAAGCAAAAATCAGGCATATTAATTTCGGATGGTATCTAAGTGTGTTTTCATGGATAACCATGGCAATAATTGTATCTATTTTGGGCTTTATGATGGATCCGGGTAATTGGCAAACAGACCAAAGTTTGATCAATGGTTTTACCAATCCAATTTACCTTCCACAATTACTTTTTAGAACCCCAACAGCTATGTTGGTAGCGGGTATTTTCGGGATGTTTTTAGTAACTGTTTTTACAAAAGCTAATACCGGAATCAGAAACAATGCGGTTAAATATGCTTCAAAATGGCTGCTGCTTTGGGCTCCTGTTTCTTTAGTTGGGGCTTACATTTATTATAACGCCATGCCAGATGCCATGACAGCCAATATGAGCACCGCTGTTGGAACATTAGAATTTTCACAATATTATGACTTGCTAAAATATTTTGTATTAGGTGGTGTAGGTTTTACTTTGATTGTTGGCATTTTGGGAGTTTATAAAACCAAAGTTTTGAAACCTTATATGGTAATAATACCTGTGCTAACAGCAGTTGCCTACCTTGGTTTTTTTGAAAGAGTCCGTGAATTTATCAGAAAACCTTACGTGATCGGGCAGTATATGTATTCAAATCTTTTACTGGAAGATGATTATGTAGTCTATAAAAAAGACGGTGTATTAAAGCATGCCACCTATACATCCGTAAATGAAGTTACCGAAGAAAATAAAGTGGAAGCCGGTAAAAATGTATTTATAATTGCTTGTAGTCGCTGTCATACTGCTCAAGGAGTGAATAGTATAACAGATGTTTTTGAAAGGATGTATGGTACCCCGGGTAAATTACCGGATACACCAGTTCTTGCGGCTTATATGCCAAATATGCACAATGGCAGAACATTTATGCCGGAATTTCCCGGAAACGAAAAAGAAGCTGAAGCATTGGCTGTTTATATCAAATATCTTTTGCAATCCGGCGATGTATTAGAAGGGGCTCAGGAAGAGGGAGTTAGTATAAACCCAAACAACACAGCCACTTCTTTATTAACTAAAAATTAATTTCATGCATACCAACTTATTTATAGTATTAAAAAACGTTACACCGGTTCCTAAAGATATTCCATTGCCGCTTCCATTGCCGGAATGGATATTAGTCATTATTTTAGTCATTTCTTTTCTAGTTCACCTTTTATTTGTGAATTTAATGGTAGGCGGTTCTATATTGACGCTATGGTCGCAAATCAAAGGGTTAAAAGATAAAGAATATGATATTTTAGCTCACGAAATTGCAAATACTATTACTGTCAACAAAAGTATTGCAGTTGTGATGGGAATTGCTCCTTTATTGAGTATCAATGTACTTTATACGATTTATTTTTATTCAGCAAATGCTTTAACAGGATTAATGTGGTTAGCTGTCATACCACTTGTAACGGTTGCGTTTCTTTTGACTTATCTTCACAAATACACTTGGAAAGTTCTAGAAAATAATAAAGCGGTTCATATTTCAATTTTGGCAGTAGCGGTGGTGATTTTTTTGTTCATCCCGTTGATCTTTTTAACCAACATCAATTTGATGCTCTTTCCTGAAAAATGGGGTTTAATTAAAGGATTTGTCAGTGCTTTAACGTTACCGAATGTATTTCCGAGATATCTGCACTTCATTTTTGCCTCATTATCAGTAAGCGGATTATTCTTGCATTGGTATATGGGAAGAAAAAGTTATCCGTTTGAAACCATTTTTCCAACATTCACGCGTTATGAATTAAAGAAAAAAGGATATTCATTGGCTTTAGTGGGGTCGGTTATACAGTTTCTTATTGGGCCATTAGTATTACTCACTTTACCGTCAAAAGGATTGGGATGGAATCTGGTGTTAGTCATCTTTACGGGAGCAGCCATTGCTTTACCGGCTATGTGGATGATGTGGAAAGGGATAAAAGGGGATGAATCTACCATTGACAAAGACTTTAAAAAAGTCTTGTTTTTAATGACTATTACAGTTGTTTTTATGGGTTCAGGTCGGCAAATATACAGAGCCAATGCGTTGGAGAAACACAGGGAGATGGTGGCTTTGAAAACAGAAGAATTTCAGCAAAGAAAAATAGAAGCCTTGGCCGAAGCCAATCAAGCAAAGACTTATGAAGTAACGACAGAATTATCGGTTGCAGATAAAGGAAAGGTTGTTTTTAATCAATATTGTGCCGCTTGCCACAAAACAGATGTAAAATTAGTAGGGCCACCTGTTACTGAAATGATTGCCATTTATAAGCAGGACAAAGCCGGTTTGCAGAAATGGATTAAACTGCCCGGAAAGAAACGGGCTGATGCTCCTCAAATGCCCGGATTTCCGCAATTAACTCAAGGGCAATTAGATGAATTAGCGGAGTATATTTTAACATTCAAATAAAGTAAAAATGAAAAAGATTTTTTGGTGGTTCCCTATTTTGGTCGCTCTGATGATGATAGTTATTATCAGCCAAAATGATTCAACACTAAAAAAAACAGAAAACAAAAAAATGATCGAAAGTAAATTAAACAGCAATAGTAACCAATAGAAAATAGAATATGATACAGATTTTAGCCATTATGATAATAATATTTGTAGCGTTAAGTATTGTTTTTATGATAAAAATTAAAAATACTGCGACCAGATTAGTAAAATCAAAAGAAGTTAATAATCAAGAAAATCCTTTCGAAAAGGACTATCAGTTTATCAAGGGACTTTACTAATAATATCCGGCCAACCCAATTTAACTTTTGTCGTAATAAGTTGCTCTCCAAGGTTGGCTGTTTAACCTGATTAAAAAAGTGAATTTATACAGTTAAAAAGTTCCCGTTTTTAAATTCATTTAATTTAGTTAGTTTTTAAACCTTGTTGCTTCTGGCAACAGGGTTTTCTTTTTTATTTTAAATGATGAATTATCTCCGGGAATTTAAAAGATTATAAAGTATTCCAATACTTACTTTAAAAGTATGTTTTACAAACTGTAATTAATATAAAAATTCAATCGATAGTTAGAATCTACCAAACCACCGGTTAAGTTTTGCTGCAGAGGTATAAAAGCATGACCACCAACACTAAATTTATTTTTCCCTATTTCTACGCCGATTTTTCCAAATAAAATATCACCGGAAGTATTTCTGACTTCTAAACCACGCAGTTCATTAGAGGCATAAATTTCTCCGGCAATTCCACCTTGCGGAATAATTGAAAATTTTGAACTTTCATGGACATAAAATAATGAGCTTCCGTAGTTAAACTGATTGCCAAAGCGGTAGTTTTTTTTGTTTTCTGTTTTATAAATGTAGTTAATCATACTATTGAGTCCCCATTTGTTTTTACGGATTACAGTGTGTTCCAATAAAAATAAATAATCCCAACTGCCGGTTCCCAATTGAAAACTGGGGTTCACACTTCCATTGTTGGCAGCATCATATGCTCCTGCCGGAATTTTTAATCCGCTGCCTGCATAAAGTGTATGTTTGTAAGAAAGACTATCTTTTTTTGTTTGGAGTAATCGATACATTCCAATGAGCGTTATATCTCCCATGCCAGAAATAGATTGGTTGCCATCTTCTAATTCTCTCGTATTATAGTGATAGGGAATTTGAACTGAAGCTTGAAATTTATCTGTGATGGGAATTCTACTCCACAACTGAATGGTATTAAAATGTTGATCTAACCAAGGTGAATTACTATATAATCCATCATTGGTTTTGTAACTTTGATGAAAATAACGTAATCCTATAAAATTAGAAGAAATAATGGAATTAAATCCCATACTTCCGCCACTAGCAGAACAGCCGCAGGCATCGCAATCTTCGAGCAAAAAATTATTTAATGTAATTAATTTTTTTTGGAAAGGATTACTTTGAAATAACGAATCTTTTTCAGTTGCATTTGAAATTTGAAAGAATAGTATAATAAAAAGGAAATTGAGTTTCATTTTGGAATAGATTTAATCCGTTTATTCTGAGAATTTAGGATTGTTTAAAAATTCGTAATCTGTTAATGTTTTTAAAAAAGCAATGAGTTGAAGTTTTTCTTCCTCGGTAAATGAAAAACCTATTACACCATTTTGTTGAAATGTAGGATGTAATGTTGTAGAATATTGAACTCCTGAACTATAATGGTTAACAACTTGTTCTAAGGTTGAAAATCTACCATCATGCATATAAGGGCCTGTTTTTTCAATGTTTCGGAGTGTAGGTGTTCTGTATTTTCCTAAATCTGCTAGATTATTTGTTACACGGAACCGGCCTTGAAACATACCTTCATGCGATGTGTCCGAAAAATCATTGTCTAATCCATTGTTGTGATATAAATTGTCTGTTAATAATGGCGTTTTATGGCAAGTAAAGCAAAATTGTTCAGCTAAAGCCAAACCTTGTAATTCAGTAGTTGACAACGTTCCATTGGATTCATTTCGGATGTATTTATCATATTTTGAATTACCCGAAACCAATGTTCGTTGAAATTGAGCCAACGCTTTCACAATACCGGATTGAGTAATTTCCTGTTGAAAAGCTTGGTCAAATAAGACAGGATAAATGGCATCATCATTCAATTCATCGATAAGTTGGTTCAGGTTTTGAAATAGTTCATCAGGATGAGCAAGCGGAGCAAAGGCTTGTGATTCTAAATTGGTAGAACCTCCATCCCAAAATAAGCCATTGGTTGCCCAAGCTAAGTTGACTAATGTTGGTGAATTTCTCAGTAAAAAGTTGCCGGAAACGCCAATGTTGCTTAAAGCTACACCGTCTGTAAAAGCCAAATTTGGATGATGGCAGCTGGCACAGGAAACAGTATTGTTGCCCGATAATCTTTTGTCAAAGAAAAGTTTTTTCCCTAATTCAATTCCATCTTTGGTGAGCGGATTGGTTTGTGAATCGATAAATGAAGGAAAATTATCAGGAACGTTAACCAACGGTTCTATTTCCTGATAATTATTTCCATCATCAGAAGAGCAGCCATAGTTCACAACTATCACTAAAATAAAAGCGGCTATTTTACTCTTTTTAAACATCTATTATTGCACTGAAATAACAGTAAATACATTGTCTTTAAAATTGTTTGCCACTGTTGTCATTGCAGCAGGAGTTGATGCAGAAACAGTTGGAGTTGCGGCTAAATCAATATTTTGAAGAATTTTTGCTACATCTACGTTAATGTTTAATGTACCTGTTGTTGATGAACTTACAACCAAAGCAGTTGGCAGTGTAATTTCAACTGTTCTGTAGTTTGTATTTAAACCTGTTTCTACTAAAATGTTTCCGTTTGTAGCTACATTTTTACCTTTTAATGAAGAGAAAATATAACTTGTATGCCACATCCAAGAAATGTTGGTCATTCCGTTTAGTTGTGATAATTCGCCTGCTTGTAAGCTTAAATTATTGTTGAAGGTTTCATCAACACCTACTGAAAAACGAATTTTTGTGTAGGAACCTGACGGCAAAGCAACCAAATCAATCGTTTCTCTTTTTTTGGCAGGATAAGTATAAGCACCATCTTGAACAGAAATTGCTTTTGTTTCTTCCAATAAGAAATATGAATCTTGAATACTATGTGTCTCATTGTCACTATTCACTAAAGAAATGTTGGATACCCAATAACGCAAATGATCAAATTGATAAGAATTTCCATCGATTGAAAAAGGAGTATCTAAAGCAAAATCGGTAGAACCAACTTTTGCATCAAAAGTAATTTTTGCATTTCCGGTTACATCTTCTACAATAATTACGGTATCATCATCTGATGAACAAGCTGTAAAAAAAACGATCGTTAAAATTGAAAAGGCAAATTGTTTTAAATTTTTCATTGAAATTAATTTTTAAATTTTTGTTTTGTTTTAAAATTCTGAAAAACGAGAATCGGTTAGAAATTCGTTATCGGTTAATGTTTTTAGGAAAGCAATGATTTTTGTTTTTTCGTCATTGCTTAACGGAATTCCTAATGTTCCGTTGTTATTTAAACTGGCATCGAGCGTTGCAGAATTTACTACATTAGAAGAGTAATGATTTAATACGGCTTCCAACGTAAACAGCCTGCCATCGTGCATATAAGGAGCTGTTTTTTCTATGTTTCTTAAACTTGGCACTTTGAATTTGTATTTATCAGCGTCGTTTTGTGTAACATTAAAACGTCCTAAATCATTGATTTGCGGATTAACAGCTAAGCCATTATTTCGAAATGAATTGTCTGTAAATAAATCAGTTGAGTGACAAGAAGCACATTTTTGAGTGAACAAATTATAGCCTTCTAGTTCTGTTGAAGTTAAGTTGCCACCTGTTTCATTTCTCCGGTATTTGTCAAATCTTGAATTGCTGGAGGTTACCATCACCATAAATTGACCTAAAGCTTTTAATAAGTGTTCAGTATCAATTGGTTTTTCTGGAAATGCCTGAGCAAATAACCTTCTGTAATTAGCATCTGCGTTTAGCATGGCAACAATATCATTAAAATTACCATTCATTTCAATTTCACTTGAAATCGGAATTATTGATAATAAGTTCAAATCGTTTGTAGCTCCATCCCACATGAATGAAGTTTGAAAAGCCATGTTTTGAATGGGAGGAGCGTTTCTTGTTCCTATGTTTTCTCCAATTCCATGACTAAACGAATGACCATGATGGGTAAATGCATCTTGTTGGATATGACAAAAACTGCATGAAATTATGCCGTCAGAAGATAATCTTCCGTCATAAAACAGTTTTTTTCCGAGTTCAAATCCTTTTTGTGTTAAAGGATTGGTTTCAAAATTATATGTTGTTGGCGGAAAATTTGACGGTACTTGAAATGCAATTGGAATGTTTTGATACTCTTCGGAACTATCATCGGAACAACTCCAAAACACAAAAACAAGTAGCAGAGTAAGGATTTTACAACGCATCTTTTTCAATTTAAGTAACTATTAATTAATCGTTGTGCACGTGATGAACACTAAACATGCTCGATACATTTTGAGTAATCAGTGTCATTTTGTGACCTCCGTGAATACCAGGTCCGTCAACTAAGTTGATTTTGTTTTGCCCGTCTAAAATGTGAGACAAATCGGCCATGATATGCACTTGTGGTGTAACTGTTTTTCTTACCTGTGCTTTGTCGTCGTGAGGAAAAGTTAACGTTACTTCTGTATAGTTGTAGTTTTCGGCCGATCTTCCGGTATGAGCTTGAAAGTTAATTGGGTCAATATTTGAAGACGATATAAACGAACCTTCAAAAACGACATGACGATAACCGGCTGTCCAGCCCCATTCCATTCCTGCAGCTTGCGCTTGTGCCCAAAAGTTACCTTGGCCTTCGATACCCAATTCCCATTGAGCTTGATCTACTCCAATGCCAAATTTTACTTTTGTGTAATCTCCGGCAGGAATATTTGGCAGGTTTAAAAATGTGCTTGAAGTGATACCTTCATCAACAATAAAGTAACTCTCATTTTTTGGAAGTGTGTATGAAGTGCCGTCAACACGAGTTAAAACAATGTTGCTCACAATATATTTGGCATGCGTAGCCTTAATTTTTTCGCCGTTTGAATGCGTGTATTCTGTTTGAAATGCAAAATCGGCTTCTTGATAAATGTTATCAAATTTTAGAATAATATTTCCTTCGTCATTTGGTGCAATAGTGTCGTCATCTGATGAACATGCACTAAATGTTAAGACCATAACCATAACGGCTACAATGTGTTTGAATTGTAATGTCATTTTTTTTTAATTTAAAATATAATACTGATTGAACGGATTTTTTCCGTTACAACTACTGTCAATTGAGTTTTTGTTTGACAGCTAAAAATTTTAAATTAAGAAATGGGAGGATGAAAAATAACGCATGACTCTAAATGAGCATACAAAGCAGTGTAATTAAAATTATTTTTTTGAACCAATTCATTATTTGAAGTTAATTGAAATGATTCAATTGATTCTAAAAATAAAATTTCTATTGTGTTGTTCTGTTTTTTTTCTGATGGAAGTGTGGAGTTTTCTGACTCGGAGGCATCTGCTAATTCTTTCTTTAAATGACATTTTCCGTTACATTTCATTTCCGGTTTTTCTTTGTTTTCACAAAGTTCTTTGGTAATGTAATCATAATTAATCACATAATTCAAAACCGGAATAACAGGTTTTGAAAGGATGAGGATAACTACTATTACGAAAAATTTTTTCAAAAAAATATTTTTTGCAAATATACAATTGTAAAATGAGAATACAAGTGTAAACAGGCGTTAAAACTTAATTATTCTATCTGAAGAGGTTAGTTTTATATAAATTGACTACTGTTAATTTTAATGTGCTTGCTTTTCAGAAAAAGAGAATTGAACCCGGTTTCCGCACGTTTTCAACCGGCATAAATGCCATGCTGCCGATTAACCAAAACCTGACCGGAGGCCGGGTAGAAGCCAATTACCGGCTGGGCGTGCATCTGAATTGTTCGTTGTAAAGAAAGCAGGGTTTATTTGCATATAAAAAAACCTCTTTGGAATAACAATTCTAAAGAGGTTTTTGCTGTAAAAACATTTATTCTTCCGCTTTTCGTCGTTCTTCAATAAATTTAGTGAGCATTTTGCCGTATTTGGAGTCGGCTACTTTGGGTGACATCGATTTTTGAATAGTGTCTAAAAACTTTAATTGGGCGTCATGTACTTCCGACAAGGCGATATATGGACTCACTTCGTAGTCTTTTTGGGTCAGTGCAAAGTTGATGGTGTATAAATACTTGCGTTTGATAAGCTTTTCATTAGCCGCCTGAATACTGTCTAAACGGTTTTGGTCGTTATCCTTTTGTGCCTTGATCTCGCGTTCCAATAACAGCAGTTGCTCATTGGTGAAACGGGAATTGATTTTCAGAAAATCCTGTAAAAGGTCATGGTTTTTAGATCCTTTTACCTGTGCATTGGCATAAAAAGTTTCCAACGAAGTTTCAATGGAAAGGTTTCCGGGCTCGGCAAAAACCACCAGGTTGTTGTCCAACGAATTCGACTGACCGCGGTCTAAGAACAAATACAACATTTCAGGGGAATCGATCTTTAAATGGCTTTCAAAGTCTGATTTTCCGTCAAAGATAATAGAGTCCATCACAACCAGACTGGAGTCTTTCAGCATCTGAATATACAGTTTACCCTGTTTGATTCCTTTTACATTTCCGGTAATATGAAGGTTGGTGTCGACGGGGTTTTCTGTTTTTTTACAAGCGATAAACAAGCTGAATGCTACGAAAAGCAATACGGTTTTTTTCATTTTTTTATTAAATCGGTTTTTGTTAATTTATTAAATCGGAGCCACAATTTCCATGAGATAAGCTGAGAGTAATGCACCATAAGTTCCAATTACATAGCCAAAAACAGCAAGCAAAACCCCAACGCTGGCAAGAGAAGGATGAAAGGCTGAGGCGACAATAGGGGCAGAGGCAGCTCCGCCAATATTGGCTTTGCTTCCCACAGCCAGAAAGAAAAAAGGTGCTTTAATCAATTTGGCTACCACTATCAGTAAAAGAACATGAATCGCCATCCAGATCAGACCCACGACCAAAAGTCCGGGATTGCTCAGAACGGAACCTAAATCCATTTTCATTCCAATGGATGCAACTAAAACATAGATAAATACACTTCCTATTTTGCTGGCTCCGGCTCCTTCGTATTCTTTCAGTTTGGTATAAGAAAGTAAAATCCCGATAGCTGTGGCAAAAGTAACCATCCAAAAGAAACGGTCACCAAAAGTGGAAACAAAACTGGTAGGGTCGTTTACCGTTTCAAAATTAGCTTTCAGAAAATCTGATACAGTATTACTTCCCCAATGGGAAAGGCCTACAGCGGTAAAGGCAATACCCAGAATAATCATCAAATCGGTTAAACTGGGGTTTCGGGTTACGCTGGCGGCATAGGATGAAACCTTATTTTTTAATTCTTCAATAGAACGGTTGTCGGCTTTTAGCCAATGGTCTATTTTTTCCTTTCTTCCGATTCCGAAAAGCAAAACGGCCATCCATATATTGGCTACTACAATATCAACCAAAACCATCGCTCCGTATTTTTCCTGATTATATTTAAAAACTTCGAGCATAGCTGCCTGGTTTGCTCCTCCGCCAATCCAACTTCCGGCTAAGGTGGAAAGTCCTCTCCAGACTGCATCAAAACCAGCTCCGCCAACTGTTTCAGGAGAAAAAATTGAAACGACCAAAATAGCAATAGGTCCTCCTATGATAACACCAATTGTTCCGGTAAAAAACATAATTAAGGCTTTTGGGCCTAATTTGAACATGGCTTTTAAGTCAATGCTCAAAGTCATTAAGACCAAAGCCGCCGGCAATAAATAGCGACTGGCAACAAAATAGATGGATGATTTTTTAGTGATAATTTCTCCGTTTTCACCCACTTCACGCCATTCCGGTGAAATGATATTTAACGAACTGAATACAGATGGCAGTAAATAACACATTAACAGTGACGGGAAAATGATGTAGAATTTTTTCCAAAGACCCTCTTTGATAGAGGAAGTATAAAAAACAAATGCCAGAAGGAACATTAATAATCCAAAAACAATGGTGTCATCTGTAATATATGGTGCGGTTTTCATTCTTTGGTAATTTGGGTGCAAAATAGGGATTTTTTAAAAAAGTCAGCTCTTTTTTTAGGATAGTTTTATAATGCACCGGCTATATAAATTGAACTATTTTGAGCGTCGATTAAAGAAATCTTTATAATTTCTCCAATTTTCTGAATGCGTGTTCTCTTATCATTATATGACATAAAAAATCCCTGACTTGAATAGTTCAGGGATTCATCAAAAATATGTTTTTCAGATTTTATCCTTTCAGCCAGGCTTCACGAAGTGCTCTTTTAGAGTCGTCGGTGGCCTGGTAACCGTCAATTTCATCCATCGGTACTTTAACAGTTCCTTTTAACGTCAGTTCTTTGTCTTCCCGTTTAACCACAAAAGTTACCGGATCATTTTCCTGCCATGCCATACTGCCGATAATCATATCATAAATGTTATCCAGGTTATACTTGGTGTCATTAATTGATACAATAATATCACCCCCCTGTAATCCCAATGATTTCATAAAGTCATTTAACTCGATACCGGGAAGAATAATGATTTCTTTGGTGGTTGGATTAACGGTGATATAAGGTACTTGACCTTTTAAGAAAATATTGCCCGGAATCTGTACTTTAGTTTTACTAACGCCCACTTTACCAAAGAATTCTTCATAATTCAAGGGTGTGCTTCCGGCCACATAGGTGTCCAGAAATGTTCGGATTTCAGGATAGGTTACCGATACAATTTTATCAAACAATTCGTTGTCTTCAAATGGTTTCTCATTACCGTATTCTTTAGACAGCTTTTGCATTAGATCCAGAATGCCACGCTTACCATTGCTTAGTTCACGCAATTGAATGTCTAAACACATTGCAATCAGGGCTCCTTTTTCATACACATTTAAATAGGAATCTTTGAATTCTTTTTTCAACACTTCGGCACTCATTTTTGTAAACGGCATGGTGTCACTGAACCGTTTTGAGTTGGTAATCTTTCCGGCCATTCGTTGATAAAACTCGTTTTCATCAATCAAGCCCTGGTTCACCTGGAACAAGTTGGCAAAATATTCGGTAATACCTTCATACATCCACAAATGCTGCGACATTTTAGGCGTATTAAAATCAAAGTAATGAATTTCTTTTGAATGAACGCTCAACGGTGTAACAATGTGGAAAAACTCATGCGAAACCACATCCACCATACTTTGGTTCAGCTGCTCTGCATCCATGGCTTCCGGAAAAACTACAACGGTAGAGGTATTGTGTTCCAAAGCTCCAAAACCTTTGGCATCTTCTTTTTCATAATCCGATAAGTAAAGCAGAATAGCATATTTTTTAGTATTGTTGATAGGACCTAAAAATTTCTTCTGGGCTTTCATCATGGTTTCCATGGCCGGTTTAAAATCTTCGGCAGTATATATTCCGTTTGGCGAATGAACGCTGATGATGATTTCCATATCGTCCACCATAAAAGAAGCACTCTTGCTCTTGGTGTACATGATCGGATTATCCGCCAGCTCGGCATAGCGGGAAGCTTTGAACACATCTTTGGCATCACTTTTATCCAGATCCACCATGGCAGTTGCACCGTTTAAATGGGCGGGCTTGGTAACTGTTAGCTGATAGGGAAGTTCTTTTAAATCTTTAAAATAACCGACAAAAGCATGTGTGTTGATCACAAAATTCTCCCCTTCGGCAATGTTTGTACCGGCCGGAGAAAAAATATCGCCCTGTCCAAATTCTGTTCCGGTTTCCGAATCATAGGTGTCATTCATCAGATAAGTCACTTTAGCTAATTTTTTAGCTCCTTTAATTACCCATGAATTTTCGTCCATTTTGGCTACGGAAAGTTCCTTCCCTTTGGCATCATAGGCTTTAAAGTTATCCGCATAACGGCCGTAATCATCTTCCGAATACGTTCCGGGTACTATTTTAGGCAGGAAAAAAGTTGTTTCGTCTGTTTTGATTTTAGGCGGAATAACCGTTACCGGAACCCTGTCATTGTTAATATTAGTCAAATCAAGGGCTACCAGGATTTCATTGTTCTTGTTTTGAGCAAAAGCAATAGTGTTGCCCAATAAAAAAAAGACACTTGAGAACACAAGTGGTAAAAATGATTTTCTCATGAAAGTTATGTTTAAACAATAAGTAGCCTTACGGCCTAATATGTTACAAATAACAACAAAAAACGCCTTATTTAAAAGCGTTTTGTTGTTAAGAGTTTGATAAATTAGTTGGTCTGACTCAGGATCCAGTCTTTTATATCTGTTAAAACGACAGGAGAAAATGTTTGCTCAATGGCTCCATATTCCTCCGTTGAACCGGTTTCACATGCCTGAAAAAGATGGTTTAAACCCGAATATTCTTTTACGGTTATCTTTTTATTTCCGCCTTTTTTCAAGGCCTTTTGAATGCCCTCCAGGTTTGAATTTGACGGGACTTGCAGGTCTTTTTCACCATTTAATGCCAGCACCGGACAGCTCACCTTTTCCAGGTAAACAGATGGTTCAAATCGTATAAAGTTACGGTACCATGGCGAGAGTATAGGAGCAATCTGCTGACGAAGAGCTGCTTTTTTATCTGCTTCACTCAGGCTGACGAATTCCGGATTTTGGCTATACATTTCAGTAAAAAGGACTTCCAGTGCCTGTTGAGCATCGGTATCGGTTTTGTTGCTTTTGACAATGGCATACGTGCGTTGGTTTATTTTCTTTGCTTCGGCCAATTCGTTTGCATTCATTCCCGAAACTTTGCCGATGAGGTAGGTTTGTTCCAGCATTAATTCATCACACGGAATTCCGGGAGCGGCCAGCAATACCAGAAAATGAATTGATTTATCTTTAGACGCTACAACCGGAGCAATGATTCCGCCTTCACTGTGGCCTATTAATCCTATTTTCTTGGGGTTGACTCCTTTTTTTGATTTTAAAAAACGAACTGCTGATTCCACATCAGCAGCAAAATCATAACTGCTGGATAAGGCATGATGACCGCCTGATTTTCCTACTCCTCGGTCATCTATCCGCAGTACACCGATACCGTTACGGGTTAAATAATCGGCAATTACCCAAAAAGGTTTGTGACCTAATATTTCAGAATTCCGGTCTTGCGGGCCGCTGCCGGAAATCAAAATAGCAACGGGATAATCCTCTTTTTGTGGAGTTGTCAGTGTGCCGGCTAAGGTAATCTTGTCTTTTTCATTTTCAAATACCACTTCTTCTATGGCATAGGGAAACGGGCCTTTGGGCTCCTGCGGACGGTTCAATTTTTTTTCTTCGCTTTTTTCACGGCTCAGCTGTAAAGCATAGTTTTGACCATTTTGAGAGAAAATACCCTCGAAAATGTTGGTGTCGTTTAGCTCTCCGGTATATGCGAATTGAGCCGGATCAAAACGGAAAACTAATTTTTTCTGATCAAACGTAACGGAGGTAAGGGGTATTCCTTTGGCATTTTGCTGTGGGATATCCATCGTTCCGCTATAGACAGCGTCTTTTTTGCTGAAGTCTAAGCCAAACAGTAATTCCGTTCCCATTACATTGATCTTGCCATACCATTTACCGGTAATGTCCTGTGCGGACATATTCGTTGAAAAGATTAGTATAAGCAGTACGATTGCATTTTTCATAAAAAGAGCGTTAAGGGTTAAATAAGTGAGAAAATTATTTTTGAAAGAAATTCTGCCATAAAAAGCACAATGATAAAGTAAAGTATGTGCCTTTTTTCCTTAGCATTTGTGGCCGTTTTAAATCCGTTCCAGCTTAAAAAAGCAAACCAGACCAGTGCAAGCAGGGCAAAAACAGCAAAAACAAGTATGATGATAATATCAGAGAATAAAAAATCTTTTGCTTCTTGATCAGATGCTATAACAAGAATGTGCTGTCCGGCTTGATCAATTTGATTGTTCAGGTTAAAAAAAGGCAGAACATAAAATGGTATTCGGGCTATTAATGCCGTACTTAGTACATCGATGATACGGGTTTTGGAATTAATATACCGGCCTAACAAATAAAGGCATAATGTTAACAAAGCCGTATTGATGAGGTTGTCTGATAAAACACGAAAGAATGTGGCCGATTCTGCAAAATGCAAATCAATAATTCCGTCAAAACGTCCTTTAAAGAGTGAGCCGATCCATGAGCCGGCTGTTAAGGCAGCCAGTCCAGACAGAATTAAATTTTTTTCGGATCCGGTTTCAAAAGGATTAAACAGTTTTTTCATTTCGGGTAATGATGTTGTGGATGATTTTTTTTAGTTCTTCCGGGTTTTGTGTGCCGATTAAGAGAGTACGTTTGGTTTTGAAGGTTAACTTCAGTCCCCGATTCCCTCTGATATTAAACGCTTTGCCTTTTATGCCGTACCGTATGCCCCAGCCGCCATAATCCATGATCGGGTTATATTGAATGACTTCTGCTTTTTCTATTTCAGAGAATAAGTACTTCCGTTCTTTAAAGTGAAACGGAAAAAACCGAATGGCAATCTCTTTTTCGGTAATCTTTGTTGTTAGGCTGATCAAACAGAATAAAATCAACACTACAATCAACGCAATAAAGTAAACGATTATCATGACCTTATTTGTTTCGTTTGATTGTAATGCTTGGTAAACAATAATCGCATTTATCAGGTTGGCAGAAATTAGAATAACCCATATCCACCATTGATTAAATTTTTGCTTTTCCGTAAAGAGAAGTTTTTGAGGCATAATTTATTCTTTTTGCAGTGTTTTAATTTTGTAGATGATATCGTCTAGTTTGTTTCTGACAGTAGGGTAACTGTTTCCCATCTGAATGGCCATTTCTTTCAGGCTGCCGCTGAAAAGAAAAAACTGTACCACAAAATGTTGTTCTTCTGACGATAATTGTAATAATAATGGAAGCCCATAATCTCCGGAAACAGTCGTTTGGCAGTGTTCACAACTCAACTGTGTAACAGACAGTGAATTTTCACAACTCGGACAATGGATGGGAAGCTTAGGTTTCATTTTTAATAAAATTTATTCAAAAATAAATAAAATTAAATTATTAATCAACATAATTTATATTAAATGAAAAAAAGTATAAAAAAACGTTCGTAAGAACGTTTGTGTGGGTTTTAAGAAATTTACCGTTTTGAAATTTTGTTGCCGGTTATCTGTCGTTGCAGTGAGCATTTGAAGCGGTCAATTCCGGACAGCCGGCGTTTTGCGTGTTTTGTACTTCGGCCCTGTACTCTTTTTCTCCACATTTTAAAACTGGTAGGTTTCATCTCCCGACGCATCAGTTCAATGGTTTGCTGTTCAGAAATACCGAATTGAAATGTGATGGCTTCAAAGGGCGTGCGGTCTTCCCAGGCCATTTCGATAATCCGGTCAATTTCTTTTTCAGAAAAAGTTTGCATAAACCGTTGTTTGTTTCGGGCAAAGTACGTTATAAAAACAAAAAACTCTTGTTGAACAAGAGTTAAATTATGTTTAATCAAATTTATTTTTGATGTAATACTTGCTGTCTAAATCATCATCAAAATCATCCATAATGGGTTTTGGCTTTGGCTTGCTGGCCGTAACTTTCTTTTTCCAAAGCTCAAAATTGTCTTTAGATAGTCGTTTTCTCATAATCTCGGTCACTTCGTTTTCAGAAATTCCGAATTCAACTTTAAGTACTTCAAAAGGTTTTCTTTCCTCTTGAGCCATACTGACAACGCGTTCTATTTCCTCGTTAGTCAGTTCCACTCTTTTACTTTTTTTCATTAGTTCAAAAGCACAATTAATATTTATTTTTTAGTTTCAATTTCTTACTCAATATTACTAAAAAAATAAATTACTTTTTCAATTGGTATTATTTTTTTTAGTTAAACTTCCGGAGAGCGGTATTTTTGAAATGGAATTTTCAGCAGGTTTATCAGTTTATTGTGCTCTTCGGGTTTCATGTGGGTGTCAACGCCGTAGATGATTTTTTCACGGTCCAGGTAGGAATAAGTGCCGAAAATCCTGTCCCATACCGAAAAAATATTTCCATAATTACTATCGGTATAAGGCAATTTATAATGATGATGAACTTTGTGCATATCCGGTGAGATAATAATATAACTGAGTAATTTATCCCATTTTTTGGGTAGAGGAATATTAGCATGGTTAAACTGAGAAAAAACAACAGATAACGACTGGTATAAAAAAACCATCCACATGGGCGAGCCTACTATCAGAACTCCAAGTACTGTAAAGACAAACCGAATAACACTTTCTCCGGGGTGGTGCCGGTTGGCTGAAGTGGTATCTATCCAGGTATCGGTATGGTGAATGAGGTGAAAACGCCATAAAAAACGGACTTTGTGCTCAATGAAATGCACCAGATACGCCCCGATTAAATCAAGCAATAGTAAGCCAACCAGGGTATAAATCCAACTATTCATGTGTGGAAGCCATTGCAGGATTCCGAAGTTTTGTTGAGTGGCAAAATCAGCAGCCAGCAGTAAAATAAATGCCATGACAAAATTTACCACCACAGTTGTGAAGGTAAAAAAGAGATTAATACCGGCATGATTGATCTTGTTGTATTGAAACCTGAAAAGCGGAAAAGCATTTTCAATCAGCCAAAAGACGGTGATTCCACCTACTAAAATTATGCCTCTGTGGAGGGGGGGGATGGTTTCAAAATAATCAATAAGTGTATTCATTGAAATGATTTTTTTACTAAAATACTAAAAAATACAAAATTATCGAATGACCCTGAAAGTCAGGTTGATTCTGGGGCTTACCGGTTTATCGGTTTTGGGAATCTGGTGTTTCCAAAAATGTTGTGTGCTACCTTTCATCAGTAACAGGCTGCCGTGCTCCAGTTTGATTTTTAATCGTGCTTCCCTGATGGAATTGTGTTGCAGGTGAAACATTCTTTCTGCTCCGAAGCTCACCGATGCAATAACGGGATTTTGTCCTAATTCTTTTTCGTCATCTGCATGCCATCCGTTACTGTCTTTTCCGTTGCGGTATAAGTTTAAAAGAACTGTGGTGAAGTTTTCCGGGCAAACTTCTTCAACTTCATGTTTTATATGCATCAATAATGGATTCCATTTGTGCGGATGCATCACAATGTTGGAGTAAGAATAGGTTCTGCCGTCATTTCCAAACAAAGCCGTGAGGCGGGGCTGGGAATGTGTTTTTCCAAAAACGGTAATGTTGTCCTGTTGCCAGGGGATTTCATTTTTTAGTTTTTCAAACAATACATTGGCTTTTTCAACGGCAAAAAATCCGGGGTAATAATGTATATCAGCGTCCGGCAGGTTGAAAACTGTTTTTTCTATAGGAAACAAGGTATTCATTTTGTAAAAATAAAAAAAAGCGACAGAGCTACCTATCGCTTTTGAGAAAAAGTGAGATCAGAAAAAGGTTAATTTTCCCGGTTTTGCAACATGTTTTTATAAAGGAGCCCGGCAACAACAGCTCCTAAAACAGGGGCAAGCCAGAACAGCCAGAGTTGTCCTAGGGGTTCTCCTCCGGCAAAGATGGCCTGAGAAGTAGATCTGGCCGGATTTACAGATGTATTGGTAATCGGAATACTGATCAGGTGAATCAGTGTCAGAGCCAAACCGATGGCGATGCCGGCAAATTTTCCGTTTGCAGGTCTGTCGGTAGCTCCCAAAATAACCAAAAGAAAAAACAGAGTCAATATAAATTCAGTGACAAATGATGCAGCCATAGAATAGCCGGATGGTGAAAAAGACCCGTAGCCATTAGAAGCAAAAGCACCTGCTTTGGTATTGTCTATCCCCAGAAAACTGTCGTGACCGTTTAAAATAAAGTACAGTGTTCCGGCAGCTGCTAATGCTCCGATGCATTGTGAAACGATATAAGGAATCAGTTCCTTGGCCTCAAAACGACCACCGGCCCATAATCCTAAAGAAACAGCCGGGTTAAAATGACCGCCTGAAATATGTCCCACCGCATAGGCCATGGTCAAAACAGTTAAACCGAATGCTAATGAAACACCGGCAAAGCCAATGCCGAGATTCGGTATGCCGGCCGCAAAAAGAGCACTTCCGCATCCGCCGAAAACCAACCAATAGGTTCCGAAAAATTCTGCAAATAGTTTTTTCATAATTTGTTTGTTAAGTTAATATTTAGTGTAAAGAAAAGCCCATAATATCAAGACCAATTGAAGGGGCAAGCGAACCAGTCTGACCCATTTTGGTAAGCCCAATGAAGCTTTTTTGTTCTGATACATGTATAGGTTTGCCGGAAAAATGGCTATAAGTAACAGAATAATTCCCCAGGCAGCTAAAGCAGTATAGGCAGGGATGCACAAGAGTACTGCCAACAATATTTCAGCTATTCCGGCAATTCCGTTTAGTAATTTTGGCTTTGAAAAATAAGGAGGGATAATTTTTAGGTAAATTCCGGGATTTCTAAAATGATTAAAACCGGCCATAAAATAGACGACCGCCATGGTGTAAAGATGCCAAGGTAAATTCATAAATAATCGTTAAGATTAATACGAATTTACAAAAAAAATGTTAATAAAATGAAAATGTAGAACAAATTCTACATTAAAGATGTTTATTATTTTTAAGATTAACATTCATGATGATGATGGCTAAAATGATCAGAATAATCCCGAACCATTGTGTTTTGTTTACCTCTTCACTTAAAAGAAAATAAGCCATCAGAACAGAAACAGGTAATTCTAGGGATGAAACAATGCTGCCCAATCCGATTCCGGTATAAGGAAACCCGGCATTTAATAGCATTGGAGGAATAATGGTGCCGAAAAGGGCCAAAATAATTCCCCATTTCATGAAAATTTCAACATTAAAGGGTGTGTTTTGAGTGATCAATGCAAACAGCAAAACAATAACCGCACCTCCTAATAACATATATAAACTTCGTTGGGCTGACGAAATTCCTAAGGCTACCCGATTGGCTGTAAACATGGTTGTAGTAAAGGAAGCTGCGGCTAATATTCCCCAAAATAATCCTCTCCAGTCTAATTCAATTTCATTTTTCAGTAAGTTGGTCGCTAAAACAGTTCCAATCAAAACAATGATGACCGCTGTTATTTTTTGCAAAGAAGGCAGCTTTTTATCTAAAATCATTTCAAGCAATACCCCCATCCAAACCGTCTGCATCAACAATACGATGGCAATGGAAACATTTATATAGCGTACACATAAATAATAAAAAACACTGGTCATTCCTAATGAAGTTCCGGCTAACATCAGCTGGAAAATGTTTTTGGAAGTTGCTTTTACGGCGGTGTTATTGTGCTTAATCCGTTGAAAAGAATTGATGAGTAAAACCCCGATAATTCCCAATACAAATTGGGCGGTGGTTACTTCGGCAGTTGTAAAGTTTTCTTTGTAGGCCAATTTTACAAAAGTAGCCAGCATACCATAGCTCGTTGCACCTAATCCCACTAAAAAAACTCCTTTCAAAACACGATTTCCAGACATAATTTAATTTTTAAAAAGCCGGCAAAGATAGGGAAAAATTTCAGGTTTCTGGTTGATGTGGACTAAGAACGGAAATATTAGCAAAATGAATCCTCTTACCTGTTTTTTGTTAGGACCAAAGTGGTATTTTGAAATTTTAGCCCAGCAGATACTAATTTGATATTTTTTTAGTTTGAAATAAAAAATGTTCAGTGAGAAAATTGGTTTTACTTTTCGTGTTGTCTTTTGTATGCTGCCATCATACCTCTCCTGCAGAAGAGGCAAAAGAGTATGCGTCTTATCATAGTGAGGCTCTGTCATACTGCCGGGAAAATCAGTTTAATCAGGATTTTTATTTTCTGTTAGACCTGGGTATTCATTCCGGAAAAAACCGCTTTTTTGTATATGATTTTAAAACAGGGAAAATCAGCCACCGGAATATAGTAACACACGGTGCTTGCGATGTGTTTCAGGACAACCCCGAAAAATATAAGAAAGCCATATTCAGCAATCAACCGGAAAGCCATTGTTCGATGAAAGGGAAGTTTAGAATAGGAAAACGCGACTACAGTTCGTGGGGTATCAACGTGAAATATTGGCTTCATGGTTTGGAACCAACCAATACCAATGCGGTAAAACGAGTGGTGGTTTTGCATTCCTGGACAGCAGTTTCCAACAAAGAAATTTTTCCGGGATATTTACCGTTGAGTTGGGGATGTCCTGCTGTTTCCGATGAATTTATGCAGGTTTTAGACGATAAACTGAAAACAGTTCAAAAGCCTGTTTTGCTGTGGATTATCGAATAAATTTAATCCCGGTCGATGCTGTAAATAATTTTATCTTCTTTCATTTTAATCAATTCTGATTTTTTGAACCCTGAAATAACGGTTTCATACTTTTCAGGTCGGTTTAAGCCGAATGATTTTGTGAATTTGGTTACGGTTTCTTTGTTTTTCTGAACAAAAACGGAATCATTTTTAACGGAGTAAACTTTCATACAGGAATAAAGACCTGGTTCTACATCATAAAAATAAACATCACCTTTATGAGGGCTCTGAATGTATTCTGATTCTTTTCTCTCAGTAATATTGCTTGCTTCAATACTGTAAATGATTAAAATACAGAGTAGAATTGTGCCGGTAAATGATTTTTTCGGAATAGAGACATTGTTTTTAAAATTAGATAAATGAAGCTTCAGTTTATCGTTTAATTTTTTTGATTTGGTATGTGCTCCGCAATATTCACAATCAGCTTCTCCTTTCTTGCCCAAAGGAAACATCGGAATCCAAAAAACATGAAAGTACCGATAATATACATGCAGGAGGGTGCTATTATATTCATGACAGGTAGTGCACTTGTAATTGACTGCTGAAAAAGTTTTTAACGCTTTCTTTGTAATTCCGAAGATAATCATAATTATTCTGTTAAATCTTTTAAATGCACCCGCAACGCTTTTACTGAAATACTGATTTCCCAGAAAGAAATACCCAGTGAAATTAACAGGGTTAACAAACTTCCGCCAAAGAGGATAATGCCGGGCAGTTGGTATTCAAAAAACAACACCAGCATGGCAAACACCGATAAAAACAAACTTAAAACGCCGGCCAGTTGCATATAACGGATCAGGGTTAACCGCAGGTTTAGATTGGCAATTTCAATCAAAATGCTTTTGTTTTCTTTTTCATCATAGGTTTTTTTTAAGCCTCTTACTATTTGAGCAATGGTTAAAAACCGGTTGGTGTAAGCCAGTAAAATCAACGAAGTGGCAGAAAAGAGCAAGGCGGGGGTGTCGATGGTGAGGGTCATTTTTTGTTTCAGGTTTCAGGTTCAAAGTTCGTTAATCTTGATTCAAAGTTCAATGTTTTTCATTCAAAATTTGTTTTTTAACCGGACAAATATATGTCAAAGCCTCTTTTATTTAACAATTTTAAAAATCTCAATTTCCTTCTGGTGTTTTAAAGTAACTGTTTCAGCTTCTCTATTCAAAATAAAATCAATATCTAAGTGGGTAACCTCAAAACTGATTTCAGTGATATACCTGTTCGAAACATTTGAAAAACCGGATTCTATTTCTTTGGTGTCTGAAATAAGTTCTAGTTCATTTTTATTTCCTTCAAAGAGAATTTCACATCCTTTAAACGTTTTAATTTTCATCGTACCAATAACAATCAGGTCGAGAAAAGTGTAATCAGAAAGTTCATGGATTTCTGCCCAAATCCCGCCGTTTACTGAAGTAGCAATTTTTTCACCTTTTACATTTTCAATTTTACTTTCTGTTATGGTGTCAACATGGGTTCTTTGCATGGCCTTCACGTTTCCCAAATCGGCCAAAAGAAGGTCAATTTTTTTAAAAAGATTCATTTGTTAAGAATTTTTTTCAAATATAAAAAAACCTGCACGTTTCCGTACAGGCTTCTAAATTCTGATTTTTAAACTCTAAATTTACTTAATCATCTCAAAGCTCCGTTTTACAAAAGCTGTTAACTCTTCGCCTTTTAGTAATCCTTGCGAGATTTTGGCTAAGTCCATCGCTTGTTTCACCAGGTGCTCCTGAGCCGATTTGTCTTCGGTGTTTAAAATAGTGATCGCCAGATTAGAATTGGTATTGACCACCAGGTTATACATTTCCGGGAAGTTCCCCATGCCAAACATACCGCCGCCGGTCTGACTCATTTCTTTCATTCGTCGCATAAATTCCGGTTGTGTAATCATGAAGGGTGCCGCATTGCTGTCCATGGCTTCCAATTGAACGGTGTAGGTTGTTTTGGGAACTAATTCCTCTAAAACGGTTTTCAGTTTGGTTGATTCTTCTTCCGATAATTTTGAAATTTGTGTATCTTCTTTTTGAATTAATTTGTCAATATGATCTGAATCCACACGCACAAATGTCAGGTTTTCATTGTCGGCTTCTAATTTCTGAATCAGATGCGATACAATCGGACTGTCTAACAGCAGTACTTCATAACCTTTTTCTCGGGCAATGTCAATATAACTGTGTTGTGTTTCTTTGTTGGAAGCGTATAGAGCAACTGTTTTTCCGTTTTTGTCAGTTTGATTGGCGGCGATTTTTTCTTTTAATTCGGCTAAAGTAAAATAGTGCTCATCAACGGTTGGATACAATACAAAATCGCCTGCTTTTTCATAGAATTTCGGTTCAGACAGCATACCGTATTCCAATACAATTTTGATGTCGTTCCATTTTTGCTCAAAATCTTCACGGTTCTCGTTGAATAAGGATTTCAGCTTATCGGCCACTTTTCGGGTGATGTAGTTGGAAATCTTTTTCACGTTGCCGTCTGATTGCAAATACGAACGCGAAACGTTTAACGGAATATCCGGCGAATCAATTACACCGCGAAGCATCACCAGGAATTCGGGAACAATACCTTCTACATTATCGGTTACAAAAACCTGATTCTGGTATAATTGAATTTTATCTTTTTGCATTTGTAAATCGGCCGACATTTTCGGGAAATACAAAATTCCGGTCAGGTTAAACGGATAATCCACATTTAAATGAATGCTGAACAACGGATCTTCAAACTGCATCGGATACAGTTCGCGGTAAAACGATTTATAATCGTCGTCTTTCAGTTCTGTTGGAGCTTTGGTCCAGGCAGGAGCAGGGTTGTTGATGATGTTGTCCACCTCAATTTCCTCAGCTTTGTAATCTTCAGGAGCATTTTCCGGTTTGGGGAGCGTTTCCTTTTTGGTTCCGAATTTAATCGGCACCGGCATGAATTTGTTGTATTTTGTCAACAATTCACGGATTTTGAATTCTTCTAAAAACTCTACGGAATCATCTGCTATATGAAGAATAATTTCGGTTCCCCGGTCCGTTTTATCGTGTGGAACTAACGTAAATTCCGGGCTGCCGTCACATGTCCAGTGAGCGGCTGGTTCATCTTTATAGGATTTGGTGATAATCTCCACCTTGGAAGCCACCATAAAAGCCGAATAAAATCCGAGCCCGAAATGACCGATGATACCTGAATCTTTGGCAGTGTCTTTGTATTTTTCTAAAAACTCCTCGGCACCGGAGAAGGCCACCTGGTTGATGTATTTTTCCACTTCCCCGGCTGTCATCCCCAAACCTTGGTCAATGATGTGCAGTTTTTTATTCTCTTTGTCAATTTTAACTTCAATTATTGGGTTGCCATATTCCACTTTGGCTTCACCGACAGAAGTTAAATGCTTTAGTTTTAAAGTGGCATCAGTGGCGTTTGATACCAATTCACGAAGAAAAATTTCGTGATCACTGTATAAAAACTTTTTGATTAAAGGAAAGATGTTTTCTACAGAAACATTAATTTTTCCGGTTGTCATATTTTGAATTTTAAGTTAAACATTATTGCTTTTCAGTTAGCAAAAGCAATACCAATTCATAAAATATGACAAATTGACGTAGAACAAGTTTGACAAAAAAAGAAGTTAAATAAATTAAAAAGAATTTGAATTGCCTTTATCTTTGCAGGGTAAACTTTAAATGAATATAAAATGAAAAAAGCAATGTTTTTCTGTTTATTGGCCGTTTTGGTTTTGTCATGCAAGTCTAATCCAACTACAAAGCTGGATAATAAAGCTGAAGTAGCGATGAAAGGGAACTGGGTAATTTCTTCCGTATCTTATCCCGGTTCAGATTATATTAAGGTAAGTTCTTTTGATATTGCCGATTCTCAATGCTTTGTGGGAAGCACCTGGAAATTTGTTTCTAACAACAACAAAGGTGAAATGGCTTTAACCAAAGCCGGTTGTCCGGCTTTTAGTTCTCCTTTGACCTGGTATGTGAATAAGGAAGGTAATTTTGTGATGAAAGTTCTAGACGCCGGCGAAAAAGCCAAGCGTGTACGGGAAGGTTATGTGTTAAAAGTAGCCAACCAAACAGAAAATTCATTTCAATTGGTTGATAGAATTACAGTTGGTAATTCTATGGCCGATGTGGTATATCAATTTCAAAAAACAAATTAATTTTAATAGTACAGGATATGAAAAGAATAATCATAGTAAGTATAGCGGCCGTTTTTACATTAGGAACAGTTTTAACTGGTTGCGAAGCGGCAAAGAATACGAATAACACACAACGCGGAGCCGGAATTGGTGTAGCAGCCGGAGCCGTGATAGGAGGTGTTTTAGGTAATAATTTAGGAAAAGGAGGCAATACGGCATTAGGTGCCGTGATTGGCGGGGTAGTCGGAGGAACTGTTGGCGGTGTAATCGGAAACAAAATGGACAAGCAGGCCAGAGAAATTGAGCAGGCTTTACCGGGAGCAGAAGTAAACAGAGTGGAAGAGGGCATCGTAATGATTTTAGGAGAAAATTCCGTGAACTTTGAAATATCTAAATCGGTCTTAACACCAACGGCAAAAGCGAATCTGGATAAAATTGTTCCTGTTTTTCAAAGTTATGCCGATACGGATATTGTAATCTATGGTTATACTGACAGCACCGGTCGTTTAGAATTTAATCAGAAATTATCAGAAGACCGTGCCGCATCTGTGCGAAGTTATCTGGTGAGCAAAGGGTTGAATGCTTCAAGGTTTAAAACCAAAGGTATGGGACCAAATGATCCTATTGCCTCTAATGAAACCGTGGAGGGCAGAAGTAAAAACCGTCGGGTTGAATTCACGATTACAGCCAACGAAAAGATGATTAAAGACGCAGAACAGGAAGTCAAAAACTAATCGTTTTGCCCCAGATTTAAGGCCATCTTTTATGATGGTCTTTTTTTTTGAAAAAACTTTAACAAATATTTTGTTTAAATAATTTTAAAAAAAGTTAAACAAATTAATACCTTTACAGTACACAAATCAGAATGAATCATGACGGCAGTAAAAAAAGCAGCAGCAAAGAAAAAACCAATTTCAGACGATCAGATTATTGGTCTTTATATGGATCAGGTATTGCAAAACAATACTGAACCTCAAAACGTATACTTGTTTTGCAGGGAAAACAAAATAGCGGAAAGCGATTTTTATGCTTTTTACGGTTCGCTAGAAGCCTTGAAGCAGGATATCTGGTTGAAATTTTTTGAAAATGTACAATCAACCATTGCGTCGGATGAAAACTATATAACCTATTCTGCCAAAAACAAATTGCTGACGCTTTATTTTTCGCTGATTGAAATTTTGACCCTGAACAGAAGTTATGTGTTGTTTGCCCTGAAAGAAGACAGGCATGTTTTGAAAAATTTACAACAATTGAAAAGGTTTCGAAACCATTTTAAACATTTTATCGTAGATATGATTAACACGCAGACTTCGGAGGAAGAGAAAAAGGTGAATAAACTGGTAAAACCCTTTTTTGCCGAAGGTGCCTGGGTCGAGTTCTTAATCATATTGAAATTTTGGTTAGACGATACGTCCAAAGGATTTGAGAAAACGGATGTGCTGATTGAAAAAACGGTGAAAGCTACTTTTGATGTGCTGGATACCACGCCATTGGACAGCTTACTGGATCTTGGAAAATTTGTCTGGAAAGAAAAGTTTAATTAACAGCACTTGTCTGCGTGAGGGATAGCAGCGGATAGCCCGACCCTTGTGGTCACGCCCTGAAAAAATATGAAAACATTAGATAAAATACCGACCAACAAGATTGAGCGTGCCGGCCAGTTGGTAAAAACCGGTTTGAAAGTAGGCAGCAATTATATCGCCTATTATGGTGAAAAAGTGGTTAACCCGGGTTTGACCAAAGATAAACTGAACGAAAACAACGCCGAAGATATTTATGACGGATTAAAGAACCTGAAAGGAAGTGCGTTGAAAGTGGCTCAGATGCTGAGCATGGAAAAAAACATCATGCCTAAAGCGTATGTGGAAAAGTTTTCGCTGGCTCAATTTTCGGTACCGCCGTTGAGTGCTCCGCTGGTGAGAAAGACATTTAAAAATTATTTGGGAAAATATCCTGAACAACTATACGATTCGTTTACACCGGATTCTGTTAATGCGGCCAGCATCGGTCAGGTGCACAAAGCCGCAAAGGATGGGAAAAATCTTGCTGTGAAAATTCAATACCCCGGTGTAGCGGAAAGTATCAGTTCAGACCTGGCAATTGTGAAACCTTTTGCCATTAAAATGTTCAACCTCCAGGGAAAAGACTCGGAGAAATATTTCAGGGAGGTTGAACATAAATTACTGGAAGAAACCGATTATGAGTTGGAACTCAAGCAAGGGAAGTTCATTGCTGATGCGTGTGCCGCGATCCCGAATCTGCGGTTTCCGACGTATTATGAGGAACTTTCGTCTAAGCGGATTCTGACGATGGACTGGATGGAGGGCGAACATTTGTCGGAGTTTACAGCTCGCAATGCAGCTCGGGAAAAAGGCGATAAGTTGGGACAAGCATTATGGGATTTTTATATGTTTCAGATGCATCAGTTAAAACAAGTGCACGCCGATCCGCATCCGGGAAATTTTTTGATTGATAAGGAGGCGAATCTGATTGCGATTGATTTTGGTTGTATTAAACAAGTTCCGGAGGAATTTTATGTGCCGTATTTTGAATTGGCAAGACCACAAGTAATAGGCGACCCGAAATTGTTTAATGAAAAGTTATTTGAATTAGAAATCTTGAGGACCGACGATTCGCCAAAAGAAATTGAGTATTTCACCAAGCTGTTTCATCAGTTGCTGAGTTTGTTTACGCAACCGTTTCACGGTGATTTCTTTGATTTTTCGGATGAAGAGTTTTTCGGAAAGATTGCCAGTATGGGTGAGGAGTTCTCAAAAGATACACAATTGCGGAAAATGAACGGCAACCGGGGCTCTAAACATTTTTTATACATCAACAGAACGTTCTTTGGGTTGTATAATCTTCTGCACGATTTAAAAGCAAGGATCAAGACAAAAGAATATGAAAAATACATGGTCAACTAAATTTTAGTTGTTTATATAAAGTTTGTTTATTTATTGGTTAGGTTGACAAGAGCGACAGTCCACGTTGAGTTGTCGCTCTTGTTGTTTGTCGGAATTTCATCAATTGCGTGATAAGGTATCCGAATAAAAAATGATGAAACAGTTTTTTTGATTTCTGACGGCATTACTGTAGAGGATTGAGAAGGAAGGATTGGGGTTCGCTCTCACCAGCCTGAAACTTGAAGCCATCATACTGTCAGTTGTAACTTCCCCAAGCTAACCTCCCATTAATCTTTGAGTGCCCAGACCAACGCTTTTTCTTTGGTTGCCCGGTAAATGGTATGGTGTTTTTCTTTCGGTTCGTCGGAATAGGTCCAGGTTAGGTTTTCAGGCTTTTCTGCGGTTAAAATCCGGGCAAGCTCTTTTGTGTGTTTTGCAATATCTCTGGCATCGGAACCCGCAAACCAAAATCGTTTTGGAGTAGCCGGAAATTGAGCTAAGTTGTTTTGGGTATTTTTAACCAGGTACCGGTTGTTCCACCACAGTGACGGATCCATGGCAATATAAAAATCAAACAGTTCCGGTTTGGTAAACAGCGTTTCCACGATAAAAAGACCGGCCAGCGATTCGCCAATGATTCCTTTTTCAGCTTTGGTGCGGTAACGTTTTTCAACTTCCGGAAAAAGCTCGTCGTGAATAAATTGCCTGAACTTTTCGGCACCGCCGATCACGGGAGCAATTTTCCTGTCTTCTTCCACTTCGGTCGGACCGGAAAGGTCTCTGCGTCGCACGGTATTTTCAATTCCAACTAAAATAACCGGTTTGATGCGTTTGCTTGCTATAAGTTCTGCCAACGTATTGGCAATATGCGGAAAATCTTCCTTTACACCGCCATCGGGCATATACAAAACGGTGAGCGAATCACTACCGGTTTTATAATCAGATGGTGTCCATATATTGATGGTGCGGGTTTCGCCCAGTGTTTTTGACTCAACCGTAAACGTATCGTGGGTTGGAACCGGGTCTTGCGGCTGGGCATTATTTTGGCAGGCAAGCAGTAGAAAACAGGCGAGGAGGGCGTAAAGTCTTTTCATGGTAAAAGTTTATAGACAAATAAATGACTAAAATTTATTTTTATTTTATTGGAAGTAAATTTAAAAAAAGAAATATTATAGACCAAAAATACAAAATACCCCGGAATAGCAGATTCGGCAAATCGGTTTTTATCTTAATTGATTTTCAGTTTGTAAAAAACGCCGGATTAATTCAGAGGTATCTGGGTTGTTGTTTTCAATACTCAAAAAATGGTTTACCTGCCATTTTTGTGTTTGCTGTGCTTGTTTGTTAGATGCTTTATCCCAAGGCGGATAAACCCTGAATCCCCGTTTACCGTTTTTGTTTTTATGAGAAACTATTCCCATGGTTATCAGTACGTTTTTCGGAAAAACAAAGAGCCCGAAACGATGTTCCTGACGGACTGCGATAATCACAAAATCAAAGGAATCTGTACCGTGAAACGGTTCGGTCATTCCGTTGCCGTTTCTTTTCCACAAGGTTACAAATTGTCCTGTTTTGGCTGGTGTGATTTTTGAAACCCGAAACTCAATAATCATCTCATTCAGCAAAAATGAGCAGGCTCCATATTCTTTGCTTTCTGTATTGGGTTGAAAGGTGGTTATGGTTAATCCGCATGGGTCAAACACCTGTTCTTTAATCAGGTTTAGTTTATTTTGAAAGTTGGGAAGCATTGTCATTGAGGCTGTTTAAGTTTTGTGGTTTCTCTGTGTTTTTATTAATTCTGAAACCTTACTGAATATGCCTGAGACACAAAGAAAAAACTGCTTGGCGATTGTTTTGCAGCGAAGTCGGTAAATCGATATAAAAAGGCACGAGCCCTGTTATACTACCCTTTTTTTGCTGTAACTATGGTATGGATGTCAAAATCTGTTTCAGAAATTTTATACTTCACTTTAAACGTCTTTATTTCTACAAATTTAAAACTATTTAATTGTGCTGTAATGTCGTCTAATTTATGGTAATAAAAATAAACGCGTCCGCCGCTGCCCACTTTAAAATCAGATTTGTCCGGGTCGCCTTCCACAAAACTTAAATAAATCAAGCCATTGTTGTTTAATAAGTTGTGTGAAGCAGCAATAAGTTCGTTGCATTCTGTCTGCGATAAATAAGGCACACAAAACCCACCAATAATGCCGTCATAGTTTGTGTCAAATGTGTGAATCTGCCGGCTGTCCATCACCGCAAAATGTGCCGTTGGGTTGTTTTGCTTTGCCAGTTCAACCATATTGGGGGCAATATCAATTCCAAAGATGTCAAAATCCGGTCTTTTAGACAAAAGGTATTTTGTGATGTTGCCGGGTCCGCAACCAATTTCCAACAGTTTGGCTTTGGGTTTGTCAATGGCATTACAAATAAGGTCGTAAGTATCATTATACAAGTCTAATTCCATAAACTTGTCTTGATAGAGTGAAGCAATGTTGTTCCAGGTGGTAAACGTTTCCTTGTTTTTGTCCATTGTTGTTTTACTTTTTTTAAATGAAATACTTTATAGCCTCATGCTATTAAGGCGGGTTGTATTATTGGTCAACATTTTTGATACTTAAATATAACCAAAACACAAAAAAATTTGTTTAGAATAATTTTGCAATAAAGTCGGAGACTTCGAAGAGTTAGATAGTGCTTTATTTTGCTATCTAGTCTCTCCTGATTTTTAAAGTTTTCTGTTTTATCCATTGGATTGAAATATCAAAAGGGGTTGCATCATTGTCAGAAGCAGTATTGTGCCCTAATTCAGAAAACAAAGTATATTCAAAAGGTTTGCCTTGAGCTTTAAATGTGTTCAATTGCTCTATACACAACTTTACCAGAATCTGTATATCTTTTTCGCCAAAAAGCCAAAGTCCCGGAATTGAAAGAGTGTTCAGAGATATTTTTGGATCTGTTGCGGTAAACTGATAACGGTCAGCATCATTTTTGATATGTTCACGAGCCTCTGCTTCTGTATGATTTTCCCAAAAATTAGTATCTCCATTGGTATAAAATTGAAATCGGAGTTGTTCCAGTGTTGTAATTGTTGGACAGCTAAATAAAACCATAAATTCTACGAGTTGATTTTTGCTTGCTGCAATTGGGATTATCCATCCTGCTTGACTGAATCCAACTAATCCGATTGGTGTTTTTCTATCCTTCAAATAAGTTTTAAATGTTTTTACTGCTGCATTTGCATCGTGAGATAATAAATTAAGATTGGCAGTATCAATATTATTTGTGCCAACAGATGGTCCTACATACACACCACCGGATTCTCCAACCCCGCGTTTATCATATGTCAACACAGCAATACCTTCTTTTGCGAGACGTTTAGCGAATTCAATTTCTCTTTTTACCGGATCTGATCCGTGAACAATTACAACTGCGGCAAAAGCTTTTTTAGGTGTTAAAATTGAGCCGGCAAGAGTAATGCCCTGACTTTCAAACTTTATATCCTGGATGCTAAAGTCGGCTGATTGAGAAAATACCATTTCTGGTAAGGTTATTAATAATAACCAAAGAAATAAGTTATCAATAAAGTTAATGTTCATTTTAGTTTAATGATAAGATTTTTTGAACAGTTTTCGATAGCATTGTCTATATACAATCAGTTTCATATATTTTGTTGAGCAAATTTACCTCAATTGTAATTAAGTTTTATGATTTCACTGAAATAAAAAAAACTTCCACACCTAACTAAATCTTTACTACTTTTCTTAAAATCACAAGAACCGTGCAAAGAGTAATGGTAATTAAAATCTTAGTTGTTTATTTTTCCTAAACACTCAAATATTTATACACGATATTCCTTGTTGTTACTGCTGTTGACATTTTGTTTACAGAACGAGTTTGGGAACCGAGTAACCTAAAATGGTGATTAAGTTAAACAAAGCCATTTAGTTTTTTACACTTAATAAAAAGTAAAAGAAAACTGGTTTTGACCTATGAAATTGCTGGTTTTTATCACCGAGAGAGACGAGCAATTTTTACTTGTCAGTTTTTAGTTATAGTTTTTCAGAGAATTTCGTATATCACTATTCAGCATACAGCCAACATTAATAATTGCCTTACTTGCATGATATTCGCTAGTTTCTATATCCATAGCTTTGTCGTTTTTATTTGATTCGATTAAAGATGCTCCAATTGAAACTTTTGAAAAATTACTTTTCAGATTATCTTCTGTAGTTCTATCAAACAGGATTTCGCCAAAACCTGTTATGGCAATCATAATTCCTGTTATCTCGTCTATTAATCCGTCAATATACCCAGCAGTTAATGGTTTGATTGAAATGTATTTCGACCATTGAATATACGCTGAATCACTACTATACCATAATGACTTTGGTAATGCTCCATGTTGAAAAATATATTTTACAGTAATTTGGAAAACAAGTAATAATTTTATAGTTGATTCAATATCGCAGTGCTTAATTTTTGAAATCTTGGTGTTGGAATACTCTTTTAGTAAAGTTTCTCGTATCATTTCAATTGACACATCAAGTTGTCTTTTTTGTATTTCTTCTTTCCAAATAGGCATAAAATCAATCAGAAACAATTTATTAGGACAAACTCTAATAGATATAGTATCATTACTTTCAACAGCAATTATGTAGTTAAATTCATGTTCGCTGTTTAAATTGAGTGAGTTTTTTGAATTTTCAGAATCCAATATGATAATATTAAAACTCGCCTGCTCAAAAAATATTTCAGACTGAATTTGCTTTATTATGCTGTAAATATTATTAATCATTTTTGTTACTTTAAATAGTTTTGCTACGAAGTCAGGACTTTGAAAAACGAGGATTATATACTTTCTGAAATCCTCCTGTTTCTTTTATTCATTAAATTTAATGTATGCTCTTTGTATTGTTTATATTCTTCAATCGTTTGAGGAAGCTGGCGAGGCTCTCATTAGTGAAGAAGTATAAATAACACTCTTTATTCTCCTTTCCAATCGGGCGAAATGTCAACTCGCTTAAAAAGCATTATCTTAAACTTGAAAAGCATCTTTTTTAAGTCTTCCTTTTTTTACAAACAATAACTTTATTACAAAAATAAACCTTGCTTAGAATGGATTAAACGAGGTTGTTTTTTTATGATTAGTTGTAAAAATTTAGTTTTTTGAAGGGGCTGTGCAACGGTTACTCTTGTTAGCGGTTCGTTTTTTTGTCGTTCCACTCTTTCATATGTTCTTCAATTCGCAATTTATCAATTAGTAGTCGTTGTTTAAATGTTTCAAGCATCGTCAAATAGTCTGACTTAGAAAAATTGAATTCTTCAAATTTGTCAAACCATTCTACTGTCGAGCCAACTTTTTCAGCTTCCCATTCTTTTGTTTTGTCAATACCGATTTTTTGCCATTGTATCACCTTTCCGCAATTTCTGATTTCAGCAACTATTAAGGTACAAGAAAAATCATTGTCGTCAGGACACATAAGAATTGGACAAATTGTTGTCTCGTTTTCGTTAGGTAAAATTCTTTTCCAAACAATTGTTTTTTCGTCCTCTCGTTTCATCCAGTAAACAAGTGTCGGAATAAGTCCTTTATACATATTGTTTGGATAAATTTCGTCAAGCTTTTCGTCAAGCCAGTATCCGTCAATATGGAAATTTATGAAGTCCCAGTAATCTTCATAATCACTTTTATCTTGTATTCCTTCTATTTTGTTCATTGAGTTCTCTTAAAATGACCGTTAACGTGTCGCCTGTAAGCGAAAGTCGCCGACAAAGCGAGCTGAGTTCTCTCTGCCGAAGATAATGTTTATTCGTGAAAATCGAGCTTCCGGCTAAGAAAATCCCGGCAATATCTTGAAACGGCTTTTGCCTGCTGGCCGGTTGATGGAGAAGATTTATAACCTTTCTTGAATACTGTTAAAAATGTTTTCCCATAATTTTATTTCTCCGGTATTTCCTTTTATGATCCAAACTTTTTCATCTGATACATCGCCTTCCCCAATAAAGACTTTAGGAGTTAAGACAACTTTTGTTTTATTAGTGTCAATTGATTCCACAACGACCAAATATAAACGATAGTTTCTGGTAATTTGTGCTGTTCCAATATCTGTACGCATTGCAGATGCTCCTAATACTTTTTTCTTGGTAACGATTTTTCCTTTTTCAATGTTTTCGAAATCAATTTGATAATCATTACTTTCTAAGACGCTTTTAAGGGTTTGAAACACCTCAGCTTTTGGTGCATTGAAAACTTTAGTTCCATACTCATTAATAATTTCTTTAGTCATTTTCTTTTGACTAATTGATGGTACTGATATTAAAAGGATTAAAAAAAGTACAATTTTTTTCATAAGTAATTAAATTAAAATTATTAAAGTTTTCTTTATCAATGTATTGTTGAACGTCATATTTTTTAGGCTTGAAGCCAACGGTTTGGGGCTTTGTGAGGGAGCGGATTTTTAGCACTACCTTTGATACGAAGCCGAATGTTCAAATTTATGAAAAAGTTTGATACGAAGCACTAACCCCGCTCTCTTGCAAAACCCGTGTTATGGCTCGTTTTTCTTTCGTTCGTGTTGATTATCTGTATGAAACTTTGTCAAGTTGTCCGCTTGCAGCAGTAAATGAAAGCACCTGATAACAGTCAACTGGTTTTCCGTTAACTGTCGCTGGTTGCCAATTTTGTGGCATTTTATTTACGATTGCTAAAACTTGATTTGCATAAGTCGTCAAGTCGCCTTTTCCTTTGGTTACAATTACAAAATTTCCTGCCTTACCGTCACAAGTAATAACAAATGCAATTGAAACTCTAAAAATCATTTGAGTTGCTTTTTCGTCTGTCAATGGATTAGCGATAAAGTATTTTTTAAGTTCGTCAAGTCCACCCGTAAAAGTAGGGTTAGTTGTCGGTTTAGTAAGGTCTCCAAATTTTTCTTTTATCAAAAAGTCATCTACCGAATAAATTGTCTGTGAGCAAGCACTCACTTTTACAATGCTGTCAGCAGGAAAAACAGTCACTTTAGGAAGGTCATCAATTGTCTTGAATGAATAACCAATAATTGCTTTGGGTTGCTCAAATTGAGGTGATAGAAAATAAATTGTAGCAGTTTCTTTTTTTTGTTCAAATGTCAAAACAACCATTGTCAAGCCACTTTGCTTTTTATAGCCAAACTTCATATCTCCGATATGCAATCTGTCACCGTCAAGTGGTTTTAAACTATTAAGATATGCTCCAATTGCTTTTTCGTCTGAACCTACTTTGATTGGATTTTTTAATTCAAAGCCATAGGTTTTGTCTGTCGAAACTTCTGTGAGTTTCATAAATCTTTTGTCGCTGTCAAGATACTCTTGGCTAAATGCAGTCGTTGCAAAAGTTGTAACCAATAATATTAAAGCGAAAATCTTTTTTAGTGTTGTCATATTGTTTGTTTTTGTCGGTTTGTGTTGTTCTTAAAAAGAGCCATAACGGTTTGCAGCTTGGCACAGTGGCGGATTTCGGAGCACAAAACTGTCAATACACCACAAAAGTTGATGCTTGCATAAATGTTTCATAGAAGCACTACAGCCGCCATATTGCCAAACCGATGTTGTAGCCAGTTATTTTTTCAATTCGTCTCCTTTTTTCAAGTTTATACCTTTTATTCCACCTACAAAATTTATTGGTATTGATTTAAGTCCATCTTCACCATCTACAGGAATTAGGCAACTAAAGTGCAAATGTTCTTCAGTGCTTTGTCCGGTATTCCCGGATAAAGCGATTTTTTGTCCACGTTTTACCTTGTCTCCAATTTTCACTAAACTTCCATTTTGTACTAAATGAACATATTGAGTGAAAATTCCTGATATCGGTTCATATATAGTTATAAAATTTCCATATGGTTTCCATTTATTTTCTTTTCCTCCATATTTATACTTGTCTACAATCCCAACAACAAAACCATCAGTTGCTGAACAAATTGTGTCATTTGTTTTAAGGTCGAAATCTAATGCGAATCTTGACCAATCTTTATTATGCGTAAAATTTGTATTATTTCCTTGAAGAATTTTATATTTTTTGTTGGTAGGAAATGGCAAGTCAACTTCAAAATTTTCAACTTTTTTTGAAACATTTCCCAATCTTGAACTAAATCTAAGTTGTTCGTCTTTTTTATAAATGTTTGTAAAAGTCAAAACTGTGTCACTCACAGAATTTAGTGTTATTGGTATTATTCTAGAAAACTTAGTTTGAAGTTCTTCGTCAGATGAAAAAAACCATATTCTCATTGGACAATTTAAAGGATTGTTTAACTTTATAAACAACGTATCTCGTTCGTAATGATATGATTTTCCATATTCATATTGGTTATACTTTATTTTTGGTAAAACAATAGTAGACTTACAACTCAATAATAAAAATATTGTCAAGAAGTAAAATATGAGTATTGTTAAATAAGTTCGTTTCTTCATAATTGGCTACAACGGTCCTGGGCTTGGCGTAGTGGCGGTATTTTAGTACTACCGTTGATACGAAGCCGAAAGTTCAAATTTAGCAAAAATGTTAATACGAAGCACGAAACCCGCCATTACGCCAAACCCTTGTTGGGTGCTGGTGTTGTTCCGTTCGCTTGTTGTTTTTATTTTTTTGAAGCGTTGGGAAATTTTTAAACCAATTTTTCTGTGTTGGCTTTGCAAGCTCTTTGGCAAAGTTTGGCTTTGTGCGGTTGGTTTGTGCGACTTTGACAATGTGCTTGCAAATAGCGGTGGCGTTATTGTGGCTTCATTATGGCGTTATTGGCGTTATTATGGCGTTATTGTTCCTGTCAAATAAAAGTAAGAACCTGCACCTTTTGTCGCTGAACTTTTAAAGACTTGTTTTTCAGCTAATTCAGAAAGTTCTCTCGATGCTGTTCGTTCACTAATTGTATTCAACGATTGATATTCCTTATTCGTAATCTTTCCTTTCTCTTTCACATACTCAACTGCTTTCAGTTGTCGCTCGTTTAAGCCAAGTTTGGTAAGTTGCTCTTTTGTCAAGTTGTTTTTGAAAAGTGTTACAAAAAATCCTCCGTCTTGCTCGATAAGTTCGGGTTCGGGAAGTCCTGCTTGTAGGCAAGTTCCAATGATTTTTACCGTTCCGCTTCCCCAAGCATCAATCAAACCGCCTTTAAAACAAACGCCTGCAATAATCGGGTTTCGTGGATTTGATGAGTGTGGTCGTTTTAGCGATTCCAAACTAATTCCTGTCGGCAAACCTCCGTCATTCCAAATGTTTATTTTGTCATCATAAACACGAATTTGGATAGGAGCACCCATATAACTACGATGTACCAAAGCATTCAGTAACATTTCTCGCATTGCTTCTCTTGGATATTCTCCTGTTTCTATTCGATATAGTCCCTCGAAATGAATTTTTTGTTTCAGATAATCATTGTTGAGTTTATTGGTTACGTTTCGTAAAAGTGCAAACAAATTGCCTTCTTCCACATCGTGAAACAGAATGTTATTACCTTCCCAACGTCCAATTTTCACAAAAGAATTTGGATAAAATCGTTCGGGATTTTTACCGAACAAAACCAATGCACCACGTTTTAACTGACCTTTTTCGGTTAGCAATAGTTTTTCGAAAATTTGTTGAGTTGTCAAACCAACAACATTAGGCAAACGCCCTTTTTCTTCCGACATTTTCAAAAAAGCCGAAAACGTATTTTCATCAATATCGTCAAATGTTGCTCTTGGTTCAATTACATCGTCCCACGTTTTGCCTGATTTTTTCAACAGAAACTCGTTGAGTGAATTTCCTTTCAATTCTTGTTTGGTGCTTCCGCTTCGGTAATGATATTGTCCTTTATAGCTTATGGCGTTTGGATAAGGCTCAACAATGATTTCCAAATAATCGCCTTGCTTGCTTTCGTGTAAATTCACATCAACCATAATACCCAAAACATCACGCACTTTGTTTGGGATTTCCTCTAACAATCTTTTCGCTTCATTAACTCCAACAATATTTCCGTTATCGTCTTTCCCAATAAAAATAGTCCCTCCATTGGCATTTGCAAAACCGCAAATCCATTTGAGGTATTCATCTCTCCAAGTGCTTTTGTATTCTATGTTTTGATGTTCGGACATTTTATTATTGTTTGTTAATGGATTTCTTTAATCAATTTGTTCCAATCGGCTAATTTCATAGTTGGAAATTGTCCTTTATAAAAATCGCCAACTACTTTTAGTGCTTGCAAAGTACGTTTTGTTTCTATTAGAGGTTTTAGTTGTTCAATCAATTCTTTATCAGTTATTTTTAGTAACTTTCCATTAGAAACAAATTGTTCATTATCCACTTTTTTTGCTGGTGCAATAGCGTTTTGAGTTTCATCTTTGGAAAGAGGAAAGAAAGTATCAATTTGGTTGAAAAACTCAACTAAATCTCTACGCTTAAAAAGAATCGGCTCATCGCCATTTTTTAGGCTTTTGCGTAAAAAAGTGCCTGATGAAACTTCATCTTGAAAAAACTGACGAGAATAAAACGACACACTTCGTTTTTCGTTTAAACTTGCTTTGGCATTATGAAAATTCCAACAAAAAATAGTGTTATTATCTATATTATAGTCGAAGATTGAATGTTTGATATTGAATGTATCTACCATAAATCGTTAATTAGAAAACATTATTTGATACAATTTTTTCAATCTTGTATCGCTTAATTCCTTTAACGAGGAAATAGGAGATATTAGCTTAAATTTTTCTGAAGCAAATTGATATAAAGCAAGCTTATCCATTCTTAGCTCGTTTTGGGCTTTTGCATAAATAGCTCCGTACATATCTTTCTTCCATTCAGCATTATTTGCTTTTCTTAATTTTGGACGATGTTCGTATGCTATTTGTTTTTTCAACCAACTTAATGCCTCATTAAAATTTTCCTTTGGTAAAAGGTGGTATGAGGTTACGCTAAATCTATTTTTAAAAGATGTCCAAGTTTGAGCAAAGAACCTCCCTTTGTCGGCAGACGTTTTAAATTTCCCTGCTTTCTCATTTATCTCAACTATTTTGTTGACTGTGTCATAAATTTGTTTCGCCTGCTCTTGTGTAATATGAATTTCAGGATTGATAACAACTTCATTTTTCTTAGTTACTCTTTCGGTCTTAATAACTGTACCTTGATTAACTCCTATTTGTAGATTATTATTTCCTTTAGATTTCTGGGTTACTTTAATTTGTGCTTGTTCTTTATTCTTTGAAGATTTTATATACATCTGCTTTATATCGTTTGGTTTTGCAGAAAATGTTGAGCTTCCTTTTCTGATATAGCAAATGCTTTTCTGGTCTGCCGTTACATATACAGGCTTGTTGATACTTTCAGAAATAAAAAGTATCAATAGATACGAAGAGATATCCTCATCCGAAATAGAAATAAATCGTAATTTGTACTTTATAATTTCGCTGGCATTTGAATTAAGAGTATTTGCAATCCAATCATCAATTTTTATATTTCCAACCGTATCATTTATTCCACAAACAATGTTTTCCTTTTCATCAACACCAAAAATAATATAACCGCCTTCGGAATTTGCAAAAGCGGTTACGTCCTTTGCAAATTCTTTTCCTTCTTTGTGAAATTCTCTTTTATAATCAAGTCTTTGACCTTCTCTTTCTTGCTTTAGATAGAGTAAGTCGTTAATGTCTTTGTATGTTATTTCACTTAGCGATTTATCGAACATTTGATTTACTTTAAATTTAATACCCGATTAAAACAATTCCTTTCAATGGTAATTGCAATCTTCCGCTTACATATAATGTTTCCAAAAATTGAAAGATTGATTTAAAATCATCAGAATTGTGATAATGATTTCTAACGGCAATAACCAAATATTCTACATTTGGCATCATACACGCTTGAAAAATATCTTTCAAAAATTGGTTGTTTCTAAATCCTCGTCCTGCTTCAACTTCAATTACGATTTTTCCGTCTGCACTAACTGCATCAGCATCAAAAAATTTATCAATTCTATTGTTGATACTGAAAAGAACAGGAACTTTTATTTTGTCAATGCTGGCTTTGCTTTTCTCAACCTTGAAATTCAACATTTCCAAATCATCAGCAATTACACGCAAAACTCCATCGCTACTCAAATTATTATCTGGCGATTTTATCTGCTCATAATTTTTCTCAAAACAAGAAATTACGGCTCTTATTTCATCTGTTATTCCAAATGAACGTGGGAAGAGCTGATATACTAATTGATATTCCATATTCTTATGCTGCTGATTTTAGTTTGATGTACTGCTCGCTTTGCGTTAGGGATTGCAGTGGAAATCCTTTTTGTGAGGAACGAGCAAAAAGATTGGAATGAAAAGCCCGACCCGATAGGGGAACGCCCAAATAATCATAATTTGCCCCAAATTCCATTGCCCAAATCGGGAAAGTCGGAAGTTGTGCATTATTTTCAGCTATTAAATCCAAAAATTCTTGCCAAACATCTAAATGATTTCGGGTAACATTTCTCAAAGTCATATAGTCGTCATCTTCGGGAACAATTATATCGTTAATGCTACATTCGGGGCGTTGCGTATGGTCAGGGAATTGAAAATCTTTTAATCCGCCTTTTGATTTCAACCGACCTACAATGTAAATACGAGTTCGATGTTGCGGAATACCAAAATAATGCGGAGAAATTATATCGTCTTTTACCTCGTATAATGTTTCGAGTGTTTCCTTTATTACTTTGTATGTGTTTCCGTTATCGTGTGATTTTAGATTGGGTACGTTTTCAAGAAAAACAAATTCAGGCTTATGCTGTTCCAAAATTTCCATAATCTTATAAAAAAGATTTCCTCTGTCTTTTTCATCATTAAAACCCTGTTGAGAACCTGCTTGTGAGAATGGCTGACACGGAAAACCTCCACACAAAATATCGTGAGGTTTAATTGAACTTATATCAACTTGGTTGATGTCGCCTGCACATTCAATACCGTGATTTGTTTTATAAAGACTTTGCAATTCGGGCATCAATTCACTTGCAAAAACACATTCGTGTCCCAATTTTGATAACGCAAGATGAAATCCTCCAAGTCCTGCAAAAAGGTCAATAAATTTTAATTTCGTTTTAGCCATTCTTGTTCAGACTCTTTGTTAATAAATCTCTTGCATCTACATTCAATAGTTCAGCTATTTTGTATAAATCTTCTATGCTCGGCTGTCTTCTGTTTTGGACATAAGAGTTTACCATATTGTAACTCTTGCCCAACTGTTCAGCAAGCCAAACTTGTTTTATTCCTTTTTCTTCTAAAACCTTTTTTATTTGGTTCATTTTTGAATTGGATTTATGAATACACTTCAATCCTACAAAGATATTCAAATTCCTGTGTTATCTCATTAAATGAGAGTAAAAAATATCATTAAAGTTGTAGGGGTGGGAAGAAACGACTCTTTTGGTTTTTTGAAGCGTTGGCTTTGTGTGTCGGCAAAAACCAAATGTGCCGTTTGTGCGGTTGGTTAAAATTGGTTTAAAAATGTGCGTTGGCAAAAAATAAAAAACATTCTTGTCGTTCCGTTCATTTCGCTGTCCGTTGATGTTATCACGGTCGTTTTTACACTTGCACCCAACTTATAAATATACTCAGTTTTATATGTTTTGTTGAGCATATTTATCTAAATCGGGAGTGATATGCTCAATTGTAATTGCGTTTTATTTTTCCACTAAAATACAAAAAACGGCCACACCTCAATAAATTCCTGCTAAATTTCTTAAAATTATAAATAACATGCAATAAACAGCGTTGCTGTAAAAAGTTGTCTAAACCCTTTATGCACGTTGCTCAACTATTTTTTCCGGTCCCGGAGTAATTAGAGGTATTTTTGTAACTACTTCAAAGGGGTACGATGTAAGGCAAGTTGTCAAATGAAAGATATTGATTGTTTAAAGGTAAGAGAAAACAATAAATAAACCCGATGACCATGCATACACACGGTCATACTGTTTCGGGTTTACTCCATTGGAAGTAAGTTACTTTATAGGGCTTCCAAAAAATGAACGTTTGCTACACTGTTTTTAAATTGAAACAGTTGTAGTTATCTGACTCTTTGTATTTCAAAAAAGGTTTTAGCCGGAAAACTATCAACAGCCACGCCGGTTTGATAATTTTGAACATAAATTTCCACATAGCCGCCAGCGGCTAAGTTGACCATGCAATTGATGTTTCGATGAACAGGGCCGTTACCAAAATGATTTCCGGTTGTTTCTTGATATAAAATACCATTTACATAAACACCAATAGAATAAAACTGATTGTTATTTTGATTGTCTGTATGCATGCCGGCATTGATTTGATAATAACCGGCTTGTGTAGCCACAAATCGGTTATTAGCAACCACAAATTCAGTATTAGTATCAAATACCACATTATTAAAATTAATCTTTTCCCACCCGGCTGTTCCAAGAGCTTGATTAGCTGATAAAGTAGCCCTGACAACCGATTTTGAAGCATTAGAATCAACCCAACTCAAAACACCGGTTCCATTCGTTTGTAAAATCTGACCATTTGTTCCTCGGGCAACCGGAAACTGATAACCTGTTCCGGCCGGATCACCGATTTGAAACTGGCTGTTGGTGCGGAGGATACGGGTAGGGGCAAATTCACCATAAATCAATGAAGTGGCTGGGGTCGTATTGGAATTGGTAATGTATAATTTGTTGGAACCCGTTTCAGCAGAACCTGCCTGATAGCCCAGGGCTACATTACCTGTTCCGACCGTATTGGTCAAAGCTTCGTAACCAATGGCCACATTGTTGGCAGATGCTCCGTTGGCATCCAGGGCATTATAACCCACCGCAACATTATTTGCTCCGGCGGAAAATCCTCCGGCATTGTATCCTACAAAGGTGCCGTTGGAAGCCGTGGCGGCAAAACCGGCATAACGTCCGATTGCCGTATTGTTTGCCCCTGTGGCGTTATTGTTCAGTGATTCTGATCCCACTGCGGTATTACCCACGGCTGTTGTGTTGCCTTGCAGGGCATTATATCCCATGGCAGTATTGTTATTTCCACGGTTGGCAAACAATGCGTGCCATCCCACTGCGGTGGAATTACTGGAAGTGGATGTTCCGCCAAACATGGCTTCCCAACCAATTACGGTGTTGGCACTTCCTGAATTTCTGCCTAATGAGCGTTCGCCGATGGCTACATTTTGTGAACCATTGGTGTTTTCAGACAATGCCTGATAGCCAATGGCCGTATTAGATGCCCCGTTAAGATTAGCTGCCGATGCCTGGTTACCGATCGCCGTATTAAAACTGGCCCTGTTATTATTCAACGCCTGAAATCCTATTGCGGTATTGTCTGTGCCTGTTAAGTTGTTCCGCAAGGCCTGAAAACCTATACCGGTGTTGTTGCTTGCGGTGGTATTTGAACGCAGGGCTTCAAAACCTACGCCGGTATTATTGTTTCCGGTAGCGTTGGTTCGCAAGGCTTCAAAACCTAAAGCTGAGTTGGCACTTCCGGTATTCAGTGTCAGGGCACTGGTTCCTATTCCGGTATTTTGAACACCGCTGGTGTTTGTGGCCAGCGTTCCGTTTCCAACAGCAACATTGTTAGCTCCTGTATTCAGCAATAAGGCATTGTTTCCAAAAGCGGTACTGTTCGTTGTGCTGCCTGCTGTGAGAGCTCCAACACCAAAAGAAGTACTGGTGGCTGAAATTCTTCCGGCGGCAACGTTATTTCTTCTGAAAGCTACATCTACATTGTTTCCGGCTGCAGTACCCATAAAGTTAACATTGTTTACAATATCGGTATTTCCGGTAATCTGCCATCCGGAACCTCCTGTGGCTAATCTTATCCAGGGGCCTGTAGCCGTGCTCAGATAATAGAACCCCGGGGTTACATCGCCGGATGTGGCGGTGTTATAAACCAATTCAGATGCTGTACCGGTTGTGACGGTTACCGTCGTTGTGTTGACCAAGGCTACCCTGGGAATCAATAAACCGTCATTCGTAGAAGTAATATCCAGTGCTCCGTTGGGAGTGGTTGTGCCAATTCCAACTTGTGCCTGACCATTGGTCAGGAATGAAATTAAAAAAAATGCAGCGAATAAGGTTTTCATGTTTTTCATAACTGTTTTTGTTTTTCACTTTTCGTGACATGCTGTCTTTTGCTTTCTTTGATAAATGAATGCTCTGCAATGCTGCAAATTAAAAAATACCCCTCAAAAGAGAGAGGCATTTTTAATCTGCTTTATTTTAAACCTAATTTTTAACTACCCTTACGGTTCTCGTTTCTTCACCCTGTGTTACAATCACGTTGTAAACACCTGACGGATAACGGTCTCCAAACTGGTAGTTTGTCATTTCTGTAACAGCCACTTCTCTGGCTTCCAGTAATCTTCCGGCCATATCATAAACCGCTAAGCTTATCTTTTCAGTACCTGATGTACGAACATCAAGACCAAAACTTATCGCAAACGGGTTCGGATAAGCAATTGCCTTGAACTCCGTTGGAAGTGTCTTAACTGTTTCTTCTTTGGTAATTTCCGTTGGTCGGATTACTGTATTACCGCCCGGAACAAGAATGTTACAATCCTTGCCGGCATAGTAGGAACCGTAAACCAACGTCTCTACCGATACCGAATAAATACCGCCCGGTGTTAACGGTGACAACGCATTGAAGTTACTCAACCTGAAGGTTCTGGTACTGCTGGTGTACACCTGGCTGTAACCCATACCGTCACTTAACGTAAAGCGGTATTGAGTAGCTCCTCCTACCGGGGTAGCATAAACAACCGTGTTAAGGGTAGCCGGAGTTATTCCTTCCTCTGTACCAC
>JAEYTL010000030.1 GCA_023434025.1 Bacteroidota bacterium
AAAGATTTATTTCGGAAAAATACCCTCTCTTAACCCCAACGGTTGCAATAATAAGAGAAATATCGTAAACCAGCACTATTTTTTGAAAATATTTTTCTGTTTAACTTAAAAAAACTATTTTGTTTAGAGTTGTATCAAAAATATTAAACAAAATATGTGTGTTTTATTATAAAATGATGCTGAATTTCTTTTTCTCAATACTGTCAATATTCATTGTGATTTCATAAGTTCAACCATTCACTTTGTCAATTAGATTTAAGCGGATAATAATTTCTGTTCAGATTTCCATTGACAGACTCTTATACTACTTATCCAAAAGTAACAGCTGTCAGTCCTTCAGAAAATTGATATTCCGTTTTAAGCCCTCCCATTTTGTCCGCTTTACCGCAGAGTGTTTAAAGAGTTGTTTAAAAACATCTTGGGTAATCTCTTCCCAGTCTTTTTTGGTATAAGAGAGCCATTCCGGATTGGCCTGAAAAAGCGGTTCGCTATGCGGTTTTGAAAAGCGGTTCCACGGACAAACATCCTGGCAGACATCACAGCCAAAAGCCCAGTCATCGAATCTGCCTTTCATTTCGGCTGGAATATTTTCTTTTAATTCGATGGTAAAATAGGAAATGCATTTGCTGCCATCTACCACATACGGTGCCACGATAGCCTCTGTCGGGCAGGCATCAAGACAAGCTGTGCAGGAGCCGCAATGATCGGTGGTTGGATGATCATACTCCAATTCTAAATCAACAATCAATTCGGCAATAAAATAAAAAGAACCGACCTTTTGCGTGATAAGGTTACTGTTTTTCCCAATCCATCCCAAACCGCTTTTGGCAGCCCAGGCTTTGTCTAACACCGGTGCCGAATCAACAAATGCTCTTCCGGATACTTCACCGATTTCGGTCTGAATAAAATGTAAAAGTTCTTTTAGTTTTTCTTTGATGACAAAATGATAATCCTGTCCGTAGGCATATTTAGAGATTTTATAACTCTCTTCGTTTTGCAATTCAGACGGATAATAATTCAGTAATAACGAAATCACGCTTTTTGCACCATCTACCAACAAAGCCGGGTTCAGACGTTTGTCAAAATGGTTTTCCATATAGCTCATCTGACCGTGCCTGTTATTATTAAGCCAGTTTTCTAACCTGGGAGCTTCTTCTTCTAAAAAACCGGCTTTGGAGATGCCGCAGGAGAGGAAGCCGAGGCGGAGAGCTTCTTGTTTAATGATGGATGATGGGTGATGGGTGATGGATGAAGAGAACATTTCTATTTCAATTGGGCTTTAAATGCTAATGTCCTGTTCATCAATTCAAATGACTTGCCATACAAAACATCAAATTGTTCTAAAGTGATATAATTTCTTCTTTTTGCTTTGTGTAAACATGTAACAACTTCAGCAATTGATCGAATTGAATAATTTAGAAATCTTTTGAATTCCGGGGTGCTTTGTTCCACTGATCCCTCTGAAATATTTAAAGCAATAGAATCTACCGCTCTTAAGATTTGAGAAGAAAGATTAAAACGTTCAGATAAAGGAAAACTACTGCTAATTTCATTAATCTCTTCTCCGAAATCCATAGCTAATTGCCAAATAATTAATTTTTCAAATTTAAAACTCATAAAAAAAATTGTAATTACTTTCCATAAAGGCTCATCACCCATCACCCATCATCCATCCTAAAACAACCCTCCCTGTATATTCGTCCTGACCTTCCCCAAATGTTTGTAAGCCTTCTCAGTGACTTCTCTTCCTCTTGGTGTCCGCATGATAAAACCCTCCTGAATCAGGAAAGGTTCATATACTTCCTCGATGGTTTCGCCACTTTCGGAAACAGCTGTTGCGAGTGTTGACAAACCGACCGGTCCGCCTTTGAATTTATCGATGATGGTATTGAGAATTTTGTTGTCCATTTCATCCAGACCGTGTGCATCTACATGTAATGCTTTAAGGGCATAACGGGCGATTTCGATGTCTATCTTTCCGTTACCTTTTATCTGAGCAAAATCACGGACTCTGCGTAATAATGCATTGGCAATACGAGGTGTTCCGCGGCTTCGTCCTGCTATTTCGACAGCTGCCTCCATAGAAATTGGCACTTTCAAAATTGCAGCACTACGTTGAACAATAGTGGTCAGTAATTCTGTGTTGTAATATTGCAGGCGACTCTGAATTCCGAAACGGGCACGCATAGGAGCAGTCAGCAAACCGGAACGGGTGGTGGCCCCCACCAGCGTAAACGGATTCAGGTTAATCTGCACCGTTCGGGCATTAGGACCGGATTCAATCATGATGTCAATTTTAAAATCCTCCATCGCCGAATACAAATATTCTTCGACGATAGGGCTAAGCCTGTGGATTTCATCAATAAAAAGCACATCCCTATCCTCTAAATTCGTGAGCAAACCGGCCAGATCACCCGGCTTATCCAGCACAGGTCCGGAGGTGATTTTGATCCCTACCCCAAGTTCATTGGCCAGAATATTGGCCAACGTTGTCTTCCCTAAACCGGGAGGGCCGTGAAAAAGGGTATGGTCTAAGGCTTCTTCTCTGAAGTTTGCCGCTTCTACAAAAATCTTTAAATTCTCTAACACCTGATCCTGACCGGTAAAATCATCGAAAGAAAGTGGCCTCAGCTTTTTTTCGACATCCAGTTCTTCAGGGTTAAAACCTTTGTTGGTTGGGTCTAAATATTCGTTCATAGAAGCAAAGATAAGGCAAAGACAAGATTTATAACGAAAAGATTAAACGTGGTAACCGGGAGCTAAAATTTCTTTCCACTCGGGATGTCTTTTCAAATACGCTGCCACAAAAGGGCATAACGGAGCCAATGTATAACCATTAGACCTGATATAATTCAATGCCTTTACAACGATACTGCTGCCAACGCCTTTACCTTCTAAGGCAACCGGCACTTCAGTGTGCGTTAAGTACATCACATTTTGATTGGTAAGAATGTATTCAATAAAAGCAACATGCCCATCAACATGTAATTCAAAACGCTTTTTTTCTTCGTTTTTCAGCAATGCTGCTGATTCATATTTATCTGCCATATTATTTTTCTTTGTGTAAATAAAAAGTTAATGCTCCCGAAGGACATTTTTGAACTTGTTTGATCATTTCTTCCGTTGAAGCAGCTTCCGGGTTTATCCATGGTTTTTCTTTTGGTTTAAAAACCTGTGGCAAACCCTTTGCACAATTAGCTGAATGTGTGCATAACCCTGCTTTCCAAACAATGGTAACCTCACCATTTGAGTATTCTTTAGCTGTTTCCATACATTAAAAATAAGTTGAATAAAGATAAATAAAAAAGCCCTTTCAAAAAAATGAAAGGACTCTTTAAATATGAATTAATAATATAAATGTATCAGTGATGTAATTTTTCTTCGTTTGGTCCCATTGGAACAGTCTGCGGCACAAAATCATCATCGTGTCCCGGTTTGCTGTAATCATAAGGCCATCTGTGTACCTCCGGAATTGCACCGGGCCAGTTGCCGTGCATGTGTTCTACAGGGGCTGTCCATTCTAATGTATTTGATTTCCAAGGATTCATTTCTGCTTTTTTACCATAGAACATGCTGTAGAAGAAATTCCATATAAACACCAGCTGGAATGCTCCTCCTACCAAAGCAAACATTGTGATAACCACATTTACGTTTTGTAAATCATCAAACAAAGGGAAAGCCGTATTGGTATAATAACGTCTTGGTAAACCGGCCATACCGATAAAATGCATCGGGAAGAAAACGCCATACGCACAAACTGCTGTTACCCAGAAATGCACATACCCCAGGTTTTTGTTGAGCATTCTTCCGAACATTCTGGGGAACCAATGGTAGATTCCGGCAAACATTCCGTAAAGGGCTGAAATACCCATTACCAGGTGGAAGTGAGCAACAACAAAATAGGTATCGTGCACGTTAATATCCAATGTACTGTCTCCTAAAATAATCCCTGTTAATCCTCCGGTAATAAAGGTAGAAACCAATCCGATGGAAAATAACATAGCCGGGTTTAACTGAAGATTACCTTTCCACAGTGTCGTAATATAGTTGAATGCTTTTACCGCAGACGGAATGGCAATCAATAATGTAGTAAAGGTAAATACAGAACCTAAGAACGGATTCATACCGGATACGAACATGTGGTGCCCCCAAACGATGGTTGAAAGGAAAGCAATGGCTATAATGGAAGCAATCATGGCACGGTAACCGAATATAGGCTTACGGGCATTGGTTGCTATAATTTCTGAAGTAATACCCAACGCCGGCAATAAAACGATATATACTTCCGGGTGACCTAAAAACCAGAATAAGTGTTCAAACAAAACGGGAGATCCTCCCTGGTAATGCAACACCTCGCCGGCAATAAAAATATCTGAAAGGAAGAATGATGTTCCGAAACTTCTGTCGAAAATCAACAGCAAAGCCGCCGATAAAAGTACCGGGAAAGAAACAATACCGATAATCGCAGTGATAAAGAAAGCCCAGATGGTTAGCGGCAGCCTTGTCATAGACATTCCTTTTGTTCTCAGGTTAATAACGGTTACCACATAATTAAGGGATCCCATTAAAGAAGAAGCAATGAAAATAGCCATGGAAACCAACCACAACGTCATCCCTGCTCCTGAACCCGGAATTGCCTGCGGCAGGGCACTTAATGGCGGATAAATTGTCCATCCCGCCGATGCCGGACCTGATTCTACAAATAATGACACAACCATGATTACACTTGACAGGAAGAATAACCAATAGGAAATCATATTCATAAATCCGGAGGCCATATCGCGTGCTCCGATTTGCAACGGAATTAATAAATTACTGAACGTACCACTTAATCCGGCGGTTAACACAAAGAATACCATGATGGTACCGTGGATGGTTACTAACGCCAGATAAATATCGTTTCGCATTACTCCGTCCGGAGCAAATTCGTCACCAAGCAATACATTGAAAATTTTAAAAGATTCTTCCGGCCATGCTAGCTGCATTCTGAACAGCAAAGACATTGCCACACCAATAATACCCATAATCAAACCCGTGATAAGGTATTGTTTAGCAATCATTTTATGATCAATGCTAAAGATATACTTTGTAATGAAAGTATCTTTGTGGTGATGCTCGTGCTCGTGTCCGTGATCGTGTTCGTTTGCGTGATCGTGTGCTGACATAATCTTAAATTGTAATTTTTAATTTAGCTATTATTTTTCTACTACTTGGGCTACTAAGGTTGAATCGGCTACCACTTTAGTAGAATCTGCTTTCACTTCAACTTCTTCAGCCGGTTGTTCCTGGGCTTTTATGGCTTGAGCCAACGTTGTTTTTTCGCTTAACCATTTTTTGAAGTCTTCTTTGCTTTCCACAACAATTTTCATTTGCATGTTGTAATGCGATTTTCCACAAATCTTATTACACAACAAAAGGTAATCAAACGTATAAGGGTCTAAAGCGGCTTCGCCTTTTGCTACCAAAGCTTTGCTTTTTTCAGCTCTGATTTTGTTGATGTTCGCCACTTTCTCCTGCATATCAGGTGAATTCCGCATTTCCAGCGTTGTTACGGTAGGTGTAAAGGCAAACTGTGTGACCATTCCGGGAACACAGTTCATCTGGGCTCTGAAATGAGGCATGTAAGCAGAGTGCAGCACATCCTGTGAACGGATTTTAAACAATACTTTTACGCCTTTTGGCAGGTGCAATTCAGAGGCCGTAATATCGTCCTGGGCGTTCGGATCAGCCAAATCAACCCCTAAGGTATTGATGCCTTCAATATAGCGGACATTCGCTTTGCCCAATACATTATCTTCACCGGCATAACGTACTTCCCACCCGAACTGCTTGGCATAAATTTCAACAATCATTGGGTTTTCTGTCTCTTCGTCCACAAACATAATATTTGTCCAGGCATATAATCCGTAAAGAATCAAACCGGCCAGGGTAATGGCAGGAATAATACTCCAGATCATTTCCAATTTATTGTTGTCGGCAAAATACAAGGCCGTATTTCCTTTTTTTCCTCTGTATTTGTAGGCAAAAAAGTGCAGTAAAGCCTGGGTAATGGTCTGAACAATAAAAATCAGGATCATTGAGATCCACATTAAACGATCCACTTCTACACCATGTTCAGAAGCGGGATTGCTCATCAATGGAAAATGACCGTATTTTACCACACAAACAATTGTTGTAATATAAATGAAAACCAAAAAGGCAAACATTAAGTAACCATTTACATTATTATCATTGTCATTAGCCACTTGAGAATTATCAGCATCACCTCCTATTTGTGTTAAATCAAATATTTTGGTCAATTGCCAAATGGCTACTGATACTAAAACTAAAACAACTAGTACTAACAAACCTGTCATCTGTCTAAATCTTTAAATATTAATAATGAAAATGTTTACTCTCTTCGATAAACGGATTTCTTTTCGGTAATAATGGTGCTTTGGTTAAAGCGGTAAACACTATTAAGATAAACAATCCAAGGAAAAAAAGCAATGAACCGATCTCTGCAATTCCGATAAACCATCTGTCACCCACCGTAGCCGGCATGATCATATTGAAGAAATCAACATAATGGCCTAATAAAATTACAACACCGGCCATCACCAATATCCAGGTGATACGCTTGAAATCGGTATTGATTAAGATCAGGAACGGGAAAATAAAGTTCATGGCAATCATTCCGAAGAAAGGTAAATTATATTGCTCAATACGGGTAACAAAATATGTTACCTCTTCCGGTATATTGGAATACCATATCAACATGAACTGCGAGAACCACAAGTACGTCCAGAACACACTGATTCCAAACATAAATTTAGCTAAATCATGGATATGGCTTGTATTGACATATTCTAAATAACCTTTTGATTTTAAATAGAGGGTAATCATGGCTATCACGGTAATACCGCTGACAAAGAATGAAGCGAACACATACCATCCGAACAGGGTTGAAAACCAGTGCGGATCAACAGACATAATCCAGTCCCACGACATGATTGATTCTGTTACGATAAAGAACACCAAGAATCCGGCAGAGATGTTAAAATTCTTTTTATAAAAGGCGTTATCTGAAGCCTGGTCCTGAGCCAGACAGTTTTTTCTGGAGAAATAACGGTATAAGTTCCATCCGATGATAAACACAGCGGCTCTGATTAACCAGAACCACTCGTTCAGGTAACCTTTTTTACCATTAATCAGCTTGTCAAACTTTGCACTGTCCGGGTTTACTAATTCCGGATCCATCCAAACAAACAAATGGTTAAAGTGGAAAGCCGAAAGAACCAGCAAAACAAAGAAAATGGCAGAACCCCAGGGCAGATAAGCCGTGATACCCTGCATTACTCTGAACAACACCGGAGACCAGCCGGCCTGGGCTACATTCTGAATAGCATAGAAAGCCAGTACCCCAAGTGAAATTAACATAAAGAAAATAGCCGCAACATAAAAAGCAGCCCATGGTTTATTTTGCAACTGATGTAAAACATGGTTCAAATGTTCTTCGTGCTCCGCATGAGCTTCTGCACTGTGTGCATCATGTGCGTGTGCGTCATGAGCATGAGCATCGTGTGCACCATGATGATGAGCATCGGCTTCAGCTTTAAGAATTTTTTCTACATCGGCTGTGGTTTTGGGAGCAGAAATAAAACTATATCCAATTCCCAACAATCCAACAATCATCAGAACAATGGAAAAAACTTTTAATTTACTTGAAAAGGTATACATATCTATACAATCTAGTTGTCAATAATTATAATTTACTTTTTAACTGAAGAACATAATCAGTCACTAACCAACGCTCATGCTGTGATAATTGATTAGCATGAGAGCCCATTGAGTTCAATCCGTAGGTTATCACATGAAAAACGCTTCCTTCTGTAATCGGTCTGTCGGCATAACTGGGCACTCCGAGGAACTTCTCTCTTTCTACCAGTTTTCCTTTTCCGTTTCCTTGATCACCATGGCAGATCGCACAATAGATTCCGTAAAGTTCTTTTCCTTTTGCCGCTTCTTTTTCAGATATAGAATCTAAAGGTGATTTAAGATTCAACTTGGCCAGTTCATAACCGGCTGTTGAGTTTTCGTAATCATAAATTTCAAACCCTCTTTTGATACTTCCTTGTGGCGGTTCCTGAGCCGTTTGTCCTTTTAACTGATTAACGCCATCGAATGCGTCGGACTCGGCATAGGTTTCGTATCCCACTGACTGATACATGTTAGGGAAAAATTGGTAATTTGGACTTTTACTGTTAAAACAAGAGCTAACCGAAACGGCTAATCCAAACAACACGGCTATTTTAACTAAGCTTTTCATATTTCTATCTTAATGCTTTTCTACAACTTTAATTTCTACGGCTCCTGTTTTCTTTAAAAAGTCAGACAGTTCTGCTTCGTTATCATGAACGGCTACTTCCATTAAAAAATGATCATCAGTAGTTCTTACATCCGGATTTTCGGCTTGCTTGAACGGCCACAACTTACTTCTCATGTAGAACGTAATTACCATTAAGTGAGCGGCAAAAAATACCGTCAGCTCAAACATAATCGGCACAAAAGCCGGCATGTTCTCGATATAACTGAAACTTGGCTTCCCACCGATATCCTGAGGCCAGTCCTGAATCATAATATAGTTCATCATCCAAGTAGCGATTGAAAGCCCCACACAACCGTATAAAAACGAGGCAATAGCTATTCTGGTTGGTGCCAGACCCATCGCTTTATCCAATCCGTGAACCGGAAATGGTGTATAAACTTCTTCAATATGATGATGAGCTTTGCGTGTCTCTTTGACGGCATCCATCAGGATGTCATCATCATTATATAGTGCCTGTATAACTTTAGTACTCATAATTTCTTACTACTAATTATCTTAATGATTGTGATGATGTCCTTCTTCTTCTCTTTTTCGCTTATAATTATCTCCGGATGATTTCAGGATGGTTTTTACCTCTGCCTGGGCAATCACCGGGAATGATCTGGCATATAGCAGGAACAGTACAAAAAAGAATCCGATTGTTCCGATAAAAATTCCGATATCCACAAAGGTTGGAGAGAACATTGTCCAAGATGATGGAAGATAATCTCTGTGCAATGACGTTACGATAATAACGAAACGCTCAAACCACATTCCGATGTTTACCACAATGGAAATTACAAAAGAGAACATGATGCTGGTCCGCAACTTTTTGAACCACATGAACTGTGGTGAAAATACGTTACAGGTCATCATTGCCCAATAGGCCCACGCATAAGGTCCTGTTGCTCTGTTTAAGAAAGCATATTGCTCATACTCTACTCCTGAATACCAAGCCACAAATAACTCCGTGATGTAGGCAACCCCAACAATAGAACCGGTGATCATGATGATGATATTCATCAATTCAATATGCTGAATGGTGATGTAAGCTTCTAAATTTGATACTTTACGCATGATAATCAACAAGGTGTTCACCATGGCAAATCCTGAGAATACCGCTCCGGCCACAAAATAAGGCGGGAAAATGGTGGTATGCCAACCCGGAATTACCGACGTAGCAAAGTCAAAGGATACAATCGTGTGTACAGAAAGCACAAGTGGTGTAGCTAACCCGGCAAGAACCAGCGAAACTTCTTCAAAACGCTGCCAGTCTTTTGCCCTGCCGCTCCATCCGAAAGACACTACGGAATAAATTCTTTTTGTAAAAGGTGTAATGGCTCTGTCTCTCAACATCGCAAAATCCGGCAGTAAACCTGTCCACCAGAAAACCAATGACACTGAAAGATAGGTGGAGATTGCGAATACGTCCCACAAAAGCGGTGAGTTAAAGTTCACCCACAACGAACCGAACTGGTTTGGAATGGGTAATACCCAATAACCTAACCATGGGCGCCCCATGTGAATAATCGGGAACAAACCTGCCTGCATTACGGAAAAGATGGTCATTGCTTCCGCAGAACGGTTAATGGCCATTCTCCATTTTTGACGGAATAATAACAGTACGGCAGAAATCAATGTTCCGGCGTGACCGATACCAACCCACCAAACGAAGTTAGTAATATCCCAGGCCCATCCGACAGTTTTATTTAATCCCCATGTTCCGATACCGGTAGAAATGGTGTAAATCATACAACCTAATCCCCAAAGGAAAGCGGTTAATGCGATTGAAAAAACAATCCACCATTGTTTATTGGCTCTTCCTTCAACAGGAGCAGCAACATCTACTGTTACATCGTGATATGTTTTATCACCGATAACTAAAGGTTTTCTAATGGGTGCTTCGTAGTGAGACGACATAATCCTTTATAGTATTTCTTATTAATTTATTTTTTACTAGGTATTTCTGACTTTAACGTGATAGAATACATTTGGCTTAGTGCCAACATGCTCTAACAGATGATACATTCTGTCATCTTCGGCTAATCTGGCTACTTCACTTTCTTTGTCGTTTACATCACCAAACACCATTGATCCGGTAGAACACGCACTTGAACAAGCGGTTTGGAATTCGTCTTTATTGACAGGACGACCTTCTTTTTTCGCTTTAAGAATAGTGGCTTGTGTCATCTGAATACACATCGAACATTTTTCCATGACCCCTCTTGAACGCACATTGACATCCGGATTCAATACCATACGCCCTAAATCGTCATTCATATGGAAATCGAATTCGTTGTTTTTGTTGTACAGGAACCAGTTGAAACGACGTACTTTATACGGACAGTTGTTGGCACAGTAACGTGTACCCACACATCTGTTATACGCCATGTGGTTTTGTCCCTGACGGCTGTGAGAAGTTGCCGCAACCGGACAAACGGTCTCACAAGGTGCATGATTACAATGCTGACACATTACCGGCTGGAAGGCTACCTGAGGATTTTCAGCCGGATCTTCCATCTGACCAAATCCGCCTAATGACCCTTTTTCACCAAATAATCCGTCGAATTCTTCTTTTCTCTTTACATCTCCTGCAAAGGTTTCTTCTGAAGAATAATATCTGTCGATACGCAGCCAGTGCATATCTCTACTTCTTCTAACTTCTGATTTTCCTACTACAGGAACATTATTTTCAGCATGACAGGCGATAACACAAGCACCGCAACCGGTACACGAATTCAAATCGATTGACAAATTGAAATGATGACCCACTGATCTGTCAAAACTGTCCCACAAATCTACTTTGGTAGCCTCAATAGGCTTGTGGTCAATAGAAACCATCGGTGGCGGATTCCACACCTTGGCATCTTTTTCTGTATTGAAAACCGTTAATGTAGTTTCTTTAATAATATCGCCACGACCCATCAAGGTTTTTTGTGCCTGAACACAGGCAAACTCATGCTGTCCGCTTTCTACCGTTATGGTTACAGGCTGTGTTGCATGAAAACCTTTATATAAAGCATAAGCATTTACACCCACCTGCATAGCTTCTTTAAGAGCGGCTTTTTTTCCGTAGCCAAAAGCCAGTCCGACTGTTCCTTTAGCCTGTCCGGGCTGAACTATAACCGGTACTTTTTCAATCTTTGTATCTCCAACCGTAACCGTTACATAACTTCCGTTAAGACCGCCGTTTGCCACAATAGTGTTTTCTAAACCGTATTTTTCGGCATCCGCCTTAGAAACAGTCAGGTAGTTATCCCACGAAACTCTTGTAATAGGATCCGGAAACTCCTGCAACCATGGGTTATTAGCCTGTTGCCCGTCTCCCATTCCGGTTTTGGTATATAGATTTAACTCTAATTCACTTGATTTTGCCTGAGCTAAAGCTGAAGCCACCGCAGAAAAATCAGCAGTACCCGCTGTATTGGAAGAAGCAGAAGCGGCAACAAAAATTCCGTCATGTACGGCCTGACTCCATGTTTTCCCGGATAAAATTCCGGTTGACCATGTTTCTTTCAGATAATCATAATACGTTTTGTCACTTCCGTTCCATACCAATAAATTATCCTGTAGCTGACGTGAGTTAAACAACGGACGAATGGTTGGTTGTGTGATACCGAACGTTCCTTTGATGATTTCAACATCGCCCCAACTCTCTAAATAATGAGGAGCAGGAGCAGCAATAGTTGCCAGAGAAGCTGTTTCATCTTCTTTTAACGATACCGCCACGGAAAGTTTTGCTTTTTTCAATCCGTCTGCAAATGCTTTTCCATCAGCCAACGTATAAACCGGATTAACACCGCTCATGATCAGCGTGTGTACTTTTCCACCGTTCAAATCGGCTACTAACCGGGCAACTGCCTGATCAGAACCTTTTCTGATCTGACGGGTCTGATTCGGATTGAATGCTTCGCTATTTAATTTAGCATTGACAGCCAATACTAATAATTGTGCATTTTTATCATCGATACCGGAAACCAAAACTCCTTTTGAACCGGATTGATTTAATTGTTCTGCTATTTTTACAATTTCAGCTTCATTTGCCAGTTTTCCAACAGAAACAGGAGTTCCTGTAACTATACTGAAAATTTTTACCAACGCTAATTTTTGATCAGCAGTTGACATCGGTATTCTCTTGTCGGCAGAAGCACCGGACAATGTCATATTGGCTTCTAACTGAATATGCTTAGACATTTTCCCCTGTTTGGGAACTCTTCCCTGTGCATATCCTTTATCGTAACCGCCACCTTGCCAGTCTCCCAAGAAATCGGCACCAACAGCTACAATTGTTGAAGCTTTAGAAAAATCATAGTCTGCCAAAGCTCTTTCTCCATATACCGCTTCAAAAGCATCTAAGGCCTCGGAAGAAGAAACAGCATCATACACAATATGTTTAGCGGTTGGATTGTTTGCCAAAAATTCATTCACTAATTTCTGGGCCGAAGGACTTGCCAATGTTCCGGTTAAAAGTACCACTTGGGCTCCGGCAGTTTTTGCTTCTGCCAAACTGGCTTTAACCTTAGCATCAACGTCAGACCAGGTTGTTTCTTTTTGACCAAGCTTAGGCTGCTTTAAACGCAGGTTGTCATACATAGACAAAACCGAAGCATGAACACGGGCGTTAGCACTAAAATGAGCTCCCTCAATGGTATTGTTCTCTATTTTAATCGGACGCCCTTCACGCGTTTTTACCAGAAGATTGGCAAAATCAAAACCGTCAAACATCGAGGTAGCATAATAATCTGCAATACCGGGCACAACCTGTTCCGGCTGTACCACATAAGGAATCGATTTGATAACCGGTCCTTCGCAGGCAGCCAATGAAGCGGCCGCTGTACTAAAACCTACATATTTTAAGAAATCACGTCTTGAAGTAGAAGAATTAGACAAACTGTCTTTATCTCCCAAAAACTCATCCGTTGGAATTGGCTCCGCGAACTCGTTATTTCTTAACGTCTCAACAATAGAACTGTTATCGTTTAGCTCTTCAACACTTTTCCAGTATTTTTTGTTTGATGACATACTGTATATATATTAGCTTCTTAATAATTAATTAATAGTGACATTTTCCACATTCCAAACCTCCCATTTGTGCAGCCGTCAATTTTTCTACACCATACTTTCTGGAAAGTTCTTCATGGATTTTTTTGTAGTAATCATTGTCTTTCAATTTCACATCGGTTTCTCTGTGGCAATTGATACACCACCCCATCGTTAAAGGGGAATGCTGTTTCATAATTTCCATTTCTTCAACCGGACCGTGACACGTCTGGCATTCAATTCCGCCTACCGTCACGTGCTGAGCATGATTAAAATAAACCAAATCAGGCAAATTATGGATACGCACCCATTTTACTGGTTGTGTTTTTCCGGTATATTTCTGGTTAGCTTTATCCCAGCCCACCGCATCGTATAATTTTTGAATTTCACCATCATAAAACGCTTTGCTGTACTCAGGTGTAGCCGTAGTCTCAGCCACTTCTGAAATGTTTTTATGACAGTTCATACACACATTTAAAGAAGGGATATTAGAATGTTTACCTTCTCTGGCTGCTGAGTGACAATATTTACAATCGATTCCGTTATCTCCGGCGTGAATTCTGTGCGAATAATGGATTGGCTGAATAGGCTCATAACCCTGATCAACCCCGATCTGCATTAACCAGCCGTACACAAAATAGGCACTGGTTAACAAAAAGAAAATAACTGTTACCAAAACCAAAAACTGATTTTTGGCAAATGCCTGCCAGATCGGCAATGATTTTTCTTTTTTAGCTACCTCAATTCCGTTGGCCTTTGCAATTTTAGTCAACACATTGTTTACTAAAAACAACATCACAACCAACATAGCCAAAACAAGAGCAAGAGCACCAAGAATTACTTCGTTGGAAATACCTCCCGATTGAACACCTGCTCCATCAGAACCCGTAGGTGAAGGAGGCGGAGGGGTAACAACAGGCTCCATTGTATAAGCAATGATATTATCAATATCCGCATCAGACAACTGAGGGAAAGCCGTCATGGGCGACTTGTTGTATTCATTAAAAATCTTATTCGCTCTTTCGTCTCCCGATTTGATTAACTCGGCACTGTTACGAATCCATTTATACAACCATTCTTTTTCATATTTGTCACCCACCCCGCGCAAAGCAGGACCGGTCATTTTTGCATCGAGCTTGTGACAAGCCGCACATTGGGCATTGAACAAAGCTTTTCCCGCAACCGCATCACCTGAAGCAGCCGGAGCAACATCAGCAACCGGAGCGGCAGCATCTTGAGCAAAAAGTTGAATTGAAAAAGTTAGCATTAACGCTAAACTGAATTTTAGTATTCCGGAAATCGAATTATGGTTACCCACCTTTTTCATATAAGTAGTTATAATTTGTCGACTGATTTTGGTATGATTTTTTCTATAGTTCTCAATAAAACACGCATTTTATTTTAAACTCCGACAAAAATACGACTTATGAACTATTCTCAAAACCTTAAAATACTCTTAATTCGTAATTTATATTTATTCTAAATAATATTTATTATCTTGTTTTATCTGATAACTATTACATTTGCATTAAAATCAATTCATTATGGTACTTAAAGAAAGAAAAAAACTGTTTTACGCCTTGTTTTTACCTGTTTTATTATTTACAAATCACGTTGTTTCCGCACAAAATGTCACGGTAGAACAGGATGCCAAATTTGAACAATTATTAAACGAAAAACGGAAGGTAAATGCCTCACTGACACTTAACGACCGCTGGAAAATACAAATCTTTACCGGCAATAATGAAAATGCCAAAAAAGAATTGATAAGCTTTAAAAAGGACAACAAGAACTTTGACGCCACCATTATTTTTCACACACCTGTTTATAAAGTCTGGGTTGGCAATTACAAAACCCGAATTGAAGCGGAAAGGAATTTAAAAGAATTAAAAACAAAGTATCCCAATGCGTTTTTAATTAAACCAAACAAATAAAAACCCAATAAAAAAGTCCCGGTTTCGGGACTTTTTTATTTCATGGGTTATTTTAATTTTTTCTTAACCTCTACCTGACTGAAGCATTCGATAAGGTCATTGATTTCAATGTCGTTATAGCCTTTAATCTGCATCCCACAGTCGTATCCTTTAGACACTTCTTTTACATCGTCTTTAAAACGCTTTAAAGCGGCCAGTTCACCTGTGTAGATCACAACGCCTTCGCGGATTAATCGGATTTTGGAACTTCTGATTATTTTTCCGTCAATCACCATACATCCTGCAATGGTTCCCACCTTTGAAATCTTGAATGTTTCTCTGATTTCGGCCGTACCGGAAATTTCTTCCTTCAGTTCCGGCGACAGCATTCCTTCCATCGCATCTTTCAAATCATCGATGGCATCATAGATAATGGAGTATGTTTTGATATCAATCTCTTCTTTATCGGCCAATTGTTTGGCATTACCGGCAGGACGAACGTTAAATCCGATGATAATTGCATCGGAAGCTGATGCCAGCAACACATCTGATTCGGTAATGGCCCCCACTCCTTTGTGAATAATTTTAATCTGAATCTCTTCGGTTGACAGTTTTGAGAATGAATCGGAAAGAGCCTCTACCGAACCGTCCACATCCCCTTTCAAAATAATATTCAGTTCTTTAAATTGTCCGAGTGCTATACGTCTTCCGATCTCAGCCAGTGTAATATGTTTCTGTGTTCTGACCGATTGTTCCCGCATCAACTGCGAACGCTTGGCTGCAATTTGCTTTGCTTCCCGCTCATCTTCAAACACATTAAACTTATCTCCGGCTGTAGGAGCACCATCTAAACCTAATATGGAAATCGGCGTAGAAGGCCCGGCAACTTTTACGCTGTTACCCCGCTCATCATGCATCGCTTTTACCTTTCCGTGGTTTTTTCCGGCCAACACATAATCTCCGATCCGCACCGTTCCGGCCTGTACCAAAACCGTTGAAATATATCCTTTTCCTTTGTCTAAGAATGCTTCTACTACTGTTCCGACTGCAGGTTTATTCGGATTTGCTTTTAAATCCAATAATTCCGCTTCCAACAAAACCTTTTCAAGCAATTCTTTGACTCCCATTCCCATTTTTGCTGAAATATCATGGGATTGAATTTTTCCGCCCCAATCTTCTACCAACAAGTTCATCCCGGCCAGTCTTTCTTTAATCTTTTCCGGATTAGCATTCGGCTTGTCCACCTTATTGATGGCAAAAATCATAGGAACACCGGCCGCCTGAGCATGGCTGATAGCCTCTTTAGTCTGCGGCATGATGTCATCATCCGCCGCAATCACGATAATGGCAATATCAGTCAATTGAGCACCACGGGCACGCATGGCCGTAAATGCTTCGTGACCGGGTGTATCAAGGAAAGTTATTTTCTGACCGTTTTCCAGTGTCACACCATAAGCACCGATGTGTTGTGTAATTCCTCCGGACTCCCCGGCTATTACATTGGTTTTACGGATATAATCCAGCAACGAAGTCTTACCGTGATCAACGTGCCCCATAACCGTGACAATCGGAGCTCTGTGCACCAAATCCTCATCTTTGTCTTCGACCACCTCTATGGCGTCTTCGATATCTGTAGTAATGAACTCCACTTCATAACCAAATTCATCCGCTACAATCGACAGGGTTTCTGCATCCAGACGCTGGTTCATGGTCACCATGATTCCCAACGACATACAGGTTCCGATTACTTTGGTAATCGGCACATCCATCATGGTTGCTATTTCACCTACCGTAACAAACTCGGTTACTTTAAGGATTTTACTTCCTTCTTCAATGGCTTTTAACTCATCATCCGTACGTTGACGGTGCGAGTCTCTTTTGTCTCTTCGGTATTTGGCTGCTTTACTTTTATTTCCTTTCCCCTGAAGTTTTTCAAGGGTCTCACGGATTTGCTTTTGAACTTCTTCTTCAGTAGGCTCAACTTTCGCAACAATGGCCGGACGGCTTCCTTTATTGAAACCTGGTCTGGCAGCTTGTCCCGGACGATTGGCACCCCCTTGATTATTTCCGGAATTCTGTCCGCCGGGAGCTCCCGGTTTTGACTGAATTCTTTTTCTTTTATTCTTGTTCGGATCATTAGACCCTCCGGGTTGCGATGCAGATCTTGGCTGAATTTTCGGCTCTTCTTTTTTCTTTTTAGGCTTTTCAAACTGAGACAAATCAATTTTCTGACCAGTAATGGTTGCTCCGGATAACTTTTGGTATTGTGTCTCAAATTTTTCGTCTGTCGGAACAACCGGCGTTGGTGTAATTGCTGGTTTTTTAGGCTCTTCCGTCTTTTGAACTACCGGTTTAGGTTCAGCCACAGTTTGCTTTTCTTGCTGAACCGGCTCTTCTTTTTTAACCTCCTGAACAGGCTTGGACTCTACTGCTTTTTCGCTCTCAGGAGCCTGTTGCTTTTTGCCTTCCAAATCGATTTTACCAACCTGTTTAGGGCCGGTTACAACTGCTTTCGCCTTAATAATCTCCTGCTGCTGCCTTGCCAGTTCTTCTTCCTGTTTTCTCTGCATTTCCAGCTCTTTTTCTCTTTCTATCCGCAATGCTTCTTTTTCTTTACGCTTTTCTTCGCTTACTTCTTTAGAAGCCTCTTTATTCCCTTTATCGCCGGCAAATTCATTACACAGAATTGTATATTCACTTTGAGAAATTTTTGTATTCGGGCTGGCCTCAATAGAAACGCCCTTGTCTTTTAAATAATCGACAGCTCTCTCCAAAGAAATATTTAATTCCCTTAAAACTTTATTAATTCTTATGTTCTTTTCTTCAGACATATATTTTTTTTAGTGTGTGTTCTTTTTTGTGAAGTTTAGCTCTCAAACTCCGATTTTAAAATTCTCATCACCTCCTGAACAGTTTCTTCTTCTAAATCTGTTCTTCTGACTAAATCTTCTATAGAATGTTTCAATACGCTTCTGGCCGTATCTAAACCTATTTTTGCAAATTCGTCAATAACCCATCCGTCTATTTCATCAGAAAACTCCGTTAATTCAACATCATCTTCTTCTTCGGCAACGTTACCTTCACGGATAACATCCAGCTCATATCCGGTTAACAGACCGGCAAGTTTAATATTATGTCCGCCCCGACCGATTGCTTTTGAAACTTCTTCTAATTTCAGATATACTTCTGCTCTTTTTTTATCTTCATCTATTTTGATGGAAGAAACTTTTGCCGGGCTAAGGGCTCTGGTAATAAACAACTGATTGTTGCTGGTATAGTTAATCACATCGATGTTTTCGTTTCCTAGTTCACGAACAATTCCGTGAATTCTGGACCCTTTCATTCCGACACAGGCTCCGACCGGATCAATCCTGTCGTCATACGAATCTACGGCCACTTTGGCTTTTTCACCGGGAATGCGAACCACTTTTTTGATCATAATCAATCCGTCAAAAATTTCGGGAATTTCCTGCTCAAATAATTTTTCAAGGAACTTTTCGGAAGTTCTGGACATGATAATCTGAGGTTTATTTCCTTTTAACTCCACATTTTCAATGATTCCGCGAACATTATCACCTTTGCGGAAAAAGTCGGACGGAATCTGTTTTTCTTTCGGCAATACAATTTCGTTGCCGTCATCATCTACCAAAATAACAACTCTGGGGCGAACATGGTGTACTTCGGCTGTATAAATTTCACCTATCAGATCTTTAAATTGCTTGTAAAGATTTGTACTGTCATGTTCGTGTATTTTTGAAATCAGGTTCTGACGCAAAGCCAGAATGGCTCTTCTTCCCAAATCAATTAGCTTTACTTCTTCCGAAACATCTTCACCTACTTCAAAATCAGGTTCAATTTTTCTGGCCTCGGACAATGATATTTCTGAATTTTCATCTTCCACCTCTCCATCGGCTACCACGACACGATTTCTCCAAATCTCCATATCGCCTTTATCCGGATTAATGATGATATCAAAATTATCATCTGAACCATATTTCTTTTTCAGGGCATTTCTGAAAACATCTTCCAAAATGGCCATAAGGGTCACACGATCGATTAACTTATCGTCTTTAAACTCTGAAAATGATTCGATTAATGCTATATTTTCCATGCTAAATTTACTTAAATAATTTTAAAATGTTATCGTCACAATTGCTTCTTTAATTTCTGCATAAGGCAGTTCAATCTTTTTTTCTACCGTTTCTTTTCCTTTCCCTATTTTTTTGGGCTCTCTTGCTGTCCAGGTCAAGGTTATAAAATCTTCGTTAGCATCAGCCAAAACAGCCTCCAGACTATCCGTTGTTGTTTTAACCTTTAACGTCCTTCCTATATTCTTTTTGTATTGCCTTACTAATTTAAGTGGCGTTGAAACACCGGCAGAAGCCACTTCGAGCGAAAAATCCTGTTCTTCGCGGTCCAAATTGTGTTCAATAGCTCTGCTGATATCGATACAATCCTGAAGTGTAACACCCTGATCACCATCCAAAGTTACAATAATTTTCATACTTTCGGTAATGGTTAAATCAATCAGAAAAACAGATGGTTTTTCACTCAACCCCTGATTTAATAAGCCAACAACTTTTTCTTTAAATGTCATATTTTTATAAAAAGAGGCACGCAATGCGTGCCTCATTATTCATTTTTAATCAAATAACGGTGCAAATATAGTGATTTTTTTTATAATTGAAAATACATTGCAAAATGACAAAAATATTTATACCTTTATATTCTAAAACAACCTGAAAAAACCAATTTATTTTACACAACTTTTTTATGAAAAAAATTTTAATTCCGACCGATTTTTCCCAACACGCAGAATATGCCCTTAAAGTAGCGGCTCAAATCGCAAAGAAACATGACGGCGAAATCATTTTGCTTCACATGTTAGAATTGCCTCATCAATCCGGTGACCAGGTGAGTAGCGGGCACGCTATTCCCGAACTGATGTTTTTTAAAAATGCCGCCATCAGCAAATTGGAAAGCCTGATGGATGCTCCTTATTTAGAAGGTCTAAAAGTCTCTGAAATCATTCAGTTTGAATTGGCTTTTGACGGAATTATCAACCTGAGCAAGAAGAACGATGTCGATCTGATTGTGATGGGTTCACACGGAGCAAGCGGATTTAAAGATATGTTTATAGGCTCTAATGCCGAAAAAGTTGTCCGTCATTCTGAAGTTCCGGTTTTGATCATTAAAAAAGAAATTCCTGATTTCAATATCAAAAAATTTGTGTTTGCTTCTGATTTTGCTGATGAAGCCAAAAAACCTTTTGCCAAAGTTGTTGAAGTTGCCAATAAGTTTGGTGCAGAATTGAATTTAGTCATGATCAATACCCCAAATAGCTTTAAATCTACTTTAGTAGCACAAGAAATAATAGATAACTTTGTAGCTCAGTTCAAAATCAACAGCTATTCAACCCACATTTTTAATGATGCCAATGTTGAAAAAGGAATTCTGAATTTTGCCAACAGCATTAATGCCGATCTGATCGGAATGTGTACACACGGACGCAAGGGTCTTTCTCATTTTTTTAACGGAAGCATCAGTGAAGACCTTGTAAATCACGCCGTTAAACCGGTCCTGACTTTTAAAATATAACAACCTAATAACTTTTCAAAATCCTGCCAGTAGCCTGGCAGGGTTTTTTTATGCCGTAACAACAAAAAGCCCGCTCTGTTGAGCGGGCTTTTCTGTTGGTCCACTAGGACTCGAACCTAGAAAGACGGCACCAAAAACCGTAGTGTTACCATTACACCATGGACCAAAATTGCTTGATTGCGGGTGCAAATTTATAACATTTTTTATTTAATGCAAATAAATAAAAGATTTTTATCTGAAATATTTTTTGCAAATCAGTAATAAGTTTAAAAACGAGTCATTTAAGTCCTGAAACAAACAATTATTATTGAGAAAATTTTGTTAAGCCATAGTCGTTTCCGCAAAAAAATAGTTTCTTTGTAGCTGGATTCAAGCATAAACAATAAATAGCACTGATGACTACATTCAATTTTAAAAAGTGGAATACTTTATTAGGATGGTTCGCTTTTACCGTTGCCTTACTTACCTTTAGCCTGACTGTTGAACCTACTTTAAGTTTCTGGGATTGTGGCGAATACATTTCCACTTCTGCCAAACTACAGGTTGGTCATCCACCGGGAGCTCCCCTGTTTCAAATGATTGGTGCATTTTTTGCTCTGTTTGCTCCGGATGACACCAAGGTGGCCTTGATGGTAAACATGATGTCGGTTTTCTCCAGTGCATTTACTATTTTATTTATGTTTTGGTCATCCACCTTGCTGTTGAGAAAAATTGTGATTCGATTTAAAGAGATCACAAAAATGGACGAAATAGCTATTTTAGGAGCCTCTTTAGTGGGTGCTTTAGCCTTTACGTTTACAGACAGTTTCTGGTATAATGCCGTGGAAGCCGAAGTATATGCCATGGCAACTTTATTAATTTCATTATTATTCTGGCTTGGCTTACGATGGGAAACCGACATGCACACGCCACGAGGAAACAAATGGCTTTTATTAATTTGCTTGGTTGTCGGACTTTCATTTGGCGTTCACTTCATGGCTTTATTAACAATTCCTTCGATTGGGTTATTATACTTCTTTAAAAACTACAAAACGGTAACCGTTAAAAACTTTATCATTGCCAATATCGTGGTAGTAGCCATTCTGCTTTTTATTTTTAAAATGCTACTCCCCTTAACCATGTCGCTTTTTGGAAAAACAGAAGTATTTATGGTTAATTCACTCGGATTACCCTTTAACTCCGGAACCATTTTTATGACGCTGTTTTTAATTGCGTTCTTTTATTTCGGACTCCGCTTTACCCGTCAAAAAAACCTTCCGCAATACAACACGATACTGCTGTGTATACTGTTTGTATTTATTGGTTTTTCCACCTGGATGATGCTTCCGATCCGTGCCAACGCCAATGTTGTCATCAACGAGAACCGTCCGTCTGATGCCCGGGAGGTTCTGGCCTATTATAACCGTGAGCAATACCCGCAAAACCCCTTGTTTTACGGCCCGCAATTTACCGATATGTTTGCAGGACTTGATCCGGACGAACCTTACCTGGACAAAGCACCCAACTATGAACGCGATTACAAAACCGGCAAATACGTTATCACCAATAACTATATCAATGCAACTCAAAACAGCCACAACGCACACAAAACCTTTTTACCGAGAATGTGGAGTGGTGACAATGCACAAAACTACATGGAGTTTACCAATGTTGTAGATTTTAGAATTGACCCTGAATATGCCCATGAGCAGGAACTGGTTGATATTGTTTCTCAATTCAGACAGGCTTACAGCTCCGGAAGACTGGACACTGAAGATTATATCTCCTTTTTAAAGGCTTACGGCAACTATCTGATTGTGGAAAAACCCAAGGCAACGGATAATTTCAAATTTATGTTCGAATACCAGTTCGGTTATATGTATGTACGGTATTTACTGTGGAATTTTGTCGGCAGGCAAAGCGATGTTCAGGGAAAATACGACAACGAAGGCAACTGGATGAGCGGCATTGACTTTATAGACGAAGTGTTCTTAGGTTCTCAAAAAAATCTTCCCCAGGATACACTTAACAACAAAGGCCGCAATTTATATTATTTTTTACCCTTTATCCTAGGCATCATAGGCCTGCTTTATCATTCAAAAAAAGACCTGAAAAGTTTTTATGTATTGCTGGCTTTGTTTCTGTTTACGGGACTGGCTCTGAAAATTTACCTGAACGAAAGACCGTTTGAACCCCGCGAAAGAGATTATGCTTTGGTTGGATCGTTCTATGTATTTGCCCTTTGGATCGGAATCGGGGTTTATGCTATTTTTGATGCTCTGCAAAAATGGCTACAGCCCAAGGTTGTTTTTCCAGTTGTTTTTGTTACATCTCTGTTGGCTGCTCCGGTACTGCTCGCTTCGCAAAACTGGGATGACCATGACCGGTCCGGAAAATACACGGCTTTAGCCAATGCAAAAGGCTATCTGGAATCGTGTGAACCAAATGCAATATTGTTTACCATAGGCGACAATGACACCTTCCCGCTTTGGTATGCACAGGAAATCGAAGGAATACGAAGAGACGTGCGAGTAGTAAATACCCAGTTATTTATGACAGACTGGCACATTGATCAGATGAAAGCCAAAGCTTATACTTCTGAACCTTTACCTATTTCATTTGAAAGAAAACTATATGTTGGAGACAAACTGGATTATTGTGTTTACAATGAAATCACACAAAACCGATGGGAGCTGAAAGATTTCATCAATTTCATTAAAAGCGATGACCCGAATACCAAGCTTGAAATGCAAAGCGGACAAAGCATACATTTTTTTCCGACCAACAAAATAAGATATACCGTTGACAAAGAAGCCGTTATCAAAAACAAAGTTGTTTCTGAAAAATATTATGATTCTATTGTTCCTTACATGGATATTGACATCAAAGACAGGGCCATATACAAAGCCCGCACAATGATGTTTGATATCATTCAGAACAACAATTGGGAAAGACCTATCTATTTTACCGGCGGCAGCGATTCTGACGAAGATTTCCTCTGGATGAAACAATACCTGCAACTGGATGGCTTAGTATATAAATTAGTCCCTGTAAAAACACCTTATAAACCTGAAAGCGGACAAATGGAAATGGGCATGATTGACAGTGATAAGATGTACGATATTGTGATGAAATGGGATTGGGGCAATAGTGACGGAGACATTTATCATGACATTGAAACCCGCAGAAACAGCATCACCTACCGATTGAACTTATCCCGGTTAATGCAGCAGCTTATTGTGGAAGGAAAAACTGAAAAAGCAAAAAAAGTCATTGAATTAGCCTTAACCAAATTGCCCTTAGACAAGTACGGTTTTTATACCCTGGTAGAACCCTTTGTAGCAGGGTATTACGATGTGGGGGAAACTGAAAAAGCAAGAGCGTTAACGAATCAGTTAGCTGCAAAATACAACGACTATCTGAACTATTACAGCGGTCTAAAATCCTCTGAACAAAACAACAACATTTATGAAATTGTTAAAAATCTTGAGCGTTACCGTTCTTTAATCCAAGTGGCAAAAAATAAAAATGACCTTGCTTTTTTTGAAAAGAACAGAAAAACGTTCAACAACTACAACAAACGATTTGAACGGTTTGGCCGCAAGAACGAATAAAAAACAGAGCTGTTAACGCAGCTCTGTCTGTTTTTTGAATTTATGGATCTACTCTGGATAAAAACGAACCCGATTATTAAACGCATTTTTTCAAACTATGTTTGGAGTATTCCGAATCGTGAAAAAAAAGTGTTTTTGACGTTTGATGACGGACCGATTCCGGAAATCACCGATTGGGTACTGGACCAATTGAAAACCTATCACTTTAAAGCAACTTTTTTTTGTATCGGAAACAACATAGTGAATCATCCGGATATTTTTAACCGGATCATTCAGGAAGGTCATGCAATAGGAAACCACACCTTTGACCATGTAAAAGGATGGAGCACGCCCAACAAAACCTACTTAAGACAGGTTGAAAAATGCCAGGAAGCGATCCAGAAAGCTTCTCACTACAACCTCTCGGCTAAGCTCTTTCGTCCGCCTTACGGTAAAATCAAACCTTTGCAATCCATAAAACTGCGTAAATCCGGTTATAAAATCATCATGTGGGATGTATTGAGTGCCGATTACAAAAAAGAAATTTCTAAGGAAAAATGTTTGGAAAATGTCATCAGGCACGTGGAACCCGGTAGTATTATCGTTTTTCACGACAGCAAAAAAGCGTTCCGGAATTTGGAATATGCTCTTCCAAAAACGTTGCAATTCTTATCCGAAAACGGATATCAATGTGATGTAATCCGTTAATCAGACCTGTTCCTGAACCAGACCAATAATCGTATTGGCATCCAGTTCGCCGGACTGCCTCCAAACCATCTGCCCTTCTTTATAAATCATCAAAGTAGGCAATCCTTTGATTCGCAACGCATCGGCTAACTCCTGGTTTTTATCCACGTCTATTTTTATCACTTTTGCTTTATCTCCCAACGCAGCCGCCACATCCCGGATGACCGGATGCATGGCTACAGAAGACTCATTCCACTCCGTGTAAAAATCAATCAACACCGGAACCTGAGCATTAATAAGTTCACCAAATTTTGACATAAATTGACAAATTTTATATTGAAATTAAACCTATTCTTTATTAAATAATATACAAATGTAGTATTTTTAACGAATTACACTACTTTTTCTCCTTTTTTTAGTTGGATTACCGTTATTTCAGGCCAAATACCTACCCTTCCGGGGTAAGCATGAAAGCCAAAACCACGATTGACATAGATATAACGGCCGATATTTTCATATAATCCCGCCCATTGTTTATAGACGTATTGTACCGGGCTCCATTTCACAATTCCCGGAATCTCTATACCAAACTGCAGGCCATGCGTATGACCTGACAACGTTAGATGATAATGATCGGAATGGTTCTTTACTTCATATTCCCAATGGCTTGGGTCATGACTCATCAAAATTTTAAAATCCTTTTGGTTTAATCCGGCCGATGCTTTTGCCAGATCTCCCGCTTTCTTGAAATTATGTCCCCAATTTTCAACCCCAACTACCGCTATTTCATCGGTTCCGTTTTTCAATTTCACATGCTCATTCATCAACAATTTAAAATCAATCTGGCGGTGCAAATCCTTAATTGCTGTAAAATTAGCTTCTTTGGCCTGTTGCGAAGGCCAATTGACGTATTCTCCATAATCGTGATTACCCAAAACAGAATATTTTCCAAATTTCGGCTGATGTATTCTTTTGAATGTATCAATCCACGGATGCATCTCGGTAGCGTGCGTATTTACAATATCTCCGGTAAACAAGACCAAATCTGCGTTTTGTTCATTAATTAAATCAACCGCATATTGAATCTTTTCAGGGTCATCAAAACTCCCCGAGTGAATATCGGAAATATGCGTAATGGTAGTCCCGTCAAAACTATCGGGCAAATCCGGAAAAAACAATGTCTGCCTGATGACTTTAAAATTATATTTCCCTTTAGTCATTCCGTATAATAATGATAAAAACGGAACAGCGGCCACACCAACAGCAATCTGACTAACAAATTTTCTTCTTTCCGGCAGAAAAGAACCTTGTGTCGTATTCCCCAAAAAGTGAGCTATTGTACCGGAAATTATCCTGTAAAAATCTTCTCCGAACATCACTGCCGTTAAAATCATCTTAGGAATATAAACAATCAAAACCAACCCCAGGGTAAAGAGTGTTCTGGGTGTTTGACCGACACTTCTGTCAAACTGGGTAAATGAATAAATAATATAAACTAAAATAAGTATGCTTAGAATAACGTAAGAATACTGAACCCATTTGATTCGCGAAAGGGTTTTGAATGCCTGAAAAGCGTAGGCTTCAATAAATAAAACAATGAGAATAAAAAATAGTAATCGGGATAGCACAGGTATTTTTAGGCAAAGTAACGAAGTTTCAATAGTTTATTAGTTAATAAATAATTAAAATTTAATGCTTGTCAATCTCCTTATTCTTTCATTTAGATTTGTTATTTTTACTTTTTAAAATTACATTATGTCAACGCAAAAACGCCTTTTCCTTCTTGATGCTTACGCTTTAATTTTTCGTGGGTACTATGCTTTTATTAAAAATCCACGGATTAATTCCAAAGGCATGGATACATCGGCCATTATGGGATTCATGAATTCACTGATGGACGTAATCAAACGTGAAAAACCCGATCACCTGGCCGTAGCTTTTGACAAAGGCGGAAGCGATTACCGTCTGGAAATGTTTCAGGAATACAAGGCTAACCGCGACGAAACCCCTGAAGCCATCAAAATTGCTGTTCCCTATATCCAGGAACTGCTGAAAGCCATGCATATTCCGATTATAGAAAAAGCCGGTTATGAAGCGGATGATTTGATCGGAACATTAGCCAAACAAGCCGAACAAGAAGGCTTTCAGGTTTTTATGGTTACACCCGACAAAGATTTTGGCCAGCTTGTATCAGAAAACATCTTTATGTACCGCCCGGCCCGTATGGGAAATGACATTGAAATCTGGGGTATTGAAGAAGTAAAGCAAAAATTTGAAATTGACCATCCGTTACAAGTAATTGACTTTTTGGCGATGATGGGCGATGCGGTGGACAATATTCCCGGATTGCCCGGTGTGGGTGAAAAAACTGCCAAAAAATTCCTGGCAGAATACGGCTCAATTGAAAACTTATTAGCCAACACACATCAGTTAAAAGGAGCCATCAAAGAAAAAATTGAGGCCAATAAAGAAAAAGGACTATTATCCAAAAAACTGGCGACCATTCTGCTCGACTGTCCGGTTACCTTTGATGCAACCGATTATGAATTATCCAAACCCGATGTAGAAAAAACCGACGCTTTGTTTCAGGAACTGGAATTCCGCCAGATGAAAGCTCAATTTGACAAATGGTTTGGCACCGGAAAGGAATATGATGAGATTACTACCAATGGCAACGACAGTAGCAACAGCAGCGAAAATAGCAAAAGTCAAAAAAAACCAACAGCAAAAAAAACCAACGAAGACCAGTTTGATTTGTTTGGCTTTGTAGATGACGATTCCAGCGAACCCACATCGCAATCATTTTATGCAACGCTGGAAAACACCGAGCATTTTTATCAAATCATACAGGGTGATTTACCCGTAAAGTTATTGATGCAAAACCTGATGAATCAGACTTCGGTTTGTTTTGACACCGAAACCACCGGAATTGATGCGTTGAATGCTGCATTAGTCGGCTTGGCACTTTCATGGGAAAAAGGAAAAGCATTCTATATTCCGTTTCCGGAAAATCAGGAAGAAGCTCAACAATTAATTGAAAAATTCCGTCCTTTTTTTGAAAGTGAAACGATTGAAAAAATCGGTCAGAATATCAAATATGATTTGAAAATTTTAGCGAATTACGGTATTTTGGTCAAAGGGAAATTATTTGACACCATGATTGCTCATTATTTGATTAATCCCGACATGCGTCACAACATGGATGTTTTATCAGAAACCTATTTAAAATATTCACCAAAATCCATTGAAACCTTAATTGGAAAAAAAGGCAAAAACCAACTTTCCATGCGAGATGTTCCTTTGGAAAACATAAAAGAATACGCCGCCGAAGATGCTGATATTACGCTTCAACTAAAAGAAATTTTCAGTCCGATTTTAGACAAAGCCGAAACGAAGAAATTGTTTGATGAAATTGAAATTCCGTTAATTCCTGTTTTAGCGGCGATGGAGTCCGAAGGTATTCGACTGGATGTGGAATTTCTGAAAAAAATGTCGGTGGACATGCAAAAAGAAATCACCGAATTTGAACAAAAAATTTATGAAACAGCCGGTGAAAAATTCAACCTGGCTTCGCCCAAACAATTGGGTGACATTTTATTTGATAAATTAAAAATCGGTGGAACCAAACAAAAGAAAACCAAAACAGGGCAATACGCCACCGGCGAAGAGGTGTTGAGCTATTTAGTGAACGAACACCAAATTGTGAAAGACATTTTAGAATGGCGACAGATGGTGAAATTGCAAAGCACGTATATTGATGCATTACCGAATCAAGTGGATCCAAAAACGCAACGCATTCACACGGATTACATGCAAACCGTTGCCGCAACGGGCCGACTGAGTTCAAACAATCCGAATTTGCAAAACATTCCGATCCGGACTGAAAGAGGACGGTTAATCCGGAAAGCATTCATTGCCCGGGATGAGAATCACACCTTAGTTTCTGCCGATTATTCGCAGATAGAACTTCGCATCATTGCCGCTTTATCGGGCGAAGAAAACATGATTAAAGCGTTTCAGAACAATGAAGATATTCACAAAAGCACCGCGGCCAAAGTGTTCAATGTTCCGTTAGAGGAAGTCACCAAAGAACAACGAAGCAATGCCAAAACGGTGAATTTCGGAATCATTTATGGTGTTTCGGCATTCGGACTTTCCAACCAGACCAATTTATCCCGAAAAGAAAGTGCCGAATTGATTGAAGCGTATTATGCCACTTATCCGAAACTGAAAGCTTATATAGCCAACCAGGTTGACTTTGCCAGAGAACACGGGTATGTACAGACCGTTTTGGGAAGGCGACGGTATTTAAAAGACATTAACTCGGCAAATGCCGTGGTCAGAAGCGGTGCCGAACGAAATGCCGTCAATGCTCCCATTCAGGGATCTGCCGCCGATATCATCAAAATCGCCATGATTAATATCCATCACAAATTAACCTCGGAAAACTGGCAATCCAAAATGTTACTGCAAGTGCATGATGAGCTGGTGTTTGATGTGCACAATTCTGAACTGGAAAAAATTCAACCGATGATTAAACACGAGATGGAAAATGCATTTAAATTAAGTGTTCCGTTGGAGGTGGAATTAGGAATGGGGAGGAATTGGCTGGAGGCTCATTAGGAGTTTTCAGTTGTCAGTTTTCAGTTAAATCATAACAAAGTAAGTATATCAATAGATAATTTAGGCATGAAAGTCAAAAATCTCTTTGAAACAAAAATGTACCTAATCATACTTTTATGCTTGCCTTTATTGATACAATTTTCAGAAATTGAGACTTATGGCATCAGCAAAACAGTTGGATGGGCATACAATTTTACGGCATTTACTATGTTTTACATACACTATATTACATTCGCTTTTTTTATTGGTTATTTATTTTTGGCCATTATCAAAGCGAAAACCAATTTTGTTTTATCAATTGTACATTTTATCTTAATGGTTTTTTGTTGTTTGTTGTTTGACAATATTAGATATATGCTTTTAGCTGATACACTTGCGATTAGTGGAATTTTTGTATTTGTAATAATATTTTTCAATGCTTTATTTTGGAGAATTAAGTCTTTAATAAAAATAACTCCATGAAAATCAATCTTAAACTGTTAGGAATCATTTTAAGTTTAGAAATTCTTTACTTTTATGCAGTCTTTTTTATTGTGCTTATCTCTTTTTTTTTGTTTTTCGGATCTGGAGCAGGTTCAGAAAGTCAAACAGCAATTACTTCAGGAAAAATAGCAAATCTTGCAATAATCTTACCTCCAGTTTTATTTAATATATATAAAATTAAAACATCACATTCAGAACAAAAAAACACAATAGTAAATAGTTATGTAATAGCAACTTTTCTCTTTTGCATATTTGTACTCTTTATGTTTAAAAATGGATTTTTAAGTTTGTAAAATCAACTTTTCTGAATTCCGGTTAAACTATCAAAGTTTGACCTACACCCTCCTCGTAGAATCCCGCTGTCTCAACTCTGTTTTTACAACCGTAGTTTTATACGTTGGTGTTTCCTGTTTTCGTTCGAGTTTTTCAATTAAAAGTTTGGCAGCTTCTTCGCCAATTTCGGGTCCGTGTTGGCTGATGGTGGATAAACTTGGGGTTAATCTACGTGACCAAACGCCGTCTGCAAAACCAATGACGCATAATTCATCCGGAATTTTAATCCCTTTTTGTATGGCGATTTTCATGGCCATGGTCGAAGCATGTTCATCTACAGCCAGAATACCATCAATTTGACCGGCTGCCAACAGTTTTTCCAGACGGACATCGAAATCTTCCTGGTTATCCGTTTTAATGACATATTGTTCATTAATCTGTAATTTATTATCCTGTAAAGCTCTTTCATAACCCAGTGCCCGGTGTTTTCCGACACTCAGATTATCGATACAGGACAGCAATGCAATTTGCTTACAGCCCAATTTAACCAGGTGATTTACCGCCTCCACCGAAGATTCAAAGTCATCAACAATAACTTTATCACAACTTACATCCTCCATGATACGGTCAAACATCACAACAGGCAATCCTTCACGAAGTATTTCTTTAAAATGAGACGAAACATTTTTAGCCTGTGATTCTTCGGCAACCGATACGATAAAACCATCTACCGTTCCGTTGCTCAGCAAATCCATCGCCTGTTTTTCTTTGCTGTGTGATTCATTGGAGATATACGTAATCACATTATACCCTTTGGCATTGGCCGCTTTTTCAATACCGCTGAAAACTTTAGCAAAAAAAGGATTCAGTATATTCGGTATAATTACACCAATGGTATTGGTCCGCTGGTTTTTCAGGTTCTTAGCCATCGAGTTCGGCTTGTAATTCTGAAGTCTGGCATACTCCTGTACCCTTATTTTAGTGGGTTCACTAATTTCATGACTGTCGCTTAACGCTTTGGAAACCGTTGAAACGGAAATACCCAAATCTTTTGAAATCTGTTTTAAAGTAGCTTTCGGCTTCATAATACTCGAATTTAAGTTGTAAAAATAATAAATTTATGAATAGTTTTACGTGCTTTACACCATATCTCTCATCCGTTTTGATGATTGCATGATGATTTTTCTTGAAAAAGAACTCTTAACCCGACAAAATACCCATACGCCAAACCCTTTGTTAAGCACTTATATTCAAAAGAATTAGCCAAAAACACAACCCAAAAACGGAATAAAAAAAATATTCTCAAACAGCTATTTGCTTTTATCATAATTAATTGTACTTTTGCAACCCCTTTATTGGGGATGGAATGTTTAATTAAAATAAATTATTGTGAACACATTAAGCTACAAGACAGTTTCAGCCAACAAAGCTACCGCAGACAAGCAGTGGATTGTTGTAGATGCTGAGGGTCATAACTTAGGTCGTTTAGCTTCAAAAGTAGCAATGCTTTTGAGAGGTAAATACAAACCAAGCTATACCCCGCACGTTGATTGTGGAGATAACGTAATCGTTATCAACGCAGAAAAAATCAACCTGACTGGTAACAAGTTGGATGACAAAACGTACATCCGCCACACAGGTTACCCAGGTGGACAAAGAAGCTTGACCGCTAAAGTAATGCAACAAAAAAACCCTGCATTATTAGTAGAAAAAGCTGTAAAAGGAATGTTACCTAAAAACAAATTAGGGGCTCAACTATTCCGCAATTTAAATGTAAATGTTGGTTCTGAGCACAAACATGCTGCTCAACAGCCAAAAACCGTTAACTTAAACGATCTGAAGTAATGGGAGTTATTCACAAAATCGGTAGAAGAAAATGTGCTGTGGCACGTGTTTATGTTTCAGAAGGAACAGGAAAAATCACCGTAAACAAAAGAGAATTTGAAAACTACTTCCCTACAGCTACTTTACAGTACAAAGTAATGCAACCGATGTCTATGACAAACAATGCAGAAAACTTTGACGTAAAAGTAAATGTATATGGCGGTGGTTCAACAGGGCAGGCAGAAGCTGTAAGAATGGCTATTGCAAGAGCTATGTGTGAGGTAGAAGCTGAAAACAGAGCTATCTTGAAACCAGAAGGATTATTAACAAGAGATCCAAGAATGGTAGAACGCAAGAAATTCGGACAGAAGAAAGCTCGTAAGAGATTCCAATTCTCCAAACGTTAATACTGAACCTGTTTCAGTATCTCGAAAAACAGCTTTAAAAACTGTAAAAGATTTAAAATTATTATTAAAAAAGTTATTGTTGTTATTATTCCGATACGATCGGAAAATTAGTTTAGCATCTAAATAATGAAGACCAGAGTAATCGCTACTACATTATTGCTAATCAACAGAACGTAAACTAGTACAAAAATGGCAAACAAAGTTGAAGTTAAAGAATTACTAGAGGCTGGTGTTCATTTTGGACACATGACTCGTAAATGGGATCCGAACATGGCTCCTTACATTTATATGGAGCGTAATGGTATTCATATCATTAACCTATATAAAACAGCTGCTAAAATTGAAGAAGCAAATGAAGCTTTGAAAAAAATTGCAGCTTCCGGTAGAAAAGTACTTTTTGTAGCTACCAAAAAACAGGCAAAAGATATCGTAGCCGAAAAAGCAACAGCTGCCAATATGCCTTACATCACTGAAAGATGGCCCGGCGGAATGTTGACCAACTTCGTTACTATCCGTAAAGCGGTTAAAAAAATGGCTTCTATCGACAGAATGAAGAAAGACGGCACTTTTAATACACTTTCTAAAAAAGAAAAATTACAAATCGATCGTCTTCGTGCTAAACTAGAGAAGAACTTAGGTTCTATCGCTGACATGTCAAGATTACCTGCTGCATTATTTGTAGTAGATATCAAAGCGGAACACATCGCAGTAAAAGAAGCTCAAAAATTAAACATTCCAGTTTTTGCAATGGTTGATACAAATTCAGATCCTCGTGAAGTGGATTATGTAATCCCTGCAAATGATGATGCTTCTAAATCAATTGACAAAATTTTATCTTTAGTAACCGGTGCTATCATTGAAGGGCTTTCCGAAAGAGGTTCTGAAAAAGAAGCGGATGTTGCAGAAGATGTAGTAGAAGAAACAGTAGAAGCTACTCCGGTTGCAGAAGCTGACACTACTTCTGAAGAATAAATAACTATAAATTCCGATAGGAAAAATTCCAAGTTCCAAAAAATTGTCTCTCTAAAATTGATGATTTAATAAAATTGGAATTTGGAATTTGAATATTGGAATTTGTTTTTTTACAAAAAAATTTAAACTTAAAAACAGATACAAAATGGCAACAATTACTGCTGCAGACGTAAATAAATTAAGACAAATCACCGGTGCAGGGATGATGGACTGTAAAAAAGCTTTAGTAGAAGCGGATGGTGATTTTGACAAAGCAATCGAAAACCTTAGAAAAAAAGGACAAAAAGTAGCCGCTAACCGTTCTGACCGTGAGTCAACCGAAGGTGCCGCTGCTGCTTTTGTAAATGCAGATAAAACCAAAGGTGCTGTTATCACGTTAAACTGTGAAACAGATTTCGTAGGTAAAAACGAATCTTTTGTTTCATTAGCAAAACAATTAGCTGAAAAAGCAATCAACTTTGCTTCTAAAGAAGACTTTTTAGCTTCTCCGTTTGATGCCAACATGACCGTTGCTGAAAAATTAATCGAACAAACAGGAGTTATCGGTGAGAAAATTGAAATTGGCGGTTTTGAAATTTTAGAAGGTGCATTTGTCGGATCGTATGTACACGTGAACAAAATTGCTGCTTTAACGGCCATTTCATCAGCAATTGCCGATGCAGAAACGTTAACCAAAGACATCTCCATGCAAGTAGCTTCAATGGGAGCAGACACTTTATCTTACAAAGATTTTGATCCTGCTTTTATTGCTTCTGAACTTGATGCTCGTATTGCTATCATCGAAAAAGAAAATGAAGAGGCAGCACGTTTAGGAAAAACATTAAAAAATGTTCCTAAATACATTTCTTATGCTCAATTAACAGAAGAAGTTTTAAAGCAAGCAGAAGAAGATGCTAAAGCTGAATTAAAAGCAGAAGGCAAGCCTGAGCAAATTTGGGACAAAATCATTCCGGGTAAAATCCAGCGTTTTATCTCTGACAATACGACTTTAGATCAGGAAAAAGCTTTATTAGACCAGAATTTCATCAAAGATGACAGTAAAAAAGTCAGTGATTACGTAAAAGGCTTCAACGTTGAAATTACAGGCTTCAAAAGAGTTACTTTAGGATAAACCTGAACTTTTTCAGTACACATATCAAAAAAACCTCAATTGCAATGATTGAGGTTTTTTTGCTTAAATTTGTTTTTTTAAGTCCGTTTTTTTGCCACAAGAAAAAGGCACAAAGTTTTTGATTTTGCAGATGATAGATTCAGAGTTCATTTAAGACAATAATACCTCACACTTTCAAAAACCTGTCAGGTGTAAAAAACAGTAAACAGTAAACCACTATATGTTTGTTTAAAATTTAAAATCTGCTTTTTTAAACCATTCAAACTTAATTTAAACATGCAACACAACGATCCGCTTCACGGAAAAACATTACAAGCTATAGTTGAATATTTGGTTGATTTTTACGGCTTTGAAACCTTAGGCCAAAAAATAAAAATCAACTGTTTTACCGATAATCCATCTGTTAAATCAAGTTTAACTTTCCTGAGAAAAACAGATTGGGCCAGAAAAAAAACAGAAGACCTATATAAGCAAACCATTTTAAATGCGAAATCCCATCTACTTAACAGCGATGGGATTTCTAACAAACAAACAAATAAAACCTATTAACTAAAATTGAACGTCTCGGCTAATTCTTTATAGACAATTTCTCCCTGAACAATATTGAGGCCTCTTCTTAAATCAGGATAACGTTCAGCAGCTGTTTTCCAACCTAAACCGGCTAATTTTAAAACATACGGCAACGTAACATTGGTCAAGGCTAAGGTTGACGTATAAGGCACAGCACCCGGCATATTGGCTACACAATAATGCACTACATCATCAATAATATAAGTAGGGTTTTCGTGTGTGGTTGCCACCGTCGTTTCAAAACAACCGCCCTGGTCAACCGCCACATCAACCATCACCGTACCGGGGTGCATTTCTTTCAGCATATCTCTCGTAATTAATTTTGGAGCTTTGGCTCCCGGAATTAAAACCGCTCCAATAATCAAATCATGATTTTTAATATGCCTTCTGATATTATATTCACTCGAAAATTCAGTCACCACATGACTCGGCATTACATCATTCACATACCGAAGCCGCTTCATATTAATATCTAAAATAGTTACATGTGCCCCAAGACCTGCTGCCATTTTAGCTGCCTGAATGCCTACAATGCCCGCTCCTAATACCAATACTTTTCCGGGCGGAACACCGGGAACACCGCCCAACAAAACCCCTCTTCCCTTAATGGGCTTTTCTAAATATTTTGCCCCTTGTTGAATAGCCATTCTTCCGGCAACCTCAGACATTGGTGTGAGCAACGGCAACGAGCCGTCGGGCTCTTCTACCGTTTCATAAGCAATGCAAACTGACTTGGACCGCACCATCGCTTTAGTCAGCTCTTCACTGGAAGCAAAATGAAAATACGTAAAAATGATTTGATCTTCTTTTACTAACGGATATTCTTCTGCAACAGGCTCCTTTACTTTTACAATCATATCTGCATTGGCATAAACTTCTGCGGCTGTCGGCACCAAAATCGCTCCTACTACGGCATAATCCGTATCAAAAAAACCACTTCCAAACCCGGCGTCCTGTTGGACATAAACCGTATGATTGTTTTTAATCAGCTCAAAAACACCGGCCGGAGTCATTCCAACCCGGCTCTCATTATTTTTAATTTCTTTAGGAACCCCTATTTTCATGACAAAAAAGAAATATTTATTCGCCAAAAATACAACAAGCCCCCATATTTTTAATGCCACAATGCCATTTTTATCAAAAATAAAACCACAACCCCTATTTATAACAATAGTGAAATTTTATGTATTTGATTTTTTATATTTGTCAAAAATCAAATATATATGGAAATCAAAACAAGATGTGCCTGGTGCGAAAAAGATGATTTATACCGCAATTATCACGATGAAGAATGGGGCGAACCGGTTTATGACGACCAAAAACTATTTGAATTTTTAATTTTAGAAACGTTTCAGGCGGGATTAAGCTGGTACACCGTATTGTCTAAAAGAGAAAATTTCAGAAAAGCCTTTGCCCGTTTTGATTATGAAAAAGTAGCAACGTTTTCTGAAAAACAAATCATGAGCCTAATGCAGGATACCGGAATAATCCGCAATCAACTCAAGATAAGAGCAGCGGTAAGCAACGCATTAGCCTTTATTAAAGTTCGTGAAGAATTTGGCACATTCTCTTCCTATATATGGAAATTTACCAACGGAAAACCCATCATAAACCAGTTCAGGGAATTAAGAGAAATTCCTGCCTCTACGCCACTTTCAGATGCCATCAGCAAAGATCTGAAAAAAAGAGGATTTAAATTTGTAGGCTCTACCGTAGTATATGCCCACATGCAAGCTACCGGAATGGTTAATGATCACCTGCTGAGTTGCTGGAAAAGAAGCTAAACGGAAGATTTCAGAATTGTAAGGTAATTTTCCCGCGAAATTTCGAAAGCCCCTAATTTTTCAAGATGGTCATTATGCACCTGACAATCCAGCAGGTGATAATTATCCCGGCGAAGTTGTTGAACAAGCGTAACAAAAGCTACTTTACTGGCATTGGGCACAAGCGAAAACATACTCTCACCACAGAAAACTTTACCTAAATCAACACCGTACAAACCGCCAACCAACTTGTTTTCCTGCCAGACTTCAACTGATTTTGCCACTCCCAACCTGTGTAGCCTTAGATAGGCTTCACACATTAAATCTGTAATCCATGTACCGTGTTGCCCTTTCCGCTTTACCGTCTGGCAATACCTGATCACTTCCGGAAAATTTTGATTAAAAGTAACGTCAAATATTTTTCTGTTCAGAATATTCCGAAGGCTTTTAGCTGTTTTATACTGTCTTGGATCTACAACCATTCGTTGTGGCGGGCACCACCAAAGTATTGGCTCATCTTCTTCAAACCAAGGAAAAATACCGTTTTTATAAGCCAAAAGCAACCGTTCGGCACTCAAGTCGCCGCCTACCGCCAGAATTCCTTCATACGAAGCTTCTGAAACGGGCGGAAAATACAACTCTTTACTCAGGAAATACATCTGTTTTTATCTTCTAAACAAGAAATTCCAAACCCCAACAGTATTTTTTCATTGGAATCTGGAATCTGTTCATTTATTTTTTAGCATTAAAACGGCAAGTCGTCGTGCTCTTCCTCATTAAAGTTTGTCGCCGGCTCAAAAGCTTCGGCCGACGGCACCGGTGGCATTTGCTGAGCTGGAGCCTCAGCTTGCAAACGCTCTATTCTCCAACCTTGAATAGAGTTAAAATATTTTGTTTCTCCCTGCGGATTAACCCATTCCCTCCCTCTTAAATTAATCGAAACCTTGACCCCTTCACCCGCCTTATATGAATTGAGCAAATCACACTTATCCTGTGTGAATTCAATCATAATATGTTGCGGATATTGCTCCTCCGTGGTAACCACCAATTCTCTTTTTCTGAAAGACGCACTGATTTGCTGCTCTGCATTAATGACTTTGATTTTTCCTGAAACTTCCATGTTCTTGATTTTAAAAATTAGTAAATTGGCTTATATTAAACCCGTTTGGCTAACAAAATTTTCCAGGCCGAAAGAGCGTCTTGTTTATCTAGGAATTCTTTTGCTTTTTGATGCACTTTCATCTCATCAGCAGAACTTAAAACGCCTTTTACCTGAATATTTTCATCTACAAATATATTAATTTCTTCGGTGGATGGCAAACTTTCTACATTTCCGAGCATCCCCAGATCGTTCCCGTTAAAAACAGGGCTTTCTTTAACAAAAGCAGGAATCTGATCCACTCCGATTCCTAATGTTGCCAACGGTTTGGGGATTTCAAAAAGCCCCCGGTTGGAACGCGAATACCAGTTGGCTCCCATACGCGAAACCAGATCGATTTTATATTGGTCAATGTTACCATTCTCATCTAAAACGGATTCCTCTATATGCAACTTTACCACTTCGCAAATAATTAAATTTCCCGCTCCACCTTCATCTCCTAAACTGATTATCTGATTGACCCTGCATTCAAACTGAACCGGACTTTCTGCCACACGAAAGGGCCTCACCACTTCCGAAGGCAACATTGTTAAACCTGCTTTGAGAAACTCATTCACGCCGTCGGCATATTCTGTGCTCGACAACGACATTTGCTGAACGATGTCAAAATTCACCACATTAATCACCACTTCTTTCGTAGCCTCGCAGTTAATCAAGGTATGTTTAACGGTGTTATCCCTCACCCGCCGGGCTGGCGAAAAAACCAAAACAGGCGGATTAGAACTGAACACATTAAAAAAACTGAACGGAGACAAATTCGGGTTCCCGTTTTTATCAACTGTACTGGCAAAAGCAATCGGCCTGGGTCCGACCGAACTTTGCAGATAACCTTGTAATTTTAAAGGAGAAACATCTTTTGGAGAAATACTGACCATTGTTTTTCATGTTTATACAAATGTATAAAATTGAACAGGATTTGCCGGCCGGATTTTTCAATTAACACAAGATTTTACTACTTTTATCCTAAATACAGATTTATGCAGTTTTCTGAAAGCCGAAATGTAACCCGATGGTTTTTAATCTTCACTTCTTTTGTGATTATTTCGCTGATTCTTTGGAATACCTATACGTTTTTTCAGATTTTTAAAAGCGAAGAAAAGCTGAAAATGGAACTCTGGGCTGAAAGCCTGAAAACAGTAAATAATGCAAATCCTGAAACGGATGAAATCGAATTACCGCTTCAGATCATCAACAACAACAAGACCATTCCGATTATTGTAACAGAAAATGACACAATAATCAACCAGACCAATATTGATGAAAACACGATTTCGAATAAAGGAAAATTAAATCAATTGCTGGAAAAGTTAAAAAAAGAAAACACACCGGTTGTTATTGAATATAATCCCGGTAAGTTCTGGTATTTGTATTATGGCAATTCATCATTACTCAATAAACTGAAATATTATCCAATTGCGTTGATTCTGATCATCATTCTTTTTACGGCTTTGGTTTACAATTATTACAGAAGCACAAAAGTTGCCACGCAGAACAAACTTTGGGCCGGAATGGCAAAAGAAACCGCCCATCAGATCGGTACGCCGCTTTCATCCTTAATCGGCTGGCTGGAAATCTTAAAAATTGAAAACGTAGAAGAAAACACCATTAAAGAAATTGAAAAAGATATTACCCGGTTACAAACCATCGCCGATCGCTTTTCCAAAATAGGTTCTGAGCCTGTTTTAGAAAAATTAGATTTGGTGGCGGAGACCATTCAATCATTTGATTACTTAAAAGCACGTTTTTCCAAACAAGTTGAATTTTCATTTTCGGCACCGACCAAGACCATTCTGGTCAGCCTTAACCCCACACTGCACAGCTGGACAATTGAAAACCTGGTAAAAAATGCCATTGATGCCATGAAAGGCCGTGGAAAACTATCACTCACCATTACCGAAGAGGAAAAGGAGGTAAAAATTCTGGTTTCCGATTCCGGAAAAGGCATTCCGAAAAAACAATTTAAAAAGGTATTTGAGCCGGGGTTTACGACCAAAAAACGCGGTTGGGGCCTGGGACTTTCTTTAACAAAACGCATTGTAGAAGAATACCACAAAGGAAAAATCAAAGTCTATCAGTCTGAACTGGACAAAGGCACCACCATGTTGGTTAGTTTTAAAAAACTATAATATTTTTAAAAATATCATTTATTTTTTATATTTTTAACTCTATTAACCAATAAAAATCAATTTTATGGAATTTTTGTATTTTTTACTGATTGGAGCAATCTCCGGATGGCTGGCAGGTCAACTCTGGAAAGGTTCAGGATTCGGATTGATTGGAAACATTGTGGTCGGGATCATTGGCAGCTTTATCGGCGGATGGCTGGCCGGTAAATTAGGAATCGGCGGCGGCGGGCTGCTTTGGCAGATTTTAATTTCGGCCGGAGGAGCCTGGGTACTGCTTTTTGTGATAAGTTTGATCAAGAAATAAAAACAAAAAATCCCGAGTTCATCGGGATTTTGTTTATAATTCACTTTTTATTTTCTGTACGGTTTTTTCAAACTCCGCTCCGGTTAAACTCACTTTCCGTTGAAACCGCATATCCTCCATGTCCTGCAGCGGAATCAGGTGAACATGTACATGGGGTACTTCTAATCCCACTACAGCAACACCAATCCGTTTGCAGGAAATTGCTTTTTCCAAGGCAACCGCTATCTTTCGGGAGAATTTCATCAACGCCAGGTAATGGTCTTCGTCCATATCAAACAGTTTGTTGATCTCTTGCTTCGGCACACAAAGCGTATGCCCGACAGCATTGGGGTTTACATCCAGAAAAGCAATAAAATGATCGTCTTCTGCTATTTTATACGATGGAATTTCACCGTTGATGATTTTGGTAAAAACGCTTGCCATGGTCTTAATCCTTCAAAAATTAATCTCTGGAAATCTCCAGAATCTCAAACTTTAAAATGCCGTTTGGCACGGTAATTTCGGCCACATCGCCAACAGACTTACCCAGCAGCCCTTTTCCGATGGGTGAGGTTACCGAAATTTTTCCCGCCTTTAAATCGGCTTCACTTTCGGCTACCAGTGTATATTTCATCTCCATGCCGTTGGCCTGGTTTTTAATCTTTACATTAGACAATACCAGTGCTTTGGAAAGATCCAGCTGGGATTCATCAATCAACCGGGCGTTGGCATAAATTTCCTCCATTTTAGAAATCCGCATTTCCAGTAAGCCTTGTGCTTCCTTGGCGGCATCATATTCGGCATTTTCAGACAAATCGCCTTTATCTCTGGCCTCTGCAATGGCCTGCGATGCTTTTGGCCGTTCAATATTTTTCAGTTGCTCTAACTCTTCTTTCAATTTTTTTAACCCTTCTGCGGTGTAATACGATACGGTACTCATAACTTCATGTGTATTTTAATGCTGTTGTACTTTTTTTCAAAATTCATAAAAATTATGAATCCTGATATATAAAATCTTTGTTTTTATCGTTTTATAAAATAGAAAAAATCCCCTTTGAGAGGATTTCTTTCTACAAAGATAGTATAATTTTAATTATTTTGAAAATTTATTCCCTTATACGGTTTCTCAAAGGTAATTAATTTAAATTTGCTAAACCTAAAAAAAAGATGTTTATGAAAAAAATTGTTTTGTTGATGATAAGCTGTGTTTTCCTGTTCGGATGTGAAAACGAACGTTTCAACAATTTTAATCCCAATATTCCGAATTATACTTTTTCTGTTGATATCAATATGGATCTGCCTCTTTACAGTTCTTTAAAATTTGCCGGCAATTCCATTTATTTTTCGCAGGGAAATGCCGGAGCAAGAGGCATCATTGTTTTTAATACCGGAAGCGGCTATAACGCTTTTGATGCAGCCTGCCCCAACCAACCTTTGAGTTCCTGTTCCACCATGACGCTTCAAAGCACAAATGCCATCTGTCCGTGTGACGAAGAATCGTATAACCTGTTTACCGGTTTAGGAAATTTAGACTACCCGATGAAACGCTACCGCACAGAAGTAAACGGTCCGGTTATCAGAGTTTATAATTAAAGAAAGAATCCCGGTTTAACCCCGGGATTCTTTTAAAAATTTAAAACAATAAGCTGACACCCAGCAGGAAATTAATCCCTGCCTGCGGATAAAAACCCGCTCCTTCTATCGTTGTTACGGTTCCCGGAGTTGAAAAATCATCATCATAGGTATAAAAGTAACCATTGCTCTCGTATTTTAAATCAAAAATATTATTGATCAGGGCATTGAACTGAATTGCTTTAAAGATTTTTGTTGTCTTTAATTCATACGAAACATTCAAATCATTTACAAAATAAGCATCCAGTTTTGAGCTTTCCGCATCAATATTACCCATATACTGCTCACTCACAAATTTTGACAAAAAGGAAAGCTGCAGGTTTTTCACCGGAACAAAAGTCAGCCGGTTCGCCGCAATGAAATTTGGTGAAAAAGCAATGTTGGTTGAGCCTAAATTTTGTAATTCACCATCGCGTTGAAAAACAAAGTGTTGGTTTTTATTCTGACTAACCGTGAAATTGGGTTGCAGGTACCATTTTTCTGACAGTTTTAAAAGAGCATCAACTTCCAGTCCGACACGGTAACTATCACCGCTATTGGCCCGAATAGGAGCTCCTACATCGTTTAACTCACCGGTCAAGACCAGTTGGTCTTTGTATTTCATAAAATAACCATTCACATTAAGCTTTGTATTTTCAGACGCATACCGCCAGCCTAACTCTACATCATGCAACTGTTCCGGTCTTGGACTCCCGTTTTCATAGTCGTTTCTGTTAGGCTCCCGGCCGGCTTTGGCATAGGAAAGATACAGGCTGCTTTTGTCATTCACAGAAAAAGTAACCCCTGCTTTCGGGTTAAAGAAATTAAACGTATCATCAACCAAACCCGTGTCCTCACCATTTGCTGTGAAGTTTACGGTTCTGAGTTGCAAATCGCCAAATAAACTCCATTTACGGTTTAACCGATAGTTCATTTTAGCAAAAACATTGATGTCGGTTTTGGTGGAAAAATCGTCATAATAACGGTCTCTTATTTCGCTTTGCGAAGCATATCTTGCCCAGATGATTTCGCCAAAGTGAGCTCCTTCATACTTGTTTGCTCCCCCACCTAAAATAAACTCTATATTGTCTTTCTTATAAGTGGCGGAAAAAGTTGTTCCGTAAAAATCATTATCCAGCCATCTCCTTCTGATCAGATCAGTTCTGTCAATTATTTCGCCACCCAACTCTATTGGTGTTAAACCATAGTTAGAAAACGACTGATCTTGTCGGTATTGTTCAAAATACCCTTTCCCGATGGTATAATGAAATGCTAAATTGGTACTCCAGTTTTCATTCCAACGTTCGTTCCAATGCAGCTGGTAATGATCCTGCTGGTAATTATCAACTTCATTATCATAAAATTTCATATTTCCGTCTTCATCAAAATACATTCCGGCCGTATTAAAAGTCCTATTGTTTCTCAATATCTCCAAATCTTCTAAACCGTTCCAGGCCTGGTATGTTTTTTGTTGTCCGCCAAAAACCAATCCTTTAATCAAGGTTGTTTCGCCCACGTAGGTTCCTTGTAAAAAATAAGATTTCAAGTCAGAAGAAGCCCGGTCAATGTAACCGTCTGAAACGATATTTGACAAACGTCCGGCTATTTCAAACCGATCATTCATTAAGCCGGTAGTGAATTTCACCGTATGCTTTCTGGTATTAAAACTCCCGAAAGAGTTGGAAATTTCACCTCCGGATTCTGTAGCATAAGAGTCAGTCAACAAATTCAAACTGGCTCCGAAAGCTCCGGCTCCGTTGGTGGAGGTACCTACCCCGCGTTGCAATTGTAAACTTTCGGTAGAGCTGGCAAAATCGGGCATATTTACCCAAAAAGTACCCTGACTTTCCGCATCGTTATACGGAATTCCGTTAATGGTCACATTCACACGTGTGGCATCTGAACCCCGAACACGGATTCCGGTATAGCCCACTCCTGCTCCGGCATCGGTTGTGGTAACCACCGAAGGAAGATAGTTCATCATAATCGGAATGTCTTGCCCCAGGTTCCGGGATTGAAATTCTTCTTTGCGAAGGTTGGAAAAAGTTACCGGTGATTGAGCAGTGACCCGAACGGCCGATACCAATACCTCATCCAGCGGAATGTTTTTGGTTTTGGTTGAATCTGCTACCGTTTGCTGTTCCTGTGAAAAGCCGATAAACGAAAACAGCAAAAACCCTGCAAAGCAATACCTGCTCAGCATTTTTGAGCCATCATGGCGATTGTTGAATAAAGTTTTCATTCGTAAAAGTTTACGAATAAAAGGGGTAATTATTCTTGGTTAAAAATTAAAAATTGATCCTCCTGACCGCAAAATAAACGTGCACTTTTATTTTGTTGTCTACTCCCTAAACAGCATTACCTGTTCCAGGTTCGTTGGGTATGATCTCAGCTCGTTTGTCCTGAATATTGTTCAGGATATAAGCACCCCTTTGAGACGGTGCAAAGGTAGTAAAACAATTTTAATGGCAATAATAAAAATCAGTTTCAATGACAAATTCAATGATATGAGAAATTTCTATTCCCTTTTACCATTTATCCATTTTCTTTTCAAACATCCGGTCGCTTTCTGTTTTGCTTAATTTCAGAAGTAGCTCGTTTTTCCTTGATTCTTCTTTCAATTACTGCACGTGGAATTTTGGTTGCTTTTCTTTCTTTTGGGATAACTAATGCGTTTTGAATGAGTTTCAGAAAACGTTTGGCAACAATTTCTTTGTTTTTGAGCTGGCTCCGGTCTTCATCACAATTTAAAAGAAGTATTCCGTCTGACGTTAACTTTGTTTTCAGCTTTTCGGTTATCCGTGTTTTTTCCTCCTCCGATAAACTTTGCGAAGTGAACACATTAAAGGACAACACTACTTTTGATGAAACTTTGTTCACGTTCTGTCCGCCCGAGCCACTGCTTCTTACCGCTTTAAAGGTTAATTCGGATATGATTCTCTCAGCATCCATTTATGATAAGGGTTGATGGGCTATTTTCAGTAAATCATTCACAGTTTTTACCGGATTGAAAGTCACTAACGGCACTTCTACAAAAACAGTCAGCCATTTAGCCATCGCTCCGTTCCAAAGCCCCGGCAGTTCATAAGCTTTTAAATCTTTACCTCCTTTATTTTTATGTACAATAAAACCACTGGTATGATCAATAAACTCGGTCAGGTCAAAATTAGCTCCCCGGTAATTTCTGATTCCGCAGACCAGATCAACAGGGTTAAAATGAGTAGAACTTTTCAGTATTTTCATCTGAGCCGCATCATTTTCATCAATTTGTGAAGATTCAACAATCTGGAGAAAAACAAGCCCCTTTCTGTCTCTTACCCAAAACGGCCCGCCTCCGGGTTCGCCTTCATTTTTAACCATTCCGCACACACGGATTGGTCTGTTTAAATAATTTTTCAAATACTCTATTTTACTTTCTCTGGTATATTTTGAAAAATCTTCTACTACTTCAAAATGTAATTTTGACTCGATAAAACGGACAACTTCATCCAGGATTTCTTTACGAACAATATCTTCATCCAACATTCGCAAATAATCAAAAATCTGCTGTTGTTTGTCTAACAAAATACCCGCCAGGGCTTTTTTGTACAAGGAAATCTCATCCATGTGATTCTGAATAACGTTATCAATATTTTTAATAAAAACAACATCGGCATCCAGGTTATTCAGGTTTTGAATCAACGCCCCGTGACCACCGGGTCTGAAAATCAACTGTTCATTCTCTTCCCTGAAGAACCGGTTGTTTACATCCAACGCAATACTGTCTGTCGATTTATCCTGATAAGAATAGTTGATGTTTATCTCAGTTTGTGCAGCTGCTTCAATTTTTGATTTAACTTTTTCCGTAATACGTTCAAAATCCGATTGATGTTCTTCCGAAACAGTAAAATGCAGATGCGTTTTTTGATTAGAAGCGGCATAAGCCACTGCTTCATTCAGATGCTCCTCTATAGGTGTGGCTATATGGGAGGCATATTTGTGAAAAGGCAAGACTCCTTTGGGTTTATTGGCAAAGTCCAGTTCATTTTTAGACAAAAGCATTTTAACAAAAGCGTAGTGTTTACTGTCATAGCCCCATGAATCGAACTCCGGATAGCTGTTTTTCAACCGGAGCATAACCTCCTGGTAAAACGGAAACTTCTCTATACCAATCAGGAATAACGACAGGTTTTTGGCTTTTTTTCTGTTGATATAGGCGTTAATCGATTCTTCACCAAGTTTATACTCCTGTAAAAACTCGCTCAGAAATTTAAACATTCTACTGGCCGCACCGGAAGCCGGAACGAATTTTTTTAACTTTAAATGATTTCTCTTTTCGTCAAAAAAATTAGCGTAATAAGTTGCCTCTTCAACAGATAACGGCTCAATACCGTCATGTAGCGTAGCCGGCCTTTCCAGGTTTACGGCCTGAATTCCGTTTAACAGAAAATGAATCTGACTTTTCACTTTTGCCAGGTCTATCTCTCTTTCATACAGCTGAATAAAGTCGAATGAATTCAGCCCTAACTTTTTAAACTCCAGAAGGTGTGTAACCAAAGCGACCGATTTGTGAAACCGCTTTTCTTTTGATCCTGATATTTTCAGATACGGCTTGTTGTATCTTATCAAATTCTCTTCAAAAACACGCAGTGCTTTTTCACGGTGATCCGGGCTGTCCCGCAGGTCATCTTTTTCCCACGGCACATCAATATCGGTCAGTAAGAACAAATCATACTTGTGCTTCTTGGCTGCTTTTTCCAGTTCAGGATCCGTTTCACCATAATATATATCCGAAAATACTTTGGTAACCATCAGGTTCGTATCTGCAAACAGAAGCGTATTTGCTTTTTGCAACCCTTCGTTTTCCCATCTGGTCTGACCAATGGCAATAGGCAACAAATCCTCTTTCTGACAGGTCTTTTGCTGGGTATCCCATTTTTCCTGAAGATAATCACGGGCAAACTCAGGTATCCAAACCGTATTGAAATGTGTTGCCAACTGTTTGGCCAAAGTAGTTTTTCCGGTGCTTTCCGGTCCGTAAAGGGCAATTTTTATGATGTCTGCTGACTGTTGTTTAAGATTTTCTTCCATTCGATATAGCCGTAAAAGGCGATTATTGTAAATACAAAATATTGAATACTGGTGAGCGAATATCCTTTATAAAAATAAAGCGGAACAGAAATAATATCACCAATGATCCAAAAAACCCAATTCTCGATTTTCCGTTTAGCCATGAGCCACATTCCCACAAAAAACAATCCGGTGGTAAATGTGTCCACATAAGCCGTCCAACCTGTAAATTTATCAAAAAACTTGTAAATCATTACTATAAAAATGATGGTTGACACAAAAAGCACAACCGCCCATTTTTTTTCTTTAAAATTCATACGGGAAATAGGAAACTCGGTTTGACCTTCTTTTTTTCTTGTCCAGTGATACCATCCATACACACTCATAATCGTGTAATAGAAATTAATCGTCATATCGCCCATTAATTCCCATTTCCACAATAAATAAATAAAAATTCCGGTGCTGATGATTCCGGTAGGAAAAACTAAAATATTATTTTTTTTAGAGTATAAAACGCTCAGTAAACCAAAGAAAATAGCTATTATTTCTAAAGCAATATCGGTTTGAGAATAGTTTTTATACTGAGAAAAAAGAAAATCTATCATAGTTGGTTTTCAAACTTGGCAAAGTTGATAAAATTTGTATCGTTCTACATTAACTAAAGTTAAAAAAATTACTGTCATTTTCAAAAGCTGTTCCGATTACAACCATGTCAGCTCCGGCTTCAAACGCTTCTTGAATTGCCTGTTGCGAACGAATCCCCCCCCCAACAATCATCGGAATGGAAATTTCATCCGCCACCGCTTTGATTATTGCGAGGGGAATGGCAGATCTGGCTCCGCTTCCGGCTTCGAGATAAATCAATTTGCTCCCTAAATATTCTCCGGCTTTGGCTGTCTGACAAACAATCGGGAGATTATTTCTGCCGAGTGGCTTTGTTTGGCTGACCCGCTCAACGGCAGTTTCGCCACCACTTTCAATCAGAAGATAACCCGTTGAAATAATTTCCAGGTTTGATTTTTTCAGTATTGGCACAGCATTCACATGATGTTCAATCAAATAATCCGGATTTCGGCCCGAGAGCAAACTCAGAAATAAAATCCCGTCGGCATAAACTGAGATTTGCGACGGATTGCCGGGAAACAGTAAAACAGGCAACGATAATTTTTCTTTCAAAAAAAGAACCAACTCATCTATTCGATTCGATTCAACAATACTTCCACCCACCAAAACATGGGTAGCCGGACTTGCTTTTATCTTTTCTGCCAAAACAGGCAACTGCTCCATTTCAATCTTATCCGGATCTAATAAAATGGCCAGCATTTTTTGGTTTTGAGCTTTTGCCAGAACAATTTCTTCGTAGATCTTTTTCATGATTCACTTTCCCAAAGCCACACTAAGGTGTAATTTTCAATTTCGGTAAAGTAAACCAAAAATTCTCTTTTAACCGCATTAAAATCCAACAAAGCGGTTGTTTTTTCGTCATCCATTTCAAACGGACGAACAAAAATATGGTCTTTAAAACTGATTCCGATTTCGTTACGCACTTTAAAAACAGCTTCTTTTATACCCCAAATTACGGTTAGTTTGCTCACAAATTCATCTGAATTATGTTGACATTCATACACAAATTCTTCCTCGGCAAACTTATAGCCAATTTTTTTGACCAGATCACGGCGAAGTTCTAAATCGATTCCCACATTTTTATCGGATAACACAATGACCGAAAAACCAAAAGAATGTGAAATCGAAATATTGGTCCCGTCTTTCAGATGCGGCTTACCAAATTCGTCGTAATACAAATCAAAATCGGTATACCCGTTGTATTGCAAAAGCATCCGAACCGCCATAAAACCTTTTTGATGGCTCTCGGATTTCATTCCTTCCAGTCTGGTTAAAGAAACATCTTTAAGTGAAACCGACCGGAATAACTCATCAAAAGATTCTGTTATCTTCCAGACAAAAACATTGGTTTTATGGTCTATATTTATTCTTTGGTAAAAGGGCATTATTCAAAAAGCGGTATCAAATTGTATTTCAAAACATTAGTTAACTAAACAAATCACAAAAAACAGCAAAAGGTTTTTAAATTCCTTCCCTATTCCGTAAATTTGCAAAAATTTTTTAGCTAATATAACTATTTTATAGATGAGTACACAAACATTGCCATTCGTAGCCTACAAAGTGAAAGACATTTCGCTTGCCGCCTGGGGAAGAAAAGAAATCGAATTAGCCGAAGCAGAAATGCCGGGCTTAATGGCACTTCGCCAAGAATACGGAAACAGCCAGCCTTTAAAAGGTGCCCGTATTGCGGGTTGTTTGCACATGACTATTCAAACCGCTGTTTTAATAGAAACATTAATTGCTTTGGGTGCAGAAGTTACCTGGAGTTCGTGTAATATCTTCTCCACACAAGATCATGCGGCTGCGGCTATTGCGGCTGCCGGAATTCAGGTGTATGCCTGGAAAGGTTTGAATGAAGAAGAATTTGACTGGTGCATCGAACAAACCCTGTTCTTTGGAGAAGACAGACAACCTTTAAACATGATTTTGGACGATGGTGGCGATTTGACCAATATGGTTTTTGACCGTTATCCGGAATTGATTCCCGGCATCAAAGGTCTGTCTGAGGAAACAACAACCGGTGTTCACCGTTTGTACGAAAGAATGAAAAACGGAACCTTACACATGCCGGCGATCAACGTAAATGATTCGGTTACCAAGTCAAAATTTGACAACAAATACGGCTGTAAAGAATCGGCTGTAGATGCAATCCGTCGGGCTACTGATGTTATGCTGGCCGGAAAAAGAGTAGTCGTTTGCGGTTATGGTGATGTCGGAAAAGGAACAGCAGCTTCTTTCAGAGGTGCCGGTTCTATTGTAACTGTAACGGAAATCGATCCTATTTGTGCACTACAAGCTGCTATGGATGGTTTTGAAGTGAAAAAATTAGACACTGTGGTCGGCAACGCTGACATTGTAATTACTACCACCGGAAACAAAGACATTGTGGTAGGTAGACATTTTGAACAAATGAAAGACAAAACCATCGTTTGTAACATTGGTCACTTTGACAATGAAATCGACATGGCCTGGTTAAACAAAAACCATGGTAGTTCTAAAGTGGAAATCAAACCACAGGTTGACAAATATACCATTGCCGGAAAAGATATTATTATTTTGGCAGAAGGTCGTTTGGTAAACTTAGGTTGTGCCACAGGACATCCGAGTTTTGTGATGAGTAATTCATTCACCAACCAAACCTTAGCTCAAATTGAGTTATGGAACAACAGTGCTGCTTACAAAAACGAAGTGTATATGTTACCGAAACATCTGGATGAAAAAGTAGCCGCTTTACACTTAGCTAAATTAGGTGTAGAATTGGAAACACTAAATGACGAGCAAGCAGCTTACATTGGTGTAGAAGTTCAAGGACCGTTTAAACCGGAGTATTACAGATATTAATTTTGAATTCAGAGTTCTGAGTTCAGAATTTAGAAATAACAAAAGAGCCCTTGCTGAAAAGCGAGGGTTTTTTTATCTGTACGAAATCTGAAAATCTATCTAAACAAAAAACCCGTTTCGAGAGAAACGGGTTTTTTTGTATAGTAGAAAAAATTCTAATTAAGCTTCAAACGGGATAATAGAAACAAATGATTTGTTTTCCCCTTTTTTCTGGAACTTAACAACTCCGTCAACTTTTGCATGCAACGTATGATCTTTACCCATGTAAACGTTTTCACCGGGATTGTGTTTAGAACCTCTTTGTCTTACAATGATATTACCTGCAATCGCAGCTTGACCACCATAAATCTTCACGCCTAAACGTTTCGATTCTGATTCTCTACCATTCTTGGAACTACCGACACCTTTCTTGTGAGCCATGATGTTTAAGTTTTAAATGTTAATTATTCTTCTGTGGTTTCTGCTTTTTTAGCAGCTTTCTTTTTCGGGGCACTTCCTGTAGCACTGATTCCCTCAATAACGATTTGCGTCAATGACTGTCTGTGACCGTTTTTCTTTTTGTAACCTTTTCTTCTTTTCTTTTTGAAAACGATTACTTTATCACCTTTTAAGTGTTGTAACACTTTGGCTTCTACTGAAGCTCCTTCTATAGCGGGGGCGCCAATCGTAACTGTTCCGTTTTCGTCTAACAACATTACTTTGTCAAAAGAAACTTTGCTTCCTTCTTCAGATGCTAAACGGTGAACAAATACTTTTTGGTCTTTGCTTACTTTGAATTGTTGCCCTGCTATCTCTACGATTGCGTACATAACAATATGTTTAAATTAATTTTTTGAGTTTGCAAATATACAACTAATTATGAATCACACAACTTAAACTTTAAAATATATTTTATCAAACCAAAATGTACCGGCTAAATTTGATTTTTTTGATAAAAACTAAAAAAAACTGTAACAAAATCACGAAATTGCATACCTATTTCAAACGCAAAAATAAATAACTAATTTTTATGAAAAATTCTTTAATGGCTTTAAGTTCAGTTCTTATGCTTGGAGGTACAGTTTCTGCTCAAAAAGTAGAGTTCGAACATTACACGCTCAATAACGGAATGCATGTGATTTTACACCAGGACAATTCTGCTCCGGTGGTAATTACATCCGTAATGTATCACGTAGGTGCAAAAGATGAAAATCCGGAAAGAACAGGTTTTGCTCATTTCTTCGAGCACCTTTTGTTTGAAGGAACAAAAAACATCGGACGTGGCGAATGGTTTAAAATTGTGACCGGAAACGGTGGAACAAATAATGCCAACACATCTGACGACAGAACATATTACTACGAAATTTTCCCGTCTAACAACCTGGAATTAGGTTTATGGATGGAATCAGAACGTTTGTTGCACCCGGTTATTAACCAAATTGGGGTTGACACACAAAACGAAGTAGTAAAAGAAGAAAAACGTCTTCGTGTTGACAATCAGCCGTATGGAAATCTGATTGCTGAAGTAAAGAAAAACATGTTTACCAAACATCCATACCGCTGGGCAACCATTGGTTCGATGGAACATTTAGATGCAGCTACACTGGAAGAATTCCAGGCTTTCAACAAAAAGTACTATGTACCCAATAACGCTACGTTGGTGGTTGCCGGACAATTTGATTTTGCACAAGCCAGAGCATGGATAGATAAATATTTTGGCTCTATTCCGAAAGGAGCTCCTGTAACAAGAGAAAAAATTGAAGAAGCTCCGATTACCCAAACCATCAAAGCCCGTTTTGAAGACCCGAACATCCAGATTCCGATGGTAGTGGCTTCTTACAGAACCCCTTCGATGAAAACCAGAGATGCAAGGGTTTTGGATATGATTTCTACACTTTTATCTGACGGGAAATCTTCCCGTTTGTATAAAAAATTAGTTGACGACAAAAAAATGGCCTTACAGGTAGGGGCATTCAACTTTAGCCAGGAAGATTACGGATTGTACATTTTATACGGATTGCCCATGGGCGGAAATACCCCGGAAAGCCTGATGAATGAAATTGATGAAGAAATCGTAAAACTTCAAACCGATTTAATTTCTGAAAAAGAATTCCAGAAATTACAAAACATTTATGAAAGTCAGTATGTAAACAGCAATGCTTCTGTAGAAGGTATTGCGGGCAACTTAGCTACTTTTCACATGTTGTATGGCGACGTGAATTTAATTAATACCGAAATTGACATTTACCGTTCCATCACCCGTGAAGAAATCAGAGAGGCGGCTAAAAAATACCTTAACCCGAACCAGCGTTTACTATTAGATTACGCACCAAAATCAGATAAAGCTCAAAATTAAGATATCAATCATGAAAAAAATAGTCATTATAGCAACGAGCTTGTTTATTTCACTTTCTATGCAAGCACAAGACAGACCTCAACCCAAACCGGGACCGGCTCCTAAAATCAATATCGGAAAACCGCAGACCTTTGAATTAAAGAACGGACTAAAAGTTTTGGTGGTAGAAAACGACAAACTCCCACGGGTTTCCTACAACCTTACCATTGACAACGCTCCGTATGCAGAAGGAGCCAAAAAAGGGGTTTCTGATTTAACCAGCAGCCTGATTGGGAACGGAACCAAAACCATCTCTAAAGATGCTTTTAACGAAGAGGTGGACTTTTTAGGGGCAAGCATCAATTTTGATGCGAGCGGAGCTTATGCCAGCGGTCTTTCTAAATATTCAACCCGAATCATGGAATTAATGGCAGATGGTGCATTAAATCCCGTATTTACCCAAGAAGAGTTTGATAAAGAAAAAGCAAAACTACTGGAAGGTCTGAAAGCACAGGAAAAAAGTGTTCCTGCCATTGCCGGCAGAGTTCAACGTGTTTTAGCATACGGTAAAAATCATCCTAACGGAGAATACCTGAGCGAAGAAACCATTAACAACGTAACGTTGGCTGATGTTAACCAAAACTACTCTACTTATTTCAACCCACAAAATGCTTACCTGGTGATTGTAGGTGATGTAAAATTCGCAGAAGTAAAAGCCAATGTTGAAAAATTATTCGGTAACTGGAAAAAAGGCGTTGCTCCACAAGTAACTTATTCATCTCCTAAAGATGTTCAGTACGCACAAATTAACTTTGTAGATGCCCCTAATGCCGTGCAATCTGAAATTGCAGCCGTGCATATTACCAACTTAAAAATGACCGACAAAGATTATTTTGCCGCTATTTTGGCAAATCAAATCTTAGGTGGTGATTTTAACAGCTACCTGAACATGAATCTGAGAGAGGCACATGGCTGGACCTATGGAGCCCGCTCAGGACTAAGAGGGAACAAATACACTTCTAATTTCAGTGCAACCACACAGGTTAGAAATGCAGTAACCGACAGTGCTGTGGTTGAAATTTTAAAAGAGATCAAACGCATCAGAACTGAAAAAGTTTCTGACGAAACCTTGAAAAATGTAAAAGCAGGTTATATCGGAAAATTTGTAATGGATATCGAAAAGCCGGCTACTGTTGCCCGTTATGCATTACAAACCAAAACACAGGGTTTACCAGCTGATTTCTATGAAAACTACATCAAAAACATCAATGCCGTTACTGCCGATGATATTTTGAGGGTTTCTAAAAAATATTTCCTGGCCGACAATTTAAGAATCGTTATTGTGAGTAAAGCAGCAGATGTTTTACCGGGCTTGGAAAAACTAAATATTCCTATTTTCTATTTTGACAAATACGGGAATAAAGTTGAAAAGCCGGAAGAAAAAAAGGTAAGTGCTGATGTAACAGCTAAGTCTGTTTTAGAAAAATATATTGCTGCTATTGGCGGACAAAAGGCCGTTGCCGATGTAAAATCATTGTTTTTGACCGGATCTACAACTGTGCCGGGGGCTCCAGCTCCATTAACTTACATTAATAAAACAGATGCCAGCGGTAAATTTTTGGTTGAATTAACCATGGGCGGGATGAGCATGATGAAACAAGTAGTGAATGGAAACACCGGATACATGGCTCAACAAGGGCAAAAAATGAATTTAGAAGGCGAAATGCTGGAAGACCTGAAAGCTGCGGCTCACCCATTCCCGGAGGTAAATTTACTTAAAAAAGAAGGCATTACATTGAAAGGAATTGAAAGTCAGGACGGAAAAGACTGCTATGCCGTTGTTAACGGTAAAACTACCAGTTATTTTGATGTGGCAACCGGATTAAAAGTGGCTGATGTAACGGCTACACCACAAGGGAATAGTGCCATTACGTATAAAGATTACAGAGATGTAAAAGGGGTAAAAATTCCCTATAACTATGTAATGAATGTAGGTCTTGATTTAGACATTAAAATCAGTGAAATCAAAGTTAACGAAGGGGTTAGCGATGCAGATTTTCAATAACCAATAAAGTAATAATTCTCAAAAGACTGCCATTGCTGGCAGTCTTTTTTTATCTCTTACTAAACTTCTGGCTCAATTTTAACCACAAAGCAAACATAAGGAGTTCACAAAGACACTTCGCTTTAATGGAACACAGATTTTAAAGGATTTCGCAGATTTTGATAGCTTCGCTATAATGGATGGAAACAGATTCGTTTAGTGTAACATTTCCTTTCTACAACTCTCAACCTGAAACTTGAAACCTGAAACAAAATAACGCATCACTTCTTTGCCGAAAGATATACCCCAAACATAATAATCGCCGCACCCAACAACTGAACAAGTGTCAGTCCTTCCCGGTCGATCAATCCCCAGAAAAAAGCTACTACCGGAATTAAATACGTAACCGAAGAAGCAAAAACCGGAGATGAAATCTGGATCAGTTTATAAAACAAGATATTCGCCAAAGCGGTGCCGACCACCCCCAAAACAGCAATATAAATAATTACATTTTGTGTTTGTTCTACCTCAACCGCTTCAAAAAACCCCGAGAAAAACAATACAGCAAAAGAGGGCAGCAACATCACTACAAAATTTCCGGTGGTAATACTGAGCGGACTCAAATCGGACAAATACCGTTTAATAAAATTCACATTCAACGCATAGCACACCGAAGCAATAATTAACAAAATAGCATAACTGTAATTTTGATCCGGGTGTGTGGCAGCTCCGTTCAAAATGAGCAAGGCACTTCCCACCAATCCAAAGAAAACCCCATAAATCTGACGGCGTTGAAAATCGATTTTAAACAGTAAAATTCCGAGTAATAAGGTATTTAACGGCGTAAGCGAATTGAGAATCGCACTGATTGTACTACTAATCTCCGTTTGAGCATAGGAAAACAAATACACCGGAACAAAGGTACCAAAACAGGCCGTTAACGCCAGGTATTTCCAATGGCGAAGCTGAACTTGCTTTAAACTATTGAATCCGATGAGCAATAAAAACAACCCGGCAAAAACCATTCGCAACGAACCTAACTGAAAAGGTGTCAGCCCGGTTAAACCGCGTTTGATCAGGATAAAAGAGCTCCCCCAAACCAAGGCCAGAATAGCCAGATAAACGAACCGTAAGTTTTTATTTTCCATAGTTGAATTTTTCGAGTCACAAAACTCCGTTAATTTTGGCAAATAAAAAGCGAAAAAAATGTTATTTTTGTCATACTGAATCAATAAAATTTATTTCATTGATTTTCAACATTATTTTAATTTCTTTAATCGTGTTCCTAACTATTAAAGCACAGAGAATACCGGTCGTCAAAACCGGAGAAATCGGTAAAATAAAAACAGTCAACTTTTAAAACATTTTAATATGAAATTCACAAAAACCATTGCAGCCATCGCTTTGACAACCCTGATGATGGTAAGCTGCAAAAAAGAAGCGACCGAAAACACAACTGCAACCACCGAACAAGCACAACCGGCTCAACTGGCCACTGCATCGTTTACAGTAGAAGGCATGCATTGCGAAGTAGGCTGTGCCGGCCATTTAGAAAAGAAATTAGCCAAATTGGATGGCGTAAAAAAAGCCGACATTGATTTTGAAGCGAAGAAAGCCACCATTGAATATGATGCGAATATGCTTACGCCTGAAGTATTGGTGCAAACGGTAGAAAATGCCGCCGACGGAAAAACCTATAAAGTTTCGGATGTGGTAAACACTTCAGACAAAGCAATGCTTTTTAACAAAGACAAAAAGAAAAAGAAAGCTAAAAAAGAAGAAGCTGCTAAAGAAAACACTTCTGAAGAAAAAAAATCATGTTCTTCCGGAGAGAAAAAAGCGTGTTGTGCTTCTAAAAAAGCAGAGACTTTATAAGAGTTAAAAAATAATCTTTACCGACAACCCTTTGTCAAAGTTTTAAACTTTGACAAAGGGTTGTCGGTAAAAAATCACAAAGCATTGCCTCTGTTAATGTAGTTGCTACACAAATAATATCTATTATTTTCTATCTTTGAGAAGATTAAAAACAACATTAAAGCAAAAAAAATAAAAAGCAAAGAATATACATACGAGGATATTTTAAAAGTAATTGCTGAATATAACAAATAACACAACTTACAGGCCGGTATACGTAAACAAGCCAAAAACTACTTGTTTTTGGCTCCTAAAAAACAAACCTCCAGCATCTGATACAAATCCGGATGCTTTTTTTTCATCAATTCCGGTTTTTCAAAAAAATACTCGGCAGCTACGGCAAGAAACTCGGCCTGGTTGGTACCGCCATAATACCGGATATCGGATTGGTTGTTGTTGATTTCCTCCATTTTTTGGTGAATGATTTTCAGCCATGGGATTACATAGGCTTTTTGCAGCAAGACTTCGGGAATGCCATCGGTTTTGCCGTCTAATTTATCAATCAGATGTACGAATTCATGGATGCCCGTGTTGTGTTTTGGCGTATAGGGTGCAAAACCTTCGTGTAACGCTTTTCGGGAGAGAATCATCTGGTTTTCAAAACGTCCGGTACCCACTAAACCGCCAATATTCCGGTTTTTATCGCTTTGAGCAAAACCAAGGTCTTCATTAAAATGATCGGGATAAACCAACACCGTACTTAAATTCCGGTAATGCCATTCGGGAAAATTAAAAACCGGGATTACGGCACTGGAAGCGATATATACTTTATCTAAATCATTCAGCTCAAAACCAACGCTTTCCAGGTGAACTTCACTTAAAAAAATCATCATTCGACTTTGAAAACGTTTTTGCTCTTCTGCTGACAAATCATCATAAAAAGCCACATGCTTAAGAAGCAGGTTATGCCACTCAGGCGGAAATTGTTCTGCCTGTTTTTTTTGATTGCTGTTAATGGCGAAAACAGCAAAACCAATTAAAAGTAAAAACACAAGGGCAGTTATCATACACAGATAGTCTTCGTTACTGTAAAATTAGTTTGGTTGAGATTTATAGTGTTATCAAACCTTTGCCATCCTTTTTTCCGGCACATCCCTTTGTAAGATTTATCTTAAACACACATTGCACAATTGGCATATTGATTAATTACCTTATTATTTCTTCCACCGCATCGTCTCCATCAGCGTCTGCATATCATCTTTAATGTAACTTGCGGCCGGCATGATGGAATCAAAATTGGGCTTGGCATAAAAATAGACCGACCCGGTTACAAAATGCTGAATGCTGTCAGTAAGGTAAAATTGCGTATTGGTAGCAGCATTACCGCCTACCTGATAAAACATGCCATAAACCTTATCTTTGGTATTGATAAAAGGTGTTTCCACAATATCATCGGCTTTGATCACGTGCTCATAAGTAAGCTTTTGAGCATCTTTCAATAATTCATCGATGTTGTTCTCTACTTTCCGGTACGTAAGGTAAACCGTGGCTTTCATTCCGGGGTACTGAATCGTAACGTCACAATTGTCTTTCACAGTAACTCTGGTATCCACATTATGGTCAAAATTAAACACACACGGGCTGTCAAACAGCATGTAATGAGCCATTTCATAATCCAACCGCAACTGAGCCGTAGGCTTGGGCAACACATCTCCCCTGCATCCGGTTAAAAAAGAAAAAACAAACAGGAGGCCTGTATATATAACCGATTTACGCATCTATAGTTACTTTAATTTGTTTAACACGTTTTTTGTCTACCGATTCAATGGTAAACAAACATTTATCAAAACTGATTTTTTGTCCTTTTTTGGGAAAGGTCCCGATGATTTCCAGAATAAATCCGGCCAAAGTTTCGGCTTCGCCTTTGTTCTCTTCAAACAAATCTTCGTCCACATCCACAATTCTGTAAAAATCTTTCAGATTGATCTTTCCTTCAAAAAGAAAATTTTTGTCGTCAATTTGCGAATAATTGATGTTCTCGTCATCAAATTCGTCGCTTATATCGCCTACAATTTCTTCAATAATATCTTCCAGTGTAATAACGCCGGAAGTGCCGCCATATTCATCCACCACGACCGCAAGGTGGTTTTTCATCCCTTGAAAATCCTTCAGCAGATTGTCTAACTTCTTATTTTCCGGCACAAAAAACGGTTGTCTAAGCAAGGTTATCCAGTTAAAATCGGTTTTATCAATGTGAGGCAGTAAATCTTTCACATACAAAACGCCTTCTACCTGATCAATATTGTCCCGGTAAACCGGAATTCTGGAATAACCTTTGTCTAAAATTTTAGGCAAAATATCCTTGAACGACTCTTCTATTTCCAGGGCAAACACATCAATGCGGGGACTCATAACCTGACTGGCATCGGTGTTCCCGAACGAAACAATGCCCTCCAGTATCTTTTGTTCCTCGTCTGTAGTATCTTCCGAAGAGGTCAACTCCAGGGCCTGCGACAACTGATTAACGGAAATGTTTGTCTTTTGTTTCCCTAATTTGTTTTCAAAATAAATGGTTACGGCCCGCATGGGCATGTTGAGTGGCGATAAAATTACATTCAACAAGTGTATCGGATAGGCCACCATCTTGGCAAACTTAATGTTGTTGCGGTTGGCATACACTTTCGGCAGAATTTCACCAAAAAGTAAAATCAAAAAGGTGACCAAACCAACTTCTATCGTAAATTGAAGCCAATCGGGATAAATATTTCCTAACAAATCGTTTTTTATAAACGAAAAGATGATTACGATACCTATATTAATAAAATTGTTGGCTATCAATAAGGTAGCCAACAATTTTTTAGGTTTCTTTAATAAGTTTGAAATTAAGTTTCCTTTTATTTCATTTTGTTCTATGGCATCCTCTATCTCTTTCTGAGAAAGGGAAAAAAGAGCCACTTCGGCTCCGGAAACCATGGCAGAAAAAAAGAGCAAGATAATGATTCCAAGCACTCCAAAGAGTAAACTTGTGTTGATTAATTCCAGAAAACTCGAGGGATCTGCGTCCAAATGGTTAAGAATTGGTTATACATTAATACGGCAAATCATCATTGTCTGAATTTCGTCCGCTTTGGCTGTCAAAATTAGTATTTTTATTTGAATCCTGATTTTGTTTGTGGAGCTCGGTTTCTTTTTTAGTGGTTAGAAAAGTAAACTCAGTCACCTGTATCTCAGTAGTATATTTGGTTTGCCCGTCTTCTGCCTGCCATTGTCTCGACTTTATTCTGCCTTCCACATAAATCTTATCACCTTTAGAAAGGTATTTTTCGCAAATTTCGGCAGCCTTGTTACGGACAACTAAATTATGCCATTCCGTTGAAGTTAATTTTTCGTTGGTTGTCTTGTTAATATAGACTTCATTGGTTGCCAACGGGAATCTGCCGATACAATTGCCTCCGTCAAAATAGTGCATTTTCACATCATCTCCTAAGTGACCAATCAGCATCACTTTGTTTAAAGTTCCATTCATAATAATTTAAGTTGATTTTTTTGGATTGAATCAAAGTTACAAATTTAATAACAGTTTAAAAATTCTTTTCAATAAAATTAAAAATTACGATTGGAAACGGCAATTCTTTCAACGCTGTTTTTGAGATTCCTTTTTCAATTCTTCCCTCTACTTTGAGTCCCCAAAACCTGATTTTCAAACGCTGATGAGACAAAACGTGCAGAATACTTTTTTCGTCAAACGGCTTTATGGAAATTAAATTGTTTGTAAGAAAAAATACAGCAGAAATTTTATTAAGGATTGCTTCTTCATCCAGCTCTGTTTCCGATTCTATCAGCGGAAACTCATACAGGTTGTGCCATATACCTTTTGCTGTTCTTTGCTGAATGAGCGAATCACCGCTTTCATCTTCAAAAACCAGGTAGTTAAAATACCGTTCGGTTACTTTTATTTTTTTTAGTTTCACAGGCAGTTGGGCTACTTTTTTCTTTTGTAATGCCACACAACTTTGGTTCAGAACACAGGCTGAACAATCCGGATTCTTAGGCACACATTGCAAAGCTCCGAACTCCATAATTGCCTGGTTAAAAAGAGCCGGATTTTTTTTGTCCAGCACTTCATTGGCAAGTTCCGTAAATTCTTTTTTGGCAGGAGCAGAAGCAATATCCGTTTCTATCCCAAAATACCTGGCCAAAACCCGAAATACATTTCCGTCCAACACCGCCACCGGCTCGTTTGCACTAAAGGAGGCTATCGCAGCAGCAGTATAACTGCCAATTCCTTTTAATTTGATCAGTTCGCGATATGCTGTGGGGAAAACCCCATTGTAATCGAATACAACAACCTGTGCTGTTTTGTGCAAATTTCTTGCTCTGGAATAATAACCCAGCCCCTGCCAGAGTTTCAAGACGTGCTCTTCCGAGGCTTCGGCCAATGCAAAAACAGTTGGAAAAGCTTCTGTAAACCTATTAAAATAAGGCAATCCCTGAGCAACACGGGTTTGCTGCAGGATGATTTCAGAAAGCCATATCTGATAAGGATCAGCCGTATTTCGCCAGGGTAAATCGCGTTTATTTTCTAAATACCATTGAATAAGCCGGTTAGAAAAAGTCATATTTTTAAATTGGTTAACAAAAGTATAAGTTTATATGATTAAATTTTAATCAATTATGCTTGAATAATTGTTTTTTTAATTTGTATATTTGCACTCTCAAAAATTTACACATAAATATTAAATACGAAAGAAAATGACGAAAGCAGATATCGTAGCGAAGATTTCAGAAAAATTAGGACTTGAAAAAGGAGATGTTCAAGCAACAGTAGAGTCCTTTATGGAAGAAGTTAAAAACTCATTAGAAACTGGGGACAATGTTTATTTAAGAGGTTTCGGAAGCTTTATCATCAAAACAAGAGCTGAAAAAACCGGGAGAAACATTTCAAAAAACACAACAATTAAAATTCCTGCTCACAACATTCCGGCATTCAAACCTGCAAAAGTATTTGTAGAAGGTGTGAAAACCAACACTGAAGTAGCAGTATAAATCATTTATTAATAGCAAAAAGATCACACTATGCCAAGTGGAAAAAAGAGAAAAAGACATAAGGTAGCGACGCACAAACGTAAAAAAAGAGCGAGAGCTAACCGTCACAAAAAGAAAAAGTAGTTCTAAACTACTTTTTTCTTTTACATAAAGTTCTTTGAAATGAAACAGTAAAAAACAATAACTGTTTCACCGGGTACAAGCTACCTGTTTAAAATATTGTTTAATCCATCCCTACGTAAGGTTGATGGTTGACAGTTTATGGTTGATGGTATTACCAACAACCGATAACCGGCAACCGACAACTAAATTGTTCGGATAAAAATTTACAACGTGAATAAAGAATTGATCATCCGGTCAGGTTCTGAGGCTGTAGATTTTGCCTTATTAAAAGATGGAAAACTAATTGAATTACACAAGGAAGAAGAACAAAAGAGCGGGTTTCAGGTGGGTGACATTTTTATGGCCAAAATCAGGAAACCGGTTCCAGGACTTAATGCGGCTTTTGTGCATTTAGGCTTTGAAAAAGATGCCTTTCTACACTACCACGATCTGGGTCCGAATTTATCTTCGTTGTTAAAATTCACTAAACTTGTAAGCACAGGTAAACTAAAAGATTTCTCCCTTAAAAACTTTCAGTTTGAAAAAGAGATCGACAAAGACGGCATCATCACCGATGTGTTGAGTGCTAACCAGTCGGTTTTAGTACAAATCGTTAAAGAACCTATTTCTACCAAAGGTCCGCGTATAAGCTCCGAGCTTTCGCTGGCAGGAAGATATATTGTTTTGGTTCCCTTTTCTGACCGTGTTTCTGTTTCGCAAAAAATAGAATCAAAAGAAGAAAAAGACCGCTTAAAGAAACTTGTACAATCTATCAAACCAAAAGGATTTGGTGTTATTGTCCGTACAGTAGCAGAAGGCAAAAAAATAGCCGAATTAGACCAAGACATGCAGAATCTGCTCAGCAGATGGACTGCCATGTGTAAAAAATTACCAACAGCTCATCATCCGTCAAAAGTATTGAGCGAAGTGAACCGGGCTTCCTCTATCCTCCGCGACGTGTTCAATGATTCCTTTACCGGAATCCACATAGACGATGAAGAACTGTTTGAGCAAACAAAAGAATCAATTGAAGAAATTGATCCTTCAAAAGTATCTATTGTCAAGTTATACCAATCGAAAGAATTGCCCATCTTTGAAAAATACCATATTGAAAGACAAATCAAAACGTCTTTCGGCAGAACGGTATCGATGAGCAAAGGAGCCTATTTGATCATTGAGCATACTGAAGCTCTTCACGTCATTGATGTGAACAGCGGAAATCGCTCCAATAAAGCTCAAAATCAGGAAGACACAGCCCTCGAAGTAAATATGATTGCGGCAGCAGAAGTTGCCAGACAATTGCGTTTGCGGGATATGGGCGGGATTATTGTAGTTGATTTTATCGATATGCAAAATCCCGAAAACCGAAAAGTACTTTTTGATTTCTTACGACAGGAAATGAGCGACGACAAAGCTAAACACAAAATCTTACCGCCGAGTAAGTTTGGATTAATCCAGATTACAAGACAACGCGTAAGACCGGAAGTTAACATTAAAACAAGAGAGGAGGATCCGAACAACGGAAACGGGGAAATTGACGCCCCGATTCAGGTTATCGACAAGATTTCTCTTGATGTTGAACGACTCAAAAATCACAAAAAGCTGGTGCTTAACGCCCATCCCTTTGTGGCCGCATACCTAACCAAAGGTTTTCCATCATTACGTTCAAAATGGTTTTTTGAACATAAAAAATGGGTGAAAATTATACCTCGTGACGCTTACACGTTTTTACAATATCATTTTTTTGACAAAGATGGTAATGTAATCAAAGATTAAAAAAACAAACGTCTGCCTTTTGGCGGGCGTTTTTTTTTGGCCTTTTGCTGCGAATTTATACTACTTTTGAAACGTACTTTACTGTTTTTAATGAAGTTTAAATTACTAATTGTCATTATTTGCTGGATATTTTTCCAAAATACTGTTACAGCTCAATCGGGTTGCACAGATGTCATGGCCCGAAATTATAAGGCAAATGCCATTGAAAATGATGGTAGCTGTTGTTATAAAAGATTAAAAATAAAAGAATTTAATTCGTTTGTTTTAAGTGATTCACTTAACGAAACCTCAGGTTTAGTTGAATGGGATAATCATCTTTATACGCACAACGACGACACAGATTTGCACCTTTATCAGTTAGATAAAAAAGGTTCTATCACAAAAAAAATAAAATTAAACGGCGTTAAAAACAAAGATTGGGAAGAACTTACACAAGATATAACTCATTTCTATTTGGGCGATTTTGGCAATAATACGAGTGGAAACCGAACTGATTTAATCATCTATAAAATTGCCAAAGATTCGCTTTTTGATAACCCAAAAATTGAAGTAATTACTTTTTCTTATCCTGAACAAAGTGATTTTTCCAGACAAAAAAGCAACACAACCGACTTTGACTGTGAAGCTTTTATCGCTACCGAAGATGAATTGATTTTATTTACCAAACAATGGAAAAACAAACAATCTGCCGTATATCGTTTACCTAAAAACCCCGGTCATTATGCTGCAGCATACATCACGACCCTGAAGGTAAAAGGCTTAATTACCGGAGCTGCTTTTGTGGAAGAAAAAAACCTCATCGCACTTTGTGGTCACAATAAAAAATTAAAACCTTTTATATATTTAATTACCGATTTAAAAGACTTTAACTTTGAAAAAGCCAATCAAAGAAAGATTAAACTTAAATTGCCTTTTCATCAGATTGAAGCCATCAGTACCACCAATGGTATCGATTTTTTTATAACCAATGAACGCTTTTCAAGAAAAATTATCGGAACGGTTGAGCAGCAGTTGCATTTCTTTTCTTTAAAATAAAAAACAATAATAGCTAATATATTAGCTATTGTGGGAATATTTTAGTGAATTCAGCCATTATATTATCTGCTTTTTTAATGGATTTAAACGGGAACTGGAAACTTGCCCCGGATTATGACTTAACTTTTTCAACCTCATCATTTGGCATGCACAGCACCCCGGTTTTTGGTGAAAGTAAAAATCCTAACATCAATCACATCAAAGAATTGGCAAAACATTTTTTAGTAAAAAAATCCTAATCCTGTAATTGAAGAAGTTCAGGAAGCCGTTTCTCAATTTGAAAAAATTGGAAAAAATAATGACATCAGTAAAAATACAATGGATTTGATAAAAAACAATTATCCAAAATCTGATTATTCCCGCACCAACTCCACTTTCCGCCTGATCTCTCCCCCATTTTCATCCATCACTGTAATATAATGAATTCCGGAAGTTGCTTTCAATGGCATATCGTGAAAATTTTGTGTGATGCCCAAATACGTATGGTTCACATACCAATACAATTTGATATTGGGTTGTGAATGAGCCACTTTCAGAATAACCGGTTGCACTTCACTGTTAAAATTTTTGGTAAGATAGATTTTGCTGTCGGCTTTCGGATAAATAAAATCCATAAACGGGGTTTGATTGTCTTCACAACCTGTGCGAAAAGGAGGTAATACCCAATAATCCATGTTCTTGCTTTTGTAATACCATTCCATTACCGGTGGCAATACAAACCACGATTTGGTAATCATTTCGTCCACATTTTCACAACTGCTGTTTACACGAAATTGTTCGGTTTGGTCTAAATGGATTAGTTTATGATACGCACATTGTGCTGTTTGCCTGGCCGTAACCGGAATCCATTGTTTGCTTTTCGGACAATTTTCATTGGCCAAATAACCGCTTTTGGCACATACTTCGGCTTGTTGCAGGTTGTTCAGCGGTTTTTCAAACCAATCACTTCGCGGCAGTAAATTGAAAACATCAAACAAAATCGGAGCCGCATGACTGACGCCGGTTAACAAAGGACGACCTTCTCCGGTGGCATTTCCAACCCAAATGCCTACTACATACTTTTTACTGGTTCCCACTGCCCACGCATCGCGATTACCAAAACTCGTTCCTGTTTTCCAGGCAATGGGTAATGAGGAATCATAAAAACGCCACGCCTCATCGCCCTCGGGACGGTTGACTTCCTTCATTGCTTCGTAGGTTAAATAAATCGAACCCGCTCCAACGATATTTTTTTGATACGATAATTTTCCGAAATCAATTTTTTGAGTCGCATCATAATTCAACTCCGAAAATTCATTTTTGCGGTAGTGAAATTTGTTCTTTTGGTATTCATTCAACGTTCCGGTGAGTCCGGCATAGGTTTTACACAAATCCCACAAATTGGTTTCTGCTCCACCTAAAATGAGCGACAACCCATAATGATTTGGATGTCGTTTCACGGTCGTAAAACCATATTGTTGCAATTGGTCATAAAACCGATATACGCCAAAATCCTGCAGCATCAACACAGACGGAATATTCAACGAACGTGACAAAGCCCGTCGGGCCGGAACCGCTCCGTCATACGTTAAATTAAAGTTTTGGGGGCTATAACCTGAAATTTGTGTGGGAATATCGGGAACCAAGGTGCTGGGCAACAATTCGCCTTCATCCAACATTCCGGCAAAAAGGAGCGGTTTCAAAATACTTCCTGTACTCCGGGGTGCCGAAACAATATCGACATCTTTCTGATGGTTTTTGTCGGTGGGAGCATTGCCCACATAGCCCACGATATTTCGGGTTTCCACTTCCACCACCAAAATGGCTAAATTATAGACTTCGTTTTGTTTGTATTGGTTGTAATAATTTTGAGCGATTTGGTTTAACCGCTCCTGCAAAGCAAAATCGATGGTGGTTTTCACTTTTTGCCCTTCTTGTTTTTTGGCGGTTCTTTGCAATAAATGCGGAGCCATTTGCGGTAAATCAAACGGCTTTTTAGGCAACGGTTCCTGCAACGCCATTTCATACGAGAGTTCATCCAACACCTTGCTTTCATACAACTTTTGCAACAACCGGTTGCGTTTTTCGAGTAACCGCTGTTGGTTTTTTCCCGGATAAATTAAACTGGGAGCATTGGGCAAAACCGCTAGAGTAGCCGTTTCTGCCCATGACAATTGATGCGATTGCACCCCAAAATACCGCCACGAAGCCATTTCTAAACCCACTACATTGCTTCCAAACGGAGCATGAGCAGCATATAATTTCAGGATTTCTTTTTTGGAATGACGCAGTTCTAAACGTGTTGCTAAAACTACTTCAATCCCTTTTTCAAAATACGTTCGGGTTTTTCCTTTCCGGGAAAGACGAATAACTTGTTGAGTTAACGTACTTCCACCACGTACGATGCGATTGGCTTTGCGGTTTTGCCGAAAGGCATTCCACATCGAAATCGGATTAAAACCGGGATGATAGTAAAAATGCTGGTCTTCAAAAGCAATGATACACTGTTGAAACTTATCCGGCACACTATCCGCTGCTGGAAACCGCCATTGGCCATCACGAGCGATTTTGGCTCCTAATAAATTGCCTTCCTTGCTTTCAATTACGGTGGAATACGGTTCGTTGAAAAGCGTTCGCGGTAAGCAAAAATAATAACCAATTAACAAAACAACAATCAAAATGGATTTGATTCTGTGTTGGCCAATTTTGGTTTTGGCTTTATGGAGAAAGGGTTTGAGCACTGAATTATGCGTATAAAATGGTATAGAATTAACGGTAAATTTACTGATTTTATTGTAGTAAAATCATTTCTCCCCTTTTTTAAAATTACGTTTTTTTGTGGTTGTAATCCTAAAATATTATAATATTTTGTGGTTGTAATCCTAAAATATTATGTTTTTTATACACTTGAACTTTTATTTATTATTTTTGCGCTTATGATAAATAGAGTTTTACATCAAAATATCCTTGAAGATTGGGATAAGAAGAAAGCCATTGTCTTGCTTGGTCCACGTCAAGTAGGCAAAACCACTTTGATTCAAAATCTTGTAGAAGGAAAAAAAGTATTGTTTTTAAATGGCGACGACCCACAAACGCGTTTACAATTTTCGAATGCGAACTTTACGTTTCTAAAAAACACGGTAGCAGATTATGATGTCATTGTGATTGATGAAGCTCAACGGATAGAAAACATTGGGATTACCACAAAAATGCTCGTTGACGCCAAGTTAGACAAACAATTTATTTTGACAGGCTCATCGTCATTAGATTTAGGCAACGAAATCAATGAACCGCTTACCGGAAGAAAATGGGAGCATCAACTTTTTCCGTTGAGTTGGCAAGAAGTGAGTAAGCATTACAGTTTTGCGGTTGCCTATAATCGATTGGAAGAGTTCTTGATATACGGTTTATATCCTGAAGTGGTTACAGAAACCAAAAAGCAAAAAATCCTATTGGAATTGGCCGGAAGTTATTTATATAAAGACATTTTAGAATTGGCTACTATCAAAAAACCCGACTTGCTGATGAAGCTTCTGAACGCTTTGGCTCTTCAAGTGGGAAGTGAAGTTTCGTATAACGAACTGGCAAAGATTTTGGGCGTTGATCGAGCCACCATAGTGAATTACATTGATTTGCTGGAAAAAGTCTTTGTCATTTTCCGATTGCATCCCTATTCGACTAACCAACGCAATGAAATTACTGCCAAACCAAAAATTTATTTTTATGATAACGGTATAAGAAACGCCATTATTGGGCAATTTAATCCGTTGCAAAACCGACAAGATATTGGTGCGTTGTTTGAAAATTTCTTCATTAGCGAACGCATTAAAAAACTAAGTTACGCTGGTTTTTATGGCAAAACGCATTATTGGCGAAACACGCAAAAAGCTGAAATTGATTTTTTAGAAATTTTGGAAAACGAAATTACAGCTTACGAAATCAAATACAACCCCAAAAAGCAAGTACGTTTTACCAAGTCATTCACTGAACATTATCAGCCGAAAGAAACGATTGTGATTCATTCGGGGAATTTTTGGGACTATCTGTGATATGGGTTCCTCCAGAGTCAGAGACTTCGGAGAGCGGAGTTTCATATAAAGTTGGCAGTTCTCAGTCTCAGTTTTCAGTAAGCATATATTCAGATAAAATTGAAATGAACCAACCCAATCTTAATGAGATTCCTCCTTCGTCGGAATGACAACCTGCCCTTTACTCCTTCACTACTTCCACCCATTGCCCCAAGGTTCTCGCCGCATATGTGTTGTCGTACATCGCTTCGGCTTGCATGCCCGGTAAATAGTAACGACCCAAATACGACGCATTCAACAGCACCCGCAACGTTCTGGACTCATTGGCTTTGAGGGCGAAATAGAAATTGGTTCTGTCGTCGCGAATGTCGATATGGTCGGCTACGTTGTTGCCAAAACTACCAAAATCGGTGAAACGGGTGTTTACAATTTCAAATCCGGAAGGTAAAATTTGCGTCAATGCCACGTTTTCCACCCGTTCGTTGGTTTGGTTTCGGACGGTGATTTCGGCAATAAACTCGGTTCCTTGAGCGATTTTTGATACGTTGACTTGTGCTCCACTTCGGTTTTTGAAAACTAAATTGGTAAACAACTTGCTTTGCATGGCTTTTTCCTGACCGATCGGTAAAATGCCACTCGTGAGCACCCGCACATACAAGGTGTTGGATTGGGTGTTTTTGAGCGTAATGGAATTACTTCCGGTTTTGATTTCCAGGTTTCGGTTGGCCAACGATTTAGCAGTTTTGATGCTTTGCGATTTTCCATTGACAGCGTAATTGACTTCTATTCCTTTTCCGCCGTTTTGCTGGGCAAATTTGGACATGGCATACAAGCCATAAGCCGTGGTTTGGGTACTCATCCATTGGTCAGAAGCCATGTTTTTAGCCAAATCGGTCGCCATTTTGAACGCCCGTTGTTTGTCGCCTAACAAAATCAGCGTTTCCAATGCCATGGCCCTGTTGCGGTCGGACGAACCGTAATAATAGTAATAATTAGGGTTGGAATCGTCAATTTTACTTTGATTAAACACGCTTTGAGCCGCTTGTTTTTGTCCGGCCAACGCATAGGCAGCGGCTAAACGCAATTTACTTTCGTTGGAAATGCCGGTAGTCTCCCGCAAACGGTTCATCGAAGCCATGTCGGGTGAACCGGCCAAGGCAAGCGTATATAAGCGATAGGCCTGGGCAAAATCATTTCCGTTTTTCGCAAATCGCCATTCTTTGGCTGTTTTTTGCTGGTAACCGATCCATTTGGCTTTGAAATTAAGTGGTAACACATAGCCCTTTTTCTCCGCTTCTATCAGGAAATGACCCACGTAGGACGAACTCCAGTCGTCGGCATAATTTTGTCCGCTCCAGTACGAGAATCCACCATTGGCAATTTGGAAACCACCTAGTTTCTGGATGCCGATTTTAATGTTTTTCTGAATCTCGTTTTTGCGGTTTTGATCTAAATCAAAAATATCAGCCAGATACAATTGCGGAAACACACTCGACGTGGTTTGCTCCAAACAACCGTGCGGGTATTGGATCAAATACTGTAATCTTCGACTAAAATCAATGGTTGGAAAAGACGAAACTTCCAGTTGAGCTTTGTTGCTTCCGGCGATTCCAAACGTGGAAATGTTGATGGTTTTGGAACTATTCGGTTCTAAAATAACATCGGTAAACTCATTCGTTACCGGGTTTGGGTTGGTGATATCGAGTTCGACTTCATACGTTGCTTTTTCGTTTCCAGAAGTGGCAATAATCTGCACTTTGGCTAATCCGGTTAATTCGCCAACTTCCAAGTCAAAATACGCCATTTTTTCATCCGGTTGAACGAAAGTTACACTTTGTAAGCTGCTTCCAATGACACGCACACCGTTATTGGTTTTAATTTGCACCGAAACATTTTTCACTTGTGGTTCCATCGCAAAAACGGTAACCGGAAGCGTTACTTTTTCGGTCGGTGAAATTTTTCGTGGCAACGAAGCCAGTACCATCAACGGTTTTCGCACCGGAGTCGTCTTTTCAGCCGAACCATACGCACTTGATTTTATATCGCCCGCTACCACCATCGTTCGAACAGAGCCAACATAATTGGGCAGCTTAATCTGGTGCGTTTTACTTTGCCCTTTTTCCAGCTTAAATGGTCCTAAATAAATGACCACCGGTTTAAAGCGATTGGCTTTTTTGGCTTTGCTTCCCCCTAAATCTTCATCACCTCCAATGCTGAATACCTGGTTGATTCTTCCGCCATAAGCACCAATTACCTCATCAAAAATATCCCAGGTTTTTACCCCTAACGCTTCACGGGTATAAAAACTATTCCAGGCATTGGGGGTTTTGAATCGGGTTAAATCCAACAAACCATCATCTACAATGGCCAAGGTATAGGTCATGGCTTTTCCTGATTTTTCGCTTACGCGGATGTTCGTTTTTCCTTCCGGCTGTAAGACTTCCGGCATACTGATTTGGGGTTCGAGAATGGTGTTTTTGTCAATCACTTCTATTGGCACAATGCCATACAAACGAATCGGCGAATCGTTTAAGGTAGAAGCGTGCGGTTGTAATAATGTAATGTGGACAAATACATTCGGAGCCATTTCACCGGTAATTGGAATTTCTACTTTCGTTTCTCCTTTTTGTGTAGTTGCCCAGAAGGTTTTGACTACACGCGAACCGTTTTCCAATGAAATTAACGCTCTTCCTCCGGCACTGGATGGGAAAGAAATTTTGGCTTTTTCGCCTACGGAATAGTTCTTTTTATCGGTGGAAAACATCAACATCGAAGCATTGGAGGCATCGGAATTGCGTGTTTTTCCGGACCAGTACGGCCAATCAATCATCACCGTTGAACCGGTGGCGTGACCGCCTTCTTCATCCGTTACCCGGATTAAATAACGACCCCATTCGCTTTCTTCATTTTTAAACTGCACACTGGTTTTTCCACTCGCATTTGTACTGATGGTAAAATTCTTAAAAGCCGTGGTTGAATTGGAGGAAACATAACTCGAGAGATTGTCATAACTCGCATCCCACCACCAACGCCATTCTACTTTATAAACCTGTACTTTCAAATTTTGTACTGCTTTTGGATTCCCTTTTTCATCGACAGTAACAATGTCGTAGCGGTTCATTTTTCCGGTTTCTAATAAGCCGTATTTATTTGGTTCAGGCGTTTTAAGTCCGATATAGGTTTTATAAGGCGAAAGTGTAGCCACCATTACATCGGTACTAAAATCGCCGCCGTTTTCATATACTTTGGTCATCAGACTGGCTTTCAACATGCCGGGTGATTCACTGCTCACTTTGGGTTGAAAACTGACGGTTGCTTTTCCTTCGGCATCCACTTTTCCGGTGAAAATATTGGTTTCTTCCGTTTCAAATTGACGAATCGGATCATCAAAATTGTAGTTTGAAAATCCTTTGAAGGTGGTTTTTTGAGGCATGATTTTGGCCTGCATTTCCATTTTTAAATCTTTTGCCACTGCCCCATGCAGCCAGGCTACTTCTACTTGACCGGTATTGATTTTGGACGTTGATAAAATCTCGGAATCAAATTTATTCCTGATTTTTAACCGGTTGGGTTTGATGGTTTCAATTTTGATATTTTTGTAAAATCTGGCTCCTCCCACACTGATGACTGCTTCCCAACTTCCGGTAGGATGTGAATCACGGGTAGGAATGATGAATTTATAATGATTGAGTTCATTGTATTTCTGAACGGATTGAAACGTCAGCTTTCCGGTTGGGTCGTTCAGTTTGAATTTGATCGGATGCGATTTATCCAGTTTACTGGCAGCATCATTCAACATAAAGCTTAAAAACAACGTATCACCGGGACGCCAAACACCTCTCTCGCCATAAATATATCCCTTGAGCCCTTTTTGTAATTTTTCACCTGACACATCAAAATTACTCACAGAAAGTGAATAGCCTTCGTCTAATTTTACATAAGTAGCTTGTTTGTCTTTGGAAACAAGAGCAAAATAGGCATACTTATCCACTTGAAAAGAGGCCATCCCTTCGGCATCAGATAAAGCAGAAGCAATTTTTTGTTGTTGAAAATCATACAATTCAACATTCGCACCACTAACAGGTTGTGTATTGACAATATTGGTCACCGCAAGGGTATAAGAACCGTTTTCTCCCCGTTTGGCAATCACGCCCAAATCAGAGGCCAAAACATTCATACCGATAGGCCCGCGGCGATAATAATTCTCATCACAGGCATCCCTGCTGTCATACCAATCATAGTCATCATACCAATAATAATCATAATAATCATCATCGTTAGACCGCACTTCTTCGCTTTCTTCTTCCCTTTCGTAATCATTATCTGCCATCGTTTCGGTACATTTGAATAACGAATAGCTCTTTTTGAATGACATTTCAACCCTGTAAATTGCTCCGGGTTCCGGGGTAATGATTTTAGACAAATCGATGGCAAAGGTGTTCCACTTACTGTAATTCGGTAATTTTTTATCCAGCAGATTGATGGTTTGCCTGGCCACAGGTGAAGCCACTTTTCGCAGGTTTCGCTTGCCGTTCAGGTTATTGTCCTGTAAAAACTGAAGGATGTTGTTTTTGTAAATTTTATACACTTTTACATCCACCGCTTTCAGGTTAGCCGACTCAAAATTGATTTTTAAATTGTTTGAACTGGGTAAAATCGTTCCGTTTTTTACAAAGCGGATATTGGGTTTCATTTCGTTAAAAGCCACTCGTTGCGAATAGGTTTCTTTCATTCTATAGCCTTCATCACTTGAGATTCCCTGGAAAACTTCTACCAGCAAATCGCCTTTAAGCGGTTCACTGAAAAAGACTTTTAACAAATTTCCTTCGATTAAAAATTTAGTGGTTTGAGCGGTTTCAACCGAAACTAAGCCTCTTAAATCTTGTCCTTTTTTGATAGGGTCAGAAAAATTGATAAATAAAGATTGATTATCTTCATCGCCCACTTCCATGCCCACAATTTTAAAATTATTTTTTCCGGGAATTTCATATTCCACACTCCCCTTTTGGTCGATATCAAATGTTTTTCCATTCCATGAAATCACTATTTTACTGTCTTCCACTTTTCGTTGAATACTGTCGATAATAAATTTGAATTCGGTTTTCGTACTTAACGATTTATCAAACTTTAGTTTTAATTTTTTGCCTTCCTGCGTAGCTTCCACCAATTTTGAAGCCGTTTCAACATCCAGCCAATCACTGCTTTGAATCGTTCCGTTTAGATAATTTAGCTCTCGGCTGTAGGATTGTAAATCCAATAGGTTTACTGTAAAATCTTGTTTTAACGTTTTGATGGAGAATTTGAATTCTTCCAATCCTTTTTCGGTTTTGATGAGTTTGGCTAATTTAAAAACAATGCGGTATTCGGTATCTTGTTCCAAAGGTTTATCCGGTACAAAAGCAATGGTATTGGAAGCCAAGACTACCATTTTTCCTTTTACGTCAGGCGAAATTTCAAATAAACCCGCATCAATTTCCTGATTCGGTTGCCATTCCTGTTTGTCAAACGCCAGGGTGACCCTGATATCGGAATGAGCCGATTGCAATCCGGAACTAAAACTGAGAATATAGTTCTGGTACTTTGAAAAATCAGAATTGAATTCTTCGGTAGAAACTTTTTTACCACAAGCATGTAGCACAACAACCGCAACAAAAAGTTGCATCAAACGTTTGATTGACATTTTACAAAAAGATTAAGAATGGAACGAAAAAGCGTGGTTTATCTATTTGTGATAACACAAAAAGTATTCCAAATATTGTGTTAAAGATAATTCTTTTTAAGAAGATTTTTTGGAATAAATTATTTTCGTTTCGAAGCAAAAAAACGCACCATTAAACCGGCTGCTTCCTCAGCTAAAACACCAGAAAAAACCTCTGTTTTAGGGTGAAGTTGTGTGCCCATCGTTATAAAACCACGTTGTTCATCCCGGGCTCCGAACACAATTTTGGAAATCTGGCTCCAATACAAAGCTCCGGCACACATTTGACATGGCTCTAAAGTGACGTATAATGTGCATCCTTTTAAATATTTTCCGCCTAAGAAATTGGCGGCAGAGGTAATGGCCTGCATCTCAGCATGAGCGGTGACATCGTGTAACAATTCGGTTAAATTGTGGGTCCGGGCAATCACTTTATTATCTATCACAATTACGGCTCCTACCGGAATTTCGCCTTTTTCAAAAGCGGTTTCAGCTTCCTGCAAAGCTTTTTTCATGAAATAAGTATCGTTGAAAGGGTTTTCCATTGTTAGTTTAATTCATTCAGCAACTTTTGAGCTTTTTCATAATCGTCTGCATTATTTGGAAGCTTTTTTAAATAAACCTTACAGGCTGCCAAATCATTTTCTTTTAACGCCAAAAGAGCGAGATACCAGGTGGCTTTATGACGATAAACAGAAGTTCCGTTTTCAATTTCAACAAAAACAACTTTAGCTTTATCTAAATGATCGGTTTCTAATAATGTAATGCCATAAAACAGGTTTTCCTCCGCATTGTTCATCGGAATCATTTTTTGAAAAGCTCTCAACGCTGAATCGTACTTTTTTTGATTAAAAAAATCCTGGGCTTCTTTTAAAAAAACTGAACTTTCATCAGAGCTGTTTCTCTCTGTAAATGAAGCTGTTTCATGCTGGTTAAAATCGTTGTATTCCGGATTACTGTTTTGCAAAAAGACCATCAGTCCTAAAAAGAAAATAACGGATGCGGCAATGGCAAAATAATAGTTCTTTAGCTTAAAAACCTTTGTTTTGCTTTCCGCTTCCTGATTAAAATAATGTTCGGAAATTGATTTTAAATTCGACTCAAAATCACGTTTGTCAGAATTAAATCTTGTCGCTAAAAACTGACTGGTCTGTTGGTATAATTCAAATTTTTCTTTTAACTCAGGATCGGTAATCAACCGGCTTTCAAAAGACAATCGTTCCTCCTCATTCATTTCATTAGAAAGATAATTTTCAAATTGGATGTAAACTTCTTCTTGCATCACATTAATATTTTAGTGATTTATATTGACTTGACTGTTGAATCAATTCGGTTAATTGACCGGTGCAGAGTGATTTTTTCTTTCTGACATAAGCATAGGAAACATTTAATTTATCAGCTACTTCGTCTAATGTTTTTGCAACAAAACTCAGTTTGAGTAATTCCCGGCATTTTTCACCTAATTTTTGAAACATCTGATCAAAAAGAGCTTGTCTTTCATCAAAATCTTCTGTCATCAGAACCATTTGAGTAACTGATTCATCTATAGATAAAGTATTGTCCTGAATTGTTACCTGCTTATGGGAAGATTTTTTTAATTCATTAAGCCATTTTCTTTTGCAAAGCAGAAAAAAATAAGCCTCAAACGGGCAGGTTAATCTTAAATCTTTGGTTTTGGCCTGACTATAAATTACCATTAAAATCTCTTGTATTACATCTTGAGCATGATCAACATCGCCATTATTTATTTTGATATAATGAATCACTTTGGGGGCAAAGTTTTTATAGATGGCTTGAATTACGGCAGAATTGTTCTGCAACAATCCTTCTATTAAATATTGATCTGCATGTGTTTTTATGGAGGCCATGGATAGCTTTTATCTAGTAGCTAATATAAAAAATTAATTTGAGCTTGTCATTTTTTATAAAACCAGGGGTAACAAATTTTCCTTGTGATTGATATAGATAAATAAAAGCGGATCCGAAAAGCTAATAGAGTAGGGAAAATAAAAAATTTATTATTATGAAAAATTTTAACCCATTTCGATTTAAAACGTTATTTGTTGTTAATGTACTATTGTTAGGTCATTTTGCAATGTCTCAGATTAATTGTAGTCCGCAAACAACATATACAAACTTTGATTTTTTGTATTCAAATACAAACGCGGTAAGTTTAACCACTTCCAATCATGTTGAAAGTTCTGGTGTATCGAATTATACGGTTAACGTATATACGTTCACTATTCCTTTTTTCGAAAATTCTTTTACCTTTAACTACCTTCGGTTTAAAAACGGCGTTTCCGGCAGTAACTGCAAGCAACCCGGGTCTGGGTATTCGTGTACCTCAAAAATTAAAGTTTTCAATGCCCATTCCGGCGGATCACTAATTGCTTCTGTAAACAATATAGCACAACTTGATTTAAGCAATCCGCTGAATGTGGGGGTTCACAATATAAGAGTAGAAGGTACTTGCGGAACCGTTGAATTTACCAATACAGACAAAGTCTATAGAACAGCATATTATAGAATCATTGTACAAAAAGAGCAACAACCCGTTTTGAACCTTGGCATTAGCACGGCCTGTCAAAAAAACAATCAAAATCAAAACACAGGATATGTAAATTTCTTAGCAACAGGTGCAAAACCAAATAACAATAAATTATACCTGAAAATTACTCCTCCTGCTAATTCCTCTTGTGCTCCAATTCAACTATTAATTGACAACTTAAGTTATTCTCCAACTTTTACAAATCAGGCATTTTATAATTGCAACTCAAACGGCAGCTACTCTTTTAAAATTCTTTATAAAAGTAACCGGATTGGCGGCGGCCCGGCTATTGCTCAGGAAATAACGCCAGTTGGCTGGACCGACTTTTTATGGACAAAATCGTTTAGAAACTGTATGCTTACACTCGACCCGGCTCCTGTTGATTTCGCATTTAAATTGTCACCAAATCCCGTTAAAGGAATTCTTTCAATAAAAATTGCAGAAAACGAAAAGGCGGAATCAATTGCAATCTATGACTTTACGGGAACAATGAGAAAAACAACAAAAGGCAACAACACGGATCAGATTGAAATAGATCTAAACGATTTGGAAAAAGGGATTTATCTACTTGAAATCACAACATCATCCGGAACATATAAAGAAAAAATTGTAAAAGAATAACAAAATTCCTTTTGCCCTAAAAAATATCATGACGTTTTTTTGAAAGATTTAACAGCATTAACATCCAAAAAAACGGGAAAAACAGCTTTGAAAAAACAATCTATTCTGGTTAATGCTGTTAAACTCTCAAAAAAAATTAAAACAAGGGGTAACAAATTTATCTTTCAATTGATGTACTAGTATATAAACAATTTAAAATTTAGAAATCATGAAAAATTTAAAAATTTCAATCGTATTAATTTTAGCGGCTATTGGCTTTGTTAGCTGTAACTCTGACGACAACGGAGACTCTTACACCTATGTACCAACCAACCAGTCATTTAGAGCCTTATTTGACGGTGCTCTGGAAAGCAGAATCCAAACGGCCGCTTTTGATGCTGAAACCACACTTTATTTTACTTCAGAAAAAGGTGTACTGTTAACTATTTATGGAAACTGTTTACGCAAAAATGGAAATCCGGTTACCGGCAGTGTTGATTTAGAATTTGTTGAAATTCTTGACAGAGCCTCTATGCTTGTAACCAACAAACCAACGATGGGTGTAGAAAACGGCGAAACAAAATTGTTAACCTCAGGCGGCGAGTTTTACATTAATGTAACGCAAGATGGTGTTCAACTTACATTGGATTGCGGAATGATGTTGAGTGCTCCTACATCACTAACCGGCGGAACAGACAACGCTATGCTGCCATTTGCCGGGACGATAGATCAGGATGGTGATTTAATCTGGGAACAAACGGTTACCGGAGAATTCTGGATTGGTCAGGCACAAGCTGCTGGTTCAGAAAACTACAATGTGCTTTACAACAGTTTCGGATGGTTTAACTACGATCGGTTTGTTGACTATACCGGACCAAGAACAGAAATTAGTTTTATGGTGCCTCAAGGTTATGGCAATGGCAACAGTATGGTTTTTATGACTACAAATGATTTTCCTAACTCATTAGGAACAACTTATGGTGAATTTCCGGTTGGTTTGAATGTAAATTTCATTTTTGTAACCGAAGAAAACGGTTTATTCAGATATGCCATTAAACCAACAGAAGCATTGGTGCCAAATCATCAGGTAACGTTTAGTTTATCTGAAACAACCCTGGGCACAGAAGCTCAGTTAATTGCCGCGATAAATGCACTTTAAAAAAATATAAAATGATTTTTTTACTCAAAAGGCGGTGAATATTCATCGCTTTTTGTTACTTTCACAAAAGTGTTAATCTTATGGTTATGAAAAAAATAGTCGTTCTATCTGCCATTTTATTTTTTACAATTTGTTTTAGTCAAACAAAAGTAACAGACACAATCACCCGAACCGCTACTATCGGCTATGATTTAAAAGGAAATCAAGTCTCTTTAAAACCACAGACACCCCCTTTAATTCAAATGGCCGGAGCACCAACTGCCAACTATACTTATTTTTGGGAATTTGGCGATGGTCATTTCAGCAAAGAAAAAGAACCCAAACACACCTATAAAAAAGCAGGCGAAAAAACCGTTCGTTTGAGCGTAACGAATAATTATGATAACGGCAAACCTCCTGCCACCCGACCCAAAAAAATAGCTGTAAACGAAATTACAGACACCAATTTTAAAAATATTGCTTCTATTGAAGAACATCAAGGACTATTTTTGCAAAAAAACAGAGAACCCGTTCCCGAAGAAGAAATTGTAGTTGTAATGAGTTATCAGAACTTAAAAGAATATACAACCAACGGAAGGCTTTACTTGTTTTATAACGACCGGCAATTCAAAAACAATAATTTTGAATTCATTGAAGCCCGGGTTCACAATGAAGAAATGGAGATAAAGGCTGAAAACATCGCCATGGCAGATGATTTTGATAATCATGAAAGTTATTTAGCCAGCAACGGGGACATTTTTTACAAAAACATAAAACCCATTGAAGACCGGGAAGATCTTGAATTTACACTTGAAGAATCAAAAACATTGTACAGAAATTCAAAAGTATATGAGTTTGAAAATCTTGATGCCGGAGAAACCAGAAATATTTTTTTTAGTTTAAAAACCACTCCGGAAATGATTAAAGATACAAGTGCAACGTTAACAATTCGAAGTGTTTTTGTGCCAGACAGAAATTACAAAAACCACAAGGTCAAAAACTTAGAAATGGAAATCGTTACTTCGCACGATCCAAATAAAATGTCGTCCAATGGTTTTTTGATGAATTATCGATTGGTTCGGTTTAAAACACTAAGCTTTAAAATCCGTTTTCAAAACGATGGTGAAGGCCCCGCCAGAACCATCAAACTGGAAACAGATGTTCCTGAAATGTTTGATAAATCAACCTTTAAAATCGTGGACATGTATCCCAAATGCGAAATTTGTCCGAAAGATGAAATTGTAAATTACAGCTGTTTAGACACTGTTATGCTAAAAAATCAGATTCATTTTACGTTTAAAAACATTTATCTGCCCGGTACCAATCAAAAAAATGTGACTGAAAAAGACAGCACCAAAGGTTTTGTAAAATACAGTATGAAATTTAGCAAGGATTTTCACAAACAAAAAACCAAAAGCAGAACATCTATTATCTTTGACAAAAACGAACCTATTATTACAAACTATGCCGTTACCCGCTTTATGCCCGGTATTTCTGTTGGCGTAAGAGCCGGATATAATTATTACACTGATCAACCTAATCCTAAAAGTTATTTTCTGGGTGCTACGATTTCACCGTTTAAATCCTACCGGTTTTATTGGCAATCCGAAATGTATTTTTCTTATTCAGAAACAAGCTTGTCTTCTTCAAGCAATTTAAGGTTCAGCCAGTTTGATCCTCCTATAATTACCGCAAACGGTCAAGCCTATGAAACAGGGTTTACCGGCACCGAAAACCAAATGGAAACAATCAGTAAAAACATTGATATTGTACCCATTTCTTTGCGTTATAACATTAATAACTATATTGGCGTTGGCGTTGGTCCGCAAATTTCAGCCATTATCAGCCAAAAAACAACTACAAATCAATCTACCGTTTTTTATGCTCCTGTTTTTGAAAGTAATGAACCTACTCCTGGTGAAGAAATCGTCGGAGCAAGACAGACTACCTCAGAAACGACTGAAACCAAAACGTTTGAAAAATACAGAACCCAGGTTTTTGCCGATATTACTTTTGGCTTTTCCCGAATTGGCCCAAGCGTTGGCATTCGTTATATGATGGATTTTAAACAAGATTTCAATTACTGGCAATTTTATGCCATTTGGAAATTTTAATAAACTGCGTAGTATATGAGTAAAATTATTCTTTTTATACTCATTTCGTCAATGAGCTTTGCTCAGCCAAACACCAAAAGTACAGATGATTTGATTTATCAGGCGGTTGATGATTTTGTTGCACATCCAACTCAAGAAAAGATATCAAAATTAAATCGTTTTATATTAACCGTAAAGCCTGAATCAACACAAGATTATTTAGCCTTAACCATATTATACTGTAATAAAGCATATTATGAAAACCAATTTGGCTTAACATCAGCATCTGTTTCAAGTTATGAATCTGCCTGGCAACTTTTTCTCAGCCAAAAACTAACGGATTATGATATTGTAGAATTCTGTTTGAAACCGCTTGGAAACCTTTACACAAAAATTGGCGATTATGATAATGCCGAACACGTGATAAAATCATATTTATACACGGCAAACAAAGACAATAACAGCACATTAATTTATGCCGGAATTTTAAATCTTTCTAATGTTTATCAAGCTTCAGGAAAAAGTGAAGTTGCTATTGATTTGATAAAAAAGTCATTAAAGAACGCTTCCTTAACCAACATTCAAAAAGCCGGTTTGCTCAACAATTTAGGAACAAACTATACTATTCAACAACAATATGAACTGGCAGAAACCGCTTTTACAGAAGCCATTTACATCGTAAAAGACAACAATCAACCCGAAATTACTGCCAATTCTTACCGAAATTTAGCACAACTGCATCTTCAGAAAAACAATGTAGAAAAAGCAAGCCGGGAATTTGAAAAAGCAAAGAAATTCTTCTTCCAGCTTAAAAACATCCCCCTCAGAGAACGTGCAAAATTTCATTTAGAAACCGCCCTGATCTATCATTCACAAAACAATAATGAATTGGCATTACTCGAAATTTCAAAAATTTATGCCATCCTGATTCCGAATTTTGACAAAAAAAACAAATTCCCATCCGGGAATGAATTGTATGCAGAAACTGTTTTATTGGAAACACTGGATCTTCATGCAGCTCTGTTAACCCAAAACAAGCAAGCTAAAAATGCACTCGCATGCTATGCATTGGCGTTTGACGTTGAAAAATTAATTCAATGGGTATTAACACATGAAAACGCTAAAATCATCAATCAGACACGAAACAAATACCGGGTGCAAAAATGTTTGGAAATTTACACTGATTTATATCGCGTTGACAAAAATAAAAACCATCTTGAAAAGGCATTTTTACTGGCAGAGCAAAACAAGTTTTTAATTTTAAGAAACGAAATAGAACACCAGTCTAAACGTTCGGCCGAAGAAAAAAAATTGACCAGCGAACTTCAGAACTGGAATTCTGTTTATTTAGCCGAACTAAACAAAACTATTCCCTCTATTGAAAAAATGAACAAAGCAATTTCAAAACAGAATGAAATTATGCTTCAGCTTAAATCAAAAGGAAAAACGAAATCAAATGAAAAAGAAATAGAAATAAAATCGTTGTTTACAAAGTTAAAAAATGATGATGCCGTGTTAATTTCCTATTTTTATGGTGACCAAAAACTGTTTCTTTTTAAAGTGGAAAATAATGAGCTTTCTCTTTTTGAAATAAAAAATACAGCAAAAGAAAAAGAAATTATAGCCGGCTTTTTAAGTTATTTTAACGACCCAAATGCCATTGCCAACCACAGTAACGACTACAACAATCAGGCAAATTCAGTTTACAATTTTCTAAAAATTCCGAAAAAAAGTAATCGGAAAAATCTATTGATTTTTCCGGACGGGATTTTAAATTTTCTTCCTTTTGAAGCTTTAATTACCCGGAAAAGTCATAATGCTTCTTTTGCAGAAATGAATTATTTGCTTCACGATTACAAAATTGGCTATCAGACTTCCGTTTATTTTTATTTGAACCCAAAACCGTTTTACCATAAAAGAGAGACCGTTTTAGGCATTTTTCCCATTTTTAAAGACTCATCCTCTGAGCTGCTTTTTTCAATAGAAGAAGCAAACTTTATAAAAAAGCACTTCAACAGTTTGACGTTAGAAAATCATGAAGCTTCTTTTGAAAATTTTAAAAAAAACAGTTCCAATTATTCTATTCTGCATCTTTCAACACATGCTTCAGCCGGAGATAAATTTACCCCTGCTTCCATTCGCTTTTTTGATCGAGAAGTAAATTACAATGCGTTTTACAACGTAGAAACAACCTGTGATTTGGTAGTTTTGAGTGCTTGTGAAACCGGAATTGGAAAACTCTATCAATCAGAAGGTGCATTGAGCATAGCCAGAGGTTTTCAAATGAACGGTAGTCAAAATTTATTATTTTCTTTATGGAAAGTAAATGATTATACTACTTCCGCATTAATAAAAAATTTTTATACAAACTTAAAAAACAATCTTGGTTATTTTGAGGCCAATCATCAGAGTAAAATTGATTATTTAAACGATGAAAACCTTTCAAACTCAAAAAAATCACCTTATTACTGGAGTGCAATGGCTTATTATGGCACATTTGAAAATAAAATACAACCTTCCTATTGGTTTTATCTTATACTGCTTCCGGCTCTTGCTTTAGTTATTTTTATAATTCGAAAATATATCCGATAAGAAAAAACAAAATAGTAATTTTGTCATTTATATCGTCATGACTCCTCTTCTGCCACATATCGAATTTCCCTCAGATTTGCGAAAACTAAACGTGAATCAGTTACCTCAACTGGCTCGGGAATTACGTGACTTTATCATTGATATTGTTTCGGTAAAAGAAGGACATTTGGGGGCGAGTTTGGGCGTGGTAGAACTAACAATTGCTTTGCATTATGTGTTTAATACCCCAGATGATTTATTGGTTTGGGATGTGGGTCATCAGGCCTACGGACACAAAATTTTAACCGGCCGAAAATCTGTTTTTCATACCAATCGGCAACGGAACGGCATTTCAGGTTTTCCGAAACGAAGTGAAAGTGCATTTGACACGTTTGGGGTCGGACATTCTTCCACCTCGATTTCGGCGGCGTTAGGCATGGCGATTGCTTCTCAATTAAAAGGCGAAGACAAACATCATATTGCGGTGATTGGCGATGCATCCATTGCGAGTGGCATGGCGTTTGAAGGGCTGAATCATGCCGGCGTTACTGATGCCAATTTGCTGGTTATTTTAAACGACAATGCCATTGGCATTGACCCGAGTGTAGGAGCGTTAAAAAATTACCTCACTACGGTGAAAGAAGGCAAAAATCCGAAAGTGAACAACATGATTAAATCACTGAACTTTGATTATTCGGGGCCGGTTGACGGACATGATTTAGTGGCGGTGATTTCGGAACTGGAACGTTTGAAAAAAGTTAAAGGCCCTAAATTTCTGCATGTAATTACCACCAAAGGAAAAGGTTTACAGAAAGCAGAAGAAGATCAGGTAAAATACCATGCTCCGGGAAAATTTGATAAAATTACCGGGGAAATTCATCTGAAAGAAGAAAGCCATTTACCTCCTAAATTTCAGGATGTTTTTGGGTTGACGTTAGTGGAATTGGCTCAACAAAATGAAAAAATCATTGGTATTACACCTGCTATGCCTACAGGAAGTTCCCTGAAATTCATGATGGAAGCATTTCCGGACAGAGCTTTTGATGTGGGAATTGCAGAGCAACATGCCGTAACGTTATCCGCCGGGATGACCACACAAGGCATGGTCGTTTTTTGCAATATTTATTCCACGTTTTTGCAACGGGCCTATGACCAGGTGATACACGATGTAGCCTTGCAAAATTTACCGGTTATTTTTTGTCTGGACCGGGCCGGTTTGGTGGGAGAAGACGGAGCAACCCATCACGGTGTTTTTGATTTGGCCTATTTGCGATGCATCCCGAACATGATTATTTATTCTCCCCGAAATGAAATTGAATTGCGAAATATGCTTTATACGGCTCAATTGGGCTTAAATCATCCGATTGCGATCCGGTATCCGAGAGGAAGAGGCGATATAATTCATTGGCAGCAGCCTTTTCAAAAAATTGTCATCGGAAAAGCCACTTTGTTAAAAAAGGGATCGAAAGCAGCCATTTTATCCAATGGATTTATCGGCAGGAATGTTGCATTGGCTTTAGATGAAACCACTAATGCCGGATTGTTTTCGCATTATGATTTTTCGTTTGTAAAACCCTTGGATGAAACACTACTTCATAAAATTTTTACGGAATACGAAAGCCTTATCACTATTGAAGACGGAACCCTCATCGGCGGCTTTGGCTCAGCTGTTTGTGAGTTCAAATCAAAATATAATTACAAAAACCACGTTCACCTATTAGGTATTCCCGATGAATTTATTGAACAGGGAACCATTGAAGAGCTACAACATTATAGTGAAATTAATGTGAAAAATTTGGTTTCTGTTTTGTTAACTTATTGAAAATGGCCATTTTTGCCGTTCCTAATCAACTTTTTAAAATAATGAGGTTTTTTCTGCTATTATCGGTGCTTTTTATTTCGCAATTGTTTTTTTCTCAAACGCTTGTTACAGAAAGTGATACAATTCCGAGAGATACTACTTACTGGACCAAAAAAAATATTGCCGGCTTAGATTTCAGCCAGATTGCCTTCATGAATTGGAATGCCGGAGGGAACAGTTCTGTATCCGGTTTGTTAAAAGGAGACTTTGCCCGAAAATATACACGGGGAAATGTACTTTGGAATAATGAAATGATGTTGCGGTACGGGATTAACAAACAAGAAGGCAGAGAACTCAGAAAAACCGATGATGCTTTTTCCGTTCTTTCTAATTATGGTTATAAAAAAGACCCTAATTCCAATTGGTATTATTCCGCACGGTTCAGTTTTAATACGCAATTTACAGACGGATATGCCTATCCGAACACAGACAAACCGATTTCAAGGTTGTTTGCTCCTGCCTATATTTTTCTGGGTGTTGGTTCTGAGTATAATAAAAAGGAATTGAATCTGAATTTTTATTTTTCTCCTTTAACCCTCAAAACAACCTTGGTTTTAGACCAACGCTTAGCTGATTCAGGTGCTTTTGGCGTTACTAAAGCCACTTATGATGAAGAAGGAAACCTGCTGAGAAGAGGAAGAAGAAGCCGTAACGAATTTGGTATGCTCTTTACAAATTACTGGAAAAAAGAATTGTATAAAAACATGAATCTGGAGCACCGTCTGTCTCTTTATTCCGATTATATCAACAAATACGGGAACATTGACGTAGACTGGCAGGTGGGAGTTGACATGGTGGTTAACCAGTATGTAAAAGCCAATATCGGCATTCACATGATTTATGACGACGATATAAAAGCCAAAGAAGAAATCAACGGACAACAGGTTGAAGTCGGACCAAAGTTACAGCTTAAACAAGCCCTGGGAATTGGTGTAACATATGCTTTTTAACCGTTGTTCGACGAAATAATTTTGTTCAGCAAAAGAGCATTCCCATCTGTCAGCAAAGAAATATAATGCGAAATATGCAGCAACCGCTCATAGAGACTGTCTTTTTCCACCTGGTATTTTTCCGGCAATAACTTCAACAACAGTTGGTCATAATTAGACATTTTATTTTCATGTTTATGGTTATAGGCCGTAATAAATTTATCCAGTAAGTTATTGATGACGTGGTAACCGGTAATTTCTTTTTGGATTACTTCCTGACTTTGGTAGATTTTTTTAATACTCAATTTGATAATGTCATCCATCTGAGCTTTGTACTTGCTTTTATCGGTTAAAGCATACGGAAATTTTCCTTGCAGAATTGCTTCTTCATTTTCAATGAATACACGCACAGCCTCATTAATAAGGCTTCCGATGGCCAGTGCACGCAAATAACTGATGCGGTCTTCTTTGGTTGTCAGCAAATTGTATTTGGAAGCATCAATGCTGTCTTTTACTAATTTTATGAGGTATTCGAGGGCAAAATCTTCTTCAACCAATCCTAAGTTGATGCCGTCTTCAAAGTCAATAATGGTGTAACAAATATCATCTGCCGCTTCTACTAGGTAAGCCAGCGGGTGCCGCTCATATCCTATATTGTCTCCTGATTTGTTTGGAATTAAACCCAACTCTTCGGCTACTTCTTTAAAAAATGTTTTGTCCTGCTGAAAGAATCCGTATTTTTTATCGGCAATTGCCGTGGTTGGCTTTTTGGGTAAACTTTCTTTGGGATACTTCATAAAAGCCCCCAAAGTGGCATAAGAAATCCGCAATCCGCCTTCAATGCCGGGCCGGTTACCGGTTAGCACTGAAAAACCGTTGGCATTCCCTTCAAAATCAATTAAATCCTGCCATTCTTTGTCTGAAAGTTTATCTTTGAATTGTCGGCCGTTTCCGGTTTTAAAATATTCGCCGATGGCTTTTTCACCCGAATGTCCGAATGGTGGATTTCCGATGTCGTGAGCCAAACAAGCGGCGGCTACAATAGCACCAAAATCATTCATATGAAACCCATGGGCTTCTTTGAGGTAAGGGTATTTTTCGATAATTTTTTTCCCAACCAACCGTCCGATGGAACGACCCACAACGGAAACTTCTAAACTGTGTGTCAGCCTCGTGTGTACAAAATCGGTTTTAGAAAGCGGGATAACTTGCGTTTTATCCTGCAAACTGCGGAAAGCGGCTGAGAAAATGATCCGGTCATAATCTACTTCAAAACCCAAACGGGTGTCATCTTGTTCAATTCTAAGTCGTTTTCCTTTATCACCTTGACGTTTTAAGGACAAAAGTTGTTCCCACTTCATAATTTAAATTTTTATAATAACCGCTTATTCCAAAGTTGTTTTTTCATGCAAATACTATTTTCAACGCCGATGTATTGACCATAGTTTTCAATAACCTGATAACCCATTTTTTGATATAATGAAATGGCATTTTTTAACTCCATACCCGTTTCAAGAATAGCCATTGAATAGTTTTCTTCAATTGCCCAATTCTCCAATTCTGTTAAAATAGTTTTTGCTATTCCTTTTCCTCTTAGCCCGGGAAAGGTAAACATTCTTTTTATTTCTATTGTTTGAGCATCATATTCTTTGTATGCTCCAATGCCAACAGGAATTGTATTTTCATACGCGATTAGTGCCTTTTTTAATAAATTTGATTTATTGAATTGTGCATAAAATGCATGGTCTTCCCCATCAATAACCCGCAAATAAGCATCGAGTTGAACTACCAGTTTTTGAAAATCTGTATGATCGGATGTTGTTCGAAGCAATACAATCATTGTAACTACTTTTTATCGTTTACTAAAAAGAAATTCTTTGATTTTTTTGGATATTGATTGTAGCTAATATCGCTCGGGTTTTCGATTACCGATTTAATATTAATTAAATCACCAAGTTTAAAATTAGCTTCAGTGTATTTGTAATCTAACAAATATTCGCCGCAGAAATAATTTCCTTTCTCATCTTTTTCGATGATTCCGGTGTAAACGCCTTTTTTGTCTTTCATGCTGAATGTATTAATCCGGATTTATTGATATCGATTCAATATCGCTACTTCGTATTCTTTTCAAATGTACGAATTGAAAACTAATTTATATAAAACTGCGGCAGTGGTTTTATTAACTTTTTGACAGGTTAACCGTTCCTGTTGAAGAAATTATGACACGCAGCATTTTACATGAAATAACATACTGCTTTTATTCCCTTTGTTTACATCCGAATACAGAAAACAAAAAACCCAATAACGCTCGTTATTGGATTTGAAGTGTACAGAAGTTGCACTTTATTTTGTACAGACGTTGCAGTGCAACGTCTGTAATCAATCATTAATCATTCAACTTCAACACCGCCATAAACGCCTCTTGCGGAATCTCTACATTGCCCACCTGACGCATCCGCTTTTTTCCTTTTTTCTGTTTCTCCAACAGTTTTCGTTTACGGGAAATATCACCGCCATAACATTTGGCAGTCACATCTTTACGCAAGGCTTTTATCGTTTCTCGGGCAATGATTTTAGCACCAATAGCCGCCTGAATCGGAATATCAAACTGTTGTCTCGGGATGAGTTCACGCAATTTTTCACACATTTTCTTCCCGATATTATAAGCATTGTCTTCGTGGATCAACGCAGATAAAGCATCCACCTGATTGGCATTCAACAGCACATCTAATTTCACCAGCTTCGACGTACGCATCCCGATCGGATGATAATCAAACGATGCATATCCTTTGGAAACCGTTTTCAACCGGTCATAAAAATCAAATACTATCTCGGCCAGCGGCATATCAAAATTCAGCTCCACCCGTTCGGTGGTCAGATAAGTCTGGTTGGTAATGATGCCCCGTTTTTCAATACACAAACTCATCACGTTCCCCACAAAATCCGATTTGGTAATGATTGTTGCCTTTATAAACGGTTCTTCCACACGTTCTAATTTAGAAGGCTCCGGCAAATCAGACGGATTGTTTACAATAATCGCCGTATCCGGTTCTTTTTTGGTATAAGCCAAATACGAAACGTTAGGAACTGTCGTAATCACCGTCATGTCGAATTCACGCTCCAAACGTTCCTGAATAATCTCCAAATGCAACATTCCTAAGAATCCACAACGGAAACCAAAACCAAGAGCAGCCGAACTTTCAGGAGCAAAAACCAACGAAGCATCGTTCAGTTGCAATTTTTCCATCGAAGCTCTCAAGTCTTCAAAATCTTCGGTATCCACCGGATAAATTCCGGCAAAAACCATCGGTTTTACATTTTCAAAACCGGTAATCATATTGGTAGTCGGGTTTTTGGCATCGGTAATTGTGTCTCCCACTTTTACTTCTTTGGCTTCCTTAATTCCGGAAATCAAATAGCCTACATCGCCCGTAGAAATTACATCTTTCGGAACCTGATTCAACTTTAATGTGCCCACTTCATCGGCAAAATATTCTTTGCCGGTGGCCATAAATTTAATTTTCTGGCCTTTTCGGATCTCACCGTTTTTCACCCGGAAAATAACTTCAATGCCGCGAAACGGATTGTAATGTGAGTCAAAAATCAACGCCTGCAACGGCTCTTCTTTTTCCCCTTTTGGTGGTGGAATTTTTTCGATAATGGCAGCCAAAATATTTTCAACCCCGAAACCGGTTTTACCCGAAGCATGAATAATATCTTCTAAATCACAACCCAGCAGATCGATGATGTCGTCACTCACTTCTTCCGGATTGGCACTGGGCAGATCCACTTTGTTCAGCACCGGAATAATTTCCAGGTCATTTTCCAAGGCCAGGTATAAGTTAGAAATGGTTTGTGCCTGAATACTCTGAGCAGCATCTACAATCAACAAAGCCCCTTCACAAGCGGCAATAGACCGCGAGACCTCATACGAAAAGTCAACATGTCCGGGCGTATCAATCAGGTTCAGAATATATTTTTCACCTTTATAGGTATATTCCATCTGAATCGCATGGCTTTTAATTGTAATCCCACGTTCACGTTCCAGATCCATGTTGTCCAGCAACTGGGCCTTTTCCTCACGGGCCGTAACCGTCTGGGTGGCACTCAGCAACCGATCCGCCAGCGTACTTTTACCGTGGTCAATGTGAGCAATAATGCAAAAATTTCGTATATTCTTCATCTTCGTTTAATTCAATTTTTAGGGCTTAATCCCAATATTTTTCAGGGCGTTACCACAAGGGTCGGGCTGTCCGCTATATCTTTTGTGTTCCCGATAGCTATCGGGAACACAAAAGGATGCCGCTCCCATCCCTAACGCAAACCCTGCTCCATAGCAAATAGTGTGCAAATATAAAGTAAAGTTTTGGATTTTAAAGGGGTTACACCTGACAGGTTTCTAAAACCTATCAGGTGTAAAAAATGTCTGTTTTGCAAACCCCACCCCGTTTCCCTATCTTTGCCAAAAATTCAATGTCAATGCCAAAAATCGGAAACATCCAATTGCCCGACTTCCCCCTGCTGCTTGCTCCCATGGAAGATGTGAGTGATCCGCCGTTTCGCCGTTTGTGCAAATTGCACGGTGCCGATTTGATGTATTCTGAATTTATTTCATCCGAGGGGTTGATCCGGGATGCCATTAAAAGCAAACAAAAACTCGATATTTTTGATTACGAACGTCCGGTAGGCATCCAGATTTTTGGCGGTGATGAAGAAGCCATGGAAATGTCGGCCAAAATCGTCGATACCGTTCAGCCCGATTTAGTGGATATAAACTTTGGTTGTCCCGTAAAAAAAGTGGTTTGCAAAGGGGCCGGAGCAGGCGTCTTGAAAGATGTTGATTTAATGATCCGGCTGACCAAAGCGGTCATCAAAGGCACCAACCTTCCGGTAACCGTAAAAACCCGTTTGGGATGGGATGAAAACTCTATCAACATTGATGAAGTAGCTGAACGATTGCAGGATGTGGGTGTGCAGGCCCTTACTATTCATGCCCGTACACGTGCACAGATGTATAAAGGCCATTCCGATTGGTCGCACATTGCCCGCGTAAAAAATAATCCGAGAATTACCATGCCTGTTTTTGGTAACGGCGATATCGATTCGCCCGAAAAGGCATTGGAATATAAAAATAAGTACGGTTTAGACGGTATGATGATTGGCCGTGCTGCCATAGGTTATCCGTGGATTTTTAACGAAATCAAACATTATTTCAAAACCGGAGAGCATTTGCCGGAACCTACCATAAAAGACCGTATCGAAGCTGCCCGAAATCACTTAATCTGGTCAATGAAATGGAAAGGTGAACGGGTCGGCATCTTTGAAATGCGTCGTCATTACACCAATTACTTCAAAGGCATTCACGGATTCAAAGACTATAAGCAAAAATTAGTCACCACCGATGGAGCTATGGCTTTAATGGATGTTTTTGATGAAATTGCTCAGGTGTATGCCAATTATCAGACGGTTTAATTTTAACCGTATAAGCCACATAAGAAAAGCTAAATGTATATGACTTATACGGTTAAAAGAAAAAGAATTATACCTCCATCTTCTTCCACTTCCCTTTTTTATACAAGATGTAACCGGCAATGGTAATGCCCGTTTCCGCGATGGGCACCGCCATAAAAACACCGGTTGGCCCCATACTTAAAAACTTTGCTAAAAAGTATGCCAACGGAATCTGGAACAGCCAAAACCCGAAAAAATTAATTTTGGTCGGCGTCCACGTATCACCGGCACCGTTAAACGCATTGATGAGCACCATCCCGATTCCGTAAAAAACATAGCCTAAGCTCATAATCTGAATGGCTTGTACCGCAATATCCAATACTGCTTTGTCATTCGTAAATAGAGTAATAATCGGTCGGGCGGCAGTTAATGTTACAATCATAATCAAAGCCATAAAGATTACATTGTACTTAGCGGTTACAAAAACAGATTTTTCAGCCCGTTCAATTTGTTTGGCTCCTAAGTTTTGACCGACCAGTGTGGCAGCGGCACTGCTCAATCCCCATGCGGGAAGAATAAAAAACATCATGATCCGCAAAGCGGTCTGATAACCGGCCGAACCTGTATCACCTCCGGTGGTCGCTACCAGATTAGCCATAAAAATCCAGCTGCAGGAGGCAATAACAAATTGCAAAACACCCGGAGCAGCAATTTTAACGAGAGCCTTTATCTGTTCAAAATCAGGCATTACATAGGCCATCACCATTTTGATAACCCCTTTTCCGTTAAAAAGATGATACATCTGATATACAACACCAACACTTCTCCCGATTGTGGTAGCAATAGCCGCACCGGTCAGGCCATAAGCCGGAACAGGCCCCCAGCCGTTAATCAGAATCGGGTCTAAAATGATATTACAGGCATTCGCCAGCATCAAACTTTTCATTGCAATAGCAGCATTTCCGGCACCGCGGAAAATTCCGTTGATCAGAAAAAGTAACATAATAGAAAGGCTTCCGCCCATCATAATCTGAACAAAAGATGTTCCGTAAACGGCTGATTCTTCAGAAGAGCCCATCCAGATTAAAATATCAGTAGCATATACTATCCCGAAAACACTGAGGACCGTGTTTATGATTACAGCCACAATAATGGCCTGCATTCCTGCTTTTGCCGCCGCTGCCGGATCTTTTTCGCCGATTCGTCGGGCAACAACAGCAGTAGCTGCCATACTGATTCCGATAGCGATAGAATAAATAATGGTCAGCACCGATTCGGTTAAACCAACCGTTTGAACGGCAAAGCTGCTGTTCTCCAGGTGTCCGACAAAGTATAAATCAACAAGAGCAAAAACAGACTCCATCATCATTTCCAGCACCATTGGAATGGCCAGCAGGATAACGGCTGTTTTTATTTTTCCGGAAGTGTAGTCAAAATCCGATTCGCCCTTCAGAGCCATTTTTACAATAGAAAAGATACGGGAAAGCATCCCTTTTGAGGGTTTATTTTCAGTCATTTTTGATAAAGATTAAGTGAATAAAGAATTGGCTGACAGGGTTGTCAGGCACTTTTTGTGTCGGAACAGCTGTGTCTTTATACGAAATAAGGACTAAATAAAACAATCATAATCCTGAAGTTGAACTACAAATATAAATTATTTTATAAAACAGTCATTATTCCAGTAGTTTTTTATTTACCCGGCTGCTGGCAATCCACGAAGCGAGAAATCCTAAAACTGCTATGGTGGCAATGACAATCAAAACATTCAGGATTGAAAACCGCACCGGATAGGCCATGCTTTGATTGATCATAATAAACCCGAATTGTTGTTGAAGCAAAGTAACTACAATTCCTAAAAGCAGCCCAACCAGACATCCGACCACACAAATCAGGAACCCCTGATAGAGAAAAATTTTTCTTAAATCTTCAATAGCGGAGCCCAAATTGAATAGGGTTTTTAAGTTGGATTTCTTTTCGATAATGATCATAATCAAAGCTCCTATTAACGTAAAAAGAGTTACCGCTATAACCAGTGAAAAAATAAGGTATAAAACCAGGTTTTCAGTGTTCAGCATTTTATAAAGCGACTCGTTTAACTGAGCCCTGTTTTTGATAACAACCTTGCTTTGCAGAATTTTTTCCAGAGAAGATATAACACCTGATTCATCCGCACCGGATTTGAGTTTTAATTCAATTCCCGACACCTGACCGGGTTTATAATCCAGTAACTCCCGAACAATGTTTAAGTCTGCAAAAACATATTTCTGATTGATCTCTTCGTTAATAAAATAGAATCCTACCGGCACCAGAACCGATCGGTTAAAAGCTCCGTCCGGTGAGTCTATGGTACCTTTTCCGGGCTTGGGAACAAACGTTTCAAACACATTAACCAAATCAAACAATCCCATTGAAAGCTTCTGGCTTATGCCATGCCCCACAACAACCTGCTCAGAATCTTCTTCGATCCACTGGCCTTGAAAGATGGTTTTTTCTACTTGGTTTACCTTATTAAAATTTTTATCAACCCCTTTTATATTGGCTAAAATATCTTTTCCGTTAAAAGTAAAAAGGGCTCTTTCTTCAATAATTTTACTAAAATGAGCAACCCCTTCCACGCGGGCGATTTCTGTTTCCTGCTGCGGACTGATAAAAATAGTCTTCCCTGTTTTGGCCACAGCCTTCAGATCCGGGTCAAAATCATTGGAAAATGATAAACTGAAATCTTTTAATCCGCTGAAAACAGACATCACCACAAACAAAGCCATAGCTCCCACGATAATCCCCACAGAGGCAATTAGGGTAATGATATTGACTGCAGCGTTCTTACTGCCGCTAAACAAATATCGTTTGGCTATGTAAAACGGAAATTTCACGTTATGACTTCTTTCTCTTTTCTAAAAGATCAGGGTTTTCAATAGGATTTTCCTCGCCAGTCAGGGCTTTGTCAATTTTTTCAATGTAATCTAATGAGTCATCAATGTAAAAAGACAGGTTGGGAACTTTCCGCAACTGAAGTTTCACACGTTGGGCTAAATCATGTTTAATTAAAGGCGTATTCGATTTGATGGCAGCTAAAATTTCGGCTCCCTTTTCCGTTGGAAAAACACTTAAATACACTTTAGCAATCGATAAATCGGTTGTAACGGATACTTTTGAAACGGAAATAATCAAGTTTGTGATTCCGTTTTTACGCACTTCTCCTTGCAAAATATCAACCAGATCATTTTGCAAAACGGTTCCTATTTTCTTTTGTCTGTTTGTCTCCATGATGCAAAAGTACAGATTTTTGTCAGTAATTGAATTTAAATCGTTTTACTTACCCATTAATTTATCGAATCTTTAGGAATAAGTTACAAACTTTATAAAGTTCATCTTCTTATCTTTGTACAAATAAAAAAATTATGAAGTTCAACACAAAAGTTATACATGGCAATCAACACCATGACCCGAGTACCGGGGCGGTGATGCCTCCGGTTTACAACACCTCTACTTTTGCCCAGAAGAGTCCGGGTGTACCCGTTAATCATTATGAATACAGCAGGGCGGCCAACCCAACCCGTCAAGCCTTGGAAGATGCTTTAGCGAGTATAGAAAATGGTGTTCGGGGACTGGCATTTTCATCAGGTTTGGCGGCAACCGATTCGGTTTTAAAACTGCTTAAACCCGGTGATGAAGTGATTGCGATGGACGATTTATATGGCGGGACATACCGCATGTTTTCCCGCATTTATCAGGATTTCGGCATCAAGTTCCATTTTGTGGACATGAATGACCTGGAAAAATTCCAGTCTTTAATTACTGAAAACACCAAATTGGTTTGGGTAGAAACGCCTACTAACCCTTTGATGAAACTGGCAGATATCGCTGCGATAGCCAAAATTACGAACGAAAAGAAAATCCTGTTTGCCGTTGACAATACGTTTGCAACACCTTATCTTCAAAAACCTCTGGATTTGGGAGCGGACATCGTGATGCATTCTGCTACTAAATATTTAGGCGGACATTCCGATGTGATTGCCGGTGCTTTGGTAGTGAAGGATGCTGAATTAGGTGAAAAATTACACTTTGCTCAATTTGCAACCGGGGGAACATTGGGTCCTCAAGACAGTTATATGGTCTTGAGAGGAATTAAAACCTTACACCTCAGGGTGCAAAGACACTGTGAAAACGGGATGAAAGTAGCCGAGTTTTTAAGTAATCATCCGGAAGTAGATAAAGTATTTTATCCCGGCTTACCGGATCATCCGTTTCATGAAATTGCCAAAAAACAAATGCATGGCGGATTTGGCGGAATGGTTTCGTTTACGTTCAAATCCGGTAAAAAAGCCGATTCGGTTTCTTTTCTGGAAAAGCTGAAAGTATTTACCTTAGCCGAGTCGTTGGGAGGAGTGGAATCGTTAGCCAATCATCCGGCTCTGATGACGCACGCTTCGATTCCGGAAGAAAAACGAAAGGAAATCGGGATTTCAGATGATTTGGTTCGTTTGAGTGTGGGTGTGGAAGATATTGATGATTTAGTAGCCGATATTGAACAGGCATTCCGATAAAAACAAAAATCCCGTCATCTGACGGGATTTTTTATACTGTAGTAAACCCGATTAGTCTAAATAATAAATGTAACCAACATTTAACCATACTAACCAATCATTTGCTTTGTTTTCTTTATAAACATCCGGATTCGGATTTAAACCGTCAACCCAGTTAGAAAAATAGTATTGCCAACGCAAATCAATCATCAAATCAGACAATACCGTTAATTTATATCGTGTTCCCACACTGGCTACAACAGACCAAACCGTTCCGCTTTCATTAGTTACACCATCAATATATTTTACAGGTGTTACTTCGAGTAATTCGCCTAGACCTGGACCCAACTCAGAATATGCCTTCGGTTTATAATAACTGAATTGAGCTCCCAAACTTGCAAACGGAGCTAATTTTCCCGGTGTAGCAGAAAACTCTCTGATGCTTAACGGAAAGTATTCTAATTGCATACCGATGTTGGTTACCGAAGTACTCCCTTTCATTCCCCTTAATTGCTGAGCCATTACAGATGTTCTGCTGTTGTCCACCCATTTTCCGTAATGTTCAAGGTTTGTTTTGTTGTAGGAAAGCTCACTTCTTAACTTGAAATGGTCATTAAAGTACGTTGGTGTGGCGTAACAATTACAGTCTGCACGGTAAGAAAAATTCATGTAGTGAATTAATCCAATACCAAAACCGGTGTTACCAAAATTTGTTTCACCGTCTCTACGAACACCATAATCAGATTGAAAAGCAACCGGCCCCACAATCGCACCAACTTCATGCGAAAAACCAAACTGTGCATCAGCAGTATTACTAACGCCAACTAATAGCAATAAGGTAATTATAAGATATTTGGGCATTTGCATATATTTTAATATCAATTCTCGACAAATATATAAAAACATAATTCACTTGTAAAATAAAATGAAAAAATACTTGTATATATACGAAAAAAACCAAAATTTGTTTTAATTGTTATGATTTATAATTGATTTTATCCTGATTCCTTAACAAAAAAATAAATCTACTGAGAATATAAAAAAAATTACCCCGATATTTCAATAAAATGTATATTTGTCGCAACAAACGAAAACGTTTTCATAAAGCGTTATTAAACTAATAATCATGACAGAAAGTATTCACGCTTTTGTTGAAGCAGTAGCTAAAAAAAACCCCAATGAACCTGAGTTTTTGCAGGCTGTGAAGGAAGTTGCCGAAACGGTTATTCCTTTTATCGAACAAAATAAAAAATACCAGAACCAAATGCTCTTGGAACGTATGGTTGAACCGGAACGCGTTGTTATGTTCCGTGTTACATGGATTGATGATGCGGGAAAAACACAAGTTAACCGCGGATACAGAATCCAGATGAACTCTGCAATTGGTCCTTATAAAGGAGGAATTCGTTTTCATCCTTCTGTAAATTTAAGCATTTTAAAATTTTTAGCTTTTGAGCAAACGTTCAAAAACAGTTTAACAACTTTACCAATGGGCGGTGGAAAAGGCGGTTCTGATTTTGATCCGAAAGGAAAATCAGACATTGAAATCATGCGTTTCTGCCAAAGCTTCATGACTGAATTAGCCAGACACATTGGTGCAGACACAGACGTTCCCGCCGGAGACATCGGTGTAGGCGGAAGAGAGGTAGGCTATATGTTTGGTCAATACAAACGATTGAGAAATGAGTTTACCGGTGTTTTAACCGGAAAGGGAATTTCGTTCGGCGGCTCATTAATCCGTCCGGAAGCTACCGGTTACGGGAATGTTTATTTTGCCCAAAGCATGCTGAGCACCAAAGGAGACAGCTTTAAAGGAAAAATTGTAACCGTTTCCGGATCCGGGAACGTAGCACAATATGCGGCCGAAAAAGCAACTGAACTGGGCGGAAAGGTAGTAACACTATCTGATTCTTCCGGATACATTTATGATGCAGACGGTATCGATGCAGAAAAGTTAGCTCACGTAATGCACATCAAAAATGAATTGAGAGCGAGAATCAGTGAGTATGTAAAAAAATACCCTAATGCAAAATATGTTGACGGTAAACGTCCCTGGGAAGTGAAGTGTGATATCGCTCTGCCATGTGCCACTCAAAACGAGTTGAACGAAGACGAAGCTAAAACATTGATTGCAAACGGATGTATCTGTGTTTCAGAAGGGGCAAACATGCCTTCTACGCCGGAAGCCATCGAAGCATTTTTGAAAGCAAAAATATTATTTGCCCCCGGAAAAGCCTCAAATGCAGGTGGTGTAGCCACTTCCGGTTTAGAAATGTCTCAAAACTCGTTGCGTCTGAGCTGGACATCAGAAGAAGTTGATCAACGTTTAAAAGCCATTATGGCCAACATCCACGAATCATGTGTAAAATATGGTTCAGACGGAAACGGTTATGTAGATTATGTTAAAGGGGCAAACGTTGCCGGTTTCGTTAAAGTTGCCGATGCCATGTTAGGTCAGGGCGTGGTGTAAAACCATACCCCTCAATTAAATATCATTTAAAAGCTGTCCGGATACGACAGCTTTTTTTATTCCTAAAATATTAAAAGTAGGATTCTTTCGTTTTACCTATATTTGTGTGTCAATTTCAATTGCTAATGAAGAATTTTTTCCGGCTTACCGTACTACTGATGTTTTCCTTTACCGGTGTTTCCCAAAATCTTTTGTGGAAAGGATATTTTTCATATAACGAAGTCCGGGATCTTTCAGAATCAGAAAACAGATTATTTGCTGCCTGCGAAACGGCTTTGTTTTCTAAAAACCGCTCAACTAACGAAATCAAAACGTTTAATACTGTTGACGGTCTTTCCGGAGAAACCATTTCAACCATTTACCACAGTCCGCAATACAACAGAACCTTTGTGGGACATGATAACGGTTTGCTACTCATGATTAACGAAGCTACGGAAGAAATCACTTTATTGGTCGGCATCCGTGATCAGGCCGGAGGAATCCCTCCCAATAAAAAGAAAATCAACCATATTTACGAACACAACGCTAAACTGTATATTTCCTGCGATTTTGCTTTGGTTGAATTCAAACTGACTGATTTTACTTTTGGAGATACTTTCTATATCAGCCCGGTTGGTGCTCAAACCGAAGTATTGGAAACCACCGTTTTTAATGACGAAATTTATGCAGTTACCCTGAACAACGGTATCCGGAAGGCTCCTTTATCTAATCCGAACCTGGTTGATTTCAGTGTCTGGCAAACCTTTGACTCCGGTTTCTGGAGAGGAATCGTCACGTTTAACAATCAATTGGTAGCCGCTAATTCCAATAACATCATTTACCGGTTTACGGGAAACAGCCCTACCGCCATTTTAAATGCGGGTCAGCCTGTTCTTGATCTGAGAAGCCGGGGTGGCAACCTTATTTGCACCACCTCCGCAAGGGTCGTGGTTATGAATGAATCTTTCAGCCAGGTGGTGAGTATTCAAAATGTACTTGTACCCGATTTAGATCCAGTTTTTACCTCTGCCACAGTGATTGGCAATTCCATTTATATCGGGACGCTTGAAAACGGTGTCATTGAAACGTCGCTGACAAACCCGTCTTCTTTTGAAGTCTTATTACCACAGGGTCCTTATAAAAACAATATTTTTTCGATTACGGTAACGCCATCGGGTACTTTATGGGCAACCTATGGTGATTACACACAATTTAACAACCCCTATCCGCTGGATGAATTTGGCATCAGCAAACTCTCAGAAGAGCAATGGCTCAACATTCCTTATGATGAACTGCTTGAAGCCAAGTCAATCGTACGGGTAACCGTTAGTCCGACCAATGAAAATCTTGTCTATGCCAGCTCTTACTTTTCCGGCTTACTGAAACTGGAAAATGATGTGGTCACAACACTTTACAATGCTTCAAACAGTGGCTTAGAATCTTTGGTTCTAGCCGGAAATCCTACTTATGGTCCTGATATCCGGGTAGAACAAACGGCTTTTGACAAACAGGGCAACCTTTGGGTGTCAAACGGACTGATTGCCAATATGCTTAAAGTTTTACGAACAAACGGACAATGGCAATCCTATGACATCAGTGGTGTTTTGGGCGGATTTACCAGCAACAACCGAATGTCGGTAGACAAAAACAACACCAAATGGCTTTGCACGCTGGACGAGGGTCTGATCGCCTTTAATGAGAGCAACAACCGTTTGATAAAAATCACGGAAGGTCAAAACGAAGGAAATTTACCTTCTTCAGCTGTTCAGGCTGCCGTGGTGGACAACCGGAATCAGTTGTGGATCGGAACACGGAAAGGACTCAGAATCCTGCCCTCAGTAGATCGTTTTTTAAATCAGGATGAACTAACGACCAACTCTATTATCATACTGGATGACGGACTGGCCCAGGAGCTTATGTTCGGACAATTCATTACTGACATTGCCGTTGACGGAGCCAACAACAAATGGATCGGAACAGCCGACGCCGGTGTTTTTCAGTTTTCACCAAACGGTCAGGAAACACTACAACGCTTTACTTCTGCAAATTCACCCCTGCCCAGCAACGTGATTAACGATATTGAGATAAACGGAAACACCGGAGAAGTTTTTATTGCCACAGCCAAAGGAATGGTTTCTTTTAAAGGCACTTCCACCAAACCTAATGAAAACCTCCAGAATGTTTACGTTTATCCCAATCCGGTTCGTCCGGGTTTTGACGGAACCGTTAAAATATCCGGCTTAACCAGCAAAGCAAATGTTAAGATTACGGATATTGAAGGAAACCTGGTTTATGAAGAAATATCCGAAGGCGGAACTATCGAATGGGACACCAGGGCTTTTGGCAAATATAAAGTAGCCTCCGGAGTCTATATGGTTTTTATCTCTACGAATGATGCCATGGACACAACGGTTAAAAAAATAATGGTTGTGAGATAAATCAATAAGCCCTGCAAAATACATTTTACAAGGCTTAACCAAACAAAAAACTGAGGTAACTATTTTTTCACAAACCTGGTGGTTGTGGCGGTTCCTTTTGATTCTGCAGTCACTATATAAATTCCGCTGTTTAAAGCCGAAACATCAATACGGGCATGATGATAATTGTCTGCCGGCGGATTCCATTCAATGACTTTCTGCCCCAAAACACTGTAAATCTTTATACTGTCAATACTATCTGACGTGCTTATGGTCAAATCATTGGTAGCAGGATTTGGGTAAACGGTAAACTTTTCCCGGGCATAGTCGCTTGTACTCATTACTTCTTCTGTTGACAGGTAAAGGTTATCGATTTCAAAATCATTGTCTGAACCTACCAATGAATTGGGAGAATCGCTTCTTAAAACAAATATTTCGGTAACATTGGTCAGACTGAAACTGCCTGATTCAGGAATAAAATCTGTAAAAGGGATTGATAAAAAGTGCCACTCACCGTCGTTACTGAAGTTGTAGCTGTTTGAAGCCGGGTTTATCAATACTTTAGCCGTAACTGTATTTCCTCTCATTCTAATATAGAAGGGCGTACCTGAAACCGTTTTAACCGCAAGATTATAATAGGAAAAATCTGCGATATTCACCGAGGTATCGCTGGTGTTATCACTATTCCTTGCCATAAAAATACCATGAATATAAGAATTCGTTCCGTTGTATGAAAAAAGATAATTTTTGGTTCCTTCATAAGGAGCGGTAGTGGCTTCCGAAGCGGTTAGTCCCTGACCGTTTATAAACCGGAAATGACTTAATCCTGCTTCAATTTCAGGGTCTTCCGTATAAATGGCATACGTGGTTTGTGCATTCGTAAATGCTGAAAAGAGCAGACATGTAAAAAGTGTAATTTTTTTCATAATGGTATGGTTTTTAAGTTTTCATAAAAGTAGCACTATCCGTTTTTGAAGAGGAATCAAAAAATACGTTAATAGGGGTATAATTATCTCTTTTTTAAAGAAACCTTAATTTTTCATTACCATTTTTACTAATCTATCAGTTCAAATCTTATTTCCTGGTCGTTGACCATAATATAAAAATCACCGGACTCCAGGTGCCTGTTGCCAAAGCTATCCACGTAGCTTAAATCAGTTTCCGGATTTATTTCGAAACGGTAAATTGCTTTTCCTCCGGACTTAATAAATTGTTTTTCAAAGTATTTGAGCTCTTTCATGGGTCTTGAAATAGTGGCAAAAGGATCTTTTATAAACCATAAAACGGCTTCTTTTCCATCCATCGGCCCTGTGTTGGTCACTTCTACCTCAGCAATCAGTTTTTCATTCTTCCTGATCTGTGTTGCGGATAATTTAATGGTACTGTAAGCGTAGGTCGTATAGCTTAACCCATGACCAAACCAGTACAGCGGATCCCTGGGAATATCCTGATAATGTCCGAGTTTAGGCCGGGCAGATTCACGCATGTTGTAATACATCGGAATTTGTCCGGTGGTTTGCGGAAAGGTGATGGCTAATTTCCCCGAAGGGTTTCTTCTTCCGGAAAGAATACCGGCCACCGATGAACCGGCTGCGGTTCCGGGTTGCCAGATCTCAACAATAGCATCCGCCATTTCGTGCAAACGGAATAATTCCAAAGGCCTCCCGCTCGAAAGCATCAAGATGATGGGCTTTCCGGTTTCCTTCAGCTCTGCAACCAGATCTTCCTGAATTTTTGGTAACGCAATAGTAGAACGGGAAGCATTTTCGCCGCTCCAGTTTCTTTTTTCCCCTAAAAAAACAATCACGGCATCCGATTTACGGGCTGCTTCAACGGCTTCTGCAAAACCGCTTTTATCGTCACCGTCAAAATCACAACCCAACGCATAATTTAAAACTGTTTTATTGCTGAACTCTTTTTGCAAGCCTTCATAAATTGTTTCCACATCTTCAGGTCTTCCCATACCTTCCCAAAAACCCATGATATGAACATTATCCTTTACCATGGGCCCGATAACCGCCAGACTCTTGTATTTTGAAGTCAGCGGAAGGGTCTGGTTTTCATTTTTCAGTAAAACCATTGACTCAGCGGCCAGCTCTTCAGCTACGTTCAGGTAATCCGGTAATAAGTAGCGTTTTTTTTCCGGCACAACATCAACATAAGGATTTTCAAACAGTCCCAGTTTCATCTTCACCCGCAAAATTCTTCTGACGGCTTCATCCACAGAAGCCATCGGCACTTTTCCTTCCTTTACAAGTTGCGGAAGATAATCAACATAGGCGTTGTCAACCATATCCATTTCTACACCGGCCATAAAAGCTTTTTGAGCCGCTTCCTTTATATCTCTGGCAACTCCCTGTTCTACTAAATTCCGCACAGAACCCCAGTCTGATACCACAAACCCGTCGTGTCCCCATTTATCTTTAAGCACTTCGGTCAACGTATAGTAATTGGCCGAAGCCGGCACACCGGAAATATCGTTAAAAGCACTCATCACCGTAGCGGCTCCGGCTTTAATTCCGATTTCAAAAGGAGGCATAAAGGTTTCCCATAAGGTTTGGTTTGACACATCGCTGTAACGGTAGTCCCTCCCGCCTTCCGACAAGCTGTAACCGATATAATGCTTCAGGCAGGCAGCAATGGTATATTTGTCTGCCAGGTTTTCTCCCTGATAACCTTTGATGGCAGCCACCCCAAATACCGCATTGGCATAAGGATCTTCGCCATATCCTTCCGAAACCCGCCCCCAACGAGGGTCTCTGGCAACATCCACCATGGGCGAAAAAGTCCAGTCTAATCCGGACAACCAACTTTCTTTGGCAGTTATCGTGCAGGATTGCTTAACTAATTCTGTATTCCAGGAGCAAGCCTGGGCCAGCGGAATCGGAAAAATGGTCCGGTACCCGTGAATAGCATCAAAGCCAAAAATAATAGGAATTCCTAAACGGGATTCAGTCATTGCTTTTTTCTGAATCTGGTTGCGGTATTCCGGATTAGTACTCCTGTAAAGCAATGACCCGATTTCTGCATTCACTTCTTTCATTTTTTCGCCAATGTTATTCGGATTTGCATTTTTACCGTAAGTCCATTGGTTCATTTGCATAATTTTTTCTTCCAGCGTCATCAAGCTGATCAGGTTCTCGATACGGTCTTCAACGGGTGCGTTTTTATCTTTGTACAACGCTTTTTTGTTTTGTGCGGATAATGCTGAAAAGGCCAAAAAGGAGAGTATAATTGTTTTGATTTTCATGTTTAAGGTCATAACTGCTAAATGCTGTATTTTTAATGTTTTCTAAATAACTGCTTTTTCCATTTTAGGAACCAGTAAACTAAAAAGGCTCCACGAGATTAAATAGGCTAAAGCACAAAATGCAAACAGGATGTAGTAACCGGTTTCTATTTTACCGAGGTCTTTGTAATGGTCCAATACTATTCCTGCCGATTTTGCAACAATTACCCCGCCAACCGCACCGATCATTCCCCCGATTCCAACAACGGAGGCCACGGCCTTTTTGGGAAACATATCCGATACTGTTGTGAAAATATTGGCCGACCATGCCTGATGGGCAGCCGTTGCTAATCCGATAATAAGAATGGAATACCAATAATTAATTTTTCCCAGTTCCTGAGCTGCCAGCATAGGCAAGGCCAATAACGCAAAAAGCAACAACGAACTTTTACGGGCCTTATGTACAGGCCACCCTATTTTAATGAAATGTCCGGACAGCCATCCGCCGGCTATACTTCCAAACATGGCCATCGTATATACAACGGCAATCGGGAAAGCCAGTTCCAGTTTGCTCATATTGTATTCTTTGTTCAAAAAAGACGGAAGCCAGAACAATAGGAACCACCAAACCGGATCCGTAAAAAATTTAAGCAGAGCGAAGGACCATGTCTGGCGGTACTTCAGCAAATCCAGCCATTTTACTTTTTTCTCTTTATCAGGAATATGGTCTGTGTTGTCATCACTGTGAATGTAATCATATTCCGCCTTGGATAATTTGCGGTGCTTGGCCGGGGTTTCATAAAAAAACGCCCATAGAATCAACCAGATCAAACCAACAGCTCCTGTCAGGATGAAAGCCCACTCCCAACCCAAGGTAGCCGCAATAAGCGGAACGGTTAAAGGTGCAACGATAGCTCCTACATTACTGCCGGAATTAAAAATGCCCGTAGCCAGTGCCCGTTCTTTTTTAGGAAACCATTCTGCGACGGTTTTGATGGCTGCCGGAAAATTACCGGCTTCACTGATTCCTAAAAACCCACGGGCAATGCTGAACCCGAAAGTTGATCTGGCAAAAGCATGCCCCATAGCCGCCAGACTCCAGACGGTCAGCGAAATAGCATAGCCCAGTTTTGTTCCAACCCGGTCTATGATGTAACCGGCCCCTACCATCCCTAAAGCATAAGTAACCTGAAAGGCAATTACAATATTGGCGTAATCCGATTCGTTCCATCCGAACAATGGCTCCAGGTAATCATCTTTTAACAGGCTGATGACCTGCCTGTCTAAATAATTGATTGTGGTGGCAAAAAACACCAGTGATAAAATGGTCCATCGGTATTTTTTAGGTGTTTTAACAGCTGTGTTTTCCAATTTATGTTTATTTTATTTTGTCCATTTCCTTCAGCTCACAATATAAGAGTGTCTCCCGGTTACTTTTTATCATCCAGGTATCGGATCAGTTCATACGTATGGTCATTCAATATTTTCATATTCCTCATCAGCGGTTCATAATGATTATAATTACTATTGATGATCCCTTTATTGGAATCACGGTTAGAATAATCTGTTTTCAGGTTTTCCGGATCATTGTCCTGGTATCGGAACCAATGCCATCCTACACACGCTTTACTTTTTAATAGTTCAATGGTAAAATTCTGATAAAAATAGCCCCGATCCAATTGAGTAGGTACATTCCACCCCGCTCCGGTTTTGTTAGGCAGACCGGAATCTTCCCCTTTTGTATACCATTCTGTGATCAGAAACGGTTTTCCTGACCATTTTTCCCAACTGGTCAGGATCGGTTGTTCCGGTTCCCATTTCCGGTAATGGTTAACCGAAACAATGTCCATGTATTTTCCGGCTACTTCAAAGATTTTCGGATTGTCTAACTCATCTGATTCCTGGTTAAACCGGCAACCTAAATAAAGGTGATTAGGATCATATTTTCTGACGGCCTCGGCTACTTTTTTGAGGTATGTTTCAAAATAGAACGCTGTAAATTCCTCCCGGTCTTCCTCAGTTATATCTTCAACAGATGCCTTTTTTCCTTTTCTGGCATCAAACCATTTTCTGGCCGCAATATATCCGGCTTCATCTTTGTTTAAACGGGTAAGGTGCCTGTCTAACGCATCATCAACCCAGGGCAGTTCATTGTCGGTAAAATAACCCAGCAGGTATTTATCATTTTTGAATTTTTCTATTTTAGCTATTTCTTTTTCCACATAAACATCAAATTCAGGATCAAACACCATGGCCAGGTCAAAGCGGAAGCCCTGCCATCCGGCTTCTTCATATTGACCGCCGAATTTTTTTAAATGTTCTCTTTTGTAGGCTCCCATCGGACTGACAATGACAGTGTAAACCAGCGGATTTTCGGTTGCTCTGATCAGATCAACAGCAGACCAGGCTCCCGTACCGTTAAAACCATGCTCTTTTAAATAATTACTTTCTTCTGACACCCAGTTCTCTTCTGTTTTGTATCTGGTTTCAAGTGCTCTTCGCTGGTTATCTGAAGTTCCGGGACCAAAAACAGCTACGCCTTTGTGAATAAACGGATAGCCGTCAGGATCTATAATCCACCAACGACCATCTCTTTTTTCCGTTCTGAAAAATCCGGTTGCTTTTGAAGGTGATACTTTCCATGAACCATAAACCGTTGTCTGCGGATCTTTGGTGTAATGAAACTCCGGAAGTTTGTCTATTGTTTTGGCAATATAAGGCTTCCAAAGCGAATCATCGGCATTTTTTCTGGCCATAACCTGATGGTATTCTTCCTTATAATTTATTTTGTTCTTTTTGGAATCCTGCTGACAGGAAACAGTTGAACTTATTAATCCAAAAAGGAATAGTTGAGTCATCAACACTTTGGTCTGGGTTGCAGCTTTTCTTTTCACGCTTGATTTTTTTATAGTTGATACTGTTAAGCCCGGAAATAAATCTTTATTCTCCGGCAAGGTTTTTCATGAACCAAAGATTGAAAAAATATAACACGGGTGAGGTTTTAAATATGCTTATAAAAGGGGGCATTTGTGCTTTAACATCCGTGCTGGCTGAGATTCAATAAAATCTCAGGGGAGCCATAAAAAAACCGTGAAAAAATTCCACGGTTTTTATTGTCAAAAAATAAACAATTGATTAATCTACTGAAAGGAAAACATCATCCACATACCAATCAAAATTTCGGCTGGTATCAGTCGGAGAAGTTGTTCCAAAATCGGCATCGTCACTTCTCAGCACCAGAATTTCAGCGATGGAAGAAAGATTCGCATTAAAATCAGTTAAGGGAATTTTCACATTGTGCCACTGCCCGTCTCTTGCCATGCCATAAGTTGCATCTGTTGTAGCCGAATTTAAGGTTACCCAATGATTAGATCCGCCGGAAAGTTTTATTCTGACCCTTAAATTATACGTTGATGTAGTTTTCAGACTGAGATTATAATAGTTATATCCGGTTGCATTAACCGGGCTGTTGGTTATCATCGTTGCCATGGCTCCCCAGGTTTGAAACGAAGAGGAATTAGCCGGATCAAACTTATAATACAAAGCGTTGTTTCCGTGGGCTGCATTTCCAACCTGAGAAATTACAAAATTAGCATTGTTTACCGGAAGCATTACAGCATTGTTTACCGCCGTTATTTCCCGCTCGGTATAAATGCCCAATCCGTTAATTGGTCCTGCGGGAACGCCAACACTAACATTTACTTTGTCCAGGTTTGTATCTCCACCCGTAAAATAGAACCGTAGCGTGTAAGATCCGGCAGCAAGGTTGACGCCTTCAATGGTTCTGCCTGTAAAGACATTCCATCCGCCGGTATTTGCAAAATTACCTGTCTGCCCCAAATCAGTAACCACTCCGGTATTTTGATTTACCGATTGAAGTCTGATGGAACTACCCCCGGCCGGACTGCCGGAGGCAACCATGAATTCAAAATCATACGCTCCTGATTCGGTAACATTAACAGTGTAATTTGTCCACTCACCTTCATTGGTATAACTGATATAGGCCTGTGTGCCAACCACAATATCTACCCCATCATCCTGCCGGTAAGTCGCACTTCCGTTTGCTACAGCAAGGTTTTCTTCTTCAAAATCATGATACCCAACACCTTCTCCGCCTAAATCATAATTCTCCGCCTCAATAACTCCCGGCAGATCAACCGGAGTTCCTCCAAAAGGAAGAGCAGGGTCAATTCCTTTTACTACAATCGAAAAAGTTATGGTTTCAATCGTATTGTCGATGTATTTAACCACTAATTTAGCTTCAAATGTTCCGGGTTCATTATATGTAACATCAACATCCGGATTAATGGAGGTTGCCGGTGACCCTCCCTGAAATGTCCAGTTGGTGGTCAGGGCTTTCACTGATGTACTGGTAAAACTCACCGTTTCGCCAAAATCTATAGTAGTACTTGATGCTTCGGCTTGTGTCTGCCCTTTTTCAAATAAGGTTACTTCTCTGACATCATCATCACAAGAAAAAATAAAAACCGCAAGCAAAAAGATAAAGCACTTGCTTTTTAATTGTTTGTTTATTTTCAAAATCATAATTAATTCTGTTTAGTTAGTACTAAAAAATTTTAACAAATATTTTAATTTATCCCAAAAAAAAGGGCTCTATTAATTTTTCTTTGGGGGCAAATATGTACATTTTCTGTATTTTATCCGTTTTCGTTTTTATTTTATTTATGCGGTGCATTTTTTATTTTTTAAAATCGATATTCTCTTTTAATTTATATCACTAATAATCAGACATTTAAATAAAAAATAAACTTTTTACGCATTTATTGCCCGTACATCTTTACCCCTAAAAAGAAATATTTGAAACGAATGATTTTTATGGTAGTCGTTACTTTTGTATAGCATAATGACTCGTATGTATCATAAAAAAAGACAAGCTGTTCTTTGTTTTTCAAACAGTTTATTTTATGCTTAAAAAGATTGCATTGAATCAGAAAAATCCATTTCAGGTGGAAAAGTAAAACTATAAAAGGAAAGAAATGAGTAAAGTTGTCGTTTTAACCGGAGCCGGAGGAGTGCTTTGCAGTACGCTGGCCAAAGCATTGGCCAAGCAGGGCTATAAAATTGCTGCAGTAGATTTGAAATTAGCTGCCGCAGAAAAAGTTGCCACAGAAATAAATCAGGCAGGTGGAACAGCAATTGGAGTAGAAGCCAATGTGCTGGACAAATCTTCTTTAGAATCTGCCAAAGCCATTGTAAACGCTCAACTAGGTGACTGTGCGATTTTGATTAACGGAGCAGGGGGAAATCACCCGATGGGTACGACTTCAAACCCTTATTTACAGGAAGATGATTTGTTGAACGTAACAGACGGATTTAAAACTTTTTTTGATTTAGACGCAGAAGGTATTCAATTTGTTTTTAACCTGAATTTTATAGGCACTTTGTTGCCAACTCAGGTTTTTGCCAAAGACATGGTAGGTAAAAAAGGCTGTAGCATTTTAAATATTTCTTCGATGAACGCATTCACTCCCTTGACCAAAATCCCTGCTTACAGCGGAGCAAAAGCGGCAGTATCTAATTTTACACAATGGCTGGCTGTTCATTTTTCTAAAGTCGGCATCCGTGTGAATGCATTGGCTCCCGGATTTTTTCTGACCGAACAAAACAGGGCATTGCTTACAACAGCCGATGGAGCTTTAACCGATAGAGGCAATACCATTATCCGTCAAACTCCGATGGGAAGGTTTGGTGTACCGGAAGATTTAATCAGTACAACCCTCTATTTATGTGATGAAAATTCGTCGTTTGTAACCGGTGTCGTGATTCCGGTTGATGGTGGTTTTAGTGCTTTCAGTGGTGTTTAATTACGCAATAACAATCTAAAAAGAAAACAATATGGAACAAACATGGCGATGGTACGGCCCCAATGACCCCGTATCTCTGTCCGATATAAAACAAGCCGGAGCAACCGGAATTGTTACGGCTTTACACCACATTCCGAACGGTACGGTATGGACAATTGAAGAAATCAACACAAGAAAAGCGGTAATTGAAAAGGCAGGTCTTAGCTGGCGTGTAGTGGAAAGTATTCCGGTGCATGAAAATATTAAAACCAGATCCGGAAATTTTCAAAATTACATTGAAAATTACAAACAGAGTATAGCCAATTTAGCCCGTTGCGGTATTCGTATCGTATGCTACAACTTTATGCCGGTTCTGGACTGGACACGAACGGACTTAAACTATGAAACAGAAGACGGATCCAAAGCACTGCGTTTTGATGCAACGGCATTTGCAGCTTTTGAATTATACCTTCTAAAACGACCTGAAGCAGACCAGACCTATACGGATGAGCAAAAAAAAGCGGCAGAAGCCTATTTAGAACAATGCTCGGAAACCGAAATAGAAGGTCTGATCAAAAACATTATTGCAGGACTTCCGGGAGCAGAAGAAGGCTACACCCTGGAACAATTTCAAACGGTTTTAGATACATATTCCGGAATTGATGCCGCAAAGCTGAGGGAAAACCTAATCTTGTTCTTAAAGGAAATTATACCGACTGCCGCTCAAAATCAGGTTTTAATGTGTATTCATCCGGACGATCCGCCTTATCCTATTTTAGGATTGCCAAGGGTTGTGAGCACCGAAGATGATTATGCCTATCTGTTTTCACAAGTACCTCATCCTTCAAACGGCATTACGTTTTGCACAGGATCATTGGGGGTTCGAGCCGACAATCTGCTGACACAACTGTTCAAACGGTTTGCAGACAGGGTGCACTTCCTGCATTTAAGAAGCACAAAACGGGATGACAAAGGAAACTTTTACGAAGCCAATCACCTGGAAGGCGATGTAGATATGTTCAGTGTTGTAAAAGAAATTGTGCTGGAAGAACAGCGGAGAAAACTGTTGGGCAGAAAAGATGCACAAATACCGATGCGGCCGGATCACGGCCATCAGATGCTGGATGATTTACGAAAAAAAACCAATCCGGGTTATTCGGCAATAGGCCGGTTAAGGGGATTAGCGGAACTAAGGGGACTGGAAATGGGAATATCTAAAAGTCTGACGGCATGAACATTAAAGCCAAACCAATCATAACCGATCATTTTTTATTGCATTCTGCGATTGCTGAAACCCTTTATCACGATTATGCCAAAGTATTGCCCATTATTGACTACCACAATCATTTATCTGCCAAACAACTTGCCGAAAACCAACCCCTGGAAAACATTACCGAAGCATGGTTAAATGGTGATCATTATAAATGGAGGGCCATGCGTGCGAACGGAATTAATGAACATTTTATCACCGGTTCCGCTACAGCGGCAGAGCGGTTTAGCAAGTGGGCAGAAACAGTACCTTATACCTTCCGAAATCCGTTGTTTCACTGGACACAGCTGGAGCTAAAACGCTATTTTGATATTGACGAGATACTGCAGCCCGATACGGCCAACAGCATTTATGACAAAGCTAATGCAGTACTCGCTCATAAAACACCGGCTCAACTGCTGGAAGATATGAGTGTTGAAGTAATTTGTACCACAGACGACCCGACCGATGACCTCCATTATCACAAAACCATTGCCAAAACCGGATTTTTCACGAAAGTACTACCCACTTTTCGCTCAGACGAATTGTTTTTTATCGGAGAGGAAAAGTTTTTAAACTACCTGGAAAAGCTCTCGCAAAGTGTTGGATTTCCGATTCATAACTTAGAAAATCTTAGTAATGCTATTGACAAAAGGATAGATTATTTTCATAAACAGGGCTGCCGGTTATCTGATTTTGGGTTGGGGGCTGCTTTGGCTTTTGAAATGGTGAGCGTTCAGGAAGCAGATACTATTTTAAAAAAAGTACTGAACAAAAAACCAATTAACACTTTTGAAACCAACCAGTTCCGATCTTATCTTTTTGTGCATTTAGGAAAAAAATACCATGAATACAATTGGGTTCAGCAATACCATTTAGGCCCTATCAGAAACAATAACAGTCGTCTGGCCGCACAAATCGGCTCAGATGCCGGTTGCGATTCAATAGGCGATTACCCGATGGCCAACTTCATGAGTCGGTTGTTTAATCAACTGGATACAACCAATCAACTGGCAAAGACCATTACCTACAACCTGAATCCGGCACAAAACGAAGTATTTGCCACCATGATGGGGAATTTTCAAACCGGAGGAATTCCCGGAAAAATGCAGTGGGGTTCCGGTTGGTGGTTTTTAGATCAGAAAGACGGGATGGAAAAGCAGCTGAATACACTTTCCAACATGGGTTTATTAAGCCGCTTTGTCGGGATGCTGACCGACAGCAGAAGCTTTTTATCCTTTCCGAGGCATGAATATTTCCGTCGGATACTGTGCAATTTAATGGCCGAAGATGTTCAAAAGGGCTTACTGCCCCATGATCTTGGCTTTTTAGGACAAATGATTCAGAACATCTGCTATTATAATGCCCTGAATTATTTTAATTTTGATGGATTAAACCAAAAAGCAGTTTAAATGAGTAAGGTAATTACGTTAGGTGAAATTTTGATGCGGCTTTCTCCCGGAAACGGACTGCGTTTTACACAAGCTGATTCGTTTGACCTTTACTTTGGCGGAGGAGAATATAATGTAGCGGTTTCATTGGCCAGTTTTGGTATAGATACCGCCTTTATAACCCGTTTACCGGATAATGATCTGGGGAAAAGAGCATTGATGGACATCCGGAAACACGGTGTTTCCGATCACCATATTCTGTTGGGCGGAGAACGGCTCGGGCTTTACTTTTTTGAAGAAGGATCAGGAGTCAGAGCCGGCAAAGTTATTTATGACAGAGCCAATAGTGCTATGGCCACGCTTGAAACCGGCATAATTGACTGGAAAAAAATCTTTAACGGTGCTGCCGTTTTTCATTGGAGCGGCATCACCCCGGCAATTTCCCAAAAAGCAGCCGATGTCTGTTTAGAGGCGTTGAAATTTGCTCATCAAGCGGGAATCATCATCAGCTGTGATCTGAATTACAGGACTGCACTCTGGCAATACGGCAAAGAACCCCAAGCGATAATGCCTGATTTATTGCACTATTGTACGCATATTTTAGGTGACATTGATACCGCTTTGTTTATGTTAGGTAAAACAAAAACAAATCCGGATTACAGTAATTTAAAAGCATTAAACGATCAATACCAAAATCTCTTTACACTTTGTCCTCATTTAAAACAAATGGCCACTACCTTGCGGTATTCCCTGCATGCCAGTCATCAGCAGATCGGTGGAATTTGGTGTGATCAAAGCAACATATACCAGTCTAAAATACGGGACATAACCCCGGTTGTTGACCGGATCGGCACCGGCGATGCCTTTATGAGCGGATGGCTGTACGGATTGTTACAGGAATCGTTTGATGAGCAGCACACCCTTGATTTTGCAGTAGCCGCCTGTTGTTTAAAACACACCGTTAAAGGTGATATAAACCTCGTTTCGGTCAGTGAAATTGAAGAACTGTTGAACGGAAATGATTCGGCCAAGGTAAAACGATAATCATTATATTTTGAAGTAATGAGTCACAAATAAAAAAAAGCGTATGGCACAATTTACAAGAATTGAAGTGGCAAACCGGATGAAAGAAACCGGATTGGTTCCGTTGTTTTACAGTGCAGATATTGCCGAAAGTAAAAAGGTGCTGAAAGCATGTTATGATGGCGGTGCCCGTTTGATGGAATTTACAGCTCGGGGTGATTTTGCCCACGAGGTTTTTGCAGAACTCATCAGGTATGCCGGAAAAGAATTGCCGGGCATGATTATCGGCGTAGGATCAATTACCGATGCAGCGGCGGCCTCTTTATATATGCTCTCAGGAGCAAACTTTGTTGTTACACCGGTATTGAGAGAAGACATTGCCCTTGTCTGTAACCGCAGAAAAGTGTTATGGTCTCCCGGATGCGGCAGCCTAACCGAAATGGCCAGGGCAGAAGAACTGGGTTGTGAAATCATTAAACTGTTTCCGGGCGAACTGTACGAGCCTGCCTTTGTTAAAAGCCTGAAAGGGCCGCAACCCTGGACGAGCATCATGCCTACAGGCGGCGTATTTCCATGCCGGGAAAGCCTGTCTCCTTGGTTTGAAGCCGGCGTAACCTGTGTGGGAATGGGCTCCCAGCTGATCACAAAAGAAATCCTCCAAAATAACAATTATGCGGCATTGACCCAATCAGTTAAACAGGTGTTGGAAATTATAAAAACAATCCGGTCATAATAACATTTGGTTTCTTTATTTTAATTAGTATTTTAGTGACTTATGATGTGTTTTAAAAAAAATACGGCACTGTTTCTTTTTTTTCTGATGAGCTGTTTAACCCTGCCGGCACAGGATTCCGGATTGTCTTTTGAACAGATAAGTTATGATGAAGATTTTTCGCCAAGTATGATTTCCAGTATGGTTCAGAGTAAGAAAGGATTCATCTGGATTGGTACGGAAAACGGACTGTTCCGATATGACGGTTATAGTTTTTACCGGTATATCCGTGATAAAAATACTCAAGGCAGCCTGAGCAATAACCACATTAATGTGATTTTTGAAGACAGTGACGGGAATCTGTGGGTGGGAACCAACCATGGTGTTAATCTCTTTAAACGAAACACAAACAACTTTGAAGAGATTGATGTTACACCAATCAAAGGGGGACGGAATTACATCAGCTCATTTGTTGAAGATCAGTATAAAAATGTCTGGATAGGCACTTTCGGCGGAGTTAAAAGACTAAATAAAACAACCCGAAAATTAGACAATATTAAAAACGACTCCAACTACATCTTAAACCAAAGCCGGGTACTATCACTCTTTTATGACTCTGAATACGGCGTTTTAGTGGGCACTTCACAAGGCTTAAAGTGCTTTGATCCTGCCACTTCTGAAATACGGAAACTTCCGGAGGGGATGAATGAGCATCGCGAATTTACAGAGGCAAAGGTCTGGAAAACCGTCAGAGAAGCCAACGGTGATTTATGGTTTGCCACTGAAACCAAAGGGGCTTTTTTCTATTCAAAGGCAGATAAAACACTCACGCAGTATAAAAATGATTTTAACAACCTGAATTCTATTTCTTCCAATTGGATTAACGATATTATTGTGGTGGATAAAAACACCGTTTGGTTTGCCACCAAAGACGGTTTAAGTGTTTTTAATAAAAACAAAAAAAACTTTACCCGCTATAAACACAACCCGCTTAACAATTCCAGCCTGACCGACAACGACATCAAATGCTTTTTAAAGGATCGGCACGGATGCCTCTGGGCGGGCACGATTGCCGGAGGAATTAACTTTTATAACAAAGCTAATGCAAATTTTACGAATATAAGCGAGTCTATACCGCCTGATTTTGGTTTAAACAATGCCATCGTGAGTGCCGTTGCAAAAGAAAACAATGAAGCTCTATGGGTTGGAACCTATGGGGGCGGACTGAATTATGTTGACCTTAAAAACAAAATTTCCAATTCGTTTACCGTGGATGACCGGGACGAAAAAAAGACCAAAAATATCATTACCGCTCTTGCAAACAAGGATGATAATCTTCTTTTGTGTGGTACGTTTAACGGTCTTTTTCAGTTTGATAAAAACACCAAACAATTCAAACCTGTTCCGCTTTCTGCCAGCGGGCTGATTGAAGATGAACGTCCCATTACAGCATTGCTCCTCGATCAGGACGATATCTGGATAGGCACGAACGGCAATGGCTTAAAACGGGTTTTAAAAAACGGTACGGTTGAAAACTACAGGGATGATGATTCGCCGAACTCGCTTTCTGATAATTTTGTAACAGACATTGAAAACCGGGAAAAAGGCATCTGGATTGCGACCCAAAACGGGCTGAACTTTTTTGACAAAGCGTTAAAAAAAGTGACCAAAATCTACCGCACCAATACCAAAAAACGAATTGGTAACAACAGTTTAACGGTACTGTTCACCGATTCCAGCGGTCGGCTGTGGATCGGGGCAGATTACGACGGACTTTATTATTTTGACGAATCAACCGAAACCTTTCTTACGCTAAACAAAGCAAAAGGCTTTACCGATGCAACCATCAAAAGCATAGCCGAAGATGCCCAGGGTAACCTTTGGGTAAGTGCTGAAGACTTACTGTTTAAAATAAAGATCAAGAATACGTCTTCCAGGTTAAAAGAATCTGATTTTGAAATCACAACCTATTCCGCCAAGGACGGCGTATCGGTAAAACAATTTTCCTATAACTGCAGCCTACTGCTCAACAACCATCAGCTTGCTTTCGGAGCAACCAAAGGATTAACCCTTTTTAATCCGTCCACCATGTTTAAAACCCCGAATGATAATGAAATCGTTTTAACAAAACTGATTGTGAACAATGAAATCATAGAATCAGGTGAAAAAAAATCTATTTTAAACAAAACAATTTCAGAAACATCAGAAATTACAATCAATTACGACCAGGGTTACATCGGATTAGAATTCAGCGACCTCAATTTTGTAAACCCCAAAAAAAGCAAATATGCTTATAAACTGGATAGTTCTAACAGCAAAGACGAATGGCACATCATTGGCACACAGAATAGGATTAATCTGTCTAATCTGAATCCGGGCTCCTATCTGTTATCGATTAAATCCACCAATGAAGACGGGAACTGGAATCCGAAAATCAAGACATTAAAAATTGCGATTTTACCGCCGTGGTGGGAAACATGGTGGGCATACCTGATTTACGGTATTTTAGTTGTGCTGGTATCAGTCGTGATTATCCGTTTTATCAACAACAGGGTAAAATTAAAAAGAGAGCTGTTTTTGGAACATGTTGAAAATGAACGTAAACAGGAAATTTTTAACATGCAGCTTAATTTCTTTACAAATATTTCGCATGAAATCCGGACACCGTTAACGCTGATCAAAGGGCCTGTTGAGGAGTTGCTGGGTGAGCTTCAGGACGATCCCAAAACGGAAAGCAAATTAAAAACCATTCAGCAAAATTCAGACAGGTTGCTCAAACTGGTCAACGAATTACTGGATTTCAGAAAAGCCGAAAAAGGATTCATGAAAATTTACTGCGAAAAGCAGGACATCGTATCCTTTTGCTTTGACATATATGAATCGTTCAAAGGGATTGCCGCAGAAAAAAATATCGAATATAAGTTTGTGCTGAATTCCAATTCCATTCATGCATATTTTGATAAAAATCAAATGGAAAAAGTTATTTTTAACCTGCTCTCCAATGCCTTCAAATTCACCAAGAAAAACGGGAAAATTGTTTTTGCTGTTGAACAGGGAAACCTTGGAGACAATAAAGTGTATATAAAGGTTAAAGATAACGGAATCGGGATTCCCGAAAACAGCAAGAGCAATATCTTTAACCGCTTTTTTCAGGTGGATGACAGAGGCGTGCACAATATGGGAAGCGGTGTTGGTCTGGCCCTTTCTAAAAGTATTGTTGAATTACATAAAGGTGAGATTACGATTCCTGAAGAAAAAGAATCCTGGGCCAATACGGTATTTCAGATTTCGTTACTGTTAGGACACCAGCATCTTGCCGAGGAGCAGGTTGTAACAGACAAAACTGAAAACCAAACAGATGCTTTAACCACAGCAAACAACACTTTACAGGCTGCGGAGGGAATGAATGAAGAAACGGAAACGAATCACTATGCCGACCCGGATAAAAAAACCATTCTGGTTGTGGAAGACAATGATGAAGTGAGAAAATTTATCTTAGGCATTTTAAAGGAAGAATACAATGTGCTTGATTTTTCCAATGCCAGGGAGGCTATTTTGTTTATGGAAAAAGAAATTCCGGATTTAATAGTCAGTGATATAATGATGCCTGACATGGATGGTCTGGAATTTTGCAAATACATCAAAACAAACGAAAGCACAAATCATATCCCGTTTATCCTGTTAACGGCCAAGGCATCAACCGACAATAAAATTGAAGGTCTGTCAACCGGAGCAGATGCCTATATTTCAAAACCGTTCAGCACCAAAGTTTTAAAACTGAGCATTCTTAATCTGCTCTCGTCCAAAGAAATCATGCGTTTAAAATACAGCGGTAGCTTTATCATTGATTCCGATCTGGATAAACTGACCACCCCGGAGGAATTGTTCATTAAAAAGCTGATGAAAGTAATTGAAGAAAACCTTGAAAATCCGGAATTTGATGTAAATATGCTTATCAAAGAAATCGGGATGAGCCGGACAATATTGTATAAAAAGGTCAATACCCTCACGAATCATTCAGTGGCCAGTTTGATAAAACACCTTCGTTTAAAGAAAGCATCAGACATTATTCTGAATACCACCTACCCTATTTCTGAAGTCGCTTTTATGGTAGGCTTTAATGACCGGAAACATTTTAGCCGGGAATTTAAAAAAGTTTATAAGCTTTCTCCTTCAGTTTATAAAAGTTCAAACAGTTCAACCGAATAAATCGGGTCAACCTTATCCGTTTCAGCAATCCTTTCTGGTGTGTTTTATATATCAGAAAGGATTTTTAAAAACATAAATTACTGAAAAACAATTAATTAACACTCACAATACATTCTTACCCCTACAAACGAATATTTACATCCCCTATCCTACTGTTTAATCAATCAAATTTGTATAATGTATAATTTAAACCTGCAAAAAAACCTATCTAATAAAAACCAACTAACTTTTTTAACAATATGGAAAAAAGCAAACAGAAATCTGCTGTTGTACAACTAAGCAACCGGGTGCGACTGGTTCTCCTTGTACTGCTCAGCGTTGTTTACTCAACTGCACAGGCACAAAACACGGTTGTAACCGGAAAAGTAGTAGATAATTCAGGCATACCGTTACCGGGAGTTAACATTATAATCTCCGGAACCACAACCGGAACCGAAACCGATTTTGACGGGAATTTCAGCATTCAGGCTTCCCCTACCCAAACCCTTCTGTTTTCTTACATCGGTATGAAACCGGTTAGCATATTGGTTGGTAACCAAACCCAACTGAGCATTACCATGGAAGAAGATTTTGTGTTAGACAGTGTAGTCGTAGTGGGTTACGGAACCAAAAAGAAAAGCGACATCATCAGTTCAGTCACCTCTATCGAGGCAAAAGACCTGACCAAAGTGGCCACCTCAGACATTGGTGAGATGATCAGGGGTAAAGCTGCCGGGGTACAGGTAACGCTGGCCAGTGGTGCTCCGGGCGGTTCGTCAAGTATCAGTATCAGGGGACAACGGTCGCTGTCCGGCGGAAATGATCCGTTGATTATTGCCGACGGAGTCATGATCGGAAGTATCAATGATATCAATGCCAACGATATTGAATCGTTGGAAATTTTAAAAGATGCGGCCGCTCAGGCCATTTATGGTGCACGGGCATCCAACGGGGTAATTCTGATTACAACCAAACGGGGTAAAGAAGGTAAGACAAGGGTAACCTATAATGGTTTTTCCGGTATTCAAACCATCAACCGGAATTTTGATATTTACAGTGGTGAAGAATTTGTGCAATTAAAAAGAGAAGCATTCCGAACCAATAACGGCGGTGTTTACAGACCCGATGCTGAAATTTTCTCCTCTTTGGAGCTTGAAAGTGTTCAAACCGGCAACTATATTGACTGGGAAGATTTAGTATTGCGTACCGGCGAAACCCAAAACCACGCCATCAATATTTCTTCAGGAACAGATAAATTCAGTATTTTCAGCAGTCTCAACTATATTAAAACAAACGGAGTAATTCCGAATTCCGATTTTAACAAAGTAGGCCTTCGCTTAAATGCGGACCAAAAAATTAACGATTGGTTAAAAATCGGGTTCAATACTTCTTTTCAGTTTTCAGAAACAAACAACCCTAATAACAATGGGGTAATCTTAAGTTCTATCACAACGGCTCCTCTCGGAAAGGTGTATAACGACGATGGTTCCTTACGCTGGCTTCCGGGTGGTTTTGAAGAAAATAAAAACCCGTTGATCGACCTGAACGAAACCATGAACCTGGTAGAGAACAGAAATGATATTTTAAATGTATTTTTAGATGTTACCCCTTTTAAAGGGTTTAGCTACCGGTTAAATGCCAGCCGAAGATCATGGAACTACAAAAGGCGTTCCTATAACACATCACGGTCATTGTCTGGAATTGCCAATAATAATCAGGGAAGCGGAAGCATTCAATTTCAGGACAATGTAGAATGGATGCTTGAAAATATTTTCACGTACAAATTTGACCTCAAAGAAAAAAATCACTTTGCCATCACAGGGGTACAAAGTATTTCCGAAACAAAATACAACAATTTTGAAAACCGGGCAGACAGGTTGCCGAATGACATTCTGGGGATTTACGGATTGGCCGGAGCTTTTGTAAACACACCATCCATTTCAGGAAACAAAAGAGGAATTGTTTCTGCAGTAGGCCGGATAGAATATGATTATGACAATAAATATTATTTTACGGTTTCCGGAAGAGCCGACGGTTCAACCGTATTTGGAAGAAACAATAAATGGGCTTATTTCCCGGCAGCCAACATCGGCTGGAATATCCATCGGGAAAATTTTATGCAAAACATTGAGCAAATCAACAATTTAAAACTACGGTTCAGTTACGGAAGTGTCGGAAATGAGGCAATCAGCCCGGGCGGAAGTCAAAGTGTAGCCGATCAGCGGGATTATGTTATCGGCGGGAATTTAGTATCCGGTTACGCTCCCGGAAATACCCTGCCTAATCCGGATTTAAAATGGGAAACCTCCACCACCTTTAATGCTGCTTTGGATATCGGATTGTTTAAAAACAGAATCACTTCTACAATTGAGTTCTACAACACCCGTACAAAAGATTTATTGGTGCTGGAAGCTGTAGATCCGTCATCCGGTTACCAAAACAGATGGAATAATTTAGGAGAGGTAGAAAATATGGGAATAGAAGTAACTGTTAATTCAGACATCATCCGAAAAGAAGATTTTAAAGTGAATCTTGGTTTATCATTCACCAAAAACAACAACAAGATCATTAGTCTTTACGGTGACGGAGACGATGTGGCAAACAGAAGATTCATCGGGCAGCCGCTGAATGTTTTTTATCAGTTTCAACCCATTGGAATTTTTCAGGAAGGAGAAGACATTGTTAATTCTGCCCAACCGTTAGCTGTTCCCGGCGACATTAAATTGTTAGATGTAAACGGTGACGGGGTTATTAATGACCAGGATCGCGTTATTACATCGCAGGTTCCCGACTGGTATGGAACACTTTCTTTAGGTGTTAATTATAAAGGTTTTGATATGTCAGCCGACATTTATACCGTACAGGGAGTTACCCGAAACAATCCATTCCGGTACGGTTATTTAGAAGGAGGCTCTTTGAGAGGGATCAAAAACGGTATCAAACAAAATTACTGGACGCCTGAAAATCCGGGGGGTGATTTCCCGAGACCGAGAGAAGGCAATGATCCGGACAACATTTACTTTATGGGACTTCAGGACGCTTCTTATATGCGGTTACAAAACATTACCGTTGGTTATTCATTGCCGGACAGCATCATTTCAAAACTGGGGTTATCAAACCTCAGGATTTACGTAACAGGCAGTAATCTGATAACCATTACCGATTTTGAGTCGTTCAGCCCGGAGCGGAATCCGAATGAATATCCTGAGCCGGTAACCATCGTAACAGGCATACAATTAGGTTTTTAAAAAATGTTTTGTAAACTAGTAAAGAAAAAAATTATGAAAAAAATTAATTATTTAATCTTTTCAGTCGTTTTAACCTCACTTGCTTTTTTATCCTGTGAGTCGTTTTTGGAAGAGGAGATCGTTGACAGAATTTCGGTAGATTATATTTATATGACCCCGGAAGGGTTGGAAGTAGGCGTAAATGCCCTTTACAACAGAATGAGGCTGTATAATTCACCTTCCGGAGACAATACCAACCTGCAATCCAATGTGTTCTTTTTGGCCGCTACCGATTTAGGGCTGCACCGCACGTGGTTTACCCCTTACGGAGCTTCTACCCATACCCCGGCAAGATTTCCGGCCGACAAATGGAACAATGCCTACCGTATTATCGACAGGGCATCAGCCATTATCACAGGAGCCAGGTCTGTAGAAATGGATGAAACCGCAAAAAATAAAATTGTGGCTCAGGCAGCCGCCATACGAGGGGAATTATATTTAGATTTAATCCGGATGTACGGCACCATTGTACTCGATACGGTGCCTACAACACCTCAAAATATTGACGATCCGGTTGTTTATGAAGCCGCCTCGGAAGAAGCGGTGTTTGGCGTGATTAACAAAGACCTTGATTTTGCCGTTCAGCACCTGGACTGGCAGGTACCCGCCGGACGTTACGGACAAGGAGCCGCAAGGCATTTGAGAGGAAAAGCGGCTATGTGGAGAGGTGACTGGGAGGAAGCAGCCCATCAATTTGATGCTATCATTAACAATGGCACCCATAACTTGGTGGAACTCAACCAGGTTTTCGGGTCAAACGTAAACCACAGCGAAGCTCTCTTTGTTTACCAGAGAGATCAATTGCTCGGAGCCGGTGATGGTCTTGCCGGCGGCGGCGGTTCCTGGCTCGGAAGTGCTTTTAACCAGCGGTTATATGAAAAACAGTCGGGTGAAGATCCGGCAGCGGGAGGCGAAATTATCATCAGCCTGGAATACGGCGGTCAGTCATTAGGCTGGTTTTTCCCCAACAATTACCTGAATTCACTCTATGACAAAGTAAATGACAAACGGTTCACAACCTACTACTGGCCGGAAAATTATACTGATTATATTGTCAACAATCCTGCTCACCCAAGATTTGGCCAGCCTATTACACAGCCGGAAGATAATTACAGAAGGTTTCACTGGAGTTTAAAGAAATATGCCGATTTTGAAACCAAACTGCCCAATACCAACGACAGTTATAAAAACCATATCTATTATCGTTTTGCTGAAACCTTGTTGCTGGCTTCAGAGGCTCATCACAATCTTGGCAACGATGCTTTGGCGTTAGAATATATGAACAGGGTGAGAAGAAGAGGCTACGGGTTAAACCCGATGACACCGGCACCGGGAATCGATTTTGCAGGATGGACGCTGAACACCTATCTGGAAGAATCAGCCCGGGAACTGGCCTTTGAAAACAACCGCTGGTTTTTGCTCAAACGGCTTGGTCTGCTGGGCGAAAGAATTTCGCTTTATTACAGAAATGGTGACAACAGCACCTCAGAAGCCAATGACGCCATGAACAGCCAGACCCCTTGGCAACCGCACTATGTTAATTGTCCTGTTCCGCAAAGTCAGATTGATGTGATGGGAGCAAATGCTTCGCAGTTTAATATTGGCTATTAACACCCTTAAATTGAGTTAGTTAAATCAAAAGAGGCTTTAGCAGCCTTGTTCAGAAAAAAGAAACCTATTACCTCTTTGTTTTTCAAATATAAAAAATACACTATGTTCAAAAAAAATTGCCAATATGCTGTTTTGCTTTTAATGGTTTTTACTTTACTGTCTGTGGACGGATACAGCCAAAAAACCATTCAGAATGTTTACGGCAGAGAAAATTTAAGTTTAAACGGGCCATGGAAATATATCATTGATCCGTATCAAATGGGATATCTTGACTACAGACAAAAACCGTTTGACCAGAGCAAATCCGGCAAAGGCGGGTTTTATGACAACCTGACCTCAATGGATAAAAAATCAAAGGCCGAATATAACTTTGATTTTGAACCGAATCTTCAGGTTCCGGGCGACTGGAACTCGCAGGATTCAAGACTTTTGTTTTATGAAGGAACACTTTGGTACAAACGGGATTTTTCGGTTTCGCTTCAGCGTGATAAAAAGTATTTTTTACATTTTGGAGCGGTGAACTACCAAGCCCATGTTTATTTAAACGGAAAAAAGCTGGGGGTTCACAAAGGAGGCTTTACCCCTTTTCAGTTTGATGTTTCTGATCAATTGAACGACGGAAATAATTTTGTGGTTGTGATGGTGGATAACACCCGAAAAAAAGATGAAATCCCGACCATTAACACCGATTGGTGGAATTACGGCGGTATTACAAGGGATGTTACGCTTGTCACTACACCCAAATCGTACATCGAAGACTATAAGGTTCAACTGGCAAAAGGCGACAAAAATAACATCGAAGGATTTGTTCAGGTAAAAGGCCTGGAAAATAAAGAAAGTATCGTACTTGAAATTCCGGAGCTCAAAATTAAATCGTCTTTTACAACGGATGAAAAAGGGTTCGTAAAATTCAAAATCCCGGTTAAAAAAGCACAGTATTGGTCGCCGGAAAACCCTAAACTATATGAAGTGATTTTATCTTCTAAAAGTGATAAAGTGGCTGATAAAATCGGATTCAGGACCATTCATACCGTAAATAAAGATATTTTTCTCAACGGCAAATCTATTTTTTTACGCGGCATTTCCGTGCATGACGAAAATCCTCTTCTGGGAGGAGGCAGACTGCGTTCTGAAGGCGACATGCGGATGATTTTAAACTGGGCCAAAGAACTGGGATGCAACTACATACGCCTGGCTCATTATACCCATAACGAAACCATGCTTCGTCTGGCCGATGAGGTAGGGCTGCTCGTGTGGGCAGAAGTACCGGTTTACTGGACCATTTCATGGGCTAATCCGGATACGTATCAAAATGCAGAAAATCAGTTAACCGTTGGCATAGAACGGGACAAGAACAGGGCCTGTGTGGGAATCTGGTCTGTGGGAAATGAAACCCCGATAAGCCCCGACAGAAATATTTTTATGGGTAAACTGGTGGACAAAGTGAGAAGTCTGGATGATACCCGGCTGGTCGCAGCAGCTCTTGAGGTAGAACGGGTGGGTTATACCGTTACGGTGGAAGATCCGCTGGGTGACAAACTGGATCTGGCCAGTTTTAATCAATACGGAGGCTGGTACTGGTCTGAACCCAAAGAACTGCCCAAATATTCCTTTGATATCAAGTTTAATAAACCGATTATTATTTCTGAATTCGGTGCCGAAGGCCTGGCCGGATACCATGCGGATGACGATACGGTGTGGAGCGAAGAATACCAGGAGCTGGTATATATCAACCAGCTTCAAATGCTTGAAAAAATGGAGGGTCTCCGCGGTATGACACCCTGGATACTGGTTGATTTTAAATCCCCCAGAAGGCAGCATCCGGTTTACCAGAACTTCTGGAACAGAAAAGGACTTATTTCGGAAACCGGCAAAAAGAAAAAGGCTTTCTTCGTATTAAAGAATTATTTTGAAAAAAAGAAAGAACAATATAAGTAACCCTGTTTAGTACCATCAGTTTAATCTCTGATCAGATTACTCTTTGGAAAAAAACCAATACTAATTAAAAAATACTGAAAATGAAAAATATGTTAAAAATTTTTATGCTGTCTGTTTTTATAGGTATAACGTCGTGTTCCGATGATGAAAAGATTGTTTTTGTAAATGGTGACACAGATACGGAACAACCTGTAGAGTCAGAATTCCCTACCGCAAAGCAAGTAATCCTGGATATGTCGGCCGGTTTTAATTTAGGGAACACGTTTGACAACGGCATCAACCAAACCACCTTTAGCAGCATTAAGCCAATTATAGACCTGTATAAAAATGCAGGCATGAAGCACGTGAGAATTCCGATAACCTGGATGGACCGGTTTAACGGAGATCATCTGGCAGACAGCAACGGGAATGTTAACCTTACACATCCCCGCTTTACGGAACTTGTGCAAACCATTGATTATGCTATCAGTTTAGATATGTATGTGGTGATTAACACCCACCATGAACATTGGTTAAAAGACAATTATGACGGAACAACAGCCTTTGACACCAAATTTGAAACCTTATGGACCGGCATTGCCGCCTATTTTAAAGACTATTCCGGCAAACTGATTTTTGAAGTACTGAACGAACCGGAAGGCAATCTGGGAGAGTTTGACGGCAACGGCCCCTTCCCTGACCCGACTGATCCGACCGCATTGGCCTATACCCGAAAAGTGAACCTTGTGGGGTACAATGCCATCAGGGCTACCGGTGGAAATAACACTACCCGGATCGTGATGGTCTCGGTTAACGGGCAAGGGAATGCCTTGTACTTAAAAAACGTTTATCCCAGCAAAGCAATGTTGCCAAACAGTGGTACAGATCCGTATTTGTCCATTCAGGTACACACGTATAACCCCTGGGCTTTTTGCGGAGAAACCGGCAGCAATGCCGCTTTTCCGGGCACTGCCTTTATTGAGACCGGTATACAGGATGTGAGTGTGCAATCCTATATTTTAGATGTGCCGATCAACTATGGTGAGTTTGGCGTGGGAAGGAGCGGTAACTCTGCCGAACGCAATACCGATCTGGTCCGCGGCTTTTACAGAACCATCGCCCGTGGCACACTGGGTCAGTCAATGTCTTATACCGTTTGGGACGACAGAGGATGGTTCGGTTTGGTCAACACAAGCGGTACCAGCTTTACGCACAATATTGTACCTTATATGATGCAGTAATTTCCAACAACAACCCTTTATACCAAAACCACAGGCAAGTCTTGTGGTTTTTGCGTTTAACTTAATCGTACCGTCAAACAGAATTGTTTCTGTTAAATTCATCCTATTTCGGAAAGAGCATATAAAGTAATGGTTTAACTTTACGCTAAGATTACACAAATAATGACGAAAGAAATCCCTCTCTCTGTTTTGGAGCTCGCTTTGATAACCGAAGGAAGCAACACCACACAGACTTTTGAAAAAACCAAAGAACTGGCTCAAACCGCCGATGCCTTAGGCTTTAACAGATTTTGGCTGGCAGAACACCACAACATGGCTCATGTTGCCAGTTCCGCTACGGTTGTCCTGATCGGCTATATTGCCGGTCAGACCAGAAAAATCCGGGTCGGCTCAGGCGGTATCATGCTGCCCAACCATTCCCCGCTCATCATTGCCGAACAATTCGGAACGCTGGAAACACTATACCCCAACCGGATCGATCTGGGGCTCGGAAGAGCCCCGGGAACGGATACCTTAACTGCTACAGCTATCCGGAAAGACTTTTTTGAACAAGCTAAACAATTTCCTCAAAACGTTTCGGCTCTCCAAACCTATTTTTCAAAGGAAAACAGCACTGCAGCTGTCCGGGCTTTTCCGGGCGAAGGTGTAAAAGTGCCTATATGGATTCTAGGGTCAAGTATGGACAGTGCTGCTCTGGCCGCCGCTTATGGCTTGCCGTATGCCTTTGCCGGCCACTTTGCTCCTAAAGTAATGCAGGAAGCTTTTGCTTTTTACAGAACTCATTTTAATGCCTCCGAATCCCTGCGGCAGCCCAAAACAATGGCCTGTGTAAACGTAATCGCAGCTGATACAACAGAGGAAGCCCGGGTTTTATCGACCAGTTTATACCAAATGTTTCTGAACCTGATCCGCAATAACCGGCAACCGCTTCAACCTCCTGTTTTGGCGTTAGATGAAATGATGAATGAAACGGAACGCTTTCATGTTGACCAGATGACGGCATGTACATTTATCGGCGACAAAGACCTTCTCAAAAAAACACTAAAAGCCTTCATTCATACCACCCAGATTGATGAATTAATGATTACCAGCCCGGTTTATGACCATACCAAGAAGCTCAAAAGTTTAAAAATAACCATGGAAGCGATGGGTGAGGATTAGTCTTTTGTTCAAACGATATACGGGTTGAACAAAATCATCAATACTACACTTTGAACAGACAAAAGGTAAAAACTAATTGTTTTTCAGAACCCGAAATAATTTAAAGACCTGACTTTGATTCGATTTGCTCACCGGAACCTTTTTATCTTTCAGAAACAACATATTGCCTTCGAACCCTTGTATTGCACTAACATTCACAATATAGCTCCTATGTACTCTTAAAAATTTATCTGAAGGCAATTCTTTTTCTAATTTTTTTAAAACCATTGAATACAAGAACTTATCACGGTTAGTATAAATAGTAGTATAATTATTATCTGCTTCTAAAAACTGAATTTCACTGATAAGAACTCTTTCAAAACGATGGTTCTTTTTTAAGAATAAGCTATCTTTAATTTTTAGTACAGCATTAAACTGTTTGCTTCTCACGTTGTCTATCTGTGTAATATTATGTTATAATCAGTATTTTTGTTTAACATTTTAAACAAAACCATTAACAAAATCACTTTTTTAAGTTAAACAGAAAAATATTTTCAAAAAATAGTGCTGGTTTACGATATTTCTCTTATTATTGCAGCCATTGGGGTTAAGAGAGGGTATTTTCCGAAATAAATCTTTTACGGTGCTGTGAAAAAGTTAATATGTTGCGGTTTATTTTGTCATAATAGACAAAATAAACAAAACGTTAACACTTTTTACAGATTTTCTGTAAAATGGTTTTTGGCCTATGGGCTACCTTGCCCCCGATTAAAGTACGTATCCGTAAAAACCATTTTATGAAAAAGCACCAACGATTTCTGACACACGCAGTTTTATTGTTCAGCATGTCCCTGTTTTCTCAGGACATCTTATGGGAAAAATCAATTGGCGGGCAGCATGCCGATTATTTATTTGATGCCATACCTACGGCAGATTACGGATTTTTACTTGCCGGGAGCTCCCTCTCGGGCAAGACCGGTAAAAAGA
>JAEYTL010000004.1 GCA_023434025.1 Bacteroidota bacterium
ATACTATACTGCATTTAAGTTGTGGTTTGATTAAAGATTAGAAAACACGATATTTACTGATAAAATTGCATCTATATCTGATCCGTTGTGGTTTGATTAAAGATTAGAAAACACGATATTGGTTTGATATTCGTAAAGCCACTGCCATATGTTGTGGTTTGATTAAAGATTAGAAAACACGATATTAGACCAAAACAGGGTGTATTAAAAAAATGGGTTGTGGTTTGATTAAAGATTAGAAAACACGATATTAACATTACTTTAACATATCGCCCGCATCGGTTGTGGTTTGATTAAAGATTAGAAAACACGATATTCGGCCGCGGATATCAACGCAGCCGGCCACAGTTGTGGTTTGATTAAAGATTAGAAAACACGATATTAAAGGGGTGCCTTATAATGCATATTTTCAAGTTGTGGTTTGATTAAAGATTAGAAAACACGATATTAAGGACGGTACTGCCGTGCCTCCGCAATACGTTGTGGTTTGATTAAAGATTAGAAAACACGATATTGTAAACACGTTTAGTTTGTTTAACACCTTGGTTGTGGTTTGATTAAAGATTAGAAAACACGATATTTGGCCAAACAGTTTACCTGATACACGATCGTTGTGGTTTGATTAAAGATTAGAAAACACGATATTTGCCCCCTCCAACTGTTGGGCTTGGATTATGTTGTGGTTTGATTAAAGATTAGAAAACACGATATTTACCGACTTTTCTGATAAAATAGCCGCTACGTTGTGGTTTGATTAAAGATTAGAAAACACGATATTGCACGACAATCAATTAACCCACACGACGTAGTTGTGGTTTGATTAAAGATTAGAAAACACGATATTCAGGACAAGTTACTTGATAAGTGTGTAGACGTTGTGGTTTGATTAAAGATTAGAAAACACGATATTGAAAAATCATTAGTATCATATGAGTTGTCAGTTGTGGTTTGATTAAAGATTAGAAAACACGATATTGCCTTGGAAGTTACCTAGGTTGTCTGTTTGGTTGTGGTTTGATTAAAGATTAGAAAACACGATATTAGAGACAATCAAATTGGTGTAGCTTTTAGAGTTGTGGTTTGATTAAAGATTAGAAAACACGATATTTGATTCAAAAAACACATTGGAAGATGAAAGGTTGTGGTTTGATTAAAGATTAGAAAACACGATATTAGTTGGTTTGTTACCTTCTAATTATCAATGGAATATCGGAATATATCGTGATAAAAAATGCTTCTTTTTTGCAGTGATTAGGCAAGATTGAAGCATTTTTTTATTTCTGCGGACAGGTCGCGACCTGTCCGTGCGAAGAAAAATGAAAAATTTGCAAATAAATTTTATAGTATTATTTTTGAAAATTATATAAGCCATTTAAAAAGTATAAGCCATGAAAATTCGCAAAAAAAATCGAATGAAAGGATTCGATTATACAAGTGATAATTTGTATTTCGTGACAAGTTGCGTAAAAAATAATGATTGTTGTTTGGGGAGAGTCATTCCCGTAGGGACAGGTCACGACCTGTCCGTACAGAATTCCCAAAATCAAAATCCCGATTATCAGCTTCCCAAAAAGCATCTTCAGCTAAAAAGTTCAGAAATCAATTATGTTGTTGAATTAAATCAATATGGATTAATTGTTGATGCCAAGATAAAATGGTTGAAGGATCAATATCCGTACGTTGATATTCATAATTATATTGTTATGCCAAATCATTTTCATCTTATTTTAGGGATAGATAGACAAAAAGACGGTCAAAATTCTTTAAAAATAAAATCGCTCTCAAGTTTGATTGGGGCATTAAAATCAACTTCATCATCTGAAATTCATAATGCTGGCTACAAAAGATTTGCATGGCACCGCTCATTTCATGATCATATCATTAGAGATGAAAATGCATATTATAACATTTTTAATTACATCAGTAATAATCCTGATAATTGGTTTAAAGATAAATTTTATACGATTTAAAACAACTCCAATTGCGTCGGTTGCGGAACTTTGGGCACTTCGGCTTTGCCCCAGAAGTTTAAGATGTTCCCGAACTGCTTATCGGTTATCCGCAGCACACTCACTTTGCCTAAAGGTGGTAAAAGTTTGTGGATTCGTTTTTCGTGCACGTCAGCACTTTCGCTACTGGCACAATGACGCACATATACGGAATACTGCATCATGCTGAACCCGTCTTTCAACAGGCTGTTCCGGAAGCCGGAAGCATTTTTCCGGTCTTTTTTAGTGTCGGTCGGAAGGTCAAAAAATACAAAAAGCCACATAATACGGTATCCGTTTAACTCCATAACCGGGGATATTTGATCCTCTTCCGGTCACCCGAATAGCATTGCTGTAAGGAACTGGCCGTTTTTTGTAAGGCGACCATAAGCGGACTTTTTTCTTCCTTAAAATAAACCGTTCGGGTAAGGAGCTGTAAAAGTTCCGATTTAAGCAGTGTGTTCAGATCCTGTTCGTCATATTGCTGCATCAGCTCAAAAACTTTTTCATCTACAAGGGGGCGGAAGGGCTCCATAATATCGTCGGCCAGAGCAAAAGCATTATACTTGCTTTTGTGATGAATGCCCAGGGTGTTCAGCAGACCGCTTCCGGACAAAGCTCTTGCAGTGGCGGCTCTTAAAACAGCGTAGCCGTAATTGAGGAAGTTGTTGGGGTAATCGCCAAACCGCTCCCGTTTAAAGTCGGCTTCAAAAAAGGATTTCCAGTACTGGCTCGCCGCTACGCCTTCCATGTTGGTGGTATCGCCGCTTTGCACCTTTCCGGCTAAATAGTTAAAATGGTTTTTTGATCCGGTTATTCGCTCCAGCAGTATGCCCTGGTTCTTGATTTTTTCAACGATGGTCTGTTGCCACAATTGCTTTTTTAGCGGTGCCGATGCTTCGATCTGTTTTCTGAAAATTTCCTGCTGGATATGATGGCTGTTGAGGTTTAAAAACATGCCGTTGGGCAAATGATTCGTATGACAGATAATCAATGATGAATTGTTTTCCACAAGCTGGTTCATGGCCGGGATGCTCAGGTAGATTTCCGGATGATCCAATACGATAAACCCGATGTCTTCTATAGGAATAGACGATTCCCTTTCTTCGGTTTTGATGATCAGTTGAAGGTTTTTGCAGGTGACAGAAGCTTTTTTTTCTAATAAAATTGTTTTTTTTAGCATAAAAATAAGATGTTTTCGTATGCAAATTAGAAAAGTTAACCGCTTCATTTTTACGGGAATCCGTAAAATAGTGTGTTTTAAAAAAACATTCCGGCCTCTTGACCGGAATGTTTTTTGTATAATGTTTGCCCAATGCCTAACGCTTCAAACTAAAATTAGACCTGAACTCCTGTTTAATTCCGTCTTTCAAATAAACAGCCTTGAACCAATAATCATCAGACGGCATAGGTCTTCCGTTAAAGGTGCCGTCCCAGCCGCTACCGTTTTGACCAATTTCTTTCAGCAGTTTTCCGTACCGGTCAAAAATATAAATATGAACGATTTCTATAACAGGAGAGCCTGTTACTTTCCAGGTATCATTAAAGCCGTCGCCGTTTGGCGTAAAGAAGACCGGAAAATCTAATACGGTAAACGTGGTGCTGATTTCATCGCAACCGAATCTGTTTCGTACCCTCAGCACAAAATCACCGGCCGGAATATGGGTAAAAACAGGGCTGTCCTGCCATAGATCCGGAATAATGGAGTACTCATAATCCGGAGAGGCCGGGGTGGCTGTGGCCGTAATGCTGTTTTGACCTTCAAACCGTATCAGGTTTTGCGGTGAAACGGTAACCGCATCGGGAGCCAGTGTTTTAACGGTTGTGAAATTAAAAACACTTGAACATAATGCCACATTGGAAACATTGGTTACCAGAACAGAAAAATCACCTTCAAGACCGGTTGAAAATGTACTTGATGATTCGCCCGGAATTTCATTTCCGGCCAAAGCACCAAAACCGGTAAACCATTCAAAAGTATAATCCGTTTCATTTAATAATGTCCGGATAAAGGCCTCTTTTAAAATCGTTCCGTTTTCATCTATACAGATATAATACGGAAATGTTCTCAGCTTATTTTCCGGAAACGGGCGAACATAAAGGTCTAATGCCAGGATGCGGTAACACGCAATTCCGGTTTCGCTGTCAAAATTGGTTGTACTGGTCACACGGACATAAATCGTCTGAAAATCTTTTATGCTATTTGTAAAAGCGGTTGGATCTGTTATAAAAGTATTGTTGTTGTCCCGGGCATCTGAAAAACGCTCATAATACCGGATAACAAGATTGTTCTGGTTGGATGAACCGACAATTTCAGTTGTTCTTTCGGTTAGATCAAAGCGGTAGAATCCGCTGTCGTCACACCGTTCTATCGGGGTAGGATCGGTTAAACTTCCCGGAATTGTGACCACCGCCAGGCTTAAATTGGTGGTCGAAAAACAGTTGTTATTGGTAGGATCCACTACTTTTACCAAAACAGTTTTAGACGAGGACTCATACGCATCAGGCTGCGGAATAAAATTGTCTGCCGCCAGATCTGCCGGTGTTTCATAATAGAAAACCCGGTAATTTGTGTTGCCGCCGGTAATTTGATTGTTTCGGAGCGTTAAATCAAAAGTCGAAACCGTATCGCCGCAGATTGAAAGCAGACTTGGCGTATAAATAACCGGATTCGGAAAAATTTCAATGGCGAAATCAACAATGGAAAAACATTGTGTAGCCGTATCAAATAAACGGACAAAAAGAGTATTGCTTCCGACCGGAAAAGCCTGTGGAATATTTTTATTTAAAGAACCGGAATTGTTTTCGGCGGCCTGAAATGTTCTGAAATAACTTGCCTGTACAGTCGGGTTTTGGTTCAAGAGGGCTTCGGCATCAAAACGGTTTAATACTACCGATTCATTTTCACACAAGGCCACCGCATTAATGGTGTTCAGAATTGGCGGGGTAATAACTTCAACCCCAAAAGTACCCACGCCTTCACAGATGTTGTTGGTTTCCACACGGGTATAAATAGTTTGAAGTCCAACCGGAATCTGCGACAAATTGCTCAGTTGATTTGTTTTCACAGAGGCATCTGTATCGGTTAAATAGAACGTAATCTCCACCGGATTTCCGCCAAAAAAGTTGTTGCGGATGATGTTTTCCTGTGCTGAAAAATCCACAAAGCCATAGTTTTGGTTGACAACCGGACATACGCCGGGCATGTCGGGATATGCAGAAAGACTTGTCGGATTCACCGTTAAAGCAATTGTTGCAACAGTAGAAGAAGTACAATTCGGGGTGGTGTTTTCGTTAACGGCGATGACATAAATGGTTTGACTCGCTGTGACATTAACAAAGGCTTCGGGGGTTAAAATGCGTTGTGTAAGACCGCTGTCCAGAAAATAGAGCAGTGTTAAGCCGGCAACATTGTTGGTAATATCATTATATGCTTCGGTTAAATTTGTGGTAGCAATACCGTCATTATTCGGAGCAATATAATCACATTGTTCGATGATTACCGGAATTGTGTTTAAAACGGGAACCGGATTTATCTGTACCGAAACCGTATTGGAATTACCCGTACAAATGCCTTCTTCGGTAGCTTCCAGGTAATAATCCGCTGTTGAATCAGTGGCCTGAATGGCCGTTGAAACCACTAAGGTTGACGCATTAGCTCCCGGAAGAGGATTGTTGTTCTGATACCACTGATAGGTTACGTTATTCAGGTTTCCGCTGTTTGTAACGGAAGAAGTAATGGTAAAACTGTCATTGTCGCAAATAGACGTATTGGCTGAAATGGTTAGCTGAGGCGTGTCATAAATGAATACCGAATTGGAAATCACTTCGTTACAACCACCGTTTTTTACGCCCAGGTTGTATTTTCCCGGAAGGGTTGGTGTAAAACTATTGTTCGGGCTTCCCGGAACAAGAACATCATTTCTGTACCAGTTATAAACCGGATTGTCCACCAAAGGGTCAAACAGATTCTGATTCAAAATTGTACCCTGTAAAACCGGATTAGCATTCAGGCAATTGGTTGCGGTATGTTGTATGGAAACATCAGGGAGAATAAAGAATTTTAATTCGATAAAAGCTTCACTAACAGGCAGATTGCTCATGTCAACCGTTGGGTCGGTACTGTCGTAGGCCGTGGTTTCCACCCGGTAGGTGCCGGATGCTGCCAAGTTAGCCAAGGTGTTGGTGCTGAGTGTGCTGTCTGTAATCGTACTGAGCAAAACATTGTTTCTGTACCAGGTGTAATTAAAACGCAGATCGGTAGGATTGCCATCAAAATCCGTTACGTCTATCGTAGCGGTAATGCTTTTGGTTTCCGGTTTGCAGTATTCGGTTTGGGTAATTTCGTTTCCGCTCTCGTCGGTGATTTCTACAGAAGACAGAAAGCTGCAGTCAGAACTTCCGGTTCCGCCGATTTGAGCAATGGAAATTTGTCCCGGCTGATTGGAATAATTGTCGATTAAAAGAACATATAATTCACCCGTTTGTCCGTTGGGAATGTTTACAATTTCAATACTGCTGTCAGACCAGCTGCAATCCACTTCTCTCGGAATAGTTAATTGGCTGCAAACATTGGATAAGTCCGTAAAAGGCCCCCAAAGTACAAAATCTACGTCGGTACCGATGCCGGCATTGTTTACCTGGCTGATTTGCAGAATAATATTTCCGGGGGTCTGCACCTGAATAAAAAACCAGGTTGGCCCTCTGAAAGGAGCACCAATACAGGTTGTTGAAAAACTTTCGCTGTTTGCTCCGGTTGAGTTTTGAAACGGAATACTGGTGGCACAGGATTGATAAGCCTCAAAATTAGCCTGAAACTCCTGGCAATTCGGAGCACCTCCCTGTGCAAGAACATTTTGAATAATCAGTATCCAAAACAGTAAGAGAATATTTTTAATTAATTTCAGCATAGTTTACAGTAGGGAATGTCTTGTCATTGCATCAGGCTTTTCAATTCCCATTAAGGCTAAGATCGTTGGAGCTATATCGCCCAGCACGCCATTGTTTATTGTTTTTAAATCGTTGTCAACCAGAATAACGGGCACCGGATTGGTGGTGTGAGCCGTATTGGGCGAGCCGTCCGGGTTAATCATCGTTTCGCAGTTGCCGTGATCGGCAATTACAAGGGTCGTGTAATGATTTGCCAAAGCGGTTTCAATCACTTCTTTGACACAAACATCAACCGCTTCACAGGCTTTAATAGCGGCTTCCATCACTCCGGTATGTCCCACCATATCGCCGTTGGCAAAGTTCAGGCAGACAAAGTCAGCTTCCCCTTTTTTGAGCTCTTCTACCAGAGCGTCTTTTAATTCAAACGCACTCATCTCCGGTTTTAAATCGTAAGTAGCTACTTTGGGTGAGTTTCTTAAGATACGGGTTTCGCCTTCAAACGGTTCTTCACGGCCGCCGGAAAAAAAGAAGGTAACGTGCGGGTATTTTTCCGTTTCGGCAATCCGGATTTGTTTTTTATGGTTTCTTTCCAGCACTTCACCCAGCGTTTCGGTAATGTTATCTTTGTTATAGATTACCTTGATGTTTTGATAAGTTTCGTCATAATTGGTCAACGTAACATAATACAGATCCAACCGGTGCATGTTTTGTTCATGGCAGTCAAATTGCGTCAATACTTCGGTTAACTGCCTTCCTCTGTCGGTTCTGAAATTGAAGAAAATAACAACATCTCCCTCTTTAATTGTTGTGAGCGGTTTGTCATTTTCATCCGTCATCACAATGGGTTCAATAAATTCATCCGTAATATCGGCGGCATAAAAATCCTGTATACTGTCCACAGCGTTCTGAGTGTGTTTTCCGATGCCGTTAACCAATAAATCATAGGCCCGTTTTACCCTTTCCCACCTTCTGTCTCTGTCCATGGCATAATAACGGCCAACGATTGACGCTAATTTTGCCGTGGTATTTTTGCAGTAATTTTCTATTTCCGAAATAAACCGGACACCGGACTTCGGATCCACATCACGGCCGTCTGTAAATGCGTGGATATAAACATGGTTCAGGCCGAATGCTTGTGTTGCATCCACCAATCCTTTTAAATGATCAATATGCGAGTGCACACCGCCATCGGAAACCAACCCTAAGAAGTGAATATCCTTCTGATTGGTTTTGGCATATTGAAAGGCTTCCTGCAATACCTTTTCGTTGTTCAGGGTTTTGTTCTGAACGGCCAGGTTGATGCGGGTAAGCTCCTGATAGACAATTCTTCCGGCTCCCAGGTTCATGTGGCCTACTTCAGAATTTCCCATCTGACCTTCCGGAAGACCAACGTTTAAGCCGTCTGTTCTCAGTTCGGCATGCGGGTAGTTTTTGTATAAAGAGTCAATAAATGGTATGTTGGCATGGTCTATGGCAGAAACTTTCGGGTCCGGCGAATGTCCCCATCCGTCTAAAATCATCAGGATTACTTTCTTGTTCATGGTAAAAATTTTAGACAAAGATAACGAAACGTCAGGCTTTTAAAGAAAGTTTTACACTTTTTTAAACCAATTTTTAGCTTTGTTGTAATCGATAAAATAACGGATGCTCAATGAAAAAACATGGTTGAGGTTGTTTTCAAAAACATGGCTGATGTTTGAATCATAACGTTTGTTAACTTCGTCGGTAAAATGCTGGGCATTATTCCGGTAAAGTGCCGTAACCTGACTTCCCGGGGCAAACCACCAGGAATAAGATAAATCAAAATTCCACAGGTTAAAATTGGCATCTTTATTTGTAGAATAATTGTTGTTGGGTTCAAACGTCCCGTCTTCTAACAAGGTATGAAACTGAACATTTTCTGCAAAAGACCAGTAATGTCTGGTGGTCAGATTCAATGTCATTTTGTTGTTGATGGCAAATTTTCCGGAAATGGAATTGGTTAATGTTGACCGGTTTCTTTCGGTCAGAATGATGTTGTTTTCAAAAAAATCTACCCAACCGATGTCACTGTTCTGGCGGAAGTAATTGGTGGAATAAATCAACGTCAGTTTATCGTTAAAACGGTACCTCGGACTAATGAATAAACTATAGTTCATCCTGTTTTTCTGGTCAAAAAAGCGAATGGAAGGTTCAATGTCCAGGGCAAACTTTCTGTTGTAGTTGGATGAAAAATAGACCCATGCATTCCCGCTGGCCGGAAAAGCCAGTGGTCTGCCGGCCACTCTGGATTCGTAAAAATTATAGGTAACAAACGGGCTTACTAAAAAGCCGTACCCCAGGTAATCATTTTTCAGCGAATTGGAGTTAATATTCATGTTAAACCAATGATCCTGGGCTTTCCCGGTGGTATTTTCAATTTCTAAATAATAATTTGTATTCAGGTTAAATGAATTATAGCGTTTAGTCGGATTTAAAATCCGATAATTAAAATTTCCAGATACATTGTGGTAATTGGTCACAAAGTTGATGCCCAGATCGTTAATGTCAAATTCTTTTGAGACATATTGCGAGGCTATCGAATAGCGGTATTTTCCGTATGTTTTTCCAACATTGATATAGGTTGAATAACCATTTCCTTTGGCGTCATCATAAATGCTGCTCATTTTTAAATCGCCCGAAATATTGTATTTGTTTCCTTTGGAATTGATGTCATATACCACGCCGGTAACATTGGCATCTCTGAAATCACCAACCCGTGTTACATTGGTGTTGATGAATGAAACAGATGAATTTTGATTAAAGCGTTGGTCAAAAACCAGTACATTATAATTTGTTAATGGTTCTACCAATTGATTCCGGATTTCGTTTGTGTCGGTGTTTCGGATACGGGCATAAGTTTTTTCGGTAATGGCGTTTAAAAAACCAATTCCCAGTCCGTCTGCCGTTCTTCCGGAAACTTTTAAGGCATTTAACAGATTAACAGTGGCCGGGCGACTTTCAACCACTTCATTTTCGCCGGCTCTGGCAGAGGTGGATGGGGGTCCGCCGATTCTTCGTGAGTAAACAAGGTCTCCTTTTGAAAACAGATCCGTGCCTTCGGTAAAAAAAGGCCTGTTTTCATTGAATTGCTGCTCAAACGGCCCTAAGTTAAGTTCTACATTATCAAAGGCGGTCTGACCAAAATCGGGAATCAGAATAGCATCTAACGTAAACGAATCGTTGATGCCGTATTTAATATCCATCCCGGCTTTAAATGTGCTTTCTGTTGTATTCCGGTTCGATTCGAGATAACCGGATGTATAGGGAATTAAGAATAGCCGGGTAGGCGGTTTAATGTTTTCGATTCCGTCTAAAATTCCGGCCTGGTTGATTACGGAACCCACAGCCCTGTCAATTTTGCTCCATGTGGCTTTTTGCCGGAACCGGCGGATTTCCCGGAAAAAATTCACGCCCCAGGTCTGTATTTTTTCTTCCGAAAAACGGAGAGCCGCATACGGAATCTCCATTTCAACCACCCAGCCGAAATCGGTAATCCTGACTTCGCTGTTCCAGATAGCATCCCATGAAAAATCTTCATTGTTTTCCGTTGCCAGACAATCCATCTGAACACCGGCTGCCGAGACAAAAAAACGAAAATCCTGTTGGCCGTCGTTAAACCCGTTGATAAAAATCCCGAAGTGATCCGCCGTGCCAAACCGGTCCCGTTGTGTGATTTCTTTTTCTATTTTAAAAGGTTCGCTGTCATATAAAACAGCTCCGATATAAATGGCATTGTCGTCATACAGGATTTTTACCTCCGTTTTCCGGTCGTTCGATTCCGGGGCACCGTTGTCCGGTTCCAGCATGATAAACTGATGGGCTACCGGTGCGTTTTTCCAGGCCGGTTCATCCATTTTGCCGTCTATTGAAACCGATTCACTGATGCGTAAGGCGGTTGTTCTTTTTTGACCAAATGCCTGAAAAATTCCTGTTAGCGTTACAAAGAGCAGTGAAAATGCAGTAAAATGGTGCCTTTTAGAATTCATTTTTCAAAATTAAGTATAGTATTTTCAGGAGCAATTACTTTATCATTTCCTTAAGAAATATTACCTAAAGACGTTAAATTTCAGATTTGTTACATTTTTTGAATACGATTTGCAGTTTTCTTCCGTTCTCTTTCAGGTTTATGCGATAAATGGGGATTAATTTTTAAAAAAAATCAGCATTTTAGCCCGAATAAATTTGGTTTTAAACTTTAAATTCATATTTTTGGCATCCCAAGTCTAATTTTAACCTGTAGATTACCAATGAATTACAAGCTTTTTACGGTTTTGTTGTTTGGATTATTTTCATTCACAACACCTTCAGATAATACCACAGACCCTAAAGTTATTGCCGCAACATCAAAAACTTCTTTCGAATCGAAAGTAGTTTCGTTATACCATAATCTCAACGCAAATAACTTTAAACTTCCGCAACTGGAAAGCTTTACCAAAGCCTTAGAAGGATTTTATCAGTTAAAGCAAAAAGGATTGATTCAGAATGATATCCTGACACTTATAGACTTCAGTTTGTCTGCCAATGCCAAAAGGATGTGGGTGATAGACATGGCCAGTAACACGGTTTTATATCATTCCTTAGTGGCCCACGGAAGAAATTCAGGCGAAGAATTTGCAACGCAGTTTTCCAATAAGTCTGAATCGTATCAAAGCAGTTTAGGGTTTTACCTTACCGGCGAAACCTATCAGGGCAAACACGGCCTTTCGCTTCGGTTGGATGGTTTGGAAAGAGGAATAAACGACAAAGCACGTGACAGAGCTGTTGTTATTCACGGAGCTGATTATGTTTCCGAACAATTCATCAGACAGAACAAACGACTGGGCAGAAGCCAGGGTTGTCCGGCTCTGCCGGTGGAATTAAACCGGGATATTATTCAAACGATAAAAGACAAATCGTGCCTGTTTATTTATCATCCGTCCAGGAGTTATAAAGCTGCGTCGAAGTTAATTTCGTAGTTTTTTATACAGATCGGCATCCAGGCCGTAAATATCATCCCTGAAAATCAATAAGTTTCCGTCGCTCCAGGCTGTCCAGTACAAAATGTGGAGGTAGATTTCCTTTTTGAAATTAACATTTTTGGTTTTGGATTCCGCCAGCACTTCATCTATTTTTTCCTTGTTCCAGTTTTCAGGGTCGTCCAGCAGGTATTCCGTCAGTTCAAACGGGTTCTGCACCCGGACACAGCCCGAGCTTAAGGAACGGTTTTCCCGTTCAAAGTAACCTCTCGTATTGGTGTCATGCAGGTAAACCGAAAAACGGTTCGGGAACATGATTTTAACCAGTCCGAGTGAATTGGACTTACCCGGAGCCTGTACATAGCGGTAGGATCTTCCTTTAGACGGAATCCAGTCGGATGGACTCACCACGGTGTTTCCTTCATAAATTGTCAGGTTTTTGCCGGCAAAATAACCTCTGTTTTTAGTAGCGGCGGGAATCACATCTTCTTTCAGAATTGTGGGAGGAACCGTCCAGGTGGGGTTAAAGACCACATAACTTAGTTTGGAGGATAAAATCGGGGTGCTTCGGCTGGCTTTGCCTACAATGACCCGGTGTGTTTTTACCGTGTCTTTTTCTTTTATTACCCGTAGCGAATAGTCAGGAATATTGATGATAAGGTATTCTTTTTCAAACGTTCTCGGATACCATCGCCAGCGTTCCATGTTGGCAATAATCTGCTCTTTTCTTTTTTGTTTGGTAAAATTCAGCGAAGCGATGGTTCCTTTGCCGATCACGCCGTCAGGAGCCAGGCCGTGCCGGCTTTGAAAATTTTTAACCGCATTAAATGTAGTTTCATCATAAATGTTGGTCAGCGAATCCGGTTTTTTCACGTCATACCAGTAGGCAAGCCGTTTTTTTACCTCAATCAGCACCTCGTTGGTGTCGTTCAGTACAATTTTGTCTTTAATTTCCAGTTTTTTAAAATTTTCATCCGGAAACTGGTTGATTATTTTCAGGCTGTGTTTTAGTTTCTGATAGACTATGTGGTTCGGTTTTACTTCGTTCACGGCATAATCAAAGGAGTCTTTCCGCTGAAAATTCAAAAGCAATTGTTGCACATCAATTTTATTCTCTTTCAAATCCCAGTCTTTGTATAATTCGTTCGGATTCAAAGAACCTTTGGCCGTTTTTTCTACATATTTTTTCAGATTTTGTGTCAGTAAAACATCGTAGTCAATCAATTCTTTGTCAGATAAAGAGGTGATGGCTTTTTCCAGTTTTCCGATCTTTTTCAACTCAAAGTCTTTGGTATTCAGGCCTTCTTCTTCTACCGTGTTTAAAATCGTGAGCAAAGATTCCCGGCAATTGAATGCCAGCCAGAAGGTTCTGTTTTCATTCGCCTGATAGAATGCAGTAACAATCGAATCCTTTGTTTTAGAAAGATAAGTGGAGTCAATTGCCAGTACTTTTCCTTCGTCTGTCACTTCAACAGCCGGTGGTTTCTGATTGGAAGAGTCGGGTGTTTTTTTGGGGTTACAAGCAATCAGCAGGAGTACAAAAAAAAGGAGGTAGAGATGCTTCATAGACACTGATAAATCAATTCATTTTTTTATACATTACAAAATGAGTGCCAATATCGCTGATTTCAAAAGGTTTTCCGTGTATGGAATAGCCTGCTTTTTCATAAAACGGAATAGCTTTTTTACGAGCGTTGAACCACAGCAGGTTACAGTTGTACTTTTGGGCATACGCTTCAGCCTCGTAAAGTAATTTTTCGCCGTAGCCTCTTTTTTGATGGTGCTTTAAGACGGCCATTCCCCGGATTTGAAACTGATTTTTTTCTTTGAATTCCGCATGGCGGTTTTTAAAAAGCGAAACCACCCCGATTAAAGCACAGTTAATATACAGCCCAAGGTGGATGGTTGACTGCAGGGAGTCACCTTCAAAGTGGCAGGTTTCCACAGGTTTTCCTTCCCGAAGCACGGGATGACGTACGGAATAAGTGTCCAAAGCCGTTATTTCCTTTAAGGTAAGCATAATTTTGCCCTTTTAACTTGGTGAACTAAAGGTATAACTTTTTCAGAATAAATCGGTTATAAATTCTGTTAGCTTTTTGATAATTTTTTTGAAAAAAAATTTGCAACAAAGAAAACTATTTGTCTATATTTGCACTCACATAAGCGGAAGTAGCTCAGTTGGTAGAGCTCCAGCCTTCCAAGCTGGTTGTCGCGAGTTCGAGCCTCGTCTTCCGCTCTGCTAAAAACCTCAAACAAAAGTTTGGGGTTTTTTTGTGGAATTATAAAATCATTACTTTTGTATAGATTTGTGAATGAGGATTAATTGAGCGAGGAAGTTATTTTATTAGTAATTTTTAATATAAAATTCTTACAAAGATGAAGTAGTAAGAAAAAAATTTATTTTATATGTTTAATCCACTATCTTTAAATTTTTCGTACATCTCCTGCAAATCAACATGATTTATAAAAAATTCATGCTTTTTTAAATTTTTTAAAGACTTAATAAGTTCTTGATTGTCATTAGAAATTCCATTTCGAGATAGATTTAAAATATCATTCATTAATTTTAATTTTTCTTGAAATTTTAAAACTGTTGGATGTGGTTTGTCAATAAATTTGGTGTTTTCTTCAAATCCATCAAAAAACTGTTTAATCCCTTTTTTAGTCCCTATAATCCACCTTTCGGCATTATCATATACTGAATGATTTAAGGTAGTATGCATTACGAAGTTATCTTTTTGATAGAATATTTCATTAATAATTGTGTCATTATCTTTTGGTGCTATAAATAAAGCATGTTTAGGATCTAGTGGTATATATGTTGAATTTTTTGGGTCAAATAAATGGAAATCTAAATCAAAAGTATTTCTAATTTCAACAGGATTGTCACTAGTTATAAATTCTTGATTACCAACTAGCTCAATTACAGTTATTCCATCAAAAAATTTAAATTCAACAATTTCATCAAGCAAAGCAAGTTGTGTTTTAATGTAATTTACTCTATTAGTTTCTTTTATCTCTCTTTTAATATCATTAAAAGATTTTCCTTCAATGGAAATGCTATACCCTAAAAAGTCAATTGTTTTATTTTCAGAGTTCTTTTGAGTGATTTGCAGTAATTTGCTGGTAAACTCTACAAATTTATTAAGAGCTTTTGGAGTTCTAAGATACATGCTCAAGGTTGTGTAGAGTATTAATCTTTTTTCTTCAGGTGTAATTATTTTTTTTTTATCTAAAACTAATATTTTATAAACACTTGGGTATTTGCTTTCAATTTTTTCTGAAAAAAAATCTTCGATTTTATATTTTTTATCTCCTTCTAAATTTTTTAAAGTATATAAATCTGTCTCAACGCAAATATTGGTGACACTCATATTATTTATAAATTTTCCAGTAGTTTTATCGTAAACATCAACAAAAAAAGCATCTTTTTTTTGTGTATGCGAAAATTTTTTTAAGTAAGTTTTTGGGATGAAATGTTGATGTTTTTTTTTCATTTTTTTACTGCTATTTATATATGACTTATACTTATTGAAAAAAATAATATTTTAACAATAATTGAGGCTAATGTATTAAATATTAAGCAAAATCTCTCACATGCATTTTTGTTCAGTTAAGATACCAACAGCAATTAAGAAATAATCAGAATATATTAAATTTTACCTTTCAAAACTATCAAAACACACCAACGTTTACGTTTTTTAGCGTTTTTGTCTCGGTTTTTGCTGGAATTTTACTTTTTTAAAGTAAAGAGTTATTCTATGAACTTAATTATTACTTATGAAAACAAATCTCTTTCTAGCACAATTTCACGTGAGGGATAGCAGCGAAAAGCCCACAGCGAGGAGGCACGACGAACGAGGACTTGCAGCGTATAGCCCGAACCGTAGTTTACGGAGGGGCACGCCCAAAATGAATTTAGAATTTAGATTTTTGCAATTGTAAATTCGATTAAAATTTCGCCATCTCACTCCCGCTTTCCACCTCAATCGTTTCCTGATTCTGCCGGAATAACCGTGCTGATAATCCTCCTTTTAACACAATTTGTTCTCCTTTTACATCGAGCCAACTGCCTTCCCGCAGACCAATAACCGGTTGAGCATTGAATTGATGAAATTCTTTAAGGCGGGTTTCACGGGTTTCACCCATGTGTTTCGATTGCAAATCGGGATCCAGGTAATGCGGATTCAAATTGAACGGAATCGCTCCCAATGTTTCAAAACTTGGCGGATAGATGATCGGCATATCGTTGGTGGTCTGCATCGTGAGTCCGCAGATGTTGCTTCCGGCACTGGTTCCCAGATACGGTGTGCCGCTTTCGATGGTTTTTTTAAGGGTTTGCATTTGGTTATTTTGGTGCAATTGCGTGACCAACAAAAACGTGTTTCCACCACCGGTAAAAATGCCTTCTGCTTTTTGAATGGCTTCTGCCGGGTTGGCAAATTCATGCAGTCCTTTGACTTCTTTATTTAGTAAGGCAAAAAAAGTTTTTACCTTCTGGGTATAGTCATCATGCGAAATACCGCCCGGCCGTGCATAAGGTATGAACAGAATGGTTTTGCACTGGGCAAAATGCAGTTTTAATTCCGGAAGCAGGTAATCGAGGTAATCTCCGCCGTGTAGGGTAGAGGTACTGGCAATAAGCAGGTTTTTCATGGTGTTGGTTTTTGACAAAATTACGCATCACAGTGTTTGGATATTCATCAGATTAACAAAAAATTACAAAGTTGTTGGGAAATTCTTGTGAGGTGTTTGTAATACTTTTACTTGAAATATGAATTTGATGATTAAAAATTACTTCTTTCTTTTTGTCTTATTTAGTTCCCTGAGTTGGTCGCAGGACACGATTTCAAAGGTATGTAGGGGCAAGATCATAACCGATTCCAATCAGTTTCAGGATATTCATATTATTAACCTCAGAACCGAACGGGGTTCTGTTTCTTCTAAAGAAGGTTATTTTACGATCCAGGCTCAAAAAGGCGATACCCTGGTTTTTTCTGCCGTGCATCTGGTGGGTTTAGAGCTGGTTTTGGATGATGAAAACTGGCGTGCCGACCTGCTTATCGTAAAAATGGAGAATGTAACCGAGCAGTTTGAAGAAGTGATTGTGCAGGCTTATCCCAATATCAATGCCGTAAGTCTGGGCATTATCCCGAAAGGGAAAAAAAGCTATACGCCTGCCGAACGACGTTATCGTACGGCATCCAATTCTGATTCGCAATTGGGTTTAAATACGTCTTTTTCAGCAGATCCGTTGCTCAATATGCTTTCCGGTAGGACAGCGATGCTTAAAAAAGCACTGGAAACAGAAGGAAAGGAGATTTTGATTGCTAAGATCAAAACCTTGTTTGACGATGCCTTTCTGGCTCAAAAATTGTCGCTTCCTTTGGAATATTTAAATGGTTTCCGTTTCTTTATCGTAGAAGATGCCCGATTTATCCATTCAATCAGGCTCAACAATAAAAACCTGGCCACTTTTTTAATTGGAGAGTTGGCGGAAAAATATAAAAAAGACCTGCTCGATGAGCAAAAGTAATGCGGCCATAATCATTTTTTTGTTTTGGGTTCCGTTGTTGTTTTCGCAAACCACCATAAAAGGAAAGGTGGTGGTAAAAGAACAATCGGCAGAAGGGATTCATGTGCTCAACCTGGTTTCGGAAAGATCAACCGTTACCAATGAAAAAGGGGAGTTCTGGCTGGAGGTAAAAGAAGATGATTTGCTGGTTTTTTCAGCCGTACATCTGAATTATTGGCGGAAAAGCATTTCGGCAACCGATATCAGAAACGGTTATATTGAAGTGGAAATGACCGTTAAAGAAGAAAAACTGGAAGAGGTAGTGGTAACTGAATATACCGGGATCAATGCACAGGATCTGGGAATCATTAATGATAAGCCTAAAACTTACACACCGGCAGAACGACGTTTAAAAACGGCTACCGATTTAAATCTTACTTTAGGAGCAGGAACAATAGCCGGGATCTCTGTTTCACCGGATCCGTTGTTGAATTGGATTTCCGGCAGAACAAAAATGCTGAAGCAAGAACTGGGAGTGGCAAGAAAAGAATTTCTCCGCATTAAACTGGATGATTGGAATGAAAATACATTCTACACTGACGAACTGAAGATTCCGAAGGAATATGTAGGCGGTTTTAAATATTTTTTGATAGATGACAATGCGTTGACGGAATACCTGAACGCAGACAATAAGGAGCACGGAAATTTCCGGATTACCCAATTGGCAAATGAATTTTTAATGTACCTTAACAACAGTGAGTAGATTTTTTTTATACCTTATAGCCTCCGTTTTAACCTCGCTTTTCAGCTATGGTCAAAAGGCTGTTTATGGTATCGTAAAGGTTGAAGAGGCTTCCGCAGAAGGAATTCATGTAACCAACCTGGTTTCAGAAAAATCAACCGTTACCAATGAAAAAGGGGAGTTCTGGCTGGAGGTAAAAGAAGATGATCTGTTGGTTTTTTCGGCCGTACATCTTAATTATTGGCGGAAAAGTATATCAGAAGATGACATTAAGAGCGGAAAAATTGATGTTGTCATGACTGCTAAAGTGAGTGAACTGGAAGAGGTGGTCGTAACCGAATACCCTAAAATCAACGCACAGGATTTGGGGATTATCGATTATAAGCCTAAAGTCTATACGCCGGCAGAGCGAAGGCTACGGACAGCCGAAAAATTTAAATGGTACAGTCCGCTTTTAATTCCGTTAGGCGGAATGAGTGTTGACGGGCTGATTAACCAGATAAGCGGACGAACCAATCAATTGAAAAAGGAAGTGCAAATTGAGGTGAAAGAAAAGCGATTGGAAAAATTAATGTATCTTTATAAAGAAGAATATTTTAACCAAACCCTGAAAGTTCCATCGGAATACGTAGGTGGTTTTCAATACTATGTTATTCATGACGAAGAGGCGATGGGGTATATGAAGGCAGGTCAGAAAACAGCCTTAGAGTTCAGAATGGCCGCTTTGGCAACAGAATTTTTAAATTTTTTAGAAACGAATGAATAAACTGTTTGTTTTATTTTTTATTGTTGTTGCATCAGTAAAGGGATTAGCACAAACCGCCGTTCAGATACAAGGTGTTGTAAGCGTTGAAAACGCTTCTGCAGAAGGGATTCATGTGACCAATCTGGTTTCGGAAAAATCAACTGTTACCAATGAAAAAGGAGAGTTCCGGCTGGAGGTAAAGGAAGATGATCTGTTGGTTTTTTCGGCCGTACATCTGAATTACTGGCGGAAAAGTATTTCTGCAAACGATCTTAAAAACGGCAAAATTGAAATTGTAATGACAGCCAAAATAAGCGAATTAGATGAAGTGGAGGTGACTGAATATACCAAAATAAATGCTCAGGATTTAGGAATCATCAATTATAAACCGGTTTCCTATACTCCTGCCGAACGAAGGTTGCGAACTGCCACAACCGGGTTGCTGGATCCGCTGTTGAACTGGATTTCAGGCAGAACCAAACAATTGAAGAAAGATATCGGGATTGAGAAAAAAGAATTTATGATTAGCTGGCTGGATGACAATTTTGAAGAAACCGTTTTTACGGATACATTCAAAATTCCGACAGAATATGTAGAAGGATTCAAATTTTATGTGGTAGAAGATATTGATTTAGCCCAGGCCATACAAGCCAAAAACAAAACACGTGTCACTTTTTTGCTGGGAGAACTTGCCCAGGACTTTTTAAACTTTTTAAATAATGAAGAAAAATAAATTACTACTGTTACTCGCATTGTTTTTTGCCCAGTTTTCGTTTGCACAATTAGGTTCGAGGGAGATTATCAAAGGGCAGATTATTTCTGATTCCACAGCGATAGATAATGTTACCGTGTTCAATATATCCTCTAACAAAGGTGCCGTTACCGATAACCTGGGACTTTTTACGATGTATGCCAGACCAACAGACACCCTGGTTTTTTCAAGTGTGATTTTTAAATCGAAAAAACTGGTTTTAACCGAAAATGATTTTAAGGTCGTTGTTTTAAAAATCAAGCTGGAAGAATATATCAATGAGCTGGATGAGGTTATTGTGACACCTACTACACTGTCGGGAGATCTGGAAAAAGATGCCAGAAATATTAAGGTCACTGATATGAAAGGAGCTTTTGACAGTGGCCAGATTGCCGATCTGCAGATGGAAAAAGACTTTCAGTCCACCCAATTTAACACCGCCATGCCCAGTGACCTGTCTATTCCGTATGGGATGGATTTTATTAAGATCGGAAAAATGGTCGGGAAACTTTTCGGAAAAGAAAAAAGCAAAGAGCAGCCGGTTGTTTTTACCTCAGATAAAAATTTCCAGGAAGCCGTGAAAGACAAATTTACCTATCATTTTTTTACGGAAACCTTAGGGTTAAAACACGAAGAAATCGGGTTGTTTCTCAATTACTGCGACTCGGATCCCAATGTGAAAAAACTGTTGGCAACCCACAAAGAAATCGATTTAATCGATTTTTTAATCAGTAAAAGCAAGGAATATAAAAAACTGCCCAAAGAGTAAAATCAGTCATGAAGAAGAAAGGTATTGTTGTGGGGTTGGTACTGGGTTTGTTGGTGTTTTCTGCCTTTCAAATGCATAAGTTCTACGTTTCGGTAACACAGATCGACTTTGCAGAAGACAAAAAAGCGATACAGATTACTACCCGGATTTTTATTGACGATTTGAATAATGCGTTAGAGCAAAAGCACAAAAAAATATTCTATCTGGGCTCTTCTAAAGAAACTCCTGAACAAACCGGGCAGTTAAAACAATACCTGGCAGAAAATCTTTTCATTAAAGTAAACGGTAAATCCAGAGAGATTGTGTTTCTTGAAAAAGAAATGGAAGACGATGTGCTGGTCTGCTACCTGATCATTCGGAATACTCCCAAAGTGACTTCCCTGGAAATTAAAAACACCCTGCTGTTTAATTTTTTGCCTGAACAACAACACATCATCCATACCCGGGTTTCCGGTAAAAAACGAAGTGCTTTGCTGACGTCAGAGAACCGTGAAGAGTTGTTAAAATACTGATAAATATTCAACGACTGATTGAAATTGATTATTTTAGACCTTTTAAAAAAAACAGGCATGAGGAAGTTTTTATTTTTAGGATTATTCCCGGCAGTACTATTTGCACAGGAAAAAACCGACCCCAAACGCGAACCCGGACATTACGATACCAATAAGTTCAGTCAGCTATATGATTTATTAGCAACGCCAAATATGTTCAGAACGGCTTCCGGTGCTCCCGGGCCGGCTTATTATCAGCAACAGGCCGATTATAAGATGGACATAGTTCTTGATGATAAAAACAAACGGTTAGACGGAGTGGAAACCATTACCTATCACAACAATTCACCCGATGAGCTGGAGTATCTGTGGGTGCAGTTAGACCAGAACATGCGTTCCCGTCAGTCTAAAACACCGCTCATTGAGAGCCAGCGTATGGATGGTTCGATGCCGGTGGACGGTTTTGTGAAAAAATACATGCAGGAAGGCTTTGACGGCGGTTTCAATATTGTGCATGTGCATGATGCGGCCGGAAAACCGCTTTCCTACACCATCAATCAAACCATGATGCGGATTAACCTGCCTGCTCCGTTAAAACCAAAGCAAAAAATATCCTTTTCCATCAAGTGGTGGTATCATATCAATAATTACCGGGTAGATGGCGGTCGTTCCGGTTACGAAGAATTTGAGAATGACGGAAACAGACTTTATGTTATCGCTCAGTTTTTTCCGCGGATGGCTGTCTATAACGATGTGGAAGGATGGCAGAATATGCAGTTCTGGGGGCGTGGTGAGTTTGCCCTGCCTTTTGGAAATTATGATGTAAACATCACAGTTCCGGCCGATCATATTCTTGAAGCAACCGGCGTTTTGCTCAACCGGAAAGAAGTTTTTACGCCGGAACAGATCAAACGCTATGAACTGGCCGAAAAAACATTCGATAAACCGGTGCTGGTGGTAACTCCGGACGAAGCAAAAGCAAACGAAAAAGGGTTTTCTGATAAGACAAAAACGTGGAAGTTCAGAGCTGAAAACGTGCGTGATTACGCCTTTTCTACCTCCCGGAAGTTCATTTACGATGCCATGGCGGTAAAGTTAGAAACCAAAAACGTGATGGCCATTTCACTTTACCCCAATGAAAGCAACCCGTTGTGGGAAGAGTTTTCAACCCGTGCGGTCGCCCAGACACTGGTTACTTATTCCCGTCATACCTTTGATTATCCATACCACAAAGCCATTTCCATTTCTGCCGAAGATCAGGGGATGGAATACCCTATGATCTGCTGGAATTACGGTCGCCCCGATGCCAACGGATTTGTATCAGACCGCATCAAATACGGTATGATCAGCGTTATCATTCACGAAATCGGACACAATTATTTTCCGATGATTGTCAATTCCGATGAACGCCAGTGGTCATGGATGGACGAAGGTTTAAACACGTTTCTCCAATACCTGGCTGAACAGGATTTTATGAAAGATTATCCGTCCAGTCGCGGGCCGGCTCATAAAATTGTGCCGTATATGAGTGGCGATCAACGGTTTTTGGAACCCATTATGTCTAATTCCGAAGGCATCCACCAGTTTGGAGCCAATGCCTATTCTAAACCTGCCACCGGATTGAATATTTTGCGTGAAACCATCATGGGGCACGAGTTGTTTGACCATGCTTTTAAAACCTATGCCAACCGCTGGAAATTTAAACACCCGACTCCCGAAGATTTTTTCCGGACAATGGAAGACGCTTCTGCGGTTGATTTAGACTGGTTCTGGCGAGGCTGGTTTTTCTCTACCGATTATGTGGATATCGGTATCAAAGAAGTGAAACAATATTTTGTAACCGATGAGCCGACCGCTGAACTGAAAGATGTAAAAGCCCGCAGGGGACGTTTCGGAACCGCAACCGGACCTTATGTCTATCTGGTAGAAGCCAACCATAAAGAGTTAAATTCAAAGCGGAAAAAAGCTTTGAAAACAGAAGAAATCGGGCCGCTGAACGAATTTATATCAGGCAAAATTCCGGCCAGCGAAATAGCAAAGCTAAAATCGCCAAAATACTTTTACGAAGTAGAATTCGACAAACCGGGTGGAATGATTATGCCGATCATTGTTGAACTGCAGTTTGAAGACGGAACAACGGAAACTCACCAGTTTCCGGAACAAATCTGGCGGAAAGGCAACCAGACGGCTACACGGGTCTTTGCCACGGAAAAACCGATCAAAAAAATTCAGCTTGATCCGAAATTAGAAACAGCCGATATTGATGTAACCAATAATACATGGCCCAAAGAAGCCGTAAAATCAAAATTTGACGAATTGGAAAAAACAAAATAAGGAGCTGATCCTGCTATCCGCTGCAATCCTTCGGCCAAAAAAGTTATTTTCTAAAACCCCAAAAGAGCTCCGACAGCTATCGGGATTGGTCGCTTTTTCGGGTTAAGAAAAATATACTTTTTTTTCGTCTCAGGGATTTTCACTATTATCGGGGCTAAAAAACTTCGTACATTTGCAATCAAAACAAGAATCGTATTATGTTTGGAATAGGAGGAGGTGAATTTATCCTCATTATATTAGTCGTTTTAATGCTGTTCGGGTCCGATAAAATTCCCGAAATAGCCAGAACATTGGGTAAAATGTTCCGTCAGCTGAAACACGCCACCGATGATATAAAAAATGAAATCCAGAAAAGTGCCGAAGCCAACGGATTAGATGCCAATAGCTTAACCGGAGGAATTTCGGAAGAAATACAAAAAGTAAAACAGGATTTCACAGAAGCCGTTAATCCGCTTTCGCAAAACGGCACTTCGTCAGTTATCGAAGAAGTAGAGAAAGCCAAAGAAGATATCGAACAAATTACCGGACCCATCAAAAGACAATTTTAAACTTGGAAGAACTTATTCAGCTCGACAAAGAGGCAATCGTTTTTCTCAACAACCTCGGTTCAGAACAATGGGATGGATTTTGGTTAATAATCACCAAGCAGGTGTATTGGACTCCTCTGTTTTTAGTAGTTTTTTATTTCGTTATCAAAAAAGTCGGGTGGAAACAATTCGGAATTTTAGTGATGTTTTTAGCAGTTTTAATCCTGGCAACCGATCAGTTGACTAATCTGTTTAAGTACAATTTCGAGCGGCTTAGACCCTGCAATGACCCAGGTTTAGACGGACAATTGAGGGAAGTGCTGGTCCGGAAATCATTCAGCTTTTTTTCCGGTCATGCATCAAATTCCATGGCCACTACCACTTTTATGTTTCTGGTGTTCCGCAAACAGTTTAAGTACATGTTTTTGTTATTCCTCTTTCCGTTGATTTTTGCCTATAGCCGTATTTATCTCGGGTTGCATTTTCCGGGAGATATTTTAACCGGATACCTTTTCGGACTGTTTACCGGAACGTTTTTTTACAGGATTTATAAAATAGTTCAGCCAAAATATTTTCCGGCCGATTAAACCACACGGCTCACGGTCAATCCGTCACGGATAGGTAATAAAACCGTTTCTACTCTCGGATCGGTATTTAATCGCTGGTTGTATTCCAATAAGACCTTGGTGCTTAAATCGCCATCTTTCAAGGGTTCTACCACTTTTCCGGACCATAGTACATTATCCGATAAAATGATACCACCCTGGTTCATTTTAGGGACAATCAATTCGTAATAGTTAAGGTAATTTTCTTTGTCGGCATCAATAAAAACCAGATCGAATTTTTCTTTCAGGGTTGGGATAATGGTTACCGCTTCGCCCAGATGCTGTGTGATTTGACTTCCCCAGGGCGATTTATCAAAATACTTTCGTTGAAAATCAATTAATTCTTCCTTAATGTCAATCGTATGAACAATGCCGTTCTTCTGCATGCCCTCGCACAGGCATAAGGTAGCATAGCCGGTATAGGTTCCGATTTCCAAAATAGACTTTGGGCGGATCAGTTTAGACAGCATGCTCAAAACCCGTCCCTGAAAATGACCGCTCAACATACGGGGCAATAAAATTTTCTGATAGGTTTCCTTGTTCAGTTGAGCCAGTAATTCCGGTTCTGCCTGTGAATGAGCAGCTACGTAATCTTCTAAATCTTCGGAGAGAAAATGCATGTAAATTGATTTTCAACAAAATTACAAATTACAAATCAATCAATTCGGTAAATAGTTGCTATTTTTGCACTATGAACACCGCCAAAAAAGATATTCGGGCATTAACCAAAACACAACTGCGTGATTTTTTTGTAGCCCATGGCGACAAAGCTTTTCGCGGCAACCAGGTGTATGAATGGTTGTGGAGCAAAAAAGTCTATTCGTTTGAAGACATGACCAATGTTTCCAAAGAAACCCGTCTGATGCTGGAAGATAATTTTGTGATCAACCACATCAAAGTAGATCAGATGCAACGCAGCGAAGACGGCACCGTGAAAAATGCCGTGCGTTTATACGACGGTTTGGTGGTAGAAAGTGTTCTGATTCCGACCGAAACCCGAACCACGGCCTGTGTTTCCAGTCAGGTTGGATGCAGTTTAGATTGTAATTTTTGTGCAACTGCCCGTTTAAAACGGATGCGGAACCTCAATCCGGATGAAATTTACGATCAGGTAGTGGCTATTGATAATGAAAGCCGTTTGTATTTTGACCGTCCGCTTTCCAATATCGTGTTCATGGGGATGGGGGAGCCGCTGATGAATTATAACAACGTGCTCAAGGCCATTGAAATGATTACCTCGCCGGAAGGACTGGGAATGTCGCCCAAACGCATCACACTTTCCACTTCCGGCATTCCGAAAATGATTAAAAAAATGGCCGACGAAGAAGTAAAGTTCAGATTAGCCGTTTCGCTGCATTCGGCAATTGATGAAATCCGGGCCGAGATCATGCCGTTTTCCAAAAGTTTTCCGCTGAAAGAATTGCGTGAAAGCCTGGAATACTGGTACCAAAAGACCAAAAGCAAAATAACGTATGAATATGTGGTTTGGAAAGGAATCAACGACGATAGGAAATCAATCGAGGCCCTGGTGAAATTTTGTAAATATGTGCCGTGTAAAGTCAACTTGATTGAATACAACCCGATTGACGACGGTATTTTTCAACAAGCATCCGATTCGGTTTTAGAGGAGTATGTAAAAGCGTTGGACAAAATTGGTGTAATCGCCAAAGTACGGAAAAGCCGAGGCAAAGATATTGATGCGGCTTGTGGCCAGTTGGCCAATAAAAATGAAGCGGTTTCCGAATAATTCCAGTTGTGATTTTCTAACTTTCTAACTATCTTTGAACTTTCATGAAAATCACCGAACAAATCAAGCAACCCATTAGTCAGGAAATGGAACTTTTTGAAAAAAAGTTCTACGAATCGATGTCTTCCAAAGTGGCGTTGCTCAACCGGATTACCTATTATATTGTCAACCGGAAAGGAAAACAGATGCGTCCGATGTTTGTTTTCTTAACGGCCAAGATGGTTTCAGAAGGAGTGGTGAACGAACGGACCTACCGGGGTGCTTCGGTGATCGAATTAATCCATACCGCCACCCTGGTGCATGACGATGTGGTGGATGACAGCAACCGCCGTCGCGGATTTTTTTCCATCAACGCCTTGTGGAAAAATAAAATTGCCGTGTTAGTGGGCGACTTTTTACTGTCTAAAGGATTGTTACTTTCCATCGACAATAACGATTTTGATTTGCTGAAAATTATTTCCGTTGCCGTTCGTGAAATGAGTGAGGGTGAATTACTTCAGATTGAAAAAGCCCGCCGTTTAGATATCACGGAAGATGTTTACTACGAAATCATCCGCCAAAAAACAGCTACATTGATTGCGGCGTGTTGTTCGCTCGGAGCCTGCTCGGTTTTACCGGAAAACCAGGAAATGGTTGAACGCATGCGGAAATTTGGTGAACTTATCGGAATGGCTTTTCAGATTAAAGACGATTTGTTTGATTACACGGACGATGCCATCGGGAAACCTACCGGAATTGACATCAAAGAGCAAAAAATGACATTGCCGCTGATCTATACCCTGAATAATTGTTCGCCTAAAGAAAAAAGCTGGCTGATCAATTCCGTTAAAAACCATAACAAAGACAAAAAACGGGTAAAAGAAGTCATTGCTTTTGTTAAACAAAGTAACGGACTCGCCTATGCGGAACAAAAAATGATGGCTTATCAGCAGGAAGCGTTGCAGTTGTTAAACCATTTTCCGGCTTCACCCTACAAAGAGGCTTTAACGTTGATGGTGAATTATGTGATTGAGAGAAAGAAGTAATTTAGTTTGGAGTTGATAGTTTTTAGTTGGGAGTAATCAGTTCTCAGTCGCAGTCTCAGTTTTCAGTCTCAGTTTTGTCATTTTGCAAGATGACGAAGTCGAAATAAAAATCTCCTGCGAAGCAGGCAAAACTGTTTTACAATAAATGTGCCAATTTGGTAATGTGTCAATTAGACAATTAACCGATGTATAATTAAATAAATTTAATATTTTTTTATTTTTAATTGCTTGATTTACAATTGTATAATTGTATAATTGACACATTTTCAAATTACCATGCAACCTTTTTCAAACTTCATTCGTCTATATAAACAGAACACTAATTAATCTGAAAGGACTGAAAACTGCGACTGATTTTTTTAAAATGAAAGTAATCAATTTACATCAGGACGAAAAAAGCATTATCCGATTAGCTGTCGAAAATAACCGGCATGCCCAGCATCAGATATATACTAAGTTTTCACCAAAAATGCTGGGCGTTTGCAGACAGTATATCAGGGATTTACAGCAGGCAGAAGATGTGATGATTACCGCTTTTATGAAAGTTTTTTCAAGCTTGAAAAATTTTGAACACAAAGGCAGTTTTGAAGGTTGGATCAGGCGGATTATGATACATGAATGTATTTCGTTTATCCGGGTTCAAAAAGAGGTGAAATTTATGGACGACGAAACGTTTTTTGAAGAAAGGCACAACGACATCGAAAGTAAATTTTCAGTAGATGATATTCAGTTTCTCATAGACAGTTTGCCGGATGGCTATAAAATGGTTTTTAACCTTTATGCGATAGAAGGCTATAAACACCAGGAAATTGCCGAAATGTTGGGCATAAACGAAGGAACATCCAAATCGCAGTTGTCACATGCCCGAAAGATGCTTCAAAATCAGATTAACAAGTTAAAGAATTATGATAATGGAACCGAATAATATAGAAAATCAAATCAGAGAAAAGCTGAATCAACGTTCAATTCAGCCTTCTCAAAAGGCCTGGGATCGTTTGGATGCCATGCTTTCGGTGGAAGAACAAAAACCAAAAAGAAATTTTAAATGGATTTCTATTGCGGCCATTTTTGTGGGATTTACGTTGATTGGAATTTTTATGATGAACAAAGAAAAATCAGTTGAAAATGTAATTCCATCCAACCCGGTTGTTTTGGAAAATGAAGTAAAAGGGTTAAAAAAAGAAAGTGTGATCGAGTCGGAAAATCATTTTTCTGAAGAAAATCCAAAAGAGGCAGTTGCTCATCAGTCAATAAAACAAATTGAAAAGCCGTCGGCTGAAATCAATCCGAAAAAAGATTTTCTGTTAGATAACCATTCAGAAAAGGAAGCATTAACTGTTGCCGAAGACAGGTCAAAAGAAATAACAAACAGGTATATTAATGCCGAATCGCTTTTAGCGGAAATTGAAACCGGAGAAAAGATAATTATACCCAATATATCCAATAAGCCTTCCGTTAAAATTGATGCTAATGCATTGCTTTCTTCCGCAGAAAAAGAAGTGGACGAAACATTCAGAGACAAGGTCATTCAGTCAATAAATAAAAAATACAATTCGATAAAGTCAACTTTGGCTAACCGGAATTACGAGTAAAAACAATCAAATCACGAACAGTTAAATTTTTAAATTATGCAAAAAATTATCCTTTATGCACTAGTATTGCTATGCACATTAGCCACCCAAATGTATGCCCAGGAAACATTTGAAGAAAGAGCAAAAAACATTTCGGCCAACATTAAAAAAATTACTTCTGAGGAGAAAGAAGCTCTTAAACAGGAAGTAGAGAATATTAATAAATTGCTGGAAAGCGGAACCATTACGGTTGAAAAGGCAGATGCTGAAAAATTGAAAGCCGCCGAAGTCAGAGCTAAAAACATTGAAGAGAAAGTTGCGGCCGAAGAAGCAAAATTACAACAGCTGATCAAGGAAGATGTCGACGGGAAAGTCAGACATGCAGAACAAAAAGAGAGAGGCGGAACCACCATTATCCTTGGGTCTAATGCAAATGACTCTATCGGTGAGCACAAAACGGAAATTAACATTGGTTCCATGAAAGTTTACAGAGGGGCAAAGGATAAGTACAGAAGAAATTCAAAACGGACTACTTCTCAGTTTGTCTTTGCTTTCGGGTTAAATAATCTGGTGACCGATGGTGATACCGGTTCGTTGGAAGACAGTGATTACCGGGTTTGGGGCTCACATTTTTATGAGTGGGGCTTCACATATAACACCAGAATTTTCAAGAACAATAATTTATTGCACGCCAAATATGGTTTGTCTCTGATGTATAACAATTTGCGTCCGACTGATAACCGTTATTTTGTGAAAAACGGAGAACAGACAGATTTACAGGAATTTGGCTTGGATTTAAGAGAGAGCCGTTTCAGAAATGTTCATCTGGTGTTGCCGTTGCACCTGGAGTTTGACTTTACGCCAAAAACCGTGAAAGAAAACGGAGATGTGAGGTTCAGAACCCATAACAGTGTCCGGGTTGGTATCGGGGGATATGCCGGGTTTAACATCAAGTCGAAACAGATTTTAAAATATAAAGAAGACGATGTACGTGTGAAAGTAAAAGAAAAGGGAGATTTTAACACCTCTGATTTCACGTATGGTTTGTCAACTTATGTGGGTTATCGTTCTACGAGCTTGTATCTGAAGTATGACTTAAATCCGTTGTTTAAGAACAATGCAGTAGATCAAAATAATATTTCGTTAGGTTTACGCTTCGATTTTAATTAGAATTTGTTTGAGTTAGCATACATTGTTTAAAAAGGTGTTTCGTTTCGGAGCACCTTTTTTTAATTTTAATGCTTTATTTTAAAATCTGAATTGTATTTTTACAGACTACAAAAAACGGGTATGATCTCGCAGAACACCATCGATTTAGTCTTTGAAACCGCCCGGGTAGAGGAGGTGATTGGTGATTTTGTGCAACTCAAACGGGCGGGAAGCAATCTCAAAGGACTGAGCCCTTTTTCCAATGAAAAATCGCCCTCTTTTATGGTTTCGCCGGTAAAGCAGATCTGGAAGGATTTCAGCTCGGGAAAGGGAGGTAATTCGGTTTCTTTTTTAATGGAACATGAGCATTTTTCCTTTCCCGAAGCGATACGGTACCTGGCCAAAAAATACAATATTGAAATTGAAGAAACGGTGACGTCTGACGAAGATAAGGCCGAAGCCAATGAAAAGGAAAGTATGTACCTGGTTTCGGAATTTGCTCAGCACTATTTTCAGCACGTTCTTTGGGAAGAAGAAGAGGGAAAGGCAATCGGTTTCACCTATTTTAAAGAAAGAGGGTTTTCTAACGATACCATTAAAAAATTCGGGTTAGGGTATTCGCCGAATACCTGGGATGCTTTTACAAAAGAGGCCCTTGGTAAAGCTTATAAATTAGAATATTTAGAAAAAACAGGGCTCACGATTGTTGGCGAAGACAAACAGTTTGACCGGTTCAAAGGAAGGGTGATGTTCCCTATCCAAAGCATGTCGGGACGTGTACTGGGTTTTGGCGGAAGAATCCTGACCAACGATAAAAAAGCAGCCAAATACCTTAACTCTCCGGAAAGTGAAATCTATCACAAAAGCAAAGTGCTTTACGGAATTTTTCATGCCAAACAGGCTATTGCCAAGCTCGATAATTGTTATCTGGTAGAAGGGTATACCGATGTGATTCAGTTGCACCAGGCCGGAATTGAAAACGTAGTTTCTTCTTCCGGAACGGCCTTAACACCTGATCAGATCAGGTTGATTAACCGGCTGACCAGGAATGTGACGGTGCTTTTTGATGGCGATGCCGCCGGTTTAAGAGCCTCTGTCCGCGGAATTGACCTGATTCTGGAAGAAGGAATGAACGTAAAAGTCTGTACTTTTCCGGACGGAGATGATCCGGACAGCTTTGCTAAAAAAACACCTTATGAGGAGTTGGTGAAGTACCTGGACGAAAACGCGAAAGATTTCATTCAGTTCAAAGCTTCTTTACTGATGCTGGATGCCAAGAACGATCCCATCAAAAAAGCAGACTTGATCCGCGATATGGTGACCAGTATCTCTAAAATACCGGACAGGATTAAACGGGAGATTTATATTCAGGAGTGCGGACGGATCATGGATATTTCCGAAGAAGTACTGTTCAGTACGTTGGCACAAATAAGCCAGAAAGACTTGTCAGAGGCCAATAAGAAATATAAACAGGAGCAGAAAGCTTTTGAGGTTGTTAAGCATGAAACCGATCAGGTGATCGCAAAAGTTGATATTGTGACTTTGCTGGAAAAATCCATGCTGGAATTGTTGTTGTTATATGGTCACCACGAGGTGGAATTTGAGAACGTGTTTATCCAGTTTGACGATAACGGTAAGGAAGTAGAAACCGTTGAAAAAGTCAGACAAAAGATATACGAGCGGATTTACCTGAGTTTACAGGAAGATGAAATTGAGCTGGCCAATCCTGTTTTTAATGCTATTTATATTGACCTGGTGTCACAATACCACCAGCATGAGGTATTTGACAAGCATCATTACCTCAATAACTTGCTGCCGGAACATGCGGAAGTGGTCACGGATATTTTAATGAATGATGAAAAATATCAATTACACGGGTGGCTGGATAAAAAGCAGGTTTTTGTAAAAGAGAAAGATGATCTGGAAACACTTTCACGCCTGGTTTCCGAAACCATTGTTACTTTCCGGGAGTTTTTAATCAATAAATTAAATCGGGAACTGATGCAACTGATACAGGCAGAAAAAACAGAGCTCCCTCCGGAAGAAATCATAGCGATGATCAATGATTACAATAAATTAAAGGTAAATATTACCCGGCGGATTGGCAGAATGCGTTCGGATTATAACTAATTTCTTTTCAGCTGTTTTAATAACATAAGACAAAAATAATTATATTTAACGTTGTGTTAAAAATCCCCATTTGTAGGGATTGATTTGTTTTTAATAAAATCATAAAATTGTCAAGAGTTACATTTTATGATAAATGATAACCGCCAAACAAAGATTTTATTAACCATCAAACATATTTATCATGACAAAAATCTTTTTGCAGTTAGTTTTTATTTTCTTGCTTTCTTTTTTCATCTCCTGTGAAAAAGAAGAATTCGAAATCTCAAATGAAATTCCTCAAAATCAATCCGGTTATCAGGTAAAGAAAATCAGCTTTCGCGAGTTAAAACGCAACCGTAGTGCCTTTGAAAAATTAAAAGAATCACGTTCAAAAATGAATTTTTCTTTGCTGCAGAGAGGGGTTTTTAATGAAGATTTTGGCGTTTTTATTGATACCACAAATATCCTGATTACAGAAAAAGACGGAAAGCATTCTATTACCTTTAGAATCATTAATGAAGAAGAATTGTCTAAAGTTGAAAATTTGGTACTAAACTCCAAAGAAGACGGAAGTTATAAAGCTTTTATAACCGAGTATTTATTGTCTCAGGAAGAGTTAACCAAGTTGGCAAACAATGAAGATCTTGGATACAAAAAGCCATCCGCTATTACAGATG
>JAEYTL010000005.1 GCA_023434025.1 Bacteroidota bacterium
TAAACAATAAATTGATATAATTTTGTCTTTACAAAGCATTGGTGAGGTTTATTGGTTCGCAAAACAAATTTACTAAACCTCTGCTTTGTTTTTTTATACTAGCTAAACTAGCAACTTGAATTAATTATATAAATGTCGCTTAACTTAAACTCCACTTTTTGTTTGCATATCCATTGATAGACTATTGGTCATTGAGTAATGAAGTAGAAGAAGGCAATCTTTTCCGAATAACACCTCTTATTAGAAGTGTAATATAGATGAAGTTGTTTGTTAAAATATTGTTGTTTGTTTTTGTTGCACTTGTTACCAATGTGAAAGTAGTAAGTGTATGAAGGTGTAAAAATGAGAATTATAACCACTGCTGAAGATATAATAACAGCTTTTCCAATAAATTAGAAATATGTTTTTTAACAAAAAGAAGAAATTATTAAAAGTTTTATTAGAGAAATTTTCATCGTTAATCACAGATGAAGATAAAAATAATTGTAGAGAATTATTAGCTAATAGAGAGTACCTGTTGTGTTATACTACATTAGTAACTCAGATATATGAGTATGATAAGGAAATAACTAAAGAAGAATATGAGTTTTTTAAAAATACTGCCGAAAAACTCGGATTTGAAACTTCAGAGTACATTTTATTAAAAGAATTAGTAAGGGAAAAAAATTGGTAATTTGATTGATAATATAAAGAACGATAAAAATCAGGGTAATATCGGTAATGTCCCAAATTAGGGTGTTGTAGACTCCCTATTTTTAGTACAGTTTAGAATTCTAAGAAATGTCAGAACTTTTATAAACAAAAAAACACCGGCAGAAACCGGTGTTGAAAAAGCAATTGTAACAAACGAAAACGTTCTTCGCGTAACAGATAAAAAGCAAGAAAGTATTCCAAGAGCTTTTTCGTTGAAAAAAATAACAAATTAATCTGTCTGGGTTGTTTTGGAGTGATTGTTTAGTTTTAAAAAAATATGTTTTTTGAGTTTTCTGTAATGGGACAAAAAGGATTCGATGTGGAGCTTGAAGGCCACATAATCGTTAAAATAGAACGTTTCACACTGCATGTCGTCACATTCATTGATGCCTTCCAGCTTTACGCTAAAATTGGTTAAACGCGACAAAAATACCTCGTTCTCCAATTGTTTTGCCTGAAGTTTAAGCCGCAGCTTTTTTAACACGGCTTCCGGTCCGGACAGGTTTGACGGTGCTTCGAGAAAATGGTTGAAAAAATAGATTTCTTCTGCAATGCCTTCCAGCTCTTCCCGCCATAAGTGAATGTCACGATGCAGAAAATGATGCTGAATATTGTCCTGACTGTAAAATTTTTGCTTTAAATTCATAAATCCGGCTAATTTGGTTGTTCTACTCTGGTAATCAGAATCGTGTTTAACCCGGAAGGAAATTCCCATTCCACTTCATCGTTTTCCGCATAGCCAAACAAGGCAAGCCCCATGGGAGCCATCACCGATAGCTTATGCTGAGACAGATCACTCTTTTCCGGAGTAACCAGCTGAAACTTCTTCTCCGTGCCGGAATGCGTTCGTATCGTGACAAACGAATTGAGCCGGATAACATCCAAAGGCATAGCCGCAGAATCCAGAACCATCGCTTTTTTGATCTCACCCATCAGTTTTTCAAAGGATAACCGGTAGGTTTTGTCTTTTTCATTCGGAATAGCTGAAAAAAGATTCTTCAGGATTTCAAGCTCTTTTTTATCCACAACTACTTTTTCGTACTTCATGGTGTTTGGATTTATTGTTTATGGAAATATACCTCGCTGGATATACGCTGTTTCAATTCGTTTGATGGCTAAAATATACGCTGCGGTTCTGTGATCGATCTGGTCTTCACTGACCATGTTCTCTACCTTTCGGTACACTTCTGTCAGCTTCTTTTCAATTTTGGCCATGACTTCCTCCAATGGCCATAATTCGCCGTTCCTGTTCTGAAGCCACTCAAAATAACTGCCGATTACACCGCCTGAATTACAGAGAATATCCGGAATAATCGTAACGTTGTTGGCTAACAGTATTCGCTCACCTTCATTGTTGGTCGGGCCGTTAGCTCCTTCGGCAATGATTTTTGATTTTATTTTTCCGGCATTTTTTTCCGTGATCTGGTTGCCCAGTGCCGCAGGAATAATGAAATCGCATTCCAGCCCGAAAAAATCTTCCGGATCCATTTCACCGGCTCCTTCAAATCCTTTGACAGAACCTTTGCGGGGTTTGCTGTGTTCGTGTAAACCGGCTACGGAAATCCCGTTCTCATTGATCAGCGTGGCATGGGCATCCTGAACGGCAATCAGTACGGCACCGTCATCCGTTAAGAATTTTGAAGCCCAGTAACCCACATTGCCAAATCCCTGCACGATGAATTTTTTTCCTTTCAGGGTTTCTTTTCTGCCTTCAAACAATAACCGCAACGTGAGGTAAACCCCAAATCCGGTGGCCCTGTCTCTGCCTTCCAGTCCGCCTGAACCAACCGGCTTTCCGGTCACAACATGCTTGTTGTTGGAGCGTTCAGAAGGTGATTTTGTAGACATAAACGTATCGGCAATCCAGGCCATGGTCTGCTCGTTCGTGTTAACATCCGGTGCCGGAATATCATATTCTGGGCCAATGTTTTCACCCAAAGCAAACGTAAAGCGGCGGGTAATTCTTTCTAATTCCGCCAGCGAATAATTCCGGGGATCAATCTGAATACCTCCTTTAGCCCCGCCATAAGGCAACCCTGCTAACGAGGTTTTCCAGGTCATCCACATGGCTAAAGCTTTGGCATCATCCACATCAACCGTAGGGTGGTAGCGCAATCCGCCTTTGTAAGGCCCTAAGGCATTGTTGTGCTGCACGCGGTATCCGGTAAATATCTCGATTGAACCGTTATCCATTTTTACCGGAAAATGAATAATGATTTCATTGTTTGTAATGGATAAAATTTTTCGGATATCCGGATTAAGGCCCATGGTGTCGGCCGTTTTATTGAATTGCTCGATCACATTGTCCAGCATTGTTTTTTGTTTTTTCTCTGTTAAAATTTCCATGATCTGTTTTTATTAATTGTATTCTTCACACACTGTTTTTTTATTTTCCATCCAGACACAATTGCCGTTGTTCAGGCAATTGCTGCAGATGCCCGACAAAACAACCGGGTTGTTTAAAGGGGAGGCCGAAACAGTTTCTTTGGAGGCAATGCCCGTTTCTGCCCACAGCATTCCCTTCCTTTTTTCAAAGGATTGTTTTTTTATGGTTTCCATAGTTGCATTAATTATCAAACCAACAGCTATACAATGGGTGTGCCAAAGTGTCGAGATAAATTGTACGGTGTTGTAAGACAGTGTTTTGTGAAACAGGGTGAAAAAAGCATAGTGTATCCGGCCGGGGAATAATGTTTCGGCCGGTTCATTTTTCCCCGTTTTTTTAAGGATGGATTAACGCAGTTTCTGACGAAGTGTTTTTCTGTCAATCTGAAGGATTTCCGCCGCTTTGGTTTTGTTGTTGTTTACTGCCGTCAAGACTTTCAGAATATACGCTTTTTCAACTTCATGCAAGGGTTTCAGGCTGAAATTTTCCAGAGGCTGTTTGTATTTTAAGGAATTCGGAATCAGGTCAACATCAATCTCGTTATCACACAACACAATCAGCCGCTGCATGATATTTTCCAGCTCCCTGACATTTCCCGGCCAGTCATGACGGGTTAAAATTGCCAGGGCGTTTGGCGTAATGGTAATTCCGGATTTGCCGTACTCTTTTTCGTATTTCCGGATAAAGGTGTTGATCAGCGGCACGACATCCGATTTGCGGTTTCGCAACGGAACTGTTTCTATGCCCACCACATTCAAGCGGTAATACAAATCTTCACGGAAAGTCCCGTTTTTAATCATATTAGGCAGGTTGCTGTTGGTGGCAGAAATAATCCTGACCTCAATTTTTTCCGGTTTCTGCGAGCCTATCATAGTGATCTCTTTTTCCTGTAAAGCCCTGAGCAGCCTGCTTTGAACGGCTAAAGAAGCATTGCCGATTTCATCTAAAAAAAGGGTTCCGCCGTCGGCAGCATGAAACAACCCTTTTTTGGTTTCATGAGCACCGGTAAAGGCTCCCTTGACATAACCAAACAATTCCGATTCCAGTAAGGTTTCCGGAATTCCGCCACAGTTTACGGTAATAAACGGATGCGAGGCAAAGCGGCCGTTGTAGTGGATGGCTCGTGCAATCAGCTCTTTTCCGGTGCCGCTTTCCCCCTCGATCAAAACGGTTGCCCGGTTGTCTTTGACCCGTTCGATGAGGTCAATCAGCTTATAGTGCTCTTCGGAATGCCCGACGATTCCTGCATAAAAAACCGTTTGAGCCGCTTTTTTCTCCAGGTTGTGGTAAGGAGGCGGAGCGGCATTCTTTAAACAGTTTTGTATGGCCTTTTTTAATTCTTCGCTCGTAAAAGGTTTTACCAGATAATCCAGGGCACCTGATTTTACGGCATTGATAGCGGTGTCAACCGACGGGAAACCGGTGATCACTAACTTCGGAACCGACGGAAAGTGCTCGGAAGCATATCTGATCAGCTCCAGACCGTTGATTTCGGGCATTTGCAGGTCTGTGATCAGCAGGTCAATGGCGGTTGATTTGAGCACATCGATGGCCTCTGTAACCGAAGAAGCTTTATACGTATGAAAGTGGAATGATTTCAAATGACGCTGAAGCAGTTCCAGCATATCATAATTGTCATCCACAATAAGAATATTTTCCTTTTTAAGTTTCATAAGCTTATTTTAAAGGCAGTTTAATTTTAAAAATTGTTCCAGTCGGTTTGTTGTCCAGAGCTTCAATATCTCCCCGGTGGCTTTTGATGATGCCGTGCACCACACTCAACCCGAGGCCGGTTCCTTCTCCGATTGGTTTGGTGGTGAAAAAGGGCTCAAAGATTTTAGGTTTGATTTCTTTTTCAATGCCGGGACCGTTGTCTCTGATTTCAATCACAAAATCATTTTCGGCCGTATAAACATTCACGTGAATTTCGCTTTTGGGCGGTGAAACGTAAATAGCATTCAAAAGAATATTAAATAAAACCTGGGTAAGCTGTATATTGTCAATCTGAGCTTTGATATGATCGTCTGCAAAGTTCACCCGATAGCCGATATGTCCTTTTTTAAAGTTAGGTCCAAGCAGCGTTAAGGCTTGCATAATGATCGGCTTTACGGCAAATACGCTTTTGTTCTGGGGCATTTCGCAGGAAAAGAACATCAGGTTTTTAACAATTTCACGGGAATAAATGGCCGCATTGATGATTTTTGAAATATCACGGTCGATCTGTTTGTTGCTGTTTTGCTGTTTAATCAGTTCGGCAAACCCTAAAATATTGCCCAGCGGCGTGTTCAGTTCATGGGCAATTCCGGCTGTAATTTCACCCAGAATAGACAGCCGGTCAACCCGCTCGGCACTTCTTTTGAGCTGGGCTTCCTTAACCGTATTTTCCCTTCTTTCCAAAAAAAAGCTCACCTCGGTACTCACTTTTTTTAACAACTTTTTCTCATCGTCTAAAAAATCATCCTCACGATAAAGTCCGGCAGGATAATGAATTGCTATTTCGCCCGAGATATTGTTTTCAACCTGTAAATACTCCTGTAAACAAACTGTCCCGGTAATTTTTTCATGCGTCGAACAATAAAAGGAATGATAGCGGATTTCAACCATTGCCTTTTCCGGAAACCGCCAGGCTTCCCTGAGTTTTAAAGCAATACCCGTCAAGGCATCTTCTGTAGTCACCGTTTGCTGGTTGAGGATATTGGCCACCTCATAAAGACATGTCAGTTCTTTGATGCGTTCGGTTAATTTTTCTTCTGTTGAAAAGTCTGCCATTTCCGTGAGTTTTTAACAAGGATTAAATCGGGTAAATTTTCCCCGGTTCAAAGGTATTCAATAATTTGATAGGATGATGTTTTTCCGGACGTTTAAACCTGTTTTTTTAGAATAGAAAGAGTTGAGGTAAGCATCAATAGAAATTAAAATTTTTTTATGTTTTATATTATGATCAACTCTCTTACCTTTGTGAGTCAATTTACAGAAGAACCAGACCGATGCATAAAGACACAAAACGCAGAGAAGCTTTATTATATCACGCTAAGCCGAATCCGGGAAAAATACAGGTGGTTCCCACAAAAAAATATGCCACGCAACGGGATTTGTCGCTGGCCTATTCACCCGGTGTGGCAGAGCCCTGCCTTGAAATAGCCAAAGAAGTGAATAATGTTTATAAATACACGGCCAAAGGAAATCTGGTTGCCGTTATTTCAAACGGAACAGCCGTTCTGGGTCTCGGAGATATCGGTCCGGAAGCTTCGAAACCCGTCATGGAAGGAAAAGCGTTACTGTTTAAAATTTTTGCTGATATTGATGTGTTTGATATTGAAGTGGGTACCAAAGATATCGATGCTTTTATCGAGACGGTCAAAAACATAGCACCTACGTTTGGAGGCATAAACCTGGAGGATATTAAGGCTCCCGAATCGTTTGAAATCGAACGTCGTCTCGTAGAAGAACTGAATATTCCGGTCATGCACGATGACCAGCACGGAACAGCCATCATCTCTTCTGCCGCTTTGATAAACGCACTTGATCTGGCGGAAAAAAAAGCGGAGGATATAAAATTAGTGGTATCAGGAGCCGGCTCAGCTGCCCTGGCCTGCGTAAACCTGTATCTGCTGCTGGGGGTAAGGGTTGAGAACATCGTGATGTTTGACAGCAAAGGTATTTTGTTTAAAGGACGGGAAGATTTGTCGGAACTTCAGTTTAAATATGCAAACGGCAAACAGGGCGGAACATTACAGGAAGCCCTGATGGGAGCCGATATGTTTTTAGGGCTTTCGGCCGGTAATATTTTAACCCCCGAAATGCTGTTAAGCATGGCCGATAATCCGATTGTTTTTGCCATGGCTAACCCGCAACCCGAGATAGATTATAATGTAGCAATCAATACCCGCAAAGATATCATCATGGCAACCGGTCGCTCAGACCACCCGAACCAGGTAAACAATGTGCTTGGTTTTCCTTATATTTTCAGAGGAGCACTGGATGTCAGAGCAAGCAAAATAAATGAAGCCATGAAAATGGCAGCCGTTAAGGCATTGGCAGAGTTGGCCAAAATGCCCGTTCCGGAACAGGTAAATATTGCTTATGGCGAAACCAAACTGAATTTTGGCCGCGATTATATTATACCCAAACCATTTGACCCGAGACTCATTACCATTGTGGCTCCGGCTGTAGCAAAAGCAGCGATGGAATCAGGAGTGGCCCAGAATCCGATAGCGGATTGGGAGAAATATGAAGAGGAACTGGCCGAACGTTTAGGTTCTGACAACAAAATGGTACGTTTGCTGGCTAACCGTGCCAAGACCGACCCTAAACGGATCGTTTTTGCCGAAGCCGATCACCTGGATGTACTGAAAGCAGCTCAGATTGTTATGGAAGAAGGTATCGGAAAACCCGTTTTGTTGGGGAATAAAGAAACCATTTTAGAGTTGAAGGAAGAAATTGGCTTTGATGCCGATGTGCCCATCCTTGATCCGAAAACCAAGGAAATGGATGAAAAAAGAATGCAGTATGCCCAATCGTTCTGGGAAGCCCGGAAAAGAAGGGGAATCACCTTGCTGGATGCCCAGAAATGGATGCGGGAACGCAACTATTTTGCGGCGATGATGGTGAATGAAGGTGAAGCAGATGCCTTGGTAACGGGTTATTCAAGAAGCTATCCTTCTACGGTTAAACCCATTATGCAATTAATTGACAAGGCACCGGGAGTGACCCGGATTGCCACTACCAATATGATGATGACCAACCGGGGACCGATATTTTTCTCCGATACCGCCATCAATGTAGATCCTACCGCAGATGACCTGGCAAAGATTGCCCTGATGACGGCAAAAACCGTTAAGATGTTCGGTATGCAACCGGTCATTGCCATGGTTTCCTATTCTAATTTTGGCTCTTCGGCCAGCCAAAGTGCGGAGAAAGTACGTCAGGCAGTCGCTTACCTGCATAAATATTACCCGGATTTAATTGTAGATGGCGAAATTCAGTCTGATTTTGCTTTGAATCCCGAAATGCTGAAAGATAAATTCCCTTTTTCAAAACTGGCCGGAAAAAAAGTAAATACACTTATTTTTCCAAACCTGGAAGCCGCCAATATTAATTATAAAATGCTGAAAGAGCTTTACAAAGTAGATTCGGTAGGGCCTATTATATTAGGTTTAGACAAGCCGGTTCATATTTTTCAATTGGGAGCCAGTGTAGAAGAAATGGTCAACATGGCAGCCGTTGCCGTGGTTGATGCTCAGGAAAAAGAAAAGCGTTACAAGTCCTTAAAAGTGAGTTTTTAACTAAATTTTTGGTTATTAATCGTTTTGTTGGTTGATAATTAAAGATTTTTGTTACATTTGAAAACTAACTTAAGGCATTCATGATCGCTCACATTCAAGGTCGTTTGGTGGAGAAAACACCTACCGATGTAGTTATTGACTGCAACGGGGTGGGGTATCATCTTCACATCTCACTGCATACTTTTTCGCTTATTCCGAATTCAGAAAATGTAAAGTTGTTTACGTATCTTCAGATTAAGGAAGATGCACACACGCTGTTTGGTTTTGTTGAAAAATCAGAACGGGAGATTTTCAAATTGTTACTGTCTGTTTCGGGAATAGGAGCCGGTATTGCCCGAACAATGCTGTCTTCTATGGAACCCAGACAAATTTTACAGGCGATTGCTTCGGGTGATGTACAGACCATTCAATCCATCAAAGGAATCGGAGCCAAAACGGCACAACGGGCGATTCTGGATTTAAAGGAAAAAGTGTTAAAGGTGTATGATTTAGATGAAGTTTCGATGTCTTTAAACAATACAAATAAAGATGAAGCGTTATCTGCTTTGGAGGTTTTGGGCTTTAACAAAAAATTGGCAGAAAAAGTAGTGGAAAAAATTGTTAAGGATAACCCGGATGCCAGCGTTGAATCAATCATTAAACAAGCATTAAAAAATTTATAATTCTTGAAAACTACGTATAATTTTAATTTTGTTGTGTCAGGGAAAGTCTGCTTTTTTTGGCTCATTTTTCTGATAAGTTTCACCGCATTTTCTCAGGAAGATGAAAATGAAACCCCAAAAGATTCAGTAGGATACAATACCGGTAAAGTAGAGTTGAACAATCCGCCGAGCATTGTTTCTGCCTATACGTATGACCCGGTTACTGACCGCTATATCTACAACAGTAAAATAGGAGAATTTAACATCAATTATCCCGTAATTCTTACGCCTAAAGAATACGAAGAGTTAGTGCTCCGCGAGTCGATGCGTAATTATTTTAAACAAAAATTAGACGCAATTGACGGCAAAAAAGAAGGCTCAGAAGACGGTAAAAAAGATTTGTTGCCGCGTTATTACGTGAATTCCGGTTTTTTTGAAACCATTTTCGGAAGCAACACCATCGATGTTCAGCCGCGGGGATCTGTAGAAATGGATCTGGGCGTGCGTTATACCAAGCAGGATAATCCGTCTTTTTCGCCCAGAAACAGAACCACCACTACCTTTGACTTTGATCAGCGGATAAACATGAGCTTAACCGGAAAAGTAGGGACAAGATTAAATGTGAATGCCAATTATGATACCCAATCTACCTTTGCTTTTCAAAATTTAATCAAGTTAGAATACGCCCCGGAAGAGGATGCTATCCTGCAAAAATTAGAGGTAGGTAACGTAAGTATGCCGCTTAATAATACATTAATCCGCGGTGCCCAGAGTTTATTCGGGGTAAAAGCACAGTTGCAGTTCGGGCGTACAACCATTACAGGAGTGTTTTCCGAACAAAAATCGCAGACGCGATCGGTAACCGCAGAAGGGGGCGGAACGGTGCAGGATTTTCAGATGTTTGCGTTGGATTATGATGCAGACAGGCACTTTTTCCTTTCGCAATACTTCAGAAGCCGCTATGATGCTTCCTTACGGCAATACCCCATGATTGACAGCCGTGTGCAGATTACGCGGATTGAAGTCTGGATAACAAACCGTCAGAACAGAATAAACACTTCGCCGGACGGGAATAACCTGCGTAATATTATTGCCATTCAGGATTTGGGTGAAGCTCAGTTACCGGGACTTACCGATGCTGAGGTTGTGGGAATTAACCCGGTTCCGGCCGGTTTCTTTAATGTGATTGCCAACACACCTTCCCGGAATGCAAATAATGACTTTGACCCTGCTCTGATTCAAACCGGAGGCGGTTTGTTGAGACCTCAGATCAGGGAAATCATAACCTCTAATGAAGGCTTTAATTTTAATGCCGTGGAAGGGCTGGACTACTCCAAGCTGGAGAATGCCCGAAAGCTGACGCCTAACGAGTTTACGTATCACCCGCAACTGGGTTATATTTCGTTACAGCAAAAACTGGCCAATGACGAAGTTATTGCGGTAGCCTATCAATATACGATAGGAGACGATGTGTATCAGGTAGGGGAGTTTGGAAATGACGGGGTTGAATCTACCGTGGTAGATCCGGGAACCAATATTCCGGTCACGCAGTGCCTGATCCTGAAAATGTTAAAGAGTAACCTGACCAATGTGGATAAACCTATCTGGAACCTGATGATGAAAAATATCTATCAGATTCCGGGAGCTTTTCAGTTATCTCAGGAAGACTTCAGGTTTAATATCCTTTATTCAGATCCATCGCCGTTAAATTATATTACTTTAACCAGTCCGTTGCCGTCGCCGGAAGATGATGTTTCGGAAACGCCGCTACTCAGGGTTTTTAATGTTGACCGCTTGAATTATACCAATGACCCACAGCCGGGAGGAGACGGTTTTTATGATTTTATACCCGGTTTAACTGTTGATACCCAGAGCGGACGATTGATTTTTACAACCGTAGAACCTTTCGGGAAGCATTTGTTTGATAAATTAAAGTCAAACCCGGGTGAGGATTACAACAACACGGTTTCGGGCTATAATGCCAATCAGAATAAATACGTTTACCGCAGCATGTACCGCAGTACGCAGGCAGCGGCACTACAGGACAGTGAAAAAAATAAATTCTTGCTTCGCGGCCGCTACAAATCAACCGGTGGAGACGGAATTCCGATTGGTGCTTTTAATGTGCCCAGAGGCTCCGTTGTGGTCACTGCCGGAGGCCGTACACTGGCAGAAGGAATAGACTACACTGTAAACTACCAGTTGGGAAGGGTAAGGATTTTAGACCCGTCACTACAGGCTTCGGGAACCCCAATTAATATTTCGGTAGAGAACAATTCCGTTTTTGGTCAGCAAACCAGACGCTTTATGGGGGTAAATGTGGATCACAAGTTTTCTGATAAATTCCAGATCGGGGCAACGTATCTGCGGATGACCGAAAGACCGTTTACTCAAAAATCAAGCTTTGGTCAGGAATCAGTGAATAACTCTATTTTCGGGTTCAACGGTAACTATTCAACAGAACTTCCGTTCCTGACACGATTGGTGAACAAATTGCCTAATATTGACACAGACGTGCCGTCTAATATCTCCGTACGAGGAGAAGTTGCCTTTTTAAAACCGGATACGCCGAAGGCAGATAATTTTGACGGAGAGTCAACCCTGTATGTAGATGATTTTGAAGGTTCGCAAACCACCATCGATATGAAGTCGCCGCTGGCCTGGAGCCTGTCGAGCGTACCGCTTAACAATAATGAAAGCACATATAATTTTGGTGAAACACTCACCGGAAGAAGCACCGGATACAAACGGGCCAAACTGGCCTGGTACACGGTTGATCCGATTTTTTACACCAGCCAGAGACCCAACAGTATTTCTGACGAAGAAATGGCTTTGAACAGAACGAGACGGATTTTTATCAACGAAATTTTTCCGGTTACAGACATCGCCCAAGGACAACAAACGGTTATCAATACGTTAGATTTAACTTATTTTCCTACCGAGAGGGGACCGTATAACTATAATCCGGATACAACACTTGATAATACATTGCCTAATCCGGAAACAAATTTTGGCGGAATTATGCGGGCCATTAACTCAACCAATTTTGAACAGGGGAATGTGGAATATATCCAGTTCTGGATGATGGATCCTTATTACGGAACCAACGAATTTAATCCGTCAAATACCGGAGAGATTTACCTTAACCTCGGGGAAATTTCGGAAGATGTTTTGAAAGACGGAAGAAAACAATACGAAAACGGTTTGCCCGGCGTAGGTTCAACACAACCTACTATTCCGACTTTTTGGGGTAAAGTTCCGGCTTCGCAATCATTAATTTATGCTTTTGACACAGAAGACGGCAACAGAGCCCTTCAGGATGTTGGTTTAGACGGGGTAAATGATGCCGAAGAAGCACAACTGGAAGGGTTGGCACCACAGTTTTTGTCTTTTGAAGACCCGGCAGCCGATAATTACCGCTTCTATTTAGATGCTACCGGTAATGTTATTGAACGGTATAAGAACTACAACGGTCTGGAACGTAACTCACCGGTGAGTGTGTCGGATAATAACCGCGGAAATTCAACACTGCCTGATGCGGAAGATATCAACAGGGATAATACGATGAATACGATTAATGCTTATTTTGAGTATAAAATCGAGGTGTCTCCAAACATGAGCGTCGGACAAAATTTTATCACAGATATTGTTCCGGTAGCGGCCACTCCGCCAAGCAGCAGTGGTCCCGGTCTGCCGGAAGCAAGATGGTTGCAGTTTAAAATTCCGGTGTCCCAGTTTCAAAACAGAATCGGTAGTATTTCCGATTTTCGTTCTATTCGCTTTATGAGAATGTTCATGACCGGATTTACGGAGGAAATAACGGTGCGTTTTGGCGTTTTAGAACTGGTTCGCGGGGAATGGCGACGATACCTGGGCTCATTAGACCCCAATGAAACAGCAGCAGAAGATGAAGACGACAACACTTCTTTTGATGTGCAGTCGGTTAATATTCAGGAAAACAGCAACAGAACCCCGATACGATATGTTATGCCACCCGGTGTGCAGAGAGAACAGTTGTTTAACAACAATACGGTGATTAACCAGAACGAACAATCACTTTCACTCAGAGTAGCCAAAAAGAACACAAGCCTTCCGGGAGGATTGGAGCCCCAGGATTCCAGAGCCGTTTTCAAGAATCTGGAAGTGGATATGCGTCAGTTTGAAAAGTTAAAAATGTTTGTTCATGCCGAAGCAATTGAAAGCAATGTTGATGCAGACAGGCTTTTGGATGATGAAATGGTTGCTTTTATCCGTTTCGGAAACGATTTTACGCAGAATTTCTACCAGGTGGAAATTCCGCTAAAAGTTACGCCGCACGGCTCTACCGTGCCGGAAGAAGTTTGGCCTGAGGCCAATCAGATTGATCTGAAACTGGCCTTGCTCACGCAATTGAAGATTTTAGCCATCAACGGTGCTAATCCGAATCCGGATGAGATTTATTTTCAGGATGAAGATCAGTTAGATCCCTCGGCTGCTTCAAAACCCAATAAACTCCGTTTGGGAATAAAAGGTAATCCAAATTTTGGATTGGTCAGAACGTTGATGATCGGTTTAAGAAACGCCAAAACCGGTCAGGTTGAGTTAGAAAGCGTCCGTGGAGAAGTCTGGTTTAACGAATTGCGTGTGGCCGGATTAAAGAACAAAGGTGGTTTTGCCGCTATTTTGAATGTAGATGCCAATGCTGCCGATTTTGCCACTGTTTCGGCTACCGGTAGAATGAGCACCATCGGTTTTGGAGCATTAGAGCAGGGGGTGAACGAACGAAGCCGTGAAGACATGCAGCAGTATGACATTGTTACCAACATAAACGTTGGCCAGCTGTTGCCTAAAAAATGGGGTGTTACCTTACCGTTTAATTATGCCATAGGCGAGCAGACCATCACGCCGGAATATGATCCGTTTAATCAGGATATCAGGCTGGAGCAATTGATGGATATCACCACAGATGCAGCTGAACGTGAAAATATAGAGAAAAGGGCAATCGATTATACAAAACGGAAAAGTATCAATTTTATAGGGGTCAGAAAAGAAAGAGGACCGGAACAGAAAGCCCGTTTTTATGATGTGGAAAATTTAACCCTTTCGCATTCGTTCAATGAAGTGGAAAAACACAACTATGAAATAGAAGATTTTATTGACCAGCAGACCAGAACGGCTGTTGATTATACGCATGCTTTTCAGAACAAACCGGTAGAACCGCTCAAAAATAATAAGCTGATGAAGAAATCACAATACTGGAAATTATTGAGTGACTTCAATTTTAACTACCTGCCTTCCAACATCAATTTCAGTTCTAATATAATCAGACAGTTTAACCGTCAGCAGTTCAGACAGGTAGAAGTGGAAGGAATTCCGCTGGCCGCCTTGTACAGAAGAAATTACTTGTTTAACTACCAGTATGGATTCAATTTTAATTTAACCAAATCACTGAAACTGAATTATACGGCTAACAGAAGTAACATTGTCAGAAATTATTTTGACGAAGAAGGTTTTCCGGACGAACAAAACAGAATTTTTGACGATTACTGGAATGTGGGAACACCTGATCAGCACAATCAGCAGTTTGTACTGAATTATGATCTGCCGTTGAATAAATTGCCGTTTTTAAGTTTCCTGAAATCCAATTACTCCTATACAGGTACTTACAGCTGGCTGCGTTCTTCAGATGCTTTGGCAACATTTGAAACAGAAGACGGATTTGTCTTTGATCTGGGGAATACCATTCAAAATTCAGGTTCACACCGGTTGAATGCCACCTTGAATATGGATATGTTTTATAAATACATCGGTTTAACAAAAGGCCCCAAAAAACCGGCAGCCCAGCCAAAGCCGGCAGCCCCTAAACCCGGAGAAAAAATTGTAAGTACCAGACAAACTCCGCAGGCACAAGGGAATGTTTTTCTGGATGGCTTAATAGGGGTGGTTACCAGTGTAAAAAACATCCAGATCAATTATACGCAAAATGAAGGAACGGTGTTGCCAGGATATACACAGTCGTTAGGATTTTTCGGTTCTTCGAAACCAACCACCGGATTCGTGTTCGGTCTTCAGGACGACGTGCGGTATGAAGCGGCCCGAAGAGGATGGCTGACGATCTACCCGGAGTATAACCAGAATTTTACACAGGTTGTCACAAAACAATTAAATGCGACAGCAAAGATTGATTTGTTTCCTGATTTTACAATAGATTTGACGGCAGACAGAAATTATATGGAGAATTTTACGGAGCAGTATGATGTGGAAAACGGGATTTATAATCCCAGATCGCCCTATACAACAGGTAACTTCTCGATCTCAACGGTTTTAATTAAAACATCGTTCAAGAAAAGTGATGAGTTTGCTTCAGATGCTTTTCAGGAATTCAGAGATAACCGGTTGGAAGTTGCCAATCGTTTGGCAGCACAGTATTATGTGGGTGAAATTCCAAGGATAACCGATCCTGCCAACCCGAACTTCGGGTTTCCGGTTGGTTTCGGACGAAACAGCCAGGCGGTTTTAATACCGTCCTTTTTAGCCGCTTATTCCGGAAAAGAGTCCGGAGGTGTTTCGTTAAGTGCTTTCAGAGATATCCCGCTTCCGAACTGGACAGTAAAATACAGCGGACTGATGCGGTATAAGTTTTTTAAAGACCGGTTTAAACGTTTTTCTTTACAGCATAGTTACAAAGCAGCTTATACCATTAATTCTTTCCGGTCTAATTTTGAGTATGAACAAAATCCGAATCAGCTTGACCAGGGAGGCAACTTTTACAATAAAACTCTTGTTCAGAATGTTAACTTAGTGGAGCAATTCAATCCATTGATCCGGGTAGATTTTGAAATGCAGAATTCCTTTAAGTTTTTGGCTGAAATGAAGAAGGACAGGGCCTTGTCAATGAGTTTTGACAACAACCTGCTGACAGAGGTTCAGGGGCTGGAGTATGTGTTAGGTCTTGGTTTCCGTTTTAAAGATGTTACTTTTACATCAGCTTTAGCGGATAATCCGCAGGGCATAATCAAGAGTGATATAAACATCAGAACCGATTTTTCGTTCAGGGACAACAAAACGATTGTGCGTTATTTGGATTATGATAACAACCAGTTGTCCGGAGGACAAAATATCTGGTCGGCAAAATTAACGGCAGATTATTCGTTCAGTAAAAACCTCACGGCTATTTTCTACTATGACCATACGTTTTCCAAAGCAGTAATTTCCACGGCTTTCCCGTTAACAAATATAAGAGCCGGATTTACCCTGCGTTATAACTTTGGAAATTAACAGAAAAATTAATTGAAAAATAGTTTAAAATAAACGCATAAAAATTACATTTGTAAAAACAATTTACAATAATGAATATACCATCAAATTTAAAGTACACAAAAGACCATGAGTGGGTTAGTCTGGAAGGTGATATTGCCACAGTAGGCATCACGGATTTTGCCCAAAAGGAATTAGGCGATATTGTTTATGTAGAAGTGGAAACCCTTGATCAGACATTAGGCAAAGATGATGTTTTTGGAACAGTAGAGGCTGTAAAAACCGTTTCGGATTTATTTCTGCCCATGGCTGGAGAAATCATTGAGTTTAACGAGGGGCTTGAGGTTAAACCCGAGAATGTTAATACAGACCCCTACGGAACAGGCTGGATGATAAAAGTTAAAGTTTCTGACCCAAGCGATTTTGACGGCTTGTTAACCAGCGAGGCCTATAAAGAGCTGATAGGTGCATAAGAGAAATTTTCAGGTACTTGTCCTTGTTTTTTGGGTGTTGTTTATTACAACATTAAGCCTGATAAGTTTGAATGGTTTACCGAAAATCTCTCCGAAAAACGGAGATAAGTATGTTCACTTTTTGTTTTATTTTATTCTGACCCTGTTGCTTATCTTAAATTTAAGAACTAAATTTAATTTAAAACATTCCGTTGTCATTTCTTTTGTAACAGCTGTTTTTTATGGCATAATTATTGAGATATTACAAGGGGTTCTCACCGAGAACCGAAGCCCGGAACTGGCAGATGCTTTGTTCAACACCTTTGGAAGTTTTACCGCCGCTGTAGTGGTGGTTCTGAACAGGAAAAGGTTAAATTTTACAAAATAATTTTAATTTTTTTGACAAATAGCTATATTAGCACCTCAATTAACAACTTATGGAACCAAAAAAGAACTTAAATGTTGACCCAATTCGAAATAGTTCACTCTATTTCCAGCTTGGATTGGCTGCTATTGTAATACTTTCGTACCTTGCAATAGAGTTAAAAACATATGAAAAAGATTTGTCGGGTCTGGTAAAAACGGTGGACAACAGCTTTCTGGATGAAGATGTGCCCGTGACCATGCAGTTAAATACGCCACCACCGCCACCGCCACCACCGCCACCTGCACCAGAGGTGATTAAGGTAGTAGAAGATAAAAAGGAAATTAAAGAGACAGAGATTCAATCTACTGAAACAAACCAGAAAGAAGAAATTGTTGTTGAAGCCAAAAAAGTGGTTGTGGCAGCAGTTGAAGAGCCTGAGGTAGATGTTCCGTTTGCCATTATTGAAGATGTGCCGTTGTTCCCCGGATGTGAAAGCGTTGCAAAAGATAAGCGAAAAGATTGTTTTCAGGAAAAAATTCAGGCACACATTAAAAAGAACTTTAGTTATCCGGATGCCGCAGTTGATGCCGGTCACCAAGGAAAAGTGTTTGTGAGTTTCATTATTGAAAAAGACGGTAGTGTTTCCATTGCAAATATGAGAGCTCCTTATCCTACCTTAGAAAAAGAAGCAAGAAGAATTATGTCTAAACTCCCCAAAATGACGCCCGGAAAACAAAGGGGTAAACCTGTTAGGATGACCATGAGTATTCCGATTACATTTAAGTTAGATCAATAGGAAAAAGGTTTTTATAAATGAAAAAATAATCCGCTCAATCTGAGCGGATTATTTTTTTGGCATAACTTTTGGATTCTGCTTTTTATCACTAAATCTGTAAAAGTTATGAGAAATTTAGACGAGTATCCAACGGTAAAGCACAACGGGAAGATTTACTTCCAGGTAGGGCTTTTGGCAAGTTTAATTGCTGTTTATTTTATCATCGAGTTAGAAACACCGGTTTCTGAATGGGAGGTTTTGAAAGAACGCAAGGTTGTGGATATTACCGAAAAACCCTTTACGGATGTTTTTACGGTAGAAAAAGAACCTCAAAAAGAAATAGCAAAGGCTGACCCGAAACCGAAAGCTGTTTTGCCCAAACCTGTTATAAATCAATTTAAACCAATTGAAAACAGTGACCCGGATCCTGAAAATACGGAAACAACTTCTCCGGATGATGTTCCGGCAGAAAATCTCATCACAACAGAAATATCGGAAAATTCAACTGCCGTTTCTGTTCCGGCAGTAAAGAAAGACGTTTACGATGGCGATGAACTGGATGAGCTGCCGACTTTTATGGCTTGTTCAGGTCTGAAAGGAGATGCACAAAAAGCCTGTTTTAATGAACAGATGAAAAAATATCTTCAAAAAAACTTACGCTATCCGGAAAGAGCGAGGGAAAACAATAAGCAGGGCTCGGTTCTGGTTGAGTTTGTGATAAACACAAATGGTTCCGTTTCCGGCGTTAGGCCTGCAAATGCAACCGCATTTAACGATAAGGATTTAGAAAAAGAGGCTTTGAGGGTAATCGGTAAATTGCCAAATCTGAAACCCGGAAAAATAAAAGGAGAGTCCGTTAATGTACGCTATAGAATTCCGATTACCTTCCGGTTAAATAACTAAAAATATTTATACTCAAAAAGTATCCCACTTCGGTGGGATTTTTTATTTTTACGCAATGGATATCAAACAATTTTTAGACTCAACGTATTTAAAAACACCTGAACAGGCCGGATTGACTTATGAGGAAAATAAAAAAGTGGTTCAACGTTTCATTGCCGAAGCGATTGAAGAACGTTTTAAACTCATTATGATCAGGCCGGATATGGTTTCGCTGGCCAAGAAAATGATAACAGAAGCCAATTCAAAAGTTTTGGTCGGAACAGTGATTGGTTTTTATGAAGGGACAGCCAGTATGGAAGAAAAACTGGCCGAAGCAACTCAGGCAATAGAAGATGGGGCAGACGATTTGGATTTTGTATGTAATTATGAATTGTTCAAGGCGGGTTATCCGAATGAGGTAAAAGAAGAAGTTTTAAAATGTACGCGGCTCGGCTTGTTGCATCACAAAACCGTAAAATGGATCATTGAGGTGGCCGCTTTATCCGACCTGCAGATTATCCAGCTCTCAGCATTAATCAAAAATGTGGTAATGGCTAATTTTAAAGAAGACTGTTATTCGTCTGTTTTTGTAAAATCCTCAACGGGGTTTTACTGCACAAAAGACAATAAGCCCAACGGGGCAACGGTTTCGTCTGTTATCATGATGCTGGAAAACAGTTCCCCACTTCCGGTAAAGGCAGCCGGCGGTGTAAGAACGTATGAGGAAGCAATGGAAATGATTGCATTAGGTGTAAAGCGAATCGGTACTTCGTCGGCAAAAGCAATAGCCTCGGGATCGGTAGCAGATGGTAATTATTAATAAATGACTCTGATGAAAAATTATATTCTTCTTTTAGCAGTATTGGTTTTTAATTGTTTATGGTCTCAGGACAAAAAAGTAGAACAGTTTCCGGTTTTTCCGGATTGTGAAAATAAATTCAACGAAGCGTTGGAGAATTGTTTTTATGATCAGGTACAACAAAATGTTTTTTCTTATTTTAAAGTTCCTCAAAATGTGGTTGACAATAATTTTAAAGGCAGTTTTATTGTTTTGTTTGAGGTGAACCAGCAAGGGAAGTTTATCATGCAATATTCAGATGCGGCTTATCCTGAACTAAACGAAGAAATTAAGCGTGTGTTTAATGAGATGACACCGATTGGTCCGCCAACCTATGCCGGAAACCCAACTTATTCAAGATATTCCATCCGAATTTCAATTCCGCTACAGGATCCGGTTCTGGTCAAATTGGCTAAAGAAGAGGCGGCTGAAAGAAGCACCTCCGGATTTAAAGCTGATAAAAATGAATTGGATGAATATGACAATATTAAATATGAAAAATTTTCAAATCCTCAGTTTCAAAGTCACCTGAATATTCCTTTTTCACATAGCAACTATGCTCAGTTTGATGCTGCTTTAAATCAGGTTGGCTCCAATAATCACACTGCGTCAAAGCCATATACTTATTCCGAAGTAAATAAATATTACAATTTGGAAGAGGCCAATCAGAAATTGATGAAAAACAAAACAGGTTGGTGGGGAAGAAAATTCTGGAATGAAAATTTAGTTGCTATTCAGGGGAAAGATTATTGGTTTACGATGAATCCTATTTTAGATTTAAGGGTAGGAAAAAGTAGCCCGGGCGAAGCAAGTTATACTTATCAAAACACAAGAGGACTTCAGATTCAGGGAGGTTTAGGTAAACAGCTTAATTTTACAACTTCCATTTATGAAAGCCAGGGCAGATTTGCCGATTATTACAACCAATATGCCGAAAGCATTGCACCTTCCGGAGGGAATCCGGCGGTGATTCCGGGTGTCGGAATCGCCAAACGATTTAAAGATGATGCTTATGATTTTCCATTGTCGGAGGCAAATTTAACCTATACACCAAGTGATTTTATTAACCTTCAGTTGGGCTATGGAAGAAATTTTATTGGTGACGGTTACCGTTCGTTGTTAACGAGCGACGGAGCCAGTCCGTATCCGTATTTTAAAATCAACACCACTTTCTGGAAAATAAAGTACACCAACACGTATATGTGGTTAAAGGATATTCGTCCGGAAGTCACGGTTGACGGAACCTATGCAACCAAATATATGGCAAATCATTATTTGAGCTGGAACGCTTCCAAACGATTAAATATCGGTTTTTTTGAGTCGGTAGTTTGGACAAACACCAACGACAGGGGATTTGATTTTAATTTTGTAAACCCGGTGATTTTTTACAGAACGGTTGAGTTTACCTCTTCTTCCAGAACAGGTAATGCACTTTTGGGATTAACGTCAAAATACAAATGGAGCAATCAGATAGGTTTATATGGTCAGTTTTTAATCGATGAATTTTCGCTGGCTGATGTGAAAGAAGCAAACCAAAGCTGGAAAAACAAGTTCGGATATCAGGTTGGTGCAAAGTACTATCACGCCTTTAATATAGAAAACCTGTTGTTGCAGTTGGAATATAACCACATCAGGCCTTATGTTTATTCACACAGTACGCCGATCACCAACTACGGGCATAACAACCAGAGTTTAGGACACCAGTGGGGAGGAAACGCCAGAGAAGTGGTGGCCATAGCCCGTTATTTTAAAGGAAGATGGTTTGGAGATGCCAAATTTACGTATGGTGTCAGAGGCTTGGATTTTGATACCGCTGGAAATACGTTTAATTACGGTGGAAATATTTACAAGGACTATGATGATCAAAGACCTTTTGATACGGGTGTGCGTATTGGACAAGGCAATAAAACAACCATTTTAATAGCTGATTTGCAGGCGGGCTATCTGGTTAATCCGGCTTCTAATTTAAAAGTTTTTGCCAGTTTGATCTACCGTAATTTTGATCCGACACAAAATACGGCAACAACTTTTAAGCAAGATACTACTTGGTTTTCCGTTGGATTAAGAGCCGATTTATTCAATTGGTATTTTGATTATTAATTTAACACCAATTTTCTAATTTGTTCAATTCTTTTTAAAGTTTCTAATTTGTATCTTTGCCGAAGTTTACAAACAATGAAACAAGTCTTGAACGCTACCCAAAATTCGTTTACATTTCAATCTCTTTATTTTGATTTTAAACAAATCACTAAGGCCGGGTTGTCTGTTAGTGTTGTTTTTTCTTCTTTAGCAGGTTATTTTTTGGGTATTTTAGATATTTCAACTTTTAGCTGGACTACATTATTAATGCTTTCCGTTGGCGGATATTGCATGGTTGGAGCTTCTAATGCATTCAATCAAATTATAGAAAGAGATTTGGACGGTTTGATGGAACGAACCAAAAACCGACCGATTACCGCCGGTAGGATGTCGGTAAACACAGCGTTTATTTTAGCTTCGGTTCTAACGCTTATCGGATTGATTATTTTGTATCTGATAAATCCTAAAACAGCCATGTTTGGGGCTATTTCCATATTTTTATATACAAGTGTTTACACGCCTTTGAAAACGATTACACCACTATCTGTTTTTGTCGGAGCCATACCGGGAGCCATTCCTTTTATGCTGGGATGGGTCGCTGCTACCGATGATTTTAGTTTAGAGGCCGGAACGTTGTTTTTAATTCAGTTTTTTTGGCAGTTTCCTCATTTTTGGGCAATTGGCTGGTTTTTATATGATGATTACAAAAAAGCCGGTTTTTTTATGCTTCCAACCGGCGAAAAGGATAAAGGAACTGCCTTGCAGATTATTTTATATACCATTTGGCTCATTATTGCTTCGCTGTTACCAGCTGTTTTTCCGTACATCGGCATTGCAGGAAGTCGCTTATATTTAACACCGGTTTCTGCAATTGTTGTATTTTTGCTCGGAATCTGGATGTTGTATTATGCTTTTGAATTGTATAAAGAACGGAGTGGCAAAGCTGCCAGAAAATTAATGTTGATCAGTGTAAGCTATATAACCGTTCTTCAGTTGGTTTATATTGCCGATAAATTTTTGCGATAATTATGGAAATGACCGCTCAGGAATATCAAAACAGAAAAGGACAATCGTATAAACTGTTGCTTTGGTTTGCCATGATCAGTATGGTAATGATGTTTGCCGGATTAACCAGTGCTTATGTGGTGAGTTCGTCCAGGAAAGACTGGCTGAAAGATTTCGGCATGCCTTCTGCTTTTGTCATCAGTACAATTGTAATTATGATCAGTAGTCTTACATTTCATCTGGCTCTTACTGCCATCAGGGCGAATAATCGGAATCAAACATCGATGTGGTTGCTAACGACACTTGGCTTAGGGGTAGCATTTGTGTTTTTTCAGTTTTTGGGGTTTGGCCAGATCATTGAAAGCGGGTATTTTTTTACCGGTAGTGAAAGTACAGTGAATACATCGTTTCTTTACATCATTGTTATTCTTCACATGGCACATCTTTTTGGAGGGCTTTTGGCTCTTTTAATCATAATTTATAATCATTTTAAACAAAAATACAATTCGACTCAAACCCTTGGAATTGAGCTAGGTGCAATGTTTTGGCATTTTCTTGATTTGTTGTGGATTTTGTTGTTTTTATTTTTCTATTTTTACGAATAGAAAAAAAACGTAAATTTGGGAACTTTTTAACTAATAACTAAATATGGGAGCGACAGTTACTACAACTGAAGAAAAAATCTGGGACGGCGGAAACGAGCCAATGGGAGCCAGCTATGGCAAAATGATGATGTGGTTTTTCATTTTATCAGATGCTTTAACCTTTACAGGGTTTTTGGCAGCTTATGGTTTTTCTCGATACAAATTTGCCGAAAGTTGGCCAATAGCCGATGAGGTATTTAATCACTTTCCTTTTTTACACGGTCAGGATTTACCAATGCTTTATGTGGCATTGATGACCTTTATCCTGATTTTTTCATCGGTCACAATGGTGCTTGCTGTTGATGCAGGTCATCATCTGAAAAAATCCAAAGTAGCTTTCTATATGTTTTTAACGATTTTGGGAGGTTTGGTATTCGTGGGTTCACAGGCCTGGGAGTGGAAAAACTTTATCAAAGGAGAGTATGGAGCTATTGAAACCAAAGGCGGAAGTATCATTCAGTTTGTAGATCAGGAAGGAAAACGGATAAAAATTGAAGATTTTGCCAAAACATTACCGGGAGAAAGAATTCAGCATGAACGCAAGAATGGTATCTGGTTTACAAAAGAGGCTGCTTTGCCTGATTATTCAGTTGCAGAAGTAGTGGAAGGTTTTAAAGCAAATCCGGCTATTCTGGTAAGAACACAGGTTGCTTATCATGAGGCAAACGACAAAAAAGGAGTTCACCCGACATTGAATAAAGAAAAACATAAAACTATTTTAACCAGAGAGGAATCATTAGCCCGCCTGAACGATGCTGTTCATGTGGTACAAGGTGCCAACCTGGTCAGAAATGAATACGGTAACAAACAATTTGCCAACTTTTTCTTTTTTATTACCGGGTTTCACGGTTTTCACGTGTTCTCCGGGGTTGTAATCAACTTTATTATCTTTTTGAATGTTATTTTAGGAACTTATGAAAAGAGGAGAAGTTATGAAATGGTTGAAAAAGTAGGATTGTATTGGCACTTTGTAGATTTAGTATGGGTATTTGTATTTACCTTCTTCTACTTGGTATAATTTTTAAAAGCATTAAAGAAAATGGCACACGAGCATAATTTAGCAATTTTTAGAGGAAGACTTAAATTTAAGTCAAATGAACAAAAAATCTGGGGCGTACTTATTTTCCTTTCTATTGTTACAGGAATAGAAGTAGTATTGGGTATTTATAAACCAGCCGGTTTGATGACGCCATGGATCAGTCCTTTTGAAGGCGGATTTGGAGCTACCTTAATGAATATCATTTTGTCTCCGTTTGTCTTTTTAATTCCCCTGAATTTAATTTTCCTTTTTTTAACCATTGTAAAAGCATATTATATCACCTGGGATTTTATGCACATGAGAGATGAAAAAGCAAGCCTGCGGAGAGCTGTGGTCTGGACATTTGTGTTCCTGGCTCTTTATATTGCATTGATCTTTCTGTTGGAAGGAGATTATATTTATGAAGTTTATAAAACTTCCATGATTAAATGGAATTTTTAACACGATATTAGTTAAATAAAAAGGTACGCATTGCGTGCCTTTTTTTATTTTTGCAGTTAATTAATCATGCGATAAAATGAAAAAGAATATCGTGCTGTTTTCTTTATTTATACTTCCTATAGTAGCTTATCTCTTCTTTGCTTCCGGAGTACATAATTTTACACACTTGCCCACGGTAACCCCGGCAATTCCGGATTTAGGGAACTGGAAATCTTCTGCCGGCGAGCAGTTTTCGCTGGATGATAAAATTACCGTTTTGGTTTTTCCGGGTACAAAAATTCTTTACAATAAAGGAGATGCTTTTAACCTGAACCAGAAAATTTATGAGAAAGTAAAAGGGTTTAAAGATTTTCAGCTTATAGGTGTAGCCCCGTCAGGTACTGAAGAGCAAACGATTGAATTAAAAGAGGAATTAGGGAGGATTTCGGATATGTCTAAGTGGCATTATGTGTTTGCATCTCCGGATGAAATTAAAAAATATTACAGTCAGCTCAATTTAATTGGCCAATTAGATCAAAACCTGCGAACGCCTAACGTTTTTATTGTGGATAAAGAGAGAAACCTCAGGGGTAGAAAAGGAAAAAATAAAAAGGGTGAGCCGGAATATAAAGAAGGCTATAATGCTGTTTCGGCAGCAGACTTACACAATGAAATGGGAGATGACATCAAAATTATTTTAGCAGAATACCGTTTGGCATTAAAGAAAAACAGTGCTGATCGAAAAAAATAGCAACATGAAAAATAAATCATACATCGGCATCTCGTTTATTATTTTGGTTTTCGGAATTATTTTTATTCCTAAAATTATCAATAGGATTAAAAATGATGATGTTACCCAAATCGATCGCTTAAATACACCGGGTCAAAGTGAAACATCAGAAGACCTGCTCATCAAGATTGGAAAAGCTCCGAAGTTTAGTCTGATCAATCAAAACGGAGAAACCATTACAAATAAGAATTACGATGGAAAAGTATATCTGGTAGAGTTCTTTTTTTCAACCTGCCCGACCATCTGTCCGATAATGAATAAAAACATGGTGGAGTTACAGAACCATTTTGAAAAGGAAAAAGATTTTGGCATCGTTTCTGTTACCATTAACCCGGCTTATGATACTTCTGATGTTTTAAAAGAACATGCAATGCATCTGGGGGTGAAAAATCAAAACTGGAATTTTTTAACCGGAGACAAACAGTATATTTATGACCTGGCTAACAAAGGTTTTAGTATTTTTGCCGGTGAGAATAAAGATAGTGACGGAGGTTTTGAACATTCCGGATTATTTGCTCTGGTTGATAAAAACGGAAATATAAGAAGCCGTAAAGATAATTTCGGAAATCCGATTGTTTACTATGACGGGATTGAACAGGAGGGAATTCAGGCCTTAAAACAAGATATTAAAGTGCTTTTAGATGAAAAATAAGATAGACGAAGATAACACAAACGAAAAACACCCGGTAGAAAAGAAGTTTAACGCACTGATTGTTACTCTTTCAGTTGCTATTCCGGTTGTGGTAGCCGTTTTGTTCAAAGTAAAGCTAAAGGATTACGGAATTAATGTGGGGCCCCTGACTTTTTTGCCGCCGATTTATGCTTTTATCAACGGTATTACGGCCATGCTGTTGATTTTGGCGGTTTATGCCATTAAAAACGGAAACAAAAAAACACATCAGAACCTGATGCAGGCTGCGATTGGCTGTTCAGTTGTTTTTTTAGTAATGTATGTAGCCTATCATATGACTACAGACAGCACCCCTTTTGGTGGAGTTGGGTTTATCCGTTATGTGTACTTCTTTATCCTTATCTCTCACATCGTATTGTCTGTTGTGGTGATACCTTTGGTTCTTGTTACCTATGTAAAAGCCCTGGCCGAACGCTTTGACAAACATAAAAAGATAGCCAGAATAACTTTTCCGGTTTGGCTATATGTGGCGGTTTCCGGTGTAATAGTATATTTAATGATTGCTCCGTATTATGTTTACTAAACAGATAAAATATCCGCTAGTTATTTTTGTTTTTCTTGTCGGGTTCTCTTCGGCAGCTCAATGTGCAATGTGCCGGGCTGCTCTGGAAAGCGAAGGAGACAGCTCAAAAGCAGAAGCAATAAACAACGGAATAGTCTATCTGATGGCTTTCCCATACATCATGGTTGCCATTGTTTTTTATGTGGTCTATCGGATGAAATTTAAAAAAAAGCCTGATGCTCAGGCCGCTCCCTGATTATTCAATTCCGTTAACTTTAACATCTACCTGGCCACTTCCTTTGATAAAAGCTAAAATAGCTTTATTGGTTAATTGGATTTTTTGAAATTCAAAATCATTCAGGGTGCCGTTTACAAACACGCCTTTCATCGGTGAGTAGTTTTGAAGGTATTGCATCACATTGATTTTCCCTTCTTCCAAATTAGGTTTAATAGAATAGCGACAGCTTTCCTGAATTTTTCGAAGCACGTAATTCTGTGCTAACCAATTGGCGGAACGAATCAAAAAGCTTTTGGTGTTTAGCACATAATCCAGTTTGTCAAAATAAATTTCTTTGGTTTCGTCGTTGTATTGCGGAAAACCGGAAAGATAAACTGTTCCGTTGATTGTTCCAGCCATATCCAGTGCAATAATCATTTTGCCGTTTTTATGCCAGAGATCAACTTTGGTGACTTTTACTTTTCGTTTTCCATCGCCAAATTCCTGACCTTGAAAGTTTTTAGTCATTATTCCGGATGCATCTTCATATGTTGAAACAGCAATGATGTTTGCCGTAATGTGATCCGGCATTTTAGCAACGGGTTTGAGTATAATTTTGTTTTTGTCAAATTTCTTTTCAGGGGCTTTTCCAACAATTGTCTCTATCGAGCACTTTAGCCCCATATCCATTTTGATTTCGTTTTTTTGCAGGACAGCATCTGTTACATAAAGCTCAATGGGCACAATTCGTAACCAGCTGGCATACTGTTCACTCATTTCAAAAGGGGTGGCTATTTTGTCTAAGGCTTCCAGGACCTGAGGCTTAAAGTTCAGCGATTCTTTAATGGCATCGTCTATGCTTTTCTCAATTTTTGATTTAAAAAGCCTCACTGCCGGATTGATTATATAAGTAATCGGAACATTTTTCCCGGCAATCACGACAGAAGGGCTTTCTTTCCAGTCCAAAGATTTTATCTTCGTATTTGTCTTAAGCTGCCAATTTGTTAACCCGACCTCACTGACTAATGTGACAATCCCATTGAGGTTGAATTCTTTGGTGTCATATACGCTAATACCCATTTTTTCAAAGCCATAACGGTATTTTGCGTTTACTTTTAACGGTAAGGTGGTTTTGATTTTGGTTGTATTCCCTTCTTTTTCGGTTTCAATCTTTATGGGTGCCTGCTTCCAGACTTTTAATTCTAAATCATCGCCTTTTAAAACAGTGTCATTGTAAATCAAACCGGTTAACAATTTGTTGGTCTGGTTTTCAATGTCTTTCAGCTGTATGGTAACCGGAAGATTGATAAAAGAAGTCGTGGTTTCATATTCAACAGGGCTTGCATTATCAGGTTCGGGTTTGATAAGATCCAGTTTTTTTGCCGTTGAACAAGAAGCTAAAACAACAATAAGAACAATTAACAAAACGGGAATGAAGATATATTTCATTATTTCAAATTCATTTGAGGGTGTAAAAGTAATTTATTTTCAGATTTTTTCATTTTGTTGTAACACAAAAATAATTTATGCGTCCTATGGGTATAAAATTCTAATGAATTAAATTTGTATTCAAATGCAGCAACTATTTCAAAAGTTTTCAAACAAGCGTACAGCAATTAAAAAAACAGTTTGGCTGTGGGTGCTGTTGTTTGGAATTTTCTCTTATTCTCAGCCTAAAAAATGGACCTTGGAAGAGTGTGTGAGCCATGCCCTTGAAAACAATATTTCCATTAAAAATTCCACTTTGGATAAGCAATTGGCTGATATTGAACGGAACACTGCTGTTGGTAATTTTCTGCCTTCTGCAAATGCCACGGCATCACATTCCTGGAATATTGGTTTAAACCAGAATATTACAACCGGTCTCCTGGAAAATCAAACTACTCAGTTTACTTCAGCAGGTTTAAATGTGGGTGTTGATATTTACAACGGACTTCAGAACCAATACCGGCTCAGGAGAGCAAATTTATCTCAAATTGCAAGTCAGTACCAACTGACCAAAATGCAGGAAGATATTGCGTTAAATGTAGCCAATGCTTTTTTACAGATTTTATTCAATAAAGAGAATTTGAAAGTGCAGAAGGAACAATTGCTCAATAACCGGAAGCAGATGGAGCGATCAGAGCAATTGTTGGAAGCCGGAGTGATTCCCCGAGGTGATTTATTGGATATTAAAGCGACGGTGGCTTCAAGTGAACAACTGGTTATCAATGCAGAAAATCTGTTGCTGATATCCAAGCTTAGCCTTGCTCAGCTTTTGCAGTTAGAAGAGTTTAAAGATTTTGATATCATAGACAGAGAGTATGAGGCTTTGCAAACCCCTTTGTTACTTCAGACCCCGGAGGTTATTTATCAAAAAGCAAAAGAAACCAGAACGGAACTGAAAATAGCTCAGGCTAATTTAGAAATTGCAGAAAAAGATGTTTCCATTGCCAAAGGTGCTTATCAGCCCAGGCTACAGGGGTTTTACAGTTTTAGCACAAGAGCGTCCAGTTTAGATCGTGTAACCGGAATAGAGTTGAACCCGGCTAATCCCACAACGGTTATTGGGGTGGTTGAAGGAACCAATCAAAATGTGCTGCAACCTAATTTTAACGCTGTTTTAGGCGGTCCTGCTCCGATTTTTGATCAGTTTGATGATAATAAAGGACAAAATTTCGGGGTTCAGTTAACCATTCCGATTTTCAATGGTTTTGCTACCCGAAATAATGTTCAGCGTTCAAAGGTCGCTCTCGAAAGAAGTAAGATTGCTTATGAACAGGAGGAATTGACCTTAGAAAGAAATGTTTACACGGCATTTACCGATGTAAAAGGGTCTCTTAAGTCATATGAAGCCGCTTTAACAACATTGGAAGCCCGACAGGAGGCTTATCTTTATGCCCAAGAACGTTTTGAGGTCGGACTCATGAACGCTTTCGATTTCAATCAGTCGCAGACGTTACTGGTCAATGCACAGTCAGAGGTTTTGAGAACCAAGTATGATTATATCTTTAGAACCAAAATTTTAGAATTTTATTTCGGAATCCCAATTATTCAAAAACCATAATTATGTCAAAAAAAGCAGTATATATCTTTTTAGGAGTCGCAGTAGGATTAATTATTTTGTTAATCGCACTTTCAAAAACAGGCGTTATCGGCACGAAGAACAAAGGAAAAGAAGTTGAAGTTGCCACGGTGAATGAAATAACAATAATAGAGACTGTTTCTGCAACCGGTAAGATTCAGCCGGAAACAGAAATCAAAATATCGTCTGAAGTTTCGGGAGAAATTATTGAGTTGCCGGTTAAAGAAGGACAAATCGTTAAAAAAGGGGATTTGTTAGTCAGAATAAACCCTGATTTATATACTTCAAGTTTAAACCGTTCTGTAGCCGGTTTATCAAATACTAAAGCCAATTTGAGTCAGGCTGATGCAACGTTTAAAGAAGCACAGGCAAATTATAACCGAAACAAAACGCTGTTTGACAAAGGGATTATATCAAAATCAGAGTGGGATAGGGTAGTGGCTGCTTTTGAAGGTGCACAGGCTGCAAAACAAGCGGCTTATTACGGGGTGCAGAGTGCGGCTGCCACGGTTACGGAAGCAAAAGATAATTTAGGACGAACCACTATTTATGCACCGGCAGACGGAACAATTTCATTGCTTTCTGTAGAATTGGGCGAGCGGGTCTTAGGAACGCAACAAATGACCGGAACCGAGATTTTGCGTGTTGCCAATCTGAACAATATGGAAGTAGAAGTAGATGTAAATGAAAATGATATTGTAAAGGTAAATATTGGTGATTCTACCAATATTGAAGTGGATGCTTATTTGAAGAAAGAATTTAAAGGAGTGGTAACCAGTATTTCAAACTCAGCGAGCAATGCCGTAACAGCTGATCAGGTAACCAATTTTAAAGTAAAAGTTAGAATTTTAAAAGAATCTTATTTGGATTTATTAGAAGGAAAACCGGAAAATTATTCTCCGTTTAGACCGGGCATGACTGCCACGGTTGATATTATTACAAAAAGAAAGGAAAGAGTTGTAGCCGTTCCGATAAGTGCTGTTGTGATGAAATCAGACACATTGGGCTCCGGAAAAAGGGATTTCAAACCGGAAAAAGAAGGAGGTAAGGAGGCTGCTGAGACGGTTGTTCAAAAGACCGATAAAAAGCTGGAATGCGTTTTTGTCAAAGAAGGAGACAAGGCCAAAATCAGGGTTATTAAAACAGGAATTCAGGATGACTCGAATATTGAAGTGCTACAAGGACTAAAAAAAGGAGATATTGTAATTGTAGGGCCATATACCACAGTAACCAAAGATTTAAATTCCGGCGATCAGATTTTTGTCAGATCAGAGCAGGAAAAAGCCAGAGAGGTCAAGAAATAGTTTTATAAAAAGGAAAAAAGGAAATTAAATTTTTGATTTAATTTCCTTTTTTTATGTCTTACTTTTGCAGTTTAATTCTAATTATGGCGTATATACTCAATATAGAAACGGCTACCAAAAACTGTTCGGTTGCTCTGGCAAAAGACGGAGAAATGATTTCTTTTAGAGAACGGGCGGAAACCGGCTATTCTCATGCTGAAAAACTACATGTTTTTATAGAAGAAATTTTAACAGAAAGCAATTTGAAATTTTCAGACTTAAATGCTGTTGCCGTTAGTCAGGGACCCGGTTCTTATACGGGGTTACGAATTGGGGTTTCTGCGGCTAAAGGATTGTGTTATGCCTTAGATATTCCGTTGATTGCCGTAGATACATTGGAAGTTTTGGCTTCTCAAATAACGATTGAAGAAGGACTTGTTGTTCCCATGATAGATGCCAGACGAATGGAAGTGTATTCGGCTGTTTTTGATAAAAATTACCAAAAGATAAGGGAGGTAAAAGCAGAAATTCTAACCCGAGAATCTTTTTCAGACACAGATCAAACGGTTTACTTTGTTGGAGACAGTTCTCAAAAGGCCAAAACAGTTCTTCAGGGAGATAATTTTGTGTTTAAAGATGATGTGGTGTATCCGTCTGCAAAACAAATGGCTAAAAAAAGCTACATCCTTTTCACGAATAACCGCTTTGAAGATGTAGCTTATTTTGAACCTTTCTATTTGAAAGATTTTATGATTTAGCCATTCCGGCTGTTTAGGAAATGCTGTTTAGAAAAATAGCCAGTTTTATAAGATCTTCTTCGTTCGACAAAGAGATTTTGTTTTCTTTAATAAAGGTTTTTGTTTCCTTTTCTTTACCGGTGACGGTTCCTTCTATTTCTTTTTTCTTTTTAGACAGAGGGATAATTTTTCCGTCTTCGTTTAGTTGAATAAAGTATTCAGGCTCCAGTTTTTTGTAATGAGCCGGTTTAGGAATGTCGTAAGGACTTTTCGGTTCTGCCTCAGGCACCAAAATAATTTGTTCTTTTTTGAAAAGGGACACCTTTGGGTTTTTACTGATGATGTTCAGGTAGCCTGCAACAGATTCATTTTTTTTATTGGTATATTCTGTGTAAATGTACTGTTTTTTTGAATCGACAGAAGACAATATAACGCCTCTTTCAGGAGTTAAGATTCGTACATCACTACCATTCAAAATTTCAATTTTGTCCGTATATGCGTTATATTTAGCCAACTCGGTTTGTGAGCCGGGGATGTTTAATTTAAAGTAATTTAAATCAAAATATTGCGAGCCGTCAATGTTTTTTATCTGCTTGTCTCTGCTGTCTCGCTCAATACGGTTTTGTGTCCGGATTACTTCCTGGTAATCCCTTACTTGTGAATAAACACCACTTGTTGTGGCAAGCGTTATAAATGCTAATAAGATTCTCTTTTTCATTTTTTAAAATAATTAATTAGATTGTTTAATATGTATATCTCTTTGTGGAAAAGGTATTTCAATTTCGTTTTCATCAAATTTAACTTTAATGCCTTCCAGGATTTCCGAACGCATGGTAAAGAAATCTTCGCGTTTAGCCCAAGGTCTTACGGACAGATTAACAGAACTGTCAGCTAAATCCTGAACCAAAACAGCCGGAATAGGGTCTTTTAACACCAAAGGATGATTTTCCATTACATCCAAGGCAATTTCTTTTGCTTTTTTAATATTTGAACCGTAACTGATGCCGATTATAAGGTTTGCTCTTCGGGTAGAAGCATAACTGTAATTAATAATGGTTCCGTTTGACAAGGCCCCGTTAGGGACAAAGATAACTTGGTTGTCTGCTGTTGTCAGTTCGGTGACAAAAATATGGATTTGTTTAACTGTTCCGGATACGTTTTGGGCTTCGATAAAGTCACCAACTTTAAAAGGTTTGAACATAATAATTAAAACCCCGCCGGCAAAATTTGACAATGAACCCTGTAGTGATAGACCAATAGCTAAACCTGCAGCACCAATAATAGCAACAAAAGAGGAGTTCTCAACACCCAAGCGTGATATGACGGTTACAAAAAGAAGTATTTTAAGTGTCCAGATTAAAATATCTGCCAAAAATTCAGCTAAAGTAAGCTCAATATTTCGCTTTTCCATGATGCGGCTAACCACTTTTCTTATTACTTTGATGGCATACCAGCCAATCACAAAAATAAGTGTAGCCGAAATCAGTCTTGGCGAATATTCCAATAAAATGGTTTTAAAATGATCTAAATATTTACTGATAATATCTGTATTCAAAACAACATAGCTTATAAAAAAAACGCTTAATTTCTAATGAAATTAAGCGTTGCAAGTTAGTTTTATTGATTTAAAAAAAAAATAAAAAAATTATAAAGTTTCGTTAATCTGCGTTTTCATCAGCGGCTCGTTTAATTCTCTCAACGTCTTCCTCCAAATCTTCAGAAACTTTTTGAGTTTTTTCTTCAATAGACTCAAGAATATCTTCTGCTTTTTTGTTGACATCTTCAATTTCTGAAGAAAAATTATGACGAACTTCCTGGGTCTCTTCTTTGGCAGATGAGGTGAAAGAATTTACTTTTTCTTTTACATCTTCTACCATATTCTCTACAGCATTTCCGGCTTTTTCAGTATATTCGGAAACGGTTTCTTTTGCTTTCTCGGCAAAGTCTTCTACTTTTTCTTTAACTTCAGGATATGATTCCTTGACGTTTTCAACTGCTTTTTCTACATAATCTTCTGCCTTTGCAGCGTATTCAGAGGCTTTTTCTTTAGCATGATCTAAAACTTCCTCTGTTTTATGAACAGCTTCTGAGGTGGTTTCTTTGGCTGAGCCAAATAAATTTTTAAAAAAATTTCCTAATCCCATGACGTGTGTTTTTTTGAGTTTGTCAAATCTACTAAATTTTGCTAACTTTTTTACTTTTAGAGCTTTAAATCTTTATATACTTCCTTAAGATTATCTTTCGGAGCCAGGCACATTTTGTTTTGACAGAGGTAGTAGTGTGTTTTGTTTGCAGTAAATCGGTTCTGTAAAAACGGTAAATCTGATTTTTCTTTGCTGCCGGAAATTACTAAATGAGGGAGGTAATTTTGGTTAATATCCTGCAAACTAACCAAACCGTTTTCTCCGCAAACAGCCAATTCTTTTTGATAATCAGAATAATGCAACGCCGCAATCAGCCAATTGGAAAAAGCGGAAGGAAAATCAATTGAAGAAACGACCTGTGCAATCATTTGACGGGAAATTTCTTCATAGTGCGGATTTTCAAAATATACACTCAGTTTAAATAAATTACTTGCCATGACCGAATTGGAAGCCGGAATTACATTGTCTTCAATTTCAAAATGGTTAGAAATCAGAGGGACATCCATATTAGAGGTAAACCGGAATAATTGCTTTTTTTCATCATAAAAATGGTCTAAACAATAATTGGTTAAACTTTTACAATGCAAAAGCCATGATTCATCAAAAGTTGCTTCATAAAGTGCAATAAATCCGTCTATTACAAAAGCATAATCTTCTAAGAATCCGTTGATGGAAGTTTTCTCGTTTTTATAGGTATGCATTAAATTCCCTTCTGCAGACCAAATTTTGGATACAATAAAGTGAGCGTTTTTTAAAGCAATGTTCAAATAATTCGAGTTCCCTAATGCTTTGTAACTGTCAACAAATCCTTTCAGCAAAATAGCATTCCAGGAGGTGATGCATTTGTCGTCTAATCGTGGTTTTGGTCTTTTTTCCCTTATTTTGTATAAAATAGCTTCCCAGTTTTTCTTTTTTAATTGAAGTTCTTCTATTGAGATTTCATGCTTTTCTGAAAATTTTTCTAAACGCTCTTTCTGAATCAGTACATAGTTTCCGTGTTCCCAATGCCCGAATTCATTGATGTTAAAAATATCCGAAAACAGCTCAAAATCATCCTGAATGAGCGTTTTCAATTCATTTTTTGTCCAAACATAAAAAGCACCTTCTTCTAGATTGTTTTCCCCGTTCAGGCTGTCAGCATCCAAGGCTGAAAAAAAGGCTCCTTCTTCTGTTAGCCATTCTTTTTCAATAAATCGGGTAGTTTTTTCAATAACTTCTCTGTAAAGTTTGTTTTTTTTCAGTTTATATGCATTGGCGTAAAGCGATAAAAGCTGACCGTTGTCATACGCCATTTTCTCAAAATGAGGAACATGCCATTTTACATCTACCGAATAGCGGGAAAATCCGCCGTCAACCGTGTCAAAAATTCCGCCATATGCCATTTTTGTTAAAGTTAAATCAACATATTCCAGCAGTTTTTTATTTTTTGTTATGTAACCATAGTACAGCAAATACTGGTAATTGGTTGGCATCATAAATTTTGGGGCACGGGAATAGCCGCCAAACTCCCAATCAAAACTTCTTTGCCATTTTTCTGAAAAAACATCTAAAACCGTTAAATCAAATTCGGTGGATTTTTTATCTGTTAAACCCAGTGTTTCTATTCCTTCATGTAGTTTTTCGGCATACTCAATCATTTTTTCAGGTTGTGATTGATAAAGTTCCTGCAGTTGTTCCAAGGTATTAATCCAATCGTTTTTTCTAAAATATGTTCCGCCCCAAACCGGTTTCCCGTTAGGGAGGCAAACTACGTTGAGTGGCCAGCCGCCTCGACCGGTCATTAATTGAACGGCTTTCATATAGATCGCATCCACATCCGGACGTTCTTCCCGATCTACTTTAATGTTGATGAAATGCTGGTTCATAACCAGCGAGGCTTCTTTATCTTCAAAAGTTTCATGTTCCATTACATGGCACCAATGACAGGCAGAATAACCGATGCTGATTAAAATAAGTTTTTGATTTTCTTTGGCGGTTGCCCATGTTTTTGAATTCCATGCCTTCCAATGCACTGGATTGCGGGCATGCTGCAGCAGATAAGGACTGGTTTCTAAATTTAATTCGTTCATAAGCATAAAAAAAGCGTTCAGATCAGGAACGCTTAAAGATACATTGTTTTAATGATTATTCGATTTCGAATGTGATTTTTACATTCACACGAAATTCGGTTATTTGTCCCTCTTTCACAGCGGCACTTTGATCCTGAACATAAACAGAGCGGATGTTTTTTAATGATTTTGCCGCTTGTGCAACTGCTTTTCGGGTCGCATCTTCCCAGCTGATTTCAGAACTTGATAAAACCTCGATAACTTTTAGTATGGCCATAACTTTAAAATTTTAATGCTTAAAGATATTGTTTTTTTTCATTTTCTCAAAAGATATCCTGTTGAATTGATAACATTAACTTAACATTAGATTGAAATAGTTAGCAGAATTTTGCAAAAAAATATCTTGATGGATCAGATATATATTATCATGCTTGTTGCACTGGCTGTGTTGGCTGTAACAGACTTAATGGTTGGTGTTAGTAATGATGCCGTTAATTTTTTGAACTCTGCAATAGGTTCAAAAGCAGTTTCGTTTAAAACGATAATGATTGTTGCCAGTATCGGGGTAGCTGTCGGGGCTTTGTATTCTAACGGAATGATGGAAATTGCCAGGAACGGAATATTTATGCCCAGTATGTTTAGCTTTAACGATGTTGTCATCATCTTTCTGGCCGTGATGATTACAGATGTCTTATTGTTAGATGTCTTCAATACACTGGGTCTGCCGACTTCTACAACCGTTTCTGTCATTTTTTCTTTACTGGGTGCTTCTGTTGTATTGGCGGTTTATAAAATCTATATTTCAAATCAAGGTATAGACAGTATCGGTCAATATATAAATACCGAAAAAGCAACTGAAATTGTTTACAGTATATTACTGTCCGTAATCCTGTCTTTCGGACTTGGAACGTTGGTTCAATATGTGTCCAGGTTGATTTTTACTTTTCATATTGATAAAAGATATAAATATGTGGGGGCTGTTTTTGGTGGTGTAGCGATGACGGCTATTACATTTTTCATACTTGTAAAGGGATTAAAGTCCGTTACTTTTGTAACTGACGAAGTGAAAGATTTTATCAAGGAAAGTCCATTTACCATCATTGGGTACTCACTTGTTTTCTGGACAATTGTGTGTCAGTTTTTGATGAGCGTTGTTAAATATAATATTTTTAAATTCATCATTATAGTAGGAACTTTCGGGTTGGCTTTAGCTTTTGCAGGGAACGATCTGGTCAACTTTATTGGTGTGCCGATTGCCGCTTACCAGGCTTATGAAATTTACATCGCACCCGGGCAGAATCTGGGAGCAACGGAATTCATGATGTCTGGTCTGGAAAAAGAAAACTTACCTGCTCCATTTCTGTTTTTAGCATTAGCAGGAGCTATTATGGTTTATACTTTATGGACATCCAAAAAAGCAAGAACGGTTATTGAAACAGAACAGAACCTTTCCCGTCAGGGAGAAGGAACCGAAAAGTATAATGCCAATACTCTTTCCCGAAACCTGGTGCGGGCTATGCTCTATGTTGGAAGCATCATAAGTTTTATTCTGCCAAAGTCTTTACAGGCAAAATTAGATGCTCAATTTGTTCAGCCTGAAGTAAAAGGTAAAAGAGATAAACAACCGATGTTTGATATGGTCAGGGCTTCTGTAAATTTAGTTGTTGCTTCAGTTTTGATTTCTATCGGAACATCAATGAAATTACCGCTTTCTACAACTTATGTTACCTTTATGGTTGCCATGGGGTCTTCTTTTGCTGACAGGGCATGGGATAGGGAAAGTGCTGTTTACAGGGTTGCGGGTGTGTTTAATGTTATTGGAGGTTGGTTTGTAACAGCTATTGCGGCTTTTCTTTCCTCTGCAGTGATTGCCTACATCTTGTTCATTGGTGAAGTATATGCCTTTTTTGCCTTTATGATTGTAGTAGCTATTTTCTTTTACAGAAGCAATCAGATTCACAAAAGAAAATTAAAAGAGGAAGATGATATTAAAAAATTAAAAAAAGAGGATATCGTTACAATCAGGGAAATTATAAACGAGAGTTCGCACCAAATTTCCAGAGTGATTTTTACAACCAATAAAGTATACAGTGATGTAATTGACAATTTAGGATTACAGGATTTGGCTAAGCTGAAGGAGAATAAAAAAGCACTTAAAAAACTGGAAAAAGAAGTAGATGAGCTGAAAAGCAATGTGTATTATTTTATTAAAAACCTGGACGAAACTTCGGTAGAAGCAAGCAAATTTTATGTGATGATTCTGGGTTATCTGCAGGATATGATACAATCACTTGCTTTTATAACACAAAACAGTTATTCTCATATCAACAACAACCACAAACAATTAAAATTTAATCAAATCCGGGATTTAAAAAGCATTGATGTTGAATTGCAAAAATTATTCGATACCATTGAGTCTATATTTAAAGATCAGAGTTTTGACAAGTTGGATGAGGTGCTTAAAGAGAAGAACAAGATATTAAACAATGTTTCAGAATTGATTCAAAAACAGATTACCAGGATCAGAACTGTTGAGACCAGCCCGAAAAACAGTAAATTGTATTTTGGGTTATTGCTGGAAACCAATGATTTGATTAAGGCAACAATGAACTTACTGGAATTGTTTCAGGAGTTTAATATCCATGTTAAAAACAAGAAGTAAGCAATAGTATAAAAAACGAATAAAGATGCCCCAAAAAGTCAGGTACTATTGGGGCATTTTTTATTGTTTTCTGAATGTTATCCGTTGATCGCTTCTACCTTGATGGTATCATCTCTCAACATGTCTTTCAGCATATTCTCGATGCCGTTTTTTAATGTAAATGTAGAAGAAGGGCAGCCGCTGCATGCTCCTTGCAAAACAACTTTTACACGTTTTTCGTTTTCATCATATGAATCGAACAGAATATTTCCGCCGTCAGCCTGAACAGCCGGTTTTACATATTCTTCTAAAATGTTGACAATTTGCTGAGAAGTGGGGTCTAATGAATCAAAATTTGAAACAGCTTGTTTTTCATTTTTTGGAACAGAAGTCAACAAACTTTCGTTGATAATTTCATTGCCGTTTTCTACATATTCTTTGATAAACATTCTGATTTCATTCGAAATTTCCTGCCACTCGGCACTGTTGTACTTTGTAACGGAAATATAGTTTTCATACATAAAAATTTCTTTTACAAACGGAAACCTGAATAATTCTTTGGCTAAGGCCGAAGGAAATGCTTCGTCGATGTTTTTAAATTCTGCCGTTTTTGAAGTTAATATCTTGTTGGCAACAAATTTTAAAACGGCCGGATTAGGTGTGGATTCGGCATAAATCGTAACCGGAAGCTTTTTGTTTTCAACAACCGGTTCTTTGATGATCATACCGCCTTTTGCCACAAATTCTTCAATTTGTTCGGCTACGGCTTCTTTTACATCATCCCATTGCACTATGTTATAACGTTCTACAGCAATGAAATTTCCGGATATAAAAACGGTTTTAACAAAAGGTAAATAAAATAATTGCTGAGCTAACGGACTAGCCGAAGCTTCATCAATATTTTTGAATTCATAGCTTTTGTTTTTAGTAATAAAATCCTGAAATTCAAATTTTATAATGGCTGGATTTTGGGTTTCTTTTATTGATAATTTAGTCATTTGAGCTTTTTTCTGCAAATTTAATGAAGTTATTTTTTGTAATTAGTTATATTTGTTTTTTATGTTTTAATTTAACAAAAATTAATTCGGTATTATATTTTGTATTTAGGTCAGGCTGTTTGGAAATGTTCAATGTAATTCACAAATGATATGCCAGAGTTAAATATTTTTAACTTGATTGAGGGTGAACCTAACACAAAAATTTATATATTTGGCAGCTATTGAAAGTGGTTTGCCAATAGAGTACATAAAAGCCTGATAGAGATAAATTAAAGAGCAAGCCAAAAACATTTAAAGCACATTTTTCATTAAAAAGATAGAAACCCCATGAATCTGAATTTTAAATTTAAAAAATCTTATTTGCTGATACTATTGTTTGTTTCGCAATTTTCTCATTCTCAGGAAGGAATAGCAGTGTATTCAGATTATTTAACGGATAATTATTACCTGATACACCCATCCATGGCAGGAGCTGCAAATTGTGCAAAGTTAAGACTGACCAGCAGAGCACAGTGGTTTGGTCAGGAAGATGCACCGAATTTAAATACCCTGAGTTTTAATGCGGGGGTAGGAGAACGTTCAGGAATTGGAGCTATCTTGTTTTCAGACAGAAACGGCTATCATTCTCAAAGAGGGGTTAAATTGACTTATGCTCACCATATCATGTTTTCAAGAAGTGAAATTGATTTGAATCAGTTGTCTTTTGGTATCAGTGGTGCTCTGGTTCAGAGTCAGCTGGATGAAACATCTTTTATTGATAATCAACCGTTTGATCCGATTATAGGGGGAATTTATCAGAAAGATTCTTATTTTAATTTAGATTTAGGAGCATCCTATAATTATTTAGAGTTTTATGCTCATTTTACGGTTAAGAATGCAATAGCTAATGTAAGACGTGAGATCTACACTGAATTTGAGTCTGATAACCTGAGAAAATTTTTATTGAGTGCCGGTTATGTTTTTGGTGACAGCGATCGCTTGCAATGGGAACCATCTGTTTTATTTCAATTGGTGGAAGAAACAAAGGAAAAATCGATCGACTTGAACCTGAAAGTTTATAAGGATGTGGATTTTGGAAAAATTTGGGGAGGATTGTCTTATAGAAGAAGTTTTGATGGAGCTCAGTATGTGGATGGCAATAGTGTAAGCGATCAGCGTTTGCAATATTTTACTCCAATTGTAGGGGTTAACTATAACCAATTTATGTTTGCCTATACCTATTCTTATTTGGCTGGAAATGTGCGGTTTGACAATGCCGGCTTCCACCAAATCACATTGGGTATGAATCTTTTCTGCAAACGTGAGAAATACCAGTGTAACTGTCCTGCGATTAACTAATAAATATATCCCGGCCATGGTCGGGATTTTTTTTGAAATATGATAATTAAATCTGTAAACGGAAAATCACCTGTTATTCCTGAAGACTGTTATGTGGCTGAGAATGCTACGGTTGTAGGTGATGTTCAAATGGGGTCTTTATGCAGTGTCTGGTTCAATGCAGTAGTACGCGGAGATGTTCACTTCATTAAAATAGGGAACAAAGTAAATATTCAGGACGGGGCAATCATTCATTGCACGTATCAGAAGCATCCCACAATTATTGGAAACAATGTTTCCATTGGTCATAATGCGATTGTTCACGGTTGTACGGTTCATGACAATGTTTTAATCGGAATGGGGGCTATTGTTATGGATAATTGTGTGATAGAGAGCAATTCAATCATTGCTGCCGGTGCTGTGTTAACTCAGAATACGCAGGTAGAGTCCGGAACCATTTATGCCGGTGTTCCGGCCAAGAAAGTTAAAGATATCAATCAATCGGATTTTGCCGGAGAAATTGACCGGATCTCGAATAATTATGTGATGTATTCCGGTTGGTTTAAAGAAGAATAGACTCAGAAATCCTTTTCGATTACCGTATATTTATTTTTTAAAATTGTTTTTAAAACCATGGGATTGTAATTGGTATAAAAGATTTGCGAACTACTTTTCTTTTGATCGCTTAGTAAATTTTTGTCGGTTAAAATATTCTTTGTCTGACGGGCTACAGCTTCGCCGGAGTCAATGATTTTAATATGTTCAGGGATGATTTTTTTTATCTGCGGAATCAGATAAGGATAGTGGCTACATCCCAAGACGAGATAATCAATGTTTGCATCAACCATAGGTTTCAGGTAGCTTTTGAGTAATTCGGTCATCTCTTTTGAATTCATATTTCCTTCTTCAATTAAGGAAACCAGTCCATAACCAACCTGTTCAATAATCTTGGTGTTGGGATAGTTTAACACACTATGGCTAAATAATTCACTGTTTAAGGTTCCTTTGGTTGCCAATATGCCAATGGTATGCGTTTCGGAATTGTTGGCTGCCGGCTTAATTGCCGGTTCAATGCCAATAAAAGGAATGTCATAACTTGCCCTGAGTTCTTTTATGGCATTGGTGGTTGCGGTATTGCAGGCAACCACAATCAGTTTCGCATTCAGGTTAAGCAGAAACTCGGTATTTTTTTTACTCAAGGCTATAATTTCTTCTTTTGATTTTTGTCCGTACGGAGCATTTTTGCTGTCTGCCAGATAAATGGTATTCTCATTCGGCAGTAAAGTGTGTATTTCACTCCAAATAGAAGTTCCGCCGATTCCGGAATCAAATAAACCAATGGGTGCAGAATTTGTCATAGCTCAAAAATAAAAAAAAACTGCTCAATTCCCATGGATTCGGGCGAGCAGTTTTTATATTTTTTCAGGATGTTTTTAGAAGCCTAAATCTTTTTTCACATCCGGAGTTAAATCTGTACCGTCAGCAAAAATAGCAGAGTTTACATCGATTACATAGTTGAAGCCTTTTGCTTTTCCTACTTTTCCGATAGAAGCTTTGATTTTGTCCATTAATGGTTTTGCCAGATCAGATTCTTTCTGCTGTAACTCTTTTTGAGCTGTATCTCTGTAGTCTCTGATTCTTTTTTCCATATCCTGTACTTCTTTCGCTCTTTCCTCGTTTACTTTTTCAGTAACTTTTTCGGCCTCTTCATCATATTTTTTTAGCTTGGCATAGTATTCGTCAGCCATGGTTTTAAACTCGGCATCATATTGTTTGCTGAGCGTTTCCAATTGTTTTTGTGCTTCAATCATAGCCGGCATTTTTGTAATCAACTCATTTGTATCTACGTGTGCTATTTTTGTTTGTGCAGAAGCTGATTGGCTCGTACTAAAAAATAAAATAGTCGCAATAAATAAAGTTTTCAATTGTTTCATCATTTCTAGTTATTATTAATTATTGTTTTCGTTTTGTTCGTTTTCTTTTTTCTTGTCTTCTCTGGCTTTTTTAGCCGCTTCTCTGTCGGCTAATATTTTTTGTTTTCTGTCTTCAATTTGTTTTTTTCGGTCGTCTAATTTTTTTTGTCTTTCCTCTTCTGCTTTTTGTTTGATTTCAGCAGCGGTTGGTTTTGCACTGTCTTCGTTATTTATTTCTTCTTTATCAGAAGAAGAACTGTTGTTTGAAGGTTTTTCAGTCTCTTTGTCATCTTTATCAGAAACTGTGCCATTCTTTTTAGCTTCCCGCTCTTCTTTCATTTTAGCCCGCTTATCGTCAAAGTCTTTTTTCTTTTGCTCGGCAATTGCTTTACGGGCTTCGGTGATACTGTCCCGTCTTGCTTTACGTTCCTCAAGAATTTTTTTGCGTTCTTCCAACGCAGGGTTGTTATCGTCTTTATAGTCTTCGATACGTTCTTTTTCTTCTAATTCTTTGAGTTGCTTTTTGCTCATTTGCTCTCTTTTGGCGGCACGGGTCAATGAGCGTATAACCTGATCACTGATGTCATGTCTTTTGGCGGCAAAAAGCACGGTTAAATCAGAAGATTTGTCTAAAATAAAATCAAACTTTTTAGCTTCAGCCAAGTCTTGAACAGCGGTAAAAACCTGGTCTTGGATTGGTTTAACCAATACCGCTTTTTGTACGATTAAATCACCGTTAGGGCCAAATCTTTTTTGTTGGTATTCAATCAATTCTGTTTCCAGAAATTTAATTTCTTCTTCTTTTTCTTCAATCAGTTCTTTAGTTAAAAGCACCTTTTCGTTTTTAAGGCTTTCTTTTAAAGCGTCAATTTCATTTTGTTTGGTTTCAATTTCCTGTTTCCATTTTTGAGCTTTTAATTCTAATTGGTTTTTTGCCTCTGTGTAATCAGGAACATTCTGAAGGATATATTCCATATCGATATAACCAATTCTGACACCTCTGGTTTGTGCTTCAACGGCAACTCCGGATAGTGATAAAAGCAATAAAAAAACTAATTTCCTCATATTCTTTAAAATTATCATGTAAATATAACAGAAATTAACAATTAAAATTGTTGTCCGATGATAAAATGTGTCTCCCAGCCATTTTTTTGCGTCTGACCCGGCACTGCATCAAAACCGTGACCAAAGTCAATTCCCAGTAAACCGAAGGCAGGCATGAATACTCTTAATCCCATTCCGGCAGATCGTTGCAACCTGAACGGATTGTACTCTTGAAAATTATTATAAGATGCACCGGCTTCTAAAAACCCTAATACATAAATAGATGCGGCTGATTTTAGCGTTATCGGATAACGAAGTTCCATTGTAAATTTATTGTATATTGTTCCTCCGTCTGTTGAAGAAAGTGACTGGTTGGGGTAACCCCTCAACTGAATTATTTCCCTGCCGTCTAATGCAAAGTTAGCCAACCCGTCTCCGCCAAGGAAAAAGCGTTCAAACGGCACTAAACCTCTGTCGTTGTTATAGGCACCCATAAAACCAAATTCACCAAGTGTTCTGAATACGAGAGCATTTTGATTTGTACCGGCAATTTTTGTGTACCAATCAGCTTTTAACTTCACCTTATAAAATTCGAGCCAGTTAAATTTTTTCTGATCTACCTTGCTTCGGTCAACTGCGGCATCTTCAAAATTATCAACTTTATTGCCTCCGGTTGCATCAACATAATCTCCGGCAGATACTAAATTGTCGTTCGAGTCAAAGTATGATGCTCCGGTGTGTTTTAATTTATATTCCGGCAGATTTTCTAAATTTTTGTAATCAACTCCGTTGAATAAAGAATACGGTGGCGTAAATTTTGCCGAAATGGAGAACTCAGAACCATAGATCGGATAAATCGGATTAACTCCTTTATTGTTTCGGGTCAGACCAATGGTATAAGCTAAATTTCTAGCTGATCCGTCACCAAACGTAAATAAACCGGTGTTGTAATTGTTTAAATCATAATATTGAAAACTTGCGGATTGCGACAGCACAAAGAAATCATCTGGAACAGTAAGTCTTTTTGCAATACCGACAGAAAGCGAAGTGATGTTGAAACTTCTGCTTCTGTCAACATTTCTGGTTTGAAAGTTGTTTAAGAACTGTTTACTGTGTGATAAAGAGGTTGAGAACTGAACGGGCTTTTTGCCTCCCAACCAGGGCTCGGAAAATGTCAGGCTGTAGGTTTGGAAAAAGGAGCTTCCCTGCAGGCGGAGCGACATGCGTTGTCCATCTCCCATGGGTAAAGGCTTATAAGCATCTTTGTTAAAAATATTACGAGCAGAAAAGTTGTTAAAAGACAAACCAAGTGTTCCGATAAATCCGCCACCGCCGTAACCTCCTTGAAGCTCAATCTGGCTTGATCCTTTTTCTACCAGGTTATATTCAATGTCAACCGTACCGGCTGCGGGATCTACGTTTTTAAACTTAGGGTCTATTGCTTCCGGATCAAAGAATCCTAACTGACCGATTTCACGAATGGTTCTCACGAGGTCTTCCTTGCTGTATTTTTGCCCGGGTTTTGTCCGTAGCTCTCTGTAAATTACATGATCGTTTGTTTTGTCGTTACCAACAACTGTTATTTTATTAAAATAGGCCAGGGGTCCTTCAAGAATCCGGATTTCAAAATCAATGGTGTCATTGGCCGTACGAACTTCCACAGGATTAATATTTGAAAATAAGTATCCGTTGTTCTGGTATAAATTGGTAATGTCGTTTGCATCCGGATTTTTTTTGTTGGCAATCCGTTCCTGAAGTAATACACCGTTATAGGTTTCGCCTTTTTTAATGCCCAAGACACGGCTTAAGCCTTCGTCGGTATAAATGGTATTCCCTAAAAATTTAATGTCTCCGAAATAATATTTTTTACCTTCTTCTACCTTTATTTTGATGTCAACAGTGTTCTTTTTGTTGTCAAATGTTACACTGTCATAAATGATCCGGGCATCGCGGTATCCTTTTTCTTTGTATTTGTCAATCAGACTGACAAGATCTTCTTTGTATTTTTCCCTGATAAATTTAGATCCTTTCCAGAATCTTCCCGGAAACCTCACTTTGGTGTTAGACATGGCTCCTCTTAGTTTGCCGTCTTTCAGCTGTTCATTCCCTTCAATATTTATGCTGGAGACTTTAATTTTTTTGCCTTTGTCAACATTGATTACCATTTTTACTTCGTTTCCGCTGGTTGTATCGGCAATGGTGTTAATGGCAACTTTGGTATTGTAAAAGCCGTCTTTTTTATATTTGTTTTCAATAAACGTTTTGGTAGTGGTTATCAGGTTTTCATTTACAACTTTTCCTTTGGTCAGGTTAACATCTTTAAGCATTGTTTCAGCTTTGTTCTTTTTTAAGCCCTGAATTTTTGCTTCACTCAGTTTCGGGAGTTCTGTCATGCTTAATTCCAGAAAAATAGTATCGCCTTTGATGTTGTTGATATACATGTCAATATCACTGAACAGTCCTAATTTACCTAATTTTTTAATAGCAGTACTGATCTCTTCTCCCGGGACAACAATTTTTTGTCCTTTTTCCAGCCCGGAAAAGGTAACGACGGTTTGCTCGTTAAAACTGATTTTTCCGGATACTTCAACGCCACCTAAAATATACTGTGAGCCTCTTTCGAAAGGGGTGGTTTCCTGTGCTTTTAACTGAAAAATACTTCCCAAAAAAAGTATTGTAAAAAATGACGTAATGTTTCTCAACACGTTTGTTTTATTTAATTTGTTCACTTGTTTTTCCAAACCTACGCTCTCTTTTTTGATAACTAATAATAGCTTCATATAAATGTTGTTCTCTAAAATCCGGCCATAACACATCGGTAAAGTATAATTCTGCATAGGCAATCTGCCATAGCAAAAAATTACTGATGCGATGCTCACCACTGGTTCTGATTAATAAATCAACATCGGGTAGATTGTGCGTGTAAAGATGTTGATTAATAATCGTTTCATCAATAGATTCAGGCGAAATTATATTATTTTTAACTTTATCGCTGATGGCTTTTACGGCAGAAACCAGCTCTTCTCTGGAGCCGTAGCTCAACGCCAGAGTCAAGGTCATGTGCTGATTGTCTTTGGTTTTGTTAATAACTTCTAAAAGTTCATCCTTTGCTTTGGCGGGCAGGAGCGATAAGTTGCCTATTGAATTTAGTCTTATCTGATTGTTTTGAAGTGTCTTTAACTCTTTTTTCAGGGATTTGATCAATAAATTCATCAAAGTGTCCACTTCTTTTTTCGGGCGATTCCAGTTTTCGGTTGAAAAGGCATATAAAGTAAGATTAGAAATGCCTAATTTGGCACAGGCCTCAACGGTTAGTCTGACAGATTTAGTGCCGTTTTCATGACCAAACGCTCTCAGCATTCCTTTTTGTTTTGCCCAACGGCCATTGCCATCCATAATGATGGCCAGATGTTTGGGTAAGTTGCCTTTATTTATTTGTTCTTCCAAAATCATTTTATTGCGGACAAAAACATGGGTTTTCGCCAAATGTATACGTTAGTGTAAATCCGGTAAACACATACCAGTCTTTACTGTTTATGTTTCCGAACTGTAATGGGGTTAAATTTTTATTCTTAGGATTGCTGCCGTCCAAATTATCGGTAAATGTATAGCGTGCCCCAACTTCTAAGCCCAATACAAAATCTCTTGCCAGTCTTGCTTTTATACCTACGATTATCGGAATGGCTAATGCACCTTCTTGGTAGTCTTCCCGGGCTTTACTTTCAGTGTAAAATAATTCTTTATAGGCAAAATAACTCAGCCCGGTGTAAACATATGGTGTAATCTGTGGTTTCATGTGGTGCAGGTCAAAAGAGAAAAAATTAAATTCCATTCCGGCTGAGGCTTCATGAATGTTGTTTTTAAAATTAAACCCTCTTAAACTTCTGTCGGCTACATCGGCATCTAAATCATCTGATTTAATTTTTCCGTAAGTATAAGAAAAACGATAGGAATGTCTCGTGCTTCTGTTCCATTTATAAATCAAGCCAAATGCAATGTCATTTGGTGCAATATATGTGGTTGGTCCAACATCACCAATGTAATTAGCTCCTCCGGCAAAAATACCTATTTCGTTAATTTGGGCATTTAATCCGGTGTAAAAGAGTGTAAAAAATAATGCAATCTGTATTCTATTCATCGATTTTTAAATAGCGTGCAAATATAACAATTATGACTAGTTTACAGCCATATAATTGCTATTTATCACAAATTAATTTCAAAAAAAACGGAAATAAAAGGGTGGTAGTATAGTGACGGGGTTTTATTTTTTTTAAATAAAGTTAATTTCTTTTGTCAACTCCCCATAGTAGCTTGTTTCGGAGTGTTTTAAGAAATGTTTCATCCTGTATTTCAACCATGTTGATTTTAAATTGTGTTTTTTTAACGGTTAAAACCGTTTCGTTGTTCATGGTGGCAATCCGGCTGTCCAAAGAGACCAAAAACTGCGGTTCTCTTCCGGATACTTTCAGGATGATTTCGGTTTTGTCCGGTATAACCAAAGGTCTGGCATTAAGGTTGTGCGGTGCAATCGGGGTGATGACCAGGCTTTTTACGTCCGGGGTTAACACCGGTCCGCCACAACTCAATGAATAACCGGTTGAGCCCGTGGGAGTGGAAATTATCAATCCGTCTGCCCAATAAGAGGTCAAATACTCGCCGTTTAAGTATGTTTCAACCGTAATCATCGCGGTTGTATCTTTCCGGCTGACCGAAATTTCATTTAAAGCAAAATTTAAGTCTTTGATTTCCGGGTTTTTGGGGCTGCTGTCTAAGCTCAGGAGTGTTCGTTTGGAAACTGTATAATTCTTGTGGAGTATGGACTGCAGAAACAATGCAATGTTTTCTTTCTGAACTTTTGCCAGAAAGCCCAGTCTTCCGGCATTTATTCCCAAAATCGGAATACCTGAATTCCGCACATAGGTTACCGCTCTTAAAATGGTTCCGTCGCCACCAATGCTTATTAATAAATCAAAACTGCTGTCCAGGTCTCTGTAGGTAGAAAATGTTTTGTATTCTTTTTTCAGAATTTCCTCGGTATATAGAATTTTGAGAAAAGCTTCTTCAATTACTAATTCTACATGGTTGTGGTTGAGGTATACAAAAATATCCTTGATAATGGGTCGTGTGTCATTTTGATAATATTGTCCGAAGATGGCAATTTTCATACTTAGATATTTAGGTATTTATCCAAATAATCTGAACGCTCTTTCAGGTTATTCAAATAGGTGTCTTCCTGGTGTTCGGATATTATTTCATAATTATAACGTCTGAAGGTCTGAATGATTTCATTCATTCCGCCCGGTGACAGCTTGATGGTGGTTTCCACAAATTCCGCATTGGCATCTGAAATAAAAAGACCTAAAATTTTACCGTTGTTAGTTTCTACAATTTGTGCAACCTGACTCATTGAAAAATCAATCGTTGGTTTTTTTACAATGATAATGCCACCTTGTTCTTTTAAAAAAGGAGTTTCGGCAAAAAACTGAACAATGTCGTTTAGTTCGTAATAACCCATGTACTTGTTCTGATCGTCTAAAACCGGAATCAGATTGGCGTGGTTTTGGGCAAAAACTTCCAGTACGTCCAGCCAGATCATATTGTTGCGGGCATAAAAACCTTCTAAGGTATAGCGGTAATCGGCTGCGTTTTTATGGTTGTCAAACGTAACAACATCGTCTGCGGCAATACTGCCGATATAGATGCCTTCTTCTACCACAGGGAAGTGTGAAAAAGTCAAATCGGCAAAAAAGCTCTGAATAGACTCAATCGTTTCCTTGCTGTCAAAAGGTTTAAAGTCGTTGTTAATGTAGTTTGTTATTTCTAACATAGCTATTTAATTTCGTTGCAAAATAATCAAAAAATACTATATAGTGGCATGTTTTAGTTTGTATTTTTGTAATCATTTTCTAATTCAATCGTATTTAAATACATGACAAAGCTAAGTGTAAATATCAATAAAATTGCTACGCTCCGAAATTCAAGAGGAGGAGATGTGCCTAATGTTGTTCAGGTGGCCCGTGATGTGCAGCGTTTCGGGGCTCATGGTGTTACAGTCCATCCAAGACCGGATGAACGCCATATTCGTTATCAGGATGCACGGGATCTGAAACCGGTTGTTTATACGGAGTATAATGTTGAAGGGAATCCGGTGCAAAAGTTTATTGATTTGGTGTTGGAGGTCAGGCCAACGCAGGTGACTTTGGTTCCTGATGCTGATGATGCCATTACATCTGATGCGGGTTGGGATACCGTCAAAAACAAAGATTTTTTAATTGAAATAATTCAGGAGTTTAAACGAAATAATATCCGTACCTCCGTTTTTGTTGATCCGGTTTTAAGGATGGTTGAAGGAGCAAAAGCAACAGGGGCAGACCGGATTGAATTATATACCGAAGAGTTTGCCCGTCAATATGGCTTGGGGAACAATAAGGCTGTTGGGCCTTATGCTGAAGCGGCTGTTCTGGCAAATGAATTAGGTTTGGGGGTTAATGCCGGACACGATTTGAGCCTGGATAATATCCGTTTTTTTAAAGAAAATATTCCCGGTTTATTAGAAGTTTCCATCGGTCATGCTCTCATTTGCGAATCGCTTTATCTGGGGATTGAGAATGTAGTGAATATGTATTTGCATAAACTTAAGTAATGTGCTTCGTAGACCTGACAGGTTTTCAAAACCTGTCAGGTCTACGAACGATATAAAAAAATAGTAAAATGTTACATTCAAAAATAGAAGGAGAAGGAAAGCCGCTTGTTATACTGCATGGATTTCTTGGGATGTCTGATAACTGGAAAACCCTGGGTGTGCAGTTTGCCGGACAGGGTTTTCAGGTGCATATGCTCGATCTGCGAAACCATGGGAGAAGTTTTCATGCCGATGAATTCAATTATACTGTCATGGTTGATGACGTGCTGGACTATTGCCGGTTTCATCAGCTGCAAAAAATTGATGTCATTGGTCATTCGATGGGCGGAAAAATAGCAATGTTTCTAGCGGCAAACCATCCGGAATTGATTAACCGGCTGATCGTGGCGGATATTGGTCCGAGGTATTATCGCCCGCATCACCAAGATATTCTGGAAGGATTGAATGCGGTTGATTTTTCATTAAAACCCGAAAGAGGTGAAGTAGATGAAATGCTGAAAAATTATATTCCTGACTACGGAACGCGTCAGTTTTTAATGAAAAGTTTGTACTGGAAAGAACCCGGACAGTTGGCATTCCGGTTTAATCTGGCTGTTTTTAACAAAGAAATTGAGCAGATTGGAAAAGCTCTTCCGGAAGAAGTTCGTTTTGAAAAGCCAACATTGTTTATCAGAGGGGGTAATTCAAGATATATTTTAGAAGAAGATTTCTCAGTGATCAGAAATCAATTTCCAATGGCAGAATTTGAAACGATACCGAATGCCGGGCATTGGTTGCATGCCGAAAACCCAAAACTGTTTTTTGAAATTGTGCTGAAATTTTTAAAAGGTTAATATTTTTTTGTAATTTTATAAAAAGATACGTTATGAGTTTATTGCTTCGAATTCTGATTACTGCGGCTTTAGTGATGCTGATTGCCCATCTTTTGCCGGGAGTTAAAGTAGATAGTTTTATGCAGTCTATTTATGTGGCTGTTATTTTAGGATTGCTTAATCTGTTTATAAAGCCGATCATTGTCTTGTTCACACTGCCGGTGACCATTATAACCCTGGGTCTTTTTCTGCTGGTTATCAATGCATTTATGGTGCTGTTGTGTAGTAATATTGTGGGAGGTTTTTATGTTGAGTCATTTTGGACAGCACTGTTTTTTAGTATTATTTTGTCCATATTTCAGTCGGTAGTGTATAAATTAACCGCAGGAGAAGAGAAATAATCAGGCATGAATTGTTAAAATTCAGACTGTTGCTATTGGTTGGGTGGTGAAAAAGTTGTACTTTTGCCACCCAATTTTAGTATGTAAACAGAAATGAATATCACAAGAACAAATGTGGATGCTTTGAATGCGGTGGTTACCGTAGCGGTTTCCAAAAATGATTATGCTTCAAAAGTAGAAAAAGTATTAGCAGATTATCGTAAAAATGCTACAATTCCGGGGTTCAGAAAAGGAGCGGTGCCTATGAGTTTAATCCAGAAACAATACGGAAAAGCAGTGTTGTTGGAAGAGGTAAACAAAGTGCTTCAGGAAAATTTAAACAACTATCTGGTTGAAGAAAAATTAGATATTTTAGGAAATCCGCTTCCGAAAGTTACCGAAGATTTTGATTGGGATAAAGAAGATTTTACATTTGATTTTGAGTTAGGTCTGGCTCCGTCTTTCTCGGTAGATTTGGCGGCTAAAAATAACATTACAGCATTCAAGATTATTGCAGATGACAAAATGTTAAACGAGCAGGTAGAGAGAATTCAAAAGCAATACGGGAAATTAATTTCTAAAGATACAGTTGAAGAAGGTGATGATCTGAATGTGACATTTACAAACGAAGCAAACGGAATTAATAACACAGTGTCTGTTTCGCTTGATGTTTTTAAAGATAAAAAAACAATTAAAAAATTCATCGGGAAAAAAGTTGGTGATGTGGTTGAAATAGGAACCAAAGGTTTGTTTGATGATGACCATAAATTGATGGATTATCTGAAAGTTGATCACGATTTGGTTCACGGTCTGGATATTGAAGTTGAGGCCAAAATAGAAGGAATCACAACCAGTGAGAAAGCAGAATTAAACCAGGAATTGTTCGATAAATTGTTTGGTGAAGGCAATGTGACTTCTGTAGAAGAAGTGAAGGCAAAAATTAAAGAAGATGCAGAAAAACAATTTGCACAGCAAGCCGACCAAAAGTTCTTAAATGATGTAACCGAATTTTTATTGGAAAATACTAAATTTGATCTGCCATCGGAATTCTTAATCAAATGGCTGCAAAACGCAGGTGAGAAACAATTGACTGAAGAAGAGGCAAGGGATGAATTTTCAAAATCAGAAAAAGGTCTTCGTTATCAATTGATTGAAGGAAAAATAATGACAGAAAATAACCTGCAAATCACTTTTGAAGATTTAAAAGCATATACCTCTGAGTTAATCAAAAAACAAATGGCTCAATTTGGCCAGATGAATCCGACGCAGGAAGATATTGATGGTATTGTGGCCCGTGTGCTTTCTAACCAGGACGAAGTAAAAAGATTGTCTGAGCAGGTGATGAACGAAAAAATGTTAGGTCTTTTCAAGGAAAAAGTAAAAGCAAAGTCAAAAGAAGTTTCTTACGAACAGTTCGTTAAAGAAATGTACGGAGAATAAGTTTTTTCAAAAAAAGTAGTATATTTGGGCGTCAAATGTCAGTTTGACGCTCTTTTACGTTTAAAAGAGCAAACAAAAACAGCCTATTTTAAAATGAACTTCGGAAAAGAATTTAAAAAATTTGCTACCAGACACCACGGTGTTAACAGCATGTACTACGATAAAATTGTGAGCGGAATGACCCCTTACATCATTGAAGAGCGTCAGTTAAATGTTTCGCAGTTAGACGTTTTCTCCCGTTTGATGATGGACAGAATTATCTTTTTGGGCACAGGTGTGGATGATTATGTGGCTAACATTATACAAGCACAATTGTTGTTCTTGGAAAGTGTTGATGCCTCCAAGGATATCCAGATCTACATTAATTCGCCGGGCGGAAGCGTGTATGCCGGATTGGGCATTTATGATACGATGCAGTATGTAAAACCGGATGTGGCTACAATCTGTACCGGAATGGCTGCCTCTATGGGAGCTGTTTTATTGTGTGCCGGGGCGGCCGGAAAACGTTCGGCATTACCGCATTCAAGAGTGATGATTCATCAGCCTTCCGGCGGGGCACAGGGAGTGGCTACCGATATGGAAATCAATTTAAAAGAAATGTTGAAGCTGAAAGATGAGCTTTATCAGATTATTGCAAACCATTCCGGGCAACCCTTTGAAAAGGTGTATAAAGATTCCGAACGCGATTATTGGATGATTGCCGATGAAGCTAAGGAATACGGGATGATTGATGAGGTTTTAAGAAGAAAATAGTTAGAGGTAATTACCCATTATCTCTAACCCATTACCATAAAATATGGCAAAAGAAATGTTGGAATGTTCTTTCTGCGGAAGAAAGAAACCCGAGACAAATTTGTTAATCGCCGGGATTGATGCCCATATCTGTGATAAATGCATCGACCAGGCACACGGCATTGTTTTAGAAGAACTCAAGCAAAGCAAGCATTCCCACGGCTTAGGGGATTTAGTGCTTAAAAAGCCCAAGGAAATCCGTGCGTTTTTAGACCAGTATGTAATCGGTCAGGACCAAACTAAAAAAGTGATGTCTGTGGCTGTTTATAACCACTATAAGCGTCTGATGCAAAAAAACCAGGATGATGAGGTAGAAATTGAAAAGAGCAACATCATCATGGTAGGGCAAACCGGAACCGGAAAAACACTGGTGGCCAAAACCATAGCCAAAATGCTGAATGTACCTTTAACAATTGTTGATGCAACGGTTTTAACAGAAGCAGGTTATGTGGGTGAAGATGTGGAAAGCATTTTAACCCGGTTGCTGCAGGTTGCTGATTACGATGTGGCAAAGGCCGAGAGAGGTATTGTCTTTATTGATGAGATTGATAAAATTGCCCGTAAAAGCGATAACCCTTCCATTACACGGGATGTTTCCGGCGAAGGAGTACAGCAAGCCTTGCTGAAGCTGCTGGAAGGAACGGTGGTGAATGTTCCGCCGAAAGGAGGAAGAAAACACCCGGATCAGAAGTTTATTGAAGTAAATACACAGAACATTCTTTTCATTGCAGGGGGTGCCTTTGACGGGATCGAACGAATTATTTCAAAGCGATTGAACCGACAGGCTGTAGGCTATAGTGCATCTGCCAATACGGACCATATCGATAAGGATAACCTGATGCAGTATATCATCCCGAAAGACATCAAGGATTTTGGCTTGATTCCGGAAATCATCGGTCGTCTTCCCGTATTGTCCTATATGAATCCGTTAGACAGGGAAACCCTTCGGTCAATTTTAACCGAGCCTAAAAATGCATTGATCAAGCAGTATAAAAAACTGTTTGAGATGGACGGGGTAGAATTCTCCATTTCAGAAGAAGCCTTAGATTATATTGTAGACAAAGCCTTGGAATATAAGTTGGGTGCCCGTGGGTTACGTTCGCTTTGCGAAGCCATTTTAACCGATGCGATGTATGATTTGCCCAGTTCGGAAGAAAAGACCCTGCACATCGAAAAAAGCTATGCTGAGCATACGCTGAATAAAAATATGCTGCAACGGCTTAAAGCTGTTTCTTAGAAATTACTTATAATACTAAATTAGATTAATCCTGAAGTTGTTGCTTCAGGATTTTTTTGTGCCGAATTGTTGACGTTAACTTAAAAATTATTATTTTTAAGTTATAATAAAAATCCCCATTTGTAGGGATTGATTTGTTTTTAATAAAATCATAAAATTGTCGGGAGTTACATTTTATGATAAATGATAACCGCCAAACAGAGATTTTATTAACCATCAAATATATTTATCATGAAAAAAATCTTTTATCAATTAGTTTTTATTTTCTTTCTCTCTTTTTTCACATCCTGCGAAAGAGAAGAATTTGACATCTCAAATGAAACTTTTCAAGATCAATACGGTTATCAGGTAAAAAAATAAGCTTTCGCGAGTTAAAACTCAATCGAAATGCCTTTGAAAAATTAAAAGAATCACGTTCAAAAATGAACACTTCTTTAATGCAAAGAGGTATTTTTAATGAAGATTTAGGTGTTTTTATTGACACTACAAACATCCTGATTACAGAAAAAGACGGAAAGCATTCTATTACTTTTAGAATCATTAATGAAGAAGAATTGTCTAAAATTGAAAATTTGGTGCTAAACTCCAAAGAAGACGGAAGTTATAAAGCTTTTATAACCGAGTATTTATTGTCTCAGGAAGAGTTAACCAAGTTGGCAAACAATGAAGATCTTGGATACAAAAAGCCATCCGCTATTACAGATG
>JAEYTL010000006.1 GCA_023434025.1 Bacteroidota bacterium
CCATTACTTGTAGCCGTACCAACTACCCATTTGTTTACAAAATTTCCGTTTACAAATGACCAACCGTGTTCTGCTTCAAAATCTTCAAAATAATTCAAATTCACAGGAATCTGTGTTGTAGTGAAAGCATAAGGCCCTGCCCACACACTAAATGTTCCGTCTCCACAATCTCTTCTTACCCAATATTGATATGATGTAGAAGGATTTATTGGCGTACCGTTAAAAAGCGAATCAACAGTTACACCACTAAAATCATTTGTTTGAATTCCATCAACAGTTGGAATCGCTGCTCCTGCAACTTGAACAACATATTCCCAGGAAGAAGCTCCATTTGCATCCCAACTTAAAACAGCTGATGCTTCGGCAGGAACTGCTCCCAAGTTTGTTGGCGGGGGACAATTAACCCTTTGCAAAGTCAGGCTATAAGGAAACGAAATAGGAGACCCGTTTGATGAAATTAAAATGTAATAAGTCTGTCCCGACACAACCGGTAAATCAATCACACGGGGTGTTCCGTTAGTATTAGCCACACCCGCAATACAGCTTACGCCAATATTGGCACAACTGTTGTAAACAAAAACACCAGTGTTATTTCCTGTTGGTGTCATTGTTATATTTACAACACCGTCAAAATCGGCGGTGTAACTATAATAAACATCATTCCCATTCAGGTAACTCCCTGTAGTTCCACAACCTGAAGAACCCGGAGAACCTATCGCCCCACCCGAATAAAACGAAGTGTTATCAGATACAGTATAAGGCAAGCTATTAATTAATATAGGTGCTGTACAGGCATTTCCCGGAGTAACGGTTGTAAAGTTTAACGATCTTACCCACTCACTAGTAAGTTCTGTACATTTTGCACGAACATAAACCGCATATTCCGTACCTGGTAAAAGCCCCTGTGCCAGATAAGTTGTTTCAGGACCAACTTCAACCCCAACTCCTGTTGGAGTGCCCGGTAACTGCACCACTTCTACTTCAAAAAGACTTGCATTGCCCGGATTTTCCCAGGTTACTGTTGCTTCATTCTGAGTAGTTCCTCCCACGACTACATTGTCCGGATTTATACATCTTTCAGCCAGTTTTATATCATCTAAAATCCAGTTATCACCCGTTATTCCTGCTGTTTGGTTAACTGTTACGACAAATGCAATGTATATTTCAAATCCGGCAAAACCACTCAGGTCAAGGGTTTTAACTTCACACTGATTAAAAGCAGTATTTAACTCTGTGTCTGTCCATTGCTGAAGAGTAAAAAAAGTCGACAAGTTAGTCTGTGACTGAGCCGAAACCTTTACTTGTAACAACGTATTATCTGCTGCTCCAGACGTTAGTCGGGATATAAAAGACAACTGTCCGTTTTCAGGCACTGTGACCAAATCGGTAACAAGCCACCCTTCCCTTACTGTTCCGGCTCCGGAATTTTGTCTGCCACCAAAGAACGCAGATGTTGTTCCCTCACATACGGGATCTGTAATTGTGGTCCAAATATTGGTACCGGCTCCGTTGTTAATAACCGCCCATCCCGGTGGTATCCCGCTCTCAAAATTTTGAGGAAGCTGTGAATACGCAACCGTTCCTGTCAGTATAAACAACAGTAATAGTAATGTAATTCTTTTCATAAAATGAAAGTTTAGGTTGTTTTGAAATTTTTTCTTTGTAGGTTTAGAGAGCCAAATTTAACAAAAATTAAGAATTACATAACATTATTTTGATTTTTAACTAAATTATTCAACAAATTTATTCGTTTTGTTTTTCCGCTTTTGTTAGAAAAGCAATTGAATTGCTTAATTTTGCAAGACATTTAATCATCTATGTTAGAAAAAGAAAAAATAAGTTTCGAAAAAACGGTTATTGTAGGAATTGTTACAAAAGAACAAGATGAGTCTAAATTGAATGAATATTTAGATGAGTTGGAATTTCTGACATTTACTGCTGGCGGTGAAGTGATTAAACGTTTCTGGCAAAAATTAGAAAAACCAAACCCTAAAACGTTTGTGGGAACGGGTAAAATGGAAGAAATTCACCACTACATCAGAGAAAATGATGTTTCAACCGTGATTTTTGACGATGAACTATCTCCTGCCCAGCAAAAAAATATCACCAAAATTTTAGATTGTAAAGTGCTGGACAGAACCAACCTGATATTGGATATTTTTGCTCAACGTGCCGAAACCTCTTATGCCAGAACACAAGTAGAATTGGCTCAATGTCAATATTTACTGCCCAGACTATCAGGAATGTGGACGCACCTGGAACGTCAACGGGGCGGAATCGGGATGCGGGGCCCGGGTGAAACGGAAATTGAAACCGACAGGCGAATTGTGCGTGACCGCATTGCTTTGCTGAAAGATAAAATCAAAACAATTGACAAACAAATGGCGGTGCAACGCAGTAATCGCGGTGCAATGGTTCGTGTAGCTCTGGTAGGTTACACCAACGTGGGAAAATCGACATTGATGAATGCCGTTGGGAAAAGCGATGTTTTTGTAGAAAACAAACTGTTTGCTACACTGGATACAACGGTTCGAAAAGTGGTCATTAAAAATTTGCCTTTTTTACTTTCTGATACAGTGGGTTTTATCCGAAAATTGCCGACACAGTTGGTAGAATCGTTTAAAAGTACGCTCGACGAAGTGCGTGAAGCCGATTTATTGCTTCATGTGGTCGATATTTCGCATCCGGATTTTGAAGATCATATTGCTTCGGTGAATCAGATTTTGCAGGATATTAAAAGTGCAGATAAGCACACAATTATGGTTTTTAACAAGATTGATGCATACAAACCGGCTCATTTTGATGCCGATGATTTGATGATTGAAAAAACCACCAAACATTATTCGTTGGACGAATGGAAAGCAACCTGGATGAGCAATGTGGGTGAAAATAATACTCTATTTATTTCAGCCACGAATAAAGAGAATTTTGAAGAGTTTAGAGAGAAGGTCTATGAAGCTGTTCGAGAAATTCACGTGACTCGTTTTCCATACAATAAATTTCTGTATCCGGATTATAAGGATGCTGTGGAAGAGGAATAGCATTTAGCACAGACTGCGACAGGGATTATAGTGGAAAGCTTTTTTGATTTTTTTTGCACAAATGCCAGAGCGAGGAAGCGACCAACGGAAGCTCCCGCAGCCTGAGCAGTTGTTGAAAAAAATCGAAAAACTTGGAACGGAAAGCCCGGCCGTTCGCCCAAAAATAAAAATGGCTCTTTACGTGTTGAAAGAGCCATTTTTATGGGTTTATTTGAAATTAAAAACCGTAATTCACACCTACACCTAACACCTGACGGGTTTGGAAACCGCGAAAGGCATTGTCGTCATAAATGGTTTGAAACGACAAGTTGGTAGATAAGAATTTGTTGATGGTCATCACGATGTTTAACTGATAGTCAACATCTACGTTTTGAGGATCTTCTAAATAGTTGGAATACAGGTTCAGAATATTCTCGGCTGATACGTTTTCAAATAAATTGAATTTATAGTACGCCGCTGCGTAGAAACCCAGTTCATATCGCATGGATTTGTTAGCATCAACTCCAAAATAAGTTCCGTCAACATAGCCCGGAACCGAAGTATAATCTTTGTCAACAAACGTAAATTTTGAGGATAATGGGGCTAAGTTGAATTTTAGATTATCGTTTTTCTTCCACATCATACCCGGACCAAATGTCAGGTAACCCGGCGACATAAAGTTGGTGTTTTCGGTTCTTTGTTCTACTCCGTCCACATTAGAATAGACAAAACCTTTTGTGAACTGTGTTCTGAAATTTAAAAAAGCTGAATAATACCAATACCCGCCTGCTTTTTTCCCTGCAAGAGAGTTAAACTCAAAACGATCATCGGTTTTCTTTTCAAATTCAGCGTTTTTGGTTTTCACGATACCATAGGAAGCAATTACTTTGTTATCCCATGACCAGTCGTCACTTTTGTAATTGAAATCATAATTGAGTCCGAGATTTCCTGAAATATTGTTCTCACCACCGGCAACCCAATTGTCAAATGTGGATTGATTAAACAGAAAGGAAATATTCCCTTTTCTAACCCAGCCTTTGGTTCGTGTAGTGTCGTTTACCGCATTTACTACTTTTTCAACGCTTTTTGCCACTTCTTGCTGAGCTGAAACCTGCAGTCCAAGCACCAAACTTAGTGCAATTACTATTTTTTTCATCCTTTTTAATTTTGAGGTTTTGAAAGGCAAAGTTAGCAATTGTTCTAAAATTAACAATTTTATCTTAATAAAGACTTTGAATTTCCAGGTTTATTTTGGAGCTTTATATAATGGAACCGCTGAACAAGCTTCGCCAAACATGATGCTTTTGGCTACTTTTTGCAGATGTTGAACAGCAAAAACATAAGCTGTTTCCGGAACCGGTTTTTGGGAGCATCCTTTCAGGATAACCGGTTTTCCCAGATAAACGGAATAATCGATCTGGTTTAGTATTTCGTTATATAAAACCGTGTCGATTTCTTCTTTTTTGCCTAAAATAATTTTTTTAGCAAACGGTTGAAGATGAGTAGTAACCAAAATAGTTGCCCAGGCCGGCAAAATAGCATCGGTAGAGCAATGAATCGCCACAAAATGGTTTTGATATTGCGACCAATCGTGATTTTTTAATGTTTCGCGGAAGTTTTTTTCTTTTAACAAAAATCCATCTTCGAGCCATTGAGCAATATCAATTTGTGTTCGATTTCCGGAAGGATAATAATCTTCTAAATCGAACACTGCGAGTGATGAATTGGCAACTTTGTTGATGATTTCGTTCATGGTAATAAGTTTTCAGTCGCAGTTTTCAGTCGCAGTTTTCAGATTCTAGTTACTGAAAACTGCGACTGAAAACTGTTTACTTTTAAAGCATTCCCAATTCTAATTTGGCTTCTTCACTCATTAAATCTTTAGACCATGGTGGATCGAAAGTGATCTCTACCTCACAAGATTTTACCGCATCGAGCGATTTTATTTTTTCCTGTACTTCCTGAGGTAAGGTTTCTGCTACCGGACAATTGGGCGATGTTAAGGTCATTAACACTTTTACATCGTTGTCTTCGTTGATCATGACGTCGTAGATTAATCCGAGTTCGTATATATCTACCGGTATTTCGGGGTCGTAAATTCCTTTGAGGACTTTTACGACGTTTTCGCCTAGGTTTATTTCGTCTTTATATTCTTCCATTGTTTAACTTCTAAGATTTTTTGCCACTAAGTAAGTTTTTAACTCTTTGCCTGAAAAGCTAAAGCATATAATTTTATTTGTTTAACCATTTTTTCTAAACCATTTGATCTAGTCATTTGAAAAAAATTATTTAATCCGGCTTTTTCAATAAACGCATTTGTATCGTCTTCCAAAATGTCTTTAGGAATTTGGTTGGAATAAACTCTGATCAATAATGCAATTATTCCTCGAGGAATTATGGCGGCGGCACTAGCTGTAAAAATAACATTCCCGTTCATTAATTCAGCATTTAACCACAAATCCGATTGACATCCTTTAATTAAATACTCTTCTGTTTTGTATTTTTCATCTATTTTTGGAAGAGACTTTCCTAAATCAATTAAATATTCTAGTTTTTCAGATTGGTCATCAAACATAGAAAATTCATCAACGATTTCGTCTTGTATTTCTTTAATTGTCATCTTTTTCGGTTTTTACAAGCGAAACAATTTTGTTTACAAAAGCTTCAATTTCAACTGGCGGAGCATCGTGATCAAACGTTTGTGACTGGTAAACTTTTCCTTCATACACAATTCTGACATTGGCCATTGCCGCTCCGTCATAAAATCTTCTTTCAGTTGGAGCTTTATAATTTTCCAATTGATCTAAATCTAATTTCATAAACAAATCGGCCAATTCTCTCCAATCTTCTTTGGTAAGTTTGAAATCTTTGGCTTTTTCATCTCTCTTTCTAACCATAGAGAGCGTTTCGTTTTGAATTTGAATATTAAAATAGCTTCCTCTCGAAATGGCCTGGTATTCGATGGTGGCTTTTTTCATTTCTTCTTTTTCCTTCTGGCCGCAATTTTTAGTCAAAAAAAGCGAAAGGAAAATCAGGGTAAAAACTTTCATAATCGTTGTGTTTTAAATCAACATTCGTTGGGCTCTTTTGACGGCTTCTACCAAGGCATCGATTTCTTCTTTGGTGTTGTAAAACGCAAACGAAGCTCTCAATGTTCCCGGAATCTGATAAAAATCCATAATCGGTTGGGCACAATGATGTCCGGTGCGAACCGCTATACCTAATTTGTCAATTATCGTACCAACATCGTAGGGATGGATTCCGTCAAGATTAAACGAAATTACGGAAGTTTTTTGAGATGCTGTGCCGTAAATCTTCAACCCTTCTATTTCCAGTAATCGTTTAGTTCCGTATTCAAGTAATTCGTGTTCGTAGGCGGCAATATCCCCAAAACCAATTTCATTGAGGTAATCAATGGCGGTTCCGAGTACAATTCCACCTGCAATATTGGGTGTTCCCGCTTCAAATTTATGTGGCAATCCGGCATACGTGGTTTTTTCAAACGTAACGGTGGCAATCATTTCACCACCACCCTGATAGGGTGGTAATTTGTTGAGCCAGGCTTCTTTTCCGTATAAAATCCCGGTTCCGGTAGGGCCACAAACTTTATGTCCGGAAAACACATAAAAATCACAATCCAATTCCTGAACATCGGGTTTAAGATGCGGTGCTGCCTGTGCTCCGTCAATTAAAACAGCCGCACCTGCTTCATGAGCTTTTTCAATCATCCATTGGATAGGATTGATGGTGCCCAATGCATTGGAAATATGATTTACAGTTACCATTTTAGTTTTATCCGACAATAAACGTTCGTACTCGGAAAGGATTAATTCTCCCTTGTCATTCATTGGAATGACAACCAATTTCGCTCCGGTTTTTTCACACAACATTTGCCAAGGAACAATATTACTGTGATGTTCTAAGGCGGAAACCATCACCTCATCATCTGATTTCAGTAAACTTGCAAAACCATTGACAACCAAATTAATGCCGTGCGTAGTTCCGGAAGTAAAAAGCACTTCGTGATTAAATTTGGCGTTGATATGCTGTTGAATTTTTATACGGGATGCTTCGTATGCATCGGTTGCCAGCTGACTCAAGGTATGCACACCACGATGAATATTAGCGTTAATTTCTTTATAGTAATTGGCTTCGGCATCAATCACCACCTGCGGTTTTTGCGAAGTGGCCGCATTATCGAAATAAACGAGCGGTTTTCCGTTTACGGTTTGATTAAGTATCGGGAAATCGGCTCTTATCTTTTGAATATCAATCATTTTTATTTAGAAAAATTCTAAATACAAAAGTAGTAAAAAAGGAACTCGTATTAGCCACGAATTCACTAATTTTTAAGAATTGCATCAGCTGAAATTCTTAAAACCTCATTTTTATTTCTTATAATTTTATACATTGCATCAAATAAAAATTCAAATGAAAAAATTCTTCAGATTTTTAGGCATTGCTCTTTTACTGCTGGTAGTTTATGTTGGAATAACAACTTATCCTAAACTGGATATTGTTTCAGGTTTTTCGGCCAAAAGTGTGGCTTCAGGACATTTTATTGACGGACGATCACTTGAAATTATTGAAAATGGTGATAATGATATTGAAAGTGTTCGCTTAGCTAAAAACGAAATTGACGAACAAGGCAAATTTGTCATTTCTTCTGCTTTTGGATTAAAAAAACGAAAAGCCATTTACCGAGAAGGATTGGGAGCCACTTTGATAAATGATGATTTTGATGAAACGAAGCCCTATTTGGTTCCGAAACGAAACAAAACAGCGATTAATTTACCTTTTCCGTATGGAAGTTTTGAACCAAAAGACACGCTTTTTCCGGAAGTGAATTACGAAAGACTCAATTTGGCTGTTGCCGATGCATTTGATCAAAAAGGCGAAAAAATCAAACGAACCCGTGCTTTATTAGTGATTTATAAAGACCAAATCATCGCCGAAAAATACGAAGATGGTTTTTCTAAAAACACCAAATTCTTAGGTTGGTCGATGACCAAAAGTATTACGGCAACTTATTTTGGGATTTTGCAATACCAGGGAAAAATAGACCTCAACAAACCCGTTGGGTTAGCGGAATGGACGAAGGATGAACGTTCGAAAATCACATTTCACAATTTGATTCAAATGAATTCCGGTCTGGAGTGGGAAGAAGATTACGGCAAAATATCCGATGTAACGAAAATGCTTTTCTTGGCAAAAGATATGCCTAAAGTACAATTGGAAAAACCGGCTGCTTTTGCACCCAATACGCATTGGAATTACTCTTCAGGAACCACAAATTTGTTGTCCGGTATTTTGAGAAGACAATTCAAAACACACCAACAATATTTAGATTTTTGGTATGCTTCGTTGATTGATAAAATCGGCATGCATTCGATGTTGATTGAACCCGATATGGCCGGGAATTTCGTGGGCTCATCCTATGGTTGGGCAACGGCTCGCGATTGGGCGAAGTTTGGCTTGCTTTATTTGCATGAAGGTAATTGGAACGGCGAACAAATTTTTGATAGAAGTTGGGCAAACTATGTGGCGACTCCAACACCCACATCTAACGGAGATTACGGCGGTCATTTTTGGCTCAATGCCGGTGGAAAATATCCTGATATACCCAAAGATATGTATTATGCAAGCGGTTACCAAGGGCAGAAAGTCATCATTATTCCGAGTAAAGACATGGTGATTGTTCGTTTTGGCTTGACGGAAGATGCCGATTTTGATTTTAACGGGATGATGAGGGATATCATTTCATCAGTTAAGTTGTAATTTAACCGCAAAGGACGCAAAGTTTGTATATTAACTTTGCGTCCTTTGCGTAAACATTAGCAATCTTTGCGGTTAAACCTTACAAATCAAACCCCAGATTAACCCCCAATTTCATCGCAATAATCTTCGTGATGCGTTGTTTGAGTTCCGGTATTTTGATGCTTTCAATCACTTCATTGGAAAAAGCATAAAGCAATAACGCTTTGGCTTCTTTTTGCGGGATGCCGCGTTGTTGCATATAGAACATTGCTCGTTCGTCTAACTGACCAATCGTACAACCATGGGAACATTTGACATCATCGGCAAAAATTTCTAACTGCGGTTTGGCATTAATCGTGGCTTTGTCGCTTAATAAAATGTTATTATTTTGCTGAAAGGCATCCGTCTTTTGGGCTTCTTTTTCTACAAAAATCTTTCCGTTGAAAACCCCGGTGGAGCTTCCGCCTAAAATGGTTTTATAGTTTTGGTGACTTTCGCAATTCGGTGAGGCGTGATTCACTAAGGTGTAATGATCCACGTGTTGCTTATCGCCAATAATCGTAATTCCTTTTAAGGTTGAATCGATTCGTTCGCCAAAATGATAGAAATTCAGGTTGTTTCGGGTGATGTTTCCACCAAACGAAAACGTATGCACCGCTACTCTGCTTTCCTGCTTTTGAGAAATATAGGTATTGTCAATCAAGTTGGCCGTTTGTTCGTCGTTTTGAATTTTATAATAATCGACAATTGCCCGTTTCTGAGCAAAAATTTCCGTTACCGAATTGGTCAGCACAGGATTGCTGTTCAAACTTTGATGTCGTTCTATGATTTGCACATGAGCATTTTCGCCCACAATAATCAAATTGCGGGGTTGCACCATTAATGCGTTTTCATTTCCGGTAGAAAAATGAATGATTTCAATGGGTTTGTCAGCCACTTTGTTTTTAGGAATGTTGATAAAAGCTCCTTCTTGTGCAAAAGCGGTATTTAAACTCGTTAGTGTTTCGTCTTTGTTTGCAATTTGGTTAAAATAGGTGTCCAAAATCATCTTGTATTTTGGCTTGGTCAATACCGAAGAAAGCAGACAAACATCAATCCCTTCGTGTGTGGTTGACGACATAAACGAACTGAATTTTCCATCGACAAAAACCAACTTATACGTGTCAATTTCGTGTAGAAAAAATTTCTTTACCTCTTTAAATTCAATGGCATTTTCCCGTTTTGGAAAAACAGAAAAATCGTTTTTTAATACTGAATTCAGTGATGTGTATTTCCAGGCTTCCTCTTTTTTAGTTGGGAAACCTTTGTTTTCAAAATTCTTAATGGCAGAAGTCCGGATATCGTGCAACTCGGCGGTTACATCAACTTTTTCTTCAAATGCCATGAAGGATGATATGAGTTTTTCTTTTAAATCCATTTGTTCAGTTTTCAGTCGCAGTTTTCAGTCGCAGTCGCAGTTTCTGATAACTGCGACTGCGACTGAAAACTAATTTAATTCGCTTTTTATCCAATCGTACCCTCTTTCTTCCAACTCCAACGCCAATTCTTTTCCGCCGGATTTTACGATTTTTCCATCCATCAGAACATGTACAAAATCAGGAACAATATAATCTAATAAACGTTGATAATGCGTGATGACCAAAACTGCATTGTCCTGACTTTTTAATTTATTTACGCCGTTAGCTACAATTCGCAACGCATCAATATCTAAACCGGAATCAGTTTCGTCTAAGATGGCCAATTTGGGTTCTAACATCGCCATTTGAAAGATTTCATTCCGCTTTTTTTCACCACCCGAAAAACCTTCGTTTAACGAACGGGATAAAAACTTGCGATCTATCTCTAATAGTTCTGATTTTTCACGGATGAGTTTCAGCATTTCGTTGGCCGGCATTTCCTCTTTTCCGTTGGCTTTCCGGTGCTCATTAATAGCCGTTTTCATGAAGTTTGTAACTGAAACACCCGGGATTTCCACCGGATACTGAAATGATAAGAAAACACCTTTATGAGCTCTCTCTTCCGGAGCCAATTCCGAAATATCTTCGCCGTCCAATAGTATTTCGCCTTCTGAAACTTCATAGTTTTCATTTCCGGCAATAATAGAAGAAAGAGTTGATTTTCCGGCACCATTAGGCCCCATGATGGCATGTACTTCTCCGGCTTTGATTTCAAGGTTAATGCCTTTTAATATTTCTTTGTCTTCAACACTTGCGTGTAGATTTTTTATGCTTAACATATTATTTTTAGTTTCAGGTTTAACGTTTCAGGTTATTGAATATTGTCCTTGAAACGTTTAGATTAAATTATCTTTTTAAGTTTATTACTCAGTGTTTTTTAAGTTCAGGAACAACTTGAAACCTGAAACTTGAAACAAAATTATCCCACCGAACCTTCCAGCGAAATCTCCAACAATTTCTGAGCTTCTACGGCAAATTCCATCGGTAGTTTATTCAACACTTCTTTGCTGAAACCATTTACGATCAATGCAATGGCTTTTTCGGTTGGAATGCCACGTTGATTGCAATAAAACACCTGGTCTTCTCCAATTTTAGAGGTCGTGGCTTCATGTTCAATTTTGGCCGTGGTGTTTTTACTTTCGATATACGGAAAAGTATGAGCTCCACAATTATTGCCCATCAACAGCGAATCACATTGCGAAAAATTCCGGGCATTTTCTGCTCTTGATGAAATTTGAACCAAACCACGATAACTGTTTTGTGATTTTCCGGCCGAAATTCCTTTGGAAATAATGGTCGATCTGGTATTTTTACCCAAATGAATCATCTTGGTGCCGGTATCGGCCTGCTGGTGATTATTCGTCACGGCAATGGAATAAAATTCTCCGATCGAATTATCGCCTTTCAACACACAGGACGGATATTTCCAGGTAACGGCTGAACCGGTTTCTACCTGTGTCCACGAGATTTTTGCGTTTTTCTCGCACAATCCTCTTTTGGTCACGAAATTATAAACTCCGCCTTTTCCTTCTTTGTTTCCGGGAAACCAGTTCTGAACAGTAGAGTATTTGATCTCAGCATCATCCAATGCAATTAATTCCACCACCGCCGCATGCAGTTGGTTTTCATCCCTGCTGGGTGCGGTACAGCCTTCTAAATAAGAAACATAGCTGCCTTCGTCTGCAATGACCAACGTTCGTTCAAACTGACCTGTTCCGGCTTGATTGATACGGAAATAGGTGGATAATTCCATCGGACAACGAACCCCTTTCGGGATATAACAAAAACTTCCGTCTGAAAAAACAGCGGAATTCAAAGCAGCATAAAAATTATCCCGTTGCGGAACAACCGTTCCCAAATATTTCTGAACCAACTCCGGATGTTCTTTAATAGCTTCAGAAATACTCATGAAAATAATGCCTTTCTCCGCTAAGGTTTTTTTGAACGTTGTAGCGACTGAAACCGAATCTACAACAATATCCATAGCAATATTGTTCATTTTTTTCTGTTCATCAATAGAAATTCCCAGCTTTTTATACATAGCCAGCAATTCCGGATCCACATCGTCTAAGGTTTTATTCGGATCTGCTTTTTTGGGAGCAGAATAGTACGAAATCGCTTGAAAATCGGGTTTTTCATACCGTACATTAGCCCATTCGGGTTCGGTCATTTCCTGCCAGGCACGAAAAGCTTCCAAACGCCAGTCGGTCATCCATTGCGGTTCTTCCTTTTTCTGAGAAATCGCACGAACAATGTCTTCATTTAAGCCAACAGGAAACGTTTCCGAGTCTAATTCGGTGTAAAACCCGTATTCGTATTCTTTGTTTTCTAACTCGACTTTTAAGTCGTCTTCGGTATATTTTGCCATTTTTTTTATATTAACCCTAACTGCGTTTAAAACACTGTTAGGGTTGAAAATAATTTAATTTTTAAAGCGAAAAACTTTCCCCGCAACCACAGGTTCTGTTCGCATTCGGGTTGTTAAACACAAACCCTTTTCCGTTAAGACCTCCTGAAAATTCTAAAATTGTTCCGGCCAGGTAGAGAAAACTTTTCTTTTCTACCGCTACTTTTATATCGTTGTCTTCGAACACTTTATCGTTTTCTCCGATTACTTTATCAAATTTTAATTCATAAGACAAACCGGAGCAACCACCACTTTTTACCCCCACGCGAACATAGTCACGAGCGGCATCAAAGCCATCTTCCGACATTAAGTCGATAATCTTTTTTCTGGCTGTATCTGAAACCTTTATCATATACTATTTTGATTTTGTCTAAATTAACTGCAAAGATACATCAAAATAAGAATTTTAAAAGGATTCCTAACATTTTTATAACGAATGAACAGATAGAAAATAGTTATTATTAACCTGAAAAAAGAGAAGTTTTTAGTAATTTGCAAAACATTTTTATGAAACTTGTCTGTTATGAAACTATATTCCATCGAAGCCGGCAACTTTAAACTGGATGGTGGTGCCATGTTTGGCGTGGTGCCCAAAACCATTTGGAACCGAACCAATCCTGCCGACGAAAATAACCTTATCGATATTGCGGCCCGTTGTTTATTGATTGAAAAAGGAAACCGATTAACGTTGATCGACACCGGAATGGGCAACAAACAATCGGATAAATTTTTTGGTTATTATTCGCTTTGGGGCAGCCATTCTCTGGATCAATCCCTGGCTGAATATGGTTTTCACCGTGATGATGTAACCGATGTTTTTATGACGCACCTGCATTTTGATCATTGCGGAGGCAGCGTAAACTGGAACAAAGACCGCACGGGTTATGAAGTTGCTTTTAAAAATGCCAAATTTTGGACCAATGAAAACCATTGGAACTGGGCCACGCAGCCTAATGCCCGTGAAAAAGCTTCTTTTTTGCATGAAAACATCATTCCGATGCAGGAAAGCGGTCAGTTACATTTTATCAAAAGACCCGATAGTGATTTTGGTTTTTCGGAAGAAATAGATTTCGGTATTTTCTATGCGGATGGTCATACCGAAAAACAAATGCTTCCTCACATAAAATACGAAGACAAAACCATTGTTTATTGTGCCGATTTATTGGCTACAGCCGGACACATACCCATTCCGTATGTGATGGGATATGATACCCGGCCACTTTTAACCTTAGATGAAAAAGCAAAATTTCTAACATCCGCTGCTGAAAATAACTACTATTTATTTTTAGAACACGATGCCCACAACCAAATTATCACCGTTGAAAAAACTGAAAAAGGGGTTCGTTTAAAAGACGTATTTACCTGTAAAGACATCCTAAACCTTTAAAAATCAACTACTATCAATTGTTAAATTTCTATTAAATATTTATTTGATATATCAATTATTGATTAGTCATATTTATATTTGATTAAAATTACAACATGGAAAAAATAAGCAGCGTTATCTTTTATTCGATGGATCAGAGCATTAGAACCTACAGGATGTTTGCCCAAAAGCGGTTAAAAGAAAACGGATTAAAAATCACCATTGATCAATGGCTCGTGTTAAAAACCATCAACGAAAATCCGGGCATTGCTCAAAATGAACTGGCTGAGTTAGTGTTTAAAGACAATGCCTCAGTTACCCGTATCATTGAATTATTGGTAAAATCCGGTTATTTAGAAAGAAAAACAGCTCAAAACGACAGAAGAAGATCTATTCTGAAAATCAATTCATTGGGCTCAAAAACCATTGAAAAAGTTTATAAAGTAGTTCAGGAAAACAGGCAAATCGCTCTAACCGGAATTAATCAAGCCGAGTTAGAGATGGTCGATCGGATTTTAAAAAAAATAAGTCAAAATTGTAAATAGTTTCAATCATCAATCAATCCAACTGCTAATCACAGTTAAAAAAACGAAATCAGTTATGTTACGAATCATTACCTTACCCGTGGTGTTGACCCTGTCGGTCATAACATCACTTTGTGTTGCTCAACAAACAAAAGAAATGTACGCCATAAACGGAGTCATTGTGAATGAAAAAGGAGAAAAAACAGCTTCTGCCGAAATTTTTCTTTTTGAAAATCCTGAAAACAAATTAGTAAAAACAGAACTTTCCAACGAAAAAGGAGAATTTATCTTTGGCTCTGTTACAAAAGGAAACTATTATCTCAAAATCATGGTCAATGGTGAATTGAAATACACCGGAAACAGTTTTGATGTTACGTCAGATTCAACTCTGGGAACCTTGATTCTGGAACCCGAAACCAAACAGTTGGAAGAAGTGGTTGTTTCAAAAAAAAAGCCGTACATCGAGCGTGCAGAAGGTAAAATGATTCTGAATGTAGAAAGCAACATCGGTTCTGCCGGATCCTCCGCATTTGAAGTTTTGGAAAAAGCTCCCGGCGTTACCGTTGACAATAACGACAACATCAGTCTGAGAGGAAAAGGCAATATCATGATTCAGATTGACGGAAAACTCACCCCTATGAGCGGAACCAACCTGGGGAATTTTTTAAGGGGTATTCCGTCAAATGCTATAGATAAAATTGAATTTATTACCAATCCTTCTTCCAAATACGATGCCGCCGGAACATCGATTATCAACATTAAAATGAAAAAAGACAAACGCACCGGCACCAACGGAACTATCACAACTGCCTACGGACAAGGAAAGTACCCAAAATCAAACAGCGGTGTTTCCTTAAATCATAAAAATAAAAAAGTCAACCTGTTTGGCAATTACAACTATGCCTATCGCGAAGGATTCAATCAGTTGGTGTTGGACAGAAATTTTTATGAAAATGGAAATTTCACCGGAGCCTATGAACAAGACAATTACCTTAAAATGGATTTCAGAAACCACATCGGGCGGGTCGGAATGGATTATTTTGCCAATGACAGAAATACGTTTGGCATTATTGTTAACAAAGTAAGCAACCGTTTTAATCCGAATGGTGAAAATGTATCTGTTGTTTTTGATGAGAGCGAGGCCGCCGTTTCTCAATTCAGAACCAGCAATCGTTCGCAGGACCATTGGCAAAATCACTCCGTAAATCTGAACCATAAAATCGTGCTGGACACAATTGGAAGTGAAATAACAACTGATTTTGATTATGCCGGTTACGGCAATAAAACACAGCAAAACTTCATAACCAGCTACCTTGACTTAAACAATAATGAAATACAAAACCCTTATCTTTTATATGGCAATATTAAAGGCGGTTTAGACATCTTTTCGTTAAAAAGTGACTTTAATACCACATTAAAGAATAAGTTGAAAATTGAGTCCGGATTCAAAATTAGTTATGTCAAAGCAGATAACGATCTTGCGTTTTATGACAGAAGTAACGGAACAAATGTTTTTGACCCGACCAAAAGCAACCATTTTATTTATAAAGAAAACATCAATGCGGCATATCTCAATGCCACTAAAACCTTTGGAAAATGGAGTGCACAGTTGGGTTTGAGAATGGAGAATACGAACATCACCGGTGAACAGCTGGTGGACAATACTTCGTTTAAAAATGATTATACACAACTTTTTCCCAGTGTTTTTGTAAGCTATACCCTGAATGAAAAGAACAGTTTGGAGTTCAATTACAGCCGGAGAATTAACCGTCCGAGCTATGACCAGCTTAATCCGTTTAAATTCTTTCTCGACCCTACAACTTATAAGGAAGGAAATCCGTATCTCAATCCGCAAACCACGCATTCACTGGAAGTAACACATGTTTTTAAACAAAAATTTTACACCACTATAAATTTTTCAAGAACGTTTGATAATATAACAGAAGTGATTGCACCTTCTGAAGCTGACCCGCAGGTAACTATTCAGACCAATAAAAACCTGGACCGTTTTGACCTTTGCGGGATATTTTTTGTGGTGCCCCTGGAAGTTACAAAATGGTGGAATGCTACCAATAGTCTAAACGTTTACCACGGATTTTACAGTGGAAACGTGGCCAATACCACCATCAATAACCAGGGAAATTTTACCTGCAATATGAGCTCCGTTAACAACTTCAAAATAACCGGAAGTTTTTCAACAGAATTAAGTGCCAATTACAGAGCCAGAGAAATATATGCTTTTATGGATGTAAATCCAATCTGGCATGTAAACCTTGCCTTTCAAAAACGATTTAAAAATAAAAGTGTCTTAAAATTAGCCTTAAATGATTTATTTTATACCAATAGATCCGTTGCCACGAGTACATTTGATGGTTATAAAGAAGGTTTTGAAGTTTCCAGAGACACCCGTGTTGCCGTGCTTTCCTATACCTATAATTTTGGCAATAACAACGGTTTACCGAAACGAAGAAGTGGTGGTGCTGAAGATTTAAAACAGCGGGCAGGTTCCGCTAATGGATAATTTTCATAAAAAAAATCAAAAATAAGTGGTTTTAGACGTTCTTTTTATGAAATTTGCCTTTTTACATTTAAAAACTCACAAAACATTAAATATGAAATTAATACGTTCAACAACATTGGCTCTTTTATCTGCTCTTCTTTTAGCGGGATGCGGTGCTTCAAAATCATCTTTTGCCGGTTTAAAACCGTTGTCTTCAGAAACTGTTCCGTTAAAGAACGGCAAGATTTCTGATACCGAATTACTACGCTGGAGTCATTTAGATTTAAGTAAAGACACCATTCCCGGGATGAGTGTAGATCGTGCCTATGAAGAACTGCTCAAAGGCAAAAAAGGTCAAAAAGTAATTGTTGCCGTCATTGACAGCGGAACCGATATTGAACACGAAGATTTAAAAGGCCGTGTTTGGACCAACCCCAAAGAGATTCCCGGAAACGGCATTGACGATGACAACAATGGATACACCGACGATGTGCACGGTTGGAATTTTTTAGGTGATATTGTTCATGAAAATCTGGAAATGACCCGTATTGTAAAAAAAGGCGACGACGGTTCAGAAACCTTTAAAAATGCCCTGAAAAAAATGGAAGCCAAAAAAGAAGAAGCTCTGACCAACAAGCAGCAAATTGATTTTATCCTGAATGCCGACAAAGGAATTGCAGAGCATTTGAAAAAAGAAAACTACACCTTGCAGGATGTAAAATCCATCTTAACAACCAATCCGACCCTTGGGAATTACAAAATGGCCATGATGCAGTTTTTAGCCAATTCTTCCCGGGAAGAATTTATAAAAGGGGTAAAAGAGTATGAAGAACACATTTATGATCAATTAAACTATCATCTGAATCCGGAATATGACGGACGAAAAATTTTAGCTGATAATGCCGAAGATTTCTCTACGAAGTTCTACGGAAACAACCAGGTTTGGGGTCCGGATAAAAAGCATGCTTTGCACGGAACACATGTAGCCGGAATCATTGCTCAGGTGAGAGGAAACGGTTTGGGTGGCGATGGAGTGGCAACCAATGTAGAAATCATGGCTCTCAGAGCCGTTCCCAACGGTGATGAATATGACAAAGATATTGCTCTGGCCATTCGTTATGCGGCAGACAACGGAGCCAAAGTAATCAACGGAAGTTTTGGAAAAGGATTTTCGCCCCATAAAGAATGGGTGTATGAGGCCATAAAATATGCCGCTGGTAAAGATGTTTTGTTCGTACATGCGGCCGGAAATGACGGAGAAGATTTAAACATTGTGGAGAGCTATCCGAATGACCGGGTTGGCGATAAAGAAATTGCCGACAACTTTATTAAAATAGGGGCTTTAAACTTTGAATACGGTGCTAAAACAGTGGCTGATTTTTCAAACTACGGCAAAAAAGATGTGGATGTTTTTGCTCCCGGCGTAAAAATCTATGCTACCGTTCCGAATAATGAATACGAATACCAGCAAGGTACTTCGATGGCGTCGCCAAACGCTGCCGGAGTAGTCGCCTTGATTCGTTCATATTACCCAACATTAACGGCTCCTCAAGTGAAACAGATTTTAAAAGAAAGCGGTGTTGCCATCAACAAAAAAGTTGTGGTCAGCGGTGATCCTACCAACCGATTACCGTTTGCTGAACTATCTACTTCCGGGAAAATTGTGAATGCATATAATGCATTGTTAATGGCGGAAAAAATGGCTAAATCGACTGAAAAAGTTTCAAAATAAAACCCTAAATCTATTTGTATGAGAAAGGCTTTCGTACTTCTTTTCGCTGTTTTTTATAATCATATTCCGGCCCAAAACAACCCTAATCCGGGCTATTGGCAACAACAAGCCGATTACACCATGGATTTAACGATGGATGTAAAGACCTTTCGTTACCAAGGAACGCAAACATTAGACTATACGAACAACTCAAATGATACCCTTCACAAAGTATTTTATCATTTGTATTTTAATGCCTTTCAACCGGGAAGCGAAATGGACATCCGACTACAAACCATTACCGATCCTGATAAACGAATGGTAAAAAGCTTTAAAGCAGGCGATAAAGAAGTCAAAGAAAGTAGAATTTCTACGTTAAAACCGGATCAAATCGGGTATTTAAAAATCACTAACTTTAAACAAGACGGTCAAGTTTCAAGTACAAAAGTGGTGGGAACCATTTTGGAAGTTACATTGGTAAAGCCGATTCTTCCTCAATCAAAATCGACCTTCACGTTAGATTTTGACGGACAGGTACCGGAGCAAATTCGTCGTTCGGGCAGAAACAGTGCCGAAGGGGTAGCCCTTTCAATGACGCAATGGTATCCGAAAATCTGTGAATTCGACTTCGAAGGCTGGCATGCCGACCCTTATATCGGACGGGAATTTCATGGAGTTTGGGGAAATTATGATGTAAAAATCACCCTTGACAAAGCATATACTATCGGTGCTTCGGGTTACCTGCAAAACAAAAATGAAATCGGTCACGGCTACCAGGACGAGGGTGTGGTGGTGAATCATCCGAAAAAGACCAAAACCTTAACCTGGCATTTTATAGCACCCAAAGTACATGATTTTGCCTGGGGTGCCGACAATAATTATATTCACGACAAGATCGTTGGTGAAAATGGTGTGGAACTCCATTTCTTTTACAAAAACGACAAAGAAATCATCGAAAACTGGAAGGCCCTGCAGCCCAAAACAGCCGAATTACTCAGCTTTTTCAACAAAGCTGTCGGTGTGTATCCTTACAAGCAGTATTCTGTGATTCAGGGTGGCGACGGCGGAATGGAATATGCTATGTGTACGCTTATCACCGGAAAACGCTCGTTAGGCAGCTTGGTGGGTGTAACCGCACACGAATTGGCTCACACCTGGTTTCAGCATGTGCTGGCCACCAATGAGAGTAAACACGAGTGGATGGACGAAGGGTTTACTTCCTTTATTTCTGATCTGGCCATGACCGAAGTGATGCCGCCCAAAAACAAGAAGGAAGACGACAATCCGTTTCAAAGTGCCTATAACAACTATTTTTATATGGTGAGCACGGGCCGTGAACAACCGCAATCTACACATGCCGACCGCTATGATGAAAACATGGTTTACGGCATTTCGTCATACAGCAAAGGAACCGTTTTCCTGACCCAACTGGCCTATGTGATTGGTATGGATAACATGTTTAAAACCTTAAAACGTTTTTACCACGATTATCAATTCACGCATCCTACGCCAAACGATTTTAAACGCACGGCTGAACGCGTTTCAGGAGCTGTTTTAGACTGGTATCTGGTGGATTGGACACAAACGACCAATACCATTGATTACGGTATTAAAAACATCGACGATAGTGGAAAAGTTACCTTAGAACGCATCGGAAGAATGCCAATGCCGCTGGATATTTTGGTGGCATACGAAGATGGCACGGTAGAAAGTTTTTATATCCCCAACCCGTTGATGCGATGGGAAAAAGAAAACCCCTATCCGCAAGTAAAACGAACCGTTTTGAAAGGCTGGGATTGGGCCTATCCAACGTATGAATTCCCGCTTTCACAGGAAAAAGCAAAAATTAAATCGGTAGTGATTGACCCGAGTGGTTTAATGGCCGATGTGAATCAGGAGAATAATAGTTATCCGAAAGGGAATTAAATGGAGATCCGGACTTAGGTTCGGATTTTTGTTTAACTGTTTTGACAAGTTTTTATGTTAAAAACATTTATCTTTACTTTCTTGTTACTTAATTCATGGAATTATGAAAAAATTAATATTTGTTTTAATTGGATTATTTTTAATAGGTTGTTCAGAAAATGATGAATTAAATAATACTACTAATCATGTAAGCCATTCTGAGTTTGCACAAAATTTTGGAGCTTTAGTTTCTAGAGACTTTATAGGTCAGGTAGTTGACGTAAACAATTCTCCTGTGGTTGGAGCAACAGTAACTATCGGTATATCACAAGCTCAGACTGACGAAAATGGTGTGTTTATCCTCAACTCAGCAGAAGTAAATGAACGATTTGCCTATATAACAGCAAAAAAAGCCGGTTTTATAGATGGTTCAAGAGCTATGGTACCATCAACCGGAAAAAACAAATTAAAGATTATGTTACTGCCTGCTACGTCTATAGCTACTATATCGTCAGGACAAACTAGTGAAGTTGTATTGCCCTCCGGTACAAAAGTAGTTTTTGATGGTCGCTTTCAAGACTCTAATGGAAATAATTATAGTGGTAATGTAAACGTATCGATGTTTCATCTTTTACCGTCAGATGAAAATATTAGTAGTTTAATGCCGGGAATGCTATATGGAAAGGGAGAAGATGGGGAAGAAAAGAGTCTTCAGACATTTGGTATGCTGAATGTTGAATTACGTGGTGAAAGTGGTCAAAAGCTTCAACTTGCAACTGGTCACAAAGCAAAAGTAGAAATGGAGATTGATTTAGAACAACTAGCTTCTGCTCCTGCTACAATACCGCTATGGCATTTTGATGACGTTTATGGATATTGGATACAAGAAGGTCAAGCAACCAAGGTAGGGAATGTTTATAAAGGAGAAGTTTCTCATTTTTCATGGTGGAATTGCGATGTCTTTGAATCAACCATAAACATCCAAATTACCATTGTAGACAGTAACCAATTACCCATATCCTCTGCCAATGTTGTACTTACAACCACAAGTGGAATAACTGGTTCAGGATTAACAAACGAAGACGGCCAAATTTCAGGGCCAATACCAATCAATCAAAATATTATTATTGAAATATATGATTTTTGTAACAATTTGATTTATTCCTCGACTATTGGCCCTTTTTCAACAGATACGGATATTACGATTACTATCCCTACTGAAAGTCAAATTTCTAAAAACATTAATGGCTTACTAACTGATTGTAACGGTCAATCAGTTCAAAACGGTTATGTGATGTTGACCTATGATGATCAACATTTATTTTCACCAGTATCTAATGGGGAGTTTAATTTTCAGTTAATTACATGTCCTGAAGCTAATTTATTTAAAATAGTTGGAGTAGATTATTCAAATTTGCAGTATACCGGAGAATTGACTTACACTTTTTCTGCAGAAAATGTAAAAATTGGAAGAATTCCTGCTTGTAATAGCATTGATGAGTTCATTAGTTTCAGCGTTAATCAGCAACCTCCTACGATTTTGGTTTCACCTTTCAGTAATGTATGGTGGTATCCAAATGTTGGTTTTGATGCAGATTTTATTATAAGCAAAAATCAGCCTAATAGTGGTGTGCCAGCATTTCAAATGGCACTAATGGATGCTTTTGTAATAGGAACTCCTACCAACAAGGCCTCATTACATGCATGGTATTTTAACGGTAATGATACAGTAATGAGTGGTCTTCAATTCGGATTAAATACACCTCAAATTACTGTTAATAAATATGATCCTCTTGGAGGATATGTTGATTTTACGTTTACTGCCACAGCAGGTAACGGATCAACGATTACAGGGAATGGTCACGTAAAACGCCAATAAAACAAACCCCCTGCCCAAGTAAAACGAACGGTTGTAAAAGGCTAGGATTGGGCGTATCCAACGTATGAATTGCCCCTCTCACAAGAGTAAGGTGGAGATTCCCCCGAGTGTTTTAATGGCAGATGTGAATCAAGAGAATAATGTCTATCCAATAACAAAATAAAAAAAATCCGAACGTAGTATTCGGATTTTTTTTATTAAAATTTACGTTCAACACATTAGTTTGTGCCTATAAGAAATCACTATGTATTAGTATTTCTTACCTTTTCCTTTTTTATGGCTTTTTCCATGATGGCCTTTGTGTTTGGCCTCTTTCACAACATAAACAGTACCCCGATTTCCATATTTCACTTTATGTGATTTGTGGAATTTATATGGTGCATTTCCTCTGTAATCGGTGATATAAACAACATTTGCACTTCTTAAATTGTAACCGCTGTATCTGGCAGGAAGTGCTGCTGAACGATGCCAGCGACCATTTCTTATATAAATAAACCGTTCTGCGGGAACATCATAATACACATCTACTTCCGGCAAATAATAGTATTGAACCTCAACTCTGTCTGCCGGAGCCCAAACCGGAGGCGTTCCAAAGTTTACGTTGACAGAAACCTGTGATTGCATTATAAAGCTATTCAGCAATAATCCCAATAGTATAAATTTAACTGTTTTCATAATCTTTACTTTTATAAATTGATTAAGCAAAGATTGTGCAATAACGTATAAATTATGTTACAGAATTTTTTCTGTTTGTTACAGAATTTTATTGAATCAGCAGCAAACCATACTGTCTGATGGTCATACTTTCTTTTTGTTGATGGTAATTATTATACTTAAACACAGAAAATTTACATTCGAACTAGTTGTGAGACAGCTAAGTTCTCCTTTGTCGTTTGAAAAACAGTCTCCATTTCTTATCTGCCGGATACTTTCTGTGTTTTGTGACATTATTAAAAATCAACGCCACTACAAACAACATTAATGTTCCCGATAGTACCGGCGAAAAAACATAGAGATAGCCCAATGTTTTTATTTTTTCGGAGCCAATCACAGCAATGAGTGCCGTTGCTCCTCCCGGTGGATGAAGCGACTTGGTCACTTGCATGAACACAATGGAAAGCGACACTGCCAACGGAGCCGTTATCCAAAGAATATCCGGCAAAAGTTTATAAACGGTTACACCTATAAAGGCCGAAATTAAATGACCAACAATTAAATTCCTGGGTTGAGCCAGCGGACTTTGGATAGCTCCATACAGCAATACACTCGAAGCCCCGAACGAACCAATTAAAAAGATATTGTCTTCTTGGGTAAACCAATGGGTCTGAACATAGGCAATAAGGCCAATCCCAACAAACGCTCCCACAAACGACCAAAAGTGCTCCTTATAATCTACCAGAGTTTCTTTATAGATTACATAGCGTGAAATGCGTAAACTTCGCTTTATTTTTTTCTTAACCACTCTGCTTTTTGGAATTGATTGGAGGTCATACTATACCGGCTGCAAATTAACGAAAATAGTATGATTCTGATAAACCCGTTGGCATATTTGCCTTATATTTTCTATAAAGTATGCTTTTATTCATTCACTTCAGATTATCCGGTTCGCTTTTTCCGATGTTTATAAACGGACTTTTCATAAGATACAGGAAAGTCTGCTTTTTTTCTTCCTCAAATTCTTTCAATCCGTATTTCATTTTCTCTACAGGAATCAATTTAAATGTACCGAATATCCTGTCCCAGAGAATCAGGATATCGGCAAAATTTGAATCTGTATAAAATTGTTCCTGATGGTGGTGTACCCTGTGGTGATCCGGCATTACAAAAACCAGTCCGAATGTATTGTTCAGCCATTTAGGATAATGCAGGTTAGAGTGTTCAAAAAAGAAGAAAATATAAATGATCAGATAATACAATGCCATTGACGTTACATCGGTTCCGAAAATTGCCGCCGTCAGTATATTGCCTGTCTGATAAACAAGAATCAGTTCTAACGGATGAAACCTGAATGTGGTTGACGAATCCATGGTTGTGTCACTGTGATGCACCCTGTGCAACCTCCATAAAAGAGGAATTTTATGAGATGCTCTGTGAATCCAGTATGTGGTGAAGTCATAAAGCATTACGCTCAGAAACAGCTTTGTCCAGAATGGAAGTTCAACAAAATATAACATCCCAATTTTATTCGCATTTAACCATTCTATGCAATAGACCTGCAGGGAAACAAAAAATAAATTGAGTACTGTCAGTACAACTTGAAAAGAGATGTTCTGCAGCAAATGGTTACCCCTTTTCTTAAATGTGAAAGGAGTTCCTGAAACCTGCTCTAAAGTGAAGAAAACAGCAAGCAGTCCGATGATGAGATAATTAGGGTCTGCATTCAGAATTCTATCTAATATTTCCATAGTGTTTTTATTTTAATCATTGTCTGAAAAACCGATGAACACATCCAACTGCTTAATGCCATATATTCCGGACGCTTGATAAAGCGGGAACGGAAAAAGGCAAAATTTCTGCTTTGCACTATACTAAGATACTAAAATTTTCAACCGGCTGACTTTCTTTTATCCATCCGGTAAAGCAAGAGTCAAAACCAATACGTCCGTTTCCGATTTAAAGACACAAAAAAGGGCTTCAAAACCGAAACCCTTTTTCTCTAATACATAGAATTTATTCTTATACTGGCTTTGATCAATGCCAATGCCTTGATCTTACTTATTTCCACCTCCTTGTCCTGGTGGTGTTTGTTCTGGCTTACCAGCTTTACATAATGGGGATCATCAGCTTTTTGAATGTACTTGACCATGACGAACTCTTCGCCGCTCATCTCTACACTGAGCAGGTACATTTCGCCCCAGAAAATTTCATTCCTGATGTCGTTGATGGCTTTATACAAAACAATATCGCCACTTTTCAGCAACGGATACATACTGTCTCCGGTAACATAAATCGCACCGTCACACTTGGGCAGGTTGGGAATCGTGATATAGTCCAGCGGAATATTATTAGTCGATTCCGTAAACAAAGGAATCAATCCGGCTGTAGCCTCAATATCATACAAAGGAATCTGCTGGTGATGGACACTTAAGTCAGTTTTCATAGGATAAGGCTGAATTGCTTTATTGGAAAGAAATAAATTATCTTCCTTAAACATAGAACCCTCCCCCGTGAGCAGCCATGACGGATTTAAATCCGGATATAAATTCAGAATATTTTCTAAGGTATTGGAACCAATGTTTTTTCCTTCTTTAACCGCTTTAGAAATACTGCCTCTTCCCGCATTTAATGCATTCTCAACGGCGTAAAAGCTTATCCCCTTTTTGTCTAAATAGTGCCCTAAACGTTCTGAAACCATGATTTATAAGATTATTTTTTTACAAAAGTATGATTTTTTTCTAAATAAAAAATAATTATATGCTAAAAATCAAACAACTACATTTAAAAAACACAGAAAGAAGAAAATTTTCTTCTTTTTATTTGTTTATTAGATTTTATTCTTATAAATTTGCTTTGTAATTACAAAAGAGAGAATATATTCTTATTTATCACCCTTTAAAAAATTAAAAATGAGTAACGAAATTAAAAACACGCTTTTCCGGTTTGTATCGATGCGGGCACCGGAACTAACAACAGAATACGACAACAGCCCGGGCTTTATTACACAACCTGTGGCCGCTAACGGTATTTTTAACGACAAGATTAATGACAAACCCGAGGAAATGTCTAAAACGGAGAGACTGCTGGATACAGCATCCAATTACATTCCGCTTACGGCCGATCAAATTAAAAAACTGAACCCTCCGTTGTATGATTTTTCCGTTTGGCTGGCTAAAAACAAAAGCAACGTTTCTCCAACAGAAATTGCCGCTGAAGCTGAAAATGTGCCGACATTATCGGAAGAGCTCTTGCCGGAAGCAGAGGAAACACACCTGCAGTTGGTCTGGCAAAACCTGTATTACCAGGTGATCACCCAGAAGGATTTTTATGCCAAAGAAATGCTGATGCAGTTGTTGCTGGCCAACCATGTCGTGCTGAGCTTCCCGAAAATCACCAAAGTGGTTTTAAAGGCCCGAGTGGTTTTGCCTAAAAAGCTTTTTGTGGAAGGAGCAACCGAACCAATGCCAACAATGCTGAGAGGACCGGAAACCATTCCCGGTTTAGCGAGTCCGTTTATGCAAAAAATGGAAAGAGTAGCTGTTTTGCAGGAAAATAACCTCGCTTTAAAAAAACTTCAGCAAGAATTGTATCAGGCCGAAAAAGTATATCGGAAAAAACGTGATGCCGAGTATGAAAGTAAGCTGAAACAGTATCAGGAAGACATTAAACCCCTTCTTGACGAATACAACGAAGATGTTGAAACAGCCCGCCAACAGTGGTGTACTGTCAGAGACCTGAACGTTCCCTTTGATCCGAATGATCCGTGCAATCAGCCGCCGGCTGTTCCACAACCTGTAATACCTGAATTCACATTCGTCTTTATAGAAGAAATGGATGAAGATTTTCTATCCGAAGTAATCTCACAAGAGAGCTTAGCTGTTTTAATCGCTCTAAAGAAATTTTCAGACCCGGAAAGCTTAGCCTCTAAGGGAACACAATTATTCAGCAGGGGCTTAGCCGGAATGATTACCAATCCGGATTTAGATTCCTACAACGGAACTCAGACCGCTGTAAGTCAAATCATTGAGCACAACAACAATACCATATCCCAAAACACATCACAAAATACAAATACAACTGTGGTAGTGGGAGGAACAACCATTGCGGTTAACGAAAACCCAAGTGGATTATCACCATTTGAATTTGAGGTAATAGCGAGAGATAAAGGTATAGACAACATCGTTAAAGTACTTACGTTAAACATCGGAATACCTGATGAATCCTGGAAAATAAACAGTATCCATTATAGACTAACCCGTTATGACGATACTTTTGTCGCAGGTTCTTCCGGTTTGGTGGTAAACACAGCCAGAGTAGCCACCTTTTTTAGTCTGGATATGGGGGAAATTCAGGAGGACTTTAAGTACCTTTCAGCCGTAGTTCAGTTTGACAACAGAGAGGAAATGAGCTTAACCGTCGATGGTTTTACCATTGCTGACACTCATTATGGCTATTTAGCACAGAACAAATTAGGCCTTGGAAACAACAATAACCCGGGAAGTTCTGTAAACCCGGACAATACGTTTATTCCAAGCGGTTTTGGGGTAAAGCAACTGGGTATTGCCGACTATAACAAAGTAGAACAAAGTATTCAAGGGTATGTGGAAGGCGAAGTAGCCCACATAGAAAACGTCATGGCCCGTGAATATAAAGAAAAAGCAACCCGCCGTTTGCGAAAAAGCGAAATCACCGAAACCACTTTTACTGAAACGGAAAGAGAACAACTGACCGATACATCCAGCACCGATCGTTTTGAAATGCAGAGCGAAGTGGCGAAAGTAATTGCCAATAGTAAAGATTTTGGTGGTTTTGCCAGTGTGCAAGGTAGTTATGGCAAAGCAATTACATTCCAAACCGGAGCCAATTTTGCTACTCATAATTCCAAAGAAGAAAGTACTAGTCAAGCGATGACTTCTGCTAAAGAAGTAACTGAACGGGCTTTAGACCGCATCGTAAACAAAGTCAAAGAAGAGCGTATTGTCAAAATCGTCGAGGAGTTTGAAGAAAACAACTCGCATGGCTTTGATAACCGCAAAGGCGACAAACATGTGGTTGGGGTGTACCGCTGGGTGGACAAGGTGTTTAAAAACCAGATCCTTAATTACGGGAAACGTTTGATGTTTGAATTCATGGTACCTGAACCGGCTAAGCTGCACAAGCTGGCCATGGAAAAACTGGTAACCGACCAAACGGTCATGACGCTCGAAAAACCGGATGACCCGAGAAAAGTGACCAATGCCAATAAACTGGAGAATTATTTTCAGCTGACAGAAACAAATTTGAAATACTGGTCCGGGCGTTATAATGTAGAGTTTGAGCCGATGCCTTCGCAAGAGATCGTCATCGGAAAATCATTTTCTTATAAAGCAGATGAAGTTATAGGAAACAACTACGAAAGAGCCTCTGATTCCTATGAGGTAGATATCCCTGAAGGCTACAAAACGTATAAAGCAAAAGTTGAATCAAACGACTCCAATGATAGTGGTAGTTCCGGATTCGTGAGAGCAAAAGCTATTGTGGGAAACAAACAGGTTGGAACAATGGAAGTAGAGATAAACGAATTTCATGGAAAAATACCCGTTTCTTATTGTCAACTGGGCTTTTTGTCTTCCAGTATCAATTTCAGCATCAGATGCAAACTTACGTTAGAAGCCAAAACAAAATGGCAACAACAAACCTTTAACGCCATCATCAAAGCCTATGAAGAAGCGTTAGCAGCGTATAACGAACAATTAGCCGAGAAACAAGCGTTAGGTGTACAAATTTTAGGTACTAATCCGGGCTTTTACCGTGACATTGAAAACACCATTTTGCGTAAAAACTGTATCTCCTACCTGATTGATCAGAACGTGGATGCCAAGCGTACTTATGGAAAAGATTTTCACCGTATCAACGGAACCGGTTCAAAACAAACCTTTGAAAACACCGAATTACTGCTCGGAGCCGACCTGGACGACTATGCCGCTTTTGTGAAGTTTATCGAGCAGGCTTTTGAATGGGACATCATGAGCTACAATTTTTATCCGTATTACTGGGCAAACCGTCAGAAATGGGTGGAAATGTACCAATACGACCAAACCCACGACCATATCTTCAAAGCCTTTATGCAAAGTGGTATGGCCCGGGTGATTGTAACCGTACGCCCCGGATTTGAAGAAGCCGTCCGCTACTACATGCAAACCGGCCAAATATGGAACGGTGGCGAAGTACCGGTTATTGAAGACGAACTGTACTTGTCTATTGTGGATGAACTCCGTTTACCGGAAGGCGAAAAAGTAGGAAAAGCATGGTGGACACGTATTCCAACCTCGATGACGATCTTACAGGCTCAAAGCATCGGCCTGAACGTAACCAAAGCATTGCCGTTTAACACCGATTTAGAAGACTTTGAAGATCCGGATTCTGTACCGCAATCTTCCGAGATTGCGTTGAATCATGCACAGGTCGGCGGCTCGTCAACCGGAACGGCAAAGTTGATCGGAATGATCTTCGGGAACAACAGCATCAGCTCTAAAATCATGCTGAAACGCGTGGACGGATTCATACAGGACATTACCTATTGTGATGCTGCCGGCAACTGGGAACTGAACAACCTGCCTGCCGGAAGGTATGAACTGCTGCTCGATGTTGAAAACGACTTTCCCGCCGATACCTATCAGGTAATTGAAGGTTCCAAAGAACTGATGGTGGAACTGCAGGACGACCAGACCGTTGAAATTAACCTTGCGGTAGCCCTACTTTAATTCATTTACTAACCTTAAACACCCGGCAGGTTTCCTGTCGGGGTGTTTTAAAAATTGATTTATATGAGTGATCTATTGAATCTTTCTGATTATGAAAAGCTATATCGGGAAACATTAAAAGAAATGAAAGAAAAAGCCCTGAAAACAAACTACAAATCGGCAAGAGAAATTTCGAATGAAATCGCTTTAGAGTCACCTTTTGGGAAAAGGAGTTTGTTATTCAAACCTGACTTTGTTAGTAAAAACATTGATTTCATAAAACTTTCTGAATTCATTAAAGCAAATACTGACGCAGAGTTTGATTATAAAGCATTTATTGGCACCGCTACAAGAAATATTACACAAACCATATCTTTTGGCGAAGAAGCTAAATTTGACCGAATGGCAGGCGTTCCCACCAGATACAATACCTCAGAAACATATGAAACAGAGGTTCCTCTCTCAGAAAAAACATTCTCTGGCGAACGAACTTTGCAATTACATGGAAAGCTATACACCGAAAAAGGAAACGTAAATATCCATAAAGATTCTGAAAGTGATATTACGTCTGGGCTTGAATTTGAATTTGATTTCACAAGAAAAATTGTTAACTACAAAATTCACTTTTATTTTGTAGGCAAAAAGCGTGTCTATGAAAATGACAATACGGATAACATTGCTTTTACGGTAAGTTCTTCTAATTATGAAGATTTCCATACTTTTTTAAAACTTATAAACAGAAAATATACTGACGACAGTTTTGAAAATAAAATTGAAGTCGCGTTTTTAGATGCCATTAAGCAATTAAGTAAATTAAAAGATGAAGACTCGTATTATGCACAAAAGTATAATCCTTTAAAGTTCAAAAACCTTGACTGGCTTTATCAAAACATTCCCTATTTTGTAGCTGCAAAATTGGATTTTAACGAAACCGTTGCCAATGTTTTTAAACTTAATAAATGGGACAAGGCTAGTATAAGAAATGACTCTACGGCAGGAATAACAGGAATTTTACAAAAGCTAGACAGCAGAAGTGTTTATATTTATTTTTACAAAAATCCTGAAAAATTAATTACGCTCCTCAATGGTTTTGACGACGACGAATTGGTTAAAAATTTCTGTGCTTATTTAACAATCATAACCTTTCTGTACACCGGACAAGATATTGAAAAAGCAAGAAAATTCAGTGTTGGCGAAAACACGCATATTGAAACCAATATTTTATATGGGGACGAAAAAGGAAAAGTAGAACTAAGAAACGAATTACAGCTCCCGACCATTGGTTTTAACGGATTAAATTTTATAAATTTGTTTGCAAGTGATGTTGAAATAAATAATCCCGGCAAAAGTTCTAACCAGTTTCATCCGCTGGATATTATTTATATCACAAACTATAACAGTGCCACCGGAGAAGAGGAAAAATACCCAACTATTGCCTTATATGGTAAATTTTTGGGAGACAAAAGCGAATGGAACGATGTAAAAGATGCTTTATTTGCTGTTGTTGATGTTTTGAGCATGCTAATCAGTTTTGGGGTTATATCTGCCGGAATAAGAGGTGTGGCGAGGCTGTTTGCCATTATAGATATAACAATAAGTACCATCAACCTTGCGTTGCTGAACCCTGATTTACGCAACCGTTTAAACAAAACCGAAGCAGGAAAATGGTTTGTAAGCCACTGGGGAATTATCAGCTTTTGTGTAAGCATGGGAACCATTTCTTATTATCTTGCCAAAGGAATTGTGAAATATGGTGAACAGGTTAAGCAACAACTCCGTAATGAAAAGGAGCTCTCTAAGCAAATTGACGGGTTGGTTGAGAATAGTAAAAGGGTTGTAGGCGATATTAATAACTTTATTGCTAAACATTTAAAACCAATATCAACAGGCGGGTTAAGAGGAGAAATTTCGTTGACAGAAATTGAGAAACTTGATATTTTAAATTATGCAAAGAAATATGGAATTAAAGAAGAAGATATTTTCTTTAAAAACAATGATTTGGATTACACTTCTTATGCAAGATTATTTGGAGAGAAAGATGTTTTATATATTAATACAGATGTAATGCCCGCATTAAATCCAACCTCTGCCAATTCAAAGGTGTCTTGGAAAGGTGCAATAGCACACGAACTAGAGGGTCACAGGGCTGCTGCTTTAAACAATAAGACACATTCAAATGACTTATTAGAGGAAGTTCAAGCAAGTTTGAGGGCATCAGTACATGGTAAAGATTTAACTAAACTGGAAAGACAAATACTAAGAGAAGATGCACTTGAAAGATTAGAAAAAAATAATATTAAATTAGAAGAAATAATAGAAACATTATGGCTAGAAAAAAATTAATAATTTCGGACGTAAAAGAAATTGAAAAAAAGGGAATTGTACTTACCGTGCACAATTTAGAAGGATTCAATGATGATTTTGATTTTAAGACACTAATTGATAAAGAAGTATTCATTGAAACAGAAAGTGACGTTTTTTTGACAAAAGTCATTAATGTTCAAATTAACAAATCACTTGTTGACAAAAAAAATATCTTCTTCTTGATTCAAAAAATAAAAGATTTTGACCCTAAAATAGGTTATTTAATATCGTTAAAATGATAATATTAAGATATTAACCTCAAAAAATTCATTTAAAGCTACTTTCGGGTAGCTTTTTTTATTTAATTCAGGAACCATTTCTTATTATCTTGCCAAAGGAATTGTGAAATATGGTGAACAGGTTAAACAACAGCTCAGGAATGAAAAGGAGCTCTCTAAGC
>JAEYTL010000024.1 GCA_023434025.1 Bacteroidota bacterium
CATTGCCGTCGCGGGCAGCGGCGATCTCGTCGCTGCTGAGTTCGGCGAAGATGTGGGTTCGGAGCGCGAAGGCCATGCTGGCGTCTGGTCCCTGGATCACGCCGGAACGGCGCTGGTGCCGGAAATGGCGGAGATGAAGGCGCGGGTGCGCGGGTCGCGCGGCGCGTCGAAGATGACCTCGGGCGGTCCCTGCTCGATGATCCGGCCGCGGTCCATGATGATGACGCGATCGGCGACCGCGCGCGCGAAGCCCACTTCGTGGGTGACGATGACGAGCGTCTTGCCCTCGCTGGCGAGGTCGCGGATCGCCTCCAGCACCTCGCCGACCATCTCGGGGTCGAGTGCCGAGGTCGGCTCGTCGAACAGGATGGCGACCGGGTCCATCGAGAGCGCGCGGGCGATCGCGACGCGCTGCTTCTGTCCTCCCGAAAGCTCCGAGGGGTAGTTGCCGCCCAGCCCGCCGAGGCCGAACTTTTCGAGCAGGCGATCCGCCTTCTCGCCGGCCGACTTTCCGTCGAGGCCGAGCACGCGGGTCAGGGCGATGCTGACGTTTCGCCGCGCCGTCAGGTGGTCGAAGAGGTTGAAGCGCTGGAACACCATGCCGAGCCGCTGGCGCTGGCGGTCGAGCGCGCCCTGGTTCAGCCGGCCGCGAGTGCGGTCGCGCCCGCCTAGCGACTTGCCTTCGAGAAGAACGACACCCTCGTCGGGCGGCTCGAGATAGTTGAGGCAGCGCAGCAGCGTCGACTTGCCGGAGCCCGATGGCCCGAGGATCAGCACGACCTCGCCCGGGTAGATGTTGAGGTCGACATTGTCGACGGCGACGGTCGCGCCGAGCTGCTTGCGGATGCCGCGGGCGGCAATCAGCGGTGCGGCGGCAGGCGCAGGCATCGGCTCGGCAGCATGCGGCCCGGGCTCGGCAACGCCGGTCGACGGAGTCCGCTCGCGCACGTTGCGGGTCTCGTGCGCCCGGTTGAGGCGCGCCTCGATCCGCCCCTGGATCAGCGTCACCACCGAGATGATCGCCATGTACCACAGCGCCGCCACCGTATAGATCTCGAGCGGATGGCCGGTCGACTGGGCGAGCTGCTGCGAGGTGCGCAGGAGTTCGTGGAACGAGATCGCCGACAGCAGCGACGTCGCCTTCAGCATGTAGCTGTAGTTGTTGCCCAGCGGGGGAATGATCGCCCGCATCGCCTGCGGCAGCACGACGAGGAAAAAGGCCTTCACCTTGTTGATGCCCAGGGAGGCAGCGGCCTCGCGCTGGTCGTCGGGCACAGAGAGCAGGCCGGCGCGGACGATCTCGGCCATGCGCGCGCCCTCGTTGAGCCCGAGGGCGATGAGTCCGGTCTCGACGAGGCCGAGCCGCAGGCCCATCTGGGGAAGCACGGCGTAGAAGAACAGGATCTGCGCCAGCATAGGCGTGCCGCGGAAGATCCACAGGTAGAGCTGGGGGATGAGCCGGATGGCAAGGAACCGGCTCATCAGCAGTGGCGCGACGGCGAGCCCGATCAGCGTCCCGATCGCCTGGGCGAGGGTGCCGACCCAGACCGTGGTCCACGCCGCCGATACGATCAGCGGCGAGGTCAGGATCTGGAAGAAGAGCTCGCCGTTCCAGCCCATGGGATTAGAACGGCTTCTGCATCACCGGGATCGAGCCCGGAACATGGGTGCGCGAGGGGTCGATCTCGTAGGTGAACCCGCCGCGGTTGGGGCCACCGACCGAGAAGTCGAGCACGTTGACCACGCCGGGCGGCGCGGCCATCACGTCGTGGGTCGCGTTGACGATGGCATTGGCTGCGCCGAAGATCGAGATCGCGGCCGGGGTCAGCGTCATGGTGATGTGGTGCGAGCCGACGATCTCGATGCGGTCGCGCAGTTCGAGGCCGAACTTCTCGGGCGAGTAGTACATCACGAGGCGCAGCGAGATCACCGTCTCGCCCTTGCGTTTGGCCTCGCCGTACTGGGTGATGCCGACCACCACGCCCGGCCTGATCATGCCGAGCTCGACGACGCCGGATTCGATCTCGAAGTCGGCGACCTCGGTCTCCCAGCGCTCCTCGATCGTGTCGATCTCCATGCCCAGCCGTTCGGCCATGAGGGCGAGCGATTCGGGCGCGCCCATGTGGCCGACGATCTCGCCGGTCTTGATCTTGCGGTCGAACTCGGCCGGCTCGAGCAGGTAGCCGACGTGGGAGATGTCGCCCGGGCCGGTGCCGGTGACGTCGATCACGCGATCGATGTCGATCTTCTTCACGCCCGAGGTGAGATGGGCGAGCAGAAGCGGCAGTGCGTCGAACGAGTAGCCGGGATTGATGCCCACGCCGACGATCGAGACGCCCTTTTCCTTTGCCAGCTTGTCGATGCGGGCGGTGAAGTCGGGATGGCGGAAGCCGGGGTAGAACATCGACTCGCCGGCCGAGATGACATTGGCTCCGGCGTTGAGCGCCATGACCAGCTGCGGCTCGATGTCGAGCGGCACCGACTCGGTGAGATGATAGATGACATCGATCTTTTCGGTGATCCCGGCGAGGCATTCCTCGATCGAGGAGGCGACGACGAGGCCCTCGAGGCCGGGGGTGTCCGGGTAGAGCTCGGTCAGCTTCTTGCCTGCCTTGCGCGGGTTGATGTCTGCGGCACCGAGCACCCTGATCTTGGGATA
>JAEYTL010000018.1 GCA_023434025.1 Bacteroidota bacterium
TCAGTGTGCCTCTCCGGTGACCTTGACAGTGAACATTACCAACCGTACCGTGCCTGATTTTGCGACTTCTCTGACTCTGTGTAACGGTGATTCAGCTCCGGCTTTAAATACAACTTCACCCAACGGCATTACCGGAACCTGGAGTCCTTCGGCCATTAACAACACCACTGGCGGAAATTATGTTTTTACCCCTGATCCGGGTCAGTGTGCCTCTCCCATGACCTTAACCGTCTCCGTTTCTTCTGTTGTAACCCCTGATTTTGCAACTTCATTGACTTTGTGTAGCGGTGATACGCCTCCGGCTTTAAATACAACTTCGCCCAACGGCATTACCGGAACATGGAGTCCTTCGGCCATCAACACCACCACCGGCGGAAATTACGTTTTTACGCCCGGTTCAAACCAGTGTGCTACATCGGTTGTTTTAAGTGTTACCATTAACGCTGTAACGGTCACCCTATCCGGAGCAAACACAATTTGTGTTGGACAATCCACGCTATTCACACCATCTCTGAACGGCGGAACCTGGTTCAGTAATGACCCGGCTATTGCCATCGTTGACAGCAACGGAAATGTAACCGCTATTGGAAGCGGTACAGCTACAATTCGTTATTTAATTCAGGGAACTTGCAGCACAACCGTTTCCAAAACGATTACTGTTGTTAATCTGCCTGCACCAAGTTTAACAGACCGTGCTGTTTGTATAGATAACTTAACCGGTGAAATTATAGCTCCCGTATTGTTAGAAAGCGGACTTCCCGCTACTGATTATACCTTTGTCTGGACGTTGGATGGTGATATTTTGTCCACCACACAAAATAATCATTTGGCAACAGAAACCGGTATTTATAATGTCACTGCCACACATAATACGACCGGCTGTTCAGGTTCTTCTACCAGTACAGTTACGGCTTCGTCCATTGCTTCCGGAGAGGCTTTTGTGGGGCAAGACTTCCATCAGAACCAAGTTATCACCGTAAGCGTAACCGGTGGCTCTGGTAATTATGAGTATATTTTAAACAACGGTCCTGTTCAAACCCAACCTTATTTTACAAACGTACTTCAAGGTGAAAACGTTATTGTTGTCCGAGATATAAACGGTTGTGGCGATTTGGTTTTAACGGTATATTCGTTGAACTACCCCCGGTTTTTTACGCCAAACGGAGACGGCTACAACGACACATGGAATATCAGCGGACTCGAAGATCAGCCTAAATCGATTATTTATATTTTTGACCGCTACGGAAAATTGCTTAAAACCTTAAAAGCATCCGGTGGTAATGGTTGGGATGGCACCTACAATGGTGAAAACATGCCGTCAACCGATTATTGGTTTAAACTGTTATATACAAACAGAGATGGTTTTGAAAGTGAATTCAAGGCTCACTTTAGTTTAAAACGGTAGAAGAGATATTTGTAGCGATTTAAACCTTATTCAGTTTACCTAATCATCCTGCACTTGTACTTTTAGGAGAGTAATCCAAACATTAAAATCGGATACTTAAACCGCTATTTTTTCAGAACGTACTTATTAACAATATGTTTTGTTACTTGTCTGACCTGATCGCCTGTTTCAGGGTGACTTCCATCTCCAACCGTAGTAAAAAATTCCGGTACGCCATTCACTTTGCAATACCAGTAAAGAGGCTTTCCCTGTTTGTTAAAAAAAATAGTTGTATCATATACCGGTATCTTTCTAAAACTCAACAAAGACTCGTTCAGGGGGATGATATTGTTTAATGACCCTTTATCAGAGTCAAAACAATCAACCACCTCATAATGATCATTCTGCCACTGCATACATTGTTTTGGTTTAAAAACAAACTGAGATAAAGAAAACCCACCTAATAAAACCCCGATCAACATCAAAACTGCTATAAGCTTGTTTTTCTCTAACCAAAAGAAAAAAGCATTACGTTGATTAGGAAAATACTTCACATCATCTTCTCCTATTTTCATTTCATCGGTGGTGATAAAACCGATAACCTGTGTATTTGCTTCTTTTAACCCTGTCGCTTTATCCGAGTTATCTCCGGCAGGACTCTGGTCTTCCTGCTGCCTTAAATACCTTAAAAAAGGTCTTGGTTTAAAATCAACTAAAATAGCCGCAATATTAATCCCTTCAATATCGGTTAAGTCCGACTCCCCTTTAAAAAAATTTTCAATCGGTCTGAACTTATCCTTTTGATCTTTCAATTTATACAAATTCTCCACACTGTGTTCAAAACCAAAGAACAATCTAAAGCTTTTTACATCTTCAAAAGTATTATTCTCCTTAAACAATTCTTTGCATAAATCTCTCAATTTTGCTCTCGAAGGATTATATAAAAAACTGGAATAATCGCCATTTTTTTCTGCTTCATATTTTAGCCGAACTGCCTTTTTATATGCGTCTAAACGGTCTTGACTGCTAATCATAATGGGAAGTTTTAGGATTGTTCAGGAAACTTAAGGAACAATGGGAATGTTGGGATTAGCTTATCATTACCCTCCCTAAAACCCCTTTCCTTTGCTTCAGAATTTGTTTCTGTTCTAACCTGCAATTAGAACAAATGTACAAAACAGATTCAAAAAAGTGTCGCTATACAGGACTGAATTTTTATTCGGGAAGTATATCAGGCCGGTTCTGTTTCAGCACACTTCACTTCCCGCTATTTCATTGAGTACTCATTGTTCTTATCGGTATTACTCCGATACGCTCCTTCGGTTTTTCAACAAACCGAACAGCCAAAACTATGTTCAATTCTAATACGCAATAACATGAAAAAAATACTTTTTATTTCAATAGTATGCACGGTAGTGGGGTTATTAACCTCCTGTTCGGCAGATGAGATTGAAGAACAAGGCATGTCTGTAGCCGCTGATGATACAGGTGGACAATACGGTGTTCCCAAACCACCGCCACCGCCACCGCCGGGCCCAGGTATAAATCCATAAAATATTAGGGCTTTTTAACTTTATTTAATAACTTCGGGGAATGAAACATTATAATTTCTCCCCGATTTTATTTTTTCTGACACTTTTATTGTGCTGTTCCTGTACGGATAAGACTGCCACACAGACAAACGCAGCCAACTACTCCGAACTGGTGGCAAAAGCAATGCATTTCCAAAAAGAGAATCAGCTTGACAGTGTTTACTATTACTTCAATCTGTCAAAAAATACGGTCCCGAAAAACAGTGATCACTTTGCTTATATCCAGTTTGAAATTGCAAACCTGCAACACTTCAGGGGTGATTTTGCGGGTTGCGAAGAAACGGTAACCGAAACACTGGCAACATACAGCGGCACAACCTATCTACCTTATTTTTATAATATTCTGGCCAGTTCATATTATCGTTTAGAAGATGTAAAAAGTGCTCTCTATTACTACCAAAAAGCCTATCAACACGCAACGGTGGCAGAAGACCGGTTGGTCTATCAAAATAACATCGGACTGATGTTTTTAAAAAACAAGGAATATCCCAAGGCTGCCCGGCACTTTGAAATGCTAATGAAAGAAGAACTGTTACTCGCTCAAAAAAGTGAGTATGCCCGCGTACAGGACAATCTGGGATATTGTCAGTTCAAACTAAATCTACCGTCTGCAATTTATAACTTAGAAAATGCCAGACAACTTCGCGACAGCTTACAGGACAATATTGGTCTGATTGCTTCCAACATGCATTTGTCTGAATACTATGAGCATACTGATCCGTCTTTGGCTAAAGGTTTTGCGGAAAAGGCCTATGCCGTTTCGTTAAAAACCAATAGTCCCGACGATCAGTTGGAGGCATTAAAATGGCTTACCACTTTTGGAAACCCAGATGAATCAAAACAGTTTTACCAGCACTACATCCACCTCAGCGACAGTCTGACAAAGACCCGAAATATTGCTAAAAACCAGTTTTCCAAAATTAAATATGACTCCAAAAAAGCAACTCAGGAGGTCATCAAATATAAGAATCAGAAAATCTTTCTTTTGGCTCTGATTGGCCTGCTTATCATCATCGTTTTCTTGCTTTACTTGCTATACCAGGCAAAAAATAAGCGAAAACTACTGCAATCCACTTATCAGACTGAAACCCGGATTTCTAAACGCATTCATGATGAACTGGCCAATGATGTTTTTAATGCCATGACGTTTGCCCAAACCCAAAACCTCGATAGCCATATTGCCAAAAACGCACTATTAGACAATTTGGAACAAATTTATCACCGTACACGCGATATTTCTAAAGAAAACAGCGACATCCGTACCGATGAAAATTTTGAGCCTGATTTAATACAAATGTGTGATAATTACTCCGATCAGTATCTGAATGTAATTCGAAAAATAAATCCGGGTATTAATTGGCAAAAAATAAGTCCGGAAAAAAAAATTACAATCTACCGGGTACTACAAGAACTTTTGATTAACACCAAAAAACACAGCCAGGCAAACCTTGTGGTTATTAACTTTTCCGAGCAAAACCACACCCTTGTCATCAGCTATTCAGACAACGGAATTGGCCTGCATCCGATTGAAAACCGCAAATCGGGTCTGCAGAATGCGGAAAACCGTATTATGGCCATTAACGGAAAACTTATTTTTGACACTGTAATCCAAAACGGATTTAAAGCGACCCTGTTGATTCCAAAATAAAAGCTATGTTTCAAAAAATTTTAATTGCCGAAGACATTGATTCTATCAGTCTTTCTGTTGAACATGTTATGAATGAGCTGCAACTGTACAATTATCAGTTTGATAAGTATTGTGACGGTGCTCTTTTAAAAGTCAGAAAGGCTATTGCCGATAATGATCCCTTTGATTTGCTGATCTGTGACCTATCCTTTAAACCGGATGGAAGAGAAAGTAAACTCAAAACCGGTGAAGAACTAATTGCTGCTGCAAAAGCCATTCAACCCAACCTCAAAATTGTGGTCTATTCGGTAGAAGAAAAAGATTATCGCATAAAATCACTTTTTGAAATGTTTAAAATTGATGCCTATGTTTTGAAAGGCCGGGAAAGTATTTATCAACTGAAAATCGCCATTAAAACAGTGGCCGGTCACAAAAACTATATCTCCCCCGAAATTCAGCATGTCCTTCAAAACAAAACCGGAACCCAGATTGATGATTTTGACATCAAAATCATTAGACATCTTTCCTACGGTATTTCGCAGGAAGATATGGAAAATGTTTTTAAAGAAAAGGGTATAAAACCCAACAGTAAAAGCACCATTGAAAAGCGTTTGGGAAAGCTGAAAATCATTTTTAAGGCTAATAACCCTACTCATTTAGTGGCCATTGCTAAAGATTTAGGGATTATTTAAACTTATCTCTAATTTTTTACGAGGTCGGCTTCTGGATATGCACAAAACAGATTCTTTTACGATTATAACGTTTATATCCTACTGAGCTCCTTACTAAAAACTCCCAACTACCCACTAAAAAACACCTACACCCTTTTAACCGGTTGACCAATCAAATAAATAACAAAGCCTTTTTTAGCCTGTTTTTTTTCTATTTTCCAAAGAAAAGAGGTGTGCCGATCTACCTGCTGAACCATGCTTTTCAGTTCTTCTACCGTATAAGTACGTAAACAGGAAACAATTCCGTCCCAAAGTACAATAAGTGGGACAACCGGAATTAAATAGGTAAACAATAAACGACCAAACCGGAACGGACGTATAAAAGGGGTAAAAAGCAAGACACTTACCGGAGAGAGCAGCATAGTAAGAATACTGATCACACTCCGATCCTGAATTTCTAAAATAGCCAGAGGCTGGCGTGAATCTACAGCATTCTGAAGGATACGGATAGCTTCTTCCGGCTTAAAATGATGAAACGAAAGTAACTGAGTACGCAATCCCTTCAAGTCTTCCGGTACTTCTCGGGCATCTATCGGTTGTTCCGTAAATTGAAAAACAACCGACTTCTTGGCAACTTCCTGAAATGCATCCGGATTAGGATATAGATCCGTTAGCTTAATCGTTAAATCCGGAATTCTTTTTTTTAATTCTGCCGACAACCATAGCCAACCACCTCCACCACCTGATCCCAAATCTACAATACGGGTCAACTTGTTTTCTCGTAGTGTAGTCTCAATTTCATCTACAACAGGAGCATAAACCCGGGCTCCATTAGAGAGGTATTGAAGAAAATCGGTCATATAATTTCTTAAAAAAAACGGAAGCCAAGCTTGGTCACCAAACTCAAATAAATGGATTCTTTTCATACGGTAATGATTAATTAAAGGATAATTTGTAATTTTAGTCCAAATGTACTAAAAAAATTAGTCCAATTGTACTAAAAATGAAAAAAATTAAACTGGATATACTTCATAAATCACTGGAGTTATTTACAAAACAAGGAGTTTCAACGGTTTCAATCCGTCAGATTGCTTCTGAACTCGGCATTAGCCACAGCCATTTGATCTACCATTTTAAAACCAAAAACGAACTGATTGAAGCTTTACACAGTCAGTTGCTGGCAGAAGCTGTCCGTTTAAACCGGGAGCCCCGCCAACATGAAAATTTTGTTGTCGATTTACTGATACAGACCCGAAAAGGGTTTACACTACTTTATGAATACCGCTTCTTGATGTTGGAACTAAACCTCATCTTACGCGAAAATCCATCACTTAAAAAAACCTTTCAGGAAGTTGAAAAACTACGGGCAATAATGTATAAGGACGCTATTGTTCAGGCCATTGATCAGCACATTATGCAACGTGAAACTTATCCGGGAGAATATGACACCTTCATAGAGCACATTAAAATTTTCAGTGATTCATGGCTCGCCTCTTCTGAAATTTATGATGCAGACTCAAAAGATAAAATCATTGAAAAATACAGCCTGCTTCTGGTTAAGCTGTTTTATCCTTATTTTACTGCCCAAGGTCGTGAATACTTTTCAAGTCTTTTAAAAAAACAGGAAGAAGGTTAAGATCCCAGAATCAAGACAATAAGATTGATACAACAAAAAGCCTTTTGTCTATTTCGAAATTCTTACGAAAGTGTATTTTTGTTTAGAGAGGTAGTTTCTTTTTCATTTCTTCCACTATGTTATATGCAGCCGGACAAATGGCCACATTTTTGAGTGTTAAAGCAGTTATTTGCTGAAATTTTTTCCGGTCGGTATGTGGAAATTCGCGACAGGCCTTGGGCCGCACATCGTATAACAAACAATAATTTTCATGATCTAAAAACGTACACGGAAGACTTTGAAGAACATAATCGCCATCCTCATCAACACGCAGGTACCGGTCAATGAATTGCTGTGGTTTTTGTTTCAGGTGTTTGGCAATTCGTTCTATATCGGCCAATGTAAAAAGCGGCCCCGTTGTTTTACAACAATTGGCACATTGCAGACAATCTGTTCTTTTAAACTCGGCCTCATGCAAATCCTGCATTGTATAATCCAAACTTTTAGGTGGTTTCTTTTTTAACCTGTCAAAATATTTTTTGGTTTCAATATGTTTATCTTTGGCAAGTTTTCCGAGCTCGTTTAAATCTGGTTTCAGCATCTTTTTTTGTTTGTAACACAAAGTTAAACAACTTGCTCAGTGAAACCTTAATCTTTAGACAAAAAGTAATGAAAGACCTTTTCGGAAAGGCCATTTTAGATTATCAAACCGGTAATAATCCGGAAAACCTGATTACCGAAACTTCTATTTCTGAGGCAGACGAACTACAGGTGGCTTATTTGTTACGCCATTTTGATCAAATGCCTCTCTTGGAACAAAAAGCATTATCACTTTGCAGGGGAAAGGTGTTGGATGTGGGATGCGGAGCCGGAAGCCATTCGTTATATTTACAGCAAAAAGGCTTTGATGTTACTGCCATCGACAGGTCACCCAGTGCCATCAAAACCTGCAAGCTCCGGAAGCTCAACCGCTGTTTTACATCGGCTGTTTTAGATTTTAATTCTCAAGAGAAATTTGACACCATTCTTTTATTGATGAACGGAACGGGTATTTTTGGTCAATTGAACCAAATGACAGTGTACTTACAGAAGTTAAAAACCCTGTTGGCAGAAGGTGGGCAGGTACTTATTGACAGTTCGGATTTAATTTACATGTATGACCAGGACGAAGAAGGTGCCTATGAAATTCCTGCCAACGGTTACTACGGCGAATTATCGTTTATTCTACACTATAAAGGCGAAACGGAAGACCCTTTTGATTGGCTGTATGTTGATTATAATACCTTGCAGAATGCAGCCCTTGCAAACGGATTAACTTGTGAACTGATCATGGAAGGAGAACATTTTGATTACCTGGCCAGGTTATATTGACCCGGGCACAGCTCTGCTTAAAAACACATGTCCGTTCAATTAAAAAATCCCGACAAATCGACATTTATCAGGACTTTTTATTTTTTCAAACAATAACTATTGCATATATTTCATCATCAGGGCCTGCAATCCCATACCCCATTCCTGTCCGACAGCCTGTCCTTTGTTGTAAAGGACTTCTGTTTTTTCGGTTAATTTTTTTCCAACCGGAGAATCATAGAATTTCAATAATGCCTTGATTTCATCATGCGTGAATTCCGTCATATACATGTCAGCCATCTTGACTAACAAATCACCGATAGAGGCATCTAATTCCTTTTTAAAATCTGCCTGTTTAGCTTCCGGTATGTTAGCAACCAGATCTTTGGTAATCATTTTAAAGGTATTTGCCTGACCACTTACTTCTAAATACTTCACGACATCATTTTTAAAGGCATCCTGCGAAAAGGAAAAAGCGGTAATCAACAAAAAGGCAAAAGTCAATACATTTTTTTTCATACTGTTGGGTTGTTTTTGATTTATAAATAATATTTAAGGGATATTCAAATACTTATGCGTTTGTAAAGATACACGCCATTTTGGATTATTCATTACATACGCTACAATTAACGGGATTATTTCTTCCCGTTTGCTCCACTCCGGCTGTAAAAAAAGGGTGGCTCCTGCATTCACTTTTGCTGCTTGTTCTTCTGCAAAAATAAAATCGTGCTTGTTATAAACAATAACTTTTAATTCATTGGCTACATCATAAGCACGTTGAACCGGCAATTTATTTTTTTTGGGCGAGAGACAAAACCAGTCCCATTCTCCGGTTACGGGATAGCATCCTGATGTTTCGATGTGTGTTTTTATACCAGCCTGTTTAAGCTTTCCGGTCAGAATAGTCATATCCCAAGTCAAAGGCTCTCCTCCCGTTATCACCACAGTATTTGAATAGGCTTTTGCATGGGTCACAATTAAATCGGTTTCGGTAGGCGGATGCAGGTCTGCATTCCAGCTTTCTTTTACATCACACCAATGACAACCCACATCGCAACCACCTATTCGGATAAAGTAGGCAGCCGTTCCTGTATGATAACCTTCTCCCTGAATCGTATAAAACGCTTCCATTAACGGGAGCATTTCTCCTTTTTCAACGGCAGACTGTATTTCTTTCTGAAGCATTTTTCACATAAATAAGAGTGCAAAGATAGGCATTTTGAAAAGGAAGTGATTTGAAAACAACAATTTTAGCTAAATAACTTTATTCCTCATTTTCATTACCTGAACCCGAAGTGCCTGAATGGTCTTCCTGCTTTATTTTTTTTAAACCTTCCATAAAATAAGTAGGCGAAAGGCCGGTATGCTTTTTAAAAGCATTACAAAAATTTTGAGTTGTATTAAACCCGACTTCATCTGCTAATGCCGTATTGGTATAATTGCGGTACTTGCTTTCTGTCATCAACAGATTTACAACATAATCAATTTTTAAACTGCTGATGTAATCAATTGATTTTTTATGCCGGTAATGACGAATAACTTTTGCGGCATACTTCGGGTTCGTGTTTAGCAGGTTGGCTAACTTGGCAATGGTTAAGTCTTTCTGCAAAAACTTAGTTGAATTTTCAAACCTCTCCAGGTTTTCGAGTATCATTTCAACCAATTTAGGATTGATATTTAACTCCCCCGGAGAATGGTTTGCAGGCTTTCTTTCTGTCATGACATTACGATGCAGGAGTTCTTCAAATCTTTTTTTAAACTTTTTTCTGTTTTGTATATGTATAACAATCAAAACTGTAAAAACAAGCAGCAACGAAGCAATCAGCCCAAAATAAACCTTTTGCTGTATGTCTTTTGCCCGTTCAATATTGTTCTTTTCTTCTATTAATTCATGGGTATCAAATTCTTTGAATATCTTTTTAGACAGGTACTTAAAATTCTGATTCATTAAACTGTCTGCCTTTAAAAGTTTGTTAATATATAGTAATTGTGCTTCCTTATTACCCTTTTTCTGGTAGTATTGTATGAGCAATTCATAGTTTTCCCTTAAATCCGGCCTGATGTACTTTTGTTCACCAAAAGCATTATCAACTTGTATCAGGTATTCCAAGGACTTCTCCGAATCGCCCAGTGACCAATAGCTTTTGGCAATATAAAAATTAGCTACAGTAAGGTTTGCCAGATCATTTTTATCTTCCAATCCGGAAATACAATGCAATAAAATTTTTATTGATTCATCAAAATTATTTTTAAAATAAGCGTTGACACCTTCTGAGTGATTAAAATAAAGTATCATTTCATCATTTTCCAGTTCGCTACTCATTTCCATGCCCAGCTTATTATAATCAGATGATGTTTGGTAATCTTTGATTTTGCTGTAGCAGAGTCCTAAGGAGTGAACCGTATTGAGGTAAGCTCTGTCATTCTCTTCTTTAAAATAAACCAGGCATTGGTTAAACAACGCAATTGCTTCATCATAGAAACCTAAATAATATTTGGTGTGTGCAATGGAATATTTTACTTTGTTAATAGCATATTGGTTTTTTGTTAATGCGAGGTATTTATTGGCTTCGATGTAATAATCCAATGCCATTTTCAATTCCTTCCGATCATAATAGAGAATGCCTTTGGTCAGAAAAGCATTTCCGATCAGCAGGTTATTTTTTGAACGCAATGACTCAACCAGCAGACTGTCACTATATCTTATCCAATGCTTCTTATGCACACAATACATTAAACTTCTATAAGCCTTGGCCGATTGCTCCCAGTTGTTTTCTCGCTTTGCTTTATTAAGCCAGGCTTGGGCATATATCTTTGCAGTGACTGTATCTTTTTTAAAGGTGTTGATTTTGTTTATAAAATAATCGTAATTCTTTTTTGACAGACTATCGCTTGTTACATTGTTAGCATAAGATTGTTGGTTAAACTGTAATATGAATATCAAAATAAACAGATTATGTTTTTTCATAGTTAAATTACATAATGATAAACATCTCTTTCAAGAAGATTTGTTTATCTGAATTAATACGTTGATTTACTATATTGCCCCAGAAGATTTTTAGGCCGTTTAAATATACGCTAAAAATTTTAAAACCATTATTTTCATTCTCTTGATTTTCGAATAAAAGAGGTAAAAAGGTGTATGTATTCCGGAATTACACCTATTGAATTCCGGAATCAACAACTACTGCATTTGTACAGACAATGTCTGTCGTGTAGCTTTGCTTTGCATTCAATTAAGGATTTTATATCATCCCGTTCAGACCAACCCGGGTAATCATGGACTGATGCGATTTTCAATCACCTCTTAATTTCAAAAATTATGAAAACTATTACTTTGAGTTTATCAATACTTGCTTTTATGGCTTCCTGCACCGCCGAAGAAAATGGCGTTGAGCATCAACCTGCGTTCCGGAAACTTTATTCCAAAACAATCCAGTACCCTTCCAACCCTTCCAACCCATACGACAGTACGGGTGCTGTGTATCTTGACTTGTTGCATTTGTATTATGAAAAGAAAACAAATGCTGAAAACCTAAATACATTGCTGCCGGCTGTTGAATCTACAGCATTTGACTACCCGGGATTTATACCGTTTTATTCCGATTATACTTCACCGGATCTCCTGACCATCTCTTCTATAATCAATGATCCGCAAAGAACCATGGAAAACCTTGTCGCCAATTCCGGTTTGTCACTTAAGGCCCAGTTGAGTTGGTATAATTTTACGGATGCAGTGATATCATATATTGAAGAGGATCTTGATTACAGTACACTCCACCAATATATTACTACCCATGAAACCGAATGGGGGCTGGATTTTACTTACACCGCTACGGATAAACAGTTACTGCTGGTGAGCAGTTCCATTATCCGACATAGTATTTTTGCTAAAAGCAAGAAACCGAAAAAAAATACAGATCCGGAGTGGGATCTGATGATAGGCAATTTTACTGCTGCCATGGAAGGAGCTAAATACAGCAAAGGTACCGCCATCATATATGCACTGGTTACCGGAATTGCTCAAAATGATTTTTAGTTACCTGAATGAATAAATGTCTATAAGCCAAACAGCTCTTTTTGATGATGATAAAGGCTGCTCAATTGAGCGGCCTTTTTTATGAAGTGTTTAAATTTTTTGACTGAAGTGAAAAACGAGGCTTTTCTTCCAGATTTTAACACTTTACACTGCATAGCAGAGCTACGGAATAAAAAAGAGAATACGAACAAAATAAACAGATAAATTAATATGGAAAAAGAGAACCTTTTTGTAGCCAATTGAAAAAGTTTAAACCACTTCAATATTAAAAAGAAATGAAAATATAAATAATTGGATTTACAAGAAAAATTTATTAAATGAGGGTATCGATTATGATTCACTATCTAAAATTAATTTGAATAATAGAAATATAATTATTCTTAATTTAATATACTTACATTTAAGAAAGAAATAGCAAATAAAATTATGTTTAAATCAAGTAACATTTTAATTATTTGATATACACTTGTTATCTTGTTTTTGTTTCACAGAGTTAGAAAACACTCGTAAAACATTCACAGAAGCACCAAAAAAATCCGTACCATTTTTAAACGTTACGGATTTTATCTTTTTAAACACCAGTAGTTTACTATTGCTTACTTTTTTAAATTCTTTTGCTTTTCAGCCTCTTCCATCATTTCCTGCATTTTGCGTTGAAAACGGTTCATGGTTTTGGGTTTGGTTTTATTTTCCTGGATCTGGGCGTGAATTTTCTGTTCGTCAATAATATAATTCTTGATGACCAGCATAATGCCGATGGTGATGGTATTGGAAATAAAATAATACAAACTCAATCCGGAAGCAAAATTATTGAAGAAGAATAACATCATTAACGGAGAAATATAAATCATGATCTTCATGATTTTAGCCATATCCGGCATCCCTTCCTGGGGCGGAGCACTCATGGCCTGATCTCCTGTAGTCATTTTCATATAAAAGAAAATAGCAATAGAAGCTAAAATCGGAAACAAACTCACATGATTTCCGTAGAACGGAATATAAAAAGGCAAGTTAATCACTGAATCAAAAGAAGATAAGTCATCTGCCCAAAGGAAGCTTTTCTGCCGTAAATCAATTGCCGACGGAAAGAAACTGAATAAAGCATAGAAAACCGGTATCTGCAACAAGGCCGGCAAACAACCTGCCATTGGATTTACACCCGCTTTGGAATACAGCTTCATAGTTTCCTGTTGTTTTTTCATCGGATCTTTTCCGTATTTAGTATTCAATTCCTGAATTTCAGGCCGAAGGACTTTCATTTTTGCCTGAGACAAATACGATTTATATGTTACCGGCGACATTACAATCCTTACCAGAATAGTCAATACAATAATGGCAATTCCGTAAGGCAGGAACATGATTAAGAGATCAAACGTCGGGATAAAGATATAACGGTTAATCCAACCGAAAATCCCCCAGCCCAGCGGTACTATTTCATCTAAATTTTTGTCATATTTATTTAAAATGTGATAATCCGAAGGACCGTAATACCAGTTCATATTATAATTCACCTCTCCGTTTTTAAACGCCAAAGGCACACTGGCTTTAAATTGCTTGGTAAACAAGGTATCTTTCTCTTCATCTTTCACTAAATTCTCTGAAACCACTAACGCCTTTTCAAAAGCGGTATCCGTTAACAGCACAGAGGTAAAGAAGTGTTGTTTAAAAGCGATGTACGTCACATCCTTGGGTTCATCAGACTTAGAGGTTCCCTGTCCTAAATAGTCATCTTTACCACCTTCGTACTCAAAAATAAGTTCAGTATACCTGTTTTCATAGGTAACGCTTTTTTCATTGCGGTAAGTTTTGATTTTCCAATCCAGGTTCAGCGGATTGGTTGTATTCAGAACTGTATTCAACCCTTGCGAACGAATGGCAAAATCCAGCATATATTCATTGGGCTTCAATACGTAACGGTATTCCAAGTATTGATTAGTGCCGGCTTTCAGCTTTAAGGAAAGAACCTGATTTTTTCCTTCCCGGGTCAGGGTTGGTTCAAAAAACAGTTCTTTGGTATTCAGCGTCCGGTTATCGCTTGTTTTTAATTCGATATTGAAATCAGCATTTCCGTTTTTGATCAGATGAACTTTTTTACCGGAACCTTTGGTAAACTGTTCAAATTCTTTCATTTCGGCTTCTGTGATATAACCGCCTTTGTTCGCAATTTTTAATCGAACAACTTCATTTTCTATTGTTGTAAAATCATTTTGGGCAGAAGAAAGAGAAGCAGAATAAGCAAATGCTCCTAAACTACTTTGTTGTTGAATTGCCTTTAGCGAATCTGAAACCGCTGTCATGACTTCTGTTTCAGTCTCTTTGTGAGTAGTTGCTGAAGCATTTTGTTTGACTTCAACTTGTTCCTGCTGAGCTTGTTTAACTTTTTCTTTGGCTTCGTTTTGCTGACTGTTGTACATAACCCAAATCAGAATCAGGAAAATCAATCCGAATCCGATAATCGAGTTTAAGTCTAATTTTTTTTCTTCCATTTACTTAATTATTACTATTTCTGTGTTTCAAATTCAGATTGAAACCGTTTTATGCTGAACAGCAGCCTTTACAAATCCGACAAAAATCGGATGGGGATTTGCTACAGTACTTTTATATTCCGGGTGGTATTGTACACCAATAAAAAACGGATGGTCTTCAATTTCTATAATTTCAACCAAACCGGTATCAGGATTAATCCCACTTGCTTTTAAACCGGCCTTTTCCAACTGATCTTTAAATTGGCCGTTGAATTCAAAACGATGGCGGTGACGTTCTTCTATCTGTTGCTTACCATATATCTGATACGCTAAACTGGTTTTATCCAAGTTACATTTCCAGCTTCCCAAACGCATGGTTCCTCCTTTATCGGTAATGGTTTTCTGTTCTTCCATCAGATCGATCACCGGATGCGGGGTTTGCGGGTTCATTTCGGTTGAATTAGCGTCTACATATCCCAAAACCGTCCGGGCATATTCAATAACTGCCATTTGCATTCCCAGACAGATTCCAAAAAAAGGAATCTTATTTTCCCGGACATAACGAACGGTTTCTATCTTCCCTTCGATCCCTCTTTCTCCAAAACCGGGAGCGACTAAAATTCCGTCAAAACCACCTATTTTTTCGGCTACATTAGACCGGTCAATATATTCAGAATGCACACTGACAATGTTTACTTTTGTCTCATTGGTTGCTCCTGCGTGGATAAAAGCTTCTAAAATTGATTTATAGGAATCCTGTAATTCCACATACTTTCCAACCAGACCAATGTTCACCGTGTGCTTCGGATTTTTCAATTTGTACAAGAACTCATTCCATTGTTTCAGATCCGGGGATGATTTTTCAGGCAAATTCAGCTTTTTCAACGCCACTTTGTCCAGACCTTCCTCCAGCATCAGATTAGGCACATCATAAATGGTTGAGGCATCAATTGACTGAATAACCGCCTCGCGTTTCACATTACAGAACAATGCCAGTTTCTGACGCAATTCGTCCGACAATTCATGTTCGGTTCTGCAAACCAGTATATCCGCCTGAATTCCACTCTCCATCAGGGTTTTAACCGAATGCTGTGTTGGCTTTGTTTTTAACTCACCGGCCGCGGCCAGGTAAGGAATCAACGTTAAATGAACCACGATGGCATTTTCTTCACCTAATTCCCACAATAACTGACGAACAGATTCAATATATGGCAACGACTCAATATCACCAACCGTTCCGCCTATTTCGGTAATCACAATATCAAAATCACCGGAATTACCCAGCAATTGCATTCTTTCTTTAATTTCGTTGGTAATATGCGGCACTACTTGTACCGTTTTACCTAAAAATTCTCCTCTTCGCTCCTTTTCAATCACGGAAAGATAAACTCTCCCGGTGGTTACGTTGTTTGCCTGCGAAGTCGGAACATTTAAAAACCGTTCATAATGTCCCAAATCCAGATCGGTTTCCGCTCCGTCGTCGGTTACATAGCATTCACCATGTTCATATGGATTCAAAGTTCCCGGATCAACATTGATATACGGATCGAACTTTTGTATGGTCGTACGATATCCTCTTGCTTGCAATAATTTTGCTAAAGAAGCCGCAATAATTCCTTTTCCCAAGGAAGAAGTCACGCCACCGGTAACAAAAATATACTTTGTCTGATTCATTGTGCTGTTGTTTGTTGTTGTAGTTGTGTGTGATGAATTAATAGAACATACTTTAATGCAAAACGGTGCAAAAGTACGATTTAATTCATCAATGTAAAAATGAAATAATGAGATTGTGCGACAATAATTGAATTTAAAAACAATTCTTCGGAATCCGTGTGTTACGGCTTTGGAAATTTTGTTTTAATGGTGCGGATCAAATGTTCCAAGCCGTTTAATTTCAGTTCATAAACAAGCTGAAGCTGCTGTCCGAGCTCACCTTTCGGAAAGCCCTTTTGATGATACCAGACCACGTAGTATTCCGGAAGATCAATCAGATAACGGCCTTCATATTTCCCGAACGGCATTTTGGCATGGGCTAATTTAATGAGGGTTTTTTGTTGATCCAAAACGGTTGTCAGTTGCCGGTTGACTGATAACAACCGACAACCGATTATTATTTCCAATTAAACGTAACTTCTTTTTCGATATCCGGATGCAGACTTAACATTACCGGGCAAGTCATGGCCGCTCTCTCCAGAATCGCCTTTGTTTTATCATCTGCCTGAACATTCATATTCAGAACCGTAATGATTTTAGCAATTTTCCGGGGCTCAGCCTGCATAATTTTAGTGACTTCTACGGTTGAGCCTGTTAAATCCACTTTCATGTCTCTCGATTTTATCCCCATAATAGAGATCATGCAGGTAGCTAATGAATTGGCTACTAAATCGGTTGGCGAAAAGGCTTCTCCTTTACCGTGGTTATCTTTAGGAGCATCAGAAAGAATTTCTGTTCCCGACTGCACGTGAACCGACGTTGTTCGCAAATCGCCTATATACGTTACTTTTGAAGTCATTACTGTACTGGTTTAACGGTTAAATCTTCCTCATAACGCATAATGTAAATGCCTTTGTTGGAATAACCGGAAGCTAATTTTTTTTCGTAATCAAATTTATTTTCAATTCCTTCGGTAGCCGCTGTTTGAATAGTGGTTTCAAAATCTTCTGCTTGCGAAAGCCTTAACATTGTATCAAAAACCACATCAAACCCCCGAACAGCGTATTGATTGGGATATACATTATTTTTCTTTTTATAGCTGGTTGCAAAACTCAGGGACTCGGGTGTATCCTGAAATTTAGTCAGAGAAGGAAAAATGATTTGCTGCTTTAAAATCTTCGGAAATACTTCATCCGTTTCAAAGGTTGGATTAATGTCTAACACAACTAATTCTGTTTTATACCCGGCATTGTTTGCCATATTGCATTGTGACAGTGTACTGAGCACCATACCGGTTGTTGCCGTTTCTAAAATAAAATAATTCACTTTACTCTTGGAGAGCTTTGGCATAATACTATCTCCGATAACAGTGCCTTTCTCACCCAATGGAACCACAAAAATATCCTTGTGGTTTTCTTCGATAAATTGCTTAGAAGATTCCTTTTTCTTATCAACCAGAGCAATCATATTGCCTTCTTTTGAACGAATATAATCAAACATTACATTCTTTACAAAGTCGCCGGAAGGCATGGACTGATATAAATTACTGAATGTTTTTGATGTTTCACGCAACGGAGAAATAACCGGTACATTATGCGGATTCAGCAATTCAGCAGCTTTCTCAACATACTGTGGATAAAAGGGTCCAATAACCGCATCGGCTTTGTCCACATTATTATTTCTGATAATCGGCAACACATTGGAAGAACTTTTTGTTTCCTGAGAATCAAAGACCTTGACATTAAAATTAAGGCCCAATCTTTTGGCCGAATCCACCGCCATCATAGCTCCTGAATAAAAATCCAGGGTCATGTTTAAAAACCCGTCGCGTTTTAATCTGGCTTGGGTTGACAACGAAGTATCGCTTTCAATATTGGAAACATTGAACGGAATCAGCAATACAATTTCTTTTTTTTCACCCGTAGAAATCGACTTGCTCAAATCTTTTATTTCACGAACAACACCAGTATTTACCGTAACATTAGCCGGAACTTTCAGCAACATCCCTTCTTTTACGCCATCGCGTAACTCAGGATTTATGGCTATCAGTTCGTCTTGACTCAGGCGAAACATTTTAGCTAAGCCAAACAGGGTTTCTTTCGGTTTCACTTCGTAAGTCAAGTATTTTCCGTTGTGAAGAATCTCTATTTTTTTGGCCTGGCTTGCCGTTGTGTCTTCTGTGAATTTTCCTTTCTTGATGGTTAATTTCTGACCAATTACAAGCCCTGATTTGGCTTCCGGATTCAACAATTCCAATTCTTCAACCGCAACATTATATTGTTTAGAGATGCTATACAGGGTTTCTTTGGGCTGAACCTCGTGGATTACCGCCTGTCCGTTTGGTGAAGCATTTTGTTTGTCCGTTTCTTTTTTTCCGGAAACCTGAAGGGTCTGACCTATTTTTAACCCGTCTTTTTTAACTTCCGGATTCAGTTTTTCTAATTCCTCAACAGTCGTATTATAGCGTTTGGCTATTCCGAAAAGGGTTTCTTTGGGCAGTACTTCATGTGTTGTAATCGATGTGCCCGGCTCTTTGTAAAGCACTGAACCCGGAATAAGCAAAATGGCATTTTCCTGAATACCGTTTTGAGCATCCGGGTTTAAGCGATAAATATCGTAAGGGGTAACTTTATACTTTTGGGCAATCTGTGTCACTGTTTCCCCTTTGGCAACAGTATGTTTTTTATAGGTAGAAGACTGTGCCGTTAAAAAATTGGTGACACTTAAAAAAACAATGACGGTTTTTAATATCAATTTCATGCTTGTATAGGTTTCTGCTGCTGTTTAAACGCCGTTAATCGGCTTTAATTGTTAGTACTTGCCCTGCCTGCAACCCATTTTTTAATATTTTTTCGTTCTGACTTAAAATAGCATCTATCGGAACATTGTATTTTTTAGACAACCCATACAAGGTTTCTTTGGGAGCAACAGTATGCTTAAAAACCTCACCGGTCTTTTTATAATTTGTTCCCAGCTGTGTTACATAATCATTTTTAGCAAGCACCGGATTCGTATTACCAACAATTGTGCCATCCGGAATCTTTAACGTTTGTCCGGCCTGCAAACTGTTTTTCATCAAAATAGTATTTGCATTTTTAATTTCATCCACCGAAACATTATACAACCTGGACAAGCCATAGAGGGTTTCTCCGGATTTCACTTTATGTGTTCTGACTTCACTACTGCTTTTAACAACTTTACTTTCCGGTTGTTCAACAGGTTTTACAACTGTTTCTGCCAGATTTGAAGATGGTTTTGCCTGATAATTTTCTGAAGGCAGTACTATTTCAGGTGATTTTTGCGGAGCATAAAACTCCAGCACCATTCCTTCCTTGACTCCATCGATTGCAAATCGGTTGGCCCGGTAAATCTCCGCCGGGTCGACCACATATTTTTTTGAAATATCTAAAACGGTTTCACCCGAAGCAACGGTGTGCTTCACAGCATCCATACCCGGTTTGACCACGGTTTGTGAAAAAGTGATTTGGGGGCTTAGCAATATAATTGCTCCAAACAAAAACTTCTTCATCTTTATGTTAACTTAAATTATTCCCACTCAATCGTTGCCGGCGGCTTAGAGCTGATGTCATACACCACACGGTTTACTCCTTTTACTTTATTAATGATTTCATTCGAAATTTTCATTAAAAACTCATACGGTAAATGTACCCAATCGGCCGTCATTCCATCCGTTGATTCCACAGCTCTCAACGCAACTACTTTTTCGTAGGTACGCTCATCGCCCATTACCCCCACACTGTTTACCGGAAGCAAAATGGCACCGGCCTGCCAAACTTTATCATAAAGGCCGTGTGATTTCAGCCCTTCAATAAAGATTGCATCAACATCTTGCAAGATACGAACTTTTTCTTTTGTTATATCTCCTAAAATTCTAATTGATAATCCAGGTCCAGGAAATGGATGTCTTCCCAATAATTCGGAATCAATTCCGAGGGATGCTCCTACCCTGCGAACCTCATCTTTGAACAACATTCGCAAAGGCTCCACGATTTTTAGCTTCATAAAGTCTGGCAAACCTCCCACATTATGGTGCGATTTGATGGTTGCCGATGGTCCTTTTACCGAAATAGATTCAATTACATCCGGATAAATTGTTCCTTGAGCCAACCATTTCACCTCTTCAATTCGGTGAGCTTCGTCATCAAAAACTTCGATAAAAACCCGACCAATGGCTTTGCGTTTGGCTTCCGGTTCTTCTATTCCGGCTAATTGATCTAAAAATCGATCAGATGCATCTACTCCTTTTACATTCAAGCCCATTCCTTTATATTGATCTAATACATTTTGGAATTCGTTCTTACGCAATAAACCATTATTTACAAAAATACAATATAGATTTTTGCCAATGGCTTTGTTTAATAAAACGGCTGCCACTGTTGAATCTACACCGCCTGAAAGTCCTAAAACAACTTTATCTCCTTTGATTTTTTCTTGCAATTCGGCTACAATTTCTTCCACAAAAGCATTTGGGGTAAAATTCTGTGGTACTTGGGCAATTCGAACCAAAAAGTTTTCCAACATTTGTTTTCCATCTGTAGAATGATAAACTTCCGGATGAAATTGAATAGCATACGTTTTTTCACCATCAATTCGATAAGCCGCATTTTCAACATCTTTTGTACTCGCTAATCGTACACCGTTTGTTGGCAATTTTTTAATTGTATCGCTATGACTCATCCAAACTTGACTGTTGAGAGCTACTTCTTCAAAAAACGGATCGTGATCATCTACATAACTCAAATTGGCTCTGCCGTATTCGCGAATATTAGATGGAGCTACTTCGCCACCATCAAAATGAGCTAAATATTGAGCACCATAACAAACAGCTAGCAAAGGCATTTTGCCTCTAATTTGTGACAAATCAGGATGTGGAGCATCGTCTGCTCGAACAGAAAAAGGACTACCGGAAAGAATTGTTGCTTTAAAGCTTGACAAATCTTCGGGAACTTTGTTATAAGGAAAAATTTCGCAGAATATGTTTAATTCGCGAACTCTTCTCGCAATAAGCTGTGTGTATTGCGAACCAAAATCTAAAATAAGTACGTTGTGTTGCATGGGCAAAAATAGGTATATTCTTGGAAAGTGAAAAACAGATTTCGGGTTAAATTTTAATTAATTTAACCTACCGATTGAGGTATAAAATAAAAACTATATCCCGATTTCCACCTGAAAACGGATGTACCAGTTGCTTTCACTACTTCCGTTAAAGTAGGTTACATCGTCAAGGGTAATTTCAGATTGCAGCTTAAAGGCATGCTCCCAGAAATACTTGGTTACACCAATACTGTATTGCTTAGTGTTCGGGGCAAAATCCTGAATGTCTTTGTTTACTTTCTGGGTTGAAAACCGCCCGATAACTTCATAATTTGCCGGAAACAAGTAACTTACCTGGTAATCAAATCCCTCTCCCACATAAACATAATTAAAATCGGCTACATCGTCCGGATTAAACGTCAATGGATTTTCGGCTGTTCGGTTCATATAAGAACTCATCAACGCCCAACCGTTATATTTCAGCATGGCATCTACAAAAACAGATTCCATTGTTCTTTTTTCAAACAAATCATCACCTAACTGTCCTTGGGTTTGACGGGCCTTTACATTTCGGTGAAATGTTCCGGCTAACAATAATCTGGGCTTTTGTTCCCGTGCTATATCTCCTTCAAAATTGGTTCCGTCTTTAGAAAAAGCTCCTAACGGCAATAACTCTATCCGTCCGGTCAAAGCAAAACCGTCATCCGGACTTTTGGTAACATTTCTGCCATTACCTGTACTGACAGCCGTTTTAATATTATACGAAAACTGCTCCTTTTTATCATTCAAAAAATAGGTTTGAAAACCGAAATCACGGTCAATATTAAAACGGGCATTATTGATGGAACGATCGGTTAACTGCAGGGCTCCCGAAGAATTAACACGCTGACGGTTACCCGGTAATTTGGTTTGTCCGAAAGCAAAGCTCCATTGCTTGTTAGGCCTGTAAAACATCACTGCATCGCGAATTATGTTAATATTTTCTCCTTCTTCAATTTCACCCACATCGCCCGGTGCAAAAGATAGTTGAATGGCGTACAGGAATTTCGGATTGCCCACATAACCATCAAAACGCAAACGCAATCTTCTTACCTGTCCCTCAAAAGCATCATCTTCGCCCTCATTATTCAGATACCCTAATCTGTTTTGCATTCTGAAACGAATATTCAATTGAAATATACTATCCGGAGAAGTCAGCCCCAATCCCCTACCGTAATTATAATAAGGTAAAGTGGCTAATTTTAAATCGTTATCCTTGGTGCTGAATTTAATATCCTGGGCCATTGAAAATGAACACATTATTAAAAACAGGATTAATAACTTTGCTTTCATAAAGTTAGCGGTGTTTTGTTTGGCAAAAGTAATTTAATTTTGTTATATAAAAAGTATTGTTTGTTTTCGTATTGTTACCTTTGCAAAAAAATACAGCATGTCAAACACTTATTTAGGCTATCACTTTACGGTTGAGCCCAAAGAATTAGGTTGTGAAATTTTAGTAGCCGAATTGGGCGAAAAACCTTTTGAAAGTTTTATTGAAACCGAATCGGGTATAATTGCGTATGTTCAAAAAGACGTTTGGACAGAGGATATACTGGAAGATATATTTATCCTGAACTCACCTGAATTTGTCATTTCGTATCAGGTGGAAGAAATTGAACAGGTGAACTGGAACGAAGAATGGGAAAAAAACTTTGAACCGATTGATGTGGATGGAAAATGCCATGTCCGTGCCCCATTCCATCCGAAAACTGATGCTGAATTCGACATTATCATTGAACCGAAAATGAGTTTCGGAACCGGACACCATGAAACAACTCACATGGTAATCCAACACTTATTGGAAACTGATCTGGTTGGTAAAAAAACATTAGATATGGGATGCGGAACAGCCATTCTGGCCATCTTAGCCGAAATGAAAGGAGCCCGGCCAATTGACGCTATTGATATTGATAACTGGTGTTACCTGAATTCGATTGAAAATGCAGAGCGGAATAATTGCCGGCATATTTCCGTTTATGAAGGAGATGCGTCCTTGCTGACTGATCAGAAATACGATGTAATTATAGCCAATATTAACCGGAATATTCTTTTAAATGACATGCATCGCTATGTAAATTGCTTAAATCAGAACGGTTTAGTATTTTTGAGTGGATTTTACAAAGAAGATATTCCTGCTATTGATGAATGTTGCCAAAAATCAGGCTTACAATTAGCCAAAACACTGGAACGCAATAATTGGGTGAGTCTGAAATATAAGATGGAAGTGGGAAGCTAGAAGTGGGAAGATGGAAGTTTTGGATTGTTGGGTTATTCGAACAATCTAAAAATGCAACATTCTAATAATCAAAAATTACTTTTTAACTAAAATAAAATGAGTACGATAGAAAAAATTAAAGAAGAAGTTTTAGTCGAAGAAGCTGTTGGTATTAACAATGAAATTGTATTATACAATGACGATGTTAATACTTTTGATCATGTAATTGACACCTTGATTCGCGTGTGCAACCATACCAGTGAACAAGCTGAACAATGTGCTATTTTAGTTCATTACAAAGGAAAATGCACGGTCAAAACCGGACCGTTTGACGAACTCAAACCGCAATGCACACAATTGCTGGAAGCAGGTTTGAGTGCAGAAATTATATAAAAAAGTTGGAACAATACGGAAAAATACTTCTCATCGCCATGCCGGTTTTTCTGTTACTGATTGTAACAGAAAAAGCCTACGGCTACTTCCGTAAAAACGACACGGCTCCGCTAATGGATACTGTTTCCAGTTTAAGTTCCGGAATTACCAACGTGGTGAAAGATGTATTGGGAATAAGTGTTTCGATCCTGACCTATGAATGGATGCTTTCTAAAGTAGCCGTTATCACGATTGAAAACACCCCGCTTACCTATCTGATTGCTTTTTTTGTCATTGATTTTTATGGCTATTGGTCACATCGCTGGTCACACCAAATCAATATATTCTGGAATAAACACGCTATTCATCACAGCAGCGAAGAATTTAATTTAGCTTGTGCTTTACGGCAATCTGTTTCTTCATTTGTTAACTTATTCACCTTTTTACTCATTCCGGCAGCTCTTTTAGGGATTCCTGCCGCTGTAATTGCGATTGTACTTCCGCTGCATTTATTTCTGCAGTTTTGGTACCATACCAAACATATCGGCAAAATGGGGTTTTTAGAGAAAATTATTGTCACACCCTCGCACCATAGGGTTCACCATGCCATTAACAACGAATACTTAGATAAAAATCACGGACAGATTTTTATTTTCTGGGATAAATGGTTTGGCACTTTTCAGGAAGAGTTAAAGGAGGTTCCGCCTGTTTTTGGTATTACAAGACCAGCTCAGACCTGGAACCCGATAAAAATAAACTTTCAGCATTTATGGCTGTTGATACAGGATGCCTGGCGGGCTGAAAACTGGAAAGACAAACTACGGATATGGTTTATGCCCACCGGATGGAGGCCGGAAGGATTTGAAGAACAATATCCGGTTCGCAAAATTGAAGATGTATATGCTTTTGAAAAATATAATCCGCAACACTCATCCTTGCTGACTTTTTATTCAATACTTCAGCTTTTTATCACCTTAGGATTTGTCAGTCATCTGTTTGCAAACATCGGAAGCATTGGCCTGCCTTCGATTTTTATATACGGACTGTTTATTTTTGTTACTATATACAGCTACACGGAACTCATGGACACCAATCCGAACGCTTATTTTTTTGAACTGTACCGCTCGCTGTTCGGTTTTGGTATTTTGTTTTTTTACGGAGACTGGTTCGGGGTGAATGATTATCTATCTTCCGGTACTTTTATCATTGGTTTTTACTTTTTAATCTCTTTTGTTGTTGCTTACTACTTTTCAAACAACGAATTCAACGGATTGAAAAACACATCTGAAACCATAAATTCCTGATGAAAATAAAAAAACTTACCCGCAGTTTTACGGTAATTTGCATTCTCTATTTGCTTTTAATAATTTCAGGTAAAGAAACTACAGCCTGGTGGTTAAAGCCACTTTTAATTCCGTTTTTAATCCGTATCGTTTCAATCTCCGATAAATTTAAAACACAAAAATTCCTTCTATATGCATTATTCTTCTCTTGGATTGGCGATGTATTGCTAATGTTTTCCGATAGACATTCTTTGTTTTTCATATCAGGATTAGTTACATTTTTAGTCGCTCATCTCATTTATATTTTCCTGTTTTACAAACAAGAAAATATAAATAACAACAAAATCTATTGGTGGTTTATTCCTGTTATTTTGATTTATCTTTCCGGTGTTTTAAGTTTTCTTTGGTCCTCGCTAAATGAAATGAAAATTCCGGTTATTATATATGCTTTTGTGATTTCAGCCATGCTCTTGATGAGTATAAAAGCTTATTTTGAATGGAAAAAACCTGCTAACCTATGGGTACTGACTGGTGCTGTTTTATTTGTTGTTTCGGATACTGTCCTGGCCATCAACAAGTTTTACACACCGGTACCTATGGGATCGCTTGTTATTATGAGCACCTATTTAGGAGCTCAGTTTTTTATAGTAAAAAGTGTTTTAAACTTAAACGTTGACTTCAGTAACACCTAAAAATAAAAAGAGGCTCAAAAATAAGAACCTCAATAAATAGTATTTCTAAATTATAATCTTGTAAATAAAGCTACACGATTTATTCCTCCATCGGGATATTGTATCTTCAAAGTAGAATTAGTTAAAGAAAGAATCGTAGCTGTATCTACATCATCTCCTAAATCAATTGTAATTGAATTTCCATTTCTCGTCCAGGTTCCTGCTTCAACATCAACTTCACATTCATCATCAGCATTCAAAAAATAATAGGCATCATTCATGATACCGTTTGCTAAAAACTCAAAATAATCTTTACCGCAGGAAAGCTCATTGTGTTCATAATCAATCAATACTTCCTGTCCGTCAACAACAATTCCTGTTTTAGAAAAAGCCCATTTCCCTTCAATTGGAGCACTTCCGCCATCATCATCACTGTTACACGAAACAAACATACTTATACTAAAAACAGAAACAAATAAAACAACTAATTTTTTCATTATTAATATCTTTTTAAATTTAAATTCCCGCAAATTTAGTATTAAAATTCTGCTGAACAAAAGAGTTACATTTAAAAAAGACCTGTTAATTATTTAGCCTGCCCGTCAGACAACTTACATACGATTTTGCTTTTTGCGTTAATGAATTCATTTCTCCTTCTACAGGATAGCCTAAACGTTGCAATGCTGACTTTGCTGTTTCCAGATCGGCTTCTCCGGCATATAAAAAGAAAACTGTTTGTGCATTAGTATCAACCTTAACCTCAGAAATATTTTCTAACAAATTGAGTTTTTTGATAATTGTATTAGCACAACCCCGGCATTTCAGGTTTTGAATTTTAAAAACGGCTTTCATCTTACATTCTGATTTTATGCTGGCAAAGTTAAATGATCCGTATAACAAGGAAATATGATAAAAGTCACATAACCAACACTTACCGGCAATGTAAAGTTAAAGGCGTTGAAAAAGCAAAACTCAACATTTCATATATTATATGATAAAAACAAAGCTAAAACCTGCTGAAAGAAGGGAGATTAAATCCCTACATAACTCAACATAAACTATACATGACTTGTTTTAAGACAATAATCAGCCATGTAAAATCTTAATAAAAAAACAAGCTGCTTGAGGAAAAAAGTTACTGTTTGTATAGGGATTCGCTGTAATTAAAAAAATGTATAGTTATTATAACACCTATTACATGATTCTTAAAAAAACAATCATTATATTTATATAACCACAATTTTACTTTACTAAAATTACATAATTCAAATTTAACTCATGAAAAAAACTACTCTTTTAATGATACTGATGGTATCGGCTGTTACATTTAGCCAGAATGCCCCTGTTACATTTGAACCGGGAGAACCCGGCTCGAACTGGACATGGACAACATTTGAAAATGTGGACAATGCTCCTCTGGAAATTATCCCGAATCCGGATCAGACCGGAAACAACACTTCTCCTACCGTTGCCAAATTTATTGCCCAGCAAGACGGAGCTCCGTTTGCCGGGTTTGAAAGCCAACATGGCTCTGATATCGGTACCTTCACGCTGACTGCCGAAAATTCATCCATTAAATTAATGGTCTGGAAATCAGTAATCAGTGATGTTGGTATAAAACTGGTCACTTCCACCAACGCCTCCACCGGTGAAATACGGGTTTCAAATACGTTAGTGAATCAATGGGAAGAACTGACTTTTGACTTTTCGGGTAAAATTGGTGAAACCAACGATCAGCTTGTAATATTTCCCGATTTTCAAAATAACCGCACTTCTGATAACGTTTGCTACATCGATAACCTTACCTTTGGCGTTCCTGTAATCAATCCGTTATTACCCACCATTCCTGTTGATTTTGAATCGGATGTACTGCTTTATAACTTTGTTAATTTTGGCGGTGCCGAAACCACTAAAGTTTCCAACCCCAATCCTGGTGGTATAAACGAATCGGCTCATGTTTCCCAACAGATCAAAACATCCGGAGCAGAAACCTGGGGAGGATCCTACATTAATTTAGGAACCGCCATTGACTTTTCTGAAAGCCAAAGCATCAGTATAAAAACCTGGTCACCACAACAAGGCAGAATTGTAAAATTAAAACTGGAGAACTCCGGAAATCCGAATATCAACATAGAAGTTGATGCCCCGACCACTGCGGCAAATGCCTGGGAAAAACTAACCTTTAATTTTCCGGAAAGCGTTATACAAAACACCTATCAGCGGATTGTTCTTTTCTTTGATTTTGGAAATCCCGGCAACGGCAGTACTTTTTATTTTGATGATATTATATTAGAATCACCGCTTTCGTTAAATGATTTCAGCAAAAATGATTTCAAACTATATCCCAATCCGGCTGGGGATTACCTGACCATATCCGCTGTATCTGCTATGGATGATATAACAATATATTCCGTTACCGGACAAGTATTACACAACGTGCAACCTTTTGACAAAGAGATCAGCCTTGATGTTTCTGGCTTGAGCAACGGAATTTATATGATCCGAACCATCCGTAACGGTATAGTTCAAACCAAGAAATTCACAAAAAAATAATTCCTTTTTTATATATTTTATATATTTAGAGCACATTTTAAAAAAATGTGCTTTTTAATCCATACGCATCACCAATTTTATTACCGTACACATGTCCTGTAAACTTTTTGAAACCGCTAAAAATCAACCGTCAAAATTAAAACGGGTTCTAAACTGCTGCCTTTTACTGTTGGCCATTACCGGATATGCTCAGGAGCTGCCACCAATCGTAAAATATGCACCAAGCAGTTACAAAGCCGGTAATCAAAACTGGATGATTACGCAGGACAGGCAAAATTACATCTACTTTGCCAACAACGAAGGATTATTAGAGTTTAACGGTACAGAGTGGATACTTTATCCGGCTCCGAACGAAACCATCATCCGTTCTGTAAAGGTAATTGAAGACCGAATTTACAGCGGTTGCTACATGGAATTCGGGTTTTGGAAACGGCAACCGGACGGGTTGCTCAAATACACTTCGCTGAGTGAAAAAATAAAATCTGAAATTCTGGATGACGAACAATTCTGGAACATCCTCCAATTTGATCATTGGGTTATTTTTCAATCACTGAATCAGATTTTTATTTACGATTCAAAAGGCGAAACATTCAAGACCATTAAGCCGGAAACCGGTATTTTTAAAGCATATACTGTGGCAAAATCAATTTATTTTCAAACAGTAAATAACGGCTTGTATGAAATTGAGAACGGAACCAGCAAACTGATTTCAAAAGACCCTTTCTTTATTCAAAACAAGATTGTTTCTATTTACAAGCGAAATGATTCACTGCTCTTACTAACCCAGCATAACGGCTTTTACAAATTTAAAGACAATAACCTGACCCGATGGGTAACGGATTCTGATCAGGAATTGAATACAAGCAGTATATACTGTGCTCAGCAATACTCTGATGACAGCTACCTGATAGGCACTGTATCTAATGGAATTTTTATTATCAATGCAGAAGGAAAAACACTTTATCACATTACACAAAACAAAGGAATCAGTAATAATACCGCTCTCTCACTTTTTGAGGATGCTGATAAAAATGTATGGATTGGGCTGGACAATGGCATCAATTGCATAAACCTGACTTCACCTATCCGCAGTTTTTCTGACGACACCGGAATTTTAGGAACCGTATATGCCTCCGTTATTTTTAATGATAAACTTTATGTTGGAACCAATCAGGGGTTATTCTATAAAAGCAAAGAAGGAAATGATGATTTTAAATTTGTTTCCGGCACCAAAGGGCAGGTTTGGTCGCTTTTTTCATACGACAACAAACTCTTTTGCGGCCACGATTCCGGAACTTTTCTGATTGACAACCAGACAGCCACCTCCATCTTTAACAATTCAGGCACCTGGAAATTTGAGTCAATCGCTTCAGACAAAAATATCTTGTTACAGGGTAACTATTATGGAATTTCAGTACTCGAAAAAGTAAACAACACCTGGCGGTTTAAAAATAAAATCAAAGGGTTTGACTATTCATCAAAATATTTTGAATTAGCCAATACGGATGAAATTTTAATCAGCCACGAATACAAAGGTGTTTTCCGTATTAAAACCGACAAGAATTACACAAAAACCACTTTTTTTGAAACGTATAAAAGTCCGACAAAAGGAAAAAATGCCAGTTTAGCAAAATTCAACAACATCATTTATTATGCGTTTAAGGACGGAATATTTGCCTTTAACAATAAAACCAAAAAATTTCAAAAAAGCGAAGCCCTCAGTACCGTATTTGAAAAAGACGAGTACCAATCCGGAAAATTAATGGCCGACAAGGCGAACCGTCTTTGGTTTTTCACGAAAAACTACATCAATTATTTTTCTTACGGCAAACTAAGCACAACCTTAAAACACAATGTTATCCCCATTCCGTCTTCGCTGACCAATTCAATGCTGGGCTATGAAAACATTTCCCAGCTTTCCGAATCACTTTATTTAATCGGAACGACTGACGGATATTACGCCATTAACATTGATGATTTAACATTTAACAACTATAAAATATACCTGACCAACATTGCAACAAACCGGCAAAACGAGTCACTTACTTTTGTTCCGCTCAAAACAAACGGCAGTTTTAAATCAAACGACAACAACATTACTTTTTCCTATACCGTTCCTGAATTCAACAAATACATCATGGCTGAATTTCAGTATCTTTTAGATGGAGTACAGAATGAGTGGAGTGAATGGAGTTCAAAATCGACCGCTAACTTTAAGAACCTGCAACCAGGCAAATATACGTTTAAAGTGAGGGCTAAAATCGGAAATTCAATCAGTGAAAATACCGAGACATATAACTTTACCATACTGAAACCGTGGTATTCAACCAACCTGGCCATGGCTGTTTATACGCTGTTATTATTAATTATGGCCTATTTTATCAATAAAGCCTATCAGAATTATTATTACAAACAACAGGAAAAATTAATCGAAGAAAATAACCGGTTACTGGAAATCAAGGAACTTGAAACCGAACAGGAATTAATGCGGATCAAAAACCAGCAACTTGAACAGGATTTTGAAAGTAAAAACCGTGAATTGGCCGCCTCAACCATGAACCTCATTAAAAAGAATGAATTACTGGCCATGATCAAGGAAGACTTAAAAAATTCTACAGAAAGTTTACAGAACAAAAACATTAAATCCGTTATTTCAACCATCAACAAGAACATTAACGAAGAAGACACCTGGAATGTTTTTGTTGATGCCTTTAACAATGCCGACAAAGACTTTTTAAAGAAGATAAAAGCAGCTCACCAAACGCTAACACCAAATGACTTGCGTTTGTGTGCCTACCTGAGACTAAACCTTTCATCTAAAGAAATAGCTCCTTTACTCAATATTTCCGTACGAAGTGTTGAGATAAAACGATATCGTTTGCGTAAAAAAATGGATTTACCGCATGAACAGGGACTTGTTGAGTACATTTTATCCATTTAAAACGATACATCAAATCTTAAAAATACCTCAACATTTCCACAACACAAACGTTGTAATCGCTTTATTTTTTTTCACAAACAAGTGGTTATGTCTGTTATTTTTTTAGTTAAATCATCGTTAACAAAAGCGTTTCGGTTGTAATAACTGAAAAATATACCCCTTTTTTTATAATGTATATTTTTTGTTGTAGTATTTTTTGCGAAATTCTCATTATATAATTCTACTTTTAAAATTCACAAAATAACATCTTATGAAGTCAAATTTATTTGTTTATGCGTTTCTCTTATTTTCATCCTTCTGTATGGCACAGGAATATGATTTAAGCGGAACAGTTAACGATGCTTCCGGAATGGGTCTGCCGGGTGTAAACATCGTAGTTAAAGGCTCAACCAAAGGAACTTCAACCGATTTTGACGGCAATTTTTTACTCCCTAAAGTATTGTCCGGCTCAACATTGGTCTTTAGCTCCATCGGATATGTTACCTTTGAATACAAGGTAACAAATGCAAACAAAATTACCGTAACGCTTCAGGAAGATACCAAAGCATTGGAAGAAGTGGTCGTAATTGGTTACGGAACACAGAAGAAAAGAGAAGTAACAGGAGCTGTATCTACTGTTAGCTCCGAAACTTTAGACATTTTAAAGCCTGTAAAAGTAGAACAAGCCTTACAAGGAACTATTTCCGGAGTTAATGTTACTACTCAATCCGGTTCACCGGGTGCAGGACTAGACATTAGAATAAGAGGAATCGGAACCAATGGAGACAACAGACCCACAGTTATAATTGATGGTTATGTTGGTGAACTAGGATTATTGAATCCTAATGATATTGAAACCATCACTGTTTTGAAAGATGCTCAAGCAGCAATATATGGTACAATTGGAGCGAATGGTGTAATTTTGATTACAACAAAAGCCGGGAGAAAAAATGCCAAGACTTCTATTAACTACAATACTTATGTCGGTTTTCAGGAAACCAGTAGAAAAATTCCTCTCCTCAATGCAACAGAATACGCTTTAATTCTTAATGAAAGCTATGCAAATAATGGTCAGAACCTACCATTTCCTAATACATCGGGTTTAGGAAAAGGTACAGATTGGCAGGATGAAGTTTTTTCAAAAGGTGTACCCATTATTAATCACGATTTAAATGTAACAGGCGGTTCAGAAAAAGTTTCCTATGCTTTTAGCGGATCACACATTGATCAACAAGGTATTGTTGGTAAAGATAAATCCGGTTTTCTAAGAAATACAGCCAGATTATCGTTAAATGCTGATTTAACCGATAAATTGAAAGTACAAACCAATGTAATATACACCTACTTTAATCGTAAAACATTAAACGAAAACAATTTGGGCTCTGTTTTATTCAATGCCTTAAATGCACCACCAACTTATTCAACCCACGATGCTAACGGAGAGTTCACCAAATTACCTCTTACAGGTTTAGGGAGCGAAATCATTAACCCTTTGGCACAAATTGATAATACCTATAATGATTACAACTTCAAGCAGATTACTGGGACTTTTGGATTAGAATACGAACTGTTTAAAGGTTTTAAATTGACTTCCAGAATTGGGTTCAAAACTGCCAACAGCGAAAACAGAGACTTTGCTAAAGAAGTATATTACGGAGAAAATGTAGCAGATAAAGTTTTTGACAATCCAAGAAGTAGAGTAACCCAGGGAGCTGTAAACGATAATAATTATACATTTGACATGTATGGTGTTTACACTAAATCCTTTAATGAAAGACACAATTTTGCATTTACGGCAGGAACTACTGTATACAAGGAATGGGGAAATGGATTATTCGCAACAGGATTTGATGTTCCAAATAATTCTTGGGAGTTTGCAGACATTGGAGCTACTTTGGGAGGACTTGACACCAAATACAATTCTTCCTATTCTTATGATGTTAGAAGACTGTCTTACTTTGGAAGATTACAATATGATTATAACGGAAAATATCTCTTTTCTGCAATGTTAAGAAGAGATTCTTCTTCAAGATTTGGCCCAGAAAACAGAGTTGCCTATTTTCCTTCTGCAACGGCAGGTTGGATTTTATCTGACGAACCTTTTATCGAAAATTCGAAAATTCTGAGCTTTCTTAAATTAAGAGCAAGTTATGGCACATTGGGTAATGATCTAATTGGAAACTTTAATTATCTAAGTCTTTTACAAGGAGAGGCTACTTATATCTTTAACGGTCAGTTAGTAAATGGAGCAGCAATCGGTGTAGTATCAAATCCTAATGTAAAATGGGAAGAGGCCAAAAAATTTGACGTGGGATTTGACATAAGGCTATTTAATGATAAGTTAGAAGTTGTAACAGACTATTTTATTGATACCCGTAAAGATTTACTAGTTGTGGGAGTACCCATTTCAGGAATTTCAGGAATTGCGGCTCCAGGAAGCGGATCTCCAACAATAAATGCCGGAGACACTAGAAATTCCGGACTGGAATTTGCCGTAAACTACAAAAACAAAATAGGCGAAAAATTCAACTTTAACTTAGGATATAATGTGACGTTTTTAAAAAATGAAGTAACTGCTTTGAATAATAACACTGGTTTTATTGAAGGAGGCTCTTTTGGAGTGCAACCCAACCCTGTTAGAATGGAAGTAGGCATGCCTATGGGATATTTTTATGGCTATAAAACTGACGGCATATTTCAAAACCAAGATGAAGTCAATGCTCACCCATCCCAAATTGCTTTAGGAGCTGCAGCATCTCCGGGTGACATCCGCTTTGTTGATGTAAATGGAGACGGTGTCATAGATGCTAATGACAGAACAAATATTGGCGACCCTATTCCTGATGCCACCATGGGATTTAATATACAATTAAATTATGGTAATTTCGATTTTTCAATGTTTACCTTTGCCTCAGTTGGAAACGACATGATCAGAAGTTATGAAAGAACTCAGCCTGATGTAAATCGTTTCAGCTATGTCTTAGATCGATGGACAGGTGAAGGAACTAGTAATTCAGTTCCACGAGTAACTACAGGAGCCACAGCCAACAATGTTTTTTCAGACTATTTTGTGGAAGATGCTTCCTATGTGCGAATTCAAAATATTCAATTAGGATATTCAATACCGACTCAGTTTATAGAAAAAGTAGGTTTATCAAAGGTGAGGTTATATGCCGCAGCAAACAACCTTTACACCTTCACAAAATACAAAGGCTTTGACCCGGGTGCCTCAAGCGGAGCCCCTATTGGAGGAGGAATTGACAATGGTTTTTATCCGGTTCCAAAGACCTATATTTTTGGATTGAACATTAACTTTTAAAAAAAACATTATGAAAAATAAATCAATAATCACACTATTTGCTCTCGGATTACTGTTCAATACAGTATCCTGTAGTGACGATTTTACAGAAATAACGCCTCCTTACTCCATAAATTCAGATAACTATTTTAATTCTGAACAAGAATACTACAATGCTTTGGTTGCTGCTTACGACATGTTACAGTCAACATATTTAAATGTCATGTTAGGCGAAATCGCCTCAGACAACACCCTTTGCGGCGGCGAAAGCGCCAACGATGTCATTGGCTTTCAGCAAATTGACGACATGATCCACACTCCGGTCAATTCAAACCTGAAAGACTTGTGGAATTGGATGTTTGCCGGAGTGAACAGAGCCAATTACATATTAGAATTCAAAGATAAAACTGATTTTGAAGGCAAAGAACAAATTATTGCTGAAGCACGGTTTCTGAGAGCCTATTATCATTTTGAATTAGTAAAATGGTTTGGAGGTATTCCGATGAAAGGTGATGCACGCTTTTTAAGCGGAGATGAAAAAACAATTCCAAGATCTTCCGTTGAAGAGGTTTATGCTTCTATTGAAGCAGACCTGATTTATGCTGTAGAGAATTTAAACCCAATAGCACCGCAAGTAGGCAGAACCACTAAAGGTGCAGCACAAGCTCTCTTAGGGAAAGCTTATTTATATCAGAATAAATTCAGTTTAGCAGCTTCAACATTAGAAAACTTAATCACTCAGACCGGAGGGTACGCTTTAATTCAAAACTACAACACCATTTTTGAATTTGCTCAGGAAAACGGAGTAGAATCTGTTTTTGAAGTACAATATACCGATGTAGAAGGTGCCGGATTCGGTTGCTTACAATGCAGTGAAGGAAATGTAGCCGTTGGATTTAACGGTCCAAGAGCTTATAATGGCCCTTTGTTTAGTTCAGGGTTTAGTTTTAATGTTCCGACTGCAGAAGCCTACAACGCCTATCAAACAGGCGACAATCGTCGTGATGTTGCTATTTTAGATATTGAAGCCTGGGCTGCACAAACCGGAGCTACTTATGCAACAGGTTATGAACATACTGGTTATTACAACAAGAAATATATCCCGAGAACTAGGAGTACAAATGCTGCCGGAGATTTGAACCTGACCAACCCTAACAATTACAGAGCCATTCGCTATGCCGATGTGCTGTTAATGGCGGCTGAGGCATTCAGCAGAGGAAACATTGATCAAACCAAAGCCCGCACCTATCTTAACGAAGTGAGAAGAAGAGCCTTTGGCAACACCAACCACGACATCACCGCTTCCGGGGCAGCATTGACAGATGCCATCTGGGAAGAAAGAAGGTTAGAATTAATGGGAGAAGGCCACCGCTTTTTTGATCTGGTCAGAACCGGCAAAGCAGCTCAGGCCATCCCCGGATTTGTGAGCGGTAAACATGAATTGTTCCCTCTTCCGATTGAAGAAATTCAATTTTCAGCCGGTAACTGGCAACAAAACCCACAATATTAAAAAAAACAGAACTATGATAAAAGTAAAACATCTTTTCAGCGTCTTAATCGTATTAATTATTGCTGCTTGTAGCAGTGATGATTTTGATACGGGTTTTTTGGATAATGCAGCAGCTCCGTCCAACATCAGTGCTCTTTTCACAATTACCCAGGACAACACAGGTAAAGTAACCATCAGACCTAACGGAAGCGGAGTAACATCCTACAAAATCTATTTTAGCGATGCAACAGCAGAACCTGCAGTTATTGGTGCCGGCGAACAGACCTCACACATTTATGCAGAAGGCAACTATAATGTGCGTATTGTTGGTGTGGCTATAAATGGCAAAGAAACCGAAATTACTCAGCCTTTGACCGTAACCTTTGTTGCTCCGGAAAATATGGCAGTGAATATTACCCCGCAAGTGGGAGATCCTTACACCATCAATGTAACGGCTTCCGCAGATTTTGAAACCTATTTTGAAATTACCTTTGGCGATGATCCCGGACAAACACCGGTACAGTTTAATGAAGGGCAAACCGTTTCGCACACCTATTCAGCCACTGGTGTCTATGAAGTGAAAGTAACGGCGTTCAGTGGCGGTGCAGCCTCCACCGAATTTATTCAAAACGTAACCGTATTTGATCCGTTGCTATTGCCTATTAATTTTGAATCCCCTACACTGGATTATACCTTTGACAATTTTGGAGGGGCAATTTCTTCTGTTGTAAACAATCCTGATATTTCAGGAGGCAACACGAGTGCCAAAGTAGGAAGGTTAAACAAAACGGCCGGGGCAGAAGTTTGGGCAGGTTCTCTCCTTACTTTAGACGCACCTATCAATTTTTCACAACAACAACGCATCAGTGCCAAAATCTGGTCGCCGGTAGCCGGAGCTGTTGTAAAACTGAAAGTTGAAAATCTAAATGACCCCAATACGTTTGTAGAAGTTGACCAGGTAACTTCGGTTGCCAACACTTGGGAAACCATTATTTTTAACTTTTCAGGCATTAATCAGGCTAATTCCTATCAAAAACTGGTCATTTTCTTCGATTTCGGTAATCCCGGAAACGGAGCCGATTATTATTTTGATGATTTTATGCTGACAGACGGTGAAGAACAATTAACCCTTCCGCTTACCTTTGAAAACTCAAATTTAACCTATGAATTCGGGAACTTTGGCGGAACAAATTCCAGTGTGGAAAACAACCCCCATCAAACCGGTATTAACACCAGCTCAAAAGTGGGCATGTCTGTTAAAAATGCCGGTGCCGAAACCTGGGCCGGTTCAGCTTTGGCTTTGAGCCAGCCTATTGATTTTTCTTCTTTACAGAAAATAAAAATGAAAGTATGGTCGCCTGCTGCCGGTATAAATGTACTTTTTAAAGTGGAAAACCTGAATAATGCTAACATAAATGTTGAAGTTCAGACTACCACTACCGTAGCAAACGGTTGGGAAGAACTTACTTTCGACTTTACAGGTATAAACAATACAAATCAATACCAACGGATTGTACTGTTCTTTGGTTTTGGAACCCCCGGTAATGGTGCTACCTACTACTTTGATGATATACAACTATCTAATTAAAAACGCTATGAAAAATATAAAAAATAAAATAGGCATATTTCTTTTAGCCCTGATTACCGTTTGGAGTTGTCAGGATGATGATAAAGAATTTGGAGAAATTACTACTCCGGGAGCAATTGATTTAACAATTGAAATTGTGGGACAGGACAGTGAAAACCCTTATGGAGATGGATCGGGATTAGTTATTTTTAAAGCTATTTCAACTAATGCTATAAGTTATAAATATATTTTTAGTGACGGAACCAGTATAAACGCTCCAAGTGGAGTTCCATCTCCTGTAAAACGTTTTTCGCAAGATGGGATAAATACCTACCAAGTTACTGTATTAGCCACCGGACGGGGAGGAGTTTCAACATCTTTTACAACAGAAGTAACCGTTTTTAGCGATTTTAAAGATGAAGAGGCTATTGAATTCTTGACTGGTGGATCAACTAAAAAATGGTATTGGTCTGCCTCTGAACCAGGTCACTTAGGTGTTGGAGAAAATAGTTTAAATGCCCCAAATAATTCTTGGCCAAATTATTACAGTGCTGCTCCGTTTGAAAAATCAGGTTCAACTGATAGCAATTGTATTTATGAGGATGAATTAGTTTTCACAAAAGATGGAAGCTTTTTAAAATATGAGCTTTTTAACGGAGGAAGAACGTTCTTTAATGCTGCTTATGTAGGACAGTTTGGAGGAGGGGGTAATTCAGATTTATGTTTAGATTACGATAGCAGTGGTGTAAAAAATGTTCAGCTCACACCATCTGAATCAGTTGTTGCCATCACCAACCCAAGTGCTACACGTAAAACTGTAATGAATTTCTCCAATGGGGGATTTATGGGATACTATATCGGTCAAAGCAGTTATGAAATCCTATCGATAACTGAAAACAGGATGGTTGTCAGAGCAGTAGCCGGAAACGATGCCGGTTTAGCATGGTACCATATTTTTACCACAACGCCTATCAACCAGCAAGGTGGCGGTAGTGGCGGAGATGAAGATTATACCAACCTGGTATGGTCTGATGAGTTTAATACAGACGGTGCTCCCGATCCTTCTAAATGGGGATATGACATCGGAAGAGGAACTGACGGATGGGGAAATCAGGAAGCTCAGTATTATACTGACCGGGCAGATAACGTAATCGTTCAGGGTGGTAGCTTGAGAATAACGGCCAAAGCCGAAAATTATATGGGAGCTAATTATACCTCTGCCAGACTTAAAACAGAAGGAAAATATGATTTTACGTATGGAAAAGTTGAGTTCCGTGCTAAGTTACCATCCGGTGGAGGAACCTGGCCTGCTACCTGGCTGTTAGGAGCAAACTACCAGACCAATGAGTGGCCGGCTTGCGGAGAAATTGACGTAATGGAACACAAAGGTAATGAACCGGGCATTATTCACGGCTCTCTTCATTATCCCGGTAATTTTGGCGGAAATGCAAACACAAACACCACTACGGTTGCGAATGTATCCTCTGAATTCCATGTTTATTCCGTAATCTGGTCACCCAGCTCTATCCGGTTCTTTGTTGACGGAAACTTATACCACTCCTATAACAATATAGGAAGTTCACCTTATAATGCAGATTTCTTCATGATTATCAATTTAGCGATGGGAGGAACATTCGGAGGCAACATTGACGCCGCCTTTACCCAGTCAACCTTAGAAGTTGATTATGTAAGAGTATATCAATAAATAATTGTTTTTCATTTTTGTTTAAATAGTTCAGAAAGGTTAGCTCTGTCTAGCCTTTCTGTTTCTTAAGCAAAACTAAACCCATTCTAAAAAATGAATAAATTTTCTTCAAAACTCCTACTTATACTCCTCGTATCATCTGTTTTTTCCTGCCAGAAGAAAGAAACAGTTTCTCAGAAAGAAAAAAACTATGAGTCTAAAATAGACTCCATTTTAAAACTGATGACTTTAGAGGAAAAAGTAGGTCAGATGAACCAATACAATGGCTTTTGGGATGCCACGGGGCCTACGCCAAAAGAAGGTCAGGCAGCCATAAAATATGAACACCTTAAAAAAGGACTGGTCGGTTCTATGTTGAACGTCAAAGGCGTTAAAGAAGTCCGGGCTCTGCAAAAAATTGCCGTTGAAGAGACCCGTTTGGGAATTCCTCTTTTATTTGGCTTTGATGTTGTGCACGGATACAAAACAATAAGCCCTATTCCGTTGGCAGAAGCAGCCAGCTGGGATCTGGAAGCCATAAAAAAATCGGCAGAAATTGCAGCGGCAGAAGCGGCTGCTACCGGATTAAACTGGACCTTTGCTCCCATGGTAGATATTTCCCGTGATGCCCGTTGGGGGCGTGTCATGGAAGGAGCCGGTGAAGACCCTTATTTAGGCAGTCAAATCGCCATTGCAAGGGTTCAAGGGTTTCAAGGCAATGATTTATCAAACGAGTTTACCTTAGCGGCCTGTGCCAAACACTTTGCCGCCTACGGGTTTGCCGAAGCCGGCAGGGACTACAATACCGTTGACATCAGCCACAACACCCTGCACAACATCATACTTCCTCCCTTTAAAGCAACTGTAGATGCAGGGGTAAGAACATTCATGAATTCGTTTAACGAATTAGACGGAATACCTGCAACCGGAAGCGTTCATCTCCAGAAAACCATTTTAAAGGAAGAATGGAAATTTGACGGATTTATTGTATCTGATTGGGGTTCAGTCGGTGAAATGATAGCCCACGGCTATGCAGAAGATTTAAAGGATGCATCCTTAAAAGCGGTAAATGCCGGTTCAGATATGGATATGGAATCGTCAGGCTATGTAGCACATTTAGTAACATTAGTAAAAGAAAACAAAGTAAAAGAAAGTGATATTGATGAGGCTGTCCGAAGAATACTAAGGGTTAAATTTGAGCTTGGTCTTTTTGAAAACCCTTATAAATACTGCGATGAGGATAGAGAAGCGGCAACCATCGGGAAAGCTGAATTTCACGAAGGTGTTTTGGATATGGCTAAAAAATCGATTGTTTTGTTAAAGAATCAGAAAAACCTGTTGCCTTTAGCCAAAGAAGGTCAGAAAATTGCCGTAATCGGAGCTTTGGCAGATGATAAAACCAGCCCGTTGGGAAGCTGGCGTATTGGTGCAGACGACAACACCGCTGTTTCGGTGTTAGAAGGGTTAAAAAACTATCCGGGTAATACAGTAGTTTACGAAAAAGGAGCCGACGTTGCTCTTGGGGAACCAAAATTTACAAAAGAAACCAAAATCAATACAACCGATAAAAGCGGATTTCCGAAAGCCATACAAGCCGCTAAAAACGCCGATGTGGTTGTGATGGTATTAGGAGAACACGGTCTTCAATCCGGAGAAGGCAGAAGCAGAACTGATATAGGATTACCCGGCGTACAACAGGAACTCTTAGAAGCCGTTTTCAACGTTAATCCCAACATTGTTTTGGTCTTAGCCAACGGAAGACCTCTAACAATTGAATGGGCTGATCAGAATATCCCGGCTATTTTAGAGACCTGGCAGCTTGGTACCCAAAGTGGTCACGCAATTGCCCAGGTGCTTTATGGCGATTACAACCCCAGTGGAAAACTGCCGATGACATTCCCGAGGAATGTAGGACAGGTTCCTATTTACTACAATTATAAGAATACAGGAAGACCCGTGCTCAATGAGCCGGAAAGTGTTTTTTGGTCACATTACATTGACAGTGAAAACACGCCGCTTTATCCTTTCGGACATGGTTTAAGCTATACAACCTTTAGCTATTCCAACCTGTCGTTAGACTCAAAATCATTTACTAAAAACGGGAAAATTACAGTTTCCTTTGATTTAAAAAACACCGGAAATGTTGACGGAAAAGAGGTCGCTCAGTTGTATATCCGTGATATAGTAGCCAGTGTTACCCGTCCGGTCCGCGAATTGAAAGGGTTTGAATTAGTATCCTTAAAAGCCGGTGAAACAAAACGCATTTCGTTTACCATTGATGAGAAAACCATTGCGTTTTACTCCGCCAATCAGAAATGGGAAGCCGAACCCGGTAATTTTAAACTATTCATAGGCGGAAGTTCTTATACTTCGCTGGAAACTGACTTTAAATTTAATTAAGATGAGAAAATACACCTTTCTTTTTTTGGCTGCCACATCAATTGCTTTTGCTCAGACAGAAGGAAGAAAATTGATTTGGGAAGAAAATTTTAACGGCACCCGGCTTGATGAAAAGGTATGGAATTTTGTAACCGGTGACGGCTGCCCCAATCTTTGCGGATGGGGTAATAACGAAAAACAGATCTATACCACTCAAAACCATACTGTGAATAACGGACTGCTGACCATTACTGCCAGAAAAGACGGTGATGTGTATAGCTCAACCAGGATTACAACCTCCGGTAAAAAAGAATTTCAATACGGCTATATTGAAACCCGGGCTAAACTGCCGGTCGGACACGGTATCTGGCCCGCCTTCTGGATGCTGGGCTCCAACATTGAAAAAGTAGGCTGGCCACTATGTGGCGAAATTGATATTCTGGAATATGTGGGACGTGAACCCCAAATGGTTTTTACTTCCCTGCACACCCAGGCCAGCCACGGAAACACCGTGAATACCAAAAAGACGAAGTTTGAAAACATCGAACAGGGTTTTCACACATACGGAGTGGATTGGAACAAAGAAAAAATGGATTTTTATGTTGATGGAAAGCTCGTTTACACGTTTAACCCCAAAGAACGAACCGAAGCCGTATGGCCGTTTGATCAGCCTTTTTATTTTTTGCTGAACGTAGCTATCGGTGGAAATTTTGGCGGCCCGAAAGTGGACGACTCCATTTTTCCGCAGGAATATGTAATCGACTATATAAAAGTATATGCCCCAAAATAGTTTGCGTTAGTTACTACCACAAAAAGCGTTTGACCGTAAAGTCAGACGCTTTTTTTAATGCGGTAACCTATCCTTAATCAGTCCGTACAAAAACGTACCAAAGATAGCTCCCAGCAACACAAAAGCAACAGGGTAAAAACCGGCTCCCAACAATATAAATATGGGGCCTGGACATGCACCGACCAATGCCCAGCCTAATCCGAACAGGATACCGCCAATCCAGTAACGGGCATTACCGTTTTCTTTGTCTAAAATTTCTATAGGCTGTCCGTCAATATCCTTTATATTTTTACGTTTGATGAGCTGAATACCAATTACTCCTGTTACAATAGCGGTTCCAATGATGCCATACATGTGAAACGACTGAAAATGGAACATCTCATAAATTCTGTACCACGAAACAGCTTCCGTTTTGGTTAACACGATTCCGAAAAGAATTCCAACTCCTAAATATTTAAGTAAATTCATCATTAAAAAAGTAAAGGTAAAAGAAAATGAGCCATGATTAATCCGCCGATAAAAAATCCGATTACGGCTTTGAGCGAAGGAATTTGAAGATTGCTCAAACCAGAAATTGCGTGACCGGACGTACACCCTCCTGCATAACGACTGCCAAATCCGATTAAAATTCCACCTGTAATCAAAATAAAAATTATTTTAGGTGATAAATTTTCAAACAGGGTATCGGGCAATAATTTTCCATCAGGTGCATCTATCCCCATCAAACCCAACTGCTCAATGGTCTTTGGATTAATGGCTACGTTTGAAGCATTATGCATAAAATGAACAGCTATAAATCCGCCAATCATGGTTCCGGCAACAACAACCAGGTTCCAGCGTTGGCTTTTCCAGTCCCAATCAAAAAAAGGCACCTTCTTCCCTATTCCGGTAAGCGTACACAGCGTACGAAGATTAGACGACATCCCGAACGTTTTTCCAAAATAAATCAAAAGTAACATGACCATTCCGATTAAAAAACCGGAAACAGACCAATGCCAGGTTTGAGATAACAATTCCATAGAAAATAATTTTCAACAAAAATAAGCATTCAATTTTTGAGTTGTGTAACAAAAATTACATTTTAAAATATATTGTCAAAAAACTTTTACCTTTGATTATCAATTTGAGTCAATTTAAATTATGAAATTTTTAAAAATAGTACCTATTCTTATTCTTGTATTGTTCATTCTGCTTTCATGTGGCGGAATAAAAAATACCATTAAAAACATTGATGATTCAGCTCCCACTCCAATGCTTAAGAAGGATAATTCTTTTGTATTGACAGAAGTGAGCAATGACTCTAAATACGGCTATGACCCGGATTATCCGATTAATATTTTTTATCGCAATACGGTAAACGACACGATTAACCAGGAACGCTTTCTGAAAGCACTGGCCGGGCCAAATGGTGAAAAAATATTTTATAAAAAGTTAGAAAGCTGTTGTCCGTTCCCGACCAAAAGAAGCGAAATCGGAGCCGGTTTTTTAGATGTTTACCAATTGCATTGGTTGGGGAGCAAAAAACCCCTGATCCTCTATTTCAATATTTATGAAAAAGGAAAATTAATGGTGCCCAAAGGTCTGACGGCTAAAAAAGATGAGTAACCTGAGTTACAGAATTAAATCAAATTATTCGTATTTTTGCACTTTAAAAACCCGACTATGGATATTACTAAAATACCTCAAATTAAACATACTGACAGCGGTAACTTCTTTGTTTTAGCCGGTCCCTGTGCGATTGAAGGCGAAGAAATGGCTTTGCGGATTGCCGAACGGTTGGTTCAGATTACGGATAAATTAAAAATTCCTTATGTATTCAAAGGCTCGTTTAAAAAGGCAAACCGGTCGAGAATCGACAGTTTTTCAGGAATCGGAGATGAAAAAGCCCTAAAAGTTTTACAAAAAGTATCACAAACTTTCGGTATTCCAACCGTAACCGATATTCATACCAACGAAGATGCCCCTATGGCCGCAGAATATGTTGATGTATTACAAATACCTGCCTTTTTGGTACGTCAGACCGACTTAGTGGTATCTGCCGCAAATACGGGTAAAACCGTAAACCTGAAAAAAGGGCAGTTTATGAGTCCGGAAAGTATGAAACATGCCGTTCAGAAAGTACTGGACTGCCAAAATGAAAACGTAATGGTCACTGATCGCGGAACCATGTTTGGTTACCAGGATATGATTGTGGACTTCAGGGGAATCCCCACCATGAAACAATTTGCCACAACGGTTTTAGATGTAACGCATTCGCTGCAGCAGCCTAATCAGATGTCGGGGGTAACCGGAGGTCGTCCGGACATGATTGAAACCATTGCCAAAGCCGGAATTGTAACCGGAGCAGACGGTATTTTTATTGAAACTCATTTTGATCCGGCCCATGCCAAAAGTGATGGGGCCAATATGCTTCACCTTGATTACTTTGAGGGTTTAATGACCAAATTAGTCGCCATACGAAAAACTATTAATCAATTTTAAATCTAATTTTTTTAGCAATCCAGTGAAAAATCAATCGCTATTGATTGTGCTCTTTTTTTGTGCCGTTTTTCAACACATATCAGCCCAAGACGTTTTGGCAACACCAGAAAAATACACAGCCCGCAACAAAGGAAAATTTTATATTTACTGGGGAGGAAACCGGGAAACTTTCTCTAAATCAGACATCCGTTTCAAAGGGGCTGATTATGATTTTACCCTTTATGATGTTTCTGCCCACGACAAGCCCAAAGGTTGGCATATCGACTATGTAAACCCCTGCCGGATGACCATTCCGCAAACGAATCTGAGGATCGGTTATTTTATTACAGACAAATACAATATTTCCATTGGCTTTGACCACATGAAATATGTGATGTATCAGGACAGGGCTGTTGATTATTCCGGTTATTATCCCAATCAGGGAAATTTTGGAGAAACCCTGCCTAACGGACAGGTTTTGCTGACGGAAGATTTTTTAACGTTTGAACACACGGACGGTTTAAACTATGTGAATACCGAAGTTTCACGGGTAGATGACATCTCCAAATGGTTCGGCATGACCAATACCGATCTGCTCCAGATTAATCTGACGGAAGGAATCGGGGGTGGATTTTTATACCCCAAAACCAATACCAAACTGTTTGACAAAGAACGCTACGATGAATTTCATATTTCCGGTTACGGCCTTTCTGCCAAAGCCGGGTTAAACATTACCTTTTTGAAATACTTTTTTATTCAGGGTGAATTAAAAGGTGGTTATATCAACATGAACGACATCCGCACAACGCAAGATAAAGCAGACAGAGCAGAACAGGATTTCTGGTTTTTTCAGAAAATCTTAGTGGTTGGGGGAATTTTCAGGTTATAAGAGCCTGTATCATTTATATCTAAAATGCTTTCCTGACCGAAAGCATTTTTTATTTCATCAAACCGGACTGTTCGTGTAGTAAATCAACCAGAACAGTATTATCAATTTCGGCCAGACTTTTGTACTGAAGGGATTTTACCTGTGTTCTGCCCTCGCCTTTCAATTGATCCTGATGCAAAGTTAAATCATAACCCCTGAAAAAAGCCACATCAACAAATTGTTTTTTATGGCTGGCATTCAGATACAGAAATGGCTTTTTGCCCAGGTAATAAAACGGGATTTTGTATTTATACAGCAACTGTAATTCCGGCAGGGCTAATTCAATTACCGCCTGTAAATGCAACAACACCGAACGATAGGGTTCGGGTTGAAGCAGGATATATTCTTCGGCTGGTTTCATTTTTCAAAAATAAATTAAAATTTGTTTGGTTGTAAAAGAATTTATAATTTACTTTGCATATCAAAGTACTTTAAAAATGGAAAACGAGAAATACCTCAACGACCTTTCAGAAATCAAAAATCTGATGAACCGTTCCTCACGTTTTTTATCGTTGAGCGGACTATCGGGAATTTTAGCCGGCACCTATAGCTTAATCGGTGCCTGGATGGCTTATAAAACCATTTATTTTGATACTTCAACTATGGGAAGTTATAAAAACCTCATAATCTCTCAGGAAGCGGTTTACCGATTGTTATACATCGCATTCAGTATAATTTTTCTTTCTTTGATCACCGGAATTGTCCTTACTGCCCGTAAAGCTAAAAAATCAGAAGAACGTTTCTGGGATACTACCTCCAGAAGGTTAGTGATTAATTTTTCGATTCCGTTAGTCACGGGAGGCCTGTTTATTCTCTTTTTAATCGAAAAAGAAATGCTCAGTATCATTGCCCCGCTCACCTTAATTTTTTACGGCTTGGCTTGTGTTAATGCCAGTAAATATACCTTAGGCGATGTTCGTTATTTGGGCATCACGATGATCATTCTGGGTTTGTTGTCAACCTGGTTCATTGGCTATGGTTTGCTTTTTTGGGCGTTAGGTTTTGGAATTTGTCATATTTTATACGGCAGTATCATGTACTTTAAATATGAAAGGGATTAGATTTTTTGATTATCCGGTTGTTATATTATTCAAATTCCGTCAATCCGTGTTCTAAAAAAATTAATTTTCTTTCCTTTACAAAATGAAAAACATCATCCAAAATATCAACAAAGCTTTTGACCATCGTATCCGGCTGGGCATCATGTCTATTTTGATGGTGAATGAAAGTGCCGACTTTAACACGCTGAAAGAATTGCTGGGGGTGACCGACGGTAACCTGGCCTCGCATGCCAAAGCTCTGGAATCCGAGGAATATATTGCCATTGAAAAACAATTTATCGGCAAAAAGCCCAACACCAGCTATAAAGCCACCAAACTCGGAAAAAAAGCTTTCCGGGAACATATTGAAGCCCTTGAGAAATTAATCCATAAAAGCTGATCTGTTTTTTTTATCTACAAACTTTGAAAAACAAAGTACTTTTAATATGAAATCATTGCAATTTTATTTCAACGTAAAAAAGAAAGAAATTATCGTTTTGAGTATTCTTTCGCTGTTCTGTTTTAGTTTGCTGCTTATCCGGGCAAAAGCTTCCAACAGTATTTTCTTTTTCTTTTTAATCTGGAATCTGTTTTTAGGTCTTCTTCCCTACCTGATCAGTCAGTTCATTTTCTATTCTTTAAACCTCAGGGAGCATCAATTGCTCCGAATGGTTTCTTTACTGGTTTGGCTGCTCTTTTTACCTAACTCTTTTTACCTGCTCACTGATTTTTTTCACCTGAATAAATTCAATTCGGTTCCGGTCTGGTTCGACCTCATGCTCGTCAGTTCCTTTTCGTTAACCGGTTTTCTGTCAGGCATTTTTTCGCTATTTACCATCGAGAAAATCCTCACCGGCCACTATTCTGTCAGAACCTCGCAAGTCATTCTTCTGCTGAGTTTATACTTAACCGCTTTTGGAATTTACCTGGGTAGATACCTTCGCTTCAACAGTTGGGATGTGCTTTCCAACCCCATTGACCTGATGATTTCCTGCATCAACTGTCTTTTTATTAAAGATGTACAGAACTTCACGCTGGGTTTCGGAACTTTTTTATTGGTCATTTATTTTGTGGCCTCGTCATTGAAAATGATAGAAATCACTAAGGAAAATAATTGATCAAAAAAACAGATAATGTAATAATCAAAAAAACAAATCTATGACTAAAAAAACCTATGTTTCCGTCACCGGAAAACTTTCCACACAAATAGCCATTGCTTCTTTTCTTATCGGAACGCTGCTTTTTGTTTTACATCAACTATTTCCGGAAGCAAATGAGGTGTATATCATTGGCTTCTTTTATGTGCTGACCGCCTTATTGGTCAATGGCATCGTGGTGCTCAACCTCATTCATCATTTTATTTTCTATCACAAACACCGGGATTATTTTGGCGTAAAAATTCTGATTGTTTTAGCCAATATTCCTGTAGCCGCACTCCTTTTTTACCTGACCATTAACGATATCAATCTGTTTTATGACTGATAACGGAAAGAATCAGAATAGTCTAAAAATCAAATTATCCAACAATCTAAAATCTAAAAATCATGGAAAAACAACCCAATTTCTTTCAGTCCAACACCGCTAAAATCATCATGGTTGGCTTTTTAACGCTTATTTTACTGATTCCGCTGCAGTTTGTCAAAAACTTAATCGGAGAACGTTCGCAACGCCAAAAAGAAGTCGTTTCCGAAACCTCCGAAAAGTGGGGAGAAGCTATTTATTTTTACGGTCCGGTCTTAAAAGTTCCCTACAAACAAACCAGTGAAGTAATTGAATATGATGCCAAAACCAACGCACAGGTAAAAAAGTACGTTACTGAAACCAAACTGGCTTATTTCTTCCCGGAAGAATTAAAAAACACCACCGATGTCGCGATGGTCAAACCTTTGCAACGCAGTTTATATAAGTCGAATGTGTTTACTGCCCAAATGGATTTTTCAGGCAGTTATGTGGTTCCTGATTTCAAAATCCACAACATCGCTGACGAAAATATTTTATGGGACAAAGCCACAGTGATAATCAGAACCACCAATTTAAAAAGCATCAAAAGTCAGGTAAACCTGAAAATGGGTGATTCTGTTTACCGTTTTGAACCGACACAAAACAAGCAAAACGATGCGATGTCAACCTTAGAAACCGGGTTAGTGAACTTACAACCGCTTCTGCAAAACAAAAAGCAAAATTTCGCATTTAACATCAATTACAACGGCAGCAAGATGATTCACTATGCTCCGATCGGGAAAACAACTTCGGCAAAAATGACCTCCAACTGGCCGTCACCGAGTTTTTCGGGTAACTTTTTACCGAATGACAAAAACAAGAAAATCACTGCCAAAGGATTTGAAGCCGAATGGGAAGTATTACACCTCAACCGGCCTTTTCCGCAACAGTCGTTTGAAACATTACCTAATGTAAAACCACACGCTTTTGGAGTAGATTTTATCACGACGGTGGACGAATACCAACAAAACGAACGGGCTTCGAAATACGGATTTTTAGTAATCGGGCTGACGTTTTTAATTTTCTTCCTGATTCAGAGCATCAGCAAAATCAACATACATATTTTTCAGTATTCCATGATCGGGCTGGCGTTGATTATGTTCTATACGCTGCTGATTTCCATCACCGAGCACAGTAGTTTCACGTTGGCGTATGTAGTTGCCGGTGTGTCGGTAATTGTGCTGATTTCGCTCTACTCAATTTCAATTTTAAAGAACAAAAAGTTTCCGGCCTTTATCGGGATTTCACTTTCGTTTTTATACACCTTTATATTTGTGATCATCCAGATGGAAGATTACGCCTTGCTGACTGGCAGTATCGGCCTGTTCCTGATTTTAGCCGCAGTAATGTACTTTTCGAGAAAGATTGACTGGGGAGCAGGGAATTAAATTTTTTCAACAGTTAAATTATCTTCGTTTTTAAACCATTAAGAAATTAAGGTTCATTAAGCTTGCTTGATGAAGTTGGTTTCTTGGTGGTTTTTGCTTTGTTGATAAGAATAACCCGGTAAACCATTCCTTTCTCAAGCCAGTCTTCTATTTTTTAGCCAAATCAATTTGCTTCAGGCTTTTTCCTTCCCGTAATTTCACAATTAGCATCGCAGCTTTTCTTGCATTCGTGCAGATGAAAAAGGTAATAATAACCAACATCCGATTCTCATCATTTCGCAACCTGTAACAAAATCAGCTTTTTAAAGACAAATTGTTGTTATAAATGAACACCATAAACCGCTATGCATAAATTACGAATTCTTTTTATTCTATCCTTATTTTCAATCAACGGTTTCTCTCAGGCAGATACGGTGCGGCATTACATTGACACCACGTTGATTTTACTTAAAAACAATTCATTGTATTCCAAAAAAGTAGATTGGAAATTGGTCAGCCAACAGGTCAGGGACAAATCCAAAACGGCCAGAACCAAGGCAGAGACTTTTGAGGCACTCAAAATTGCATTCGATGCGTTAAACGACAAACACGCGGCCTATTATCAGTATGATGACCAATACAAACCGGAAAACCCGCAACTTAATGCCAGAATTACCGACTCGTTAAAAGCGGCCTGGAAACGCGGCCTGAAAATTGAAAATAAAATGATCGGCAACATTGCCTATATCAGTATTCCGACAATGGGCGTCGGCAAACAGGCAGATATTGACCGGTATGCCAATTGGATCTATGATGCAGTCAACCAACTGAATGACAAGCAGCCGAAAGGATGGGTTGTTGATTTACGAATGAACGGAGGCGGAAACATCAGACCCATGTTAGGCGGTTTAGCAATGTTTTTCAAAGATGGCATTTATACCTACTACATCGACAAAGACGGAATTACCAGTGATGAAGCCGGCTTTCAAAATGGTGATTTTGTGATAGACGGAAAAATACAAGCAACCATTACGTCCAAAATGAAGGCTATTGATCATGCTAAGGTTGCCATACTCATTGGGCCAGGAACGGCGAGTTCAGGAGAAGGCGTTGCGGTTGTTTTTAATCAACGAGAAAATTCAAAGTCATTTGGAACAGATTCAGCCGGGCTGGCAAATGCAACCAACGGCTTTGTTTTCAATTATAATCTTTCTTATTTCTTGCTTTCGGTAGCTAAAATTGCCAATAAAAACAAAGTGGTGCTTCCGGAAATAGTGAAACCGGATATCTATGTAACCGAAAACGAATCTTTTGCCGATCTTCCCAATGATCCTGCGGTAAAAGAGGCTTTAAAATGGCTTCAGACAGGAAAATAGACATGGGTACTATATCACCCGATAAAACTCATGCTCCAAAGTCTTCTGACTTTGCGGCTAACCTCCGGGCATCGCATAATCTCCAAGCAAATAAACATTTTCATCACAAGCCGGTTCCATAAAAAGCATCTCAGTTCCGGATAACCGAAATCTTTCCTGAAACATACTTTTTAATTCAATTCAAAAAAAGAATATATTTGACTGAAAAAAACGGAATAACCGTTCGGCCGTTGAAGCAAGTGTATATAGTCTCCTGAGAAACACGAAACAAACCGATGAAATTCGACAAACATTTTCCGACAGACCAACTTAAACCCTACATCCGCTATTTTGTAGTGTCGGAACATGAATTGGAACAGGCGTACAAGGTCTTCCCCTCATCCGGACTGGTCATTGGCTTTCAGTACAAAGGAAAACTGGCGAGCATTAAAGACAATACCATAACACCACTGTCTTCGGCAGGAATAACCGGCATTTCTGACCGTTACAAAATCTTTAAAAACTCGGCAGGTATAGGCACTATATTGGTTTACTTCACCGAAATAGGTTTTACACATTTTACTTCGCATCCGGCCAATGAACTCTTTAATCTGAGTCTTTCATTAGACAACATTTTTGAGAAAAACGGCGTATCGGAAGTAGAAGAAAAATTGGTTTCGGCAACAACTGACCCACAACGGATAAAAGTCGTTGAACAGTTTTTATTATCGCATCTCAAAGACATTCAAACAGACAAATTGATTGTGGAAGCCGTGAAACTCATCTACCAGAGCAATGGAACTATCCGCATAAAAGAGCTAAATGAAAAACTGTTTATCAGCCAAAATCCATTTGAAAAACGATTTCGAAAAGTGGTGGGAACAACCGCCAAAAAATTTGCTTCCATTGTCCGTTTCAATGCTGTTCTTAACAAGCTGAACGAAACAAAAACACTGACTGAAATTTGTTACGAAAACAACTTCTTTGACCAGGCCCATTTTATCAAAGACTTCAAACAGTTTACAGGCGACACACCTGAAAATTTTAAACGCTTCTTATAAAAACGATTTTTTACAATTCCGCTGATGGTAAAAATTGCAACTTTGCCCTGTCATTATAAAGCAATAGGCAATGAAGAAAATAAGCGTTAAATCAACAATCATTTTCGCAAGCCTAAACTGTATAATTGCGTGTAGTACAGCAAATCGTTTAACAATAAAAAATCAAGAAAACATGTTTACCGCAGAACAAATTAAAACCGCCCACAGCAAGGTAAAATCAGGAGCAGATTTTCCTTCCTACATCAAAGAAATCAAGGCATTAGGTGTCACGCATTACGAAGCGTATGTAACCGATGGCCATATTGACTACCACGGAGCCAACGAACACACCGCCAAAGTACCGGCAAAATACGCCCCGTTGGTCATTGCCGGCACCGTAAAAACCGAGGAATTTAAAGCGGAATTGGTGGCTCATCAACAGGGAAAAACAGACTACCTGACGTTCATCAGACAATGTGCGGCATTGGGTGTTGAGAAATGGGAAATCTGTATGGATAAAATGACCTGTACGTATTTTGATAAGGGAGGGAACGAAATTTTAGCAGAGCAAATTCCGCAGTAAAACGACCCTCAACATGGTTTAAGAAAGCAAGGCTGAAGTATGTACTTCAGCCTGTTTTTTCTTGGACTTTTGTACCGGAACAAAAGAACGTATCTGGGTTGTACCGTAAATCTACCGATTGGTAATGAATCCTGCTTAAAAGGATAGCCGGGCAGTTAACGGCTTTGCTTCTGCGGCATCTCTCAACTCCTCATCACGGTTACTTACGTCAGTAACATGGCTACCGGAAACCATGGTAAAGCCTCTTCCCTTCTTAAACCTCTTTACTTGTCCTGAAAAACACAACATCTACTCTCACCTTCCTGCTTATTAATGTGTAAGATTATGATTATGAGAAAAATACCCATTTGTAGGGATGTTTAAAAAAGTAATTAACATGACATTTGATTAATCAAAAAACAAAAGAATAACTGTTCATGGTATTTCATTCTCTGGCAGAAGAAGTATTGAATGAGGTATTTTAGAAAGAAAAAACAGAAAAGGAGAATATCTGAAAATCCTAAAAATAGAGTAAGACGGGGAAACTGAAAACTGATCAGAGTAAGTAATAAAAAACTTTTTAATTATGGCTAAAATTATAAGACCTAAAGCAAACTTAAAAGAAAATTTTAAGTTCACGAAAATCGAATTAGAAAACCTTTCAAAAAAAATTACAGATTTAAAAATCTCAAAGCCGCTTAATTTAGAAAAATTTGCCTTTGCTGTAAAGCATATTAATCCAAATGCATTAATCCCTGTTAGTAGGCTTCCTGAAGATGTGCAAGCAACCTTAGCTTCATTAAAAAATGAAACAAAACGATTTCATGGGGCAAAAATTACGTTGAATTGGTTTCCGTTTCCAATGAGATCTTCTCCATGCAATGATAAATTTGGTTATTTAACTTCCAACACTGTCCGTCAGTCCAGTAAGCTAGACATGAATCCCGTGACTGTAAATTTATTAAACCAGTTGGGTGGAATGATGGGTGATCCCGGAAGAGATGTTGGAGCAGATTCAAATATACCGGCCGGATATACTTATTTTGGTCAATTTGTAGATCATGACATTACACTAGATGTCTCGTCTGACATAAATAATGCCACCAATGCCGCTTCGATAAACAACATGCGAACACCAACACTTGAATTAGATAACATTTATGGTAGAGGACCTGCTTTGAGTCCATATTTATATGTTTTCCCCTCTATTGGTCCCAGTACAGCAATAAAATTAAAATTAGGAAAAAATACAAATGCTGGCAGAGGAGGTCCTTCAACAAACGGGGGAGGAATTAACGGCATGGTGATTAAAAATGATGCTGATGTTCCCAGAATAGACGGCACGAATACAGCCATAATTGGAGACCCAAGAAACGATGAAAATTTATTTGTCGCTCAATTTCAAATGGCAATGCTAAAGTTTCATAATAAAGTTGTTGATATTGTTGTTGCTTCCGGTTTTACAGGAGACATTTTTGTAGAATCTAAAAAAATTGTTACGCATCATTATCAATGGGCAGTTGTGAATGATTTTTTAAAAAGAATTTGCGGTGCATCTGTCGTCTCCAATTCTTTAACATCGGTAGCAGCTCCTGTCGGCAGTTCATTCTCAATGCCTGTTGAATTTTCTGTCGGTGCATATCGCTTTGGCCATAGTTTGATAAGAGAGCGATATTGGATAAATCATAATTTTATAAATCAACCACTTTCAGATGCGTTTAATTTTATCAGAAACCCAAACTTACCAGTATTAAGCAATTGGGCAGTAGATTTTAACGCTTTTTTTCAAACAGGAGTTAATGTTCCGGTTTTTAATTTCGCCAGAAAAATTGATAGTCTTTTAGCAAATGGATTGGAAAATTTACCAGGCGGTAGTGGTATAATGGCAATGTTAGCTGCCAGAAATTTAAGAAGGGGGCTAGCTTTTGGTTTACCAAGTGGACAAGCTACAGCAACAGCCTTAGGTATTACACCATTAACATCGGCTCAATTAACCAGTGGTTTACCTGCAAATGAAATTGCTCTATTAAACTCGAATGGCGGATTACTTCTAAATAAAACACCACTATGGTACTATATTTTGAGAGAGGCAGCAGTTCTTAGCAATGGTAATTCTTTAGGTCCATTGGGAGCGAAAATTGTTGCCGATACATTTGTAAAAATTTTAAAAAGGGATTCCGAATCCTATCTGAATAAAGTTGGAGGATTTACACCCTTTTTACCTTCTGATGTTTTAGGTGATTTTACCGTTACTGATATTATTAAATTATCTGAAGTAAACATCCCATAGCATCAAAACCATTAAGTATTTAGCCACAATAAAAATCCCTACTTATAGGGATTTTTTTGTGTTGGTATTTTTATGAAATTTACCATCTAACTAAAAAATTCAAACATTATGGGAAGAGAAATTAAACTTAGTTCAACGTCAAAAGGACTTGAATTTCAAACAGATACCATTGATAGTTACAAGGATAAATTATTGAAATTAATTCCTTCTGAAATTATTGCGGCTTATGTCAGTATTCATGGTTTATTAAAAGGAAATGCTGTTCAGAATCAAGATACTATCTTATGGATTGTTATTGGAATACTTTTTCTTTTAACTCCAATTTATCTGAAACGATTTCAAAATGTAAACAATAATTTACAAATCGTTTTTACCTGTATTGCTTTTTTGATTTGGGTATTTGCAACCGGTTCACCTTTGAAAACCATTTTAGGGAATGACCCACAGTTTATGGCATCGATTGCTTTAATGATTTATACCCTTTTTATACCATTGCTATTTAATCCTAGTTCCACTAATTCCTAAAACTACCATAATGAAAAATACTTATATTTTATTGCTGTTTCTTTCACTCCAATTTACCTTTTCTCAAGGTTATTATAATCTTGGAGAAAATAATTTTACATTAAAAGATGAAAAAAAGTCATTCTTTCTGTCTTATTATGAATTAGATGGAGAAGAAAACAATGAAGATGTTGAAAAAGATATAGATCTTTCGGATAAGATGCCTCCAGTAGGTGATCAAAGAGATAAAGGCTCATGTTGGGCTTGGACAACCGGTTATGTAATGAGAAGTTTTATTGATAACACAACTTTAAAAAATGGAACTAATCCTAACTATGACAATATTTACAGTCCTGAATATGTATATCAAACATTTAAAGGAAATCAACATAATTGCAACTTTGGTGAATACTCAAAAGATGTACTCGCTGAAATTTTAAAAAATGGTGTTGTAAAATATAGTGATTTTGATTACACCGATGAATGTAACAACTACCCTTCTCAAAGTCTCATAAATAAAGCAAAAAACTTTATTAAGAATGAGTATGAAGTTATTGTTACTAAAGATCTTTATACTATTAAAAAAGTTCTAAATAATGGACAACCTTTGATTTTAAGCATCAAAGTAGATGATTTTTTTATTACAAAAGGTAATATAACAAAAAGATCTCCTTATTGGACAAATTTAGAAAACACATTGGAATCATCACATGCCATGGTTATTGTTGGGTATGATAAAAATTTCAAGGATTTTAAAGTACTAAATTCTTGGGGTAAAGATTTTGGAGACGATGGTTATGTTTGGATTTCAAGTGATATTATAGAATCCCAAATAAATTATTGCTGTTATCTCCAAAAAAAAATAAATTATAATCCATTTAAAATTAATACTATTAAAAATTTCAAATTAAATACTTTTAGTTTATCTAATCAAACTTTAAATGAATTTGAAAATTACATAGACGACAAAACTTATAATCAATTTGAAAATTTCAAACTATTTTTTGACCCAATTGATAATGAAAATAAATTTGCTTTTGTAGAAATAAGAGATAAAAGTTTAAATCTTGAAAAAAGTTTTACAATTGAAGTTGGTTCATCTTTAACTTTTTACATTAAAGACATTCAATATGAATTTTCATATGATGGATTTATAGAAAACGAGAAAATCTACAAATACAAAATGGTTAATAAAACAAAACGATAAACTCTGTTTATTATTGAAATTCTTATTTATTTAGTCTCTGCTGCTTTATCTTCATTTACTGAGGATTTTGCTTTACTTTCTTTTGTTGGTTTAAACACAGTATAGGAAATTGAAAAAAACCATCCATTTACAATTTTCTTATCAAATTTTAAAGTCTCCGGTTCATTATAGCGAAAATTATCAAATTCATACAGTTCTTTTTTTAGTTGTTCAACTTGAATGAATGAAAATCCAGTTGTAAAATTAAACTGTTTTTCTTGACCCATGAATCCTGTTATACCAAAAAAGTATGCTAGCTGTGGACTATCAGCAATTGTTGACCCTACCCCAATCGAACCTCCTAAGCCAAAAAAATCAGATGTCTTTACTCCCAAATTGGCAAAAGCAGCAATACCTATTGGCAAAGAACTATTTCTTGTTTTGGTTAATTCATATTCAAAGGTATCCTCTACGTCGGGGTCATCAGAAGTAACTCTGATTTTTTTCCAATCATAATTTTCCGTTTTGAATTGATTACCAACTCCAATAAAAGGTCCCGTACTAAAACTATAAAACCATTTGTTCCTTACTCTAAACTCTATATTAAATTCATCATTTTCCAAGGGCATAACCAACCATTTTTTGTTTTCCTCTGTTTGATTAGGTTTAATTTTTACTTTTATCGAAAATCTATCACCAGTGGGATACAATGTAGGTGAAACATATGAAAAATTATTTTTTATTAAGTTATTTTCAAAGTGAACTAACTTTAATAACTCATCATCTGTTAACTTATCAAGCTCTGATTTTAAAGCCTCAAGAGATAGCTGATTAGATTTTAAAGCTTTGAGTTCACTTTTATTCAATTCAATTTTTCTATTTTTTTGATCAATAATAGATTGATTCTTTTTAACCCCTTTGTTTTCCTCATCTTTTAAAGCTTTCTCTTCTTTTTCAATTTCTTTGGTGAGATTTTCAATTTTTACAATTAACATTGAATTATTATCAAAATAACTCATTTTTAATTTCGTCAATTTTTTTGATAGATCTAAAAATTTTGAATTAAGGTAACTTTCATTACAACAATTAACATTAGGCAGACATAAAGAATATGCTTTAATATTATTTTCAACCAATTTATTAAATTCCTCTTTAAACGCTGTATATGTGTTATTTATATCATCTATGTCGCTTTTTAATGATGAATTTTCTGCTGAATTATCAAGTTGTTTCAAGTCTGATGACTTAAATTCACTACCTAAGAAAATAGTATTGAAAAGAGCTGGTGTTTCACTACCATAGTGAATATCATCCATTTCTATTTCAGTTGTGTACAAGTATCTATTTAAATTTTCAATTTTAAATCTAAAAGATTTTTTATAATCAATGTTGAAATCTTTTAAATTATTTAATGAAACATATACATTTTTTTTTGTGTCAAAATAACGATACTTTTTACATTCAAAATCATAAACTAAATCATATTCATCGCAATCATGACAATCATCAAAATTATCAATTGGAATAAAGACGCAAGTTCCTAGTAAAAATATTTTTTTGTTTTTATAGCTCAAGCTACACACGTTTGTAACAGTAGTTGAAGTAACAATATTGACACCTTTATGAAATGTACCAATTTTTCCTTTTGTAGAGGATGGTATTTGATCATTAAGATTTATTATGATTTCTTTATTTGCGTGAGCTTTTTCAAGACCTAAGTTTGAAAAATAGGCATTAAAATCATTAAATAGGTTTTTATTATTATTAATCAACCTCATTAAAACTTTATCATCATTAATACCAGTAAAATTAGAATTTTGATAACAACTAAAATTAGAATTGGATAAATCATACGTAATCATATTGCCCCCTTGAGAATAGAGCAGACATTGAAAACAGAAAAACAGGAAAGATAATTTTGATTTCATACTATAAAGTTTTGATTAACAGAATTTAACAAAGTTGCAATAATATTTTAATATAAAAAATCCCTATAATTAGGTATTTTTAAAGTTTATTTTTTATAAATTATAATCTTATTAAATGATACCCGTTGTGCATTTTAAACAATACTAACTTTTAAATTATTGATGTTTCGATTGAAATAGGTTTTGTTGATATACTGCACAACAGTTAAAGCTGTTATTTTAGCCAATAATCGAGTTTTGAACCCTTGAAAAGTCTTGGCATAATTACGTCTAATCATAAACTGGTCACAGAGTTGTGAGAACAAAGTCTCAATTCTTTTTCACTGTTTTCTGAACAAATCAAACTGAGGTTTATAATCCTTTTGATTGATTCTTTTTGGTGTCTCTAGTTCTATGTTTGCATAATTGAACAAATCTATTTGGATTTCAGAGGACAAATATCCTTTGTCTCCAAGCAATGTACAGTCCGACAATTGCTCTCTGATATCTTTTAAATAATAGATGTCATGCACAGAAGCCGGACTCAAATCTATACTTTGAAAAACACCACTTACAGAAAAAACCGCATGAAGTTTGTAGCCATAAAAATGCATTTGTTGAGAAGCACAAAAACCTCGGTTTGGATAGCAATACTCAGCATCTTTACAGATTTTTAAAGTGCCACTTCTGGAAAGTTTACAGACTTCCACAGGCATACTGTCAATAATTGAAGAACTTATCAAACTCATTAAAACTTCTCGATAATTTTATTCGTAAATCATTGATGTTGTTAGCCAATCTGCGTTTGCGACGATTATAAACGCTTCGTTCTATCTTACATTTTATCATTTTTGGAATTTGTCTAAAAAGATGATTTTCGCTGTCAATACCCATAAATTCAGCAGTTAATGCTAGACTTATCAATTCCAAATCTTTCAATTTGGGAACTCGTCTTTGATAAGACAGAAGGTTATCGTTTGATATTTTTCTTAAAACTTCCAAAATTCTTTCGTAATTTGCATTTAAGTTGTTCATTGTAAATGCTTTGCGGTTAAAACAATTTACTGATTTTCAATCAAATGAACAACTTTTATTTCTAATTCATAATGCACAACGGGTATTCTTAACTATTTTTTTTATATTAGCCTTTCCAAAAACAAAACCTACTCCCAAAGCAGGTATTTCGCTATTAATACCTTCCTATTACCACTTCAGAGATTAAATCAAACCTTATTTTATGGAATCCAACCATCCACTCAAACCCATAATTGGTTCTGCGTATCAACTATTGAAACAGAATAATTATTATTACTATTTCAAAAAGATTATACTGCTTCTTTTTGAAGTACTGAGTTATCTCTTATTTGTAGTTTTACTCATTGGTATTTTTTCTATACCCAACCATCCCATATCTTTTGACGAAAACGTAAACAGCGACCTGAGTTTGCACACCACCGTTAAATCAAACAATCTATACAACATTATGGTGGGTTTAAAAGCCATCTTGTTTTTGATTCCATTGTTGTTTTTAGGCATCGGTATCTTTTTAGGCTACATCCGTCGAAAAAACAACAGGATTCGTCAAGCCGTTTTGTATTTGGAAGAAGCATTGGGAGTAATGACGTAATTTTTTTGAAATGCGGGAATCCGTAAATACCTCCAGATAAATTCATTAAACTTGTAGCATACTAACTTGTGTAAGCTTCCCCAAAAACAATACATCTTATTATATACCTATAATCCTGGTATTTAGAAGTAGAATAGAAATGCAATATAATGTAGAAGTATTGATTTTACTGACTTTATCCTAAAAATAAAAGCCACTCATTTCTGAATGGCTTACACTTACAGTTATGTTAAACACATACCATACAATTATATTTATTTAGGTGGCGTTAAATATTTTATACAAAAGACAAAATTTTACAAGTATAAAAGCTTAACAAATTAATATCAATATAAAGAATCTTAGGAACAGCCTTTGATTAATGCAAATAGGATCAAAGCCGATATTATAAGTACAAAATAATTTTCAGTTTTATTTTCTTTATTACGTATGTTACTAAGGGCTATTATAATCATAAAAATCAAGAATAATATTATTACAAAAAATAATAATATAGCAGAACCTTTTCTCATGGTGGAACAACCTGTAACCAAGGAGAGTATTAATATATATATATGAATTTTCTAAACATTTTTCAAATAATTAAGCACAAAAATTTAATTTACATTGATATATGGTGCATAAAGAAAATATGAACTGTTAAATTTGATTTTTGAAAATAAAATATTTGCTAAAAATATAAATAAAAACTTAACAAACAATTGAACCCTAAAAAAGGTAATACAATAACAATTGATATATTCCAAATTAGAGATTTGTAAAAATAAAATGTTGGACAAACTACTTTTCAACATAAATTTGTTGGTGGAGGTGAATCAATTATAACTTTTTGGATTAATTTATGAGAGAGTTTTTGATTGATAGTAGCTAATAAAAATTGTTAACCTAGATTAAATCAACATTAAATTTTGCTACACTTTAGCTATAACCAATAAAAAAGCCCAGTAAATACTGGGCTTCTAGTAGCGGGAACAGGACTCGAACCTGTGACCTTCGGGTTATGAGCCCGACGAGCTGCCTACTGCTCTATCCCGCGATGTTTCGAGTGCAAATATACAACCATTATTATAAATAACAAGCAAATGGCCGATATTTTTATGTTTTTTAAGGATAAGTGCTTTAAATGACGGGTAAAGTATTGGCCGTTAAACCCTAACACCCAGGGGTGTAAAATGAAAAACACCCTGAAACGTGCAGGGTGTATTCCAAATTCAACTAAATACTTGCAACACTTATAGAAAACATTACAATTCTTACTTCTAAAACCTGCGTAACAGACTACGGCTTTTACTCCTGTGCAATACTCAAATTCTGTATGTTTGCAAACCGCAGGTTCAACGGGGCATTTACCAATTTTTTTGTAAGCGGTCAAGGAGCAGGCACGGACATGCTTCCTCAACCGTACAAGACAAAAATAAAACGAAAACAGCAATCAGCGTGTAGAACTCCGCCGGATTTTACGTAGAATTAGTTCTACAAAAAAGGGTCTTTTTTACCCTTTTTCGTTAAAGAAAGTAAACAGCTCGATCAGCGAAGCCAGGTTGTCGATCTGTAACTTTTCAAAAATCCTTTTTTTATAGGTGCTAACGGTGGTTTTCTGGATATTTAACGCATTCGAAATCTCCAGGTTCCCGTAGCCTTTTACGAGCAGGCGGGCAATTTCGATTTCGCGGCCGGACAGGTGTTCAATGGGGTTAATCTTTTTACCCAGCAGATACGAATTCAGGATCTTTTCTTTCGTAACGGCACTGATAAATTTCCCCTCGTTCACCAGCGTCACAATCGCCTGTTTGATCTCCTCCTCTTCGCTCAGTTTGTTCAGATAGCCGTTGGCCCCGGCATTAAAAAAACGCAGGGCGTGCACCGACTCGTCAAAAGCAGAAAAAATCAGTATTTTAAGTTCAGGCCACAACCGTTTCACTTCAGGAATGATCGTAATACTGTTGCCGTCGGGAAAATTAATATCCAGAATCAGCACATCCACCGGTTCCGTTTGCAGTACCTCCCTGATTTTAGCAAAACTATCCACCTGAAAAATGATGGCCTGCTCATACAATTCTTTAATGATCATCGATAGCCCCTGACGAACCACCGTATGGTCATCGGCTACCACAAAACGTATTTTCTGATTATATTTCATAGGCGTGTTGGCGGGCAGGGTTAAGAGCGGTCAAGTAAAAGCGTAAACACAACTTTTGTGCCATGATTCGGCTTGCTGTCAATGCTGATATTGCCGTCAAACAGCTCCACAATCTCCTTGCACAGGTTAAGTCCCAAACCGGTACCCACATCATTAATTTTAGTGGCATTGATTCCTTTGTAAAATCCTTCAAAAATAATATTCAGGTCCGATTCCGAGATGCCCCGGCCGTTGTCCTGCACTTCAAACCGTACATGGTAATGCTGCTGGTTCAGCAACTGGCAGTCCACCCGGAGCTGAATAACCCCTTTGTCGGTAAACTTATTGGCATTCCCGATGATGTTATACAGCAACTGGTGAATTTTAGTCGCATCACTGTTCACCCGGCAGGGCTCCGTAAGGTTCGTATGCACCTCTAACCGGTTACCACTGTTTTCCACCAGTGTAGAAAGGTTATGGGTCATCTGACGCAATTCGGCCTCAAGATCAAACGGCTTGCGGTTCAGCTGCAAACGGGTACGTTCATTCTTAGAAAAATCAAGTACCTGGTTCACCATCACCAACAATGAGTTAGTGGTAAACTGAATCGTTTTAAACACCTCCTGGGCTTCGGCATCCTCCACCTGCTGACTGACCTTTTTACTGTAAATCGAAATAAGGCTCAAAGGCGACCGGATCTCATGGCTCAGCATCCCCACAATCTTATTTTTAAACGTCAGGTTCTGCTGAATGGTTTCCTGAGCCGCGATCAATTTGCGTTCATTGGCAAACGCCAGGCGGGTAAAGAACAACAGCAGAGCCGACAGCAGCAGCATAATCAGCACAATACCCAAAATGGCATAAAAACGAATGTTCTGGTTGGTATCCTGCTGCTGCTGAAACGCCTGTTTGCTTTCCGTACCTGCCGAAGCAAAATAGGCTTTATACCCGGCTAACACTGCCCGGCTCTGCTCAGACAGCTCCTTGTTGGCCAGCAACAGCTGCTGGTCGCGTTGACGCAGTTTTGAATACTTGTGCTGAATGATCCGGAACTGCTGCTGGTAATGTTTGTCGGAATTTTCAAAAACATTTTTCAGCTGCTCCTCAATAGAACCGGTTTCCTCCTGCTTGCCGTATTTCATGGTCACCTTCTGATTGAGAATCTCCTTTTTAATTTCAACCTTACCCGAAAAGGCATTCAGCAAACGGGTAAACAAACCCTTTCGCTCTAAACTATCCGCTTCCAGATGCGATTCCACCTCAACACTGTCTAAAATATCTTTGTAATTGATCTTATTCAGTTTTAAAGGCATGCCCTGGGCATCTGTCGCATAAAGCTCCTGGCTTTTAAAAACAGAATCAATACTACCTTTCACCTGCTCCAGCGAAAACTGGAGCCGTTTTTGCCGGGCAACTGACCGGTTCAGCTTTTCCTGTTCAGCCGGATTAAACGTCAAGGTATCCAATGCAGAGGTCATTCGGTGCAATAAACTGAAGTAGTTATCCAGCGAAGCAACATCACGAAACTGAAGGTAGTCCTGCAAACTGGCCTGGGCATCATAAAAATCCGTATTCGCCTGATCAACTACCGAATGAGAAGCATCGGCCTGTTGAATCGCCTGATCAAATTCCGTTAGCTTATCCTCGTTGACTGATTCATTATACCACAGCAGCAACACCAGTAACTGCAACAATATAATGGAAACGATCAAAACCAGTTGAACCCGCCTCCGGTGCTCCGACAATGACAGCCGGGCCGCTACTCTTTCAAAAAAATGTGTGTTCAATGTTGAATTTAGTTTAAAAATGATACAAGATTTCTCCGGACACAACCACATCAATCTGCAACAGAAAGCGGTAAAGCCATAAAAACCAACCCGCTGACCAAACCAAAAGGCCTGCCGACCGTGGTGGAAAAGAAATTTCGCAACCTTTTTTTTAATAGGTTGTAAAAATATTAATAAAACTACAAAGACTTGTAGAACAATCCAATATTGTTCTGTAGAATTAATTCTACGCCGTTTATCGAGTATAAACACACACAAAAAAGTATTGCATCAGTTAACAGGTCAACCCCGACAGCGGGAGCTACCCGTTAAAGTGATTGCCGGACAATCAGATGACAGGCATTTTCCAGTTGACGCTTTTGGTTCTTAAGCACCATTTCCGCCAGCGATTTCCCCATCTGCTGAAAATCCGTAGAAATGGTTGTAATGCCGTTTCCTACCACTTTTTTCAGCGGTGTGTCGTTATAGGAAATAATCCCGAAATCAATGCCCAGCTTAAAATGACGGGTCTTGGCATATTCCAGAACCTCCACCAGATGGCGGTCGTTTGGGATCACAAAAACCGTTCCGTGTTGCAACAATGTTTCTTCAAAATGAGCTGCCACCAGATGGGTCACCGCATAATCAGTACAAAATCTTTTAAACCCTTCTACCATACCCAACGGTTCCTTATGACCCGGAAAAATAAGGATCAGCCGCTCATAGGCATCAATCCGTGGTTTACCTTCCAATAATAACGAATACATGTCTTTCACAAAGTTTTGATGAACCGACGGATACTCGCGGAGTTCCTCATTGGTCTGATCCAGAATATACACATCATTGGACGGAAGCGTTTTAATCAGGGCCGTCGCTTCTGCCAGGTTGGTCGGCATAATAATGTATTTGGAATAGTTGCCGTTGCTCTCGTTAATCAGCTTCCGGAACATCACCGGGTTAAAATGATGAAAATAAATATCCACCTGAGCCGCATGACCCACAGTTTCCAGAAACGCATTATACAGGTCTTCCTTAAACGCATTCAGCTCGTCAAACAACACAAAAAAACGTTGCTCAAAACTAAACTCCACACTTTTTACATAATAACCTTTACCCAGAATAGAAAAAACTATCCCTCTCTTTTTCAATTCGTCGTAAGCCAGTAAAACTGTATCCCTCGAAATAGAAAATTCCAGACACACTTTGTTGACAGACGGAAGCCTGTCGCCCTTTTGCAACCGGTTCTCCGCAATAGCCATTTCAACCGACTGTACAATCTGCTTGTACTTCGGAATACCCGAAAGCGAATCTACCGCAATTAATTTCATCTGTTCCTTTTTTAAAAACCGGTAGCAAGATAAGTAAAAACTGGTAGGTACTGGTATGAATATAAAAAAACTTAACCTATTTTTGTTATTCATTCAGTAAAAAAATGGCCGAAAAAAAACATTTTTCTCAATTAGAAAGCCCTTCGCTAACAAAATCGTTCGGAATGGGTCCGGACGGTCAGGAAATTTTGTGCCATACACTCACCCACAAAAACGGCATGGAAATGTCAGTCATGGATTATGGAGCCACCCTGACCTCACTGAAAATACCCACCCTTAACGGCATAACCGATGTGGTATTAGGGTTTGACAATGCGGCGGACTACATCGGCTCCTACGATCTGCCCAGTGCTCCTTATGTTGGTTGTATCGTAGGGCGATTTGCCGGCCGCATCAACCGGGGCACCTTTCCGTTGCACGAAAAAACAATCCGACTGTCCCGAAACCACGGTCTTCATCACCTGCATGGCGGGCACGAAGGCTTTGGACAAAAAAGATGGCAAATGACACAACGAACCCAAGGCGAGGAGCCATCCATTACTTTTGCCTACACCAGCCCGGACGGAGAAGAAAACTTTCCCGGAACATTGACCGTAGAAGTAACCTACCGACTCACCGAACCCAACCGGCTGGTAATAGACTACCACGCCAGTAGCACCCGCAACACCGTGGTAAACCTCACCCAGCACAGCTACTTTAATTTAGATGGCCACCGGCACGACATCCGCAACCAGACCCTGTTTGTCAATTCGGTTAAAATGCTTGAAACCGACAGCGAGAACATCCCCACCGGCCTGCTGTTAAACGTAGCCCATTGCCCCTTTGATTTTACGGAAGAAAAAAAATGCCCGGCAGCCATAGACAACACCTTTGTGCTGAACGAAAAAAACAGAATCGCCGCCTCCTTATACAGCCCGCAGAACCAACTGAAAATGAACGTCTATACCACCCAGCCCGCCGTGCATATCTATGTGGGCGGCAACTGCTTCGGACAGCTCCGGGGAAAAGAAAACGCCGCTTATCATCCGCACAGCGGCATCTGCTTTGAAACCCAGCATTATCCCGATGCCCCGAACCACGGTCATTTTCCGTCAACCCTGCTGAAAAAAGACGAACAATACCATCACCGGACCACCTTTGCTTTTGAAAACATCTAACAACAATAACCTATGAAAAAATGGCTTTTATATATCCCCGTCCTGTTATGCCTGATCAATTGTTCAGAGGATGACACCCCGCCGGCCAACGAACCGGAAGTACCGGGAGACACTTTTATCCGGGCGGCAGACATGTCATTTCTGCCGTTGATCGAAAGCGAGAACACCATCTATTTCAACAATGCCAACCAACCCGAAAATGCATTAACCACGTTAAAAAATGCCGGTTGCAACACCATTCGCATCCGGTTGTGGAAAAACCCGGCAGACGGTCAATCCGGCTTTGCTCAGGTAAAAGCTTTTGCCCAACGGGTCAGACAAACCGGTATGAAAGTATGGTTAACCGTTCATTACTCCGATACCTGGGCTGATCCGGGACAACAAAGCACGCCAACCGAATGGGAAAACCTGTCTTTTGCCAACCTGAAAGATGAAGTAATCCGCTATACAGAAACTATTATGACCGAAATTCAACCGGATATCATTCAAATTGGCAACGAAATCAACAGCGGGTTATTATGGCCATCCGGCCACCTCATCAACAACGAAAGCCAGTGTCTGGAATTGCTTTCGGCGGCCAGTGCAGCCGTACGGAACAAATCAGTCAGCACCCGAATCATGATCCATTATGCCGGAATCGGGTCGGGAGCCGATTGGTTTTTCGGTAAAATGAGTCCGGTAGATTACGATTACATCGGTCTCTCCTACTACCCTATCTGGCACGGAAAAGACCTTTCAGCCGTAACAACCGCCATCAATACACTTGGCCAGACCCATCAGAAAAAAGTAGTATTGGCCGAAACCGCCTACCCGTTCACCCTGGGCTGGAACGACTGGACCAACAATGTGGTGGGATTGGAAGACCAGCTGATTGCCACCTATCCGGCAACCCCGGAAGGACAAAAAAACTACTTATTAGCCCTGAAAAATTTAATCCGGCAAACCGAACACGGCCTTGGCTTTGCCTATTGGGGCGGTGAGTGGATTGCATTCAGAGGAGCAGAAGCCACCAATGGTTCCTCCTGGGAAAACCAGGCTTTGTGGGATTTTGACAACAATGTACTACCGGCCATAGCCGTATTTAACCAAGAATAAGACAAAAAAGCTTGTATCAGCAAACACGAAGTCAGCCAAAACATGAGCGATGACCTTTAAAAATAAAACCGATGAAAAAAACAATTTTAACCCTCGTATTCCTTTCTCTTTTATTCGTACACAACAGTAACGCTCAGGCCTTTGCCAAAGGAGCCGATGTCACCTGGCTACCTCAGATGGAAGCCGCCGGTTACCAGTTTTATGACACCGACGGAACCAAAAAAGATGCTTTACAACTGCTGAAAGACCGTGGCATGAACACCGTTCGTTTACGGGTTTTTGTCAACCCGTCAGACGACCCCCGAAGCGGCCATTGCAGCAAAGAAGAAACGGTAGCCTTTGCGGTAAGAGCCCAGAAGATGGGGTTTCGCATCATGATCGACTTCCACTACAGCGATTCCTGGGCCGATCCGGGTAAACAAAATAAACCGGCGGCGTGGAAAGACCTTCCGTTCAATCAATTAGCCGATGCCGTTTATAACCATACCGTGGATGTGATGACCGCCCTGAAAAAAGCAAACGTAAAAACCGAATGGGTACAGGTAGGCAACGAAATACCGGGAGGCATGCTTTGGCCCGACGGCAGCACCGACAACTGGAAACAATTAGGCATTTTGTTAAACAAAGGCTACGATGCCGTAAAAGCCGTTGACCCGTCGATCAAAGTAATTGTGCATTTAGACGAAGGCGACAACATTGAAAAATACCGCACATTTTATGACAATGCCACCGCACAAAACGTAAAATATGATGTCATTGGCCTTTCGTACTATCCGTTTTGGGTAAAAAAAGACTACACCGAAACCATTGCCAATTTAGAATTCAACCTCAACGACTTAGTTAAACGTTACAACAAAGAAGTCATGGTCGTAGAAGTAGGCGGCGAATACGACAAAGTAGAAAACACCAAAGCCCTGTTAGAAGCCACCATCAAAGCCGTTAAAAATGTACCCGACAACAAAGGATTAGGCGTTTTGTACTGGGAACCTCAGGGCGAAAAAAGCTGGAGCGGCTACAGCCTGAGTGCCTGGTTACCGGACGGAAAACCTTCCCCCGCTTTAGATGCCTTTGAAGAAAATTAAAAATCAACAAATCAGTGGCTAAAACAAAAACACAACGAGTGAAACGACTGAAAACCTATTCTATCAGTATGTTCAAAAATCAATCATCCCAATGAAAAAATACCTGCTCCTATTTTTAACTTCTTTCATGCTGTTTTCCTGCGGCAAAGAAGTAACCCATCTCAACCGGACAAAGATCAATTTTGGTTCAGACTGGACCTTTACCAAAGATTCTACCGCATTAAACTGGGAAAAAATCACACTGCCGCACACCGCCCAAATAGAACCCCTGGTGGTTAACAACCAATGGCAGGGCGATTGCTGGTATCAAAAGAAATTTGATGTAGAAAAAACGGGAGACCAAAAAGTATTCCTCTACTTCGAAGGTGTCATGCACGAAGCCTGGGTATGGATCAACGGAACGCTGGTCACCCATCACCAGGGCGGATACCTGCCCTTTACCGTAGATGCCACCAACCTGGTGCAAGCTACCAACAACACCATCATCGTAAAAGTCAACAACCAGGACAACCCGCAAATACCACCGGGAAAACCTCTGAAAACACTTGATTTTAACTACTACGGCGGAATCTACCGGAACGTTTACCTCCTGACAACCAATGCTGTTTACATTACCGATGCCGTTCAGGCAGCCAAAACCAATGACGGCGGCATACTGGTTCATTTTGATCACCTCTCGAAAGAAGTTGCGAAGGGTTTTATCAAAGTCAACGTTAACAACGAAACCGAAGAACCGCAAAAAGTACGACTGGAAATTACGTTTATCGCAAACAGCCAGAAAACAACCTTTAACACCGGAACCGTAATCATTGCAGCCAAGACCGATGAAACCATCGTTCAGAGCATCGAAATAGCCAACCCCTTGCTATGGGGGATTGAAACTCCCAACCTCTATGACGTAAAAGTCACCGTATACGCAGAAAACCAACCCATAGACAGCCAGACCATCAGAACAGGAATCCGCCAGGCAGAGCTGAAAGCAGACGGTTTTTACCTGAACGGCCAAAAGCTGTTTATCAACGGAACCAACCGCCACCAGGAATATCCCTATGTCGGTTATGCCCTTTCTGACGAGGCCAATTACCGCGATGCCGTTAAAATAAAAAACGCCGGATTCGATTTTGTCCGGTTATCCCATTATCCGCAAACCGAAGCCTTCCTGAATGCCTGTGACGAAGTTGGCCTGTTGGTCATGAACTGCATCTCCGGCTGGCAATTTACAGGCGATGAAAAATTCATCGAAAACTCCTATCAGGAAATCCGCGATCTTGCCCGAAGAGACCGGAACCGTCCCAGCATCATTTTCTGGGAAGTTTCGCTCAACGAAAGCGAGATGAGTGAAGCCTACATGCAAAAAGCCAACGCCATCCTGAAAGCCGAATTGCCGTATGCCAATATTTACACCGCCGGGTGGATAGACAACCCGCATTATGACCTCTTCATACCCGCCCGTCAGCACGGCAAAGCACCCGATTATTGGAACAATTACGCAAAAGGAAACCGCAAAATTTTTATAGCCGAATACGGCGACTGGGAATATTATGCTCAAAATGCCGGTTTTAACCAAACCGCCTATGCCAATTTAAAAGAAGACGAACGTACCAGCCGGCAGTTACGCGGTTTTGGCGAAAAACGACTATTGCAGCAAGCCTTCAATTATCAGGAAGCCTTTAATTCAAACCGAAAAGGAGAGCACACCATCGGGCAGGCCAACTGGCTGATGTTTGATTACAACCGCGGTTATGCCAACGACATTGAAAGTTCCGGCATCAGCGATATTTTCAGAATACCCAAATTTGCTCATTACTTCTACCAAAGCCAACGCCCCCCAACCGTAAAACTTTCTAAAGAATTGGTTGCCGGCCCCATGGTTTACATCGCCAGCTACTGGAATGAAAAATCAAGCCGGGAAGTCACTGTTTTCAGTAATTGCGAAGAAGTGGCGTTGTATTTGAATGATCAACTCATTGCAAAACAAAAACCTTTACGAAATACCTTTTCTGAACAATTACCATATCCTCCTTTTGTATTTAAAACTACTTCTTTCCAAAAAGGCAGTTTACGGGCAGAAGGATTCATTAAGGGTAAAAAGGTTTCGGAACAGGTTGTCAGATCAGCTGAACAAGCCAGTTCAATTCAATTGCGTTTTGATGAATCAAATATAAAGATTAACCCGGATTATCCCGATGTTGTTTTTGTATATGCATCGGTGGCCGATGCGAACGGAACGATAGTTACCGATGCCACCAATTTAATTGAATTTACCCTTGAAGGGGAAAATGCCGAGCTGATCGGACAAAATCCGGTTCAGGCCGAAGCAGGTATTGCAACGATTTTACTTCGCACCCAAAACCTGAAAAAAACCATTCACCTCAAAGCCAGATCAGCCAACCTGAAAGAAGCCACCCTTGAACTACACTAAGATGAAGAAAAAACTAATCGCCACTACTTCAGAACATTTTAAAACCATTTTTCAACAGGAACCCGAAGCTGTTTTTCTGTCGCCCGGCAGAATCAACATCATCGGGGAACACGTTGACTACAACGACGGTTTTGTGTTGCCTGCGGCCATCAACAAATACATCTGCTTTGCCGTTTCTGTTTCGCAAACGAACCAATGCAGCTGGGTAGCCAAAGACTTAAACGAATCCTATCAGTTCAACTGGAAAGACGAACTGAAACCTGTTGACAACATGTGGGCAAACTACATGTTAGGTGTTTTGCACCAACTCAAAGAACGCAACCTTCCGTTAAAAGGAATCAATATTGTTTTCAGCAGTACTATTCCGATGGGAGCCGGACTTTCCTCCTCAGCCGCTCTGGAATGCGGTTTCGGGTATGCCTTGAACAAGCTGTTCCGTCTCGGGCTGTCCCGACGTGAAATTGCCGTAATCGGTCAGAAAGCCGAACATACCTTTGTGGGGGTAAAATGCGGTATCATGGATCAGTTTGCCAGTGTGTTCGGCAAAAAAAACAAAGTCATCAAATTAGACTGCACCTCCTTAGAACACGAATACCATTCTGCTGATTTTAAAAAATATTCGTTACTTTTAATCGACAGCAACGTAAAACACACCCACCTGACCTCCGGCTACAACACGCGGAGGGAAGAAGTAGAAAAAGGTCTGGCGATTATAAAAAACCGTTTCGCTGATGTCAAAACATTCCGGGACTGCACCGAAGAGCAGCTGAACGAACTGAGAGACGCATTAGGTGAAACCTTGTATAAACGCTGTCATTTTGTGGCAAATGAAATCCGAAGGGTAAACGAGGCCGTCTATGCCTTGGACCGGAACAATTTTGACCAGCTCGGCCAGCTTATGTTTGAAACCCACGAAGGATTATCAAAAGGATATGAAGTAAGCTGTGAAGAAGTCGATTTTCTGGTTGATTTTGCCCGAAATGAAAAACAAGTCATCGGCTCACGCATGATGGGCGGTGGATTTGGCGGCTGTTCCATCAACCTGATTGAAAAAGGCAGTGAAGAGGCATTATTTGACAGAATTTCAACCGCTTATTTACAGCAATTCGGCATTCAGCTGAATCATTATAAGGTAAAAATTGCCAAGGGAACGGCAAAAGTTAAAACGAAATAAAACCTAACAGGTTTAAAAAGTATAAAAAAACAGAACTCACCAGATAAAAACCATGTCATCTTTTAACACCAACGAACATCCACACCGCCGTTATAATCCGCTTCTGGACGAATGGATCCTGGTCTCTCCGCACCGCACCAAACGCCCGTGGCAGGGACAAAAAGAAAACCATTCCGAGACATTGCTACCCGAATATGACCCCAGCTGTTATTTATGCCCCGGCAACGAACGGTCAAACGGAACCCGCAATCCGGACTATAACGATTGCTATGTGTTTGAAAACGATTTTTCGGCTTTATTGAACGAAGAAGTTGAACAAAACACAACACCTTCTTCTCCTCTTTTTAAGCTCAAGCCCGAACGGGGAATCAACAAAGTAGTCTGCTTTTCGCCCAAACACCATTTAACTTTACCGGAAATGGAAATCAGTGCGATTGAAAAAGTCATTCAAACCTGGAAGGAGCAATACATCGAACTGGGCAGCCACGAATTCATCAACCACGTTCAGATCTTTGAAAACAAAGGAGCTGTTATGGGCTGCAGTAATCCGCATCCGCACGGACAAATCTGGGCTCAGTCATCCTTGCCTACCCAGGTGGAAAAAACGCAAAAAAACCTTGAAAAATATTATACCCAGCATAAGACCAGTCTTTTAAAAGCCTATTTAGACGAAGAATTAAAATCACAAGAACGCATTGTTTGCGAAAACAATCATTTTGCCGTGGTGGTTCCGTTTTGGGCTACCTGGCCGTATGAAACCATGATTATAAGCAAAAGGCATTTTGGCACCATCATAGCCATGACCAGGGAGGAAACCGTTGCCTTTGCAGAAATCTTAAAGACAATCACCGTAAAATACGACAACCTTTTTGAAACCTCTTTTCCCTACTCCTCCGGTATTCATCAGGCTCCTACCGACCGGCTGGCTCATCCGGAATGGCATTTCCACATGCACTTCTATCCGCCCTTGCTCCGCAGTGCAACCGTAAAGAAGTTTATGGTGGGCTATGAAATGCTTGGCGAGGCCCAACGGGATATTTCGCCCGAAAAAAGTGCTGCTGTGTTGCGTGAATTACCTACCTTGCATTATAAAGTAAAAAAATAACCAAATTCCTTTTCCATGAACACTGGTTTTCAAACATTAGATTACATCGTTTTTATAGGCTATGCCCTCTTGATTTTAGGCGTCGGTCTCTGGATGTCACGCGACAAAAAAGGCCATCAGAAAAATGCCGAAGACTACTTTCTGGCCAGCAAGTCTTTACCTTGGTGGGCAATAGGCACATCGCTGATTGCCGCTAATATTTCTGCAGAACAGTTCATTGGAATGTCAGGCTCCGGATTTGCGGTGGGACTGGCCATTTCATCTTATGAATGGATGGCCGCCATTACGCTTATTATCGTGGGGAAATATTTTCTTCCCATCTTTATTGAAAAAGGGATCTATACCATTCCGGAGTTTGTAGAAAAACGATATTCAACCAACCTGAAAACCATTCTGGCTGTATTTTGGGTGGCTCTGTACATCTTTGTCAACATCACCTCGGTGCTATACCTGGGTGCTTTGGCCATGAATACCGTGATGGGAGTGGATATGATGTGGGCCATTATCGGGCTATCGCTTTTTGCCGCAGCCTACTCCCTGTATGGCGGCCTGGCTTCCATTGCCTGGACAGATGCCATTCAGGTGGTCTTTCTGGTTTTTGGCGGATTAGCCACTACCTACCTGGCCTTAAACACCGTTTCTGACGGAGCGGGAATGTTAGAAGGATTAGGCATTATTTATGACAAAGCCCCTTCTAAATTCGCCATGATTTTAGATGAATCCAATCCGGAATACATCAACCTGCCCGGTATCGGGGTATTAATCGGCGGACTTTGGGTAGCGAATTTATATTATTGGGGTTTTAACCAGTACATCATACAACGGGCTCTGGCGGCCAAATCATTAAAAGAAGCCCAAAAAGGAATCTTGCTGGCCGCTTTTCTCAAATTACTCATTCCGTTTATTGTAGTTATTCCGGGTATAGCGGCCTATGTGATTGTTAATGACCCCGAAATGCTGGCCCGTTTGGGAGCAGACGGCTTAATCAACATTCCGGGTGACGCAGCGGCAGACAAAGCCTATCCCTGGCTGATTCAGTTTTTACCGGTCGGATTAAAAGGACTGGCTTTTGTGGCTCTGACCGCCGCTATTGTTTCCTCGTTGGCATCGATGTTAAATTCTACCGCCACCATCTTTACGATGGATATATACAAACAATACATCAACAAGCATTCTGACGACAGGAATACGGTTAAAGTAGGCCGATTGACTTCCGCAGCGGCTTTAATCATCGGGGCAATTGTGGCTCCGTTGTTGGGCGGAATCAACCAGGCTTTTCAATTTATCCAGGAATATACCGGAGTGGTCAGTCCGGGAATTTTAGCCATTTTTATATTAGGTCTTTTCTGGAAAAAAACCACCAATAAGGCAGCTATCTGGGGAGCTTTACTGTCTATTCCTATCGCAATGTTCTTTAAAGTCGGCCCCAAAGGCTGGGCGGCCGGCAGTTCAATGGAAGGTATTTTTCCGAGTGTTCCCTTTTTAGACCAAATGGGTTATACCACCCTGCTGACCATGGCTTTGATTGCCTTACTGAGCTGGCGTCAAAACAAAGGAGCCGATGATGCGAAAGGCTTTACCCTGCAAAAAGAAACGTTTAAAACCAATGCCGTATTCAACATCAGTGCGTTTGCGGTGATGATCGTGCTGGTATTTTTATATGCCTTTTTCTGGAAGTAAATTTTTTTCTAGAAAGAAATGCTAATTTGCTGACATAAGGTCTGTTGAAAAAGATATATAACGATAAAAAATCCCGGATATCGGGATTTTTTATTTACATTAATATTTTTGGATGGTATTAAAAATGGGAATCTAAAACGACTCAATATATATACTTTTTTGTGACTTGCCCCCTTCTATAATAAATCACTTCATTAAACTTAACTTTTCCTCCTTTAAACTGCTCATAAGTCCTAATTACAGAATCAGTATTAATAAAGTTTTCATAACCATTTATGTTAATTTCCTTTGTAACTATGTAAACTTTATCCTTTTCTTTAATCACATTAAGATCACCATAGGCAAAAACAGTATCGTTTTTTGTTTCAAAATCTAATTTCTGGGCTTTTATAAGCAATGGAAATCCTTCGTCGCTTTCATTGGCAACAAATCTTTTATACTTGAAAATAAGTCCATCAAACTCACCGATATTTACTCTGTTTACAGAAGTCTTGTACCTATAATCACCTATCTTTTCACAGTTTGCACAACCATGTGTAAATAAACAAACAAACAATATTAGTAATGCCTTCATAATATTCAAATTTTAAAATAATTCCCAAAAATAAACTTCTTTTGCGTCATTAAAAAAGCACCCGCTTAAGCAACCTGTGTTACTCCAAAAATCGGCATGACCTGTCGCACCAAATTCTGTTCGGTTTTTTGGAATCATAATATAAATACCCCATTTCCCTTGCAAAGCAGTTTTTATTTCTGTTGACGATTTATCAATTAAATGTAATAGCGAATTGTTTGAGTTTATTTGGAAACCTCATCCAATGCCTGACTACACCTAACCAACAACCTCTATCTCACATAGAATTACTCACTGAATTGTTGCCAACTCCAGTTGAACCACCACATAAAATTCATATCCAATTTTCTAAAAAAAAGGAATTCATTTTAAGGGTTTTTTATTCTCTAAATATTTTATGAATTTTCTATACAGCTTTATTAAAAAATAAAGTAATACTATTAATAATACTATATTTATCAACGCCCAAACCGTATGTAAAATATAATATTTATCAATAACTGATTCTACAAAATATTCTGTATTATTTTCCATAATTAAAATGATTAAGGTAATGTGTAAGCGGCATAAATTTGGCCGCTATTTTTACTAATTAAAATCACATAGTGTTTGTCATAAATATATATTGTGCCTATGCCTTCAGTAAATATTTTCAAAGACATTGTTCCATATAAATCTATTCTTACACTATCAAAATAATTATTATCAACAGTATATTCTTTCTGCTCCCAAGAATCAAATAAAGTTATACCTGTCAAATAGGAAGTAATATTCAAAACGCTATATGGTGATAATTTTTGTTTTACATTTATTTTCAAACTATTAAATAAACCATTTGGGAATTCAACACTGGCAATTTTTTCTTCATTTTGAGTGTCATCTGCTATTTCAAAATTTGTAACACTTCTATTCTCAATATCAGTCAAATAATTCTCAAATTCTTGTACTGAGCTAAAATTTAAATCATTATCTGGATCAAAAGTGTTGTCAAAAGTAAAACTTGAGTTATTTGTTATAGCTAAATCAATCAACTCCAAAATAAACGCCATCGCTTCCGCTGTAACGACATTATTCGGTGAATCTTGATTAAAGTAATCCAATAGTTCTTTTTGTTTCCTGCGGTGCATTATTCCACCATGTCGTTAGCTTGCATTCAGCTGGTTGTATAACCTTACCCGCACTCCATTATGGTGTATTTTTAAATTATTGAGAGTTATTTAAATGCTTTTTGTACTCAACATGAGCAATTGAATCTAACTCACGACTGGCATAAAATCTCAAACATGATGACATGTAGTATTTTTGACCTATTTTATAGTCATCAAATTTGTATTCTGGATCGGGTATGTTTATTGCAATTTCTTTACCTATACTTTTTGCGTTATCTAAATCTGAAAAATCTATTCCATCATAAGTGTTAAGTAAATCCTTTTTACCTATTAATACTAAAATAGTATCATTACCATAGCTTTGTTTTAGACACTCAATAAAAACAGTTTCTTTGAATGAATTTATCCATGGACTCTGAACACTTTTATAATTAAAATTTTCTCTCTTGTGAACACTTCCGCAAGAGACCAGCGAAACCATTATTAAACAACTAATAAAATTTTTCATACTACTTCTAATTTAAATTCCATATATCAATTCGTTCAATTGGTAATTCAAATTGACAACCTGCTAAACAACTACCATCCTCATAAAGAATATCAGCATGACCTGAAACTCCAGGATTGACAGGTGTAATCATAGAATAAATACCTTTTAAACCTGAGACTAAGTTTGGGAAATTAATTCCATTAAGTCCTCCTTCAGAACTTGAAAATTCATGATGATTTGAATTTACAGGATTTACTCCAAAAGTTTTTCTCATCCACGAATTTAAAGCTCTTGCATTTAAAAAATAAAATTTTCCATCTGCTCCTTGCAAAGTTTTTCCTGGAATATTTGGAATACTAACATCGCAATTATTTAATGCAATAGAAACTTTTAATGCACATGTATTTGTAGTTCTACTGGGATTATTAATTCTCGCTTGCCAAACTTGTCCACCAACACTACCATATACATTATCCGCACCTGTTTCGGTTGGATAACCATTTGAATAATCTGCCCATGTTGGTAAATCTTGAGCAGAAAATGTAAGGTTAGGATTATCCCAAAATTCTTGATCATATTCAAAGTCAATACCTTCATTAGCTGTAAAAAACCAATTTATTATTTTTTCAGATGTGTAAAATGTAGGGTTCTGATTAGCCTTATCAATCAGCTCCAAAATAAACATCATCGCTTCATCTGTAACGACATTATTCGGTGAATTTTGATTAAAGTAATCCAACAGAGCATCTTTTGTTTCCTGTGGTGCATTATTCCACCATGTCTGTTGGTTTGTGTTTAAATGATTATAAAGCCTAACTTCTCTTTTATCTATAGTTAGAATTGGAGTTGTAATAATCGGGTTCCCGCTTCCATCGCTAAAATCAGGGTTAGGATTCGGGTCGTTACCGTTATTATTTCCACCGGTATTCGGATTGCCAGTATTTGGATTACCTGTATTCGGGTTTCCGGGGTTTCCATCTGCTGGAGAACCGCCTCCAGTCCAATTTCCGTTGCCAGGATTATAACCGGAATTATCTCCTCCTGAGTCACTGCCGCCACCGCCGCTACCGCCAGACAAACAGCCGGCATCTATAACCATAATTTGGTATTCTACTTCATACCAGCCACTAACACATACAGTTCCTGCAGGCCCATCATTATTCCCTCTGTCTCTGATGGTTTGTCCGTTAGCATTCAAGCAATATCCAACGGTATAGTTTAACATTGAAATACAATCTGCACCATCTCCCGTAATTGAAAACCGGGCATACGTACTCACATCTGTAATAGCGGATGGCTTTTTGTCTCCAATCTCTACATTGTTCGCCAACTTGGTTAATTCTTCCTGAGACAATAAATACTCGGTTATAAAAGCTTTATAACTTCCGTCTTCTTTGGAGTTTAGCACCAAATTTTCAACTTTAGACAATTCTTCTTCATTAATGATTCTAAAAGTAATAGAATGCTTTCCGTCTTTTTCTGTAATCAGGATGTTTGTAGTGTCAATAAAAATGCCAAAATCTTCATTAAAAACCCCTCTCTGCAGTAAAGAATGATTCATTTTTGAACGTGATTCTTTTAATTTTTCATAAGCTTTTCGATTGCGTTTTAACTCGCGAAAGCTGATTTTCCGTACCTGATGAGTTGTCTGGACAGGAGAAGCCTGATCGGAAATTTCAAATTCTTCTTTTTCACAGGACGTGAAAAACAGCATGGAAATCATCAAAATAAGCAGTAATTTTAACTTGTTTTTCATGATAAAGTTTTTTTATGGTTTAGATTCATTTTTACAATGTGTTAAAACCAACGTATCATGTTCCGTGATTTCAAAGGTATAAAAAGCCTGCAGTGCTTCCTTATTTTGAAATTGGTGTAGATTCATAAAAAAATTGATTTTAACTCAATTATTTATGATTAAATTTGTTTTTGCTAATTAACAAAAAATTTCTTTAGATATAAAGCTTTGTAGGTATTTTTTTAATTACTCCTATACAAAATCCCTGATTTCAGCTTCTTCTGAAACACACTCAGCTTTGCTGTTAAATAAAAAAAACTTGCTGTTTGGGGCAAGCAAGTTTTTTGTGGGGTTGGTATTTGTGTTTTGGAAAATTAATCCGGAGTACCTACTACTCCAGTATTGTCTGTAAGCAACGGTAAGCGAACCGCCACTCCTTTATCGTTTAACATCGTCATCTGGAAAGTGTCTTTCTTAGCCAGGGCATAGGAAATCAATCCGTTGAACTTGTTGTAAGAGATATTCATTTCTTTTAAGTTATCCAGCTTCTCTATTTCAAAAGGAACCTGACCAACAAAGTTATTTTCAAATAAGCTCAGGTTTTCAAGAGCTCTTAAATTTTCAATTTCATAGCTCAGTTTCCCGGAAAAATTATTGCTGTTCAGCATCAGAACTTTTAAATTTTTCAATTGATACAGGGAGCTTGGCAATTCGCCTTGTAATGAATTGTTAAACAGCGAAAGATTTTCCAATTGTGTTAACTGACCTATTTCCTGTGGTAAAGAACCGGTTAGCGAATTCATGTACAACTCCAGCACCCTTAACGAAGTAGCTTTTCCGATAGAAGCCGGAATAGCACCGGTTAATTTATTAAACGAAATGTTTAACGTTTGCAGGTTTTTTAAATCACCGATAGAAACAGGTAAATGACCGGAAAGGTTGTTTTTAAATAAATTAAGTGTTTCCAAATAAGGTAATTGTGCAATCTCTGCCGGAATTTGTCCCTCTAAGTTATTGTTCGGCAGAGCCAAACCAACTACTTTGTTATCTTTGATCTTAACGCCATGCCAAGTTGAGGTTTCGGCAGCTAAATCCCATTTGATTTTCCACTGACTGCCTTGGGTTGCCTGGTTAAATTTCAGCAAAGCTTCTCTTTCCGCTTTTGATACTTCAGCGTATCCCGAAAAGGACAGGCAAAGCACAAAAAGTATAAGCGTAAAATTTTTCATCTTTAATTAAATTTGGGGTTTGACGTTGTAAATATAGTACGCAAATTCGTTTAAATGCAAATTTAATCGACAAAATACACTTTTTAAATCATTTTAATCATTTTTTCTTACAAAAATTTTAAACTAGCGAACAAATAACGGGTATATGATCATTGATTGGCTTGACAAATCACCTTAAAAATGTTAAAACCACGCATACAATTGTTAAATAAAAATTAACCTCAAAAACTTTTTGCTCTTGAAAAGGTACATTTGTCAAAGCCAAAATTTTGGATTTCAACTATTCTTACCATACTTATGAAACTAAAAAACATTATTATCTTTCTTCTGATAGGTGGTTTAGCAGCCTTAGTCATTTACCGGATTATCAGCAATAAAAGCCAAAATGAAAAATCTAATCAAAAAGCAGGAGCTCCAAAAGCAGCAGTAACGGCAAACGGAATGGTGTTACAACCCAAAAAGTTTGCCAATGAACTGACCTTATCCGGTAGTATAGACGCCGATGAGCAGATTGAGTTGCGTAGTGAAGTTACCGGCGTAGTGCAAGGCATCTATTTTGAAGAAGGCAGTTATGTTAAAAAAGGTCAGCAATTAATCAAAGTAAACGACATTGAGCTGCGTGCCCAACTGACACAGGCCAGAACCAGACAGTCACTGGCCGGTGAAAATGAGCGAAGAGCAAAGTTATTACTGCAAAAAGAAGCCATCAGCCAGGAAGAATACGACGTGGCATCGGCTGAATTTGAATCAGCCAAAGCTCAAACACAATTAATACAGGCACAAATTGCCAAAACAGCCATTGTAGCCCCGTTTAGCGGGAAAATAGGACTGCGTTCCATTTCGCCCGGAACCTACGTTACCCCTACCACCCTGATTGCCAGATTAGTGAACAACACCAAGGTAAAGATTACATTTTCCATCCCGGAAAAATATGCTTCATCCATGAAAACAAATGCTGAGATTACCTTTACTACAGCCGGCAGCAAAGACGTTTTTACAGCTAAAATTTATGCGGTTGAACCTGCCGTTGAACAAACAACCCGAACCCTGCAGATCAGAGCTATTGCCGACAATCAGGCCGGAAAATTACTTCCCGGAACATTTGCCAATATCCAGCTTCCGCTGGAAGAGTTAAACGATGCCATTCTGATTCCGACCGAATCAATTATACCGATCCAGAACGGGAAAAAAGTGTTTATCACCGAAAACGGAAAAGCCAAAGAAGTCATTATAGAAACAGCCAACCGGACAGAAAAAGAGATTTTGGTTACGTCAGGTCTTAAAGCGGGAGACACCTTAATTACGTCCGGCATCATGGCCGTCAAAGTGGGAGCTCCGGTTAACTTAAAACTAATTCAAAACTAAAAACGCATGAGTTTATCCACGTTAAGTATTAAACGACCGGTTCTGGCCATCGTGATGAACCTCATGATTGTGCTGTTTGGTATTATCGGGTTCACTTATTTGGGCGTTCGCGAATTCCCGTCAATTGACCCTGCCCAGATTACGGTGCAGACCAGTTATACGGGGGCCAATGCCGATATTATTGAATCACAGATTACGGAACCCCTGGAAAAAGCCATCAATTCCATTGACGGAATCCGGAACATTTCTTCCACCAGTGCACAGGGAAGCAGCGTTATATCGATAGAGTTCAATTTAGGTAAAAACCTCGAAGAAGCAGCAAACGACGTAAGGGACAAAGTATCTCAGGCCGTCAGAAGCTTACCGCAGGATTTAACGGCTCCACCGGTAGTTTCTAAAGCAGATGCCGACTCTGATCCCATTTTGACCATGACCATGAAAAGCGACAACAAAAATGTGTTGGAACTTACGGATTATGCTGAAAATGTCATTTTGCAACGGCTTCAAACCATTCCCGGCGTGAGCAGTGTTCGTATTTGGGGTGAACGTAAATATGCCATGCGGTTGTGGATAGATCCAATCAAACTGTCAGCATACGGGTGCACCGCCTCAGATGTTTTGGATGCTTTGAACAAACAAAACGTTGAACTACCCTCAGGAAAGTTAACCGGCGACAATACAGAATTAACCGTAAAAACATTAGGAAATCTGACTACCGAAGAAGATTTCAACAACATCATCGTCAAATCTGACGGCGATAAAATCGTTCGTTTGCAGGATGTAGCCAAAGCCAGTCTGGAAGCAGAAAATCTGGAAACCCGCCTGAGTGATTCCGGACAAACTATGATCGGATTGGCTGTTACACCTCAACCGGGAACCAACTACCTGGATATTTCGGAAGAATTCTACAAACAATTTGAGGAGTTAAAAAAAGACTTACCCAAAGAATTTGAATTGAATGTAGCCATCGATACCACCATTTTTATTAAAAAAGCAATCCTTGAAGTGGCTGAAACACTGTTAATCGCTTTGCTTCTGGTAACGTTGGTCATCTATTTATTCTTCAGAGACTGGGCTATCGCTTTCAGGCCGTTGATTGATATTCCGGTATCCTTGATTGCAACGTTTTTCATCATGTATATTTGCGGATTTTCCATCAATGTACTGACTTTACTGGCCATTGTATTAGCCACTGGTTTGGTTGTGGATGACGGAATTGTTGTGACCGAAAACATCTTTAAAAAAGTAGAAGAAGGCATGTCGCCCATTGAAGCCTCCATCAAAGGTTCCAATGAAATTTTCTTTGCGGTAATTTCGATATCCGTTACCCTTGCCGCCGTTTTTCTTCCTATCATCTTCTTAGAAGGCTTTGTAGGAAGGCTGTTTCGGGAATTCGGAATAGTGATTGGGGCGGCGGTACTCATTTCAGCTTTTGTATCGTTGAGTTTAACCCCTATGCTCAATGCCTATTTAATGAAAGGCGGAAAACAGAAACGCTCAAAATTCTATGAAATGACGGAACCTTTTTATGAAAATCTGAATAAAGGATATGCCCGTTCATTAGAAAAATTCATGAGCAGAAAATGGCTTAGCTTTCCTATTCTGATTATTTGTTTAGGGCTTTCTGCTTTGTTTTACAGCATTCTACAGAAAGAAACAGCTCCGTATGACGACCGCAGTATGATTTTATTGAATGTGACCGGACCGGAAGGAGCAACTTATGATTATATGGACCGTTTTATGCAGGATCTGTCAAAGCTGATTACCGATTCCGTACCCGAAAAAAAGGTCAGTCTGATTGTAACCTCGCCCGGATTCAGTGCCGGCTCCGTTAACAGGGGATTTGCCCGTCTTTCATTAGTTGATCCGGCAGATCGTGAACGTTCGCAAAAAGAAATTGCACAACAGCTTACCGGTTTGACCAAAAACTACAACGATGCAAAAACCTCCGTTTCAGAACAGCCGACCATTTCAGTAAATCGGCGTGGCGGCTTACCGGTTCAGTTTATCATTCAGGCTAAAAACTTTCAGATGCTCGAAGAAAAAATTCCTGAATTCATGGAAGAGGCCTCCAAAGACCCTACTTTTTCGATAACCGATGTAAACCTGAAATTCAACAAGCCGGAAATCTATATTACGATTAACCGTGAGAAAGCGGAATCGCTGGGTGTTTCCGTGTTGGATGTTGCCCAAACCATCCAGCTTTCCCTGAGCGGACAACGTTTTGGTTATTTTCTGATGAACGGAAAACAGTACCAGGTCATTGGTCAGTTTGACAAAAAAGACCGTGACCAGCCACTGGATCTGGCTTCTATTTTTGTGAGGAGTAAAAACGGACAGCTTATTCAGCTGGACAATGTGGTTACAATTGAAGAACAAAGCAGCCCCCCGCAATTGTTTCACAACAACCGGTATATGTCGGCCACCGTTTCTGCCGGATTAGCTCCCGGAAAAAGTATTGGTGACGGGATAGATGCCATGGAACGCATCAAAGAAAAAGTACTCGACGATTCTTTTACAACCGATCTGGGAGGAGAATCCCGCGACTTTGCAGAAAGTAACTCAAACACCATGTTTGCCTTCGGACTGGCTTTACTGTTGATCTTTCTTATCTTAGCCGGCCAGTTTGAAAGTTTTATCGATCCGTTTATCATCATCCTGACCGTACCGATGGCTGTTGCCGGAGCCCTGTTTTCTCTCTGGCTGTTCGGGCAAACCTGGAACATTTTCAGTCAGATCGGAACCGTCATGCTGATTGGACTGGTGACCAAAAACGGTATTCTGATCGTGGAATTTGCCAACCAGTTGCGGGAAGAAGGGAAATCTAAATACGATGCCGTCATGGAGGCTTCTGAATCAAGGTTACGACCTATTTTAATGACCAGTTTAACCCTGGCATTAGGAGCTATGCCGATTGCCGTTTCTATTGGTGCAGCCTCACAAAGCAGAATGGGTATGGGAATTGTGATTGTAGGCGGAACTATTTTTTCGCTGATTCTCACCTTATATGTAATTCCGGCTGTTTACCTGATGTGGTCCCGTGAAAAAAAACACCGCCCTGAGTTTGATAATTTAGACCAATACGAAAAAGAATCCGTTTAAATTAGTTATGAAAAAAATACTTCTGTCCTATATCATCGTGTTGATTGCCTCTCCGGTTTGGAGTCAGATACAGCCTGTTTTAACCCTTGAAGAAGCAGTTGCCCTGACCCTTGAAAACAATTTTGACATCCGCATTGCCAAAAACGAATTAAAAATTGACGAAGAAAATGTCACCCTCGGAAATGCCGGAATGTTGCCTAATATTACCGGAACAGTGACCAATAACAACACGGTTTTAAACCAGACCCAAACACAAGCCAGCGGAGCAGAAATTGAAATTGACGGGGCTCAGAACATCAACATCAATTATGGTGTGGGAATAGAATGGACCATTTTTGACGGTTTCAGGATGTTTGCCCGGCACCACCAATTGAAAGAACTTCAAAACCTGGGGGCAACCGAACTGAAGCTGGCAGTTCTAAGTAAAGTAAGTGCCGTTTATCAGACCTATTTTACGTTAGCCACCCAACAACAACAACTGAAAATGATAGACAGTATCATTTCGGTGTCGGAATTCCGCTTAAATACGGCTAAAAACCGCTTCAGTATTGGTAAAGCTTCCAAATTAGAGGTATTGAATGCTGAAGTTGACCTGAATGCCGATCAATCCACCAAAATTCAGTTACTGGAACAATACGGAATTTCAAAAGTAATGCTCAATGAGCTTCTGGTTCGTCCGCTGGACACTGATTTTAAAGTTTCTGACACCATTTCAACAGACCATTCTCTGCTGTTGCCTGACCTGCTGTCTTCGGCTGAAAAGCAGAACCCGCAACTTCAGCTACAGTACATCAACAAAAAAATTCAGGAATACGAACTTAAACAGGTAAAAGCCAACCGTTATCCCACCGTAAGCCTTTCCGGAGGATATAATTTAGTCCGCTCACAAACCCCTTTTGGTTTCGTTACCGAATCGATCGGGCGGAATTTCAATTACGGCTTTACAGCTTCCTTAAATTTGTTTGACGGATTCAATCAGAACCGAAATGAGAAAGTAGCCAAAATCCAACTGGAAAACACACAGCTTCAAATTGAAAGACAAACCCAGCAAATTCAATCACAGCTTACTTCGTTATATCAGTCCTATCTTTCCAACTTATCATTGTTAGAACTGGAAAAGAAGAACGAAGCCATTGCCAAACAAAATATGGAAATTACCCTGGAAAAATTTAAAATTGGTTCTGTTGCCCCGATTGAATTCAGAACCGCTCAGGAAAATTACGGCAATGCGGTCATCCGGCTAACAACGGCAGAATTACTGACAAAACAATCTGAAATAAGCCTGAGAGAATTGGCAGGAAATTTATCTTTTTAATAATTTACCGCATTGTTTTTTATCATTTTCATAACAACTTATTTAATAAAATTCTACATTTGAGCTATCAACCAATAACATCAAATGTATGGAAATGAATTTTTACGCAGTTTTAGTTGCCGCTTTAGCCACTCTGGTAGTTGGTTTTATTTGGTACAGTCCGGCATTGTTTGCTAATATCTGGATGAGAGAAACGGGTTTAACCGAAGAAGAATTAAAAAAAGGAAGTATGATTAAGATTTTTGGTCTGACCTTTATTTTTTCTGTGATGATTGCCATGATTATGCAAATTTTATGCATTCATCAGTTTGGTCCGTTGGGGATGATTGGCGGACCTGACTTTGTTGAAACGGCCAAACCGTCTTATGCGGCATTTATGGCTGATTACGGCAATGCATTCCGTACGTTTAAACACGGAGCCCTGCACGGGTTTATGTCAGGATTATTTCTGGCTTTTCCACTGATTGCCATCAACGGATTGTTTGAGCATAAATCGTGGAAATATATTTTAGTCAATGCCGGTTACTGGACTGTTTGTATGACAGTCATGGGGGCTATTGTCTGCGGTTGGGTCTGAGAATTAGATTTTATCGATTGCTGTTGCCAATGCAATGTCTTTTTCGGTTACACCGTTATAATCATGCGTCGTTAAACGCAAGGTAACATTGTCATACACGTTGTGAATTTCCGGATGGTGGCTGTGCCTTTCGGCGATAATGCCAACGTGCATTATAAAAGACAATGCTTGTGCAAAGTTTTCGAATTTAAAGTCTTTCCGGATAGCATTATTTTTAAAAGACCAGTCGTTTAATGGTTTAAGCTGGGTTTGAATGGTTTGTTCTGTAAAAATTTCCATTGTTATTTTATTTATATAAAGTTAAATAACATTTGTTATTCTGTATCAAATTTTAACTTTATGCCCTGAATTTATACCCTTATCATTTGGAATCTTCCTATTTGTTCAAAATAACTACATCAATACATGATTTACCAGGCGATTGGGATGCATTGGCCACACCGACTGTTTTTTTATCAAAAGCCTATTTAGCCGCTCTCGAACAGTCTAAACCGCATAACATGCTTTGCTTTTTTATCGGCTTTTATAAAAATGACAAACTCGTCGGACTTGCTCTGGCTCAATTTCTGGATCTGAACAAACTGGAATCGTTTGGAGAACGGGACAAGTGCTTCAAGACCACTGTCCGGAATTTTATTTTTAAAAATTTCTGCTCGCATGTTTTATTCATCGGCAACAACATGCTCACCGGACAAAATGCATTTCGCTTTTCGGATGAATTGGAAACGGACAAAAAAATTGCCTTGTTGCATCAGGCAACATCCGCAATTAAACTAATCCTTAAGAAAAAAGGCAAAAAAGTTCACTTAACAACTTTTAAAGATTTTGACAAAAAAGAAGTGAGCACTTTTCCTCAAAAAGCATTTGAATCGTTCTACCGCTTTTCCACACAGCCCAATATGGTTTTTAAGGTTTCTGAGAACTGGCATTCGTTTGACGATTATATTGCAGCCCTCTCAAAAAAATACCGTGATCAATATAAGCGTTCCCGAAAAAAAGCAGAAGGTATTGAAAAACGGAAACTAAATTTAGAAGAAATTGAAGCCTATCAGGAAACAATATACAACCTATATCATCACGTGGCTCAAAATGCTCCGTTCAACACCTTCTTTCTGGCTGAACATCACTTTGCCGCCATGAAGGCAGAACTGAAAGACCGTTTTCTGTTTTACGGCTACTTTGAAAAGAATCAGCTCATCGGTTTTAACACGCTGATTAAAAACGGAAGTCAGATGGACACCTATTTTCTGGGTTATGACGATTCGCTTCAACGGGAAAAAATGCTTTATCTGAATATGCTTTACGACATGATAGCCTATTCCATCAACAAAGGTTTTAAAGAAATAATCTTTGCCCGGACCGCTCTGGAGATCAAAAGTTCTGTAGGGGCCAAACCGGAAGAAATGTTCGGTTTTATACAGCACACCAACGGTTTAATCAACCGGAAAATGGAACAACTTTTTGGTTATCTGGAACCTCAGACGGAATGGCAGGAACGGAATCCGTTCAGGTGATTGCCATCGGTTGTCCGATGTCTGTTTTCTGTAGTCTGTAAGGAATACAACAGACAACAATGCTTTCCGGCCGGATTAGCTACAAATTATCAATTTCACCCTGCACCACTTCCCAGTCTTCCAGTAATTTATCCAATTCCTGTTTTTTCTTATTGTAGGCCACAAAGAAGTTGGCATCTTCGATGTGTTTATCATAATTGCTTGCCAGGGCTTTGTCGTCGTTCTGGATATCGGTTTCAAGTTGTTTGATCTGATTTTCGATTTTACTCAACCGGTTCTGAAGGGATTTGGCTTTCTTTTGATCTTCGTAGGAAACGGACTTTGATTCTTTATTGGAACCCGCAGTAGCAACCATTTCTTTTTTTTCGATCTCACGCATGTTCATGGCATTGCGTTGCTCTAAGAAAAAGTTGATATCTCCCAGGTATTCACGGATTTTCTGGTCTTTGAACTCATAGACCACATTAGCCATCCCCTGTAAAAAATCACGGTCATGCGATACCAAAAGCAATGTGCCTTCATACTTTTGCAGGGCGGCTTTCAATACATTCTTGGATTTGATATCCAGGTGATTCGTTGGCTCATCCATCAGTAAAACATTGATCGGCTGAAGTAATAATTTACACAAAGCCAGACGGTTCCGCTCACCACCGGAAAGCACTTTTACCTTTTTCTCCACATCATCGCCCCGGAATAAAAAGGAACCGAGCATATCGCGGACTTTGGAACGGTTGGTATCAGTTGCCGCATCGATCATGGTATCGAGCAATGTTTTTTCGCCGTCTAAATACTCCGCCTGATTCTGGGCAAAATAGCCTAATTGAACATTATGGCCCAGTTTAATGACCCCATCATATTTAAATTCATTGACAATGGCCTTGATAAACGTAGATTTTCCCTGTCCGTTCTGCCCCACAAAAGCGATTTTACTTCCCCGTTCAACCAACAGTGAAATGTCTTTTAAAATGGTTTTATCACCGTAAGCCTTGGTGACATTTTCGGCTTCGATCACCACCCGTCCCGGTGTGACGGAAACCGGGAAAGAGATATTCATGACAGAATTATCATCTTCATCCACTTCAATCCGCTCCACTTTATCGAGCTTTTTAATCAACGATTGGGCCATGGAAGCTTTGGAAGCTTTAGCACGGAATTTTTCGATTAATTTTTCGGTTTCTTCGATCTTCTTGGCCTGGTTTTTTTGTGTAGCCAGTTGTTTTTCTCGGATTTCTTCTCTTAAAACCAGGTACTGCGAATACGGTTTACTGTAGTCATAAGCTTTTCCGAGCGAAATCTCAATGGTACGGTTTGTCACATTGTCCAAAAACATTTTATCGTGCGAAACGATTACCACCACACCGGGAAAATTGCGTAAAAATCCTTCTAACCAGATGATACTTTCAATATCAAGGTGGTTGGTCGGCTCATCCAGCAACAGAATATCATTAGACTGTAACAGCAATTTGGCCAATTCAATCCGCATCCGCCAGCCGCCGGAAAAAGTATCGGTCTGGTTATTGAAATCTTCCCTTTTAAAACCCAGTCCCAACAGAATTTTTTCCGTATCACCCACATAATTATAGCCTCCCAACACTTCGTAGTGATGTGTAACATCGCTCAGTTCATCAATCAGTTCAGAATATGACTGGCTTTCGTAATCGGTACGGGTAGCCAGTTGATGGTTGATTTCCTCTATCCGCAGTTCAGTTCGCTTAATTTCTTCAAAAGCCTGATAAGCTTCTTCTAACACGGTTCTGCCTTTGTCAAAATCAATATCCTGGCGAAGAAAGCCCATTTTGATTTCTTTTTCTATAGCAATACTTCCGGAGTCCGGCTTAAAATCACCGGCGAGAATTTTAAGCATCGTTGATTTACCGGCACCATTTTTTCCTACCAACCCTACTCTGTCTCCGGCTCCCAGACGGAAAGTGACCTCTTCAAATAAAAATGTTCCTCCAAAGGAAACCGATAAATTGTGTATATTCAGCATAATTTTGTGACTAATGTTACATTAGGTAGTCTGCAAAAGAGATACCTTTGTATAAATTTTTTGCAAATGTTAAAAAAAGGATCCAAACTGAATAGCATTTTAACAGGAAGTTGTCCTAAATGCCAGGAAGAAAGCATGTATTTGGAAAAAAACCCTTATAAAATGGGTAAAGTTTTTGAAATGCACGAAATATGCAGCCATTGCGGAACCCGTTACAAAATGGAGCCTTCATTCTTTTACGGAGCCATGTATGTGAGCTATGCCGTGAGCATTGCTTTTGCCGTAGCAGCCTTTATTATCTCGAATGTTTTTATCGGGTTAGGATTACTGCATTCTTTTGTAGCTATTGTTGTAACGCTGGTTGTTGCTTTTCCGGTTATTTTGCGGTTATCAAGAAACATCTGGATCAATATGTTTATTCATTTTGATAAACATTGGAAAGACCATAAACATTAATCCCAGTTTATTTTTTTAAACCGCCTGATATCAATTTCTTTTTCTAAAGGAAGTTGATATTCAATATGGTCGAACAATACTTTTGCCATGGCGGGAGCTAACATTACCCCACGCGTTCCCAGGCCATTTAACAAGTGAAGGTTATTGTATTTCGGATGTGTTCCAACCATAGGACGGCGATCTTTTACAGTGGGCCTCACCCCAGCTAAATGGTCAACAATTTCAAAATCCAACGACAGGATTGATTTTAAGTTTGCTATCAGTTCCTGCTTACCTGATTCTGTCGGGGTTGCCGTTTTATCATCCCAGTTATAGGTTGCTCCTACTTTATACAAATCATTTCCTAACGGTAGAATAAATACGGTAGATTTTACGATTACATCTAAATTCAACCCGGGAGCTTTGATGATTAATAACTCGCCTTTGGTACCATCGAGCGGTAATTGCGAAAAAAACGGATTGGCATGTATGCCAAAGCCTTCAGCGAAGACGATGTTTTTGCACTGTATTTCATTATAGATTATACCATCATTCTGTATAACCAATTGGTTGTAATCAAATGTTTCTGTAAACATTAACCGGTGATCCTTAAGATACTGATGGTATGCTGCCAGCAAAGCTGCGGTATTAACATAACCGGATTGCATCACTTCACCATAACCAAAAGGGGAGTCAATCCCTTTGTAGTATGCATAATTTATTTTTGAAGATAAAAAAGGAGCGAGGTTTGGTCTGTCAGATGCCACAAACCAGTTATTTTGTTCTTCTACGGAATAAAGCTTTCTGAAAATAGGGATTTTAAAATCGAACGGTTGTTTCAGTTTTGTCTCTAAACCGGCATAGAAATGATTCACTAAATCAATTTGTTCTTGTGACTTCCAAACTTCACTGAACCGTTTGAGAATAACCGGATTATATAAACCACCGGCAATAACGGAAGAATTCTGTGAATGGTTTTCAAAAACAGCGATTGTTTTATTATTCTGAAGTGCCCTTTCTGCAAAAGCAATTCCGGCTAAACCGCAACCAACAAGTAAATAGTCAATCATCCTGCAAAAATAAAAAACTCTTACCGAAATGGTAAGAGTTTTTTGTTATTAATTTCCGGAATTAGTAATTCCACATATCCTGCTCAAAGTTTCTGATTTTCTCTTTCACTCTTTCTGATTCTAAAAGCTGGTTAAGAGCATTATCCTTCATGTATTCCTGAATTTGTCTGTCGCCATAGACGTTTTCTTCTTTGTAAATCACTCCACTGAAGCGGCGTGAATTTAACAAGTGATCAAATGTGATTGGCATGGCAGAGTTTTTATCATTAAAGGCTTTCCACTCGTGTAATACGTCACGTGTTGCCGGGAAATACACCCAAAATAATTCAATAACATCCGGATTATCGGAACCAATCTCACGGGCTTCCGGCGAAACCGGACAAATACCTAAAAGACGGTATTTCATTTCACCCTGACGCTTGTCAAAATACCAGTATCCTTTGATTTTGTATCCGGAGACATCAATAGACGTTAATTCTCTTTTATCAATATACTGAGGATCCAATACTTTTTTGCCAGACTTATAATCATCATAGTAGGTGTTAATCTCTTCTCTACCTGCATTTGTTGTATCAATATAAGTAAACGAAGAAGCCATATCCTTTAATGATTTTTTTGAATTAAAATAATCATCATAATATACCTCGGTAATTCGACCTGACTTGATTTCTTTTAACAATACATCAAATAAAGATCGTCTGTCTCGTCCAATATTAGCTGTATCTACCGGAAAATATAGCGGGAAATTAATTCTTTCATCCAAATCGATGATTTCCCAAACCATTTTACCCATCAATACATCTCTGTCGTGTACGTAACCATATTGAAGTGGTTTATCATTATCTGCCTCCATTTGAGCGGCAGTCTTTTTACCAATTTCATCCGGCGTTTTAGCATTTAACAGATTTGACTGTGCATGACTCATTTGCGACACAAACAAGATTGACAAACATGCTATTACTGTATTTAACTTCATCTTTATTCTTTTGTAGGTTATTTGAAGATAACGTATCGTTACTTAAATTATTGTATTTCGTATACTATAGGAGCGGTTCTTGGCAAAATAATATTAGAACCTTCAAGCTTTACTTTGATATCCGTAATAGTAACTGCATCTCCTCTTGATGCTCTTGCCATAGCGGCCTCACACTGAGAATTTACTCTATTACCATTTACAACAACAGCGGCCTGACCAGGAGCTTTAAAAGTAAAGCCCGTTACTGTTAGATTAACATCAAAATCAAAATCAGGAAGTTTTGCACCAATTTGAGAAACAGCTAATCTAGACTTCTGTCCTTTAGCACCATACATTTCTCCACCGATTGTTCCTACTGGGGCAGGAATTCCTTTGATTCTGAATACTTTTTTAGAACTTGCTGTTTTACCTCCAGGTAACTTTGCAGTTACATTGATGATTGCTTCTGTTCCTTGACCCGGGCTCATGTTATACTTACCTGTTCCGCTACCTTTAGAAAGACCGGGAGCACTTGCTGTAACATCATTATCCGGAACACCGGCAAATGAAATTGTCATCGGATTAACAACTCCTCTGTAAACAACATTCATTTTGTCTGCAGAAATTGTAGCTTCTTTTGGTTCAGGAACTACTACATAATTTCCTTCAATCGGAATCGGCACTGGTTTGCCATCTTCCATAAAGGTAAATTCACCATTGATTTTTTGCTCACCAATACTACCAGCTCCAAACTTAATAATAGCCTGACCGTTTTCAATTGGCACATTATTCCCGTTAACAACAACTTTAGTAGGAACAGTTGAATCATCATAACGACCCAAAACTACTCTTCCGGTTACTGTTTCACCTTGGAAAAATGCATTTTTATCTAAAACAACAATTGCTTTGTATTTACTCATAGATGCCTGAGCGATAGCTGTATTACCAATCAATGCATTCAACACATTAGACTCAGCAGTTTTAGCATCACTTTGCATCGCTGACAATTTAGTTAAAGAAGCAATTCCGGGGAAACCTCTGTAGTGATAATCTAAATAAGGTATAACAATACCCTCTTTATTTTTAACATCATCCGTATTAAATTTAGATTCTATGTCAGCAATAATTGGAGCATACTTTTTATCTTTTCCAATTGCTGCTTTCATATCTTCTCTATATTTATTGATTGTGGCTAAAACTTCATTTCCCTTTTCTGTATAGCCATCCCCTTTGAACCAGGTGTAATCAATAGCATCAGCTTTATCCATTGCTTCATAAGGCAATTTACCAGTCTTTTCATCAATTTCCACTCCATCTGTAATAGTTGCTTTTAAAGCACCAATATAATCATAGAATGTTTTTGTTAAACCAACTACTTTATCCGCTACTTTTTTTGGCTCAGCAAAATTTGCCGCATCATCAGCAGCTTTTTGCTTTAATGCATCTAATATTTGTTGGTTGGTTTGAACAGCTGCAACATTTGAACGCTCAAATTTTTCATTAAATAATCCAAACGCCGATAGTACTTCTTTTGACATATTAAGTGCCAACATTGCGATGAAAACCAAGTACATCAGGTTAATCATCTTCTGTCTAGGGGTTAATTTTCCTCCTGCCATTTCTAATTAGTTTTTTAAATTGTTTGTTAAATTGATAAAACTAATTATCCTCTATTTCCCATTGCAGACAACATACCACCGTAAACATTGTTTAAGGACGCAATATTTGCTGTCATAGCCTGCATTTGTTCTTTTAATTTAGCAGCGTTATCAGCAATTTCTTTATTTGCTTCTGCATTTCTGCTGGCACTTTCTAACTGAACTTTGTATAAACTGTTCAAAGATTCCATTTGTGCTGCAGCCATTGATAATTCTTCACTGTATTTTTTCTGACCGGCTATTGAATCAACCGTAGGTGCAATTCCTTTTGCTGCCGATTCAAAGTTTTTGATACTGTTTCCTAAGCTTGTCATTAACTCACCGTCAACTTTAGCTTCTTTTAACATGGCATCTAATTTTTGAGATAATAATCCCTGAGCATCTTTAGCTTCTTCTTTTTTACCTCTTTCTTTGGCTTCACCTCCTGCTAATTCCGGGTAAACTAAAGACCAGTCCAATTCATTGTCAACAGGTTCAAAGGCAGATAATGCGAAAATGATTGCTTCTGTAACAAGACCGATGGTTAACATCACGTTTCCTGTTAAAGGCCCGATTTCAAAGTGGATAATTTTGAATAATGCCCCCACGATTACAACCGCAGCTCCCATTCCATAAGCAAAGTTCATTGTTTTTTTACTTAAAATTGCCATAATAATAAATTTTAGTTAGTTAAGTTAATTAATATAAAGTTGGTTTAAATTTTATTTGTGGTTTATTTTGCTCTTCCGGTTCTTCTGTTTCCGGTTACCTGAGTACCCATGTAATCCTGAACGGTTCTGAATCCGATATAACTTCTGGCAGAATCAGCATATTCATAGTCTCTTGTACTTACCTGCAGGAAGTAAGCTACATCTTTCCAGGAACCTCCTCGGATAACTTTACGTTTATTTTTCAAGTCACCTACCGTTGGATTCATGGTAGAAACATATTCGTAAGCAGCCGCATCATAAGAGGAATCCGTCCACTCAGAAACGTTACCGGCCATGTTGTACAGGTTGTAATTATTCGGCTCGTAAGATTTAGCTTCAACAGTATAAAGAGCCTCATCCGCTGCATAATCACCCCGGTTAGGTTTAAAGTTTGCCAGATAACAGCCTCTGTCGTTTTTAGCATACAAACTTCCCCATGGATACGTTGCAGACTCAAGACCACCTCTGGCCGCATATTCCCATTCGGCTTCTGTTGGCAAACGGAAAGTATTGATTAAATCCTGTTTCTTTTTCTTTGACTTGATGTAGGCATTTTTATTCAGGGTTCTCCAGGCACAAAATGCTTTTGCCTGCTTCCAGGAAACCCCTACTACCGGATAATCACTGTAAGCCTGGTGCCAGAAATAATCATTATGCATTGGCTCATTATAAGAATAAGCAAAGTCTTTGATCCAGGAAGTAGTATCCGGATAAACTTTCACTTTCTCTTTTCTGATAAAGTCTGATCTTTTTCCTGTTTTGGCTTTTGCCGCCGCCTGAATATCCATCCAAGTGTAACTGAACTCCAGTTTATTTACATCAATCGTTCTCAAACCATTGTATGACTCTGCCGCAGGCAAATACATTGAATCCATTACTTCAACATAATACTCATCGGGATATTTAGAAGTATCCGTAATTAATTTTACCTTTTTATTTAATTTTCTTCCCGCAAACGGATCATCATCCGTACCGATACTATAGTAGTTCTCGTACATGTACTTGTCATAAGGAGTCATCTTTTCCGGATCTGCATCTGCAAAAGCATAATCACCTATGCTGCTGCCACCTTTTTTGCCTCCCCCACCGGTAGAAGTCTGCCCCATTTCATCCGCAAGAATGGCTAACTTCATTCTGATCGTAGAATCTTTTACCCATTCAACAAACTGACGGTACTCACTGTTTGTAATCTCAGTCTCATCCATATAAAATGAACGAACGGTTACCGTTTTAGTTGGTGCATCCTGCACATTAGCTAAATCATCGTCTGATTTACCCATAATAAATGCTCCTCCGGGAATCAATGTCATGCCATAAGGTTTCTCAGGATGCCATTTTTTACCTCGAACTCCTACAAGTTCTCCCTTGTCACTAGAACCGCAGCTAACCAGTGTTACTAAAATTGTTGAAAATGCGATAAACTTCTTCATATAAATTTGGGTTATCATGTACTCGAATTTTTAAGGCCGTAAACCTATTTATAATTTTTTAAAAATGCAATTATTTATTGTAAAATTTATTTTCTGTGTCAAAACTAAAAATATTCTTCAAATCTGAAAAGAAAAAAATCGATAAAATACATATTTTGTCGACGAAATGCATATTTTTTCAATTTATGTAAGATTTTTAGTTTAATTACAGAAGATTTTTTCGTTGTGCTTTCCACCATCGCTCGGGGATTTCCTGATCGCACGCCCGCAAATAATCTTCATGTGTACAGGGCAATAACGTATTTTTTTTTAATTTATTATTAACATTTGAAATAAATGGTATTTCTATCCACCATCTTTCTGTTTTCGGGCTTTTAAAAAAGATAAGTTCGATGTCATCAACCGGAACAATATACTTTAAAAAAGTGTTTTGGTTCAGATTCGGATATTCCAACGACCTGAAATTGTATCCTTCTACAAAATACCAGATTATCTGTGCAATTAAAACGCCCTCATTCTTGAGCTGATTGTGATTAAATATGCCGAGAACAGAAACTTTATCACTCAGCCCGGCATAACGTGACAACGCACAAATCTCCTTTCCGTTAAAACCATTGGGTGTAAATGTAACAAAATTTCCTGAGTCTGCTGATTTTATGGCTGTTAAATCTACGGAAACGATATCGGCATCTCTGAAAACGGGTTCTGCTATCGAAAGATTAGAGCTCACTTCTCCCAATCGATAAGCATCAAAATACAATTTTTCGATTAAATCAATCTCTTCCTGCGAATTATAGTAAGTCTGAAACCCCAGATTGCTGTAATTAAAAAGATTGGTCGGCTCATTGATAATGATCTTTGAAAGATACGAATCAGCCGTATTTCTGGATTCTTCTTTGCCGAAATCAAATCGGCTGTCAACCGTTACCAAATTGACCATCTGATCCAGGCTATCGTAACTGCGGTACAAAGCATATGTCAGGTCCTGCGAACCACCTAAAACGATCGGGACAATTTGTTTTTTTATTAATTCAGCTACAATTTTTGAAACGGCATAATAAGTATCTTCCTGTGTATTCCCATGAGGAATATCACCTAAGTCTGCCATAGACGAGTGCCAGTTGCCGGGAAAAAGTGCGTAAAATTCCTGCCTGATGAAATTTACATCAACCGTTTCATAAGAGGCATTACCTCTGTTATCTAAGACACCGATGACTGCAATTTTAATTTTATTTACATCCGGAAAATCTTCACGGGTATGAAATACTGTTTTTTTTCCCAGCGTTTGTGTATTCAAACTTTTAACAAAAGCCAAAACGGACTCTTCAACAGGTTCTAAAAAATCGAATACCATAAATTATTTCTTTTTTGCCGGGGCCTTTTTAGTTGTTGCTTTTTTAACCGTTGTCTTTTTAGCAACCGCTTTTTTAGCCGGAGCTTTCTTTTCAATCAATTCCTGAACCTCTGCCAGTGTTAACTTTTCAGCATCCACCTCTTTGCTTAATTCTATTTTAATTTTTCCTTTGGTAATAACAGAACGGCCCCAACGGGCTTTTTCAACTTTAATTCCTTCTGCCTTCCAATCGTGGATAACTTTATCCATTTCCTTTTGCAACTTGTCTTCTATTAACTCACTCAGATCAGATGGAGACAGCCGGTCAAAGTTGTATTTTTTGCCGACATTAATAAACATGCCGTTCCATTTGATGAAAGGTCCGAATCGGCCAACGCCTTTTTGGATAGGCAATCCGTCATACGTACCTATGGGAGCATCTGCCTGTTTTTTCTCATCTATGAGTTCCTTTGCTCTTTCCAGCGTAACATCCAGCGGATCCTCTCCTTTAGGTAAAGAAATAAATGTTTTACCAAAACGCACATAAGGTCCAAAACGGCCATTGTTCACTTCCACCTCTTCTCCTTTGTAAGCCCCCAGTTTTTTGGGCAGTAAGAATAAATTTAAAGCTTCCTCTAACGTAATTGTTCCTATATTCTGATCTGTTCCCAAACTGGCAAACTGTTTATCTTCATCATCAATATCGCCTATCTGAGCCATAGGCCCGAATTTACCCAAGCGTACGGAAACCGGTTTCCCGGTTTTCGGGTCCTTTCCTAAAATACGTTCGCCACTTTCGCGGTCAGCATTCTCTTCCACATTTTTCACAATCGGATGGAAATGACTGTAAAAATCACGCATCATTTTTGTCCAATCTTCATTTCCTTCCGCTATTTCGTCAAAATCCTGTTCTACTTTAGCCGTGAAATTATAATCCAATATGGTTTCAAAATTCTTAACTAAAAAGTCATTGACTATAATTCCAATATCAGTTGGCACCAGCTTTCCTTTATCAGACCCTGCATTTTCAGTCAGCACAACCGACTTAACTACTCCTTCCGTCAAGGTGAGCTGATTGTATTTTCGCTCTTGTCCTTCAAAACTTCCTTTTTCAACATAATTCCTGTTGATGATTGTTGAAATGGTCGGAGCATAGGTAGAAGGTCTTCCTATTCCGAGTTCTTCTAACTTTTTAACCAAAGAAGCTTCGGTATATCGGCTGGCCGGACGTGAAAAACGCTCGGTTGCCGTAATATAATTATTCGTTAACCTTTCATTGATTTTCATTGACGGCAACATGCCTTCCTGTTCTTCTTCATCCTCATCGTTTCCTTCCAGATACACTTTCAGAAAACCTTCAAATTTGATCACCTCACCGGTAGCGGCAAAATGTTCTGCGTGTGTGTTTGCTTCAATTTTCACATTGGTTCGTTCCAGCTCAGCATCGCTCATCTGCGAAGCCAGTGTTCTCTTCCATATTAAATCATATAAACGGGCCTGATCCCTGTCAATATTCAAAGTATGTTTAGACATATCAGTAGGCCGGATAGCCTCGTGAGCCTCCTGAGCTCCTTTTGACTTGCTTGTAAAAGTACGCGGCTTGCTGAACTCTTTTCCATACGAACGAACAATTTCTGCCTGAGCAGCTGCCATTGCTTCCTGAGAAAGGTTCACACTATCTGTTCGCATATACGTTATATGTCCCGCTTCATACAAGCGTTGGGCTACCTGCATCGTAATACCCACCGGAAGATATAGTTTCCGGGCAGCTTCCTGCTGTAACGTAGAGGTTGTAAAGGGAGCTGCCGGTGATTTTCTGGTCGGCTTAGTTTCTAAATCCGACACCTTATATATAGATCCTATATTTTTTTGCAGAAAATCTTCTGCTTCTTTTTGGGTTGAAAAATTCTTGGGTAATTTCGCTTTGAATGTTTTTCCGGCTTCGTTGGCAAACTCAGCAGTAACTGAATAAGATGCCTGCGGTCTGAACTCCTGAATCTCACGCTCTCTTTCCACAATAAGACGGACAGAAACCGACTGTACACGTCCGGCAGACAAACCGCTTTTTACCTTCTTCCACAAAACCGGAGATAATTCATACCCCACTAAACGATCTAAAACTCTTCGGGCTTGTTGGGCATTTACTAAATTATAATCAATCTTACGTGGGTTTTCAATTGCCTTTTGTATGGCCGACTTGGTAATTTCATGAAAAACAATCCGCTTTGTCTTTTTCGGGTCTAATTTTAATTCTTCTGCCAAATGCCAGGAAATAGCTTCTCCCTCCCGGTCTTCATCACTCGCCAACCAAACGGTATCAGCATTTTTAGACAACGTTTTCAGCTTACTCACCAACGCTTTTTTATCCGAAGCGACTTCATATTTGGGTTTAAAATCATTTTCGACATCCACTCCTATTTCTTTAGAAGGCAAGTCAGCTATGTGTCCGTAACTGGATTCTACCTGATAGTCGCTTCCTAAAAATTTTTCAATGGTTTTTGCTTTTGCCGGTGACTCTACGATAACTAAATTCTTTGCCATGTACATGTTTGTTTGGCAACAAAAGTATGGTTTTTTTTTAATTTTTGTTTTTTGGAAAATAAAACGTCCTGTTAATTTGTTTTTGAGGTAATATTTTGTTAAACAACACCTGTCATCTTGTCATATTTTGATTTTTAGTATTATCTTTGCAGACTGATTTCAGATAAAACCGATTATGGAGAAGATAATAGAGGAAAACAAGCAAGGCACAAGCTTGGTTTTAGAGCAAAAAGAAGGCAATACCAAAAAGTTGTTTATAGAGAGCTATGGTTGTCAGATGAATTTTTCTGACAGTGAAATCGTCGCTTCCATTTTGCACGAACAAGGCTACAACACCACCCAAAATCTGGAAGAAGCCGATCTGGTACTGGTAAACACCTGCTCGATTCGCGACAAGGCGGAGCAAACCGTACGCAAACGCTTAGAAAAATATAATGCGGTAAAAAAAATAAACCCGACAATGAAAGTGGGCGTTTTGGGCTGTATGGCCGAACGTTTGAAAAGTCAGTTTCTGGAGGAAGAAAAGATTGTTGACATGGTTGTTGGGCCGGATGCCTATAAAGACATTCCCAACTTGTTAAAAGAAGTGGAGGAAGGGAGAGATGCCATTAACGTGATTTTATCTAAAGAAGAAACCTACGGCGATATTTCTCCGGTTCGCTTGAACAGTAATGGCGTCAATGCGTTTGTTTCCATCACACGTGGTTGCGACAACATGTGTACTTTTTGCGTGGTTCCGTTTACCCGAGGACGTGAAAGAAGCCGAGAGCCTCAAAGTATTCTGGAAGAAATAAATGATTTATACAACAGAGGTTTTAAAGAAGTTACTTTGTTAGGTCAGAACGTAGATAGTTATTTATGGTATGGTGGCGGTTTGAAAAAAGATTTTGATAAAGCCTCCGAAATGCAGAAAGCTACAGCGGTTGATTTTGCACAGTTATTGGAAATGTGTGCCGTTCAATTCCCGAAAATGCGTTTTCGCTTCTCTACTTCCAATCCGCAGGATATGCATGTTGAGGTCATTGAAGTGATGGCAAAACACCATAATATATGCAACTATATCCACTTACCGGTTCAAAGCGGCAGTACAAGAATATTGGCAGCAATGAACCGCCAGCACACCCGTGAGGAGTATATGGCATTGGTTGATAAAATATATGAAATCATACCGGACATCTCACTCTCGCAGGATATGATTTCCGGCTTCCCGACCGAAACGGAGGAAGATCATCAGGATACGCTGAGTCTGATGGAATATGTAAAATATGATTTCGGTTTTATGTTTGCATATTCAGAACGTCCAGGAACATTAGCTGCCCGAAAAATGGAAGACGATGTGCCGGAAGAAGTTAAGAAAAGACGTTTAAACGAAATCATCGATTTACAACAAAAATTAGGGTTAGAAAGAACCAAACGCTTTGTGGGTCAGGAAGTAGAAGTGCTGATTGAAAAAGAATCCAAACGTTCCGATAAACACTGGAGCGGAAGAAATTCTCAAAACACAGTAGTAGTTTTCCCGAAGGAACATTATCAAGTAGGCGATTTTGTGATGGTAAAAATCAACGATTGTACCGCTGCTACATTAATAGGAGAAGCAGTGGGTTATTCGGAAATAATGCAATAATTTTTGTTTCAGGTTAACTCCTCGACTTGAAACCTGAAATCTGAAACTTGAAACCTGAAACAAATCATGGAATCCGTACAAGCAATAAAACAACGATTTGAAATCATCGGAAACGATCCGAAACTCAACCGTGCCATAGAAAAAGCCATTCAGGTTGCTCCTACCGATATTTCGGTGTTGGTTACCGGAGAAAGCGGTGTGGGTAAAGAGAGTATTCCGAAAATCATCCATTCACTTTCGCACAGAAAGCACGGAAAATACATTGCCGTGAACTGTGGTGCTATTCCGGAGGGAACCATTGACAGTGAACTATTCGGGCATGAGAAGGGTTCGTTTACCGGAGCAACCGGTGCCAGAGACGGTTATTTTGAAGTAGCCGACGGAGGAACTATTTTTCTGGATGAAGTAGGCGAATTGCCGTTAACCACTCAGGTACGTTTACTTCGGGTTTTGGAAAACGGTGAGTTTATTAAAGTCGGTTCTTCTCAGGTACAAAAAACCAATGTCCGCATCGTAGCCGCTACAAACGTAAACATGTTTGAAGCCATTGAAAAAGGTAAATTCCGCGAAGATTTATATTATCGTTTGAGTACCGTTGAAATCACGCTTCCTCCTCTCAGGGAACGAAAAGACGATATTCATTTGCTGTTCAGAAAATTTGCTTCGGATTTCAGCCAGAAATATAAAATGCCGGCCATTAAATTAGAAGACAATGCAATTGATTTATTGTTGAAGTATCGTTGGAGCGGTAACATCCGTCAGTTACGGAATATTGCCGAGCAGATTTCCGTGCTGGAAACCAACCGCAATATTTCCTATCAAACCCTTTACTCCTACCTGCCTCAGGAAGGCTCTAATCTTCCGGCTGTGATTAAAGATAAAAAAGCTGAAAGCGACTTCAGCAATGAACGCGAAATCCTTTATAAAGTGCTTTTTGACATGAAAAGTGATTTGAATGACTTAAAAAAGCTCACCCTGGAATTGATGCAAAACGGCGGGGCAAAAGTGCAGGAAGCTAACAAAAACCTGATTCAGAAAATATACGGACAGAAAGAAAATACCGAAATTGCTTTTGAAGAACCCCGGATGAGCGTTATACCGCAGCAAGACATTACGCAACAAGAAGAATTTGACGACGAAGATGACGATCATAACTACTTATTTGCCGAAACGGTTGAAGAGGAAGAAACACTGCGTTTAGATGCCAAAGAAATAGAACTTATCAAAAAAGCATTGGAAAGAAACAAAGGAAAACGAAAAGCGGCCGCCGATGAACTGGGAATTTCAGAGCGGACGCTATATCGCAAAATTAAACAATTTGATTTGTAGAATTATGAAAAGAATCATCAAATACTGTTTGTTTCTAATTACAATTATCGTTGCAAACAGTTGCAAATACTATAATTTTACCGGAACCGGAAAGATTGACGCCAAAACATTTCAGGTGAATTATTTTCAAAATAATGCCGAACTGATTGAACCGGGAATAGAACGCGATTTTACGTTGGCACTTCAGGATCTGATTGTCAATCAAACCAACCTGAATTTAACAACCAGTGGAGCCGACCTGATTTATGAAGGAGAAATCACCGGATTCCGCATTTCTCCCATGACCGCAACAGCCGACCAGCGAACAGCTCAAAACCGGGTAACCATGACTGTTAATGTACGCTTTACAAACACCAAAAAAGAAGGAGATGATTTTGAAAAATCATTTTCCTTTTTCTACGATTATCCGGCTGAACAGCAATTAATCGGCCCCACCTTAGCTACGGCAAAAGAAGAGTTGTTTGAACGAATCACTCAAGATATTTTTAATGCTTCGTTAGCAAAATGGTAAGTCATCAAGTTTAGCACGCTTTCTTGTTGATTTTCCGTAAATTTGAATAAATTTGTCAGACAACAGACCATAGAGAACAAACTTTGAACCTTTCCGAATATACATATTTACTCAACAATCCGAATTCGGTAAACGAAAAACAGGCCAAGGCTCTGGAGACCGTAGTGGATAGCTTCCCCTACTTTCAGAGTGCCCGGGCATTGTATCTCAAAGGGCTGTATAATCAGGACAGCTATAAATATAATTTTGCGTTAAAGCAAACCGCTGCACATACCACAGATCGCAGCGTTTTATTTGATTTTATTACTTCAGATGAGTTCACCATCATTGAAAAAGATATTTATGAGCAGAAATTAGCTTTGTTGATGGATATTGAAGTGGTTGAAAGTGAAATTCCCCACGTAAAAGAAGTAATTGAAAATCCGGCCGCAGAAATCTCATCAATTTCCGTAAAACCTACCGTTGAATTTGAATCGGCTGATATTGATTTCGTGAAGTTAGAGAACAACCCGGCAGGTGATGAAGGTGCAGAAGAAATCACATTAACTAAGGTTATTTCTCCAGCAATTGATGAAAACTTACATGCTTTAACGGAAGAAGTCCTGTCATCTGAAACAAATCCAGAAGATAATGAACCTGCTGATGAACTGATTTCTTCAGAAATCTCAGAAAAAACGATTGAAGAAACAATGGTTGTTGTAGCGATACCCTCCGAAAAAAACAACCTTGAACCAATTATAGAAGAAGTCATTCCTGAAATTGAAGAGAAACTTGCAATCGGCAAACCAATCACTTTTTCACAAAACGAAAAACACTCCTTTCAGGAATGGTTACAACTGGCAAGTTTTAAACCTATTGAACGAATTGAAGAGAAAAAAGAAACAACTCAGATCGAAAATTCAGTTCCTGAAGACAAAAAAAAGCAAGAAAACACAAGCGACAAACTAAAAAAATCAGAAATAATTGATAAGTTTATCGAATCCAATCCGAAAATAACACCGGCCAAAGAATTAGCCGAAATACCTTTGAAACCAATAGAAGTAAGCGATACAACGCATTTAATGACCGAAACTTTGGCTCGTGTTTACCTGGAACAAAAAAAATATAGCAAAGCAATTCAAGCTTATGAAATATTAATTTTGAAATATCCGGAAAAAAGTATTTTCTTTGCAGACCGAATCAAAGACATCAATATTTTACAACAAAATAATCAATAACATGGGATTTTCAGTTTTTTTAGTATTAATAACAATTGTTTGTTTCTTACTTATCGTCGTAATCATGGTACAAAACCCTAAAGGAGGGGGCTTGTCATCTACTTTCGGAAATTCACAACAAATCGGCGGGGTTCAAAAAACCACTGACTTTTTGGATAAAAGCACCTGGACATTAGGCATAATTCTTATTGCCCTGATTATGTTTTCCAGCTTAGCTTTTAACGACAGCAGCGACAGTATTAAAATTGACAAAAGTACAGTTCCTGCCAAAACAGAATCGGCAGTTCCTGCCACACCAACTCCCGCTACTCCGGCAGAAACCACTCCAGCGGAATCTGATGCGGCCACAAAATAATTTAGAGTTCAATATTATACGAAAGTCCCTTAAAACGGGACTTTTTTTTTTGACCATTATTAGCTGAAAAAATGTCAGTTCTATCGGTTTGGCATAATTTCTGACTGCTGAAAACCGTCAAACTTAATTTAATAAATATAAATAATTATGTCAGTAAACATTAAACCCCTTTCAGACCGAGTTTTAGTGGAACCGGCTCCTGCCGAAACAACCACAGCCTCAGGAATAATTATTCCAGACACTGCCAAAGAAAAACCACAAAAAGGAACAGTTGTGGCAGTTGGAAACGGCAAAAAAGACCATCCGATGACTGTCAAAGTTGGTGACACTGTTTTATATGGCAAATATGCCGGAACAGAGTTAAAACTGGATGGCAAAGATTACCTCATCATGCGTGAAGATGATATTTTAGCAATCGTATAAAAACAACTGAATTTAACTAAAGACAATCTTAAACGTTGAACAATTAAACAAAAACAAAATGGCAAAAGATATAAAATTCGATATTGAAGCACGTGATGGCTTAAAACGTGGTGTTGATGCATTGGCAAATGCAGTAAAGGTAACTCTTGGTCCTAAAGGACGTAATGTAACCATCAGCAAATCATTCGGCGGACCGACCGTAACCAAAGACGGTGTAACGGTAGCCAAAGAAGTTGAGCTGAAAGATGCTCTTGAAAATATGGGAGCTCAAATGGTAAAAGAAGTAGCTTCTAAAACCAATGACTTAGCCGGCGACGGTACGACTACTGCTACTGTGCTGGCTCAGGCCATTGTAAAAGAAGGTTTGAAAAACGTAGCAGCGGGAGCTAACCCGATGGATTTAAAACGAGGTATCGACAAATCAGTAGAGGCTATTGTAGCGGAACTCGGCAAACAAGCCAAAGAAGTGGGAAGTTCAACTGAAAAAATCAAGCAAGTTGCTTCCATTTCAGCAAACAATGATGAAGTAATCGGTGAATTAATTGCCACTGCTTTCGGAAAAGTAGGTAAAGAAGGTGTAATTACGGTTGAAGAAGCCAAAGGAACAGATACGTATGTGGATGTTGTAGAAGGAATGCAGTTTGACAGAGGTTATTTATCGCCTTACTTTGTAACCAATCCTGAAAAAATGAATGTAGAATTAGAAAATCCGTTCATTTTATTATACGACAAAAAAGTGTCTTCCTTAAAAGAATTGTTGCCTGTTTTAGAGCCTGTAGCTCAATCCGGAAAACCCTTATTAATTATAGCAGAAGACGTTGACGGAGAAGCTCTTTCAACTTTGGTTGTAAACAAATTACGCGGAGCCTTAAAAATTGCTGCCGTAAAAGCTCCAGGCTTTGGAGACAGAAGAAAAGCAATGTTGGAAGATATTGCCATCTTAACCGGAGGAACTGTAATTGCGGAAGAAAGTGGTTATACTTTGGAAAATGCCACCTTGGAAATGTTGGGAACAGCTGAAAAAGTAGCGATCGACAAAGACAACACAACCATCGTAAACGGAGCCGGAAACGGTGATTTGATTAAAAACCGTGTTAATCAGATTAAAGCTCAGATGGAAACCACCACTTCTGATTATGACCGTGAAAAATTACAGGAGCGTCTGGCAAAACTAGCCGGAGGTGTTGCCGTTCTTTATGTGGGGGCAGCTTCTGAAGTAGAAATGAAAGAGAAAAAAGACCGTGTGGATGATGCTTTACACGCCACAAGAGCCGCTGTAGAAGAAGGAATTGTTGCCGGAGGAGGCGTGGCTTTGCTAAGAGCTAAAAGTGTATTATCTAAAATAAAAGCAGACAATGCAGATGAAGCAACCGGTATTCAAATTGTTTCCCGTGCCGTTGAAGCTCCGCTGAGAACCATTGTTGAAAATGCAGGTTTAGAAGGTTCTGTAGTAGTGGCAAAAGTGGCCGAAGGAAAAGGCGATTTTGGATACAATGCCAAAACGGACGAATATGTTGACATGCTGAAAGCAGGGATCATTGACCCGAAAAAAGTAACACGTGTTGCGTTGGAAAATGCCGCTTCAGTAGCCGGAATGATTTTAACGACAGAATGTGCCTTGGTTGAAATTAAAGAAGAAAATGCCGGTGGCGGAGGAATGCCAATGGGTGGCGGAATGCCGGGTATGATGTAAAATCATGAAACCCTATTATAAAAAAATGAAACGTCTCAATAATTGAGACGTTTCATTTTTTTATATATTTAAATTTTTAAAAATCTCACCAATGGTTTTTTCGATACTAAACACAGTTATGTTGTTAGGAGCAATACAAGGCATTATTCTCTCCTTACATATATTTTTAAGTAGAAAACATAAAACTTTAAGTAATCTTTTTTTAGCGTTATTGATTGTCTCATTTTCTTACAATATTATACAATCTTATCTGCATATAACTGGACTAATTACAACGGAATATTATTTTAAATATTTTTACATCCCATTTTCATCAGTATTCATGACCTTATTCTATTTGTATGTAAAATATTATTTATATCATCTAGAAAAATTTCAAAAAAAAGATTACCTGTTTTTTATTCCATTTATAAATGACTTTTCTATATCATTAATCGAAAAAACAGTTTACGGTTTAGGATTTTATAACGCCATATATATAAAAAAGTTTGACTATATCAAAGTAGTCTTAGAATACTTCAACATTTTTTACTCAATTGCGTTAATAATTTTAAGTATAAAACTTATCAATCGTTATAAAAAACAAACAAAGAATAATTTTCGGTTATTTCCAGCAATAAGCATTCGATGGCTAAAAATTTTAAGTTATATTTTTCTAATAATGGGTGTTTATTGGTTAATACCATTTACTATAGAAGTTTTCGTTGGCAATAATCTTCAAACTTACTTTTACTATTTTCTTTGGATATCACTATCTATATTAATCTATTTATTAGGCCATTTTGGTATTTACCATTTTGGCATAGTGCAAGAACAAAAAAACATTAAAAATTATGCCCTTAAAAAAAACAATCATATTATTACAGATTTTTCTATAGCTCCAAAAAACGAAAATTTAACAGAATTTGAAAAATATGTAAAAACAGAAAGGAATTTTACTAATCCTTTATTAACTTTAGAAATGGTTGCAAAAGAAATTAATATTAATAAAAGTTATTTATCTAGACTTTTAAATACTGAAATGCAAAAAAGTTTCAACGATTACATTAATGAACTCAGGGTTGAAGAAGCCAAAAGTTATTTAATCCAACCCGATTTTAAAAATTATACTCTTTTATCAATTGGCTTAGAAGCTGGATTTAACTCTAAAACTGCATTCAACACTGCATTTAAAAAATTTGAAGGAATTACTCCCTCAGAGTACAGGAAATCAAAAAAAACACCTGATAAAATATAATTTTCATCAAGTGTTTTTGCTATAAACTAACCCAATAATTAATAATAAACTGTAACTTTAGCTTTTCCTGTAATTAAATAACATCCGCTAGTCACACATCCTCCATGTGTGCACCAACTCACATGAACAAATAATTTATTTTCTGGAGTAATTCTTGTAACAGGAATTCCGTTATTAACATTATACCAATTAGTAAGTGTTTGGCTACCGTATGGACCATTGTATATTTCCGAACCAGCGTCTGCTTCAAATTCGTATTCAATGTCAGTAGGATAAGTGGTTGGAGTTCCCGCCATTGTTCTTTCCATTTCATAAAATGTTACTTTGTAACTAACAGCATATGGATCTATATCAAAGAACACACCATCTACAAACATGCAGGTTGTGCTTCCTCCACTTGTAACGGAAGTATTTCCTTCTCTATCGGTAACTATATCATAAATTTGCTCAACAAAAGTTCCCGCGATTGGGCCATTGGTTGTTTGAAAATTAATTTGATTTCCATACGATGTTCCTTCGCTGTTGGTAGCATAGGCTCTCACATAATAAACAGTGTTAGGTGTTAATCCAGTAAGATTACTGGCAAAATTTCCAATTCCGTTACCATCTGTTGTTTTAGAATCATTTATAGTTGGGTTTGCTGATGTACTCCAACAAACACCACGTGAAATAATTTCACTATTACCTTGGCTCGAAATATTTCCGCCTGCAATAGCAGTTGTGGTGGCAATGCCACTTACATCTAAGGTACTTAAGGTAGGTAGTTGGTTACTATCATCTTCTGAACTGGAACAAGCAATTAAAAGGAATAAGGACGATACTAGAAGAGTTGTTCTAAATAATTTCATGATAAATTTTTTAAAGTTAATACCACAAAAATACTATTGCCCATAATCACAAACGTATCAAAATTTTACATTTTCAAAATATCCGAACCTATTTACTAGTCTTAAAAAAATTGATTCAGGTCCTTATTCTTTTTTATTTATCCCTTTGTCCAATCGAAATTTGTTATATAGGACAATCGCACCGTTGGATTACTTTCCAAAAGTGTATTGGAAAAATTCCAGATATGCTGGTGGATATAACTCAGTTGTATCTGGTGGTTTTTATCAAAATTATAGCCTACCCCGCCAATAATCCGGTTCTGATTTAAAAACGTTTTACCCGCATTAGAACCCATGTTCATGAAAACTTCGTCCCCTAAAACCGTGAATAATTTAGCTGAATCATCTTTTTTAATCAATGGATAGGTAAACAGTAACATATACCGCAGCCTGTTGCGGTAATCGTAGTGATCAATATCATATCCTCCGTTGTCATTGAGTTTTGCGACACCAACATATCTGAACTCATCCCGCAAACGATGAGAGACTTTTAAATCTTTACTATTGTGTGCAAATGTACCCTGAATCCAGACATGATCTTCCGGAATACTTCTTTTGTTCATAGCGGGATCTCCGTACGAGTAAGTATTGTAATGACTGTATCCAATTGTACCCGTCAACTGCTTGGTCAATTGATAATCTACCGAAGGACGCATAAAATACTGCTGTTTTTCTGAAAGACCATTGGCAAAACGCATAGTCGCTTCAAAAGAAAGTGATAATTTGTCGGCTACCTTATTTTTTCCGTAATAATGAAACCAAACATCATTGTTGGAAGAATGTTCCTGTGCCTGAACTGTTTTACTACTGAAAAAAGTTGCGGCAAAAACACCTAACAACCCTAATTTTGTTAACCTTTTCATATTTTATTTATTATAATATTCTTTCTTGAAGCTTTAGGGTGGTTTGACAATGGTTTATGATTTTCCAACCCATGAATGGTTACTGTTCCTCCTTCGAGATGGTTTTCGTAATCATGTTTAAAATGCTCTAAATTTTCCATCACAGAATAATCAACTAATTTAGTTTTTTTCAAATCAATTACCACTTGATAACCCGGCGGAATTTCTTCCAGTTTTCTTTTAATTCCTAAATAATTTGAAAAAATAGCCGATTTATCAATTTCCACATAATACGTATTCCCTTCAAAAGACACAACGGTCTGTGCTTTAAAAAAGGAGGAAACAGGAGTACCATTGATAACATGAATAATCATTTTTAATAACATCCCGAAAGCTATTCCTACCAATAAATCCTCTAAAAGTGTCACAATTACCGTGCCTGAAAAAATAAGCAGCTGCTCCTTTCCAATGTGAAGCATATGGCGAAACTCCCTCGGATGAGCCAGCTTTATGCCTACTGTGATTAACATGGCAGCCAGTGCTGCATTGGGAATCATTTCCAGCAACGGAGCTGCCAGCAAAGCAAAGAGCAGTATAAAAACACCGTGAAAAAAGTTTGCCCAACGTGTTTTAGCTCCGTTATTTACATTTGAAGAACTTCTGGCTACCTCGGAAATCATAGGTAAGCCCCCTAAAAAAGCCGCCAAGGTATTTCCGATCCCGACCGCAATCAAATCCTTGTTTGCATCAGATTTTCTCCGGTAAGGATCTGCCAGATCGATTGCCTTTACGGTTAACAGGGATTCTAACGACCCGACTAAAGCAAACATAATGACATATTTAACAAAAATACCGGTTTGATTGACTCCGGAAAAATCAGCATTCCAATTCAGATTATCCGTTAAACTACCAATTTTCACCAAAGCATAAGGTGGCTCTGTGTGAGCAAAATCCATTAACAGCTCAGCCGGAATCGCGAAAAGCAAAACCACCAGCGGAGCCGGAATCATTTTAATCTGCTTGTTCTTAATAAAAGGCCAGCCTAACATAATGGCCAAACTTATGACTCCGATAAAGGTTGCTTTGGCATCAAGATTAAATATAAATTTCGGGATGTTAAGCAGCAGTTCTACAGGATTCATTCCTTTTGCCAACATCGGATTGTCATTCAGTAAAACAGGAATTTGCTTGGCAATAATGATAATTCCGATGGCGGCTAACATTCCGTGAATGGTAGAAAGCGGAAAAAAATCGGCTAACCTGCCCAGCTTTAAAACACCGAACAGAATTTGAATAACCCCTGCTACTGCCATTGCCCCAAGAGCTAATTTCCAACCTAAAACTGCGTCACCATGACCAAATTCTGCGACAGCCCCGGCCACAATAACAATCAAACCTGCGGCAGGACCTTTAATGGTTAACCGTGAGCCCATAAAAAGAGAAACCAGAACGCCACCGATTATAGCGGTAATCAATCCCATAATGGGTGGAAAATCAGACGCTTTGGCAATACCCAGACTCAGGGGCAATGCCAGTAAAAAGACAATAAAACCCGAGATGGCATCGGTTTTAAAATTTTCTTTCAACCCTGCCAAACCATCCGCAGGAATATATTTATTTGTTTTCATAAGATTATTTTTTTTAAGATGATTGATAGGGTAATGCGTGGTATGTTTTAACATGAGGCCCCAAAAATAGACGGGCATAAATACGGATTCCGGCAATTCCGGCAACCACAAAACCAGAAGCCACAAAAAATGCTAAAACAACCTGGTTACTTGCTATATGGCTAAAAATCAAATCTTCGCCTATAAAAGTACTGGTAATCGGAAATCCGGTAATGCCCAGGGTTGCCAATAAAAAGAAAAAAGCAAACTTCGGATGCTCATAAACATGTCCTAAATATTGGCTGATTAAAATTCGTTTTTCAAGCTTTTTCAGTTTGAACAGGGCTCCATAGCCTATGAGCCCGGAAACAATAATTCCGGCCAGGTAAAACGTGATTTCATTTACGCTGACCTGCTCATTAAAAACAATAGCCAAAGCAATCCAAAAGTGATTCATAACAATTAAAATCCAGGCCAGGAACGGACTTTTACGCTCTGAAAAAGATTTAAAGACAAACACCAAACCAATTCCGGCAAAAACTTCCGGCAAAACAGCTGTTAATCCAAGAGGTAATACTTCTTTAAACTGATAAGCAATGACTCCCAAAGCAAAAAGAGGTATAAAAAACAGGTAAACTCTTTTAATATTCAGGAAATCCAGCGATTTACCAATCACTTTAAGCGGTTTCCACAGTACGAAATTCAGAAATACCTCTAAGTTGAACTCTTTTAAAGCGAGTACATAAAACGTATTTTTGATCCGATCGGAAAAGAAAGAAGTTTTATTTGCTGATTCAGGCTGAAAGGTATAGAATTGTTCCCTTATCAAATAGCTTACAACCGAAGGGGAAACCAGTAACTGATATGTTCGTAAAAAAGCATTTCCGGCAAAATGAATCAGTGCCAATACTTCCAGCCCAAGTGCAATTTCAATGAATATAATTCCGATTTGCGAAATAGAGCTGTAGGCCACCTGGCTTTTTACCGAAGACTGAACCCGGGCCATCAAGGAACTCAAAACACTGGTGGTCAAGCCCATTAATCCTATTGCAAACCGCATCGAGGTCTGATGTTCCCAGAAAGGAAAAGTCCGCAACATTAAAAAAACCCCCAAATGAACGGAAAGCGAGCCATAAAAAATAGCACTCGACGGTGTTGGCCCTTCCATAGCCCTGGGCAACCAGGATGAAAAAGGGATCTGAGCCGATTTGGCCGCCGCCGCACAAGCAAGACACAATGCGATAAAAACACCAATTAAAGAATGGTTCTGCAAGTGTTCATTAACCAGTTCATAATTGTCAAGCTTCATAAATGTAATATTTTCATGAAACAGGTGATGGCTTGCCCACATGGTCAGCAATAAGCCTACATCACCTATTCTGTATATCGAAAATACCTTGAAAGCGTTCTTTACCGGCAAATAACGCTCCCTGTAAAAAGCGATCAACAAAAAGGATGAAATACCGATAATCTCCCAGCCAATAAACAATGTTTCAAAATTACCGGAAAGAATAGCCAGGTTATACCCGAAAAAGAAAAACAAAACCGTTGTAAAAAACCGTTTATATCCTTTTTCGCGGTGTAGGTAATAGCGGCTGTATGTGGTGATCATCGAAGTAAGTAAAGCTCCTACAAACAGATAAACTGCTGTAATTTTATCAAAATAGAAATCGATGAAGAACTCATAGTGCGATGTCCTGAAAACCGTTATTTCCTTGAGATTCAAATCGGGTGCCCCCTTAAAAATCCAAATCACCCCAAACAGCACGATGCTTAAAAACTGGATAAAAACAGTACTGAAAGCAACTCCGGAAATTAACTTTTCCTTTTGCTCCGGCAGGAGGATACTAATCAGAAAACCCAAAAAAGGGAACAATAAAAAAAACTGAAGTATATTTTCCATGGTCTTATGCTGTTTTTAGAATGGCTATGGGTAAATTTTCTCTGGTCTCTTCAGCCAGCTTCAGCTCGTTTTGGATATACCGCGTTTTTTGAATGGACTGGTAAGCCACAAATTCTCCCTTTTCAAACACAAAAAGCTGTTTCGTTTCAGGATGAACCACGGCTAATTTTACCCATTCATTGCTGAACCATTCGTAGGTTGACGGATTTCTGGCTATGGCTTTTTGAACTATATCCGGAAAATGTTCTGCTACCACCAATAACCGGACAGGATCGTGAACTTCTATCATCTGACTGGGCAAGCCGGGTCGCAGGTCACCATCGATTCCGTTGGCTACTCCGATTAATCCCATGACATTATGCGGCAGTTTAGAACCCGCACCTAACTTTTGATTATCCACCCGTGAAAAGTAATATTCTAAATTAATCCCTCCCGCTACCGGAGCTACCTGACCTAAAATAACCGCCAAGAAATCTCCCGAAGGGTCAACCTCATAATCATAGGAATTCAAGAAAGAACGCCTGTCTAAAAACAGTTGCTTAGATAAACTTCTCCTTCCGATTACACTCATGGCATTGGTAGCATGGTTCAGTTCGGGTCTGGGCTCAAACAACGACAATGATCGTCTTTTTACCTGTTTATGCACCTTTTCGGGTGAAGCAACCGAATTGATAGTATCAAATCTTCTGGAGCGTTCTTTGGCATTATGCTGAAGTGCTATGGCAAAAACTTTCTGATTGCGGCGGTGTAATATATGGTTGGATTCGTTTAAACAATCCTCATCATAAAATTGAATTTCATCCCGGGTTGTATCGTGCAAAGCGGGTAAAAACTGAGTAGCAGCCGGAATATCAAGTCCTCTTTCTTTAAGAATCTGTCTCACTTTGGGGTGATTGGCTGCAAAAGAAGCAACTTTAGCATTCACCGAGCTTGGTCTGCCACAGCAAGCACCACAATCGTACCCGGCATAATGTGTGTTATTAACACTTGTAGCCCCATGTCCGACGATATAAACCAGTGGCGAAAAATTTTTAGTCAAACCAATGCTTCGCAATAATCCTTCTATCCGATTAGCCATCTCCTCCAGGGTAAAACCGACCTGAAGTCCTTGTTCAATATCCTCTAAACCTTTATTTTCAATATGAAGTTTAGATTTCTTATGTAAGTGTTTAAAGGAAGCCGTAGTAGCCGGTGACATTGAAGGTCTGAAAATATTTAAAAACAGTTTAAATGCCGAGGTAAACCCGAGTGTCTGGCTGATAATCCAACCAAAAAACAAGGAATGTGAGTGCTTGTGATAATGCAGATCCTTGACATGCTTTTTCTTTCTGGGCTCTTCTTTAATCAAGTATTTCGGTGTAACCGGAGCCGGACACAGCTTTGTATGGAATTTACCATTTACCGGCTGATAGTAAAACTCGAAATTAAAAAAGGCAGCTGTTCCAAACGTTACAGCATTCGGGTCCTGATGTTCAAGATGTCTTCTGAAGGAACACTCACGATCGTCCATACAAAACAACCCCTGAAAACTTGGAACGGCATCAGAAGAAACTGATTCCTTTTCTTTCACACTCGCTAATACCTGATCGTAAAAGCTCCATTCGAAAGCCTGTTGCCAAAGCGATAAAACATCAAATAGTTCGCTATACTTTACAGGGTCAAAAAGTTTATATTCATGAGCCCGGACTTTCAAACCGAGCGGAGACCAGTTGCTGTTGAATTTTTTATCCAGAACATCTATTTCAAGCAATAATTCAAATTTAACCAATTCCTGAAGTGTAATTGGTTTGGCATCCAAAAGCGAACCCGGATTAGCTTCTAACGTTGCGATCATTCCGCTCCAGCCCGGATGAGAAAACTGCTGGTCAAATAAATAATATTCATATAGTTCTGGTCTTCCTACCACAATTTCGAGTAAATCTGAAATCGATGCATCCCTGAAAAGCAGTTCCTTTGCCCTGGAAGAAGAAAATAAACTTTGTCGCGTATTGCTTTCCAAAGCCTTGATTGAGTCTAAAAAACCTGTTGCTTTTTCCGGAAATGTCCACAAGGCAATACCCTGATCCAAATAGCTGCACAACACTCTAAAAAGTAAGCTATGGGTAGATTTCTCCAGATTGATGGCATATTCTTTTTTCCAGTTGCCTCGTAAATTCCCTATCCTAGGCTTAACTGATTCGTCGTAACTTTGATGCAGTAATTTATCCTTCCAAATAAGAAGATTTTCTTTTCCCTTTTCTTTCCCGACTACCCAATCGAGTACTTCTTCATTGATTTCGGCTTTTTTAAATCGATTTCTGAAGTCTTCCAAAGAAAGATAGGTTTTATAACCAAAAATGGTTGTTGCCTCAGCCAAAGCGACGTGAAATCTTTTTTGCTGAAAGGCATGCAGGGTATTGTGATGCACAAAGTCTTTTAACGGATTTTGTGCGGGTAAATAATGGGTGAGGTGATGAAGAACAGCCTGTTCATCAAAACCAACGATAGTTGTTTTCACTAAGTAATGAAATTGAATTAATACATACGTTATTGATTTTCAACAAACGTTGAAATCCTAAAACACAAAAATGTATTAACCCAGATGGAATTTCCAGTTACAGAATAAATCGTAAAGAGGTAATTTATGCCGTTTTATCAGTTTGAAAAACGGATTAAAGATTTGTTTTTCAACAAAATCAAAATCAAATAAAACCGATTTAGAAAGGATAAAATCCAAATGGACTTCATCAATTTCAGACTCTATTGTTTTAGACTGATTAACAGCGTTGACTACTGTTGCATGCTGTTGATGAACATTGCAATCGGTATGATTTTTTGTAGTATGTTTCAGCGGAATAAATACCTGCTGGGATAAATCCGCAGCCAATAGACCTCTCAGTGATCCGGAGTAAAAAACAATAAACGCTAACAGGAAAGTGAAGTATCCTTTATAGCTATCCGGAACTGATTTTATTGCTCTCACTTGATTTCCTAAAACGATGTAAAATTAAATTAAATTTTGATTCAAAATAAATTTAAGCAAAAAAGTTCCGATAACGTTATCGGAACTTTTAAAATTATTGCTTTCTTTCAAACTGACAACAACTGTGAAGCCTTTCATAATCTTCATCTTTGGCTTTCACTTTGTCCGTATCATGACCGGCTTTTGCCACGGCTTCATGTACTTGCTCCAACGTACATTTACTCTCATCAATGATCAGGTGCATGTCCTGATGATCGGCATGCCATACTGCCGACTTCACTCCTTTGACAGACAATGCGGCTTTTTCGATACGCTTTTTGCACATCTCACAATTGCCGTTCACTTCGATATCGTGTTTGGCATTTTTGTTTTTCTTTTCCTGGGCTTGTACTGAAATTCCCGCTAAAGAAACCATCAGTATTAAAATAAATTTTTTCATTTTGTTATTGAATTTTATTATTGAATTTTAAACCGTAATCCTGTATAAAACATGGCTCCGAAAACAGGAGCATAGACCATTGAACTATCAAAATACGAACCAAAAGGATCATTACTTCCTAGAATGGCATTTTTTTGTTGGTAATTGCCGAAATTTTCAGCTCCCACATATATTTCAAAGGTTTTGGAAAATGTTTTAGTTATTTGAGCATTCATCACCGAAAAAGGATTGGTAAACTCGCGTAAACGATATGCTTCAGGATTGGATTGGGTTACAGGTAATCGTTGTTTCCCCATCCAGTTATATGTAAAATCAAACTTCCATTGCTGTCCTTTTTCTTTTACATGTGTTTCATAAGCAATATTCGTAAAAAACCGATGTTTTGCCTGTAGTGGTCGTTCCACTAAGCCAATCGTATAAGCTGTCTGAACATCATAAAATTTATAGGCTGTCCGGATATTGAAATGATGTGAAATTTCATAATTCAAATCCACTTGCAAGGTATTGGCAAAGGATTTTCCGTCGAGATTATAAAAAAGCACCTGCTGCGGACTATTATCCACATCCACAACGGCCTGGTTTTGAAAATCGGTTCTGTAAAAATCAACTGAAAATTCTGCTTCTTTTCCAAAAACTTTAAATCCCTGTAAAAAGCTTAGGCCGTAATTCCATGCAATTTCAGCATCCAGCCCATAAATTTTTCCGGCTGTATCCAAAATTTGAAATTGGCGGGAAGAAGCAAAAAGCTGTTGGTTTTCTGCAAAAATATTGGCACTCCTTTTACCTCTTCCGGCCGAAACCCTGAAGGTCGTTTTTTCAAAAGGACTGTAACGCAAATGAGCTCTGGGGGTGACAAAAACACCTAACCGGTTGTGGTAATCTATTCTTCCGCCTAACACATAGCTCAACTGATCCGAATCGTCAAACGTGTATTCAAAAAAAGCACCTACTGAATTATCAATCCGGCTGAAGTCATTCTGATTGACCAGCTCATCAAACCGGTCGTAAGTAAAATTAATTCCGGTAGCGAATTTGTGCAGCGTGTTACTTAAAATGGAATTATAAATCAAATTGGAATAAAAGCTCCGCTGTGTAATATCGTATTGATTCAAGCCAAAATACGATTCCTGTTTATGGTAGTTAAACGCATTTTGAAAACCAAAACTCTTCCAGGGAACTTCGGGGAAAACATAGCCGATTTTTGAAGACACATCCAGTTTTTCCGTATCGATTTCTGACCCCCAGAAATTGGTCGTTCCCCTGTCTCTATCCGGATCAAAATCAACCTGACCGGTCTGCTTATCGTCTTTCATATACCGAAGATTAATAAAACTCACCCATCCTTTTTCGGCATCAGTATATTGCCACCGGTTAATTACATTGACTTGCTGACCGATCGGGTTATCTAAAAAGCCATCATCATTCATATCATTTTTGGAAACCCTGGCATTGCCGTGCAGGAACAGACTGGTTGCCCATTTATCGTTAAGCTTTTTATTAAAATGTGTATTCAGTTCAAAACGGGAATCGGTAGAACCGTAAGCATTTAAAAAGAACGGAATATCATGCTGAGGCTTTATTAATTCGTAATTTATCTGACCGGAAATACTTTCAAAACCATTGGCTACCGAGCCGGCTCCTTTGGTAATCTGAATACTCTCTACCCATGTTCCGGGTACAAAAGATAATCCGTATGCCTGTGAAGCACCCCGTATAGCCGGGATATTCTCTTCTGTCATCATGATATACGGGCTGGTTAAGCCCAGCATTCTGATTTGGCGGCTTCCGGAGACGGCATCGGAAAAATTCACATCGATAGACGGATTGGTTTCAAAGCTTTCAGACAAATTACAACAAGCCGCTTTGAGCAGTTCTTTACTGGACATGGTTTGCACATTAGCCGGTGTGAGATAATTCCGTTGCAATGACTTTCTCACTTTGGTTAAAGTAACCTCATCCAAAGCTGTGTCAAACTCCAAATTCTGAATAATTGATTTAGGTTCTGTAACCGTGACGGTTTTGGTTTTAAAACCTACATAACTAATGACCAGAACGGTATTTTCAGCAGAAAAAGGAATCGAAAAATCGCCTTTTTCATCAGAAACGGTTCCGATTTGGGTATTTTGCCAATAAATATTGGCTCCCGGAAGGGGTTGGTTATTGTCGAAAGTGATTTTACCGGTTACTTTTTCTTGCGAAAAAAGCACGATAGAAAACAATAAAAACAATAAAATTATAACTTGTTTTTGCATTAAAAATGATTTTAAATTAAACGTATATTCTTCACAAAAGTGAAATTCAGTTTAATTTAAAATCAGGCATAAAAAACATATTGCGAATACAGCTTATAAAGTGGCGGAGCGTTTGCATCGCAGTAGTAATCAAACAATTGTTCTTTGACTGACTCAACACTGTTCGTAAAAAAAAGAACATCGCAGGTTGGTAAAACCGAAACATAGTCAAAATCAAAATGCAACTGCTTGATGATCACTTCATCAAGATCGGCTTGCACGGTTTGATCAGAACAACAACCGTCGTGGTTTTCAGCTGAAACCGCACAACATGCTTTTTCTTCCAGATGATTATCTGTTTCACAAGGCTCCTTTGTATTAAATACGGAAGAAACAGACGCAATGGTATCGCCGCAATAGTGCACATTAAATGCCAGTCCGCTGGTAGAAATCAGCAGGTAAAAAGCCATTATAATACTAACGCACTTTTTGATGTTCATGTTGCAAAGGTACTTTTTTTTGATTAGTTGTTTCAAAAAAATCTGTTAATTGAATTAAAGTTGAACAACTTGTCCCAAAAACGGAACTGTTGTGTCAAATCCATACCGCTCTGAAATTTTTGAATGCAGTGTGTCAGCCGCTTCATTTTCGCCGTGTACCAGGAATATTTTTTTGGGTTTTTGCTTCAGTTCACTCAGCCAGTTGAGCAAATCCTGTTGGTCGCCATGTGCTGAAAGACCTTCTACAAGTACAACCTCAGCTTCTACCGGATAATATTTGCCAAAAAATTTAATTTCTCCGGCTCCTTCCAACAATTTTCTGCCCCGGGTACCTTCGGCCTGATAGCCGACCAACATCACCGTGTTTTCAGGTTTAGAAATGTATTTTTCCAGATAAGACAGCACCCTCCCTCCTGTAATCATACCACTTGCTGCAATCACTACTTTGGGTCTTTTGTCATAAATCGCACTGATTGTATCTTCATAATCAGAAACCATTGAAAACAGCTTACACATTTCTTCACACTGGTGCGGATTTAATTTATGCCATTGGGGATTGTCATTAAAAACGTCCAGTACTTTGATACCCATTGGCGTGTCTATAACATAAGGTACATCCGGAATTCGGTTTTGCAAACGCAGCTGCCAAATCAGGTACATGACTGTTTGCACCCGCTCTACTGCAAAACTCGGAATCACTACATTTCCACCCCGTGTTATGGTTCTGTTAATAATTGTTTCCAAATCAGACAAAACATCATTTTGCGGATGAATCCGGTTGCCGTAAGTACTCTCTAAAAAAACATAATCTGCTTTTTGAGGTTTTTCAGGCGGAAACATGAGCACGTCATCATCCTGACCTATATCACCGGAAAACACAAGTATTTTTCCGCCTATGTTCAATTCAACAGAACAAGCTCCCAGAATATGACCCGCCCGGAAAAACTTAAAATAACTGTCTGCAGTCAGTTTTATTTCCACTCCCTGTTCTACCACACTAAAAAAAGGCGTTACCTCCTCAGCATCTTCTACGGAATACAAAGGCTCTGCCGGGTAATGCTTAGAAAAGTGTTCCTGATTAGCCCTGAACGCTTCTTCTTCCTGAATTTTTCCGCTATCAGCCAAAATGAGCTTGGCAATCTGTTTGGTTGGAGCAGTACAGAAAATCTTTCCGTTGAAACCCTGCCTGATCAACAGGGGTAACCAGCCGCAATGATCTAAATGACCGTGAGTCAACAGCACAAAATCAATTGAAGCGGGATCAACAGCCAGAGGCTGCCGGTTTAAATCACGTAACGATTTGATGCCCTGAAATAACCCACAATCAATTAAAATTCTGCTCTCATTCAATTCTACTAACGTTTTTGAGCCGGTGACCGTTCCTGCTCCTCCTAAAAAATGAACTTTCATACGGTTACTTAACATAGTTACACAATTGATTTGCCTCAAACAAACTGTTTTTTATGCGGTGATTGCTCAGACCTATTTTAGACAGCCAGTCCGACTGTTCCATGAGATCTTTAACCGTAATAATTTCCTGCATAAGCAGTTTATCCTTTTCCAGTTGAGTCAGTGTTGTTAAACAAGTAACCGGATAAATCTGAGCCATGTCAATTTTATCCCGTAAGCTATTGCCTTTCGGGTAATCCCAGCTCAATAGTTTTAAATCAGAACAAACCGCAAACTTTATGGCATCCTCCGTAAAACGATTATTGGTCACAATCCAACAGTCCTGAATAGCATATACTGTATCAAAAACCTGAAATTTTTTTTCTTTGAGATCATTAAAACGAGATAAAATATACAGCGGGACTTTTACATCGGTTTTGGCTTCCCGGTTTCCGTGAAACTTACATTCTATCATAGCGACCACTTCATCTTTTTTTAGAAGTACATCCAATTCATGCGAAATACACTTTCCGTTTAAAATCAAATTGGTTTGTGCTTGAAACCCTTCTAATTCAAATAATTTTGCCACAAATTTTTCAAAATAAAAACCGGCCGGTCCCAAAGCCTGCACAGCCATTCTTAAATTGTAGCGTGCCGCATGGACATTGGAAAATTTTTTGAGCAACTGAAAAGCAAGTTTGTATATTTTTTTAGTAGGAATACCCTCGTACAACTCCTGTTCAATTACTTTTATTACTTCAGACACCGCACGTTCGTCTGCTCCGGATTTTCGCAGCGAATCCCTTAATTTTTCCTTGTCGAACAGAACAATTTCACCTGAGAATTTAGTAACTTTCATTCGTTTGATTTCTTACCTTAAAGGTATGAAAAAAAATATCAGGATTGTTTTTTCTGAAAATAAAAAGCAGGCACAAAAAGCAGTAAAAAAAGAGGCTGTACAATAAATCTACGAACATAAAAGAGTAAAAAGTTACTTTTTTCATCAAAAAAGAATATGATTCCGTAAAACAACCCAGTCAGCATAAAAAACAAAATCAGATACAGGACGAACGCAAACTTTATCAACGAAACATCTCTGAACAATAAATAAATGATAATCAACGATAAAGATGTATTCAGAACATACCGCAACAATAAACTAAAAAAAAGTTTCACGGTATTAAACTCGGGAAAAGACAAATTAAGGTAATCGTTTTTAAAATAACCCAAAAAAGGATCATAAAACAATGTCTCTTCAAAAAAACGGACGAATGCCAAAGCGGATACACACAAGCCGATTAAAAAAACAGTTATTATTTTTTTAAGCCTTTTGTTGTTGTTGTTGTTGTTGTTGTTGTGCATAAACTGAAAATTTATTAACCCAAATTACCCATAACAAAAAAACAACCCCATAAATAAACAACGGAAAAAGCACACCATGCAAAAGATGCTCATATTGCGGATAATGATATAAAGCAATAGCTATCAAGGCTATTCTTATTATATTAAGAAGACCGATGAGCCCCGACCCGGCAAAAATAAACAATATTGTTTTTTGCCAACTCCCTTTAAAGGCCATCACAAAAGCTATAAAAAGAATTATTACACTAATGGCATTACAACCCTCTACTATTCTGGCTACATTTTTTTCTTCAACAAAAAGTATATTCGCGTTTTGTTTAGGGTGAGGCTCTAAATGCGAACCATACCCAAAAAGTTCAATGCATTTTTGAGTCTGAACACTAACCAATTCTGTTAAGGAGTCAACTTCATTAGAAGATGCATCAAAAGATTTCAAAAAATACTGATAAACAGAAGTCAAAAGAACATAACTCAAAAAAAATTTCAGCAGAAAAATCAGAAACGGTTTATATTGATTAAGGTATTTTTTCAAAACAGGATTTTTAACAAAAATATGTATTTTTAGGCAGTATCGATGTTTTACCTTTGCAAAAAAATTAATGCTATGAATTTTGAGGCACTAAAACCAAAAGTAACAGAATTACTCATTCGATTTGATATTTCTAAAGAGGAAAAGCTACAACACCTTTGCCAGCTTTTACATGACAACGTAGCGTATTACAACTGGGTTGGATTTTACTTTGCCGATCACCAGACCAAAACACTCCATTTAGGCCCCTACGTTGGTGCAGAAACGGAGCATACTGTTATTCCGTTTGGAAAAGGAATCTGCGGCCAGGTAGCCGTTTCCAATCAAAATTTTGTTGTACCGGATGTTGCTGCCCAAGACAATTATATTGCCTGTAGTTTTACCGTACAATCTGAAATTGTAGTTCCTCTTTTTGTCAACGGGATAAACATTGGACAAATTGATATCGACAGTCATGTTTTGGATCCGTTTACCCGAAAGGATGAGGAGTTTCTGGAATTTGTAAACGAAGAGGTTGCAAAGTTGTTTTAGAAAAACTTGTTGATTCAAAAAATAAAATTACCTTTGCAACCGAATTGAGAAAATCTCAATCATACATAATAATCATTTAAATAATATTGGAATGTATTTAACTAAAGAGACAAAAGCTGACATCTTCACTAAACATGGGGGAAAAGCTGAGAACACTGGTTCTGCTGAAGGACAAATCGCATTGTTCACATTCAGAATCAACCATTTGACCGAACACTTAAAAAAGAATCGTCACGATTACAACACGGAGCGTTCATTAGTAAAACTAGTAGGTAAAAGAAGAAGCCTTCTTGATTACTTAAAGAAAAAAGAGATCAACAGATATCGTGAGATTATCAAAGAATTGAATATTAGAAAATAATCAATAGGAAAGAGGTGCGAAAGTGCCTCTTTTTGTTTTATATATTTTGAAAGAAAAAAGTTTGGTTTTTCATTGGGTTACACAACAACTACACACAACAACAACACAACAAAACCTAATATTAATACCAAATTAAGGATTTTTATGATTCCAAATGTAACGAGAGAGGTTATCGATTTAGGAGATGGACGCACCATTTCGATCGAAACCGGAAAATTAGCGAAACAGGCAGACGGTTCTGTGGTAGTTCGCTTAGGTGATTGTATGTTGTTAGCAACAGCAGTTTCTGCCAGAACGGCAAACCCAGGGGTTGACTTTTTACCTCTAACCGTTGATTACCGCGAAAAATTTGCTGCTGCAGGAAGATTTCCCGGTGGATTTTTCAAAAGAGAAGCCCGTCCGAGCGACAGCGAAGTATTAACCATGCGTTTAGTTGACCGTGTATTACGTCCACTTTTCCCGGATGATTATCATGCTGAAACACAGGTGATGATTCAGTTGATGTCGCATGACGACAATGTAATGCCGGATGCTTTAGCCGGTTTAGCTGCTTCTGCAGCATTAGCGGTTTCCGATATTCCTTTCTACAATTTAATTTCGGAAGTTCGGGTAGCCCGGATTGACGGAAAATTTGTCATCAACCCAAGTAAAACGCAATTAGAGCAATCTGATATTGATATGATGATCGGTGCTTCGATGGATTCTGTTGCCATGGTGGAAGGTGAGATGAAAGAAATCTCAGAAAAAGAAATGGTGGAAGCCATTAAATTTGCTCACGAAGCTATTAAAGTTCAAATTCAAGCACAGGAACGTTTACGAAAAGCCGTAGGCTCTCCGGAATACCGAACTTATGAAGGGGAAGTAGAAGATGAAACGGTTTATGTAAAAATTAAAGCCGCTTCTTATGACAAATACTACGCTATTGCCATGGAAGCTTCTGCAAAAAGTGAAAGAGGCGAAAAATTTGCCTTGGTAAAAGAAGAAGTAAAAGCTTTATTTACCGAAGAAGAATATGCAGAAAATGCAGATTTGGCCGAATTAGTCAGCAAATACAACTACAAAACACAAAAAGAAGCTGTTCGTAACGTTATCCTTGAAAAAGGGATTCGTTTAGACGGTAGAAAAACAACGGAAATCAGACCAATTTGGTGTGAAACAGACTATTTACCTTCCGTACACGGCTCATCTTTGTTTACCCGTGGCGAAACACAGGCATTAGCTACAGTAACATTAGGAACTTCAAGAGAAGCCAATGTAATTGACTCACCATCTGAACAAGGTGAAGAAAAATTCTATTTACACTATAACTTTCCCCCTTTCTCAACCGGTGAAGCAAAACCATTAAGAGGAACATCCAGAAGAGAAGTAGGTCACGGAAATCTGGCTCAACGGGCATTGAAAAACATGGTTCCTGCTGATTGTCCCTACACCATCAGAATTGTTTCGGAAGTATTGGAATCAAACGGTTCTTCTTCTATGGCAACCGTTTGTGCTGGAACAATGGCTTTGATGGATGCCGGAGTTCAAATGATAAAACCGGTTTCAGGTATTGCCATGGGACTGATTACGGATGGCCAAAAATTTGCTGTTCTTTCGGACATTTTAGGAGATGAAGACCATTTGGGCGACATGGACTTTAAAGTAACCGGAACCGCTGACGGAATTACCGCCTGTCAAATGGACATCAAAATTGACGGATTACGGTATGACATTATGGAACAAGCTCTGGAACAAGCCAGAGAAGGACGCTTACATATCTTAAACAAACTTACCGAAACCATTGCCGCACCAAGAGCTGACGTTAAAAAACACGCTCCGAAAATCATCATGCGAACCATTCCGGGTGCTTACATCGGTGCTTTAATTGGTCCGGGCGGAAAAGTAATTCAGGAATTACAAAAAGCTACCGGAACAACAATCGTAATCAACGAAGTGGACGAGCAAGGTGTGGTGGAAATCTTAGGAACGAATCCGGACGGAATTGCAGCTGTATTAGCTAAAATCGACAGCATTATTTTCAAACCGGAAGTTGGCGAAGCCTACGAAGTAAAAGTAATCAAAATGCTTGACTTTGGTGCGGTTGTAGAATATACAAAAGCTCCGGGCAATGAAGTTTTGTTACACGTTTCGGAACTGGCATGGGAAAGAACAGAAAATGTTGCCGATGTCGTTAAGATGGGGGATGTTTTCATGGTAAAATACCTGGGAATCGATCCAAAAACAAGAAAAGAAAAAGTTTCTAAAAAAGCACTTATCCCAAGGCCTCCAAGAGAAGAGAGAAAAGACAATCCGAAAAAAGATTAATTTTAACTACCTTCATACATCCAACCCGATTCTAAACGAATCGGGTTTTTTCATTTCCTTTTTGTAATTAGACTACTACATTTATGATTATATTAACAATTATCCTATATTTGCACTAACGAGCCACAGAAAAGATTATGATTTCTTCAATACAACGCACTATACTACTCCTCTATTTACTTTGTTTAACAACCGTTTCCGGTCAGGAATTTTCAATTACCGGAAAAATTATTGACGAGCATAAACAAGGGATTGAAGGAACAGAAATTGTATTGTTGAGCAACGGAACTATCATTAACGCTACCATCACTGACGCAGAGGGAAATTTTGTTCTACGGAATGAACCCGGAATTTATTCACTTCGCTTTTATTTTGTCGGCACGGTTATATATCAAACCGATTTCAATTTAAATAAAAACATTAATTTAGGCACACTTCAGTCCTTTGACAATTCCACTCAATTGCGTGAAGTTGAAGTCACTTCAAAAAAGCGGGTGATTGAAAACAAAGTTGACCGGACAGTTTTTAATGTGGAAAACAGTATTCGTTCAACCGGCACAGACGGTTTCGAGCTGTTAAAAGCGACACCGGGGGTTTTCATTTCAGGAAATCAAATTGGAATTGTTGGAAAAAGTACTACCAACGTAATGATTGAAGACAAAATCATTAATTTATCAGGTAACGAATTAATTAACTATTTACGGGGTATTGGTTCAGAAAACATTAAAAGTATCGAGGTAATCACAACACCACCGGCAAAATATGATGCTCAAGGAAATAGCGGATTAATCAACATTAAACTGAAAAAAGCCCCGGAAGATTCTTGGGCAGTAAACCTTCGTAATTATTATATGCAGAATTCTTATCCTTCTTATTTAGGCGGAATAAGTTTTACTTTCAACAAAAACAGACTAAGCCTTTTTACGGATTATATCAGACAAAGCGGTCACGATAAGTATTGGGAAAACCTAGCCAATGATTTTGAAACAGAACGTTGGGACGGAAGCACTAAAAGAAAAGATACACGGGACATCAATCGACTTGCGTTTACATTGGATTACAAAATTTCTGAAAAGGCAAATATCGGAACAAAGTATATCGGATTACTCGACAATCCTGATACAGCAGACAGAAATATCACGGCTATCAGAGATAATTCTTCCGATGATATTACTTCAACTTTTTTTACAAACGGTTTTAATAAAAATGAAAGTTCAAACCATACTTTAAACGTTTATTATCTCCAGAAACTTGATACATTAGGCAAACAAATTTCGGTTGATTTTGATTATTTTAAATATACCGAAGATCAAAACAGAACTTTCACCACCAGTGAATTTTCACCGGAGAATGTTCAAATCGGCTCTAGTTTTATGGCTAACAATACAAGTTTGCAAGACATCTTGAATTACAGTGGAAAAATTGATGTTGAATTACCTACTAAATGGGCAACCTATGGCTTTGGAGGAAAATTAAGCTTTGTAAAGAATAAAAGTAACATCGAATTCTTTAATCTTTCGAGCGGAGCACCCATTTTAGACATCAACCAAACAAACGATTTTGATTATACAGAAAATACACAATCTGCCTATGTTAACTTTAAAAAATCACTCAGTAAAAAATGGCAAACACAAATAGGTTTTCGGTATGAAAACACAATGGTAGAAGGTACGACCACTTCGCCAGATGTAACACAAAATCAAGTAAACAATTTCACATATAATCGCCTTTTCCCAACAATATATTTGACCTATACACCTAATGAAAATCACAATTTTTCGGTTAACTATAGTAAGCGAATTGGCCGCCCGATTTTTTGGCACTTGAATCCATTTAAAGTGTATATAAATTCATTTACTTACGCAGAAGGCAACCCATTTTTACAACCCTCTTTTACAGATAATTATGAAGTAAATTATAATTTAAAAGAAAACTTAAGTTTCAAAGTTTATTATTCCAATACCATAGACGGAAGTACACAGCTCCCCATCATTCAAACAGATGGAGACGAAACAATTTTACGCTATTTTAGAGATAATTATGCAGACAGAAACCAATTTGGCGGCACCATCAGCTACTATTTTGATAATTTTTCCTGGTGGGAGAGTTCAAACACACTTAATGGTTACAACAATGTAACTACATTTATCAAAGAGGTTCCTACCGAAGCAAGAAATGGTTTTCAGTATCATTTTTTCACCTACAATTCATTTAATTTAAATAAAAGCAAATCACTGAAAGTTGAATTAAACTATGAATTTCACAGTGCGAGAAGAGAATTTTACTTTTCTGCTACTCAATATAACAAATTGGATTTAGGTCTTCGCTATGCCATCAAAGAGAAAGGATTAAATTTTATTTTATTGGCATCTGATGTTTTCCGAAGTTATCAGGCTGATTTTACAAGTGTAGTAAATAATGTAAGCCAACTCAACAACAGCTACTATGATGAAAGAAAAATTTTATTAGGCGTAACATATAAATTTGGAAATAAAAAACTTACAGCCAATCAAAGGGAATCAGGGAATGAAGAAGTTCAGGAGCGTTTAAAATAATTTTTTATTTTTCTGTAACTTTTATTTATCTCATTACGTATAACTACCTGAAACTATTATTCAAGGAGAAAATAAATGAGACAGCTTAAAATCACCAAGCAGGTTACCAATCGTGAAACTGCTTCCCTAGACAAATACCTACAGGAAATCGGAAAAGTTGATTTAATTACCGCCGATGAAGAGGTAGAGTTAGCTCAACGCATCAAAGCCGGTGATCAACGGGCTTTGGAAAAACTGACCAAAGCTAATTTGCGTTTCGTGGTGTCTGTTGCCAAACAATATCAAAATCAAGGACTTACACTCCCCGATTTAATTAACGAAGGAAACTTAGGATTAATCAAAGCAGCACAACGTTTTGACGAAACCCGCGGATTCAAATTCATTTCCTATGCCGTTTGGTGGATTCGTCAATCGATCCTTCAAGCCCTAGCAGAACAATCCCGTATTGTTCGTTTACCATTGAACAAAATAGGATCAATCAACAAGATTAACAAAATGTATGCATTGTTAGAGCAATCTAATGAGCGTGCTCCTTCGGCAGAAGAAATCGCTAAAGAGCTAGACATGACCGTGAACGATGTGAAGGAAAGTATGAAAAATTCCGGTCGTCACCTGTCTATGGATGCTCCTTTGGTTGAAGGCGAAGATTCTAACCTATACGACGTTTTGCGTTCAGGTGAATCACCAAATCCTGACAGAGAGTTAATTCACGAATCACTCCGTACTGAAATTGAGCGTTCCTTAGAAACCCTAACCCCAAGAGAAGCAGATGTCGTTCGTTTGTATTTTGGCTTAGGCGATCAACATCCAATGACCTTAGAAGAAATCGGAGAAACCTTCGATTTAACCCGTGAACGAGTTCGCCAAATTAAAGAAAAGGCAATCCGCAGATTAAAGCACACTTCCAGAAGCAAAATATTAAAAACTTATTTAGGATAATTTTTTTTTATCGCAATTGCCTTTACATTAAAAAAGTAATTCGTATTTTGCACTTCCAAATAGATGCACATTGCTTAAAATAGTAAAATTACAAACAGTTTAAACTGTTCGTTTTTTGATTGATGATTGAAACTCCGGCTGATTACCGGAGTTTTGCTTTTTTGGGGGAAGTAAAAATCCGGTCTGTTCGCTTCGCTCGGGTTTCCGGAGTTTTGCTTTTTTATAAATTAATGTTTTATTTGGGCGTGCCCCTCCGACAAGCTACGGGTCAGGCTTTCGCACTCGCTTTTTTTCATTGTTCCACTGCGTTACACAATAAAAAAAGAGCTCAAACAATTGCTCAATCCTTCACGCGAAACCGTGCCAAAAAGAAAATTCAGGTTTTATACAAAACACTTCCCTGTTTGCCTTTAAAATTTTACTTTTGCACAAACACGTACGGACAACTCGCGAGTTGTCCCTACAAACAACAACACAATGAAAAAAACCTTAATTGCTCCTTCTGTTTTAGCCGCCGATTTTGCTAACCTACAACGCGACATTGAGATAATTAATGCCAGTGAGGCAGATTGGTTTCACATTGATATTATGGATGGCGTATTTGTTCCGAATATTTCGTTTGGAATGCCGGTTTTAGAAGCGATTACTAAACATGCAAAAAAAACAATCGATGTACACTTAATGATCATCGATCCGGATCGTTATATCAAAACATTTGCTCAATTAGGCTCTACAAATCTAACCGTTCATTACGAAGCTTGTACGCATTTACACAGAACACTTCAAGCCATCAAAGCCGAAGGAATGAAAGCCGGGGTAGCTTTGAATCCGCACACACCGGTCTGCCTGCTGGAAGACATCATTAATGATATTGATTTGGTTTGTTTAATGAGTGTAAATCCCGGATTTGGTGGTCAGTCTTTTATTGAAAACACCTATAAAAAAGTAAAAGAGCTAAGAGAAATCATTACCCGGAACAATGCTGCAACCTTAATTGAAGTTGATGGCGGAGTAACCAACAAAAACGCTAAACAATTAGCTGATGCCGGAGCCGATGTATTAGTGGCAGGAAACTTTGTTTTTAAAGCCGAAAATCCGACTCAAACAATAGCAGGCTTAAAAAAAATATTGGGGTAATAACCGGCATTTTATAAATTTTACGTTTAACGTTATGTGATATACGGAGCAGTTTGGCAGCTTAAACTACTAATACTGCTTCAACAAATACTTAATAATATCTGTTGTTGTTACAATCCCAACCAACAAATCACCTTCCACAACCGGAAGTGCATGAAACTCCTTGGAAGCCAAAATTTCAGCAACTTCTTTTATCGTGGTTTCCGGAGTAACGGTAACCAGTTTTTTGGCCATAACCTGTTCAACAGTAAACATATTATAAACCGTTACATCCACCACTTCATCATCATCATCTATAGCATCTACAAATGAAATACGCAGTAAATCGGTGTAACTCAGCATACCGATTATTTTATTGCTACTTACTACCGGAATATGTCGGATATGGTGTTTTTTAAAAAGCATTTCTGCCTTTGTCAAATCATCTGCCAAATTAAGCCTGATTACGTTTTTTGTCATGATGGTCGAAACCGGAACCTGTTTTTTCATTTTAACCTGCTTTAAAATCAGAAACAAATTTCCGAACTAACTGACAAAATTCAAATGATGAATATCATCATTTAATTGATTGTTTTTTTGTATATTAACCGAACTGAAAATTTTTCATTTTTCATACAAATTAAAGAATTTAATTTGTCCTTCTGTCTATTAAAGTGACGGGCTTTCGGCTTTCCGGCGTAAAAATAATCGGCAATAAATCTTCTTTTTTTACCACTTCCAGCTTTGGCGTAACGCGTAATTTTGCTTTAAAATGATTTTTTACTTCATGAATAAATTGCTCCGAATTATTTTTGGTTACTATTTTAATTAAAATTTCGTCGGTTCCCAACGCATTCGTAAAAATCTCAATTACATGATTTTCCACTTCTTCAAAAGAAGCCAGCAAATCATGCATCGCAGGCGGATACAATGTGGTTCCTTTGTATTTTATCATGTGCTGTTTTCTTCCCATCACCGGACCTATCCGTAAAGAATTTCTCCCGCACTGACAAGCCTCCGTATGCAATTGCACAACATCACCGGTTTTAAATCGCAAAAGCGGCATGGCTTCTACCCCTAATGTGGTAATAACCAACTCACCTGTTTCGCCTTGTTTAACCGGTTTGTTATCATTGTCTACTACTTCTACAATAATTAATTCCGGATGATGATGCCCCCCTAGAAAAGCAGTGCATTCTGTAAAAGCTGTACTCATTTCAGTAGAGGCATACGATGAAAACAACTGAACGGGCCATTTTTGAGTAATTTTATCCGAAAGCAATGTTGGATTAAAATGCTGGTCACGTAGGGCTTCGCCAATACAAATAACTCCTTTTACACTTGACGCTTTATAATCTATCTGGTGACTATCGGCATATTCAATTAATTTCAGTAAAAAAGACGGAACTGAAATCAAATAGGCTGGTTTGTATTTCAAAATAGAATCCCATTGCAGTTCCGGAATTCCGGAACCAACGCGAATGACACCAGCTCCCAACTTTCGCAAACCTAAAAAATAAGCTAAGCCAGCCATGAATCGCCGATCCATGGTGGTCATCAGCTGTACCACATCGCCTTTTTGAATTCCGGCACATTGAAATGAAATAGCTTCATTGTAGGCTAATCTTTCCAGATCATTATCTGTTAAACCAATGGTCACCGGACTTCCCAATGTTCCCGATGTGGTAACGTAATCAATAATTTTATTCCTGGAAACACAAAAAAAATCGTCGTTATGTTCCTGTAAATCCATTTTGGTTGTTACCGGAATTTGCTGCAAATCTGCTAACGTCTGAATCGTATTTACAGCAATATTGTGTTGAGTAAACAATCGTTTATAAAAAGGAGAGTTTTGGTTCAAATAGATCAACAACTCCTTAAGCTTTTCACTTTGAAATGCATAAATCTCTTCGCCCGAAGCCTGTTCTATCGCTGGAATCATCCTGTTTTTTTATTTATTTTCTTTAAATATTTTTCAATTTTTTTTCTATCCGGAACGGTCGTAATTTCCTTTTGAAGAGCCTTTTTAAATTCAATTTCAGCTGCTTTATACCATTCTTTCTGATAATAGTATTCTCCTATACGGGCATAGACCTGCCAAAAATCAGGGTTCAATTTCTGATATTCTTTAGCAAACCCTGTTTCCAAAGTTAACTTTTCTTTTAAAACCTTATCCAACCTCCGGTCAAAAATTCTGAACCTTTCATAATCGGCATATGCCGTTGTATTTAAAAATTCATCTTGCGGAATGTTCTCTGAAGTTTTGACGGAAACGGTAAAATCGCCATTCATTTTACCAAAAACTTCTTTCAGGTCATACGCCACAAATTCGCCCAATTGATAGGGATTGGAAGAAACCCAAACCATCAGTTGTTCCGGTTTAAAAATTACCGCATGATGAGCCCGAAGCTGATTGAGTGCTTTTTCGTTTCCGAAACCGATATGGAGTTCAGCAAGACCTTCTTTATTCCGAAGAATTTCGGCCATTTTTTCCGGATTCATTTTGTCTTTCTCCTCTAATAGTTCAACCATACGGTCAAAACGGTATTGGGAATGACTTTCTCTGATGTGCTTAATATTCCGTTTATCCGACTGATACATTTTACTTTGAAAATGATTGGAGCAAATCAATTGATTGGAATTTTCCACTTCATATACTTCAAAATTATCAGGAGCCATTTCAATCAAAACCGCTTTTTTGTCTTTAGCACTGCCTACCATGATTGATTCAGAGACAAAAACTTCTCTTTTTCTCGCTATCGCAATGGCTTCATCAATCGTGGAAGCATATTGCAAAATTTCCCTTGTTACAATTGAAATGGGTGTTTTGGCTACCAGCGGAATATCCGATTTTCCGGCATTAATCGTAACGGTCAGCCCTTCGGCATTCATTCCGGAAAGTACACCAATCATTCCGCCCCACGTAACATTCATAAACGGAATTCCTTTTTCGGGTTTAACGAACAGAATGATTTTGTCTTTGGCAAAATCGTCTCCGGCATAAAAATCAAAATTTCTTCCGATGAGCAATGAACCATCTTCTGATTTATGGCCCCAAACCGCCATAGAAGAACAGCCCACCAAAGCCAAATCCTGTAAAGCATGCCCAATATCGTGTGCACCATGAAGATACAAACTTCTCAGGTATTTGGGAGCAATGTCATTAAAATCCTCAGAAGCATACTCTGAAACACCGTAAATTTCTGTTTTAAACTCTTCCGGAATATGCAAATAAAGTTTTCGGTTATACCATTTTAAAAATTGCCGTACTAATTTTTGTTTGAAAGTTGACGGAACCATTTCCTGAATTTTCGAAAAAAAAATATGCTCTTGCTTTTTATACAAATCTTCCGACAAGCCACCAATCAATAGCCCTCTCTGCAATTCGCTACCGGAAACATGTAGTTCCCAGAGCTGTTGTTTGTTTTTAATCAAAAAATTTTCACCGGAAACAAAAAGCGAATCATTTTTCTTTTCGATGTTTGGCTTGTTAAATCCATCAGAAGCTAATAACGGTTTGTCTTGTAGTGATTTGGAAATTCCACAAGACAAAAATGTATTTCCGGCAAACAGAAAGAGTATTATTTTGAACGCAACTTTCATTCTTTCGACCGGAGTTCATTATTAATTTTATTGACCAGGTATTCCTTTCCTAAAATCTCCGAACAAGTTACTACCGCTCCGATTGTCACGCCTAAAACGCCATGCATACTGATACTTTGTCCCGTAAGGAACAAGTTTTCAATCTTTGTTTTCGGCGAAATGAATGTTTTCATCGGGTTATTGGAATCCTTTACGTAACCGTATAGATTTCCGTTATGCCCGCCAATATAATCCCGGTAAGAAAGTGGTGTGGAAGCATGCACTGATTTGATACATGCTCTGATATTCGGGATTTTCTTTTCAATTTCGTTTAGAAAAATTTCAATTTTATCCTTTTTAAATTTTTCGTATTCCTCTCCTCTGTCTTCTTTGCTGGCCACGGTATTTCTGGTGTTTTCCCATTGTTTAACCTCATCAAAACGCATATAGGTTATCGCAGTTAAACTCTCTGCCCACACTTGATATTCTTCCGAAACATTCATTGAAATCATGTAACACTCCGGCCATGATTCCTGTGTATATTCTGCCGCTTTCCAGATTCGGGCGGCATCTTTTACATGGTAATTATTATAATTCCGGTAAGGCAGACTCTCCGGTTTTAACACAATATAAATGCTGAAGGGTGCAATAATCACTTCTAACCCCTGGATTCTTTCGTAATATGGTTTTCTGAATTTATCCTTACCAATTAATTTTAAGGTTGTTTTGGGCTCGATATTAGAGATGAAAACGTCCCCGAAATATTCATTTCCGTTTTTAGTTCTGGCAGAAACCAATTTCCCGTCTTCATAGCCAAAACCAACCACTTCATTATGCTTATAGGTCTCTCCTCCGTGTTTCTTTAATTGTTTGATGAGTTGCTTTGTTATCTGACTTCCGCCGTTTAAACACCGCCAGGAACTCTGGATATATGAATTTACAGAAAGTGCATGCACATAAAAAGGTGTTCTGTAATCATCGCCGGCATACAGAAAGTTTGACCCCGCCAAAACCGCTTTTAATTTTTCATTAGACGTTAACTCATCCAATAAGGCTTTGGCATTGATAGAAAGCACTTCGTTTTGATAACCTCCCTCATTTTTAAGATTATACAGTGGAAACGAATCACAGGCATAAACCAATTTATTGCAATATTCCCTGAGCACTTTTTCTTCCTCCGGAAAATATTTTAATAATTGCTGTACAAAATTTTCATAGCCTTGTGCGTGCGGATACTGATTCGGATCGCCTTCAAACGTGATTACATCATAACCGTCTTCATCCATCTTTTTCAACTTAAGATGTTCCATGATGCCGATATATGAAAAATAACTGTGTAAATTTTCACCCTCAGACAGTCCGCCGATATAATGAATTCCGGTATCAAAAATAGTTTTATCGCGAACAAATGTTTGCAGGTTACCGCCAAACTGGTTATTTTTTTCTAACACGCAAACACTTTTTCCTTCCTTGGCAAGAATAATGGCCGACACCAAACCGCCAAGTCCGCTTCCTACTATGACCACATCGTATTTATTTTTCAAACTCACGATTTTGTAAAAACTAATTTAGTTGCATCTTCTTTTAAAATAGTAAATCCGGCATTTGTAATGGTATCTTTCAATTCAAAATGCTTTAGCAAAATAACTTTATTTGCTTTAAAAACAAAGTCAGTCACTATTGACTCCTCTGCTTTTGAAGAAATTAACAACGTATCAAAATTCCCAATTTCTGTCCACTCCTCTACATAACAAATATCACGTTTTTTAACCAAATAACTCGTTTTTGCTACACTTCTTTTTATTTCATCTGCTATATAGCTCTGCACTTTTCTCTTGGCCTGCTGCAAAGTGAGTAAAACATCTACTTGTCCATAATCGTCTGCCAAATGCAGTATTTTTGCTGATGGGGCAATAACTTCATTAAGACTAAAATACAAGCTTTTATTCTTTTCAAAATCAGATTTTACGGCTTTAATGACTTCAGACTCTTTGTAAAGAAAACTTAAAAATAGTTTATTCTTAAAATAGTTTTCATCTTCTCTTTCGGTTCTGATTTTGGCAAATTCCTGTCTGAAAAACTTGTTGACTGTTTTGGTTCTTTCGGTATATGTCTTGCCAAAAGTCATGTCAGAAGGTTGAATTCTTTTACCAATGATCACCGTAATGTTTTCATCATAAATAATATGATCACCTTTGGGCAGCGTTTCTGAATTTCCGTGAATATAAATCGGTAAAACATCCAGGTTAAAATGCTCTGCCAGGTAGAAGGCTCCTTTGTGAAAGCGTTTGATTTCATTGTCCTCTGAACGGGTTCCTTCCGGAAAAACCATCAACAGATAACCATGCTCTACCCGCTTTCTCAAATGCTCAACCCCACCTTCTAATCCTTTTGAGACCGGATAATAACCCGCCAAACGCACTACTCCGCCAAAAACAGGCGATTTATACACCCAATCGTTTACTAAATAAATTACCCGATGCGTAACCATGCCCGTTGCTAAGGTGTCTAAAAAAGAGGTGTGGTTGGCAATCACAATGGCTGGTTTATCAAACTTCTCATGATGTGGGTTGACAATCTCTTTTTTTACAAACGGATTAGAGTATAAAACCGATTTCATGAACTTTGAAATAATTTTTCTAAACCAGCTTGTTCTTGTTTTGGCGTTTACGGGCAGCAAGTACAATATAATTCTTCCGAAAAAAGAAAAGATCAAACCGCCGGTTCCATAATAAATAAAAGACAAGGTGGAATGCGTTAGCAATCGAAGCGAAATAGGCGAATTTCCTTTTTGGGGTCGATTGACAATACAGATTTTAAACAGAATCGGGTAGAAAACAAACGTGATAATCAGAGCTGAAAAAATACCGATTAACGATACAGCTGAAATGGATTTCAGAGCGGGGTGCTTTGCAAAAATTAAGGCTCCGATAGCCAAAATAGTAGTAATAGCTGCCATTAGAATAGAAGCTCTATACGTTGGCAGAACATTTTTTCCGTAGGTATATTCCTTTTGCATGGCACTGGTCATGAAAATACTGAAATCCACTCCCAGCCCAAAAATCATCGTACAGACAATGGTACTGAAAATATTGAGCTGTAAACCAAACAAATTCATTAATCCGCCGGTTACAACTCCGGTAATTACAATTGGTATAGCACTTAAAATCACCAGTTCAATTCTTTTGAAAAAAACAAAAAGAATGAGCAAAACAGCAATCAGCGAATAATTAATCAAGCTTGTAAAGTCGTTTCGCAACTGCCCTAAAAACGTTTCGTTCATGTGCTGACGGTCAATAACAACCAGGTTTTCATTTGCCGAAATGTTTTCAACAAATTGTTCTCTGTGGTTTAAATTCAGTTTTACCAGTGAGGAAATCGTGTAAAAACCATCTTTTTGAGAAACAAACTCTTTTAAAAACAACGCTTTTACGGCTTCGTAATCACTGATTTTTAACGGAGTAAAATCTTTGTTCAGTAATGCAAAAAAAGCCTGATGCGTTTCTTTTTTAAAACCGTAAGGTTCTCCGTTTTTCACTAAACTTTTTTCCAGAATATCTTTCTTTTCCGGAGTCCAGAAAGCATTCCATTGTTTCATTTTCTGTTTCTGGTCTTTTTCAGACAAAACCAATCCGCTGATGGAACTAAACGTCAAAATTTCTTTGTTCTCTTTTTGTTTAACAAGGTCTTTATACACTGCATTCGAATGAACCAAAGCTTCGTCTATCGAGTTTCCGTAAGCCGTGAGGTAAATCGACTTTGAGGTCAAATTAGTCGCTTTTTCTAATTTGCTTTCTGCTGTTTTAATTTCATCAGGAACATAATTGAGTTCAGACAGGTTGTTGTTGAAAGTAACATTTTTGAATGTAAAAAAACTAACTGCAACTACGACCAGACAGGAAATAATTAAAAATTTATTTTTATGGAATGAAAAAGAAGCAACTTTATCTAAAGCGGAATTAGAATTTTCTACTGCTTTTATGCTTGGTTTATATAAATGCGGCACAAACAGGAGTGAGAAAATTGCGGAAACCATCACACAAATTGCTGCAAAAATCCCTAAATCTTTCAAGGCTTCGGAATGAACAAACAGTAGGCATAAAAAGGCAATTGCCGTAGTGCTGCTGCTCATCAATAATGGCTTAACAATATCTTTATAAAGTGCTTCAACATCATTATTATGTTTGTAGTGTGTAAGAATATGAAGCGAATAATCGATTGTGACACCCAGCAAAACGGCTCCGACACTAAGGGAGATTGCCGAAATACTGTCTTTTATAAAATATAAAAAAGCCATTGCGATGATTGCTCCGAAAACGGTTGGAATAAAAATAATTACCGGCACTAACAGATTACGGTAGAAGAACATCAAAACCACAACCAAAAGACTCAATGAGATAAACACTGTGGTCATGATATCCTGTTTGATCTGTTTGGCATTGGCTACTGCGATGAAGGAGGATCCAAAATAACTTAACGTTACTTTTCCTTTGAACTCAAGGTTAAGCTGCTCTTGAATTGCTTGTAGTTTTTCTACAAACACCTGACTTTTATCTGTTTCAGTACCCGCTAATTTCGGGTTGACAAACAGTAGTAATGTAGAATTGTCTCTGGTCATCAAAAACCCGTCTTTCAGCTGAAAATCATCTCCGCTGCTGAGTTCCTGTAACTTTTTCAGCCCCATAAAAGAAAGACCTAACGGATCATTTAAAATAAAGTTTTTTGCCACAATTCCGGTGGGTGAAATCAGGGTTTTATAGTTTTTTTCAACCTGAACCGCAATGCTGTCATTGTTGAGTTTTTTTTCAATCAGCCTATAATCGGATTCCTCTAAAAAAAGAGGCAGGTTATCATATACAAATTCAACGGTTTGCTGAATATTTTCATCATCCACTTTTCCTTGAATTTCCTTGATATACTGGTCAAGTGACGTTGTTTTTTCTAAAAATGCAGTTGCGGCTTCAACCAAATCATCCTCTGTTCCTTCTTTATCTTTTTCTATGATAACGGTAATCTTATCTGAAAAATTAATCTGCTGGAGTACTTTTGCCGTTACATCCGATTTTTCACTTTTGGGAATAATTCGGGTGATATCTTCTTCAAACTGAATTTGTGAGGCAAAAAATCCAAAAACACACAACACGGCAGCCGCTATAGTAACAGCCAGAATTTTTTTTCGCTCAACAAAGCGATAAATTGCAATAAAGATTTGCTGCATGTTCTACTTAATTAGTTGATTTTTTGGACAGCGAAAGTAACAAATAACTTCCAACTCCAAAAACAATTGCGGCAACAGTTGCCAGCACAAAACTTCCCACAAGATATTGTGATAAATTGGATTTTACAACATCCAAAGTGAGCGAATGATCAAAATGTAGCGGTTTCGTATTTCCTACAAAAAAAGATCCTGCTTTTAATGACCCGAAAATGATCAACGGGATCATCGGTGGAATACTGATGTTTGAAAAGGCAAACGACAACGCCTTGTTTAGCCGGAACAAAACAGCCAAAGAAAGGGACAAAATGGTTTGAAAGCCCCAAAACGGAGCTATTCCGATAAAAACTCCCAAAGCAATGGAAGAAGCTTTTTTAGTGTTTGAGTCTGAACTTGCTAAAATATCTTCCCGGACGAAATCTTTAAACCTTTTTTTTAAAAGCTTCTGAAAAAAATCCCTTGGTTTAATGTAAAGTAAGGTGACGATCACCAAAACCGTGTTAAGAACACTAATCCGGCTGAAATCACGAAACGGACGAAAATGAGATACCCGTTCGTGAGGATCATACAGGATGTTAATCGGAATATTTTTAACCGGCACACCTTTCCATGCCGTGCGAACAATTACTTCGATTTCAAACTCAAATTTGCGGGTAAAAAACTTCTTCGGAAGCACATCAAGGGGGTATAAACGATAACCAGACTGGGTATCATCAAGTTTAATTCCTGTTTCGAACCAGAACCAAAAATTGGAAAATTTATTGCCGAAACTGCTTTTTTTGGGCACGCCATCCTGGTTCATATTCCGGCTTCCGATAAATAAAACGGCTCGGCTTTCATCTTCCAGAGCTTTCCAAAAAAGCGGAATATCAGCAGGGAAATGTTGCCCGTCTGAATCTATGGTAATGGCAAAATGGAAGTTTAATTGTTTTGCTTTTTTAAAACCCTCCCGCAAAGCGACTCCTTTTCCTTTATTTTCCGGAAAATGAATTTGTGTAAGCTGGGGATACTTTTGCAGTATTGAAAAAGTCTCGTCGGTTGAACCATCATTTACCACAATGATGTTTTGTGTATGATTCAGTACACCGTCAATAATCCTTTGAAGCGTTTTTTGGTTGTTATAGGTAGGAATTATAACGCAGGTTTCCGCTTTAATTTTATTGTTAACGGTTGCTTCCATAAAATCAGGGCTAGTTTGCAATTAACTCCTTCTCCTGTGCGGTAAACGATTTTGATTGCAAAACAAAGCTTTTTAAATGCTCTTTGAAGGATTTGTTTTGCTTGTCAAATGTGGCTAAAATCAGCTTCTTATCTTCTTCTATATTGGCTTTGTAATTCAGAATTTTAGGCGTATTTTCCTGGATACTCAACCGAATCAACCTGATTTCCGTATTGTTAGGTTCTGCTTTTACAGCTAGTTCAAGCATTGCTGCCCCTTTTATAAAAAGATCTTTTTTTGTTTTTCTGTCTGATGCGAATTTTGCTTTCAAAGCTAACGAAGCTCCCTTGTAGGCCAGCATGGTTTTATTATCTCCGGAATAATTGGCCATGTCATCGCTAAACTCAGCTGCTTTTTCCTTAGAATTTGAAGCAAGTATATAATTTTCCCTTACGGTTGTCATATCTTGAAAACCGGAGAAAAAGAACAGGAATGCTATGGAAAATAAAAATTTCAACTTATGCTTTTTGATATGTATTGAATAATTTTAAAGCTACCGTTTCATCAAAAAAAGTGGTATTTTTTACTTTAATTTCCGAATCCAACGTTCCGCTTACCTCTAATTCTAACCGTAATTTTGCATTGACCTCCGGATTAATTAATGCCATAAACTTAACATTAGATGAACTTTTTAAAATCAGAGAACTTCCCAGAATCTCCTGCGTGAGTTCTTTGATAATCTGCATCATACAAACACCGGGCGTTACCGGATTTCCGGGGAAATGACCTTTAAAAACAGCGTGCTCCTTATTTAAATGAACAATGGCATCATACTTTTGTTCTGTAATTTTTTCAATTTGTTCAACGGTATAGAAATCCTTTAGTAACATGTGCTATTTTTTATATACTATTTTTTACTTTACATCAAAAGTATAGGTTGCCCCTACTGAAAAAACAACATTGGAGTGAGTGTCATACGTATCAAAAACGGTTATAACTCCTTTTTTCACACGGGCTTCTACCCCAAAATTCTTATTAATGTTGTATCCCGCTCCCAGGAAAAAGGTTAAATCCACATCATTATAAGCCCCAAAGTTATCTTCGACCACAAAATCAATTGTAGGCCCTACATGAAAATTAAAATTTTTGAACGTAAATTTATTTGCTATTGCTATCGATAAATAGGAAACATCCAGTGTTCTGGAAAATGTTCTGTTTTGTTCCGGGTTATAATATTTGAATTCTGAACCCTGACGTGAAAAGTCAATTTCCGGCTGCAAAGCATAAAATCTGGACAACTGTAATGTTCCGAAAACACCAGCATAAAAATCAGTCTTAGAGCTGAACTGCTCACCATTTCTATCAATATAGTTCCCATTATTATCATAATAGTACCCTCCGTAATCTCCTTTGGTAAAATGAGAAAAGTTAACCCCTCCCCTAACACCGGGTCTGAAGGTTACCTGGGCATTTACGGCTGTGTACAGAAACAGACACACTACGGACAACAAAATTTTTTTCATAACAATTAATTATTAATTTGATTTAACTCAATGTTTAGCTTGATGTTTTTATGCTCAATGTTAATTTTTTCAGCAAAAGTAGTGTTTTTCCCTTCAAAGCGAATAATCACTTTCTCTTTTGTTCGGGTTGTGTGTATCAGTTGTGTTATCCTTGCTGTTGCTTTACTTTCGGTTAAATAATTAAACCGTTTGCCATCTTTTGCTTTGTAAATTCTATTTAACTGATTTTCAAAAACTTCACTAACAACATACTGTTCCCTGAACAGTAGTCTGAAATCATTTTTTAACGTGTTGAGCACCATTTTTTTATTCAGTTCATCCACACAATAATTTACCTTAAAACTATTTTCAGAAACTTCAAAATCAAGAAGGGTATTACCGAAATCCGTGGTTAAAACCGCACGATGAATCGAATCATTCATCTTTTTGGCTACAAAAATTCCGCCTGATTGTTTTCCATACACTTCTATCGTTGCTTTATAAACATAATCTTTTCCGGGGTCTGAAAAATAAAGGTTCTGGACATTTTTCTGATTACTTTCAACCTTAACCATGTTGGGCATTTCATACGTTTTGCATGAAACTAACAATACTATCAAACCACTACTGATTAAAAACCGCATCATCAAACTTAGCATTTAACTGTTTATTTTTAAAAACAATTTTAGTGAAATCATCAGAAGGCTCAATTAACCTTACTTGTGCAACGGTTGATTCGCCAATCGGAAAATATAATTCTACCCATTTAATATATTTTTTTACAGTAGCCGTTTTGGGCGTTAATTTGGTGATGTAAAACGCTTTGTTTTTAAAATATTCAACAGAAAATTCCTCGTCATCAAAGAGGTTACCGCTTACACTACCTACAATAAGTTTATTTATTTTTTCAAACATTTTACTGTTTCCCGCATTGATACTGCTTTTTTTTCCCTGATCGTTGATGTAAACCTTGTTGTTTTTAAAAATAATACTGTATTGATACGGATTTGTATATTGCCAATTTAACAGATTGGGTGATTTTAGGTACATTTTTCCGGAAGTTTCAATATCTTTTGACAAAAAGCTCAGGTGTTTATACTGTACAAAATCAGTCTTTAATGATTTAATGGTTTTGGTTTCCGTTTCAACAGCCGTTTTGAATGTCGTGATTTCAACGGCGGACATTTTCTGTTCCTGAGCAAAAACAGCGAAATTCATCCCTAAAACAATAAGCAACATTCTAATTTTCATAAGCCGAAAGATTTAAAAGTTCATCTACTGAAATAATGGAATAATTTTCCGATTTCAAAAATAGCAATAACCGTTCCAATACATTGACCGATTTTTGAGATGTATCGTGTAAAAGTATAATTCCGCCGGGCTTAACTTTACTTTTTACCCGTTCAAAAATAGTATCCTCACTTTCATAAACCGTATCCAAAGAACGAATATTCCACCCAATCACATCGTATTTTGTAACTGAAACTGCTTTGGCTATCATTGGGTTTGTCACACCAAAAGGCGGACGGAAAAATTTCATTTTCAATCCTGTTAATTGATGAACTAATTTTGTTGTCTTCCCAATTTCATCTGCCACTTTTTGAGAAGAAAAAAACCCGAAATTTCCGACATGAGAATAACTGTGATTGCCCGCCAAATGACCATCTGCTATAATCCTCTTAAAAATTTCGGGTTTCTTTTCTATTTGTTTTCCGATGCAAAAAAATGTAGCTTTTGCATTGAATTGTTCCAATAAATCCAATACTTTTCCTGTCATTTCATGCGGGCCGTCATCAAAGGTTAATGCAATTTCCTTGGTTTGAGGATTACGTTTAGCACAATGGGCTTTTGTAAAATAATTCAACCGTATATCGAATGAACCCCATGCGGTTAACCCCAGCCAAATTAAAAACAGTGCTAAAAAAAATGTCCAATGTACTGCCGTATAAATGTTGATGATGGACAAAACCAATACAACAGCCACACAAAAAAGAACTATTTTTTTATGTTTCAGCATTTTTTAAGCAAAGTTAAACTATGGTCTTTCCCCCGGTATTGATTATATAGTAAAACCGTTTGATAACGAGCTTTTTCAACAGAATTCATTTTTACTTCGGCAGGAATCGTTTGCAACTTCAATATGTTTAATGCCATCCAAAGTCCAAATCCGGAAGCGGTGTGAAACTCACCACTTAAATGTTTGTAATACGCTTGTGGAGCAGTGTCAAACAAAGCACTGACCTGGTTAAAATAAACATCAAATTCCACATCGCCATTATTGCCGAGCACCACTAAATCAATTTCATCTGAACGGGTTTCATTATTGTCCAGGAATGTTTTTACATATTGCCGGATTTCATCGATTTCCAATGAATTTTGAATTGAAACAGCAGCTAAGGTTGCATAAGAACTTTCCTTGGGTTCATTTTCAAGCACAAAAAAACTGGCTCCTTCACCCAGAACCATTCCCTTGGAAGTTGGATTTAAAACCGAGAACGGTAAATCTTCCTGTCTTTTAATATTTCCGGCAATGCGTTGCATATCAATATTATGCTGAGCCGTTTCCTCAATTCCGCCCACTAACACCGAGTTGGCTTGTTCTGTTTCTATCTGAAGCTTAGCATCGAGCAAAGCCGTTTCAAACGATATTGCTCCGTTTACATACGTAAAATTATAGCCTTTGCACTGCAAACCGAGTGCAATTTGTCCGGCTACCGTATTGTGTGTAGATTGTATGAATGCGGTTGGTGTTAAAAACTGTTCATTATTGTCTAAAATAGCTTTCAGGAATTTTTCGGAATCTTCCAGACAGCCTAATCCTGTTCCGGTGATAATGGCATCGGGCATAGCAAGTCGGGCTTCTTGTAAAGCATGGGTAGAGGTAAAAATGCCCATCTTTACCCCTTTTGCCATCCTTCTGATAAAAGAAGGCGAAATAACTTCGGCATAAGAAGGTTGTTTCGCACAAATCACAGTTTCCGAAGTATTGATTTCAACCTCTGTTAAAAAACCTGAACCTGCGGTTTCTTGAGCCGAGATACATGCTATACCATTGAAATAACTCTTTCTCATTTGCTTTTAGAAAATAGAACGGTTGAACAATTTCCACCAAAACCAAACGAATTAGACAATACATGATTTATCTCTTTTGCTTTTAGTGTGGTTTGCGGAATCAGGTTAAATTCTTCCATTGGTTTTTTAAAATTCAGATTCGGAAAAACCAAATTATGCTGCAGGGCCAAAACACTGTAAACTGCTTCTATGGCAGCTGCAGCCGCTAAAGTGTGTCCGGTAAAGGCTTTAGTAGAGCTGAAATCAGGCACTTTATCGTTAAAAATCCTCAGAATAGCTCTGCCTTCCGACAAGTCGTTGTTAGGAGTTGCCGTTCCGTGTACATTAATATAATCAATATCCTCGGGTTGAAGATCAGCAAACTTGAAAGCCTTCTGCATGGCTAAAAACGCTCCTTCGCCGTTTTCCGAAGAAGCTGTTTGGTGAAAAGCGTCATTAGCATTGCCAAAACCACTTACATAGGCCCATATTTTTTTATTATTTTTTTGTACGATTTCATCGGATTCCAATACCAGAAAAGCTGCTGCTTCTCCGAGATTCAGTCCTTTTCTGTCATTATCAAAAGGAGTGTTGTATGTGTCTGACAAAATCATCAGGGTTTTGAATCCGTTGATGGTAAATTTTGCCAACGCATCAGTTCCGCCCACAATCACTCGGTCTAACTGCCCGGACTGAATCAGCCTGCATCCCAGCATGATGGCATTGGCTGCAGATGAACAGGCAGTGCTGACAGTGGTTACCATACCTTTTAAACCAATATAATCGGCTATCTGATTGGATGAGTCGCCGGCATCATGACTATTGATATACCTTTTGAGTGATTCATCTTCATAATAATCATAAAAATACTTTTCGTTTAAATCCATTCCACCTACACTTGTGGCAGAAATAAATCCGCTACGGCAATCATTTATATTGCTGATATTGGCATTTTCAATAGCTTCGCTAACAGCAACAGCTCCTAATAAAGTTGTTCTGGAAAAATTGTTGTCTGCAGACAAATTGAGCTTCTGAGCTAATTGCTGGTTGGTTAATTTAATTTCACCCACCTTAATCACCTCTTTGTGAATGGTTTCTAAGTTTTCGACAGTGGAAATACCGGTTTTTCCGTTTACTAACGACTGGAAATTTTCTTCTACGGAGTTTCCGATCGAAGAAATGATTCCCATTCCGGTTATTGCTACTCTTTTATTCATTAAAAAACACTTATTTTGTGCGGTTAGCAACGATAAAACTGGCCATTGTTTCTACTGATTGAAAAATGGTCTTTCCTTCCTTCGGATCGGTTAATTTAATACCGTAATCTTTGTCTAACAAAACGATTAGCTCAAGGGCATCGATAGAATCCAGACCAATTCCGTCTCCAAATAATGTTTCGTTATCATCAAATTCTTCCACAGAAATATGTTCTAAATTTAATGCTGCGATAATTTTTTCTTTTAATTCTTGCTTTAATGCTTCCATATTTTTATTTGTTCTTTGTTTTATTATTCTACCAGAAAAAGTTTTGCCAGGTACTTTTCTTCAAAAAATTCTACCCATCCGCAAAGCACTTTTGAGGCTTTTTTACTTTGTAAAAGCCATTGGGCATACTGTGTCAAAAATAGCTCATTATTCTCTTCAAACACAAAAAAAGCATTTTCCGATTTCAACTGATGTTTTATGCTGATTTCACCCACACAAATATTTGGCAACGTATATACAAAAACAGCCGGACTGGGAAAATAATTTTCCTTATCATCTATCGATTGCTGGTACTTTACGTCGGTATCCAAACTGGACGATTGGTTAGCAAACACCAGGGCAATATTGTTTTCTGCCTGATCAACTATTTGTTCATTCAGCACCATTTCCGAGGCCAAAAATGCTAATTTACTCAAATTGTCCATTTTAAAAAATTTCGGGTAATCAATTCCAAAATTTTTATAGGCTGACTTGGCAAATTCTGCAAAGGTAGCTGTTGCTGATTCAAATATTTTTTTATCGTTAATAAAAATTGTATTTGATTCAACCCTGCAGGAAACGGATATGTTAAGCTGGCTATTCAAGTTAATTTATTTTTTCAAAAATTACAGCGGTATTGCATCCGCCAAAACCCGAAGCTGTTTTTAAAAAACGGTTGATGCTACAGGTTTTGTTTTCTTTTATTACCGCAATAGACTGTGTGGTTCCGCTGTTTTGAAATCCTTTTGACAAAATCAATTGGTTTTGTCTGGCACTTTCTATTGCCATAACGGTTTCGAGCAAACCGGAAGCTCCCAATGTATGTCCGTAAAAACCTTTGAGGCTGTTTACCGGAACATGTTGCAAATGCAACCTGTTGAATGCAATGGCTTCCATTTCGTCATTATATAACGTTGCCGTTCCGTGGGCAGAAATATAATCAATACTGCCGGTGTTACAATCTGCTTCGGTCAACGCACTTTTGATGCTTCTGAACAATCCTTCTCCCGTTCTGGATGGTCCGGAAATATGATTGGCATCATTAACGGCTCCGTCACCGCAAATTTTTATGCTACCGGGTATAACTTTACTGATATCGGGAGTAATATAAACTGCTGCCGCTGCTTCGCCTAATGTTACACCATTTCGTTCTGAATCATACGGTTTACAAGGCAATTCGCTCATAGCCTGGAACGAATTAAACCCGGACAGTACAAATTCTGAAACTTCGTCGCCCGCTACAACAAACGCATCATCATAAGCTCCTGCCTGAATCATCCGCTTAGCAACAGCAATAGCTAAAACGCCTGAAACACATGCGTTTGAAAGCACAATCGGTTCGGTTGTAAAACCCAATAATGAACTTATTTTTTTGGCTAAAAAGGCCAACTGAGCCTCCTTTACCGGATTGGAATGTAATTCCAGTGAACTGATATTTCCTTTTGTGGTAGAAAAAACAAAAGCTGTTCGGCTAGAAATTGGATGTTTCTCAACCAAAGGCAACAAAGCCAGCAGCAACATTTTTTCTAATCTGGTAAATTTTTTACCTGAAACGGAGAAAGGAAAAACAGTAGAATTAAAAAGCCCATCTAATTGAACATTCGAAATTATAGAAGCGTAAAACTGATCTAAACGGCCGACATTTTTGTGCAATTGAATACCGCTGTTTCCTTTTTGAAGTGCATCCCAATTAGAATTCACATCAAGTCCTAACGGAGTAATGCAATTGGTTTGGGCAATATAAACACTTTTGTTATTCATTAAAATATTATTTCAGAAGTCCGACTTTCCGTTTCCATTCTTCATAAAAGGACGGGTTGTTGAGTGATAAATTCCCGTTTACATCTACAAAAACCTGGACTGTCTCACCAGTACAAGCCACTTCATTATTGGCATCAAAAATCTTATACCGAAAAATCATTTTGGCTGCCGGCGTATCTACAATAGTTGTTTCAATCCGGGCTACATCGCCGTAACGCAAAGAAAGTTTATGTTCACAAACCGATTTTACGATGGGTGTTGTATAACCGTGTTTGTGCACATCAAGATAAGAAATACCGTGTTCACGGCCAAAAGCTTCTCTTCCGTCTTCAAAATACGTGATGTAATAACCATGCCATACAATTCCGAGCGGATCGGTTTCGTTGAACCGCACCCTTATGTTTTTGGAAATGGTTAGCTGCGAAGCTTCATCATACTGCTCTTTTCTTTTTGTCATAAGCAATTGCAAGGGTTACTGTAATTATAAAAAACAAAAGTAATAAACTTATTTCCGGCAAAATAGCTAAAACACCACCGTTTCTGAGTAATACGTCATAAAACGCATTCAACCCCCAGTTCATCGGTGATATGTGTGCCATAAACTGCATCACTTTTGGCATAGCAAAAACCGGAATCCAAACGCCACCCATCGCAGCTAAAATCACTACCGAAGTTGCTCCGAATGGTGCCGACTGCTCTTGGGTTTTGGCTAATGTTCCCAATAAAATTCCGAAGCCAACAGCGGCCAGTCCGGCAAAAACGGCTACTATGCTCATCAAAAATAATTTCCCGCTCACATCAAGAGCCGGTAAACCGAGATGCGGAAAAAGATAAATACCGACAGCTACCATCAAGTAGAATTGAATGATACAAATTACTAAATACGTAGCGGTTTTTCCGGCAATAACCACCGCATAAGGAACGGGGTTGGTTATTAACCGTATGTGTGTGCCCTGATTTTTTTCTTTTACTATGTTGATGGAAAGCGGCACTACGATAAAGAAAATGGCAAACAACGTCCAAGCCGGCACATTGTGTTGAACCGAATTGGGCAAAATTTCTTTATCATTGATTGTTGGCACAATTTCCTGAAAGGAAATAAAACTTTCCTGCTCAAAAACGGGTTCATCACCTTCGCCCAACTGTTCCTGAAATGTATTATAAATGGAACGCGTTTCTATTTGAGAAATCATTTTGTCGATGGCATTTTTCACTCCGTTTTTAAACGATAACTGTGTAGCCGGATCAAAATATAATTTTATTTCTTTGGGTTCGATTTTTTGATTTTCTACCTGAGAAGAAACCGAATCAGTTAAACCAAATGAATTTACGATACGATCAACATTTTGATTTACTTTTAACTGAAGATCTGAACTCAATTTTTCAGGAATAACAATTGCCAGCTGATACTTTCCTTTAAAAACGGCTTCCCGGGCAGCTTCTTCCGTAATACTTTTTCCGTTTAGTTGCAAAAGCACCTCAAATGAACCGCTTTCATGCAGGTTTTTCCGAACGGTTTCAGAAATCGTATCGTTGTCATAATCTACCAACAAAATCGGAATTTTTACATCCGACATCGATTTATACGTACCATCCTGAATGAGTGTGATGGTGATAATGAGAATCAACGGCATGACAAAAAGAATTACCAAACCGCCAAAATCTCTTTTGAGCAGCAGTGTTTCTTTGTAAACCGACATGAAAAACTTATATAACATCGCGAAGCTCTTTTCCGGTTAATGAAATAAAAACATCTTCTAAATCAGAAGCATTTTCTGTTTCGGAAATCAACTGCTTCGGTGTTCCCTTTGCGAAAATTTTCCCTCTGTCGATAATGGCAATCTGCGTGCAGAAATCCTGAGCTTCCACCAGATGATGCGAAGTGTAGATAATGGTTGTTCCGCTTGCATTGAGTTCTTTTAAGTAGGCTATAATTACATTTTTAGACTGAACATCTACCCCAACGGTTGGCTCATCTAAAAATAAAATTAACGGATTGTGTAAAATACCGGCAATCAGGTTAACCCGCCGTTTCATTCCTCCCGAAAATGTTTCTACTTTTTTATCGGCAAATTTCAACAAACCTAAATGCTCCAGCGACTGCTCTACTTTACTTTTTAACTCTATCCCTTTTAAACCATACATACTCCCAAAATACAACAGGTTTTCTCTTGCTGTTAAAGTGGGATATAAAGCATATTCCTGTGGAACAACACCCATTAATTTTTTAATTTCGGTGGCATTTTTTTGATAATTTAATTCCTTGATAGAAAATTTCCCGGATGTGGGTTTAATTAATCCGCACAGTATGGAAAGTAACGTTGTTTTTCCTGCCCCGTTTGGCCCTAATAATCCGAAAATTTCTTTTTCTTCAATAACCAAACTCAGGTTGTTGACCGAAAAATCATCGGCCTCCTTATACTTTTTAAAAAGCTGTTCGATATGAATGACAGGTTGCTTCATGACAATCTAAATGGCTGTTTTAAGCGTTTTAAAGAAACTTTCTTCTAAATCGGCTATATGCAAAAGTTCTTTGGAAAGACTATTATAAACATCCGTCTGACTGCTTCTGTTTTTATAAACCCGGGAAGCATTCACGGCAAAATCTCTCCACAAATCACCAATGCGGGTCATTTCCTTAGAAAGCTCATAAAGTTGTTCATTTTTTAAAATGGTGGCTGCTTCCTGTAAAAAAGCGGCATAAATAAAACGAAAGCCTCCTCCTCCCGTACCAATCTCCTCCTGCATACGGACCATTTGAGCGAGGTAATGATTCGCCGTTTTATTTCCTTTCTTTTGAGCCCATTTCGGGATACTTTTGGCCACCATTCGAATTCCTTTTATTCCTACCACAGGAACAGGTGCCAACATTTCCCGGCATGTATTTTTGATTCCCTTTTTAATCGCCCGTTCCCAATCAATTTCATCCGGAATATGAACGGGATAATACATTTGTCCTCTGGGAGCTAATGCTCCTTTGGCAAAACGTACTTTTTCGAGCTCAGCTTCTGTTAAAGTGGTTACGGTTTCCATAACCGGATCGCTGATTAAAAAACAATTATCTTTTTTGCCATACACCACTAAATTATGGGCGTTAAAATGAAAACGGTATTCATCCGGAAAATAGGTTAAATGATAAACACCTACCTGCAGACCGGTCGGAATATTCTTTTTTAAATTTTCTTCCAGGGCAGTTTGAGCACTTTTTGTGTTAGAAAATTTAATGCGTTTTACCTTTATTCCGAGCCGTTTTGCGGCCCGATTAAAAATAAAACCCGGCATTGGTCTGTAGCTGATTGCCGGAGCATGATTTACTTTTAAAAGCGGAAGATAGAAAAATAAGATTCCCGACCCTATCCCGAAAACCATCGGCTCACTGATGTTGATACCCTGATGCTTCAAGAGATTGGAAGCAACACCATTTTCGCAATGTGCGGATTGATGATGAATAAAATTGGTTTCCATTATTCTCCTTTAAAATTTTTCAGCTCTTCGACAGAAATCTCAAAAGCTGCGGCATATCTTGCTAATATTTTATTACTTAATTGTTTAAAAACGGAAGGCTTTCTGTGCCTTTTTACTCTCCAAACCCACATATCTACAAAAGAAGAAAGGGTTATCCAATCCATTTTATGCACTTCCATAAAATAAACAATCGGACTTGAAGTTCCTTTTTTGACCGCTTCTTTTGCTTTTTCAATCCGTTCATTTATATCTTGAAGAGAATTTTCTAAAGCAATGGTTTTGGGTTCCCATCCGGTACTCAAAGCGGTGGTATAGTTGCCGTTCTCATCGGTTGCATAACACAATTCTTTGATGTTATTTTTAGACAGATTGCCTTTATCCTGAGGTACTTCTTCCTTTTTCATCAATTCGTTTTTTGGATAAACAGGTTCAATTCAGCTTCAAAAAGTAATTCCCGTTCAAAATAGGTTGTACATTTCATACTGCAAATCTTATATTCATCGGCATCAAACCGGGAAATGAGCGTCGCCTTTGTTTGAATTATACTTCCGGCAAGCGGTAACGAATGAACCTGAAGTTTTTTGATCCCGCTGATAAATCCCACCACGCGAACACCTTCCTTTTCATTATGGTTCTCATCGACAAAATAGGATTTGGCCACTATGGATGAGCAGGTTTGAGCTGCATTTTCAATTAATCCGGTTTCTGAAAAAAATGAATTTTCTACAAAAAGATTATCTTCTTTGATGTTAAAAACCGTTTCCACCTCATTATCAGAAAACACAACAATATGATCTACCATTAACATCGGTTCACGATGCGGCAGATAATGTTGTATTTCGATTAAATTTTCCGGCAGTTGCATGATTTAATTGGCTAAAACCGTTTTCATTTGTCCTTTCGCTATTACAACTCCGTTTAACCGGGATGAAATATCGACCAACGTTACGCCCATAAACTCCTGAAGAACAGTAACTGTTGTTTCGATTTCTTCATTCAATTTTGGCAACTGGTTAATTTCGATGCTTTTGATAGAGCCGATATAGCCTACCGGAGCGGGTTGCTGCTTTAAATAAAACTGGTATCCGGTATATAAAGCCACCGATTGAGCCATGTGTTCGATTAAACCGGACTCCTGAAAAACGGCCTCATTCACAAAAATATTACTTTCGGGAACCAACAATCCGACCACAATTTCATTCTCTTTAAAATTAATTAATTTATCCACCATGACAAACGGAAATTTTTGCGGAATTAAATTTTCCACAAAATGTTTATCTACTATCGGCAAAGTTACATTTTCCATTTAGCAAACAGTTAAATAAGCGTAAGCATAGGAGAAACGGCCACTCTCAGGAACTGAAAGCAGTAATTTATCTCCTTTTTTCAACTTTCCGGAATTCATGATTTCTTCCACCATCAGGTAAATGGAAGCAGAACCAACATTGCCCACATGCTTTAAGTTCATAAACCACTTTTCCATCGGTATTTCAATCCCGCGATCGGCTAATGATTTTTGAAGCTTATCCACAAAATAATACGAGGAAACATGCGGAAGAAAATAGGTTATCTCGTCCGGATTTACCTTATTTTTGCACAAAGCAGCCTGCATACTTTCCGCCCCTTTTTCCAGAATATATTTATCTAATAACTTTACGTCTTGTTTGATGGCAAAAATAGATTGCTCCAGCCATTCATTAGAGTGAAAATCACTCCACGGTCTGATTTCGCCGTTTTCCAACTTATCTCCACCGGCATACATACAGGCTTCCAGTTCATGAGCATATGAAAAAGCTTCCATCCATTCTATTTTTAACGGATTTTTTCCTTTTGGCTCATTTTCCAATAAAAAAGCGGCTGCACCGTCGGACAGCATCCAGCGAAGAAAATCTTTTTTAAAAGCCAAAATAGGGTGCTCTTCTATGCTTTGTTCATGCACAATTTCTGCTTCATACTTATCGGCCAGCAACCACGTTGAAACCCTTTCTGAACCGGTACAGACTGCATTTTTAGAATTTCCGGACTTTACGGAAAGATAACCAAATTTTAAGGAATTCATCCCGGCATTGCATACGCCCGAAGAGGAGTTCAGTTCTACCGATTTATTTTTCATCAACCCATGTACCATAGCAGCGTGGGAGGGCAGCAAATTATCCGGTGTAGATGTTCCGCAGGAAAGCACCTCCACATCAGAAGCTTTGAACGAGTCATCATACAATGTTTCTATTGCTAAATTAGTTAACTCAGCATTGGTATGCGTAGGTGTGCTGTTTTCATTCAGGGCATAATATCTTGAGGTAATTCCGTTTTTTCTTAAAATTATTTTTCTTGCTTTTGAAGCGGAATTATTTATCAAACCCAAAAACGATTCCATTTCATCATTAGAAACAGCTCTGTTTGGCAAAAATTTTCCGGATTTTGTTATATAAACGTCAAACATATATTTAGTTGTAAGATCCAACCCCTTTGTAGTAGGTTTTTTCTTTCTTAATTTGGTTGTTTTTAAAAGGAATTGAAAAAAAGTGCAATATATATACAATTGGGGAAATTATCCATATCGCCACGAATAAATATAGGTTAAAGAATTTTAACCAGGCAGGTCTTGAATTCGTTTTTTTAATGATAAAACCGGCCCATTTGGCAAACATTTTATTGGCCTTTTTATCCATTTCTATTAAAAAGGGTCTGATTTCAACTGCCTCATTGGCTACCAGTTCATCTTGAAGAGAATCAAACTGATTTATTTTTAAATGTTTTAAGATAATTTCACCAAATTTTGATGAATTGGAAATTTCTTCATCCGAAACTCCGGGTTTAGGAAAAACACCAAGGTATTTTGTCTGTTTTCCGGTAAACATCCAGTGAACAATCGTAATGACACTGATATGGTTGATGTGTCTGTCCACCAAAGCAATATTACCCACTAAATTGGCATTGGCATTTTTCAGCACCTGCTTCATTTTCTCCTGGGCCATAATCCACATATTCCGGGCACCGATAACGGTGACAACAGGGGTATTTTTGACAATCTGCTGACCAAATTCACTCCTTAAAAAAGAATTAATGGGTATAGACGGCGTTAGGTACCAGACCTGGTAAGCCAAAATAACCAAATCATATTTTTTATCTGCAATTTCTTGCGATGGCTGTTGAATTGGAGCCGGGATCTGCAAAAAAGATTCGGGAAAGGCATCAAAAAAGTCAGCTTTGGGCCATGGAAAAGGAAAGGGTTTTTCCATTTCAATGTTGTAAAAAGTTACCAAAATCTCTTCATCATTCAAGAGCGGCTTGGCTATGTTTCGGGCTATCTTTTCCAATTGCCCGGATTGGGTGTAATAGATTACAATAACGTTTTTCATTCCTTCCTTATTCCTTTCGTTGGTTTTTAAAGGTATTAAAAAAAATAAATCAACCGGATTAAATTTTCACTTCTTTAAAATTCCTGATTTTGTCTTCCCTCTTGGTCCGGATATAATCATTCCAAGCAGAAGGATCTTCGGCATCAAAAATGGTTATCTTCTGCGTTTCATCTTCAAGAAGGAAATCGGTGAACTTACAGTTTAATATCCTGGCTGCAGTTTCAAGCCCGGAATAGCTTGCTCCTGTTATTCCATGCGACAGCGTACTTGCTCCGCAATGATAAAGATTTTGAAACTCCGTTTTATTTTTATACGCAAAGGGGCCTACATGTTGCAATGTTTTTTCGGTACCGTAAACATTTCCTCTGGTGCTGTTAATGTAAAACTGATTGGTTTTCGGGGTTCCCAGTTCTGCCTGAACGATATGTTGACGTACAGGCGGAATTAATTTTTCAACAGAATTTAAAAACTTTTGAATGATTGTTTCTTTAAAAAACTCATATTCAGGCGTGTGATAATCTTCCTGATCAAACTGTTTAAAACTATCGAAATCGACATATGTTACAATTTCAAAATTATGGTATCTGCCATTAAAACTCACGGGGTCTTTGAGTGTTGTGCAACTGATAAACAGAGCAGGAAATTCATCCCCTTCAGCAATATTACCTTTAGTAAGCACATCAAAATGACTATCGATATCTTCATTTTTGAATTTCCAGATATTTCCGGAATCAATTCCGAATTGAGTTACATCTAAATCAACTGTTAAAAACAAAATGACAGACGTTACGGAATACCTGGTCTTATCAAGTTTTTTTATTAGTTTTTTACTACAATTTTCTTTTCCGATTAATTCACTATACGTTGTATGAGGATCTGCATTTGAAATAATGTTCCTGGCATAAATTCGCTTTCCGTCCTTCATTTCTACCCCGATGGCTTTCTTGTTTTCGAGTAAAATTTTATTTACTTTTTGATGCGTTTTGATTACTCCTCCAAAACGCTTGATTTTTGTGGTCATCGCTTTTACAATTCCGCTGCCACCCCCCATTGGATAATAGCCACCTTCAAAATAATGATTCATGACCGAACAATGAACAGGAAAACTCGCCCGCCCGGGCGGAAGTCCGTGATCGCCGCATTGAGCGTTTAAAACAGCTTTAACCATCGGGTCTTTGACATGCCATCCAATGACCCTTTTTAATGAAAATAAGGCAAATTTTCCGAAATGTTTCGTCCGGAAAGGAACCGTTATTTTTTGCCAAATTCCTTTCAATTTAGGAATCAGCTGAAGTTCATCATTTACTTTTTCAATTAAAGCAAGGTATTCTCTTATGTTTTTTGCTTCGTGCGGAAATTCGTTGGCAAGTTTGTTTTTCAGGTTTTCAATTCCAGCCGGATAATCAAATCGATAATCACCGATATGGCAATGGTCGTAACCGTTCTTATTCATTCTGAAAAAAACAATATCGTTGGCAACACCCAAGCTTTTATACAATTGATTGGTAGATTGTCCTTCTGCCAACAGACCGATATAGTGAACTCCCGGACTAAACCGCTGACCGTTTAAGGTAAAACTATGACACCAGCCTCCGGGAACATCATGTTGTTCTAATACTAAAACTTTTTGCCCGGCACGGGCTAAACATAGTGCAGTGGTTAAACCTCCGGCACCTGAACCAATGATAATTGAATCAAATTCTTCCATAGTCTGTATTACTGGTTAGCTAAATAGAATTTGATTAGCCATCACTATTTAGTTCATTTTTATATCGTCCCAGAAGTCAAAATAGTTGAACCATTGCAACGGATATTTTTTGAGCATTGACTCCACACTGCCTATATAAGCTTTTAAGAGTCCTTTTTCATCTCTATATTTGGTGTGAGCTTCACGGGCATAAAGATGATAATGCAGGTTACTCTCCTTCATTACATAGACAAAAACCACGGGAACTTTTAATCTTGAAGCAATTAAAAACGGTCCGGCAGGAAAATTTGCTTCTTTACCGAGAAGTGATTCTGTCAGGCATTTTGTTCCCTGAAAATAGCGATCCCCTGTAAAGCAAATCAACTCATTATTTGCCAGGGCATTGTTTATGTCGAAAATATGTGACATATCTTCTTTAACAAAGATAAATTTTACGGAAGATTTTTGAGCTATACTATCCAGATAATCTTTGATTATAGTATGCTCTAAATCGGTGGTAACCAAATTGATCCGGCAATCCAGGTCGATATCTGCAAAAAAATGCTCCGCTATTTCAAAATTCCCGATATGAGCACTGATGAGCACGCCGCCTTTTTTTTGAGCCAGAAGATTTTTCAGTACATCGATTCCGTCAAATTCATAGGTGAACCGATGACGAAGTCCGACAGAAATAGCTGTTTTGTCAATAATAGTCTGCCCAAAAGTGAAATAACTTTTAAAAACGGCTGTTTTGGTTTTTAAAGCTGAATAACCTAATCTGTTCCTGAAATAATAACCAATGGCCCGGTTACTTTTTTTTAAAAATAAAAAATAATAAGAAGCTACGAAGTAAAGCACAAAATAGGATGCTTTAATTCCTAACTTCTTAATACAAAAAACAAAAATCTTATAACCCAGTAGTGTTCCTCTTGATTTTCCGTCCCACTTGCTCATGACGGTTATACGTTTTCTTTTACTTTAATCTTATTTTCAATTAAATCATAAAAGTTTTGAAAGGTAGCAATTCCTACAAAATCTGCTTCACCTAACTTTACACCAAAATTGGCTTCAATTGTTACTACCAAATCAACATAATCTAAACTATCTAATCCAAGTGTATCTTTTAAATTTGCCTCGGGAGAAATAGTATCTCCATCCACCTCAAACTCCTCTACTAAGAAACCGTTTATGGTTTCAATAATATCTGCTTTATTCATTTTTTTAAATTATACTTTTTTAACAACAAGTGCTGAATTTGTTCCCCCGAATCCGAAGGAATTCGACAAAAATATATTAATTTTTGTATTTATTGTACTTTTGACAATATTTAATTTTGCAGAGTCTTCATCCGGATTTTCAAAATTGATGTTTGGAGCAATAAAAGAATGCTGCATCATCAGAATGGAATAGATTACTTCACTGGCTCCTGCCATCCAACACTCATGACCGGTCATTGATTTTGTAGAACTGACCGGTGTATTATTTTTTCCGAAAATTTCAAAAATAGCTTTGGCTTCGTTTCCGTCTCCGACTGGTGTTGAAGTAGCATGAGCATTGATGTAATCTATTTGGTCAGGCGTTACATTTGCCTGTTCCATGGCCCGCTTCATGGCTGTGGAAGGCCCATCAACATTGGGTGTTGAAATATGTCCGCCATTGGATGAAAACCCGTAACCGATTACTTCTGCCAGTATGGGGGCTCCTCTTTTTACGGCAGATTCATAACTTTCCAATATTAAAGTAGCACCTCCGCCACTTGGCACTAAACCATCTCGTGAAGCATCAAATGGCCGGGATGCTTTACTTGGATTTGCTTCATCAACAGAAAAAACACCTAATCCGTCAAAGCTTGACATAGCATATTTGTTGATTTCCTGAGCTCCGCCACATATAATTATATCCTGCAAACCACTTTTGATTAAATGATAGCCCAGCCCGATTGAATGTGAACCGCTTGCACAGGCTGCACTAACCGTTAAATTAATTCCCCGCAATCTGAAAATCGTTGATAAATTCATTGTTACGGTAGAATTCATCGATTTAAAAATAGCTCCGGAACCAATTAAGGCAGTATCTTTCTTTTCCCGAATAATGTCAGTGGCTTCAATAATTGCCATAGACACGCTATCATTCCCGTAGAGGATACCCACTTCGTTTGTATCAAAAAAGCTGTCATCTATATTGGCATTCCGCAGGGCCTCGATAGTAGCCATATAGGCATATTCCGTTTCTTCACCAATACTAATCCGTTGTCTTCGGCTCAGTAAGGCTTTTAAATCAGGCCTGGGAACTTTTCCGGTTAAGGCAGACCGGAATCCGAAATCTTTCCTTTCCTGATCAAAGACAATTCCTGATTTGCCTTCATAAAGCGACTGTTTTACTTCGTCTAACGAAGTTCCGATGCAGGAATAAATTCCCATTCCGGTAATAACTACTCTTCTGTTCATATTCTATTGCGTTAAGAATATATCCCTCCGTTAATATTAATCACCTCTCCTGTGATATACCCCGCCTTTTTAGAAACTAAAAAACTTACTAAATCAGCCACCTCTTCCGCCTCCCCGAAACGGTTGGCCGGAACCAGTTTAACCAAATCACTCTCTTCGAGCGAACTTGTCATGTCCGTACGAATAAAGCCAGGAGCTACAGCATTTACAGTTATATTGCGTTTGGCAACTTCCTGAGCCAGTGCTTTTGTAGCGGCTACAATTGCTCCCTTAGCGGCAGAATAATTGGTTTGACCTGCTGTTCCTTTTACGCCCGAAACCGATGCCATATTTACAATCCGACCGTATTTGTTGCGAAGCATTTTTTGAATAAAAAAGTTCGTTACATTAAAAAAGCCGTTTAAACTGGTATTGATTACATTACGCCAATCATCGTGTGTCATCCACATAAACAAACCGTCTTTTGTAATCCCGGCATTGTTAACAATAACTTCTACTACAGCTTCCGGATTTTTTTCCTGCCAGGAAGTTAAAGCAGCTGTCACGGCCTGAGCATCAGATACATTAAACTGAATAATTTCTCCGGTTGCTCCTTTACTGATCACTTCCTGCAGCGTTTTTTCCGCTGCTTCTTTATTATTTTGGTAATTAATGAGGATGTGGTAATTGCTTTCTTCTGCTAATTTTTGACAAATGGCACTTCCAATACCTCTTGAACCACCGGTTACTAATGCACACTTCATGGTATAATTGTACTTTTTTATTCTTATTTTATTTTTGAAAAAGTTCGGCGTTATCAAAATACTGATTCCCTAACACAGACCCGTCCGGTTTTAGGAAGCACCATTTTTTATTTGACTTTACTCTTGCCAAACCATTTATAAATCCTTTTTCTTCGCTGTTAAACATACTAAAACCAACGGCAGTAATCTGATAATTGGCCGGAATCACTAATTTTCCGCTAGCATCGATAAAGCCCCAGTCTTTTGATTTAACGGCCGCCAAACCATCTGCTGAAAACACTTCTGCATCGTCATAAATAGGCTGTACTACAAAGTCGCCTTTGGTATTGATATAGCCCCATTTCTTTCCTTCAACAACCGGAGCCAGCGATTTTGAAAAGGCTCTTACCTTATCATATTTAGGCTCAATAACCCAGTTGCCGTTCAAATCGATAAAGCCCATCTTTTTATTTTTTCTGGCATAGGTTAAATCCTCTGAATGGAAATCCCAGATTTTATCGGCTCCTTCTACTGGTTTAAATGCATTTGCTTTTACCAGCCCAAATGCCTCTCCTTTTCTGGCCCAGGTGGTATTTTTATAATAGTTTCCGATTTCGTCATACTCAACACTCACAACTTCCTTTCCTGATTTATCAATAATTCCCCACTTGTCGTTGTTTTTCACACGGGCATAATCTCCTTCAAAAGATTTAATTACCTGGTATTTGGGTTGTAAAACAATCTCACCTTTCGGGTTAATCAAGCCTATTTTTTCTCCCTGGCGGATGAATGCTACCCCGTTTTCAAAATCGTATAATTTTTCGGAAGCCGGCATCTGCAGTTCTTTACCTGTTTTATCAATATAAAACCACCTTTTATCCTTTTCAACCAAACAAACACCACTGTTGAAATATTTTGCTTTGGTATAAGTTGCCGGAATAACCCAATCACCTTTTGGGTTAATAAAACCCCAATTTCCGTTATCTAAAGCTGCAGCCAAACCATCGGAAAAATTTTTGGCATCTTTGAATTTAGGCAAAATAGCATATTCGCCACTTTTTAAAATATAACCGAATTTGTCTCCCTGCTTTACCAAAGCAAGTTCCTGTGCTGTTATAACTTGAGTAAACAACACTAGTAATAGAGTAAGCTTTTTCATGATTATAAATATTTTTAGTTAGTAATCTTTTATATAGACAGTAAATATTCTTTCACCTTCTGAACATAAGGATACATCACCTGATCTTCTTTAAATTCCGGGATAATCGCACGCACATCATCATATAATTTCTTTGTTACCGAAGAAATTCTGCCACTATATCCCAACGCATCAATAGCCTGAACAATTGTGATTATTTCAATAGCCAACACTTCAAAAGCATTTTCGATTACCTTTCCGGTTATTACTGCCGCATTAGTTCCCATGCTCACAATATCCTGGTTATCATTGTTGTTAGGAATACTGTGCACATACATCGGATTAGACAACATCTGATTTTCTGCTGTGGTTGATGTAGCTGTAAATTGAACTCCCTGCATTCCGAAATTAAACCCTAAGGTACCTAAATTTACGAAAGGAGGCAAAATTTCGTTCAATTTTGAGTTCAAAAGATAATTTAACTGCCTTTCAGACAACATGGTTAACTTGGTTATTACGAGTTTTAATTTGTCCATTTCAAGCGAAATATAATCGCCGTGAAAATTACCGCCATGATAAACGTGTTTATTTTTCACATCCACAATCGGGTTATCGTTGGCCGAATTAATCTCTTTTTCCAGAACAGACGCAACCGATTTTACAGTATCTGAAACCGGCCCTAAAATCTGTGGGACACAACGCAACGAATAATATTCCTGTACTTTTTCTTTAAAAACATCTTCGTTGTTTTCACCGGAATATAAATGTTCCTCTCTTTTTCGGATAAGCTGACTGTCTTTTAGATTATTCCGCATTATTCTGGCTATTTCCTGTTGCCCGAAATGAAGTTTTGTTTCATTTAATTCTGCAGACAAATGATCGTCATAAGCCGAAACAATTTCGTTAATAGCACATGAACACTTTACAGCCCAATCAATCAGTTTTTGAGCGTGAAAAACATTGACCACGCCAATCCCTGTCATAACCGAAGTACCGTTCATCAAGGCTAAGCCTTCGCGAATTTCAATTTGAATGGGCTGAAGGTTTTCAATTTTAAAAACTTCTTCCGTTGATTTTCTTTCTCCTTTATAAAATACTTCTCCTTCACCAATTAAAACCAAAGCCAAATGAGCCAATTGTACTAAATCGCCACTGGCCCCCACACCACCATGCTCAAAAATCAAGGGAGTTATATCGCGGTTTATAAACTCCTTCATCAGGTTTATCACAGACGGATGAACCCCTGAGTTCCCTAAGGAAAGCGTATTTAACCTGGCTAATATGGCTGATTTTACAAAAAAAGGATTTAACGGTTTTCCCGTTCCGGATGAATGGCTTCTGATTAAATTGTATTGTAACTGAATCTGATCTTCTTTTTTAATCCGGTACTGAGCCATAGGGCCAAAACCTGTATTTACACCATAAATTACTTTATTTTGAGCAAACTCTTTTAAAAAACTATAACTTTCTTTTACTCTTTCTAAAACTTGATCACTTACTTCCGCTTTATCATTTTTAAAAACGATGGACACAAATTGTTCCAGGTCTAAATACTCACCAATAACACTCATTATAGTTGTTTTTGTTTACTAATTTTTTATGATTTTATTTTTAATTTAATGGGATTGTAATTACATTTGAGCGACAAAGATACTATATTCTAAAATACAAAAAAAAGAAATAATGACAACAGAATCAGTGGATGTTTTGGTAATTGGAGCCGGACCATCCGGGTGTGTTTCAGCTTCCTATTTGTTCAACAACGGCGTTTCGGTAAAGGTTGTTGAAAAAACAAAATTCCCCCGACTGGTAGTAGGCGAAAGTCTGATTCCGAGGGTTATGGATCACTTTGATGAAGTTGGTTTGTTTCCGGCTCTCGATGCGATGAATTTTGAAAAAAAACTGGGAGCCCGGTTTATTCGTGGTGAAGAAGTTTGTGTTTTTGATTTCAGCGACAAGTATTCGGCGGGTTGGGATTGGACCTGGCAGGTGCCCCGGGCTGATTTTGACAATACACTGGCTCAGGAAGTCCTGCGAAAAGGAATCGATTTAGAATTTGAAAGCGAAGTGATTTCTGTTTCTTTTGAAGGAAAAAATTCGACTACAATTATTAAGGATAAAAACGGCCATTTAAAAGAAATTAAAGCAAAGTTCATCATTGATTCCAGTGGTTACGGAAGGGTTTTACCACGGCTACTGGACCTGGACACCCCTTCTAAACTGGATCCGCATTCTTCTATTTTTACACACGTAAAAGACATTAACCGTCCGGAAGGCGAAGAAGGCACATTGATTTCATTTGATATTTTAGAAACAGAAGTCTGGTTGTGGGTCATTCCGTTTTCCAACGGAAACACGAGTTTGGGGGTAGTTGGCCCCACATCCTTTATCAACGCCTTGTCTGACAAGAATAATGCAGATGCATTGCGAAATGCCATTCAGCTGTCTGATTATTATATCAAACGTTTTGGCAATGTTGATTTTCTGTTTGAACCCATCAAACTGGAAAATTATTCCCGGTCAGTTAAAAAAATGTACGGCGACGGCTTTGCCCTGACCGGCAACAGTTCTGAATTTCTTGACCCGGTTTTCTCTTCCGGAGTGGCTTTTGCTACCGAATCAGGCATTCTGGCTGCCAAATTAATTCACAAAGAATTTAAAGGCGAAACGGTGGATTGGGAGAGCGAATTTACAGGCTATATGAAAAGAGGAATCGGTGTGTTTACCACCTATGTAAAAGAATGGTACACGGGTAATCTGCAAACCTTGTTCTTCCACCAGCCGGAAAACCCGGATGTAAAGAGAAAAATATGTGCCGTGTTAGCCGGCTATGTCTGGGATGAAACCAACCCGTTTGTTAAAAAGCATGACAACGTAATTAAGAACATGGCCCATATGATTCAAATGGAGAATAAAGCTTAACCGAAGCTATTGCCTATAAAAAAAGCCGTTGAAATCAAAAATTTCAACGGCTTTTTAAATCAAAGTATTTACTTATATCTTTTTAAGAATCATTTTCGCTACCGATTTTCCGGTTTTTGCAAAACCTTCTCCGATTCGGCTTTCGTTGCTAAAGTTGCTACCCCATTGATCACCCGGGGCTTCTTTACTTGAAAGTTCAAGTAAAACATTAGATTTGTTATCTGTTTCAACAAGCTTTAACAAAGTAGTAACTTTGGCCGGTTTTTTCATCATAGCCACATCCCATCCCGGATAAATCCATACTGCTTCCACAATCAGCGTATATTTTGCAGAAGTTAAACCCTCCTGAAAAGATAAATCTTTCTTCTCTTTGGAAAGTACAATATTGATTAATTCTAAAAATTTGGGTTTCCAGATCAATTCTTTACTTGACTCCCATTTCTTTTTCCAAATGTCGCCTACTCCTTTGTTTTTTTCATTCAGCTCTTTCGCCCTTTCTTCTACATACTGTGCTTCAGATTTTTCTTCTTTCATCAGTGTTAACTTAGAAAAATCGAATTCTACATTAACCTCTTTCTGTCCTTTCAAAGCTCCGAAATCTCCTTTGATAATTTTCATGTCCTGAGCACTTAGCACAGTAGAAACAAAAATTGTAGCTACGATAATAATTTTTTTCATTTTTTTAGTGTTTTTTTGATTATTTGCATCAAAAGTAAACATTAAAACCTTTTCATATGAATATATTATATAACGTTTTTATGAAACTTTTTACATCCGTAATTAAAATATACCTCAAAAATTGTTTAAACGACTGAGGGAAATAAAAAAGAGAAAAACAAAATTCTAATTTCGAATTTTAGTTTTTCTCTTCATGTGACCTCGACAGGATTCAAACCTGTAACCCTCAGAGCCGAAATCTGATATTCTATTCAGTTGAACTACGAGGCCATTTTATTTTCAGAGTGCGAATCTACAATAAATTATTTTAAGCCAAAAGTTTTTTTACAATTGTTGAAATAGTTTTTCCATCTGCACTACCCGCCAGTTGTCTGGAAGCAATTCCCATTAGCTGCCCCATTGAAGCCATTCCTGAGAAGCCGTTTTCTGCAATCAACTGTTTTACAACAGCTTCCACTTCAGCCTCACTCAACTGTTTGGGTAAAAATCTTTCGATCACAGCTGCTTGTTGGATTTCCGGCTCTGCTAAATCAGGCCTTCCCTGTTCCACATAAATGGCTGCACTGTCTTTACGCTGTTTTACTAAACGCTGCAACAATTTAATTTCGTCTTCCTGAGCCAGTTCATCTTTTGCTCCACCTTCTGTCAGAGCTAATAAAATAGCTGATTTTACGGCACGTAATGCTTCCAGTGACAAAGTATCTTTGGCACGCATAGCATTTTTAATTTCCTCATTAATGTGGCTTTGTAAACTCATGGTATATCTTTTTATTTTTGCTTTACAACCGTTCCTGAACGGTGAGCAAAGATAAAAAAAATAACCCGAAAACCATCTGCTGATTTTCGGGTTAAAAAAGGATTTGTTTGAGTTAGTTAATCCACGTTGTCGTGCAGAAAAGAATTATTTGATCTCAATTGAGCATCATCATTGCTATCTGTTCCCAGCGACATTCTGGATTGATTATTTACAGGAGAATTCACAGGCAGATCTACTCCCATTCGCTTATAAGCCGGCACTTTTTCCATCTCATCCAAACGGGAAGAATTGTTGTGAAACTTATAGTTGAATTCTTTTAATTTTTTTCTTCGCTCATCGGCACGCATTTTCAACGTTTCTTCGATGGTTAATTCTGCGGTCGGATTGATTTCGTCAAATGAAGAGGTAAAAGCCGAAGGGGTTTCTACTTTTTTCACGGTAATGTTCATTTCTTCATTTACCGGTTCTTCCGTCACATGGTCTGCATTTGGTTTTGAATTGAGTAATTCTGCTTCAACTTCCATATATTCCTCTAACGAATAACGCACCACACCGGTTTCATTGACTTCTGTTAACGGAATAACCTGTTTTGGTTCATTGACAATGATTTCGTTAGTGGCTACCGGATCTAAATCAAAAAGAACTGTTTTCTCTTTTTCCGGCTCAACCGTTTTATCAATCGACAAATCGAAAGACAAGGTCACCTGTTCTTTTTCAACAATAACAAATTCCGGGTCTTTTACAATGATTTCACGTACCTCCGGTGTTGTAGCGAACAATTGATTTTCTAAATAAGGAGATACTATTTCATACATCACATCGATATTTTTTATCAGATCAGTAGTTGGAATCAGATCGGAAACCATTTTAGGCTCTACAACTTCCATCTCTTCAATCAGCTCAAAAACAACCTTATCTTCAACTGCAGCTTTTGGTGTTTCTTTTTCAATCGCAACATCCAAAACCGGAGCTACAGTTTTCTGACTCAGGTCGATCGTATTGGTCTGGTTCTCTTCCAGCGAATGAATTATTTTTTTAGGCTCAGCATTCACGATCTCTTTCTGCTGTTCCACATTAAAACCCGTAGCAATAATGGTAACGGCTATAGAATCACCTAATGATTCATCTTCACCAACCCCCATAATGATATTGGCATTATAACCTGCTTCTGCCTGAATATGATCGTTGATTTCACCTATTTCGTCAATTGTAATTTCAGTTGAGCCGGAAACGATAAGCAACAATACGTTTTTGGCTCCTGTAATTTTATTGTCATTCAGTAAAGGGGAATCTAATGCCGAAACGATAGCCTCCTTAGCTCTGTCCTCACCTTCTGCAACAGCAGAACCCATGATGGCTGTTCCGCTGTTAGACAACACGGTTTTAGCATCTTTTAAATCGATATTCTGCGTGTAGTGGTGCGTAATAACTTCGGCTATACCGCGTGAGGCTGTGGCCAACACTTCATCTGCCTTTGAGAATCCGGCTTTGAATCCTAAATTCCCATAAACTTCTCTTAATTTATTATTGTTAATAACAATCAGTGAGTCCACCTGTTTACGTAAACGTTCTACACCGGACATCGCTTGTTCGGAACGTACTTTTCCTTCAAATTGAAACGGGATTGTAACAATTCCAACTGTTAAAATATCTTTTTCCTTAGCCATTTGAGCAATAACAGGAGCAGCACCTGTTCCGGTTCCGCCTCCCATTCCTGCGGTGATAAAAATCATTTTGGTGTTACTGTCCAGTAATTTATCAATATCTTCCATGCTTTCCAGAGCAGATTGTTGTCCCACTTCCGGATTTGCTCCCGCTCCCAAACCTTCGGTCAGGTTTACACCCAACTGAATTTTATTCGGCACAGGACTGTTCTGAAGAGCTTGTGAGTCTGTGTTGCAAACCACAAAATCTACCCCTTTGATACCTTGTTTGAACATGTGATTAATAGCGTTGCTTCCGCCTCCGCCAACACCAATTACTTTAATTACATTTGACTGGTTTTTAGGTAAGTCAAATGAAATGCTTCCAAAATCTGAGTTGCTTATCATACTACTTGGTTTTTTCTAATTCATTCTAAATTTTTCAATACAGCAGCTTTCGGTAATTATTCTGCGTTATCTAAAAATTCTTTAATCTTTTCTACATACTTGTCAAAGAAAGAACGTTTTATTTTATGTTCCGTACTTTCATTTTTTGATTCTGCCGCTTTTGGGGCTTCGGCTACAGGATCGGCTTTGGGCTCTTCTGCTATCGTTCCTTTAGGAATGGACTGTTCCATTTCCGACATCAAAATGGCACTCTTTGTATTATTATTGATGCTGTTCATCATCAGGCCTACTGCTGTAGCATATAACGGGCTCGACATTTCTTCGTCTGAATTGCCTGCTAAGTGCTCATTCGGATAACCGATGCGGGTATCCATTCCGGTAATATATTCTACCAGTTGCTTGATGTGTTTCAGCTGTGAACCACCACCGGTTAACACAATCCCGGCTATCAGTTTCTTTTTCGGATCGTCGCATCCATAGGATTTAATTTCATCAAAAACCTGTTCGATGATTTCCACTACCCGGGCATTGATTATCTTTGAAAGATTTTTTAATGATATTTCTTTGGGCTCGCGTCCTCTCAATCCGGGAATAGAAACAATTTCATTGTCTTTATTTTCCCCGGGCCAGGCTGATCCGAATTTTACTTTCAGTAATTCTGCCTGTTTTTCAATAATAGAGCAACCTTCTTTAATATCATCGGTTATTACATTTCCGCCAAAAGGAATAACGGCCGTATGACGAATAATGCCGTCTTTAAAAATAGCCAGATCGGTTGTTCCGCCTCCAATATCAATCAACGCCACCCCGGCTTCTTTTTCTTCCTGACTCAATACAGCATCTGATGAAGCAAGCGGCTCTAATGTTAAACCGGACAATTCGATTCCGGCACTCTGAATGCACCGTCCTACATTCCGGATAGAAGCGGCATGGCCTACTACCACATGAAAACTGCTTTCCAACCGTCCGCCGTACATACCGATAGGCTCTTTGATTTCTGCCTGCCCGTCGATTTTGAATTCCTGCGGCAACACATGAATGATTTCTTCTCCCGGCAGCATGGCCAACTTATGAACCTGACCAATAAGCTGTTCAATATCTTTATCACAGATTACCTCTTCGGGATTATTACGGCTGATATAATCACTGTGCTGAATACTTCGGATGTGCTGTCCGGCAATACCAACCACTACATCTTTGATCATATAGCCTGAATTTTCCTCAGCTTCGGCAACCGCGGTCTGTATGGACTGGATTGTTTGCGTAATATTATTAACCACTCCTCTGTGAACACCCAAACTTTTGGATTTTCCCACCCCTAAGATTTCGAGTTTGCCGTACTCGTTTTTACGACCAATCATGGCCACGATTTTAGTGGTACCAATGTCTAAACCTACTGCGATGTTTTCATTTTTCATGTGCTTCTATTTTGTGCAAACTACCTGTTGCGTGAACTTCAGATTTATTACTTTGTAACCCATAATGGAACTGTCCTGAACTGCTTTTTGAAAAAAAGCCTTATAATTCCTGAATTTTTTTTCCATGTTGATGGTTTTTCCAAAATCAATATCGTAATCAAAATTTCTACTCTTCATTTTCAGGCTCCCGGATGGCATAACCCGAATGCCAATGATATTTTTTTTCAAAAACTCATCGTCGTGAATCATTCGAAACAATTTATATAAATCCTCTCTGTTTTTATCGTTTATCCCCCCCGAAACAAGCGGAACACGAGCAGTATGAATAGCTGACAGCGGCATTTTAGTTCCTTTATAATCAACATAATAAGAATTGCCGTTTTCAAATACTCTTGCAACTGGTGTCTTCTGCCTGACAACCGCTTTAAGATGACCATCTACACTCACAAAAACTTCTGCTTTTTCAATCATTTCGTGTTGGTTGATGGTATTCTCCAAATTATTCAAATCTAACGCAACTTTCCGTATACTGGAAGCATCTTTTTTATTTTCTATTAACAATTTATTAACCGTTTCATGGGTAACAAAAAGCTGTTCACCGTCTAAAAATTCTACCGTGGCATTTTGCAGTTTCCGGTTCTCATTTCTTTTAGCCGTAAACGAGTACAAAAAACCCAAAAGCATGAGCATCAGCATCAAACGAATAGTGTTCCACTTAAAATATTTTTTCATTCAATCGCTCTTTTATCGGTTTAACCAATTCGCCTATATCACCCGCACCAATCGTTATAACAACTGTTGCCTCTGTCTGTAAAACAGCACCAATCAAATCGTTTTTTGTGACCAATTTCTTGTTCGGGTTATCTATTTTAGACAACAGCCATTCCGACGTAACCCCTTCCATCGGAAGCTCTCTGGCCGGATAAATATCGAGTAAAATAATTTCGTCAAACCGGGACAAACTTCCGGCAAAATCATCCGCAAAATCTTTTGTTCTGCTGTACAAGTGCGGCTGAAAAACGGCCAATACTTTCTGTCCGGGATACAATTCCCTTACTGCCTGGTGCACTGCGTTTATCTCGGTTGGATGATGGGCATAATCATCAATAAAAACCAGTTTTTCTGTTTTAATCTGATAGGAGAACCTGCGTTTGATTCCGTTAAATGTACTCAAAGCCCTGGCAATGCCTTCGGTTGGGGAACCATAAGTTTTAGCCATCGCCAAAGCCATGAGAGCATTCATTAAATTATGCCTTCCGGGTAAATTAAAACGTACATTTTTAATGGTTTCAGCCGGTGTTCTTACATCAAAAACGTAGGCACTGTTTTCTATTCTAACGTTGAAAGCCGTGAAATCAGCTGTTTCATTAACCGCAACTTTTATACCTGAAAGCGGCAGCTCTTTGGGCGTAAAAAAATGGTTTTTATCTGCTACTTTAGCTGCGAATTCAACAAAAGCGGCTTCTATTGAAGCTGAACTGCCGTAAATATCCAAATGATCGGCATCCATAGAGGTAACACATGCCATGTTGGGGTGAAGATGTAGAAATGAACGGTCAAATTCATCAGCTTCTACCACCGTTACCGTTTTGCCGTTTCCTATCAAGTTGGAATTATAATTTTCTACTATTCCACCTAAAAAAGCGGTAACATCCACCCCACATTCATACAATATATGTCCCAAAATACTGGAAGTTGTTGTCTTTCCATGTGTTCCCGCTATTGCAAAACAATAGGTATCTTTGGTGATGATACCCAACACTTCTGCCCTTTTTTTAATAACATATCCACTGTCTTTCAGATAATTCCATTCGCTATGCGACACAGGAACAGCCGGCGTGACAATAACCAACGTGTTTTCTTTACTAAAACCTGATGGAATTTTATCGATAGTATCATCAAAATGAACCTGTATTCCAATCATTTCCAGTTCCCGGGTCAGCTCGGTTTCCGTTTTATCATAACCGGCAATTGTTTTTCCTAAATAGCTGAAATAGCGGGCAAGTGCACTCATTCCGATTCCTCCGATTCCGATGAAATAAACGTTATGGATTTGATTTAGATTCATATATCTTGCCACCAATCTAAATTGGGATTTCTATTTTTTTATTAGTTTACTGATTTCCTTAACAATATCTTTTGTTGCATTGGGTTTGGCTAATTTCTGCATTTGGCTGCCTAATTCTGCCTGCCTTTTTTCATCCGTTACCAACGCTGAAAAAACGGTTTCAAATTTTTCATCCAACTCATTTTCTCTCAACAAAACTGCTCCGCCTTTATCCGCAACCGCTTTTGCATTTTTGGTCTGATGATCCTCTGCCACATTGGGAGAGGGAATAAAAATAACCGGTTTTCCCACCAGACAAAGTTCTGAAACCGAAGAAGCTCCTGCCCTGGAGATAATAACATCAGCCGCTGCATAAACCAGGTCCATACGATCAATAAACGAAACAACTTTTACATTAGGCTTCTCGTTAAAATGGCTGTACTGGTCAAAATAAAGTTTGCCGCACTGCCAGATTACCTGAATATTCTGGTTTATTATAAAATCCAACTCCTCAGCAATAAGCTGATTGATTCTTCTTGCTCCCAAGCTTCCGCCCAAAACCAGTAAGGTTTTTTTGGTTGCGTCTAAAGCAAAATAAGTCAACGCATCCAGTCGTTTATTATCGATTGAAATCAAATCTTCACGAACAGGATTTCCCGTTAATTTTATTTTGTTTTTTGGAAAAAACCGCTCCAGATTATCATACGCCACACAAATCACAGCCGCTCTTTTACTCAAAATTTTGTTGGTAATACCGGGATAAGAATTCTGCTCCTGTACCACGACCGGTACTTTCATGACTGCCGCCGCACGCAACAAAGGACCAGAAGCAAAACCACCTGTTCCGATAACCACATCCGGTTTAAATGATTTGATGATCCGTCTTGATTTTATCAAACTGTCAATGACCTTTACCGGAAACATCAGGTTCTGTAAGGTTAACTTTCGCTGTAATCCCGCTATCCACAGTCCTTTTATAGGATAACCGGCTTGCGGCACTTTTTGCATTTCCATTTTATCCTTTGCCCCGACAAACAAAATTTCACAATCCGGAAACTGTGCTTTTAATTCATCGGCAATTGCAACAGCCGGGTAGATATGTCCCCCGGTTCCGCCACCGCTAAGTATGAATTTCAAGTGGTTCATTTTATTTGTTTAAAACGACATTCATCGGATTATCTTCAATTGAATAATCCGGCTCATTATTATTTTCTTCTCTTTGAAGAGCCTCTTCATCTTCCTTCAATTGCTTGTCTATCATTTTCTGAAGAGCGGCGTCACGCATAGCTTTCTCTTTATTTTCGGCCGCAATTTCTTCTTCTTTTTTGGTCACATTGATGATGATTCCCAGAGCCAGGCAGGTCACCCAAATAGAGCTTCCTCCGCTACTGATTAAAGGCAGCGTTTGTCCGGTAGTGGGTAATAATTCTACCGCCACCCCCATATTGATCATTGCCTGAAATACAATAGGAAAACCAAGTCCGACCACCACTAATTTACCGAACAAAGTATTTGCCTTGTGGGCAGCTATAACAATTCTGAAAAACAACAACAGATAAATCCCCAAAATTGCCAAGCCTCCTGCCAAACCGAATTCTTCCACTATAATGGCATAAATAAAATCGGAGGATGACTGGGGCAAAAAGTTTTTCTGAACACTTTTACCGGGACCAAGCCCATACACTCCACCGGTTGCAATAGCTGTTTTAGCTCTTTCAATCTGATAGATTTCATCCGGATCCTGAATATCATCATTAAAAAACCGTTCCAAACGGGCTTCCCAGGTATTGACCCTTGTTGTCAATGGATTTGGAAATGCTTTCGCTATCAGAATAAAGAACGCAAATGACACGATCCCGATGCCTAACACAGCTCCTATATATTTTAACGGATACTTTCCGATGAAAACCAACATCAAAACCATTGCAAAAATTAATGCCGCTGTAGAAAAATTTGCCGGTAAAATAAACATGAGAGTAATTCCAACCGGAAGCCATAAGTCAATGAATGACGATTTAAAAGTGATGGGTTCTTCTCTGGTTTTAGACAAATAACGGGCTACAAAAATCATCAGGACAATAAATGCGAATGTGGAGGGCTGGAAAGAGATCCCGACAAACGGCACCTGAATCCACCGGCTCGCATTGGCTCCTGCGATCACAGTCCCCTTGAACAGCGTATAACCTAAAAGCAACCAGATAAACGGTAATAAAATCCTTGAAATACTTCTGAAGTAATGATACGGAATTTTGTGAATCCGGTAAATGATAAAAAAACCTAAGGCAACATGCACCAGGTGTTTAACCAAATAACTTACCGTATTACCGGTTCCTTTTCCGGCATACGCCAAATTACTGCTGGCACTGAAAACCGGCATAAAAGAAAACAGAGCCAACAGGGCAACCAATGCCCAGATGACTTTATCTCCTCTTAAACTTTTAATCAGTGCTAACATATTTTATTTTTTCTGCTTTATAAAGTAATTATTCAAACTTCATCATCATTCACAACGACAAAAAAATTATTCCGTTTCCCAACTCCCAACTTACCTCTCTCATCTCCCTACAAATTCCGAACCGCCAACTTAAACTGCCTTCCCCTGTCTTCATAATTTTCAAACAAATCGAAACTGGCACAAGCCGGTGACAACAGAACAGTATCTCCTTTTTCGGCTAAATGCTGGGCTGTCCGAACGGCATCATTCATCGAAGTAACTTCTACCATCACATCCACTACATTTCCAAAAGCATCAATGATTTTTTTATTATCGACCCCCAGGCAAATAATGGCTTTTACCTTTTCACGGACCAATGGCATCAACTCAGAGTAATCGTTTCCTTTATCAATTCCGCCAACGATCCATACTGTTGGGGTTGACATACTGTCCAAAGCAAAAAATGTTGCATTTACATTGGTTGCCTTACTGTCATTGATGTATTGTACATTTTGAATTTTCAGCACACGTTCCAAACGATGCTCCACACCCTGAAAATTAGACAGGCTCTCCCGGATGGTTTGCTTTCTGATTCGCATCAGCTGAGCCACCGAGGTTGCCGCCATGGCATTTTTCATGTTGTGCTTTCCCTCCAAAGCCATTGTTTTGGTTTCCATTGTAAATTCTTCTTCGTTGATGTACATTTCCATAGTGTCGTTATTTATAAATCCTCCCATCCGGTGCTTTTGTTTAAGCGAAAATGGTATTAATTGTGCTTTTGTTTTGTGGTTGCTTAACCAATTTGTGGTTGCCTCATCATCAGCATCATAAATCAAATAGTCTTCTTCTGTTTGATTCATTGTAATTCTGAATTTTGAAGCGATATAGTTCTCATACTTATATTCATATCTATCCAAATGATCCGGGCTGATATTGGTGATGATAGCGATGTGCGGCTTATAGTTAATGATTCCATCCAACTGAAAACTACTTAACTCCAGCACATACACATCATAAGCTTCATCGGCCACCTGCCAGGCAAAACTTTTTCCGATATTTCCGGCCAAACCTACATTTAAACCTCCTGACTTTAACAGGTGATAGGTAAGCATAGTGGTCGTGGTCTTGCCGTTGCTTCCCGTAATTCCGATGGTGACGGCCTCCGTAAACTGTGAAGCAAACTCAATTTCTGAAATCACCGGCACCTGCTTTTCACGCAATTTTTTTACGATACCTGCTTTATCCGGAATCCCGGGGCTTTTCATCACTACGTCTGCATTCAGAATCAATGCCTCCGTGTGTTGTTCATCTTCCCAGGCAATGTCATTAAGCAATAGAACTTCTTTATAATTGTCTTTTATTTTTCCGAAATCGGATAAAAAAACATCATAGCCTTTTCTCTTTCCCAAAATAGCGGTTCCTACTCCGCTTTCTCCTCCTCCCAACACAACCAGCCGCATCTTATCTTAATTTTAAGGTTACGATGGATAAAATGGCCAGTAATATACCTACAATCCAAAACCGGGTTACAATTTTACTTTCGTGGTATCCTTTTTTCTGGTAATGATGGTGTAAAGGCGACATCAGAAAAATCCGTCTTCCTTCACCAAATTTCTTTTTGGTATATTTAAAATAACTAACCTGCATAACCACCGATAAATTCTCCGCCAGGAATATCCCGCAGATAACCGGAATAAGTAATTCTTTGCGGATGGCAATAGCGATTACGGCTATGATGCCACCGATGGTTAAACTTCCGGTATCTCCCATAAAAACAGCTGCAGGATAACTGTTATACCACAAAAACCCGATAAGCGACCCTACAAAAGCAGAAATAAACACCGTCATTTCACCGGAATTGGGTATATACATAATATTCAGGTAATTGGAAAAAATGATATTCCCCGAAACGAATGTAAAAATCCCCAGGGTGAGTACAGAAATAGCCGAGGTTCCTGCAGCAAGACCGTCGATTCCGTCGGTTAAATTAGCTCCGTTTGAAACAGCCGTGATGATGAAAATCACGATGGGAATGAAAATTAACCACGCCCAATTTTCATAACCTTCTCCCATAAACGACAACAAATCAGCATAATCAAATTCATTATTTTTAAAGAACGGTATTGTTGTAGCGGTTGATTTTTCTTCCATGGAAACCGATGCCGTTACTACCTCGGTATTGGGCTGTAAAATATTGGTTCGCTGGGTATCTTTTCTAACTGTTACACCCGGATTAAAATAAAGTACGGATCCCACAATCAGTCCCAATCCAACCTGTCCGATTACTTTAAATTTTCCTTTTAAGCCTTCTTTGTCTTTTTTGAATATTTTGATATAATCATCGACAAACCCGATTGTACCCATCCACAATGTGGTAACCACCAGCAAAATGATGTAAATATTATCTAATCTGGCCAGTAAAATTACCGGAATCAGTGTAGCCATAATAATAATCAGTCCACCCATGGTAGGCGTTCCGGCCTTTTGTGTCTGTCCTTCTAAACCGAGTTCACGAACCGTCTCTCCTACCTGCTGGTTTCGCAGAAAATTTATCACCCGTTTACCGTAAATGGTAGAAAGCAAAAGCGACAACAGAACCGCTAATCCGGAACGGAAAGTGATGTATTGAAAAACTCCGGTTCCGGGAATATCGAGTATTTTGTCTAAATATTCAAATAAATAATACAGCATATCAGTTCTATTGAGTTCGTTCTTCTAATAGTTCTTTTACGGTTTCCATGTCGTCAAAATGATGACGGACACCTTTAATTTCCTGATAGGTTTCATGTCCTTTGCCTGCAATCAGGATTATGTCGTTTGGTTTTGCCAGCTGACAGGCTACTTTAATAGCCTGTTTTCTGTCTAAAACAGTCAGTGTTTTGCGGTGGTTCTGCGGCTCCACTCCTTTCTCCATATCCATTAGAATACTGGCCGGATCCTCGCTCCTGGGGTTATCGGAAGTCAGAATTACCTTATCACTCAACGTTGACGCTATGTTGGCCATTACGGGACGTTTGGTTTTATCTCTGTCGCCACCACAACCAACAACTGTTATTAACTGCTCATTCTTGGTACGGATATCGTTAATGGTACCCAGCACATTTTCCAGAGCATCCGGTGTGTGGGCATAGTCAACAATCGCCGTAATTTTATCTTGTGAAACCACAAACTGGAAACGGCCTGAAACACTTTCTAATTCAGACAATAAACGGAGTACTTCCAGACTATCCAGCCCCAGTTCTACCGCAGTGCCATAAATAGCCAGTAAATTGTAGGCATTGAATGACCCAATCAATTTTACCCAGACTTCGTTTCCGTTTATCTTTAACAATAATCCGCTTAACTGATTCTCTAAAATGGCTGCTTTATAATCAGCGTATGATTTCAGGGCATAGGTTAATTTTCTGGCTTTGGTGTTCTGCAACATCAGATTACCGTTCTTATCATCCGCATTAGACAAAGCAAAAGCTGTTTTGGACAAATGGTCAAAAAAGTACTTTTTCACATCGCGGTACTCCGCAAAAGTGTTATGATAATCTAAATGATCATGAGAAAGATTGGTAAAAATTCCTCCTGAAAAAGCTAATCCTTCGGTTCTTTTCTGATGGATTCCGTGCGAGCTTACTTCCATGAAACAAAACTCTACACCAACTTTATTCATTTCTGACAAATAGTAGTTTATGGTCAGTGAATCCGGTGTGGTATGCGTAGCCGGAAACACCTCGTCATTTACCAGAATTTTTACCGTAGAAAGCAATCCAACCTTGTAACCTGCTTTTTTAAATAACTGATAAAGCAGGGAAGCGACCGTTGTTTTACCGTTGGTTCCTGTAATCCCGACTAATTTTAAATTTTGAGACGGGTAGCCATAATAATTAGAAGCCAAAAAAGCGAGAGCCAAATTGGTGTCTTTTACCTGAACATAGGTAACCCCATTGACAATTATTTCCGGAAAAACATCACATACAATTACGGCAGCACCCTGGTTAAGAGCTTTCTCAATAAAATCATGCCCGTTTGAAACCGTTCCGCGGATAGCCACAAAAACATCGTTCAGCTCCACTTTTCGGGAGTCAAACTCAATTTTATTGATTGCTACATCGGTGGATCCTTTGACTGCTTCAATACTTACTTTGTACAATATGTCTTTTAAGGTGCTCAAGATAGTTCTAATATAATGGTACTGTTTTTCAACAAAGGTTCGCCCGGCTGGATGGATTGTTTCCTCACTTTTCCGATTCCGATGACTTTTACTTTTATCTTCAGGTTTTCTAACAAGGCAATGGCATCCATGCCTGACATTCCTTTTACATTTGGAACCGATTGGAGGTCTTTGGATGAATTGGCATAGAAGGTTTCATAATTTTTATCCTGAATCGGAATTCTCTTCTCCAGACTTTTAACTTCATTTGTTGAAGGGACATCGGTAAACACTTTTTGGGCAATTCGTTTAAAAACCGGCCCTGAAACATCTGCTCCGTAATATCCTTTTGATTTACTCGGTTTATGAACCACTACTATACAGGAGTATTTTGGCTGGTCAGCCGGAAAATAGCCTACAAATGACGACGAATAATACAAATTGGCCTTGTCTGAATACCCCATCTGAGCTGTGCCGGTTTTTCCTGCCATTGAAAAATCCCGTGAATACAGCTTGGAGCCGGTTCCTTTTTTTACCACATTTTCCAAAACTGCTTTCACTTTATCTAGCGTTTCCTGCGAAGCAATTTTTGGATTAATTACTTCTTTATCAAACTTTTTGATGGTTTTGTTCCATTCTTTAATTTCTTTTACAAACAATGGTTTTACCATTTCGCCATCGTTTGCCACAGCATTATAGAGTGTCAGTGTCTGCAAGGGTGTCATAGAGACTCCATACCCATAAGCCATCCACGGCAATGTTGTGCCGTACCAGTCTTTATCGCCGGGCTGTGGAATTTTAGGTTTTCCTTCTCCTTTGATCTGCAAACCAAGGGGTTCATGCAACTTCATTCGTTTGATATGATCCACAAACTGTTTCGGATTATTTTTATAATTATCATAAACCGCCTGAACCAAAACCGTGTTAGAAGACAACTCAAATCCTCTGGCTAACGAAATTTTGCCGTACCCTCCTTTTTTAGAGTCGCGGACTTTTCGGTTGTAATAAGCAATTTCGCCGCCTTTTGAATCAAAAATATTGCTTGTATCGGCTAATTTATCTTCAAAAAGGGCAATTAAATCAATCAGTTTAAACGTAGAACCCGGTTCGTGTGATTCTGCAACAGCATAATTGACCGTCTCTGCATAATTTCCGTCTTTGTCCCTCCCCAAATTAGAAATCGCTTTCACCTCACCCGTTTTGGTTTCCATAACCACCACGCAACCGTGTTCAGCCTCATAATATTCCAGTTGTTTCAGCAAAGCATGGTGGGCGATATCCTGGATATAGACATCAATAGTAGAAATAATATCATAGCCATCCTGTGGCTCCACTTCATTTTCGTCACGGATGGGTTTCCATTGGCCTTTTGCCATTTTCTGCATTAATCTCTTACCGTCTTTCCCGTTCAGATAATCCCTGAAAGCCCACTCAATCCCTTTACCGTCAGGGGTACCGTCCGGCCGGATCCGTTCATAACCGATGGTTCGTTCTGCCACCAGACCAATCGGATGTTCGCGTACTGTTTTCTGTTCTGTTATAATTCCACCCCGGTATGCTCCTTTGTTAAAGAGCGGAAAACTTTTAATTTTCATATACTGGGTGTAACTCAGGTTTCTGGCTACCAGATAGTACCTGTTTTTTGTTGATCTGGCCCGTAAAAACTCCGTTTTATAAAATTGCGACGGCTTTCCTAACAACTGAGATAATGAATCGCAAAGGGGCTGAAGATGCTTGTCAAAATCTTCTTTTTTGGGAGCTACTGCATCAAAACGAATTTTATAATTCGGAATAGATGTGGCCAGTAAACTACCGTCTGCCGAATAAATATTTCCTTTGTTTGCCGGAATTACAAAATTTTTCACACTTCGCTCTTTCGCCAGCTTACGGTAATACTCCCCTTCAACCCATTGGATATTAGTTAACTTAACAGCAACGCCGATAGCCATCAAAAAGATAACTACAGCGACCAAATAAATCCGGTAAGAGATATGTTTATCCGTTACTTCCATATTTTTTCTGTTAATGACTTTGCTTTGGGCTTAACCACTTTTATTTTTGTAGGAGGCACACTGGAAGGATATATTCCTTTTTCTTCCATTTTCTTGGAAATAGTGCTTTCCATTTTTAATTTCATTAATTCCGAACGGCGATCCACAAATTCTGAACGCAACTCCTTTACTTCCTTATTCAGTTCAACAATTCTGAAAATTTTCTTTTCATAATGATGAATATTCGCAATCATGATCATTGCCAGTACGATTAAAAAAACAATAAACCGCCAGTTTTTAACTGCGTCCTGATTGACCAGAAACCTTGCTTTTAATATGTCATATATTCCGGCTTTCATCTACTTTTTCTCTGCAATGCGCAATTTGGCACTCCGTGCCCGGTTATTCGCTTTAATCTCGTCATTGTCCGGCACAATCAGTTTCCCTACGGATTTAAAGGGTACCGAATAATTTCCAAAAAAGTCACGTTCAGGTTCCCCTTCAAACAACCCGTTCTTCATAAACCTTTTTACCAAACGGTCTTCCAAAGAATGATAAGAGATCACACTTAACCGTCCGCCGGGCTTTAAAATTTCCAAGGACTGCTCCAGAAACTCCCTGAGCACTTCCATTTCCTGATTAACTTCGATCCGGATTGCCTGATACAACTGAGCCAAAATCTTATGGCTTTTGTGAGCCGGTAAAAATTTTGCCAGAACCTGCTTTAAATGCTCCGTATTTCTGATTGGCTTTTCTCTTCTGGCATTCACAATCGTATTGGCAATTGCTCCCGCATTAGACAATTCTCCAAACTCGGCAAAGATTTTTTTTAATTCCGCTTCTTCATATTCATTCACCACCACAAAAGCATTTAACTCGCCTTTCTGACTCATTCGCATATCAAGCTCAGCATCAAACCGGGTAGAAAATCCTCTCTCCGCCACGTCAAACTGATGTGATGAAACACCCAAATCAGCCAAAACCCCATCCACCTCTTTCACGCCGTAGAACCGCAAAAAGCGTTTGATATTCCTGAAGTTCTCGTTAATCAACTTAAACCGCTCATCCTGCAAAGCATTCACCAAAGCATCCTCATCCTGGTCAAAAGCAAACAACCTCCCGTCTTGACCCAAACGACTCAAAATCTCTCTCGAGTGCCCGCCCCCACCAAAAGTCACATCTACATAAACACCGTCAAGCCTGATTGCCAGACCATCCACAGCCATTTTCAACAAAACCGGATTATGATATTCCATTGTCATCATCATTAACATTTCCCATTACATCTTCTGCCAGGTCTGCAAAATCAACCGCAGCAGCATCAATCGACTTCTCATACAAATCTTTATCCCAAATCTCCACGATATTAACCGCCGAAGACAAGACAACATCTTTGGATACAGAGGCAAAAACCACTAAATCTTTCGGAATCAGCAAGCGTCCCAACGCATCAATCTCCACCACCTTTACACCCGCCGTAAATCTTCTGATAAAATCATTATTCTTTTTTACAAAACGATTCAGCTTGTTTATCTTATTCATCAAAACATTCCACTCTGCCATAGGATATAATTCCAGACAAGGCTGAAAAACCGATCGTTTTAATACAAAACCATCCTGCAATGAAGCAGCCAACTGCTTTTTCAAAGGAGCCGGCAAGAGCAGCCTTCCTTTAGCATCGACCTTACATTCATATGTTCCAACAATGGCATTCAACACGTTACGGTTTTAATGGTTTGATAGCAAATATAAAAACATTTTACCACATTTTACCACAAAATACCACTTTGTTGATAAGTTTTACCACTTTATCCATCAAACCGAATCAAACATAACCCGTTGAATTATTGCAAATTATTTAACAAAACATTTAGAATCGCCACTTCTGAAAGAAAATACGCAAGAGATTAACAAAACAACTTCTGTTTTTGCATGATTTATATCCAAACAAATATTTTTACCACACTCGAAAAAATGTTGATAATTAGCTCTTTACAACATTCCTGTTTTTTTTGATTAAGCATCTAAAAATCTTGTCAAATAAACATTACAATACTTCTTTTTTATGGATAATATCATATATTTGTGTGGAATTGAAAGATGTCATTTTTGATGAAAGAAAACTATAAGAAAGAAGGCAAATACACTTATTTTGAAGCCGGAGAAGGCACTCCGATTATTGTTTTACACGGCCTGATGGGCGGCTTAAGCAACTTTGGCGGCGTAGCTGATTTTTTTCCAAAAAACGGCTATAAAGTAGTCATTCCGGAGCTACCGTTATACACACAAAATATTTTAAAAACCAACGTAAAAGCCTTTTCTAAATTCGTGAAGGATTTTATTGTTTTTAAGGGGTTTGAACGCGTTATTTTATTAGGAAACTCATTAGGTGGCCATGTGGGTCTGTACCACACAAAAATGTATCCCGAAAAAGTAGCTGCCCTGATTCTGACCGGAAGCTCAGGCCTTTATGAAAGTGCCATGGGCGACAGTTATCCCAAAAGGGGTGATTATGAATATATACGACTAAAAACTCAAAATGTTTTTTACAATCCCGAGATGGCATCCAAGGAATTGGTTGACGAAGTCTTTGCCATTGTTAATGACCGCATCAAAGTAATCAAAACCCTGACCATTGCCAAAAGTGCCATCCGGCACAATATGGCAAAAGACCTGCCTAAAATGCAAAATCCGGTCTGTTTAATCTGGGGAAAAGACGACAAAGTAACTCCTCCCGAAGTAGCCGAGGAGTTTCAGAGGTTACTGCCTGATGCTGACTTATACTGGATAGAAAAATGTGGCCATGCCGCCATGATGGAACATCCGGATGAATTTAACAGAATTATGCTGGAATGGTTAGAAAAACGCAAATTATAACATAAAAAGTCCGAACGGACTTTTTTGCTTTATACAAAAACTATGAAAATCAATACCGCTGAATTTGTTATCAGTAATTCTGAAGTGAGTAAATGTCCGAAAGATCCGCTTCCGGAATATGCTTTTATCGGGAGGTCAAACGTGGGAAAATCATCTTTGATCAACATGCTGACCAACCATAAAAGCCTGGCCAAAACCTCGTCTAAGCCCGGAAAAACACAGCTTATCAACCATTTCAAGATTAACAGTAACTGGTTTTTGGTTGACTTACCGGGTTACGGCTACGCCAAGGTCTCCAAAAAATCAAAAGAAACCTTTCAGAAGTTTGTAACGGATTATTTTGAAAAAAGAGAACAATTGGTCTGTGCTTTTGTGCTCATTGACATTCGTCTGGAAGCTCAAAAAATCGACCTGGAATTTTTAACTTATTTAGGTGTTAACGAAGTTCCGTTCTGCATCATTTTTACCAAAGCAGATAAAATCGGAAAAACCAAAATTCAATCGCACATTGCTGCTTACCGCAAGCAGGTTTTAGCCAGTGGCTGGGAAGAAATGCCGCAACATTTCGTTACCTCATCAACCGAAGGCACCGGAAAAGATGAACTATTGTCTTTTATTGATGACATCAACCAGGAAATGTTTAAAAACAATTCGCTTTAGCTTTTTAAATCCAGTTTTTCTGCAAAATATTCACAAAAATCACGCATGGTATCAGCCATTTTATCGTCGGTTGTAGCCCGTTGAAATGTATCGGCCATTGCCACCAGGGTTTGATGAAAGAAGATTTTCATTTCATCCACCGGCATATCTTTGGTCCATAAATCAATACGCAGGGATTCTTTCGATTTTGAATCCCAAACCGAAAGCATAACTGCTTTCGTTTCCTGATTCTCTATACCGCCGTCACGGGCAGTCCACTTTAAAGATTCGGGAATTTTATTTTCATCTAAAGTTACATCAAACTTTATTTCAGACGTTTTTAAGCTCATTATTTTCTGGGTTTATATTTTGATCGGGCAAAAACCTCTTTGGCATCCATTGCCAAAAGTTCGTCCAAAGATACTTCATTATTTTTCATAAACGAACGAACAATTTGCCAGCCAATCCACACCCCCGTTCTTCCGGGTGACTCCTGATCAATTTCCAGGTAGAATTTAGAAAACGGTGCCGGAGCAATGAATCGCTGTATTAATTTTGTATCCGAATCATACAATACATTATCTTCTATAAAATACCGCCAGATTTCACTTTCATTTTCTTCGCACCAAAGTTGTTGCTCTTGGCTGTAACCGATTTTATCAAAATCTTCATAACCGGGCAGGATCAGATCTTTGATATACATTTCCTTTCCAAAATAGATCATCTGGTCCAAAAAGGTTTTTTCACGGGGTTGTGCAATAACTCTGGTGGCAAAATCCGAAACAATATCGGGCATAATCTGTGAACGCTGAAAGGTTTGACGGAAATAATCCGGAAATTCATAAAACCTGTGTTCTTTTCCCAGATAAAGATCCAACGAAATAAGCAAAAGACTGTCGGTGTAAATCACTTTGTTCTGGTAATCCATTTCAGAGATCAGTGTGGTAACTTTCGAAGGGATTTTCTGGTTGGGAAAATAAAATTTTATATGGCGGAACACCTCTTCCAGCTCTTCCTGAACCGGCGTAAAGTTGCCGTATTTTTTTTGCACTTCATCATACAGTTCCCTGTACAAAGGATCTTTCATTTTACTGATAAAAATACTGTCCGGAAACTGGCTTGGAAAAAAAGCGGGATATTTTGCTTTCATTTTTAAGAAATCTTCAACCGGGGTTTCATAAAAAATTTTATCAAACCGCTCCACGGTAATTGAAACCGGCACTTCCTCTATTTTTTTTTCAATTTCTGACTTTTTATCACACGATACAAACAAAACCAGAACAAAAAACAATACAACTCTTCTCATCTTATCCTTGACTTTTGATAACATTAAATTCATTTAGAAAATCAAATTGATTTTTCTACTTTTACCTTTTTTTAAATCAAATTGCAAATATACAGTGCCAAATTGTATAACCCCGAAAAGATGACACAAAAAAATACAACCATTAAAGCAGGCGAAGTAAATGAATACATTGTTAATTGGTTAAAAACATATGCAGAGAACGCTAAAGTAAGTGGTTTTGTTGTAGGCGTTTCCGGCGGTATTGACAGTGCGGTCACCTCAACGCTCTGTGCCCAAACCGGGTTAAAAACACTTTGTCTTGAACTTCCGATTCATCAGGCAGCCCAACATGTGAGCCGTAAAAAAGAACATATTGCCCAACTGAAGAAGCGTTTTTCAAATGTGGAAAGCCTGTCCGTAGATTTAACCAACACGTTTGAGCAATTCAGAAAAGATGTGCCGGTCACGGAAAACGAGACCGTTTTGAATTTATCCCTTGCCAATACAAGGGCAAGGCTTCGCATGACGACTTTATATTACTTTGCAGGCCTTCACGGATTGCTGGTTGCCGGAACAGGCAACAAAGTGGAAGATTTCGGTGTTGGTTTTTATACCAAATACGGTGATGGCGGTGTAGACCTGAGTCCGATTGCCGATTTGATGAAATCAGAAGTTTATGCCCTGGGAAAATACCTGCAGGTTCCCGAATCAATTTTAACTGCAGCCCCCACCGACGGGCTGTTTGGAGACGACCGGTCCGACGAAGATCAGCTGGGAGCCAGTTATGATGAATTGGAATGGGCTATGCTTCAGGATGAGGCGGGAAAAAATGCTACAGATTTTAGCGGAAGGCATTTGGAAGTCTTTAACATTTACAAAAGACTCAATAATGCTAACAAACACAAGATGAACCCTATACCTGTTTGTGAAATTCCCAAAGTTTTAAGACAAATCTAAAAATTTTCTTAAAAAATTTTGTCAGAATTACATTCCATTAAAAAAAAATATAGTATCTTTAACAGCCCTAAAAAAATATTAATCATTTTCTAACTAAATACCACTTATTATGATTAAAGTTTGTTTAGCCGATAATCAACCCGTTGTTCATTTCGGGGTGAAATCGTACTTTAAAGACCATGCAGAAATCAGCATTGTAGGCCATGTAGGCAACTACAATATGATTTTAGACATGTTGAAAATTAAACCTATTGACATTTTAGTTTTAGATCTGGAACTGGAGGGGCTAACGAGTATTAACCTGGTTAAGTATATACTCAAAGAATTTCCGAATACTAAAATTATTATTTTCAGCAATCTTTCTGAAAACATTTATGCTCCAAATGCTCTGAAAGCAGGTGTTTCTGCTTATTTGCACAAAACATCCAAATTAGAAACACTCGGAAACGTGATTGTTAAGGTAAACAACGGAGCCGTTATTTTTAACGATGCCATCAAGAAAAGCTTAGCCCTGATAGCCAAGCAAAACAAAAGTGAAAGACTTTACCGAAAACTTTCGAACAGAGAAATTGAAGTATTGCGTTTTTTGAGCGACGGAAAGAAAAACAATGAAATTTCAAAAATTTTAGGGCTGAACGAAAAAACAATCAGCACCTACAAATTGCGACTACTCACAAAACTGAATGTAACTAACCTGGTGGACCTGGTAAACAAAGCTAAAACATTGGAGATTGTGTAAAAATTACTCCTAAAAAAGACCTCTGCCGAGGTCTTTTTAGTTATAATCCGAACGCATTCTGCCAATCCGCCGGGTAATATTTACCTTTAATTTATTGTAATCATTGATCATCGCTATGATTTCTGCGATCATCCAAACTTTAATTTTGACAATAGCTAGTCTTTTATAACAACTTGATTCAATGCGTTTAAATTTGGCTTAATTAAATTTGTTTAGTTTTTTTCAAAAAAAGATAAATTTCAAAGCACTAAACTTCTTTTGTAAAAAATACACATCCCTTATCAAACCAGCTTTCGTCTTGTTTTACAGGTATCATTTCTACATCAATGCCTTCACCTTTATAGCCAAATCCATTCAACTCATCGTCACCTAAATATTTATCTAGTTCATCGTCAATTAAAGGCTCGTATTTATTTTTTATTAAATAAGTAGCCATAAGCACATTAGACTTTATATTTTCAGGGTTTTTATCTGCAAACTTTATTTTCCCTAATACTTCATACATAGAGATAGGATTGTACAAATGAAAATCAGCAACTTGTTGAGTTTCTCGATCATCAATATCATCCGGGTATTTTGGTAAACTATATTTTTCCGCTAATTTGTGAAAAGCGATTTTTGCTCTTTCAAGATCTGTTTCTGCCTGAAGATCTATATGCTCCAATAGCTTAAGAAGCTCCGAATCACTATTTATCCAATCTTCTAATGGAGAGTTACTAAATTTTTCCATATATTTTTTCCCTTTCGCCTCCTGGAGCTGTCCATTCATCATAACTTAATTCAATAGGTTGAAATTCTATGCCGGTACAACCGGCATCTTCTATTTCTTGTTTGAGTTTTTCGGAAACTATATATTTTACTCCATTTTTCAAGAGAAAAAAATCTTCACTCACTCTCTCGTTTAAAAAAATATTATTTATGGTTACCATTTCCATTTTTTCTTTGTGATAATCTACAGTACTCAAAAAATCATCTAATGTATTTACTCCAATAGTTTTTAATTCTGTTCCTCCTTCCTTTTTTTTCACCCTTACCACGACATTACTTTTTTCAAAATCAATGAAATCCATATTAGATTCGTACATATTTATAGAAAAATAGTTATAATATTCTATGTTGTCTTTAACAATAGAAGTTTTAAAAAACTGCAATCCTTTTGTTCTGTATTTTTCAATAATATTTTTTAACTTTTCACTAATGATTAAGTGTAGGTTACCTCCTGCGTTGACATTACTTATCAAATCTGTAATTTTTGCTTTTTTATGCAAAATAGGAATTGAAACAATGGGATCAAAATCTATTTTCTTGAAATAAATGTTATTCAAAAATTTAGGATTTGAAACATCTTCATAATTATATACAATATTTTCAGATTGAAAAAACTTACCTACAATTTTATTATTCATACTGAATTGAATAGAGTAATACATGACTTAAAAATTTAATTGATTAATAGGTATATTTGGGTTATTTTGAATAGCAGTTCTTATATCTTGAATAATATCGCTAACAAAATCATGACATTGTTGTGGGGTTGCATTTGGAAAATCATCAGCGAAATCTAACAACTTTTGTCTAATTTTATTATCATAAACACTATGACTTCCATGATGAACTGTCGTACTCAAAGGTATGCCATTTAAAACTTCATTCATGTGAAATGCACTACCCGATTTGGCAGCTTTTTGAACAACTGGATTTGTTTGCAAATTTAGAGGAATAATATGATGTGCTTGATTAGGATTGCCAGGGCCTAAGGCTAATATTTTTCTTAAAGTTGATCGACAATGACTATTACTTCCAAAATAAATAGTTCCGCCGGGGAGTACTTTCCACACTAACTTTACTTTTGTACTGATATCATTAGTTACATTAACTACCTTAAGGCCAAACTTTGTAGTTGTTGTAGCCCAACCTAATACGGGAACAGCACTTGCATAACTCAGAGTGGCATTCAAGTTATCTCCTTCAACAGTGTAAAGCAAACCATTAACTAAATCTGCTGGTTCGCCAAAAAATGGTATCAATCCAAATGCATCTAAACCTAAATGTATAATGTCTTTTGAAGCAAAATAAGCACATCTTGCTCTTGACCACTCCGGATTAATTTGTCTCAGTTTATTATAATTTCTGTAAGTATTTAAAGTAAGAAACAAAAAAGGATATTCATGAGAAGGATAAACCTGATATAAATCAGCATATTGAATTAAGGTTGCTTCAAACTCTTCTGTAAATAATTGGTCTCCACTATTTTCAATTAATAAGGTTAGGTTAACTAAATTCAGAACATCCGCTTGATCGGGTTCTAACCTTACCAAATCAATCAACTCTAAAATAAAAGCCATTGCTTCTGTAGTAACGATGTTATTCGGTGAATTTTGATTAAAGTAATCCAACAGTGCATTTTTTGTTTCCTGTGGTGCATTATTCCACCATGCCTGTTGGCTTGTGTTTAAATGATTATACAACCGAACTTCTCTTTTATCTATGGTGAGAATTGGAGTTGTAATAATCGGGTTCCCGCTTCCATCGCTAAAATCAGGGTTAGGATTCGGGTCGTTACCATTATTATTTCCACCGGTATTCGGATTGCCAGTATTTGGGTTTCCTGTATTCGGGTTTCCGGGGTTTCCGTCTGCTGGAGAGCCGCCTCCAGTCCAATTTCCGTTGCCAGGATTATAACCGGAATTATCTCCTCCTGAATCACTGCCGCCACCGCCGCTACCGCCAGACAAACAGCCGGCATCAATAACCATAATTTGGTATTCTACTTCATACCAGCCACTAACACATACAGTTCCTGCAGGACCATCATTATTCCCTCTGTCTCTGATGGTTTGTCCGTTAGCATTTAAGCAATATCCAACGGTATAGTTTAACATTGAAACACAATCTGCACCATCTCCCGTAATTGAAAACCGGGCATACGTACTCACATCTGTAATA
>JAEYTL010000061.1 GCA_023434025.1 Bacteroidota bacterium
GATCTCGCCTGCGTGCAGCGTCAGCGAGACCTCCACGAGCAGCGGGACGCCGCGCGCATCGGAGAGTCCCAGCCCCGCCACCTCCAGCACCGGTTTGCCCGGGCTATGCGGCGGCTTCTCGACCCGCAGCAGCACGCGGCGGCCGACCATTGCCTGCGCAATTTCGGCCGGGCTGGTCATCGCGGTTTCGAAATGCGCGACCATCGCGCCGCGCCGCATCACCGAGACCCGGTCGCTCACCGCCATGATCTCGCGCAGCTTGTGGGTGATCAGGATGACGGTGCGCCCCTGCGCCTTCAGAGCGCGCAGCAGCGCGAACAGGCTGTCGGCCTCTGCGGGCGTCAGCACGGCGGTAGGTTCGTCGAGAATCAGGATCTCGGCGCCGCGATAGAGCGCCTTCAGGATTTCGACGCGCTGCTGCTGGCCGACTGAGAGGGTGCCGACGATGGCGTCGGGATCGACCTGCAGCGCATAGTCCTTGGAGAGGCGGGCCAGTTCCGTGCGTGCCTGGGCGAGGATGCGCCCCAGCCACGCCCCCCCCTCGGCGCCGAGCACGACGTTCTCGACCACGCTCAGCGTCTCCACGAGCATGAAATGCTGGTGGACCATGCCGATGCCTGCGGCGATCGCGTCGGCCGGCTTGGCGATTTGGCGTCGCGCCCCGCCGATGCGGATCTCGCCCGCATCCGCCTGGTAGAAGCCGTAGAGGATCTACATCAGGGTCGACTTGCCGGCGCCGTTCTCGCCGACGATGCCGTGGATGGCGCCGCGCTCGACCCTCAGCGAGACGTCGTGATTGGCCGCGACCGCGCCGAACCGCTTGGTGACGCCCGCAAGTTCGATCGCGGGCGCCGGTGCAGCGGTCACAGGGTGATCACCATGCCGTCGAAGGCGCGCTCCTCCGGCAGCGGCTCCTCATGGGCGAGCATGGCCGGCCCCATATGGGTGAGGATGATGCGCGGGGTTTCGAGACGGTCGCGCTGCGCGGCGAGCGACCGGTAGTCGAGATGGTTCGCCAGCTTCGTCTCCCAGGAGTAGCACTCGACCAGCAGCGCATCCGCGCCGGCCGCCAGCGGGACCAGCGCCTCTGTCCAGGCGGTGTCGCCGGAGAAGGCGAAGACCCTGCCGCCCGCGGTGAGGCGGTAGCCCTGGCAGGGGCCGGCGCGCTCGTCATGCACCATCGGGAACGCGGTGACGCCGACATCGCCGAGTTGCGCCGGCTGGTCCGGCGTGATCTCGAGAAAGCTGATCGGGAAGCGCCAGGGATTGGTCGAGGCGCCTGGGAAATCGGCTTCCAGCGCGTGCAGGGCGCGGTGCTCGACGCCGGCAGGCCCTGCGATCAGAAGCGGCTCGCGGCGGCGCGAGACGAACTGCGCGTCCAGCAGGAACGCCGGCAGGGCGCCGAAATGGTCGCCATGGAAATGCGTGAAGAGCAGCGTCGACAGGCCGTTGCGGGCAATCCCCGCCTTGTTCAGCGCGACCATGCTGGAAGAGCCGCAATCAACCAGCATGCGCCCGGCCGCCGTCTCGACGTGCAGGCATGTGTTGAAGCGCCCGCCCGAGCCGAAGGCGTCGCCGGAGCCGAGTATCGTGATCTTCATGTCAGGCATATCCAGGCGAGGGTCACATCGTGCACTTCTGGTCGGTCATGTAGTCGTGCACCTTCACCGTCCCCGCGATGATGTCGGCGCGGGCCTTGTCGGCGGCCGCCTTCATCTCCGGTGTGATCAAGTTCCTGTTGTGCTCGTCCAGCGCCCAGGCGACGCCGTCCTCCTTCAGGCCCAGCACCGAGACGCCGGGCTTCCAGCTGCCGTCCTGAGCCGCCTTGAAGGATGCGTAGGTCGCGTTGTCGACGCGCTTCAGCATCGAGGTGAGCACCTTGCCGGGCTGCAGCGCGTTCTGGTTGCTGTCGACGCCGATCCCGAGCTTGCCGGCATCCGCCGTTGCGCGCAGGACCCCGATCCCGGTCCCGCCGGCGGCGTGGTAGATCACGTCGGCCCCGCGGTCGATCTGCGACTTGGCGAGTTCGCCGCCCTTGACCGGGTCGCTCCAGGCGGCCGGCGTCGAGCCCGTCATGTTCTGGAAGATCTCGGCATCCTTCTTCACCGCCTTCACGCCCTGCACATAGCCGCAGGCGAATTTGCGGATCAGCGGGATGTCCATGCCGCCGACGAAGCCCACCTTGCCGGTGGTCGAGGCCATGCCGGCCAGGAGGCCGACGAGATAGGAGCCCTCATGCTCCTTGAACAGGATCGACTGCACATTGGGCAGGTCGACGACCATGTCGATGATGGTGAACTTCAGGTCCGGGAACTCGGCCGCGACTTTCTGCAGGGCGGTCGCCTGCGAGAAGCCGACCGCGACGATCGGCGAATGGCCGTCGCGGGCGAAGCGGCGCAGCGCCTGCTCGATCTGTGCATCGTTGACCGGTTCGAAGTCGCGATACTCAAGCGCCGTCTCGGTCTTGAACTTCTCGGCGCCGACATAGGCGGCCTCGTTGAAGGATTTGTCGAACTTCCCGCCCTTGTCGTAGACGACGGCGGGTTTCAGCGGCGCCTGGGCCGAGGCGCCGAAGGCCGAGAGGGCGGCGCAGGCCAGGGCCAGCGCGAGTGCTGTCGGGCGCATTGTGCTGGTTCCCCTGTCCTT
>JAEYTL010000041.1 GCA_023434025.1 Bacteroidota bacterium
TGAATGTAGTGCTGTACCAACTGCCGCTATACTAACTGCTACGGATAACTGTAGTGAGGCTAACGTAACGTTCGCTGAATCAACCCAGCAAGGTGAGTGTGCAGGTGCTTATGTAGTAACCAGAACATGGACAGCTACTGACGCTTGTATCAACCAGACGGTTCATACGCAAATCATCAACGTACAAGATACTACAGCTCCTGCTTTTGTGGAAGAGCTTCCGGCTGATGTAACCATTGAATGTAGTGCTGTACCAGCTGCCGCTACACTAACTGCTACGGATAACTGTGGTGAGGCTAACGTAACGTTCGCTGAATCAACTCAGCAAGGTGAGTGTGCAGGTGCTTATGTAGTGACCAGAACATGGACGGCTACTGACGCTTGTAACAACCAGACCGTTCATACGCAAATCATCAACGTACAAGATACTACCGCTCCTACTTTTGTGGAAGAGCTTCCGGCTGATCTGATTGTGGAGTGCAATGATCTTCCTGAACCAGTAATTTTAACGGCTACAGACAGTTGTGGAAATGCCGTTGTTAACTTTTCAGAAGTGACTCAAAATGCAATTTGTGCAAGCACCTACACCTTGGTACGAACTTGGGTTGCAACCGATGGTTGCGGAAATTCAACTTCTCATGTCCAAACCATTAATGTCCAGGATACTACAGCTCCTGCATTTGTAGAAAGCTTACCGGGTAATGAAACAGCTGAGTGCGGAAACATACCGGCAGCCGTAACCTTAACTGCTGTTGACAGTTGTGGGGTTGCCAATGTAACCTTGACGGAAACTGTTGAACAAGGAGAATGTGCAGGAGAATCAATCATTACAAGAACCTGGGTTGCTTCAGATGATTGTAACAACACTGTATCGCATACACAGATTATCACTGTACAAGATTTAACCGGTCCTGTTTCTTCTGAATTTGATGAAACAATCGCTGTTAACTGTGATGAAATTCCTGCAGTACCGGAATTACAGATAACAGATGCCTGTTCAACGGTTGATGATGTTGTCTTTACAGAAACCATCACAAACGAAACCAGTACATCATATTCTATCATCAGAACCTGGGATGCTATTGACAACTGTGGAAATCAATCAATATTTACACAAACAGTTAATGTTACGATTGTTAACAGCTTAACAAGAATCGAGGCAGAATCATGTATTGGTGATATAACCACGATTAACTTAAACGAATTACTGCCAGCTGGAACCAGCGGAGGTGTTTGGGTTGATGTTAATAACACCGGAGCCTTAAATGTAAATATTTTCAGTCCGAGTGAGGTTGCTTCAATAGGAAATTATATCTTGCAGTATGAAATTACGGAAGGTGATTGTCCACGCACATATGAAGTGACGATGAATGTAAACGATGACTGTCTTGTTTTTCCATGTGATGCAATCGTGATTCACAATGCCTTCTCACCAAATGGTGATGCATTGAATCAGTATTTCTCTATTGAGAATATTGAAAATACAGATTGTTATACCAGCAACACTGTTGAAATCTATAACCGTTGGGGCGTGTTAGTGTATGACGTAGAGAATTATAATAATAACGATAGAAGATTCGAAGGAATTTCAGAAGGCAGAGCCACTTTAAACAAAAATGCAGAGCTGCCAACAGGAACCTATTTCTATATCATTAATTATACTACTCCGGAAGGAAATGTTGTAAACAAATCCGGTTATTTATACCTAACAAGATAAAATTAAACTCCTGAGGGTTACCCCGCCCTCAGGTTTCTAAAAAAGAAACAAAATGAGAACAAAATTTTTATTTATCGCTTTGATGTTTACAGGTTTTGCTGCACTTGCCCAACAGGATGCACAGTATACGCAATACATGTACAACACGATCAACGTGAATCCGGCCTACGCGGGATCAAGAGGAGTAATGAGTATTTTTGGATTGCACCGCACCCAATGGGTTGGTTTAGACGGTGCTCCGGTTACAAATGCGGCCTCAATTAACTCACCTATTAACAATAGTAATCTTGGTGTTGGTCTTTCATTTGTCAATGACAAAATTGGTCCTACTAATGAGAATGCAATTTCTGCAGATGTATCTTATACCGTTCAGACATCTGAAACGTATAAATTATCTTTCGGTATAAAAGGAACGGCAAATCTGTTCAACCTGGATGTCAATAAACTAAATCCGCAAGATGCCGGTGATCCGCAGTTTCAAAACTTAGATAATAAATTTACCCCAAACCTTGGTGCCGGAGTTTATTTCCACTCTGATAAAATGTATGTTGGTCTTTCAGTGCCAAACTTTTTTGAAACAAAACGTTACAGCGATAATGATGTGGCGATTAATGCAGAACGGATGAACTTTTATCTTATTGCCGGTTATGTATTTGATCTGAGTTATAATTTAAAATTCAAACCGGCCTTATTATCCAAAGCCGTAGAGGGTGCTCCGTTACAGGTTGATGTATCCGGTAACTTTTTATATAACGATCGGTTCATGTTAGGAGCTGCCTGGCGTTGGGATGCTGCCGTGAGTGCCATGGCCGGCTTCCAGGTTACAGACGGTCTTTTTATCGGTTACGGATATGACCATGAAACGACCCGTTTAAGACGCTTCAATTCAGGCTCACACGAGATTTTCTTACGCTTTGAATTATTCAAAAAACATAGTAAAATTGTATCACCTAGATTCTTCTAATAAAGCAACAGTCATGAAAATTAAATTTATATACATCGCCTTGTTCAGCTTTATCGTTCTAAACGGTTATGCTCAAAAAGCCGGAGAACGCAAAGCAGACAAAAACTATGACAAATATGCCTATATTGATGCGATTAAAACCTATGAGCGTATCGCAGAAAAAGGATATAAAACTCCTGATATGTTGCAAAAAATAGGAAACGCATACTATTTTAATGCTGATTTAACCCGTGCAGAAAAATGGTATGGCGAGCTTTTTGCAACTGCTCAGGAAGTAGAACCTGAATATTACTTCCGTTATGCCCAGTCGTTAAAAGCAGTGGGTAATTACGCCAAAGCCGACGAAATGATGGCTAAGTTTAATCAAAAAAGCGGAAACGATAAACGCGGCCTCTTAGCCAAAGAACAAAAGGATTACCGTCAGGTTATTAAAAAGAATTCCGGCCGATACAACCTTGAAGACGCCGGTATAAACTCTGAATACTCTGACTACGGCCCGGCCTTTTATATGGATAAGGTGGTTTTTACCTCTACCCGTGATACCGGTAACTTTTCTAAAAGAAAACATACCTGGACGGATCAGTATTTCTCCAACTTGTATTCGGCTGACTTAAGCACTGAAGGCTCACTGTCTAACACAGACCGATACGGGAAAAAGCTGAATTCAAAATTCCATGAATCTACACCGGCTTTCACCAAAGACGGCAAGACTGTTTACTTTACCCGAAACAATTATTTAGATGGTAAAAAAGGAAAAGATGCCAATAAAGTAACCTTGTTAAAAATATACAAAGCTACTTTGGCGGATGGAAAATGGACGAACATCAAAGAACTTCCGTTTAACAGCGATAGTTATCAGGTAGCACATCCGACGTTGAGTGCTGACGAAAAAACGTTATATTTTGCCTCTGACATGCCCGGAACAAAAGGGTTATCTGACATCTATAAAGTTGATATCCTGGCGGATGACTCTTACGGAACTCCGGTAAACCTGGGAGACATTAATACAGAAGGCCGTGAAACCTTTCCGTTCATTACCTCAGACAATGAATTGTATTTTGCCTCAGACGGTCACCCCGGACTGGGCGGTTTAGATATTTTTGTCTCTAAATTAGAAAGTGACGGAACATTTAGACAAGTACACAACATCGGTGAACCGGCCAACAGCCCGTATGATGATTTTGCTTTAATCATCAACAAGGCCAATAAAAGAGGGTTTCTATCCTCTAACCGACCAAACGGTGTGGGTAATGACGACATCTATAAATTCCTTGAAACAAAAGAGCTTCAATTTGATTGTGAGCAATTATTAGCCGGAATTGTAACCGACGAGGAAACGGGTGCCATTTTACCTAACACAAAGCTGACCTTGTTTGATGAAAGCTTTACTAAATTAAAAGAAACTATTTCCGGTCCCGACGGACGTTATGACTTTGGTGAAGTAGAATGTGAGAAGAAATATTATGTTCGTGCAGAACAGCCGGAATACACCACCAAAGAAGTACCTGTTATTATCGGAAAAGAAAGCGGAAAAACTGAACTTCCGATTGAATTGGAAAAAGCTGTTAAAAGTATTCCGATCGGAGGTGATTTAGCGGATGTTTTCGGAATCAACCTGATTTATTTTGATCTGGATAAATGGAACATCAGACCGGACGCAGCAATCGATATTGCCAAAATTCTGGATGTTATGAACCAATATCCTAACATGAAAATTGATATCCGTTCACACACCGACAGCCGTCAGACACACCGCTACAACGAAGTGTTATCTGACAGAAGAGCAAAATCTACCCGCAGCTGGTTAATCAAAAACGGAATCGCTCCGGAACGCTTAACCGCCAAAGGTTACGGAGAGACACAGTTGGTAAATAAATGTGCTGACGGTGTAGAGTGTACCGAAGCCGAACACCAATTGAACAGAAGAAGCCAATTCATTATTACTGCTTTATAAATACTTGTTAATTAGATTACATTGCAAAAACATCCCGTTAAATTTTAGCGGGATGTTTTTTTTAACATCAATTTGTCATATGGTGCAATCTAGACTGAGTTGTGTGAGGGATTGAAGTGGAAAGCCCGCAGGACAACGGTTGTGCTTTTTTGCGGATTGGGCCGGCAACCAACGGAAGCCGGGCACAGGCCGACAAAAAACCAACGGTTGAACGAGGACTTGTAACGGAAAGCCCGACCCGCAGTTTACGGAGGGGCACACCCAAATTAATGTTGTAAAATTATTTTTCGATTTCCCGGAGGTTCTCCATTTTTTTCAGAGCCAGGAATCCTTTGATGTCTTCAAAATGCTCTTTGACACGTTTGTTGCCAAATTCGAATACTTTGGTGGCCAGGCCGTCAAGAAAATCACGGTCGTGCGAAACAAGTATCAGCGTACCGTCAAAATCCCGCAGAGCCTCTTTGATAATGTCTTTGGTTTTCATGTCTAAGTGGTTGGAAGGCTCATCGAGAATGAGCAAGTTTACCGGTTCGAGCAGCAATTTAATCATGGCCAAACGGGTTTTTTCGCCACCGGAAAGTACTTTTACTTTTTTGGTAATATCATCACCCTGGAACATAAAAGCTCCGAGAATGTTCTTAATCTGTGTTCGGATATCGCCCACCGCTATGGAATCGATGGTCTCGAAAATAGTGGCATTCTCGTCCAGTAATGAGGCCTGGTTTTGTGCAAAATAGCCAATCTGTGCATTGTGACCGATCTCCACGCTTCCGCCGTTGATTTCGATTTCTTTCATGATGGCTTTGATCATGGTTGACTTTCCTTCGCCGTTTTTGCCTACAAACGCCACTTTTTGTCCGCGTTCAATCACCATATTGGCATCTTTGAAAATAACCTTGTCATCATAACTTTTGTGTAAATCTTTTACAATCACCGGGTATTGTCCGGAACGCACCGAGGGTGGAAATTTTAACCGCAAAGCCGAATTATCGATTTCATCGATTTCTACCGGAACCAGTTTTTCAAGCATTTTGACACGTGATTGCACCTGCAGTGTTTTAGAATACGTTCCTTTGAAACGCTCAATGAACTCCATATTTTCCGCAATCATTTTCTGCTGCTCTTCATAAGCTTTCAGCTGATGGGCTCTCCTGTCTTTTCTAAGCTCTAAATAGTGTGAATATTTCGCTTTGTAGTCATAAATTCGTCCCATCGTTACTTCGATGGTGCGGTTGGTAATGTTATCCACAAAAGCCCTGTCGTGCGAAATGACGATTACTGCTTTGGCCGAATTGATCAGAAAATCTTCTAACCACTGGATACTTTCAATATCCATGTGATTGGTGGGCTCATCGAGCAAAATCAAATCGGGTTTCTTTAAAAGGATTTTGGCCAGTTCAATCCGCATCCGCCACCCGCCTGAAAATTCAGCGGTAGGCCGGTTAAAATCTTCTCGTTCAAAACCTAATCCTTTCAGTACTTTTTCAACTTCGGCTTCATAATTCACTTCTTCAATCGAATAGAATTTCTCACTCAATTCTGAAACACGTTCGATTAATTTCATATAATCATCGCTTTCATAATCGGTTCTCGTGGTTAACTGATCATTTAGTGAATCGATTTCAGTCTTCATATCAAAAACCTCTGCAAATGCTTTAGAGGCTTCTTCCATGACCGTGGCATCATCTTGCGTTAGCAGATGCTGCGGCAAATAGGCAATGACAGCTTCCTTTGGTGCAGAAATCGATCCGGAAGAAGCCTTATTCACGCCGGCTATAATTTTTAATAACGTAGATTTTCCGGCTCCGTTCTTACCCATCAGAGCTATTTTGTCATTTTCATTAATGGCAAAAGAAACATCACTGAACAAGGTGGTTCCGCCAAAGTGCACGGCAATATCGTTTACTGTAATCATTTTTTTTGAGTTGGAAATTAAAAGAGAGAAGCTGGAAAACGGTTCACCCTTCAAAATTTTTAAGGTGCAAAGATAATCGATTTGTGGAATCCTGAAGTTTGAAAATGACAATTAGTAATACAATTATTTTTGAATTTGATAAAATGATTCTACAATCGGTAAAAAATAGATAATTAGTATGCCAATGAAACCAAAATCAGACTAAACCTTATTTTTTTATTTAATTTTGTGGTCTCAACCAGCCAATGAAACCATGCCTCTATTTGATTACAGTTTTCTGGGAAAGGTTATTCCGCAACAAAAACACAAAAAAAGCTATCGGAAAGCGAAACAATCTTATTTGAACAGGATCCGTCTGGCCATGAGTTTTTTCTATTTTGGAATGGGTTTTTGTTTTGCTTCGTGGGCAAGCCGGATTCCTGACATCAAAGCATTGCTCCAGCTCAGTGAAGGTGAATTGGGTACGATTCTTTTTGCTCTTCCGGTCGGGCAGTTAACTGCCATGCCCTTTTCAGGAAAAATTGTTACCCGTTTCGGAAGCAGGAGAGTTTTACTCTTTGCGTTGCCTTTTTATGCCTTCAGCCTGACAAATATCGGGCTGGTAACTCAAACCTGGCAACTGGCACTGGCCTTATACATTTTTGGTTTATGTGGTAACTTTTGTAACATTTCCATCAATACACAAGGCGTTTACACCGAACAGATTTTTAAAAAACCCATCATGGGCTCTTTTCACGGTTCATGGAGTCTGGCCGGATTTTGCGGAGCTTTGGTCGGTTTAGGTATGATGGCACTGCAACTCACACCACACCAGCATTTTTTACTTATCTTTCTTTTAGTCGGTCTGATTATTTTTGTGAATTACCGTCACCTCGTTAAAGTGAAATCGGTGGCCAAAGAAATTACAGGTCCGAAATTTAAGCTTAAAAGGCCTGATACATCACTGATGTGGCTGGGTGTAATTGGCTTTTGCTGCATGGCCAGCGAAGGCATTATGTTTGACTGGAGCGGTATTTATTTTAAAGATATTGTAAAAGCACCGGGAGCCTTGGTTATTCTGGGTTATACTTCATTTATGATCACCATGGCATCCGGAAGGTTTTTGAGTGACATTCTGGTTAGAAAATTCGGAGCCCGAAAGATATTGATTGCAAGTGGTATCACAATTTCAACCGGATTATATACGGCTGTAGCTTTCCCGTATCTGATTCCGTGCATGCTGGCCTTTATGCTGGTAGGCTTTGGGGTTTCCAATGTTATCCCGATCATTTACAGCACTACGGGAAGGAATGCAAAAATTCCAACCGGAGAAGCTTTAACAATTGTAACCGGAATCAGTTTCATTGGTTTTTTATTAGGCCCGCCCGTTATCGGGCATATTGCGGAAGTGACTAACCTGCGTTTCTCGTTTGGTTTTATTGGTGTTTTTGGTGTTTTTATTTCGGTTCTGGCGTATTACCTAAAAGTCTTTAAGGATAATTTAAATCCGTAGAAAATCCACCTGACAGGTTTTTTAAATACTCATCCTGAACTTCTCTATCACCGGAGCTATTTTTCCATAATAGCGTTCATCAACAAACAGTTCTACCGCCAAATCTAAATTGCCAAAACCACCTAAACGAGCGGATTGAATATTATCCTTCCGGCGTACTTCTACCCCTACCGCTTCTATTTTTTCTTTTAATGCGGAAGCCAGGATTTCGCTTCCTGAAAATATTTTCATCATGCCCATACTTTAGTTATTAAGTGATTATACTTTTTATCCGCTGAAAACAAACAGCCGATAACTGACAATATAGTTACTCTGCTTCAAAAAAGGCAGGTTCAATCATAATTTTATCAGCCAATGCTTCTACCCTTTCCGTGATGCTGCTACAAAAGAAAATCCACTGTGTTTTTTCTACGCTTAAGGAAAGCCGCAGGATAACGGCATCCATCCGGTTTCTGAAAAGTGAATCAGCATCATCTACCACAAACATTTTAATGGTGTTCATGTTGAAGCCGGCCGAGGAGAACATATCGTTTATCTTGGTTGGCGTTCCGATCAGTACATCCATTCCTAATGAAATCTGGTTTTTGTCGTAATCAATGTCGCCTTTTTCATGAACGCCAATCACTCTCAGATTTGTATAATTTGCTAATTTCTGAAACATTTCCACCATCTCCAGCACTTTTTCTTTGCTTTCTACAATTACTAAAGCCCGGGTGCTTTCGCCTACCGGTTTTTCTAACCGCTGTACAATATTCAAAACAATTGTGGTGGATTTTCCGGTTCCGGGCGGTGATTGAATAACCGCATCCGCTCCGCTTTTTAAAGTAGAAAATGTTTCATGCTGCATGTCATTCGCTTCGACTAATTCGCTTTCAATCAAAGCTTTCTGAAGATTGGGGTTTATTTTTTTTAGTTGCATATATTTTAGTGATTAGTGATCAGTGAAAATAATTAGCTGCTATCACTAATTACTATTCACTAATTACTCTTTTTATTTACTCGCAAAAAGCTTCACATCGTTTTCCGAAATTTCATTTCCGCCCAAAATAATCAAACGCTCTACTACGTTGCGAAGTTCGCGAATATTTCCGGTCCAATCGTATTCTTGCAGCAGTTTGACGGCTGCCGCAGAAAATTTCTTGGCTGCATTGCCTTGTTCTACTGCAATCTTAGCCGCAAAATGTTCAATTAACAGCGGGATATCATCACGTCTGTCGTTCAAAGCCGGAACTTTTATCAGAATAACCGCCAAACGATGGTATAAATCTTCCCGAAAACGCCCTTCGGTGATTTCCTTTTTCAAATCTTTGTTCGTGGCTGCTATCACCCGGACATTGACTTTAATATCTTTATCGGCTCCTACACGCTGCACCAGGTTTTCCTGCAGAGCCCGTAAAACTTTAGCCTGGGCAGCCAGGCTCATATCACCTATTTCATCCAGAAAAATTGTTCCGCCGTCGGCAGCTTCAAATTTTCCGGCACGGTCTTTTACAGCCGAGGTAAAGGCTCCCTTCACATGTCCGAATAACTCACTTTCAATTAATTCGGATGGAATGGCAGCACAGTTTACCTCAACAATCGGATGAGCAGAACGTTCGCTTTTTTCATGCAACTGATGGGCCACCAGTTCTTTTCCGGTTCCGTTGGGGCCGGTTATGAGTACACGGGCATCGGTCTGAGCTACTTTGTCAATCATTTCTTTAATATGGCTGATCGCTTCTGACTGACCGATCATTTCATAATTTTTGCTGACTTTCTTTTTCAGAATCTTGTTTTCCACTACCAATTGCTTTCGGTCTAATGCGTTGCGAACGGTGTTCAGCAAACGATTCAAATCAGGTGGTTTCGAAATATAATCAAATGCTCCCAACCGCATGGTATTGACAGCTGTTTCCAGATCGCCGTGACCGGAAATCATCACCATTGGTATTTCGGGTTTGATTTTCTTAACGGCTTCCAACACTTCCACCCCATCCATTTTGGGCATTTTGATATCGCAAAGCACCAGATCATACTCTTCGTTTTTAATTTTCTCAACGCCGGAAAGTCCGTCTTCGGCTTCTTCTACCTGATAGGAATCATTTTCTTCTGAAAGAATTTTGGATAACACACGCCGGATGGCAGCTTCGTCTTCTATTATTAATATTTTAGGCATTTCTATGTGTTTTTAATCTACTAATGTAATTTCATTGTGCGGAAGAATAATCATAGCAAATTTTCCTTCGTAAACAAATTCGTTCGTAAAAAAATTCCTGAACATTTTATCTGAAATATTTCTTGCTCCCTTCTGAATAACCAGCATCTTATTCATGCTGGTCTCAGAACATTCAATGGTCTCTTTTAAGGTTTCTTTATCTTCAATTACCCTGTATGTAACTTCAAATTCAATTTCTTTCGGGTGATGAATCTTTTCTAAAATGTCCCGGGAAAGAAGCTGGTTTTCTTTGTTATTGGAAATCGTGAAAACGATTACTTTTTCCAATTTCGGAAAAAAGGCGATGCTTTTATTCAGGGCATCAAAGTTAAAATTTTGCGGGTTATTGATCCCCACATAAAACTCTTCGATCTCAAAAGTTGACTTTTTATACGGCAACGCTAAAATGGTGGCATTGATGTTATCTGTAATTTGCGTTGCCATGCTGCCAATCAGATGTTTTTTGAGATAATTTGTCCCTTTTAGTCCCACAAAAACATAATCTTCATAGGTTGAATTCTTAAGCTGATTGTATATCTGATTTATTCTTTCTTCCGAAACAAAAAAATCGACCTCTATGGATTCAAAATCTTCTTTGGCTATTTCTTTCAGCTTATCCAGTGCTTCATTTTTTGCTTTTCGCACCGCAATCATCCTGTCTGAATTATCAATAATAGTAGGCAGAAAATTGTTCGACTGGTGTACCAGACAGAATTTAACATTCTGATTTCGTGCTATAATCAAGGCATTCTGAATCAGCATATGGCTTAACCCGGTAGTTTCAACAAAGATTACAAATCGCTTTTTAAGCGGAACCTCGTTTCTCTTCAGGCTTTCAATAATCAAATCGATACTTTCTTTTTTGTCTGAAAGCACAATCAATTTATCTCCTGCTTCCAGAACAGTTGATCCGCTGGGTGTGATGTATTTTTCATTTCGTTTAATCATTGTAACCAGGGCATTTTTAGGAAAACCCAGGTTTACTATTTTTTTTCCTACTGCAAAGTCATTCTCTGCCAGGTTAATTTCTCCGATTTGCGACTTCGGATTTTCATCAAAAAAGATTTCCAGCGGTCCTTTCATTTTTACTTTTTCCGGCAGAGAAACATGAAGCCAGTGAGCAAAAACGGATAGTGTTGTTCCCTGAATTAAAATGGATGTTAAGGTAATTAAGAATACTATATTAAAAATCATTTCCGCCTTTTCAATACCGGCCAAAAGCGGGTAAGTGGCAAACACAATGGGTACGGCACCGCGTAAACCTACCCAAGAGATGTATAATTTTTTTCTGTTCTTTAATTTAAACGGAATCAGACTTAAAAACACACCCACCGGTCTGGCGATTAATATCATAAAAGCTGAAATCAACAATCCGACACCAATAACCGGAACAATATTGGATGGAAAAACAAGCAATCCGAGTGTGAGGAATAATACAATTTGCATCAACCATGCCAATCCGTCAAACATCTTCAGGATTGTTTTTTTATGGATTATATCCTGATTTCCTAAATAAACCGCACAAAGATAAATTGCTAAAAATCCATTCCCACCAATAAAATCGGTTGCTGAAAATGTAATAAACATTAACGCAATGACCAAAACAGGATATAACCCCTCAAAATCCAGTTTGATTCTATTGATAATATATTTGCTGAGCTTTCCGAATAAAAGACCGGCAATTGCACCAATTATCATTTGCTGAAGAAAAAGCGGAATAACCGAAAAAAAACTTTGGCTTTGTGCCTGGTCCTGATTAACAACCAAACTTAAAAAAGCAATGGTCAACACATAGGCCATCGGATCGTTACTACCGCTCTCTAACTCCAAAGTGGGACGAATATTCGATTTTAAAGCCAGGCTCTTTGACCTTAAAATGGAAAATACCGCTGCGGCATCGGTAGAAGATACGATTGAACCCAATAAAAGAGCTTCATAAATCGTAAAATCTGTAATGTAATAAACAAAAAAACCAACGGACAGGGCGGTTATAAAAACCCCTAAAGTTGATAATGCCACCCCCTGCCACAAAATGGGTTTAATGGAACTCCAACTTGTATCTAAACCTCCCGAGAACAAGATAAAGTTCAACGAAACGATTCCGATAAACTGAGCCAGTTGCGGGTCGCTGAAATTAATTCCACCCGGTCCTTCAGACCCGGCCAGCATTCCGATGGCAAGGAATAATATCAACGTGGGAACACCAAATTTATAAGACGTTTTACCGGCAATTATACTGATTAAAAGCAAAATTGACCCAATTAACAATATATTTTCAATACTTAAATTCATATTCGAAATTTATTTTTAATTTGATTAGTACTTTATCCATTTGTATAATTCTTTCCACGACGGTTTTTTTCCGTACATTAAAATACCGACACGGTAAATTTTAGCCGCAAACCAAACCACACCAATGAAAGTGACAAACAGCAAAACCATAGATAAAATTAACTGCCAGATTGGAACTCCAAACGGAATTCGCATCAGCATTACAATGGGCGATGTGAGCGGAATAATTGAAAACACTGTTGCCACCATTCCGTGCGGGTCATTCAGCACCGTGAAGAATCCGATATAAACGCCCAAAATTAACGGCATGATAATCGGCAACAAAAACTGTTGTGAGTCGGTTTCGTTATCCACCGCTGCACCAATGGCAGCATAAAACGAACTGTATAAAAAGAATCCGCCCACAAAATAAATAACAAACGAAACCAACAAGGTTACCAAAGGCAATTGTTTAAACTCGTGAATGTAAAGCGGAAGTTTTTCTGCCAATCCAACCGGATTAGCCTCCGCCAGGGCTTCCGGAGAAACATTTGGTGCGGCAGACATCTGCAACCCGAAAACCGTTGAAAAAATAAAAAACAGCACCAATCCTAAAATCGTCCAGATCAGAAACTGAAGAATTCCTGCCATTGAATTCCCGATGATTTTTCCCATCATCAACTGAAACGGTTTAACAGACGAAATAATGATCTCAATGATGCGGTTCGTCTTTTCTTCAATCACGCTCCGCATGACAAAATTGCCATAAATCACAATAAACATCATGATCAAATAGCCAAAAATCCCGCCTAAAAAGAGCTTAATTTCATTCAACCCTTTCACCGTATTCTCGCCGGAGGCTTTTTTCAGAACAATATCAACTTTTGCTTTAGCCAAATTAATCCGGGTGGTATCTAAAGCCAGTTTTTCATAATTATATTGTGTAATCTTCCTGGCAATAACATCTTCCACATCAAAGATATAATCCATCGACGGACTATCGTTTGAGATATACTGCACCTGATTTTGAACAGTGGACAAGCTGTCTGTTTTCGGGATATAGATCAACCCCGCGTATCGCTCACTGATCACACTATCTTTTAAAAAACGCATATCTATCTTAGACAAATCGTGGTACGAGAACTCGGCATTGTTTTTAAACTCATTCACAAAGTAGCCGCTTTCGTCATGAATGGCGATGTGCTTTAAATCCGCTTTCATCGAAGCCAGATAACCCACAAATCCGGCAATCCCAACAAACAGCAAAGGACTCAAAAAGGTCATCACAATAAACGATTTGTTGCGGACCTTGGCAATAAATTCTCTTTTTATAATTAAGCTTAAAATACTCATTAGTTTTGACTTACGGTTTTAATAAAAATATCGTTGGCAGTTGGAATTTTCTCTACAAAATGCGTCACCTGGCCGCGTTGTGTGAGCAGCTGAAGCAGTTCGTTCGGCGTAGCGGTTCCCAATCCGATCTCAAGTTTCAGGTCATCGTTCAACGACTTGAAACTGGCCTGATCAACTGTGAATCGCTGGGTTAAGTCATACATCAGTCCTTCTACATTACCGGTAACGATGCCCACTTCGAAATGGTTGGTTCTGAACTCGCGTTTCACGTCCGTCAGTTTTCCTTCGATCAGCTTGTTCGATTTGTGGATCAGTGCAATATCATCGCACAGTTCCTCGACACTTTCCATCCGGTGTGTAGAAAAAATAATGGTAGATCCCTGTTTTTTCAATTCCAGAATCTCGTCTTTGATGAGATTGGCATTCACCGGGTCGAAACCGGAAAACGGCTCGTCAAAAATCAGCAGTTTGGGTTTGTGCAGCACCGTCACCACAAACTGTACTTTTTGAGCCATTCCTTTGGAAAGCTCTTCAATTTTTTTGTTCCACCACGCCTGAATACCAAACTTTTCAAACCAAAAATCAAGTTGCTTTTTGGCTTCCTGTTTAGACAAACCTTTCAATTGAGCTAAATACAAACACTGCTCGCCCACTTTCATCGATTTATATAAACCGCGTTCTTCGGGCAAATAGCCGATGTGCTGGATATGATCAGGCTGTAATTTTTCGCCATCCAGAAACACCTCACCATTATCGGGCAAGGTAATTTGGTTAATAATCCGGATCAGCGATGTTTTTCCGGCTCCGTTTGGCCCCAAAAGCCCATAAATACTGCCTTTGGGGACCGAGATTGAAACGTTATTCAAAGCGGTATAATTACCATATTGTTTTACAACATTTCTTACTTCTAAGATATTGCTCATACTAATTTTTTGCGTTTGCGTAAATATAAGAAATAACCGCAAAAAAGCTAACAAATGTGGAGAATAAAGGATATTTTTTTAGGTGGGTGTGCCCCCTTTGCAAGAAATCCAAGTTCAAAAAGAAAGTAGTTGTCAGCATCGGGGGTCGGGCTTTTCGCTGCAATTGCTCAAGCGGGTTGGGTGTCTTTTTGTAATTTTTTGAAAATGTTTTTCTCCGCTCTCCAAAGTCTCCGCTCTCCGAAGTCTCCAGACTTCGAAGCAAAAAGCAAATAAAATAACATTTAGTAAATAAAACGTTATCTACTTTATGTGATTTCTCCCTCTGGTCGAAATGACACGGTGAACTCCGCTCTCCGAAGTCTGGAGACTTCGGAGCAAAAAGCAAATCACATAACTCTTAGCAAATAATACGTTATCTACTTTATGTAATTTCTACTCTGGTCGAAATGGCACGGTGAACATAGTTCTTCGAAAAGCAAATCTTCCAAACAAAAACTAACCAAAAGCAATCTCAAAAAACTTCCTGTCGTCCCTCCTTCGTGGCAGAACCTAAAAAATAAAAACCCAAAAAAAACCCACCCTTATTTGCACAAGGATGGGAAAAATTGCTATGAAAAAGAATCTACTAGTTTCCTAGTAAAGACCAAATGTAATTAATATTTTCAAATTATGAAAACATATCTTTAACTTTTTCAAAAAAAGATTTGTCTGTCTTTTCCGGATGCGGAATAAAGTTTTCATCCGTGAGCATTTTCTCAAAAAACTGACGTTGTTCTCTGTTTAATGTCTTTGGAGTCCAGACATTTATATGCACCAGTAAATCGCCGTTCCCGTAGGAATTGATACTCGGAATTCCTTTTCCTTTTAAGCGTAAAATCTTGCCGGACTGAATTCCTTCTTCCAGCTTAATACGTACTTTTCCGCCTACAGCTTCAATCTCTTTGGAAACGCCCAGAGCTGCCTCTGCCACACTGATGTATAAATCATAGTGAAGGTTTTCTCCTTCGCGTTTTAAAAATTCGTGTTCAATTTCTTCGATGGCCACAATCAAATCACCCGGAATACCGTTGCCCGGTGCATCATTTCCTTTTCCGGTCACTTTTAACTGCATGTCATTCACCACACCGGCCGGAATTTTGATCGATACGGTCTCATCTTCCAGAATCATTCCATGGGCATCGGCATGAGCCGGTTTTGAACTGATGGTCTGCCCGGAACCGCCACACGTTGAACAAGTGGTAGCTGTCTGCATTCTGCCCAAAATCGTATTGGTTACCCGCAGTACCTGCCCGGAACCATTACACGTTCCACATGTTTTATAAGAAACACCCGGAGCCTGGATTTTACGTTTAACTTTAATTTTCTTTTCAACACCGTTGGCAATTTCTTCTAAGGTCAATTTGACTTTAATCCGTAGGTTGCTTCCTTTCATCCTGCGTTGACCGCCGCCAAATCCGCCACCGCCAAATCCGCTGAATCCGCCTCCAAAAGCACTTCCAAAGATATCACCGAACTGGCTGAAAATATCATCCATATTCATTCCGCCACCGCCAAATCCGCCATTTCCTTCAAAAGCAGCATGACCATATTGGTCGTAACGGGCTTTCTTATCAGGATCACTCAACACCTCATAAGCCTCGGCTGCTTTTTTAAAATTTTCTTCGGCTTCCTTATTTCCGGGATTTTTATCCGGATGAAACTCAATAGCCTTCTTGCGATAGGCTTTCTTTATTTCTTCCGGCGTTGCATTTTTGGAAATGCCTAATATTTCGTAAAAATCTTTTTTCATTTTCTAAAATTCGAAATTTTTATTTCTTCCTATCTTAATTTCCTCCCTGTACGGACAAGTCACGACTTGCCTCTACTGGCCGATAATCACCTTTGGAAAACGGATTATTTTGTCGCCCAATTTATATCCCTTTTCAATGACATCCACAATTTTACCTTTCAAATCGTCAGACGGTGCCGGAATCTGCGTAATTGCCTCGGCAAAATCGGCATTAAAATCGTCTCCTGTTTTAATTTCTACCACTTCCAGTCCTTTGGAAACCAATGTTGATTTTAATTTTTCGTGGATCAGTTCCACTCCCTTTAGCAACACCTGTTCTTCGGTTGTGTCACTCTTGGAAATTTGAATCAACGCCCGGTCAAAATCATCTAAAACCGGCAACATGGCCTGTAAAACTTCCTGATTGGCAGTTTTAAAAAGATCTATACGCTCTTTGGAAGTTCTCTTTTTGTAGTTTTCAAACTCGGCAAAAAGACGTAAAAACTTATCTTTCTCTTTGGCTAACTCTTCTTCCAGTTTTTCTTCATTTGTCATTTCTGCAACAGGAACTTCAGCATTTTCCTGATTTTGTTCCGCCGAAACCTCATTGTCAATGATCTCCTTTTCAATATGATCTGTATTCTCCTGATTCATCTTTTTAAAAATTTTTTTAAACATTTCCTTGTTGGATTTTTGGATTGCAAAAGTACTGCCAATTGTTTAAAAATGTCAAATTGTCAGCGTAAAAATATTTCTCCGGATAATCCTCCCTGCATCAGCTATGATAAAAATTAATATTTCTTTAAGAAAATTATGCCTGTCGGTTTTCTACTTTTGTTTAAACTTAAATTAAAAAACTATGAAGAAAATCGTTTTAAGCTTGGTAGTACTCGCTACACTTTCTTTAACTTCCTGTAAAAATGACAAAGCAGAAACAACAGAACCTGTTGAAGATGCTGCAGTTGCCACCGAGACCGCAACAACCTATAAAGTTGATGCTGCAAAATCTACAATCGAATGGATTGGTTCTAAACCCGCCGGAAAACACAACGGAACCATAGCTCTTTCCAATGGTGAACTGGCTTTAAACAACGGAAAAGTAGAAAGCGGTAAATTCACAATTGATATGAATAGTATTACTGTTTTAGATTTGGCTGCCGGTGACGGAAAAGAAGATTTGGAAGGTCACCTGAAAGGTTTAGGAAAAGAAGAAGATGCAGATCATTTCTTCAACACAAAAAAATTCCCTGAAGGAACTTTTGAAATTACCTCTGTAAATACAGTGGATGCCGTGACTACCGTTTCCGGTAACTTAACCTTGAAAGGAATTACAAAACCTGTTTCTTTTCCTGCCACAATCACTGTTGATGAAAACACATTGACACTTAGCAGTGAACCATTTAAAATTGACAGAACACAATGGAATGTGAACTATGCTTCAAAATCTGTGTTTGACAATTTAAAGGATAAATTTGTAAACGACGAAATAGAATTAAAAGTTAGCATTACGGCTACAAAATAATTATTACTTCATCTTACTCATGAATAAGAAGCTCCTCAAAAATGAGGGGTTTTTTTATGCCAATAAATTATCCAATGTTTTTGTTAATTCACGGTATCGAAATTGAAAGCCATTTATTTCTGCTTTTACAGCACTTACATGTTGACTTGTAAACAGTATCTGATGCATTTCTCCCAAAAGCAACTTCATTGCAAATTTCGGTACATTAGGCATAAAAACAGGTTTTCCGAGCGTTCTGGCGATGGCTTTGGTCAGTTCTGCATTACTGACCGGATTGGGTGCCACAGCATTAAAAACACCTTCCCAATTGTTCACAACAGCATATTGAAACATAGCGGCCAAATCTTCAATATGAATCCACGATTGTATCTGTTTACCGGAGCCAAACGGAGAACCAATTCCTAATTTAATTGGCTTTATCATTTCGGACAGAGCTCCCCCTTTTTGGGAAAGTACCAGACCGATTCGCAGCTTACAGACTTTAATATTCAACCTTCTAAAGACATCCACACTTTCCTCCCACTTCATCACCACGTGCCCTAAAAAACTATCGTCTATGGATTTATTATCTTCGGTGTAAACTTGTGTTAAACTATCCGGATAAATACCAATGGCCGAAGCAGAAACAATTTGCTTTACCTGATTGGGATGATTCTTTAAACACGTATATAATAAATTAGATGACAGTGTTCTGCTCTCTATAATTTCCTGTTTATAGTTGGTTGTCCAGCGTTTAGAAACCGTTGCTCCGGCCAAATGGATAATAGCATCAACACCCATCAAACAATTTTCATCAATTATGCTTTGCTCCGGATTCCAGTAAAAACCCTGATAAAAAGGCTTACTTTCAATTTTTGATTTAGAAGTGGTAAGATAGTGAATTTCGATTCTGTTTTCTAATAACAGGGCAATCAATTCTTTACCAACCAGTCCGGTCGCTCCTGTGATTAATACTTTCATATTCAATTTTTATACAAAGTTACCTGCAAACGGTCTAAAAGTAAAGTTAATTGGGATTAGTTTAAGGGTTGTTAAGAGCCCTGAAATAATAGCGATAATTATTGCTTTAACCGTACGCTCCACTCAAATTCCATTTCCGAAACCTGATCCCCTTTTTCATCTTTCCCGATAGATTTCATCCAAAAGGTTTGTCCCTCACCCGTTGCAATGGTTTGCCGTATAGCCTGTTCAATTAAATGTCCGTCCCGGCAGGCAAAAGTGATTCTTCCGGTTGCTTTTTTAGAGTAGTTTCCCTGGTTACGGGCCACAAGCATAGAAATTTTTTTACCGCTTTTCCTGATCTGATACATCACCAAAGCCCCTGTAGATAATTCTGCCGCCATTGCCTGTACCGCAAAATACATTGAGTTAAACGGATTCTGATTAAACCAACGGTGCTTTACGGTTACCGTGCATTGTCTGTCATCCAGTGATTTGGCCCGAACACCACACCAAAAGGCAGAAGGAAGTTTAAAAAACAAAAACACATTGATATTTCCGGCTGTAAACTGCATAAATACTGATTTATCCGGTAAATATAAGTTTTATTTTCAAATTATTTATTTGTTAATTTTTTGTTAAATATAAGTACTATGCGTAACATAATACCTTCTTTTAGACATATATTTGCATAAGATATTATTATACACTTTTAATTATGACAACACAAAATGAAAAAACAACAGCCGCATTATTGCACTTAAGTGCATTTGCAAAGTACCTTATTCCTTTTGCGGGAATAGTAGTTCCCTTGATTATTTGGCAAACCAAAAAACACCAATCAGAGTATGTTGATCAGAACGGTAAATCGGTTGTCAATTTTCATTTAAGTATTTTGGCATACAGTATTGTGATCGCCATTGTATTAGGCATCTTTTTTATAGGTTCAATCGTTAACTATATCGAAATTGAAAAGGCAGGTGGCCATATCATTCCGATTGATTTAATCACGGTCGGAATCATTACGGTATCCGTTCTGGGCATATGGACCATTGCAGAATTCATTCTGGTGATATTAGGAGCAGTAAGGGCTAACGAAGGAACAATTTATAAATATCCGCTTACCATCAATTTTATTAAATAAGAGTTTTAATCATCAATCAATCATCGCCGAAAGGCAAATCAATCAAATCAAAAACGAATCAGTTAAACTAAAAATCTTATCATGAATTATGAATATTGAAAACACAAAAGCCCAGATGCGAAAAGGTGTTTTAGAGTTCTGCATACTTTCTGTCTTAAAAGAAAAAGAAGCTTATACCTCTGAAATTCTAGACTCCTTAAAAAACGCAAAATTGTTGGTGGTGGAGGGTACGGTTTACCCTTTGCTGACCAGATTAAAAAATGACGGACTACTCAACTACCGTTGGGAAGAATCAACTTCGGGACCGCCTAGAAAATACTATGCACTTACCGAAATAGGAAAACAATTTTTAACCGAACTCAATGGCACCTGGTTAGAATTATCCAATGCCGTGAATACCATAACCCATCAAAACTAATCGTCATGAACAAAACAGTTAATATAAATTTAGGAGGTTTATTCTTTCACATAGACGAAGATGCCTTTCAAAAGTTAAACCGATATTTCGATGCAATCAAGCGTTCGCTTTCCAATTCATCCGGTCAGGATGAAATCATGAAAGACATCGAAATGAGAATTTCGGAGATCTTTACCGAAAAGAAAGAAGCTGACAAACATGTAATCAACTTAAAAGACGTGGATGCCATGATTGCCGTTATGGGTCAACCGGAAGATTACAGGATAGAAGAAGAAGGAGAAGCTACTCAATCTAATTTTAATACGAATACAAAATCGTCCAAAAAACTTTATCGCGATATTGACAAAAATATCCTTGGTGGTGTTTCTGCCGGACTGGGTCACTATTTTGGCATAGATGCTTTGTGGATTCGTTTAACCTTAGTATTAATCGTAATAGCCGGGGTTGGATTTCCAATCTTTCTATACATTCTGTTATGGATTTTAATCCCTAAAGCTCAAACGACCACCGAAAAACTTCAAATGACCGGAGAACCTGTGAATTTGAGCAACATCGAAAAAAAAGTCCGTGAAGAATTTGCTTCTTTTTCAGATAAAGTAGAAAATGCCGATTATGAAAAAATGGGAAACGCCGCCAAATCGGGAGCTGAAAAAGTAGGCTCTGCGATAGGAGAAGTATTCATGACCATTTTTAACATTTTTGCCAAATTCATCGGAGCCGTCATTTTATTGTTTTCCATCTTTGTTTTGGGTGCGGTACTGATTGGCGGATTTACGTTTGGATCAACCACTTTTGTTGACATGCCCTGGCAAAGTTATTACGATGCCGTGATTGTGAGCGAATTCCCTATATGGTTGGTGGTACTCCTGAGCATTCTGGCTATTGGTATTCCGTTTTTCTTCCTGCTTATACTGGGATTAAAACTATTGATTACCAATATGAAATCAATTGGTAATGTAGCTAAATATACGCTGCTTGCCTTATGGCTAATTGCTGTGGGGATTTTAATTTCTTTCGGGATAAAACAAGCAACAGAAATTGCTTATAACGGTAAAATTGTGCAAAAGGAAACATTAAACCTAATGCCAGGGGATACATTAGACATTCAATTCAAATTTAACGACTACTATGCCAAAGATTTTCGTTATAATGATTTTGAAGTAACACAAGATGAAAATGGAAATGACATTATTTATTCCAACAGCATCAGCATTGAGCTGATACACACAAATGAACCGCAACCTTATCTGCAGATTGAAAAAAGAGCGGAAGGAAAATCGATGACAGAAGCCAAAAAAAGAGCAGAAAAAATAAATTATAGTTTCAGGTTTGACGGAAATAAATTAATTTTAGACAATTATTTCATTACCGATTTAAAGAATAAATACAGAAGCCAGGAAGTTGAACTCTATTTATATCTGCCACAAGGAGTCATCCTGAGACCAGACAGCAGTGTTCAGCAATTTGACTCATCAAACAATGGTTTTTTTAATCTTCATTACAGTTCAGACAATTATATTTACAAAGTGACCAAAGAGCAGGTCAAATGTTTAAACTGTCCGATAGAAGAAAACGAGTACAACGATGTGGAAACGGAGGACTCAATATCATCAACCGTAACCATCAACCGAAACGGCATACATATTAAAGAGGCTCATAAATCTGAAGAAAAAAGAGATTTCAAAGGTCTGGAAATAAATAAAGAAGGCGTAATCATAAAAACAAACTAATCATGATCAAATTTATCGTTTATATTACCAAAACTACCGTAGCGTTAATCACCGCTTTGTTATTCAGTTCCTGTCAGTTTTCTGTTGACTTGGGAGAATCGGTTAAAGGAAGTGGTAATGTTACCACTGTCAACCGACCTGTTTCCGGAGAATTTACAAATATTGAAGTATCACAAGGTATTGATGTTCAGGTCACACAGAGCGATGCTGTATCTATTGAAGTGAAAGCCGATGATAATATTGTTGATTTAATCACAACAGATATCACCGACGGAACACTGAAAATTGCATTGGAAAAAAGCGTTAAAAACACCAAATCAAAACAGGTATTTGTTTCATTACCCCAAATTGAGTCGCTCAGAACCTCCAGCGGTGCCTCTATCAAAAGTAAAAATACGCTTTTAGTAAAAGACCTTGAAACAAAAGCATCCAGCGGAAGTGAAATCAAAATAAACGTTGAAGCCGAAAGAATCACCTGCAATTCCAGCAGCGGAAGTGAAATTGAAGTCAAAGGAAAAGCACTCAAACTGGAAGCGGAATCATCCAGCGGAAGCGACATTGAAGCCGATGAATTACTTACCAACGATGTAACCGCAAAATCATCCAGCGGAAGTTCTATTGATGTGTACCCTATCCTGAACTTAGATGCAAAAGCATCGAGCGGAAGCAACATCAAGTACCACAACACGCCAAAAACGTTAAGCAAAGCAACCTCTTCCGGCGGTTCTGTACGTGCCGATTAATGCAAAACTACATGGCTATTAACTCTCCAAGAGTCTAACAGTGAAAATGAAAAACCCAAAAATCGGTTGAAAAAATATATCTTTACAAACATCCCGTTTAAAAACCGGGATGTTTTTTTATATTTGCTTTATAAACCGTATCGAAATGAAAAAATTTCTAATCCTGTCCGTAGCCATTCTTTTTTCTACCATTACATGGAGTCAAAAGAAAGAAAAATTAAAAGCCTCTAAAATTGTAACCATTTCGCAAAAAGAAATCGGCCACTTCGACAGCCTCGAAGTAGAAGACAAAATAGACGTTTTCATTATCAAAGGTGATCAACCTTCTATAGAAATCGAAGCGGATGACAACACCCACGAATCATTTGACATCAAACTCAACGGAACCATCCTTCGCATCGGATTGGTTCACAACATATCAGGAGCCAAAAAAACCAGTATACGCATTACTTATACCGATGATTTCAAAATGCTGGTTGCCAAAGGCGATGCCAATGTAACGGCATTGGCTGACGTAAAACTCAACCAGGTCACTTTTAAGTGCTATGATGATGCCCGTTTATTTCTAAATGCAGATTGTGCTAATTTTACCCTGATAGCCAATGACAAATCTAAAGTTGAAATCAACTTAAAATCTGATGATGTTATTTTTGAACTAAGCAAAAACGCGAACATCAAAGCCTTAGTTCGTTCCTCCAATTTCAAATGTGATATGTATCAAAAAGCATCTGCCAATATTGAAGGTGATATTAACGATTTAAAACTAAGGATGGATAACAGCACCGGTTTTACAGGAAAGAACCTGATTGCCCAAACAGCTTACGTCATTGCAGAAGCTGGTTCAAAAAACAGCATCCAAGTAGCCAACAAACTGGTGTTAGAATCTTCAGGCAAATCCGAAACCAATTTATATGGCAATGCAACCATCGAAATCAAACGATTTGCCGACGAGTCATCGCTGAGTAAAAAATTACTCAAATAAAAGCATAAAAAAAATCCAACATAAAGTTGGATTTTTTTATGGTAAGCGACTTTTTATTCTTTAGCGGCCAAATAACGTTCAGCATCCAATGCTGCCATACAACCTGTTCCGGCAGCAGTAATCGCCTGCCGGTAAACATGGTCAGCTGCATCTCCGGCTACAAAAACACCGGCTACATTGGTTAAGGTTCTGCCAGGAACATTTTTAACATATCCGGTTTCATCCAGATCTAAATAATCGGCAAAAATATCGGTATTAGGTTTATGACCAATGGCCACAAAAAATCCGGTAGCCGGAATTTCAGTTTCCTTTCCGGTTGCTCTTTCTTTTACCAGCACAGCACTTACCACTTGCCCGTCACCTTTTACCTCAACGGTTTCCGTATTCAGTAAAATTTCAATGTTCTCCGTTTTACGAACGCGTTCTTCCATGATTTTTGAAGCACGGAATTTTTCACTACGCACCAACATGGTCACTTTTTTGCATAACTTTGATAAATAATGAGCTTCTTCGCAGGCAGAATCTCCGGCACCTACGATTACAACCTCCTGGTTTCTGTAGAAAAATCCATCGCAGACCGCACAAGCCGAAACACCACCTCCCATTTGAAGATAATGTTGTTCCGATGGCAATCCTAAATATTTAGCCGAAGCTCCGGTTGAAATAATAACGGTTTCACAGTGAATTTCTTTGACATCATTAACCCAGACCTTATGGATGGATCCGGAAAAGTCAACTTTGGTCACCCAACCATCACGAATATCCGTTCCAAAGCGTTTAGCTTGTTCCTGCAATTGAATCATCATTTCCGGTCCGGTAACTCCTTCAGGATAACCTGGGAAATTTTCCACCTCATTGGTCGTGGTTAACTGACCGCCGGGTTGTGTTCCCTGATAAAGAACCGGAAACATATTGGCTCTGGCGGCATAAATCGCAGCCGTATATCCGGCTGGTCCGGAACCTATAATCAAACACTTTACTTTTTCTATTGTATCAGACATAATTTTGATTTCTAAATTTGAATGCAAAGGTAAGTTTTAAATAAAAATGAAAACTTAATTGTTGATTAGTTTTAATAATTTTTGAATAGCCCGATTTTATTTAAAATTTGGTTTGGTAAAACTAATTTTAGTTCTATATTTGCAGCCTGTATCAGAGCTACCCGGGGTGTAGCGTAGCCCGGTTATCGCGCCTGCTTTGGGAGCAGGAGGCCGCAGGTTCGAATCCTGCCACCCCGACCGCCAGAATCCTTTCCATCACGTGGGAAGGATTTTTTGTTTTATACCACCTTGAAGACAAAGTCATTTTACTCACAAAGAAAAAACACATTTTTTTGGAATTTGTATCTGTAACTTTAAGCAGAATATAACCTTTGTCAAAGTTTTAAACTTTGACAAAAGCTTGTATGTTCAACTAAAAGTAACTTATACCGCTTGAATGTTGAATGCCAATGCATAAACTTTGGACTGAAATCAAGTTATATGCAAAACTGCGTGCGGGATTGAAGCGGAAAGCCCGGAGCTCAAAAACTCAAATTTTCTTACCCCAAAAAGCGACCGACGGAAGCTCTTTCGGGGTTATAGAAAATTGTGTTTTTGGGTGAGGACTTGTAACGAAAAGCCCGACCCCGGTGCCACAAAACGGTTATTTTTCAGAAAACCGGTTTTGTGACATTGGAGACACGCCGAAAGAAACAGGCAAACATTAACTGGCTTTTACTCATTAAACCAAGAATGTTTATGAATTGTAAAATTATTGGCAAAAAACGCACTTTACTGCCATTATAATTTTTACTTTTGTTAAACTAAACAAACGATAAAAAACATGTTGATTATTGGTATTGCAGGTGGCACCGGTAGTGGAAAGACTACAGTTGTTCATCAGATTATGAACGAACTTCCGGAAACTGAAGTCGGTATTATTTCTCAAGATTCTTATTATAAAGAAACAAATAACCTGAGCTATGAAGAGCGAACAAAAATAAATTTTGATCATCCGAGAGCCATTGATTTTGATTTATTAGCCCGGCATCTTAAAGAACTGAAAGCCGGAAATATCATTGAACAACCTGTTTATTCGTTTGTTACTCATAACCGTACTGACGATACGATTGTAACGCATCCCAGAAAAGTGATGATTGTGGAAGGTATTTTAATTTTAGCCAATCCGGAACTGCGGGATATGTTTGACATTAAAATTTTTGTGCATGCCGATTCTGATGAACGCCTGATCCGCAGGTTAAAACGTGATATTGCAGAACGTGGCAGGGATATGAATGAGGTTTTAAATCGCTATCAGAATACCTTAAAACCTATGCATGAACAATTCATTGAACCCACCAAAGCTTTTGCCGATATTATTATTCCGAATGACAAATACAATACGGTAGCCATTGATGTTGTAAGGGCCGTAATCAATCAACGAATACTTTAGTGATGAAGTTTATCCAGCGTTTAAAAGAGAAATACCCTTGGTTTAAATATGTCGGAAACCGATATGTTTTGGTGTTTTTTTTCTTTGCCGTCTGGATGCTTTTTTTAGATAATTATTCCTATCTGGAACATCGGGTTTTGAACAAAGAGCTCAATGAACTGGAAACCAATAAAAAATATTATCAGGACGAAATTAAAAAAGACTGTCTCGATATTAAACGCCTCAATAATCCGGATCAAATTGAAAAATATGCCCGTGAAAAATATTATATGAAACGGGATAGTGAAGATATTTATATCATTGAGTTTGAAGATGAAATGCTTATTGAGGAAGATGTAAACAACAAATCGCTGTAAATTATGGCCACACATTTATTTAACGAATTCGAACCGGTTTCATCAAAACAATGGAAACAGCAGATTCAGTTTGAACTCAAAGGAGCAGACTATAATGAAACACTCGTTTGGGAAAGTCCGGAAGGTATTAAAGTAAAACCTTTTTACCATATTGATGAACATGAAATAAAAAGGCTGACACCGTTATCAAACGGCTTTAAAATTGTTCAGAACATCTTTGTTCATGATGTAAAAAAATCGAATGAAAGAGCAATTGATTCTTTACGAAGAGGTGCGGAATCCATACGGTTTACTATTGAAAGTGAAGCGATTTTGTTGGATGAATTAATGATGAATCTTCCGAAAGAAAATGTAACGTATTACTTTAATTTATTATTTCTTTCTGCTGAATTTGTTAAAAAAGTTGGTGCTTTTTCTAGCCAAAATGATTATAAAATTGTTGTTTTACAAGATGCAGTTGGTCAATTGGCAAAAGATGGAAATTGGTTTACTTCGTTAGAAAAAGATTTTAGTGAGCTAAATTTAATTTCAGGTTTAAACATTCCATTTTTAAGTTGCAAAACCGATTTGTATCAAAATGCAGGAGCTAATATCGTTCAGCAATTGGCTTATTCATTAGCTCACGTGAATGAATATTTTAATCGGATAGAAAACATTTCATCGCCCATTACATTTGAAGTTTCGGTTGGCACCAATTACTTTTTTGAAATTGCTAAATTGAGAGCTTTACGTTTACTTTTTAATTCGTTGGCAAAAGAATATAATCATACTTTTGATTGTCATATTGTTGTTACGCCAACCAAACGCAACAAAACATTATACGATTACAACGTCAATATGCTTCGTACCACAACCGAATGCATGAGTGCCATTTTGGGTGGTGCCGATGGTGTTTCAAACCTGGCTTATGATGCTATTTACCACAAAGACAATGAATTTGGCGATCGAATTTCACGCAATCAATTGTTGGTTTTAAAACACGAAAGTTATTTTAATGAGGTTAATAATCCGTCTGACGGAGCTTATTATATTGAAAGTCTAACCGAACAATTAGCCGAGAAAGCTTTAACGTTATTTAAAGATATTGAAGCCAATGGCGGATTCATCACACAATTAATGGAAGGAACGATTCAACGAAAAATCAATGAAAGTGCTCAAAAAGAACAAGAACTTTTTGATTCCGGAAAAGAAGTTTTGTTGGGCACCAATAAATATCCGAACAAAAACGATAAAATGGCTAATGACTTAGAGTTGTTTCCTTTTGTGAAAACCAATCCGAGAAAAACATTGATTACGCCGATTATTGAAAGACGATTGGCTGAGAAATTGGAGCAGGAACGTTTATCTTCAGAAAAATTATCATGAGAAAAAACATCCAACATATAAAATTAGACGGTAGAAAACAGAATTTAGAAAAACCTCAAACTGATAACTTTCAAACCGCTGAAAACATCGAACTCAAATCATTCTACTCAAAAGAGGATGTGAAGGATTTGAAACACCTTGATTTCGGTGCCGGATTTGCTCCTAATCTTCGTGGCCCTTATGCTACGATGTATGTACGCCGGCCCTGGACGATTCGTCAGTATGCCGGATTTTCAACCGCAGAGGAAAGCAATGCATTTTATCGTAGAAACTTAGCTGCCGGACAAAAAGGGTTATCGGTGGCATTTGACCTGGCTACGCACCGTGGTTATGACTCCGACCATGAACGGGTGGTAGGTGATGTGGGAAAAGCCGGTGTGGCCATTGATTCGGTAGAAGACATGAAGGTATTGTTTGATCAAATTCCGTTAGATGAAATGTCGGTTTCCATGACCATGAACGGAGCCGTTCTGCCGATTATGGCTTTTTATATCGTAGCTGCCGAAGAACAGGGAGTGGCTGCACATTTACTTTCCGGAACGATTCAGAATGATATTCTGAAGGAGTTTATGGTGCGAAATACATACATCTACCCACCTACTCCTTCGATGAAAATCATTGCCGATATTTTTGAATATACGAGTAAAAACATGCCCAAATTCAATTCGATTTCGATTTCCGGTTACCACATGCAGGAAGCCGGAGCAACAGCCGATATTGAATTGGCTTATACGTTAGCCGATGGCCTGGAATACATCCGAACCGGATTAGCCGCCGGAATGGACATCGATACCTTTGCCCCCCGCCTCTCGTTCTTTTGGGCGATCGGAATGAATCATTTTATGGAGATTGCCAAAATGCGTGCCGGCAGAATGCTCTGGGCAAAATTATTAAAACAATTCAACCCCAAAGATGAAAAATCTTTGGCGTTGCGAACGCATTGCCAGACTTCGGGCTGGAGTTTAACCGAGCAGGATCCGTTTAACAATGTGGCCCGAACGTGTATTGAAGCTGCCGCCGCTGCTTTTGGCGGAACACAATCCTTACATACCAATGCGTTGGATGAAGCAATTGCTTTACCCACTGATTTTTCTGCCCGAATTGCCCGAAATACCCAAATCTTTTTACAGGAAGAGACCAAGATCTGTAAAACGGTTGATCCGTGGGCCGGCAGTTATTATGTGGAAAGTTTAACGAATGAAATTGCTCAAAAAGCGTGGACTTTGATTGAAGAAGTAGAAGCATTAGGCGGTATGACCAAAGCCATTGAAGCCGGCATTCCGAAATTGCGTATTGAAGAAGCCGCTGCCAGAAAACAAGCCCGGATAGACAGCGGACAAGATATTATAGTGGGGGTTAACCAATTCCGTTTGGAAAAAGAAGATCCGCTGATGATTCTGGAAGTAGATAACCAGACTGTACGCAAGCAACAAATTGAACGTTTGGAACAAATTAAAGCGACCCGGGATACCGAAAAAGTAAAAGCCTGTTTAGCTAAACTGACGGAGGCTGCAAAAACGGGAATGAAAAATCCATCAGATTTTGATAGTCATCAGAATAAAAATTTACTATATTTAGCCGTAGAAGCAGCCCGGAACCGAGCCACTTTAGGAGAAATCAGTGATGCTCTTGAATCGGTTTTCGGACGTTATAAAGCACAAATAAGAACCTTTAGCGGCGTGTACAGCAAAGAAATTAAAAACGACGAAAGCTTTGAAAAAGCAAAACAATTGGCCGACGCCTTCGCTAAAAAAGAAGGTCGTCGCCCGAGAATTATGATTGCCAAAATGGGACAGGACGGTCATGACCGCGGGGCAAAAGTAGTAGCCACCGGTTATGCCGATGTAGGTTTTGATGTGGACATTGGCCCTCTGTTTCAAACCCCGCAGGAAGCCGCCAAACAAGCCGTGGAAAACGACGTACATATCTTAGGGGTCTCTTCTCTAGCTGCCGGACACAAAACCTTGGTTCCGCAGGTAATTGAAGAACTCAAAAAATACGGTCGGCAAGATATTATGGTGATTGTAGGTGGCGTGATTCCCGCACAAGATTACCAATTTTTGTTTGATGCCGGAGCGGTTGCCGTTTTTGGCCCGGGAACAAAAATTAGTGAGGCGGCGATTAGTATTTTGGAGGTTTTGATGGGGGAATAGTTTATAGTCGCAGTCCCAGTTTACCACTAAATTTATAAAAAACACCAGCAGATATGTTCGTGTTTTGATTTTTACTTTTAAAATAATACTATATTTGATTCTTATTTTTTTATTTATGAGTCATATATTGGATATTGAAAAAAGTCAATCAGAATTAAATAAAGTTTTTGAAGAAATTTGGGAGAAAAAGGTCATTCTTTTTTTAGGAGCTGGAGCATCTGTAACTGATGAAAAAAAATATTTAAGTAATGAATTAATTGAATATTATAGAGCAGAAAAATCAATCCCTTGTAATCCAAATGGAAACATTGTTGATTTTGTAGACAAAGTTTTTTCTATCAAAGAATATGATAGAAAAGATTTTGATTTAAGGACTGTACAATATTTAAAAACATTAAAATTTTGTGATCACCATAAAATTTTAATTGATATGCCTTGGATTTCCATAATTAATTCAAGTTGCTAGTTAATTGATTTGTTTAATTGGAGTCCAAATACAAATAAAGTTAGTTTTATCAGAAATCCTTCCAGTGTAACTGCATGTATTGTTCTTGGAAACATTTTCTTAATAT
>JAEYTL010000048.1 GCA_023434025.1 Bacteroidota bacterium
TGACCGAATCTCCGGTCATCGGAACAGGCAGCGAAGCGATCCGGCACCTGCCGATCAGCGCCGACGAGCAAAATCGCCTTATCAGCCAAATCGCCGTGGCCGACGCGCTGTGCTACATCTTCGGTACGTTCGGCGTCATCTGGTTCTGTTCGAGCCTGGGGCCAAAGCTGTTGCGCATTGACTTGAAAGCCGAAGGCGCGAGGCTTGAACAGGTCTATGGCATTGAGCGCGAGAAAGTCGGCGTGACCTCCGCATGGCGACGATTCGACCTGCGCGCGTATCTGGTCCAGGACAATCACACGATCGCCGGAAAATCCGTCGCGCAGGCCGAATCACTTTTCGCGCCGGAGCGCCTGTTCATAGAGCGAATCAGACGTAACGGCAGTCTGCTTGTTTCTACACCCGAAACCCGCCTGCTCCCGGGCGACGTCATCGCGGTCTCGGGCAAAAGCGAAGTCCTTCTCAGAGTGCTGGATCGTAACGCCATCGAACAAGCCGATCGAGAACTGCTCGACATTCCAAGCGCCATGTTTGACGTCGTGCTGTCCAAGCGAGAATTTGTCGGTAAAACGGTCGCTCAAATCGCGGATCGCGCCGAGGAAGTGCGAGGCGTATTCCTGCGAGATATCCGGCGCGGAAGTGAAAAGATCCCGATTGGCCCCGGCACCGTGCTCCAACGCGGCGATGTCCTGACCATCGTCGGACCGGAAACGGCGGTGGAGCGCGTGGCGGCGCTTGTGGGGAGCGTGGTGCAGGAAGCGGATTCCACCGATTTTGTCGCGCTGGGCTTCGGCGTGTTTCTTGGCGCGGTGATCGGCACTTCGCTCGTATTGCCCATCGGCGGCATGCCGATCGCCATCGGAAGCAGCGTCGGAACGTTGGTGCTGGGCCTTTTGGTTGGCTGGCGCAACGCTGGCAAGCCGTTGTTCGGCCGAATATCCCACGCTTCCCTGGAATTCATGAAGTCGATCGGGCTGGCCGGTTTCGTCGCCATGATCGGATTGAAAGCCGGGCCGCTTTTTGTCGACGCGCTGAAAGAAGTTGGACTGACGATCTTTCTGGCGGGCATCGTCGTGACGTTGGTGCCCTTGTTCGTCGGCTTGCTGGTGGGACGATATTTGTTGAAGCTTGAGCCACTTTTATTGTTGGGCGCATTGGCCGGCGTGCAAACCATGACCGCCGGCCTTGCCGCGGTGCAAGAAAAATCCGATAGCCCCGTCGCGGTCATCGGCTATTCCGGCACAGTGGCCTTCGGACATATTCTGATCACGACGTGGGGCACGGTGATCGTCTGGCTGTTGTTTTGAGCTTGTATTTACCCTACCAGGGTCAGGACGGCAGACCGGTCCATGATCCAGATCACGACAGCCGCAACCGAGGCAACTACCAAAAAGGCGCGCCGGGCATTCCGAAGTCCCGCCGATGGCAACGAAACCGCCTTTTTCCCCTTGAGCCGCCCTTTTTCCCAAATCTTCAGGACCAGCAGGTAGCCGGCATAAACGAGGGGATACGCAATCAAAAGATTCAAAAAGGTGCGATGCGGCAGCAGATCGTCATGCGCCGTCAGCGCCAGCGCGCAGGCGGAACTGACCAGCAACATGCCGCTTTCGATGTAATCCTGGATCGACGCGATGGCCAGCTCTGCTTTGGGTGTTCCCCGCTGATGCCGGACGACGCCACGGCCCGCAGTCAACCCAGCCATGGCGGCAAGCCAGAACGAGCAATAGGAAAGAAAGTACGCCCTTCCGTCCGAGGAAGTGAAAAACGAAGCAGCGTCGCCGTCGTTCAGAAACATGATCACCACCACCGGAGGGGCCAGCAACAGAAGCGCCAGCCCAAACAGCGCCCAATCGGCGCCGGTCAACTTTTCCATGTGGTTCATCTACTTGCGCTCCGACAAGGCATCGTCATATTCAGATAACGGCAGCGGGCGGCCGAACTGAAATACCGTTCCGGTGGAATGCACGGCAATCAGGGTACGCGGCCGCCACGCACGACTCATTCGGCTCTGGCAAATTCACGCAGTGTGTTGTTTCTGAAAAGGATCGGGCCAAGATAGCGCGCACCGCCTTCTGTCAGATGGATGCGATCATAAGAAATCAGCTCATCGCCCGGGGTGACGGCAGGGCAGCCATGATCTGCGCATACCGCGTTGAAGAAGTCCACGTATGTCCCAAAGCCCGCAACGCCCTCTTGCAGCGTTCGGCCGAGTTCCAGGTGGCCGGCGTTGGGGAAAGACCGCACCTCGGCACGCTGCTTCGCCGTCATTCTCATCATGTTGCGAATGTCCGGCGGCGCAAACTCCTTCGTGCCGACCACGAACAAGCGCTGATCCGAACGCAAATTCATGTGTTGAATTGTCTCTCGCAGTCTGGATGCGGACCATAGATGCCAGTTTGCGACCAGGAAAATCAAGTCAGCCTTCGCAACCTGAGCCGTGGACTTCTTCAAGGAGCGGGCGTTCGCACACATGTGCCGCTCGGCTGCCGGAATGTGCGCCGACACATCGTCATCCGTCCAGACAATCTGACATTGCGCAGGCACGTAAATAGTCCGGACCTCGTCGGCCTTCCAGGCGCCGGCCTCGGCAGCCATATTCACGAAATCCTGCGCCTGGCTGTCTCCGATCACCAGCACGCGGCGCTTGCCGACTTCGTCGAAGTCTTTCTCAAGCGCGTTGAAGCGAGTGATGACGTAGGGCGTCTGCGCCTGAACGTTGTCGTACTCCTGCCAGCGCTTCTGTTCCTCGTTGTGACGAACAATGGCGCCCTGCCAGACCCACAGCGCCATGCCGATTCCAAAGACGGCCAACGATCCAAGTCCTAGGGTCGACATGGCCGGCCGGGTCTTGAATTTGGCGCGGTCCCGAAATGGCATTTCGACCACACGCCAACTGATCCAGCCCAACACCAGCGCCAGTCCGGTCAGGATCAAGCTGCCCCGAATCCCGAAGCCGGGCCGGATAATGTGCGCGAACGTGAATAGAGGCTGGTGGACCAGATAAGCGCTGTAGGAGATTAGCCCTACCCACACCAACGGCCGCACCGACAGAATCCGCCCCAGCGAATTGGTCCGCGTGGCGCCCAAGAGAACGAACGCCGACCCCACGGCGGGAATCAGTGCGGACAGGCCCGGGAAGAACACGGCGCTGTCGAAAGTCAGGATGGCGCCAAACACGCCGGCAGCCCCCAGCCAGCCGACGACGCCGCGAATATTCGGACGGGTTGCCAGGAATGTCCCCAGGGGGGACAGGGCGGCGAGGGAGCCGATCAACAGCTCATAAGCGCGGGTCGGAAGCCAATAGAACGCGGCGAGAGAACGCCCAGTTTGTACCGCCGCCTCGCTCACCGCCAACGATGCAAGCGCGCAAAGCAACAAGACCCAGACAACGGATCTGCGCGCAAAATGCCAAATGGCGATCATGAGCAGCGGGAATAGTACATAGAACTGCTCTTCGACGCTGAGGCTCCATGTGTGGAGCAGCGGGTTATCCAGACC
>JAEYTL010000008.1 GCA_023434025.1 Bacteroidota bacterium
GCCCGGGGCGATTACGGACCGACCATCATACTCAAACATACGTTAAATAATTGTGAATTTTATACGCTGTACGGTCATCTTTCGTTAGAAAGTATAGCTTTGCTAAAAATAAATCAGCGGGTCAAAAAAGGGGAATCTATAGCCACGTTGGGAAATGCGGCTGTTAACGGTGATTATGCTCCTCATTTACATTTTCAGCTCATCAAAAATATCGGAGATTATCAGGGAGATTACCCCGGTGTTTGCAGTGAAAATGACTTAGCTTTTTATCAACACAATTGTCCTGACCCGAATTTGCTTTTAAAAATTTAAGATGAAAAAAATTGCTTTGATTGGCTGTTTATTAATGCTGATTGGCTGTAAATCCGGCCAGTCTTCGTCCGCCACCAAAAAAGAAGAAAAAAAATCCGAATTGGTTAAAATCAACCTGAACGAAGTCAGTTCCCTACAGAAAAAAAGGGCGTATGAACTGGGAAAAAGGGTACTGCTAACGTGCAACACCTCTACGTTTAAACCATTTACTCCGGAAGAAGCCACCGAGGAGGTTATTAAAAAAGTTAACAAAGAAAAAATAACCATGACCTGCCAGAACATTCTGCGGGTTTTTGGACAGTTTAACGACATCAAATTAGTAGAAGTTTTACAGACAGACGACAAACAATCTACCGTTTTCAGATACAAATGCGATTATGAAAAAAAGTATAAGATAAAAGAACTCCAAGTTACGATCAACCAAGAAAATAAAGCTACAGCCATTATCACTAAAGACTGGAAAGATGAATACCTCCCATAATTTAATTCTCAAATTCTACGACTCCTTCAGCAAGCATGATGCCGAAACCATGGCAAGCTGTTATCACCCAGATGCCACCTTTCACGACCCCGCTTTCGGAACGTTAAACCGGGAGGAGGTTTGCAGCATGTGGAAAATGCTTATTGAAAGAAGCAACGGAAACCTCATCATAGAATTCTCTGTTGACAAAGCCAAACAAAAAAAAGGACAGGCAAAATGGATTGCCCATTACACCTTTAGCCAAACCAACCGAAAAGTAAAAAATGTGGTTGAAGCAAAATTTAAATTTAAAGACGGTCTCATCATCAGTCATACGGATTCCTTTAACTTCTGGCATTGGAGCGGAATGGCACTAGGATGGAAAGGTTACCTGTTGGGATGGACGCCATTTTTAAAGAAAAAAGTCAGGCAACAGGCTACCCTATCGCTGCAAAAATATATGAGCAAGACACTAAAAACCAATCACTTCAGCTCCCCAATTCAAAGTGAAATTATAGCATAGCTCTCCGTTTTTTACTTCCAGCGGACAAGCGATGTTGTTGGTATAAAGTCCGCCCGTACCCAATCCTTGCGGTAACGGATTATTGAGCGTAAAGGTCCATTGAGCAATGGCATTCAGACCGATATTGCTTTCTAAAGCGGATGTAATCCACCAACCGATTCCGAATTCTTCAGCCAGTGTTATCCACTCTTTCGTTCCTTTAAAACCACCCAACAGACTTGGCTTTAAAATGATGTATTGCGGCTTGATTTTTCGCAGTATTTTTCGTTTTTCTTCCACCGTAAAAATCCCGATCAGTTCTTCGTCCAATGCGATAGGAAAAGGAGTACTTTTACACAGTTCTGCCATCCTGTCATGTTGGTTTTTAGCGATAGGTTGTTCGATACTATGAATCTTATAACCAGCTAATTGATTTAATTTACATAAAGCTTCATTTGAACTAAAAGCTCCGTTTGCATCAACCCGGATCTCAATGGTAGTTTCATCAAAATGCTGACGGATAAAACGCAACAAACCCAACTCTTTTTCAAAATCAATGGCTCCTATTTTCAATTTAATGCACCGGAAACCATGGGCTAGTTTCTCCTCGATCTGGGCTTTCATAAATGCCTCCTCACCCATCCACACTAAACCGTTGATGGCTATATTCTGATGTCCGGAAGTAAATGCCGACGGGAATAGTTCAAACGGTGTCTTACTGTTTAAAGACAAAAAAGCCATTTCTATCCCAAACTGTATCGAGGGAAATCCGGTCAGTTGATCCCGGAGCTTCTCTGCTCCTAATTCAATGTTTTGGCAGACCCATTGCAGTTTTTCTTCATAATCGGGCCGGTCATCAATGCTCAGGGTCCGCAGGATACCGCACTCGCCTATTCCTTTTTTGCCTTCCTGTTCCAGTATAATGAACCAGGTTTCCTTTTGGGTTAAAACACCCCTTGAAGTACCGGAGGGTCTTTTAAAATGCAAATCGTATTTTTGATAAGTCGCTTTCAAGGGAGGTTCAGTAACGTTTGATTTTTACACTTGACACGCCGGGAATCCTAATTTCCTGGCCAACTTTCCGGAGTTTGCCGTTTTTTTCATCCCGCTTAAAAACAAATGCATTTCCGCTGATGGAATTGGTTACAACCAGGAATTTACCCTTTTCATCCAACGCAAATACCCGTGGATGCTCTCCGCCGGTCGGCGTATACTCAATGGTCTTCAGTTTTCCGTCTTTAGCAATGGAAAAAACGGCAATGTTATTTTCCACTCCCCGGTTACTGGCATACAAAAAGTTTCCGTCCGGCGAAATATGGATATCCGAACTTTGAAAGTCTCCGTTCATTTTTTCGGGATGAGTTGCCAGCCGCTGTTGGTAGGTCAACTTCCCGTTTTGATAGTCAAATACGGTAATAGTACCGGAAAGCTCTTCGATCAGGTAAGCCCTTTTTTTATCAGGATGAAAGGTCAGGTGTCTTGGTCCTCCGCCGGGTGTGGTTGGCACAAAAGACATTTCGGCCGGTTGCAAAGGGGCTTTATTCTCTGCTTCAAACCGATAAACCCGGATTCCGTCTGAACCCAGATCCGGAAAAAACACATAGTCACCATCCGGTGAAAAAACAGCGGCATGCACATGAGAACTTTCCTGCCTGTCCGGGTTGATACTGCCTTCCGTATAACGAAAGTTTTGTACGAACGGCTCTATCGACCCGTTTTCTAAAAGCGGAAAAACGGCCACACTTCCATCATTATAATTGGCATTGACCAGCCATTTACCGCTTGGATGTACGGAAACATACACCGGATTAACCCCTCCGCTCTGCCGGGTATTCACATAAGTCAATGCTCCCGTTACCGGGTCAAACGCATAGCTGCTCACGGTTCCTTCCGGCGTTCGGGTATCCGTACAGGAATAAACATGCTTGCCGTCCGGAGAAAGTGTGATGAATGAAGGATTAAACACATTCTTTACTGCGGTAACCCTAATTAAATTTCCTGTAATGGTATCTAATTTATATACATAAATTCCTTCCTTATCTTTGTCTTTGTTATACGATCCAAAAAAAACAAAGGTGCTTTGTGCGGCTGAATTTATACCGTACAGCCAAAGAAGCAGGAATGTTATAAAGCGTAAAATCATTTATTCAGGCATCGGAATTACAGCTCAATAAAGTCGCCAATGGCTAACAACATCAGGTCTTTCCCGCTGTTAAAGAACTTTTTAATAGCCTCTTCATGGTTGATTTCAATGTAACCAAACGTATCATAATGAACGCCTAAGATCTTATCGCATTCCACAAAACCGGCTGCTGTAATAGCATCTTCCACGTCCATCGTAAAATTGCTTCCGATCGGAAAAACGGCCAGGTCTAATTTTGTACGGAGCGGAATCAGCTTCATGTCCATGGTCAGAGCCGTATCGCCGGAAATATAAATGTTCTTGCGTTCACCTTCAATGACAAAACCACCGGGATTACCGCCATAGGTTCCATCCGGAAACGAACTGGAATGAACTGCATTGACATATTTTACATTCCCGAAATCAAACTGCCAGCTTCCGCCATGGTTCATCGGGTGGTTCTGAAAGCCTTTGTTCCCGTAGTATGTTGCTATTTCCCAATTGGACACAATCACGGCATCGGTACGCCGGGCAATCGCCTCCACATCTAATATATGATCCTGGTGGGCATGGGTCAGTAAAATATAATCTGCTCTTAACGAATCGATATCAATGTGAGCGGCTTTCGGGTTAGCCGAAATAAACGGATCAACCAGAATGTGTTTTCCTCCCACTTCAATGCCTAACGCAGCATGACCGTAAAATGTAATTTTCATAGCCTGAAATTTTATAGTTAAACAATAATATCTGAGATAAAATAGATCAAACAAAGCGACAGTAACAGGGAAACCAAAAAGGTACTGATGGCCAGCCTTTTTAATTCCGGGTCAAGATCTGCCGGGTTTTTGGTTCTTTTCACCCGCAGGAGATGGCCGATGATGGGCAGAAAGACAATCAAATAAAGATACTGATCAATCGCAAATTGCTGCACAATGCCAAAAATCAATAACAACAGCATGGCGGTTATCAGTAAAAAGTAATGGTACTGCCGGGCTTTCTCGCCCCCCATTTTTACCACAATCGTATTTTTTCCGGCTTTTCTGTCTGAATCCTCATCCCGCATATTGTTCAGGTTCAGCACGCCTACACTCAAAAAGCCGATGGCAACAGCCGGCAGGAGCAGGCTCCAGTCAAACACTTTCGAAAACATAAAATAGGAACCATAGGTACTGACCAGCCCAAAGAACACGAACACAAAAACATCTCCATATCCTTTGTAGCCATACGCTCCTTTTCCCACCGTATATCGTATGGCTGAGGCAATCGCAATAATACCGAGGGCCAGAAAAAACAGCGAATAATACAAATACTGCAACCCGAAAGCCGCATAAATTAACCAGATGGCCGATAAAAAAGTTAAAAAAGCAGTTATAACGATAGCTCTTTTCATGGCTGAAGGCGAAATGACACCGCTCTGCAAAGCCCTTTTAGGCCCGATACGGTCATCGTTATCAGTCCCTTTTACACCATCACCGTAATCATTGGCAAAATTTGACAAAACCTGTAAACCAATGGTGGTTAACATCAGTAAACCGAATATTTTCCAACTGAACACCTGGGTTGGCGTCAGTACGTTTTCCGTCGGTTTAGACAAGGCATAAAAACTTCCTACCAATATGCCGGACACCGAAAGCGGTAATGTTCTCACCCGGGCGGCTTCAATCCAATGCTTCATGATTGTTTTAATTTAGTATGCAAAAGTAAGGTAAATTTAACGATTTACATCCAATTTCGGTTGCTGCGTTCCGCTTCATACAACCAATAATTAATCCATGGCTTCAAGGCGGTATAATCTGCAAATTTAAACGACAGATCACCTGCTGCCGTATGCAGGGTCATGTGCACCACATCTGAACGCTTGTGCCAGAGATACTGTTTGGTGGTAACCCCCTGGATTTTATACGGTTCTATCAGTTGATGCCGTACGTCCCAGGCATTTCCTTTAAAGATGATAAAATCTTTACTGAGCATCAACCGGTAATTTTTAAACCGGAAAAAAACAATAATACCCACCAATACCACATAGGCTATCATAAGGGGAAAAAAGTGCTGCAACAGTTCGAAAACAGAAAATGCCAGACCGGTAAAAACTGCACAGGGCAACAGAATACTCCATATAAAAGCTTTAATCAGGTAACGGTAATTGGGTTCCAAAATCGTCTCTGCCTGAGGCATTTTTTCCAAAATCATCTGCAGGATAGCTTCTTTTTCATCCGGGTCGCAACCGGGCACTTCAATATCGTTGCTGTATTTTCCTTCCGCATCTACCTCATTCCCCGTAGAAGCCTGCTTAAGGCGTATATCAAACAAACCAAGTTTCCGCTGAAAGAAGTTCTGGCTAAAAGCCGTAACCTGTACCTTAGCCGGTTTGAGTAAGGTGTTCTTTCTGGCAAACAACCCATGACTGATGGCCAGGGCTTTTTGCCGGAGTACGATCTGATAATCAAAATATTTAACCACCGTCCGGATCAGATTGATCAACAACACCACCATTAAAATACCGATTAAAAAAAAGGAAATGGAAAAATAGGCCAGCCCCCTGTCCACCAAACCGTTTACATGCTCTTCATCTACTTCAAAAGAATTGACCACATCGTGAAATCCGCCGTATAACGATCCGGCAAAACCGATCAGCAGGGCAATGCTTTTGCCATAATTGGACGTAACTCCAACCTTCAAAAGCGTCGGGAAGCTTATTTTTAAAAATGGTTGGTCAGCCCCCGCCGGTTGGTCGGGTAAAGCTTCTGCCGTATTTTTTTCATACGAAAGTAATCTGTCTTTCAGGTGCAGGGCCATTTGATTGTCTACAGCCCGTATGCTGGCTTCTTTTTTATTGCTTCCGGCCGTATCGATGTCAACACTGAAAACCCCTACCAGTTTCTGAATGACCGACTGGTTAATGTTCACCTGTTGGATTTTATCCAGCTGGATCGCAATCTTGTTTTTGGTGATTATCCCTTTCTGAATCACGAATTCCTGCTTTTCTGCATCCAGAAAAAAAGTAAAATTCCGGTATTTTAAATAAGCAATCACTGCGATCAGGGAAAACAGCACCACAGCTCCGATAACCACCCCATACATTTTACTCCAGTCAAACTTATAGATCATCACTAAAAGCGGAGCCCAAAGAGCACGGATAATTTGCTGTGACGTATCGGCAAACATAATGGCAATGCCTTTAACAGACTGCCGCTGGGGTTTACTAAAATCGTTAGACATGATGGTTAGTTTTTAATTTTCGGTGTCGGTACCTGTTTCCTGTTCAGCGGTATCCGAAGCCTGAATTGTCTCCGGCATCTCAACCGGAACAACTGTCTCTTCTGTCAGAACGGTACTTTCCTCCAACACCTCAACCTGATTCAACAAGAACAATTTGATCCGTTCTGCTTCCTCCTTAGGCAAACCGGGTACCCGCAAATCGCTGCTGCTTCCACCGGCTGTAAAAACCTGCAATTCGCTCAGCTGGTACATTCTGGAAAAAACACCTTCATGCAGGGCTACATGCTGAATGCGGTTAAACGGAATAGCTGTGGTCGTGGTCGATAAAATCCCTCTGCGGAACAACACATCCTTTTCCCGGAGAGCATAGCCTTTTTTCCGGAAGCTGATGTTGGAGAGCCAAAACAAAAGGACTATCAAAACCACTAAAAGCGTAACCCATAGGATCACATTTTCGCGAACGGTTTCGTTAAAAAGGATCAGTAATGTGAGTCCGGCGGCCAGCAGCACTGAAAAAATTGCATTGCTGATGTAAACCACATTTAAATAATGTTTGTTTAACGGCTTGAACGATACCGATTCAAATTCAGGTAATGTATCAAATGAAACTGTTGTATTGGTAAATTCTTTCAACGCTTTTATTTTTTCAGTTTATCACTAAGGAATCCACTTTTTTTCAAAATTGGGCTTTCTCTTTTCCAAAAAGGCATTTCTGCCCTCTTTGGCTTCGTCAGTCATATAAGCCAGGCGAGTGGCTTCGCCGGCAAAAACCTGCTGCCCCACCATACCGTCGTCGGTCAGGTTCATTGCAAATTTCAGCATTTTGATAGAGGTTGGCGATTTTGCCAGGATTTCCTGAGCCCATTCATAGGCAGTGGCTTCTAATTCATCGTGTGGAATCACGGCGTTTACCATACCCATTTCAAAGGCTTCCTGGGCGGAATAGTTTCTTCCTAAAAAGAAAATTTCCCGTGCTTTTTTCTGTCCCACCATCTTGGCCAGGTAGGCTGATCCGTAACCGCCGTCAAAGCTGGTTACATCCGCATCGGTCTGTTTAAAAATGGCGTGCTCCTTACTGGCCAGCGTCAGATCGCAAACCACGTGCAGGCTGTGTCCTCCCCCAACAGCCCAGCCCGGTACCACGGCAATAACAGCTTTAGGCATAAAACGGATTAACCGCTGTACTTCCAGGATGTTTAAACGGTGCATCCCGTCATCCCCCACATACCCCTGATGGCCTCTCGCCCGTTGGTCGCCTCCGCTGCAGAACGAATAAACTCCGTCTTTAGGCGAAGGTCCTTCTGCCGAAAGCAACACGACACCAATTGACGTGTCTTCCTGGGCATCATAAAAAGCCTGGTAGAGCTCTGCCGTTGTTTTGGGCCGGAATGCATTGCGTACTTCCGGACGGTTAAATGCGATACGGGCTACGCCATTGCACTTTTTATAGGTAATATCTTCAAATTCTTTGGCGGTCTGCCAATTTATTTCTGCCATAATGATGTGATTTAAGCGTAAAAATACTATTTTTAGCTTTTTAAATAAAGAAATTCAGGCATGAAAAAAAATCATTTTGCCTAAATTACTAAATTAAAGTACATTACATTTTTAAAATACCCTTTTATGTTTCGAAAAGCTGTTTTTTTTACTTTTTTGTCTGTTATCTTTTCAGGCCAGTCTCAAACGTATGAATTTCAAACCGTTAAAGAAATAGAGGCAACGCCGGTTATTTCGCAGGGAGCCACCGGAACCTGCTGGTCCTTTTCCACCACTTCGTTTCTGGAAGCCGAAATCATCCGGCTGACCGGGAAAAAAATAGACTTGTCCGAAATGTATAACGTGCGAAACACCTATCCCAAAAAAGCTGAAAACTATGTGATGCGGCAGGGGAAAGCCCAATTCAGCGAAGGTGGTCTCTCACACGATGTTATTAACAGTGTCCGGGAATACGGCCTGGTGCCCCACTCGGTTTATACGGGACTGAACGGCGAGGAAGAAAAGCACAATCATTCGGAATTACAGGCACTGCTGGAAGGTATGCTAAAAGTTTTTGTGGAAAATCCCGGGAAGAAATTATCGCCCAAATGGAAAACATCCGTGCAGGCTGTTTTGGATATTTACCTCGGGAAAAATCCGGCAGAGTTTACGTTTGAAGGGAAAAAATACACCCCGGCTTCGTTTTTAGCCTACACCAAAATTAATCCGGACAGTTATGTTTCGCTGACCTCGTTTACGCACCAGCCGTTTTATAAACCATTTATCATCAACATTCCCGATAATTTTTCAAACGGAAGTTTTTACAACCTTCCGCTGGCTGAATTTATCCAAAACATTGACCATGCTCTGGACAAGGGATTCACCCTGGCTCTGGACTGCGACGTAAGTGAACCATATTTTTCCGGTAAACACGGGGTGGCCGCCGTACCGGCAGAAGAAGCCGACCAGAAAACCATTTTAACCGAAATCAAACCCGAAAAAACCATAACGCCGGAGTTCCGCCAGCAGGAATTTGAGAACCTGACTACGCAGGACGACCACCTGATGCATATTGTAGGAAAAGTGAAAGACCAAAAAGGAAATAGCTATTATAAGGTAAAAAATTCCTGGGGTACGGCTAATTTAGGAAATGACGGTTATATTTACATGAGTGCGGCCTATTTGAAACTAAAAACCATTTCCGTGTTAGTCCACCGTGATGGTTTGTCTGCCACTACCCTAAAATCAATCGGTTTGTAAGATGGGGAAAAGGGTATTTCATTCATCGGTCAATCCCGTAACAGGAGCGTTACTTATTTTCATTGCTCTATTTATGATGGTCTCCGGCATTTTTGCCCTGGCGGAAGATCCTGTGACCACAAGTGATATCATTGCCTCTGTCATCATGTTCCTGGCTGCCTTACTGTGTATCTGGCTGCTGCTTGACACCAAATACACGATCACCGGCAAGGCGGTACTGCTTTATTGCTCCGGCCCCATCCGGGGAAAGATAGACATCGGGACCATCCGTAAAATAGAACACCAACAGGGCTGGATTTCCACCAGTCTTTTAAAGCCTTCGTTAGACAAAGACGGTTTATACATTCACTACAATAAGTTTGACGACATCTATCTTTCTCCGAAAGACAAAGAAGCTTTTGTTAATTACCTGTTGAAAATTAATCCTAAAATTGATATAATTTAGATTATTTTACGTTTAAAAAAGTTAGTTTTGTTTTTCCAACAAACTGAATACCTTATTTACGCATGCTTAAAAGATCAATTGCACTGGCAATTTCCGTACTGCTTTTCACTTTTTCCTGTCAAAAAAAAGCAGAGGCTCCTCTTTTGGCTCAGCATATTCCGGCGGAAACCGCAGCGGTAGATTCTTCCTTAATCACCATTCCGTTTACGCTGCCCTTACATCCTGTTTCAGAAGATTATGCCTTTGAAAAAGCAAAAGTTGTTTCAGCATTTTACGGCAAGCACATCGGGTTATCTGATTTCAGCGGAGCTTTTCTGGTGGCTAAAAACGGAAAAATACTTTTTGAAGATTATAAGGGCTATGCCAACTTTGCCGACAAAACAGCTGTTACCGAGCACACGGCTTTGCATTTGGCTTCCGTAAGCAAGGTCATGACTGCTACGCTTGTTTTAAAACTGGTTCAGGACAACCAGCTGGATCTGAACGAAAAAGTACAGGCTTACCTGCCCGACTTTCCGTATCAGCATACCACAATTAAAACCCTGTTGAACCACCGGAGCGGATTGCCGCATTATTCCCGGTTCAGCGAAAGCATCAAAGGTTGGAACCATAAAAAAATTCTCACCAATGCTGATGTGCTGGATTATTTAAAACGCTATAAATTTTCGTTGCTGGCCAAAAACGATACGAAATTCAATTACTGCAATACCAATTATGCCCTGCTGGCTCTTATTATTGAAAAAGTAACCGGAAAGTCCTATGCCGAGGCCATGCAGGAACGGATTTTTAAACCGCTGGGCATGAACGATTCGTTTGTGATCGACTTTGTCAGCCAAAAGCAGCAGGTAAGTCAATCATATAAAAGCAATTATGTGAACCACGGCTGGGATCAGTTTGATGCCATCTATGGTGATAAAAACATCTACGCTACCCCACGGGACCTGGTAAAATTTGACCTGGCAACCTACTCTACCGAATTCCTGCGGAAAGATTTATGGGAAGAAGCCCTGAAAGGTTACAGCTATGAAAAAAAAGGAGTCAAAAATTACGGTCTGGGTATCCGTATGCGGGAATGGGAAGGCGGTCAAACGCTGCATTACCACAACGGCTGGTGGCACGGCAATACTACCTCCTACACAACCCTGAAAAAAGATACGGTGGTGATTATCGCCCTGTCTAACAAATACACCCGGAAAACGTACCAGGCCATGAAGCTGTCAGCTTTGTTCGGCGATTATCCGTTTGAGCTGGATGAGAAGGAGTAGTGTTCAGTTGTCGGTTGTCTGTCGCAAATTTAGGTTTACATTCCATTTTGTTATTCCGCAAGATAAGTAACAAAGGAAAGGCTGAATAATTCTCTTCTGTGCTTTCCATGTCTTCTGTGAGAAAAACAACTTAACCAATTTGTACCGAAGTCATATTCAGCGACCCGCCCACCAGTTTGTCATTAAAAAACCGTATCTCATCTTTAGGCGTTTGCAATCCCAGCGAATACAACAACGGGTAATAATGATCGGGCGTAGGAACTGCCAGCTTAGCGGCTTTGTTTAATTGTTCATATTCAATCAACGCTTTATGGTCGCCATCGGCTATCTTTTGCTTAAAAATCTCGTTCATCTCAATGGCCCAGTCAAAACCGTAATTGTTTACCTTTAATTTATCCCAGGCAACCATGCTCAGGTTGTGCACCATATTGCCGGAACCGACGATGAGCACGCCTTTTTTTCGCAAAGCGGCTATTTCTTTTGCCAGCTCATAATGGTACCGGGCGGGTTTGTGGTAATCGATGCTCAGCTGCAGCACCGGGATATCGGCTTGGGGATACATGTGCCGGACTACCGTCCACGTGCCGTGGTCTAATCCCCAGTCATGGTCTAACCCTACGGTTGTTGAGTGAATCAGGTTAGCGGTTTCTTTGGCCAAAACCGGATTCCCTTTGGCGGGATACTGTACCTCAAAAAGAGCCTGCGGGAATCCTCCGAAGTCATGGATTGTTCTCGGGTTTTCCATCGCAGTGATGTGCGTACCGCGGGTGAGCCAATGAGCCGAAATGACTAACACGGCTTTGGGTTTTGGTATTTGCTTTCCGAAAGATGTCCATGTTTTTGAAAATTCATTGTCTTCTATACCGTTCATGGGCGAGCCGTGACCGATGAATAATACCGGGAACTGCTGGTCTGTTTCTTTCAGTTCGTCTGCCCATTTTACAAAGGGATGTAATGATGCCATACTGATTCCTCCTATCAACGTTTTTATAAATTCGTTCCGTTTCAAAATCTAAATATTTGTATATACAAATGTATGATTAAATTTTGAAATAGTTGTTAAGGAACTAATAAAAAAAAGATGAAATAAATGACTGAAATACAACTAAATAAAACCATTCAAAATTGGATATTGGATTCAGGTCTAACCCACCAAATAAATCCCATCCGCCTCAATCTCGATCAGCTTTTGCCGATACAGTGTACCAATGGCTTTTTTAAACGTTTTTTTGCTCATTTTCAGCACCGTTTTAATGTCTTCCGGGTGGCTGTCGTCGTTCAGGCGGAGGAAACCGCGGCTGGCTTTCAGTTCGTCCAATACCCGTCGGGCATTCTCTTCAATACTCTCAAAGCCGGATTTTCTAAAGGTAACATCAATTTTACCATCCGGACGTATGCTTTTGATATACCCTTTGGTTTTATCGCCGGGACGTATCTTGTCGTCAAAAATTTCATTCTGATAGACCAGTCCTTTGTGCGTACCGTTGATGATGACATTCACGCCCAGCTCGGTGGTATGCGAAATGATCAGCTGTACCTCATCCCCTTCCTCAACATCAGCCGGTTCCCGGTTTAAAAACGCATTGAGTTTACTCGATCCGACTAAGCGGTTGGTCTGTTCATCCAGGTACAAATGCACCAGATAGCGTTTGCCCTGTTCCATCGGGCGGGCCTGCTCCTTAAACGGTACGAACAGGTCTTTCTCTAATCCCCAATCCAGAAAAGCCCCGAACTGGTTGGTATAGTTGACCCGCAAAAAGGCAAAATCACCCAGGGTAATATACGGTTTAAGCGTAGTAGCCACCGGCCGTTCTTCATGGTCTAAGTAAACAAACACGGTGATCTCCTCTCCTATTTTCAGGCCGTCGGGCACATACTTGAGCGGCAGCAGTACATCGTTGGTTCCGTCGGTTAAAAAGAGTCCCACCTGGGTACTTCGGGCAATGGTAAGGGTATGGTAAACGCCAAGGGTAAACATAGGAATGATTTTGGGCAAAGGTAGGGAAAATGTGGTGATGTGGCAATTGGTTGATGTGGGAAGTGAAAATGGTGGGTTTGTTTTGGGTTTTGTAATTGTTGATGTTTTTGATGGATTATGGATTTCCTTAAAAGAGTTATGAATTTTGTTTATAAATATTTATTTGTATAATTTATTAAAAGAATAAAAATAATTATGTTTGGTAATACTAATAATAAATTTATGATAATAAATTAGTAAATATAATTAATTGTAGATGTTTAAAAATATGAAATTAAAAGAACTATATAAACACAGAACCGATTTTACAATTATTGGCTTAACGGGTAGAACTGGCTCAGGTTGCACAAGAATTGCTGAGTTACTTTCTAATGATTTTGGAAATTTAAAAAAGGAAGGATTAAAAAATGAGTCTGAAATAGAAAAAATTGATGATCTAATATTTAAAAGAAAATATCAAATAGTCAATAAATACTTTGAAGAAACTAATAATTGGAATAAGTATAAAATTATTAAATATAGGGATGTCCTAACATTTATTATTTTTAACAAATGTGGAGATAAAATACCTAATTATACTAAACTTATTAAAAAATATTATACTGGTAGAAAATTCGAAAATGTATCTGTTTATGATCTTACTGAAGAGATATCTCAATTTGTAAATAATAATAGTGCTAAGCTCAAAGAAATAAATTCTTTAAAAAACATCAACAATTACAAAACCCATAAACTTAATAGAATTTACGATTTATACTTTAATGAGGTAACAAACGAATTAGGAAATAAATTTAATAGTATATTAGAAAAGCATGGTTACTTTGAAAGAACATTATTTTTTCATTTTCTTGCATGTGATATTAGAACGTATGGTAAAGATTTTCTTTTATTAAAAGCTGAAAGTAGTTTAAACAATATTTATTACATAGCTGAAATTATAAATAGAATTATTAAAGCTGAAAGAAGAAATAATATAGATTTAAAAACTAAAATAGTTATTGATTCACTTAGAAATTCAATGGAGATTATTTTTTTTAAGGAGAGATTTTCAGGATTCTATATGTTAGCTTTGAAAGATGTATTGGAAATAAGAAGAGAAAGACTTGAAGATAGATTCGCAAAAATTAAAGACCCAACTAAAATTAAACTTTTATGTGATAAACTTTTTGAATTAGATGAAGTAGAATATAAAACTTCTGATTTTGTATCTGGCAACTTTACATCACCAGATGTTGAAAATTGTATTCAAAAAAGTGATTACCATATTGCTAATATTAGAAAATCCGACTTAGAAGAAAATTCAAACTTCATATTTACTATTAATGATTTCGTAACAAGAGAAGAACAATTATTAAAGTTTATAGCTACAATAAATCACCCTGGAATCATTACACCTAATTTCATTGAAAGATCGATGCAAATAGCATACACAGCGAAATTAAACTCTGGTTGCACTTCAAGAAAAGTAGGTGCTGCTATTGTTGATAAACATTTTTCACTAAAATCTATAGGTTGGAATGATGTTGCAAAAGGTCATACGCCATGCAACCTTAGAAATATAGAAGACTTTCATGATGAAGATAAACTTAAAATAAATCCACATTATAGTGATTTTGAAAAAGGTAATCAAACAGAGATTGCAACTTTTAAATATAAAAACAGATTTCCTTACAACTTTAAAGATGGATTAAAGAATTACTTTGAAGGATATGATAAAAGCAAAATGGAAGGATTAAATTGCTCTTTCTGCTTTAAAACGATACATAATCACTACGAAGGTGAATCAAATCAAGTTCATACTAGATCATTACATGCCGAGGAAAATGCAATGTTACAAATTTCCAAATATGGAGGGACTCCAACTTTTGAGGGTTTTCTTTTTACTACAGCAAGTCCGTGTGAATTATGTTCAAAAAAAGCTTACCAATTAGGAATAAGTACTATATTTTACATTGACCCATATCCGGGCATATCTAATGATCAAATTCTCAACGCAGGTCAAAACAAACCAAAATTAATAGCATTTACTGGAGCATATGGAACTGCATACAGTAGATTGTACGAGCCATATCTGTCTGAAAAGGATGAGATTTCTTTACTTTTAGATCTAAAATCGAACAATAAACTCAGTATTCAATTAAACAATGTTTTAAAGGATATTGATGATGAAGATATAAAAAACTTTGTTAAAACATTTAAAGATAAACCAGATGATGTAAAAGTAAAAGAAATGATAAAAAAAGGAATTAAATGAAAGAATCACAAATTAACCCATACGAACATTCTGAAATTAAAGTTAAGCTATTAAAGACTTATCTTGAAATGTATGTAAACATTCTTACATTGTCTAAATTTGTAAAAAAAGTCTCTGTGTTTGATTTATTCTGTGGTGAGGGTGTTTATAAAAATAATAAAGAAGGGAGTCCAATCATAATCTTAAAATTATTAAACGAGTTATCAAAAAAATATAATACTAATATAACTTTTGACTGCTTCTTTAATGATAAAGAAAATTCTAAAATTGAAAATTTAAAAACAGAAGTTAACAATTTATCAATCAAAAATCATTTAATCAATAATATTATTTTCTCAAATGAAAACTATGATGATATAAAAAATTCTTTTTATACTGGTGATACTAACAAAGCTAACAAAAGATTTATTTTCATTGACCCATACGGTTATAAAGATATATCAGTCATAGATATTGAAAAATATTTATCTGATGGAAATACTGAAGTTTTACTTTTTCTACCAACCCATTTCATGTATCGGTTTGAAAAAAAAGGTACTCCACCAATATTGCATAAATTTTTGAAAGAGGCAATTCCTAATATAGAAAATCTAAATAGTTCTACAGGTGTAGAATTTATTCATAAAATCAGAGATGGTTTAGGGCTAAAATTAAAAGACAAACATTATGTTGATACTTTTATTATTTCGAGAGAAAAAAATGAATTTTTTGCTTTATTCTTTTTTACTAGTCATTTATATGGTTTTGAAAAATTTTTAGAAGCAAAATGGAATATTGACAGTGAACAAGGTAGAGGCTGGTCTCCAAATTTAGCTAGAGATTTGTTTTCTCAATTAGAAGAAAGAGCTAACATTGATGATTTTGAAAATAAACTAAAATTGTTTTTAAGTATTGAGAGATCAAATATAGAAGTGCATAAATTTACTATTGAAAATAGACACTTAGTTAAGCATACTAATCAATTATTAAAAAATTGGCAGAATAAGAACGAGTTAATTATTAATTTTACAGCTGAATTAAAAGGAAAAAAAGGAGCTTTTTACATAAATTGGGAAAATGTAAAAACTAAAGTTCCATCATGTTATTTAAAATTAAAAAATGGCACAATCTAGTATTGAATGGACTGAAATGACATGGAATCCTACTACTGGCTGTACAAAAATATCAGCAGGTTGTAAGTTTTGCTATGCTGAAGTCATGTCTAAAAGACTCAAAGCAATGGGTGTAGAAAAATATAAAGATAATTTCAAAGTAAGAGTTTACGAACCCTCTTTAAAGGTACCTTACACTTGGAAATCTCCAAAAATTGTTTTTGTAAATTCAATGAGTGATTTATTTCATGAAAAAATACCTTTAGATTATATTAAAAGAGTTTTTGAAGTAATGAATGATAATCCCCAGCACGTTTTTCAAGTTTTAACCAAACGAGCAGAACGCTTATACCAAGTTCATGAAGAATTAAAATGGACACATAATATTTGGATGGGGGTTTCTGTTGAAGATGAAAGAGTGATTGAAAGAATTGATTTTCTGAGAAAAACAAATGCTCATACAAAATTTTTATCTTTAGAACCTTTGATTGGTCCATTATCAAATTTAAATTTAGAGAATATCCATTGGGCAATAGTTGGCGGTGAAAGTGGTCATAAGGCTCGGCCAATGGATGAAGAATGGGTTTTAGATATCCATGAGCAGTGTAAAAAAGCAGGTGTTTCTTTCTTCTTTAAACAATGGGGAGGTAAAAACAAAAAAGCAGCCGGACGACTCTTGAATGGTAGAACTTATGATGAAATGCCGGAAAGAATAATTGATATTGAAAGTAATTTATAATTTTAAACATATAACCCAACTCCTTCTTATTTGATAGTACTAAGTTCTGCGAGTGTCTCCCGACCTCGCAGCAATAATCAATCCCTACTGCAACCCAACTTTCATATTTTTTTATTTTTGATAAAACAACCAAATTACTTTCTGTTCTAAATAGTACTTTAATAAACAAGGATATAAAAAATGACAATCGAAGAATACAGATTAAACATAAAATGGTGGGAATCGAAACGCTGGATTTTCAATATACTTATCATTCTTTCGTTGGTTATCGCTTTTTACTTCGGATATTCTGAAGTTGATTTTTGTTGGTCTTCATATGAAACCATAGGCATAATTAAATGGTTGCTGGGGGTAAACCTCTTTTATTCCTTAGGGATTTTGGCAGAACTCTTTGATTGGTATTATTTTAAAAACAGGATTGGCATCATCAAATTTCGATTGACTTTATTTTTGGTGGGCACACTGTTTAGTTGTCTATGGACTTACATTGTTATCCGTATGTACTTTTTGTGGTATTTATTTTGACATGCCCCCTAATCCATCAATTTGTTTTAAAAAATGCTCATTATTAAAAAACACATTAAAACCGGGCATACCACATTATTCCTGATAAAAACCATACAAACGTTCTTCTTCCCCTCCGTCGAGTCCTTGCTGGGCAACCGCGGTGTAATCTCCTGCTTTAACAGCATATAAAGTCATGTCGTAACCGTAAAAGGCCAGGTAAAATTGTGTGTAGCCGAATTTCTTTTTCAGAGATGATTCCGTAAAAGCCAGCAATTCTTCTTTGGCCTTTTTTGTGCTTTTGCTGATGTTGGGAACATAGCACACCAACAACAAACGTTTTCCGTTTGATGCTGCTTCTAATTCAAAACCTTTGTTGTTATTTGCTGTAATGTCTGTATTTAAAAACGTCAACAGATACTGAGCAGCTTCGTGTTCCGGCTTATCAGACGTTGCATACGTAAGTTCTGAATACCGTTTTTCATCTGATTCTTCAACCGGTATCGTTTCAGCGGCTTCAATACCAACCGCATCGGATGATTCTGGTTCTGTTGTGTTCACCACCTTGTAAACAGGTGTTTCGGCTTTAGGTTCAAGCCCCATTTCCTGCTTAAACTCATCCGTTTTGGTAAATAACACAAACACAGAGCCTACCCCGAAAATGATGAGCAGTAAATAACTGTACCATTTGTGCTTGGATTCATCTGCAATACGTTGCACCCGGTCGGCAGCACTTTTTTGTGTTTTAACGTTAATCGTATTCATTTTTTTGCACTGGCGGCATTGAATTTCAATGCTTTTTCCGGTTGGAAAAGCGGGCAATCCGAATACAAAAAACCTTGAAAACACTTTCACATACAATTGATCGGCTCCACAGCTTTCGCAGGGCACATTAGATAATTTCTGTGTATTTAACGCTCTTTTAAACTCACCTAACAGCATGGTTTCCTGTATTTATTTTTTAAAAAAGGAGGTGATGGAGTCAACCGGTTCGTCTGCTTCAGGCGATTCTATTCCTGATGCAGAGCTACTACCAGTAACCTCATAATCGTATTCTTCTTCGAGCTTCATCTGCTCAAAGTCATTGGTTAATTGCTGTATTTCAGGGTCATCCTTCACTGTATAATAGGCATAGCCCACCAACACCGAAAAAAACAAAACAACCAGCAGAAACCCAAGGCAACCGATCAAATGCCACCAGGGTCGTTTGGGCGGTTGCAAAGCGGTAACCTTATTGAATTTTTCTGTCAGATTGGTATTCCAGCTCTCCTTAGAAAGCTCTTTTCTGCAATGAACACACTCGGAAGTAGTTGTTTTAAAAAGCGGAATGACCGGAACAAAAAAGAAAGAAAAATAATGCCCGTAAACCGTAAACCGGTGCTGAAGCGTTTGCTTGCAGTTCGGGCAATTACAGTTATCGAGATAAAACTGCTTTAAAACCGATTTACCAACACCTAAGAGTAAGATCATGTAAGTTTGTTTGCCTGATGATTTTTCAAAAATAGTGTTTTTCCATAAAAATCAACTATTTTTTCTACATCCTTCTGAGACCCCGAATGTACTATGATCAAAAATTTTATCTTTGTATCAAAAGGTATAGTCATGAGTCAACCGTTTTCTGCTGTCTTGTTCTTATTATTCTTCAGTCTAATGGCAACCGCACAAAATATTGTGTTTACCGATGCTCAATTTGAAGCGAAGCTTTTGGAGGCTTCATCAACTAATAACATTGCGTTGGACGAAAACAACAATTCAATCATCATTGACATGAACAACGACGGTATAATTCAAGAAAGTGAAGCATTGCCGGTTATCAAATTAAATGTATCTGATAGTGCAATTACATCCTTAAACGGTATTGAATTCTTTCAAAACCTGACCGAGTTAAATTGTACGATGAATCATTTAACCACCTTAATACTGCCTGAACTGCCTAACCTTACTTTTTTAGAGTGCCGATTAAACCAGTTGGAAGTATTGGATCTTTCGCTTACTGAAAACCTGATGACACTAACAGCTGATCTAAACAATTTGCACACTATCGTTTTTCATCCAAATGCACAGCTTAACTATATTAACCTTGGCTATAATAACCTTGTGGCATTAGATGTGAGTGGTTTATCTCAGCTTTCTGATTTGCTGATCAATCATAATTCTTTAGAGTTATTGAATGTAATGGGGTTGGTTAATCTGAACAGTCTGAATTGCCGGGACAACCATTTAACCGCATTAGACTTGTCCGGATTATCGGGATTGGCAATTGCTTTTTGTCAAAACAACCAGCTTACAAACATAGAACTAAACGGCTTAAGTAATCTGATGGGACTGGAATGTCAGGACAATCAGCTGGTTCAAATGGATGTAAGCGACTCCCCTATATTGGAATATGTTTTTGTTGAAAACAATAATCTGGTAGAATTGAATCTGAAAAACGGGGCGAATGAATCGGCCTCTTTTAATGGAAATCCCGATTTAAGCTACATCTGTTGCGATGAAGAACAAATTGAAGCTATCGAATTTTTACTGGTTGACTGGAATATACCCAACTGTACCGTTGATGCCAATTGCACCTTAAACACAGACCGTTTTACGTTGAGCGATCGTCTTATCATTTCGCCCAATCCGGTTCAGCATGCCTTTTCGATACAAACAACAGACGTGATTTTAAATGTTTCTGTACATGATTTAAACGGAAGAGTTATTGCCTCTTATGGGGCCAATCCGACTAATTCGTATCCGGTAAATACAGCCAACGGGGTTTATCTTGTAAAGATCATAACAACGGATTCCATTTATACGCAAAAAATCGTAAAGCATTAATTTTAATAAATTTAACGTTAGAGACAACTTGATTTGGAAATCAAGATAGAATTTGAAAAGCGAATACAGCATAAAAAACCATTCACAAAACCCAACCATGACACGTTTAAAAGAGCTGAGACATATCATTTTATACGGACTGGCCTTAGCTCTTTTGATCTTTGTGCTGAAGTGGCTGCAATGGACGTTTTTGATTGTTGACAATGCCATTGAAATCTATGTCGGATTCATTGCGGTCTTTTTCACCGTACTAGGCATCTGGATAGCAAGCCGGCTGACCCGCCCAAGGGTACAGACCGCCCCGGTGGAAAAAGAAAGCAGGGCAACCCGGCCTGAAACGTTTACTGTGAACCGGAACGAACTGAACAAACTGCGTTTAAGCAACCGTGAATATGAAGTGCTGCTACTTCTGGCTAAAGGACACAGCAATGCCGAGATTGCCGCAACGCTTTTCCTTTCTGTCAGCACCGTAAAAACCCATGTTTCTAACCTCTTAGACAAAATGGAGGTAAAAAACAGAACCCAGGCAACCAATAAAGCCAGGCGGCTGCAAATCATCGCCTGAAAAGCCTCCTACTTTAGGATGAAAATCGTTACGAATAGTGTTTTGGTACTAAAGTATGAACCGTTTTTTGTTGTTCGGTCTTAGTTTTACGGCAGATTTTTAAAACTGAAAAAAGATGAAAAAAACCGTATTGATTTTTGGACTGGTTATCGGAGCCATTTTAGGCACCAATACCGTGATCATGATGAACCGGATGTGCCGCAACCCCGACTTTAAAGGAAACGATATCCTGGGTTATGCCGCCATGGTAGTTATTTTCTCGCTGATCTTCTTTGGCATCAGAAGCTACCGCAACCAACACCTGAAAGGCTTTATTTCGTTCCGGAAAGCTTTTAAAACCGGATTTCTTATCGCACTGGTGGGCTCTACCCTGTATGTAATCATCGGCCTGCTGCATTACTATTTGTTTGTCCCGGAATTTTTAGATGTGTATATTGCCTATGTCCTAAAGCATACGCCAGCAGCAGACCTGCCGGCCAAAACAGCAGAAATGGCCCACTTTAAAGAAATGTACGGCAATCCGCTGTTTGCTGTTTTCATCTCTTATATGGAAGTGTTACCGGTTGCAACCGTAGTGGCCTTGCTGAGTGCCCTGCTCCTGACCAAAAAACAAAAAGACGAAACAACACACCAAGAAGTATAATATTATGGATCCTAAAAACTACGAAAGAATACGCAAAATGGCTTTTGCCGGCGTATATCCGCATTACCTCACCAAAGCCGGAAAGAAAAACCGGACCAAAGCCGAAGTGGATGCAATTATTTTCTGGCTCACCGGCTATGATGCCCCGGCCCTGCAACACCACCTGGATCAGAAAACCAGCTTTGAGGACTTTTTTGGCAATGCTCCGCAGATCAATCCGAATGCACGTAAAATTACGGGCATGATCTGCGGGTATCGCGTGGAGGAAATAGAAGACAAACTGATGCGGGAAATCCGCTGCCTGGACAAAATGGTGGACGAACTGGCCAAAGGCAAAGCCATGGAAAAGATCCTGAGAGAATAAACCAAAGACTAAACCCGGTTTGCGGTTCTTCCCTACCCGATTGTCATTTTATTATATTTGTTGCGGTATTCGATGGGTGTAAGCCCGGTGATCTTTTTAAAAATTGTGCGGAATGCTTTGGTATCCGTATAGCCCACATCATACATCACTTCGCTGAAGTTTTTACGGCTGTTCTCAAAACTGCGTTTGGCAAATTCTATTTTCACCCGGTTGATATATTCCAGCACCGAATTATTGGTGGCCTGCTTAAAACGCCGTTCAAAACTCCGGCGGCCTAAGGCAACCAGATCAGCCAGTTCATCAATCGTGATCTTTGCCTGAAGATGGTTGTCAATATACTCCTGTGCCCGCCTGATCGCTTGATCGGTATGGTTCTTTTGCCCCTGAAACATCGCAAAAGCCGCCTGGCTGTCACGGTCAATGTCAACCGCAAAATATTTGGAAGCCAGAACCGCAGTCTCGCGGTCGGTGTATTTTTCAACCAGATACAACAGCAGGTTCCAGTACGACATGGCTCCACCGCTGGAATAAAGTCCCTGCTCTTCGGTAACAATACTGCCGTCTGTTACCTCAACGTCCGGGAATAATTCGCGGAATTCGTTCTGAAAGCCCCAATGCGTAGAGCATTTTTTACCGTTGAGCAAGCCTGTAGAAGCCAATAAAAAAGCTCCCACACAAAGTGAAGCTACTTCGGCACCGTTCTGATACTGTTGGGTAATCCAGGGTAACGCTTTTTTGTTTGCCGCAATAGCCGTTTTCATGTCACCAAACAAGGCCGGAATAATGATCAAATCTGTACTTTTTACCTCTTTCAACAGTTTTGCTGTAGACACCGCAAACAAACCATCATTGATTTTGATTTCCTTTTTTAAACCAACCAATTGTACCGTAAACAAAGGCTCTTGCCCCTGAACAACCCTGAACTGATTGACGGCAGAAAACAAATACTGCGGGTCGGCTATGGCTTGCATAACGGAATTTTCGGGTACGAATATGCTGATGTGCTTCATGGCAGATGAATGTTTATATCTAAAAACAAAGGTAAATTAATTTTGACGTAAATCACCCTTATGTTGTCCTATTTGCACACGATTTATATCAAAAAATCACCCCATCTTTGTACTATCAGTCAACCACTTAAAAAAACATTTCAAACATGGCAAAGAAAATTTTCATCAACCTCCCGGTAGCCGATCTGCAAAAAGCAATGGCTTTTTATTCCGCAATTGGTTTTACCAACAATCCCCAGTTTACAGACCATACGGCAGCCTGTATGGTACTTTCAGAAGAAATTTATGTGATGCTCTTAACGCATCCGAAGTTTACCGAATTTATCCGGAAAGAAATTGCCGACACCCATACAACGGCTTCAGTAATCAATGCCGTTTCAGCAGACAGCCCCGAAGAAGTTAATGAAATGATGGACCGCGTTTTGCAGGCCGGAGGCAGCGAAACACTGGAAGCAAAAGACTACGGATTTATGCTGCAACGCAGTTTTGAAGATCCGGACGGACATTTATGGGAAATCTTCTTTATGGACATGAGCAAACTACCCACACAATAATCCGTAACCCTTAAACATAAATCAAATGGAAAAAAATAAAGTAACCCTGCACCGGGTTTTAACCGCAACACCCGAAAAAGTATTCAGAGCCTTTTCATCGGCCGATGCCATAGCCGCTTGGTTACCGCCTTACGGCTTTGTCTGTAAAGTACACGAAATGGATTTTACAGCCGGCGGACAATTCAACATGAGCTTTACTAATTTTACCACCGGCAACAGCCACTCCTTTGGCGGTAAATACCTGGAAGTGATTAAGGATAAGTTTTTAAAATATACCGATACGTTTGACGATCCAAATTTACCGGGTGAAATGATTACGACCGTACAGTTTCATGAAGTAAGCTGCGGGACCGAACTGATGATCACCCAGGAAGGTATTCCGGATGCCATTCCGGCTGAAATGTGCTACCTGGGCTGGCAGGAATCACTGGAAAAAATGAAAAAATTAGTAGAACCGGTTATTCCGGACGCTTAACTGTTTGATGAAAACCTTATTTCTATAAGCTAAAAACATACAAAATGACTAAACCTAAAATCACCGTGCAGGCTCTTATTAAGGCCGATGCCCAAAAAGTATGGACGTATTATACCAACCCAACCCACATTATTCACTGGAATTTTGCCGACCCAGGCTGGCATTGCCCGAGTGCCGAAAACGACATGAAAACCGGCGGTATTTATAAAGCCCGTATGGAAGCCAGGGACGGGAGCTTCGGGTTTGACTTTGAAGCGGTGTACACCGACATCAGAGCAGGGCAATCATTTACCTATGTATTTGGCGGCAGAAGTGCCACCGTTGCGTTTCAGGAATCAGATCAGCAGACCAAAGTAACCGTTACCTTTGAGGCGGAAAGCGAAAACCCCGTGGAGATGCAGCAAGCAGGCTGGCAGGCTATTCTGAACAACTTTAAAGCGTACACCGAAAGTCACTGATCAGATGCAGCTCTACCCCTATCTCACTTTTTCAGGTAATTGCCGGGAAGCCATGACCTTTTATAAAGCATGCCTGGGCGGTGAACTCACTTTTCAGACCGTTGGCGACTCGCCACTGGCAGCAAAAATGCCCAAAAAAATAAAAAACAGCATCCTGCATGCTACACTGACCAGGGAAAAGCTGGTACTTATGGGAACCGATATGGTAGAGGAACAAGGACTGACAAAAGGCAATACAGTTTCACTGTCTCTACAGTGCAACAGTGAAGAAGAAATAAAGCAGTGCTATGCAAAACTCGCCGCAGGCGGTAGGGCAAACTATCCCCCGGAAAATAATTTCTGGGGAGCTTTTTCAGGCGGTCTTACCGACAGGTTCGGTATTCACTGGTGGCTTACTTTTACTAAAAGCAGAACCGGTTAACCATAAAAAAACAGCTAAATGACTAAATCAAAACTAATCTACTGGATAACCACCGGTATCCTGTTCCTGATGGAAGGGCTTATACCTGCTTTTACCTCGCAGACCGAACTGGCCAAACAAGGCATCAGCCATTTGGGTTATCCCGCTTATTTCGGAAACGCCTTAGTGGTGTTCAAAGTACTGGGAGCCCTGATCCTGATTTTACCGCAAGCCCCCAAACGCCTGAAAGAATTTGCGTATGCCGGGTTTACGTTTACTTTCCTGTTTGCCTGCATCAGCCATTTTGCGGTGGATGGCACGCATTTTCAATCCTTTCTTCCGTTGCCGTTTTTAGCCCTGCTGGGGGTTTCCTATGTGTATTATCACCGGCTTTATGCCGATAAAACTTAAAACCAAGAAAGAGCCGGGGTATAAAACGCCGGCTTTTGTGTTTTGGCAAACTTTTTTTACTTTAGCGGAACTAAACCACCACCCATGGCAACAAAAAATAAAACAACCGAAACAACGGTGAGCGTCAACGACTTTATCCTTTCTTTTGTAGATAACGAACAAAAGAAGCAAGACAGTTTTCAGCTCATTGAACTGATGCAGAAATGGTCGGGTTTTGAACCTAAAATGTGGGGACCAACAATGATTGGCTTTGGCAGTTATCACTATAAGTATGCGAGCGGACACGAAGGAGATGCCTTCCTGATCGGATTTGCTCCGCGAAAAGCAGAATTTTCACTGTATGTTACTTCACCCGGGCACGACAATCAGGAACTGTTGGACCAGTTGGGAAAATTCAAAATGGGAAAAGCCTGTATTTATTTTAAAAAGCTTACGGATCTTAACCTGGATGTGCTGGAAAAGCTCTGCCAGGCAAGCATACAGTATACGTTGGAACACAACGAATGTATGTGCCGGAAGTAATCTTCAACCAACGAGGTCACCGGGGTTTATTTTATCATTTTTTCTGCGGTTTGCCGCTCAATGCTCCGGGAAAACTTAAGCCCTCCAGACATTGACATGGACACTTTATTTTCCACGCTTACGGCTTTCATGTCTTGCTGACTCACCGGCAATAAATGCTTTTATTGTTAAAACCATACTGATCAAAAAGCATCGGCGTTATATTGGAAATTCCTTATATTTACACCAAAAATATCGCTCCAAATTTATCCGACCACTTATATGTTACGCATTACCCGCTTATCGGTGCTGTTTCTTTTCCTGTTTGTTTTTTCAGCTTCTCCGGCACAGGACAGCACCATTGATTCGTTAAAAGAGGTTGTCCGAAACCCTAAACTACATGACACCGTCAAGCTGTATGCCCTCTTAACGGCAAAAATGCAAAAGTATCACGAAACAGATGAAAAGCATTATATTCTCAACCGCATGCTAGGCAATTATGCTTTGGAATGTTTAAAGAAAAAAAGCTCTCCGGAAGTACACACGGTTTATGTGCAATGCCTTGCCAATTATTACACTGGCGTAATGGAAGAACACAAAGCCAAAGGCGATCTTATACAAGCCTTGGCAGCAATAGACAAAACCATTGCTCTTTGTAAATCGGAAAAACTATATAACGACATGCATTATGCTATCATGGATAAAGGTCGATTGTATGCAAAGTTTAAACATTTTGAAAAAGGTGCCGAATACCTGTTTATTGCCTTGCGTTATTTTGAAAAACATCCCGGTGAAAATCCGGTAGTAGAAATAGGATCGGTCTATTCTAACCTTGCAGGACTTTATTCCATACAAGGTGATCATGAAAAAGCGATAGAATATGGTAAAAAAGTGATTATTTGTTGTGATGCCAATAAAAGTAATGAATACGCAGAAAACAACGAAAACACAAAATTTGTGACGTACTCAATTATTGGAGTGGCCTATAGAAACCTAAAAAAATATGACGAAGCTTTAGATTATTTGAATAAAGCCTTAGCTATTGCTAAAAAATCAAACAGCTCATTTAAAGTTAGTTATGTTTTGAGTCGTCTAGGCAGTGTAAAATTAGCAGAGCAAAAATTTGATGAAGCCGAAGCTTATTACAAAGAAGCACTTGAAGGCGATTTAAACGAAAAAAGTTTGGCCAATGCCTACACCGGAATTGCACAACTGTATTTTGAAAAAAAGGACTATGAACAAGCTTATGCTTATATAACCAAAGGTTTGGATTTAAGTATTAAAACCGAAAATATTGATCTGCAAGAAGTGGGAAGCGAGCTTTTGTTCAAATTGAGTGAAATACGAAACGATTATAAAAAAGCATTGGAGATGTATCAGCTTCACAACAAAATTGTTGGCTATAAGAACGTGGAGACATCTAAAAATGAATTGGAAAAACAACAACTCAGGTATAATTTTGATAAAAAGGAATTAAAATTAAAACTGGATGCCGAAAAGAAAAATGCCATAAAAAACAACTGGCTTATCGCCCTTTCTGCGTTGTTAATACTGGTATTGTTTGGTGCTTATTTTTATTACCGGAACAATAGACAAAAACAAGCCATCACCGTTCTGGAAAAAAACCAGATTAAGCAAAAACTGCTGATTACGCAGATGAACCCGCATTTTATATTTAACTCCGTTCAAAACATCCGAAGCCTGATCAACAATAAGCAAAACGATGAAGCCGTAGATTACCTGGGTAAATTTTCAAAACTAACCCGGCAGATCCTGGAAAACTCCAACGAAAATTATATTTCGCTGGAAGAAGAAATAGAAATGATTGAAAATTATCTTTCGATTCAACAACTGCTGTATGAAAATAAATTTACGTTCACCATCGATGTGGCAGAAGAAATTGATAAAGAATCGATCTTTTTACCGCCGATGCTGGCACAACCGTTTATTGAAAATGCCATCAAACACGGCCTGAGCAACACTACGGAAAACGGGAAAATTAATGTTCACTTCTATCTGAAAGATAAAAAGCTCTTTTTTGAAGTAACCGACAACGGTAAAGGCTTTGGCACCGAAACAAAAGTGAGCAATCACAAATCACTGGCAATGACCATCACCAAAGAACGCCTGGTATCTTATACCAAGAACAAAGATTTTATAGTACAAACCGATAATCTGATCACGCCCGAAGGAACTGTAGAAGGTGCCAAAGTTGTGTTTGAGATTCCTTATATTTACGAAAACTAAAACTGAATATGTTACGAGCTGTAATCATTGATGACATTGAAAGAATAAGAAAGGAAAATGTAGCCCTCATTAAAGCCGCCTGTCCCAATGTTTCAATCATCGGGCAAGCCGATTCGGTCGATTCCGGCATCAAATTGATCAAGCAGGTAGCTCCCGATCTGGTTTTTCTCGATATTGAAATGCCCGACGGCACCGGGTTTGATTTGCTCCAAAAATTAAGTCCGATCGCGTTTAAAGTTATCTTTATCACCGGCTATGAAGATTTTGCCATCAGGGCTTTCCGTTTTTCAGCCATCGATTATTTATTAAAACCGCTGGACAGACATGAATTGATTGAAGCCGTAAAAAAAGCCGAAAATGCTTTTGGCAAAGAAGTTTTTGATATGAAACTTCACAACTTATTCACCAACTTAGAACGCCCTAAAAACCTACAGAAGCTCATTCTTAAAACAGCAGATAAGATTTACTCTATCAATATTCAGGACATTGTAAACTGCGAGTCGGATAAAAACTACACTACTTTTCATTTTATCAATGCTCCTAAGCTCATTGTCTCTACCAATTTAAAAGAGTATGAGACTTTGCTGGCTCCTCACAACTTCTTCAGAACACACAAATCGCACCTGATCAACATGGCTTATTTTGATCACTTTATTAAATCAGAAGGCGGCAACACCATCGTCATGAAGAACAAAACCGCTATTCCGCTGTCTGTCCGTAAAAAGGAAGAATTCATGGTACTGCTCGACAACTTATAAAATGTCCTTTTTTTACTAAAAACGGTTTTGCATCGATTTACTACGTTAATATTCCAGAATACTACGTTAGTTCATTGACTAAAATTGTCGTTTTTCTTTGATTTATTATTGCATTGTAATTTCAAAAAAAGGAATTATGCTTAACCAATACTAAATCAAAAAAAATGAAAACAGTACTTAGAATTTTTGGAATCATCATTATCCTGATTTCACTGCTTACCTGCTCTATGTCTATTTACAGAGCAAATCTCGACAAAAATGACTTGACAGAAAATCAGGCAGAGTTAACCGAAACACAAGAAAAGCTAACTTTATTAAAAGAAGAAGTTAAAAATATGACCGGAGAGTCTGAAGTAGAGATGGACAAGCAAATTACAGAAATGGAAGAATTGTTAAACTCACTTCCTGCAGCCTCAACATATACCATTGTAGCTGCTTTGTTGGTTATTCTGTTATTACTGTCGTTGACTTTTGGAGTATTGCTGTTTCGTACTAATCTTAAATATTCCAACCTATTCTTTTGGTCTGCCATTTTTCTTACCCTCATTGTGTTTTTTGTATCGCCTGATATCAAAAGGGGCGAATATGGCGGATTACCCAGTAGAACATTAGCACTATTATCTGGAATTCCAGTTGTAATTGCCGGGCTTTTTGCAATACTTGTCGCTAAAAGAAATACGCAAGAACAATAACCTAAATCTTAAATCTAATATAATGAAAAAAATTATTCTATTGGCTTGTATTGCTTTTACAGTAAACAGCCAGGCACAATTATTGGGAAAATTAAAAGAAAAAGCCGGCAGTAAAAGTAAACTTGAATTATACCCGGAAGAAAACCTTGATTTCCCTCAATACCAGAATAACATTGGAAAAGTATGTTTTTCTAACGAAGAATTTGAACGTACACTTCCCGAAGATAAGTACCTCAAAACGTACACCTTTGGCGATAAACTATCCATGAGGGCTTTCTTCGCCAACTCACCAGCAAACAGTATGATGCTGCAGTTAGAGCAAAGCGGTAAAAAGCCAAAAGAAATCAACGAAAACAGAAATCCATTTGAATACCAAAGTAAAATTTTGTTTGTACTTTATCTTGACGGCCAAAAAGTAACCAATACGAGTTATGCCTTTGATTTTAAAAGGTCAGATATGCACGGACTTGCCACACACAGAGCCGAATTCAATGATGGTACAGATGATCTTTATTTTGGAGAATCATTAATGATGGATCTTAAACGCAAGCAAGACATTCTGACTCCGGGTACACACAAATTGAGAATTGAAGTGGTTCCATTTAAAACTGCCGGTTACGGTTCTGATTTTGATTATAAACCAATCGCTGTAGGAGAAATTGATATGATTGTTAAAAACACGCCTATCGACAAAAGTGATCCGGATGCGTGTTTACCTAAAGCTAAAATGACGGACAAGGCTTTGGAAGCCAAAATAATATTAGCTTACAAAAACAGAAATTTTGGTGACACTCCAAAAGAAGTTCGAATTATTTCTGACCGTTGGTATATTTCCAAGCACGAATATACAGGTGTTCCGTTACGCAGAACTGTGACAGCGGTAATCGGCAGAACTGATAAAAACGGAAAATGCAGCCGTGACGAATTCAGTTTTGCTCAGGATTATGACGGGACACAATACCAAAGTGAAGTCTATCTTTATGGCGAGGGCATCGGGACCAAGCGTGAGATTAGCTGTAAATGTTTTTAATTCATAAGCCTTTAAAGTCTTACAACTTTGTGAATAACTCCTATGCATGTTAACAAACTCAGGTAAGATATAACTTTATGTTTGCAACCCGATTGATTAAATCGGGTTTTAAAACGTTTGTTGAAAAGTAATATTTCAAAATCTAAAAATTACATGAAATACAAATTATGAAAAGAACAATTACTGTACTTCTACTTATCCACTCAGGAGCATTGTCTTGTGCACGAAATGGCGGTTGGGTAAAAACTGCCCCCGGAAGTAATCGTATCATTCCCCTTACATAAGACAGTATATTATTTAAGTAATAAAAAAACATTATGGAAGCCTTATCAATAACGGGTATGCTGTTGATGATCATTGGATTTGCAAATGCGGCATGGGTTGCAGTACTTTATATACTGACTCTAAGTGCACTGGCGGGAACAAGATTGTCAAAAAAAGCGGGAACAGCTAATAATAAAACAGCTACATACCTTGAACAGGGAAAATCGACCTCAAATGACCTGTTAAAAAAACTAATCTGGAGACTGGTAATTGGCTGCAGTGGCTGGCTTATGTTTTATTTAGCCTCCGGACATTATTAAAAAAAGAATAATACAAAACTCATGAAAAATATTGAAATCATATTAATCAAAAGAAATAACAAGCTTATTCTATACATTCTGGCAGCTCTATTCTGCACATTTGGCGTAATCATTTTTGCGGTAAATTTTTTTAAAGATGGATTCTCATGGTGGACCATGATCATTGGATCACTATTTGTTTTCGGTGAAATCTTAATTGGTTCAAGATTATATATTTTTTTTACCAGTAATCAGGTAAAATTAATCGTAGAATATGACGGAAAAACAATATTGTTTTACAACAAAAACGATTCCGGCAAGGTGTTTAACAAATCAGAGAACATTGATTTAAGTAAAATGGGCAGGTTTTATATCGTAAAAAAAAGAACCCGGTATCTGATGAATAATTATGCTTTTGCTTTTGAAAAAAAAGGCTCAAAGACCAGTTTATTCAAAGAAGAAATAGATGCTTTTCCTTCTCTGTTTGAAGCAACTGAAAATGACAGACGTAAAATTTTGGAGTTTGTTAAGAGCATCGTTCCGGAAATTGAATTGGGTTACGAGAATATGTGGCAAAAACTAAATCAAAAATAAATAAATCAAAATCAATCAACATGAAAATTATAACAGGCCTCTCAATTTTATCGCTGACATTAGGAACAGCTTGCTCTTCAGAGCCTCCAAAGCTCTTACCGGCTTCAGACCTTTGCAACGAAGAATATAAAAATGAAATCGTAATGTGCGAAGGAATTGTTAGGCTTCCAGACCGGTTTTACAGTGCCGGAGGAAGCGTTACCATGGCTTTTGAAGCTCCGGAAGGAAAATACAGGATTCCGGCCATAAAAATCAGAACCTGGAGCGAAAACAAAGACGAAAAGAAAAATATGATGGATTTGCTTCCGGATAATTACACTGAAGCCGATGTTAAGATTTATGATGACAAAGGACAGCTAATTCAATTGGGCGATAAAATAAGAGTTACCGGTGAATTGGTAGGAGCAAGTAAGGCCTGGTGTGAGATCAATGTTACCAAAATCGAAAAGGTAAAATAAAAACAAATACATTTTAATTAAAAACACAAATTATTTAACTATTAACGCCTGCAATAGCAGGGAAAACTAAGCAAAAATGAAAACAAAATTATTTTTTATTGCCATTGCAGGTTTATTCACTTCAATGGTTTCTGCAGCCGATTTATATGTGCGTGATGCCGGTGCAGGCGGATCATTTTCCACTATAAGTGCAGCAATTGCTCAGGCATCTGATGGTGACCGTATCATCATCCGTCCGAAAGCGGGCAACCTACCTTATGTTGAAAACCTGATCATCAACAAATCGTTGACGTTTGTGAGCGAAACCAACTTCTCGAAATACATCCTGCAAGGCAGCATTTCGGTAACACCGGAAGCCGGCAGAACGATTTCCATCCACAACCTGCAAATTTCCGGAACGGGTGCAATAACCGTTGATGCAGCCACCGTAGGCGGAAGAACAACACTCAATATCATGAACTCTTTTGTTGCTGCGGTCAATGCTGCCCAGTCTAACACCACCCTGAACCTATCCGGCTGTACCGGTGCTGCAGTCACTATGACACACGGCAGATGTACCGGTAACAAGGTAAACTCAATTCTTTTCAGCTTACAGGCAGGTGAAACACACCTTTCTGACGATGACATCGAAATCATTGCCAATGCAATCATCACAACGGGTGGTCTCGGCGGTAATCAGAAAAATTATGCCGTGAAGATATTCAACAATTACCTGACTAACGGCACTATCTATATTGGTGGGGCAAAAAGCGACAGTTTCAACGAAATTACCAACAATGTGATCGGTTCTACTACCAATACCAATACTACGTTATACAGCATCTGGCTGAACCTGGACAGCGAAAGCCAATCACTTTACTCGATCATGAACAATGTAATCCTTAAACAAAGTAATTCTTATGCAACCTATTATCCGGTGATCGCATCGACCTACGCAAGTACTTATGTGTACTATAACGTTACGAATTCCAATCAATACAACGGTTCATTTATCATGCCAAGCGTCACGAATTCCGGAAACAACAACGCCGCAGTATTTAGTTTGAATACCACAACCTATACTGTAACCGGTACAGGTATTACTGATAGTGGAAGCCCTGAAGACGATTATGCTGATATTGATTTAAGCCGTAACGACCGTGGTAACGGAGGAGGTTCTAACGCATGGAGTAACTACTGGCCAACAAATGCAGACAACAAGCCTCAGGTAAATTACTTAAAAACCCCAAGAAGAATCTACACCGGGACTACAGAAATGAACGCAACAGGAGCAGGTCATTCCAAATAATCAAACGATAAAAATGAAAAAAAATATCTACAGCCTGATGGCTCTTTTTGCGACGGGTTTGTGCAGTGCACAGCTTTCGCTAAGCCAGGCCGAATACTTCTGGGACAACGATCCGGGAGAAGGCAACGCCACCACAATCATCGCAGCGGATGGCAATTTCAACAGTGCGTTTGAAAAAATTGCAATTTACGGTTTGGATGCTCCAAGTACAGGTTTACATAAATTTTGTGTTCGTATCAAAGATAACCAAGGGATATGGAGTCCTGTTTTTACGAATGTTGTAAGCGTTGAACCAAGCAATACACCATTGCCACTGAATCTTACCCAGGCCGAATATTTTTGGGACAACGATCCGGGAGAAGGAAATGCTACGCCGCTTTTGACAACCGACCAAAACTTTGACAGTGCTTTTGAAAAGGTGGCTGTACACGGACTCAACGCACCAAGCACAGGGATGCACAAATTCTCTATCCGTGTCAAAGACAATCAGGGTGTTTGGTCTCCGGTAGTTACCAATATTGTTAATGTGGAATCTACCACAACACCAACACCGGTAAGCCTTGTTCAAGCCGAGTATTTTTGGGATACCGATCCGGGAGAAGGTAACGGAACACCAATGCTGGCGGCAGACCAAAACTTTGACAGTGCTTTTGAAAAATTCCTTCAGAGTGGTATTCCTATTGTAAACCCCGTTGGTCTTCACGTTTTTAATGTTCGTGTTAAAGATAACCAGGGAGTTTGGGGACCTGTCTTCAAAAACGTAATTTACATTGAGACGACCTTGAGTATTAACCCTGTTGCCACAGCAGCTAATTACTATTTTTACCCTAATCCCGCAAGCAACGTAATACGTTTCAATAAAGAGATTGAAAAAGTAGAAATTTACGATTTAAACGGGAGATTTATAAGCACTTCAGTTACTAATGAGGTTAATATTTCTGATTTAACAACAGGAACTTATCTTTTAAAAGTAACCACACCGGAAGGCCTTACTTTTAACAAAAAAATGATTAAACAATAGTGACAGTTACCATCAAATATAACTTTATGAAAAAAATTTATTTATTAGTTCTGGTCTTGTTTTCCGTCATCTCATTCGGACAAACCTATGACTACACAATTTATAATACGTCTAATTCCGGAATCGGCAGTAATTACATCGGCGATATTAAGATTGATGCTAACGGAGCACTGTGGATATCATCCTACAGCGGCGTTACCACCTTTAACGGAACCACCTGGACTAATTATAACACCGGTAATTCAGGAATTGCCTCCAACGCCATCGTTGAGATTGAAATTGATGGTTTGGGAAAAAAATGGATGGCTTCTCAAAACAATGGTATTATTCTGCTGAACGGAAACACCTGGACCAATTATACGACCTCCAATTCAGGGCTTCCGAATAATGCAATCGTCTGTATTGATGTTGACAGCAACAACAATCTATGGGTTGCCACAGCCTCAGGGCTTTCCCGGTTTAACGGAACTACCTGGACAACTTATAACTCGCTGACCAATATAAACTCAATTGAGATTGATAATAGCAATGGTGTATGGGTTACAAACAATGGTGTTTTATACAAATTCAACGGCACTGATTTTAATTTCATTGCCCAGGGAACTGAAAAATTACTAAAAACGAGTGGTGATATAATTTATGTTGATGGCTATGATGGCATGTTTACCTACACGATTTCGGGAACTCCTCTTGGTACCTATTATCAAAGTAACTCGTGCCTTGGAGGTTATCAGTTAAATGCTCTGGATGTAGACAGCAACAATAAAGTCTGGATTGCATTTCAAGGAGATGGTTTGCAAAATTTTACCAACTGTATTTCTTATACTGCCAACTCAGGTTTGCCGGATAACTATATAAGTACAGTTAGAACTCAATCTAACGGAACAATTTGGGCAGGAACATTGCAACTGGGTTTAACTAAAATGACTCCCAGTACGTCAACATGCAGTCCTCCAACACAAACCTGGTCTGAAAATATCACCGCAACAACAGCTACTTTAGGTTGGTTACCGGGAGTTCCGGCACCTGATAGTTATGTGATCCGTTATAATACAACAAATGTAATTGGTGGAATACAAGACGCTACAGTTTCTACCTCTTTACCGTTAGAAAATTTAACCCCAAACACTGATTATCATTGGTGGGTTGCTTCAGTTTGTGGCGAACAGCAAACCAATTGGGTATACGGCGGTTTCTTTTATACTCCAAACCCTACCTGTAACGCTCCCACAAATACGACCGTTTATAACTTAACGTCAAATTCGTGTCTGATTGGCTGGACAGCACCGACACCGGCACCTACCTCAGGCTATGAAGTTTATTTGGCAACCACTAATGTTGCACCTGGTGTAAATACAACACCAAGCTTTACAAGTAATTCAACCAGTGTAAACATTCCTAATGGTTTAACACCTGCAACATCTTATTACTACTGGGTCCGGTCAAATTGCGGCAGTGTAAAAAGCAACTGGACAACCGTAGGAAACTTTGTTACAAATAGTTTGTCAGGTTGTAACAGTGCTGAGCATGGTCTTTTTCCGGCTGCAACATTTACGCCGGCTTGCTCAGGAGCAAACGAAACCATTGTTACTAACGCATGGGCCGGAGAATATTCTAATGTTACGGTAAGTGCAAATCATCAATATACTTTTTCAAGTTCTTTTGCTACGGATATCATTACCATAACCAACAGTTCAAATGTTATTTTAGCCAGTGGAGCAACTCCTTTAAATTGGTCTTCCGGAACAACTTCAGGAACAATACGCTATTACTTGCATGCCAATACCAGTTGTCATTCACAAAACACGAACAGAATACGATACATTCAATGTACAACTTCAACCAGTTGCGGCTTGCCTACTAACTTAGCGGTATCAAACATTACGTCTAATTCCTGTCGATTGACATGGAATGCACCAACACCGGCGGCCAGTTCGTATGACATTTACCTGAGTACCAACAATACAGCACCGGTTGCTACCACTAATGCCACTTATACCAGCAACACTAATCTTTTGGCATATATAAGTATTTTGCCAGCCTCTACAACGCACTACTATTGGGTGCGTTCCAATTGCAACGGTACAAGAAGTGCCTGGGTGTCAGGTGGAAGTTTTAGCACTATTGCCGCATTAAGTTGTAACGGTGCAACCTTCGGATTATATCCTAATGCAACCTTTACGCCTGCCTGTACAGGAAATACAGAACAAATTGTTACGAATGCCTGGGCAGGAGAATACACTAATGTAAATATATTATCTGATAAGCAATATACGTTTACCAGCTCCGTTGCTACTGACTTTATTACCATTACAAATAATACAGGAACAACCGTTTTAGCGAGTGGAGTAACTCCTTTAGTTTGGAATTCTAACAACACATCCGGTGTGATTAGATATTATTTTCATACCAACGCAAATTGCGGAGATCAAAACACGGCCAGAATTCGTTCTATAAAGTGTGAGAATGCAACATCCTGTAATCCGCCAACTCAATTTGGTAGTGAAGTGCTTTCTTCAACATCAGCTGTAATTGGATGGATACCTTCCACATCCGCACCAAACGGAGGCTATTTATATGTATATAATACCAGCCCGATTATTGGCGGTATGGATGGCAGTACTTTTTCTACCAATGCAGATTTAACCGATTTATTGCCAAATACCACTTACTATTGGTGGGTTGCATCAAATTGTGTAACGAGTCAAAGTGAATGGGCTTATGGTGGCTCTTTTACAACACCTTCTGCTGCAACAGCTTGTTGGCAAACTGTTAGTGCCGGTTATACCCATTCGATAGGAATAAAAACAGACGGCACTTTGTGGGCTTGGGGTGACAATGGTTACGGTCAATTAGGTGATGGAACAACAACAAGTAGAAATACGCCAACTCAAATAGGCTCAGCAAACAATTGGGAAAGTATTGCTGCAAGTGGTGGTTTTACAGTTGCCATAAAAGCAGATGGAACGCTATGGGCCTGGGGAAATAATGCCTTTGGTCAATTAGGCGACGGAACAACAACAAATAGAACCACGCCAACGCAAATAGGTACAGCAACCAACTGGAATAGCGTTGCAACAGGAGAAGGATTTGCCTTGGCAATAAAAGATAATGGTACACTTTGGTCTTGGGGATACAATAATATTGGTCAGTTAGGTGACGGTACAACTACAAACAAAATTGTGCCAACACAGGTAGGAACAGCTACTAATTGGCAAAGTATTGCTGCAGGATCTGGTTTTTCATTAGCTATCAAAACGAATGGTACACTTTGGGCGTGGGGCAGCAATTTATATGGTCAACTTGGAAACGGAACAACTACTAATTTGACAGTTCCAACGCAAATAGGTACAGAAAACGATTGGGCGAATGTAGCTGCAGGATATTATCATTCTGTGGGTAGAAAGTCAAACGGGATTCTTATGACTTGGGGTAACAATGTTTACGGACAACTCGGAGATAATACCTACACCAACCGATTTACACCTGTTGCGGTTCACGATCAAGTTCAAAGTATTGATGCCGGATGGAATTATACTGTTGGAACAACCACATTTGGAAACATGTTCTACACAGGGCAAAATGTTTACGGCCAATTAGGTGATGGTACTACAGAAAATAGAAATTGGGTGAGTTTAACCAACTCGAATAATCACTTACAAATTTCTGCAGGAGCATTTCATACCTTGTCATTACATGTGGATGGTTCACTAAAAGTATGCGGATTAAATGGACAAGGACGATTAGGAGATGGCACTACAATTGATAGAATTTCATTAACACCTATTGCTTGTCCAACGAATAATTTAGGAACTGATGATTTTACGACTACAAATAGTAACGTAAAAGCCTATCCGAATCCAGTAAATAGCCTCCTAAACATTTCATTTGAAGAAGTAATTTCTTCTGTAGCGGTTTACAATTTAGTAGGGCAGGAAGTAATTACTAAATCGATCAACGCAAACCAAACTGCTATTGATGTTTCAAATTTACCTTCCGGAACTTACCTGGTAAAAGTAATTTCTAACGAAATCATAAAAACAATCAAAATCATTAAAGAATAAATTTTTTATTAATCATATCCCAAACACAGTAACCGGACAACGGTTGTGTTTGGGATTTTTTATGGTTTTATCCATCACATTACAACTAACCTTAATTTACATAAAACCCCAATTGCTTTCAATTATACTGTTTCGTATGCCTGTTTGATAACAAAACGAATGGCTTCTCTGATTTCATTACGTCCGTTCTCTGACTTTAAATCCAGACCACAAAATGTACCGCCGTTCACTTCCGTGTGAATAGTGAGATAATACGCTCCTGAAATCAATAAAGCGGTAATCGCCCTGAAACGTCCGGCATGATTTCCAAAGTAAGGGTCAATTACAGACCCAAAGATCAGTTCTCCGTCCTCCTCCCTTTTATCCGCTGCCGCTCGTAAAGATCTTCGGTACTCTGACAATTCCCATACTATTATCTTCTGCATTTCTTTGTCTTTCTGCATCGCATCAAATAACCCCAGCAGCATATCAATTGTAAATTGCTGGCCATTATCTTCCTTAATCATACTATCAGCATTTCTCAGCCGGTTCCAGTAATCAACCTGACTGATATAGGCATCAATCAGCCCGTCTAATCCGCCAAAATAATCATAAATAAGCCGCTTGTTAACTCCTGATACCTCGGCTACCGTATTGACCTTTACTTTTGAATGCCCTTTTGCCGTTATAATTTTTCTAACCGCATGCAACAGTTTTTGTTTTGTCTTTTCCTTATTGCGTATTTCGCCTGATACACTTTTTTTTGCCATCAGTTCCTGTTTTTAAGTACTGCAAAGTTCGCAAAAACAACAGGATTAAAAAAAATAAATAACCATTTGGTTACTTAGCTGTAAATTTTTCTATTTTTGTGCCGCAGTTTTCTATTCAACTATTAAGGAAAATAACGGATGAAAGAACAATTTATACCTCTGGTCCACCGGCTAAAAAGCCAGCAGAAAATTACACAAAAACTTTCTATAACAAAGTCAATACCGCTATTGCTTTTGCTATTTAATCATCTTGTCTATGCCCAAAAAGCAGAAATTGAATTTTTACCCAACTTACCTTATGATAAATATGAACTGAAAACGGAAAAAGACACTCTTTGTTTCTATCTTTCGGTGACAGCACATTCAGAAAATTTACCCTTAATTGTCTATGTGCAGGGTTCCGGAATGAACTCTTTGTTTACAAAAGATCAGAAAGGGCGAGTTCGCAGCGAATACGGACACATGACCTGGTTTGATGCAGGAAAGGAAAAATTCAGAATCCTGTTGGTTGAAAAACCCGGTGTAAAGTATTTACAGACCGGACAAAGTAAATCGTTTGACAAAAAATTCTCCCTCGAAAACTGGTGCCGTACCCTTGAAACCGCTATTGATTATGTAATCCGGCATGAAAAGGTAAGTCCGGATAAGGTGCTGATTGCCGGTCATTCGGAAGGCGGAATAGCATCAGCCGGCACTGCCAACCGCATGAAAAATAGAATTTCCCATGTTGCCGTAATAGCCGGTGAAGGTCCCTCGCAGCTATACAGTTTATATAAGTTTGCCGCTGACGGTACATTTTTTAATACCCCCGAACACAATATGCCTTCTTCGGAAGAACGCCTTAATTACCTTACAGATAAATGGAAAGACATTTTGAAACATCCCAATGACACCGATAAAAAGTTCTGGGGATTCTCCTACCTGCGATGGTCAAGCATGCTCAAAACCTCTGTGATGGAAGAACTTGCCTCATTTGACGGAAAGATTACAATTGTACAGGGAACGGCAGACAAGGCAGTACACCCGGAATCTGCTGTTATAGCCTATACCACCTTATTATCCAAAGGAAAAGACATTACCTTAAACTTGATTGAAAACGCAGACCATTCGTTTAACCTTTCAGACAAACCTAACGCGGACGGATGGAAGATAATGATTGAAGAAGTCATGCAATGGTTTCAGCCTGACAAAAAATAAATAACTCCTAAAAAATGCACCTGACTAAATACCTCAAAACTGTAAATTGGCTCACTATTCTGTTATTCTACGGAATGATACTTCTTGGCACTTACTTTGCCCGAAAACTGCCTAACCTGTTGAACCTCCTTTTGGAACAAATTACCGAAATTCCTTTTTCGTTTAACTATAACCACGGTTTTGTAACGTTGGTGGCCGCATTGCTTTTCTATCAATTCAGTAACCAGAAACAGGAAATCTCCTTGTTGGGAAACCGTAAGATCAAAAGTCTTTTATTCCCGCTGATCTTATTTACAGCTTATGTTACCTACGGTATCCGCAACAACCATGAGGTTAATGAACACCTATGGGCGTTTATGTTTTGCGGGTTTGCCCTCCTATACAACATCATGGAAGAATACGCCTGGAGAGGTTATCTGATTGACAGTATGGGAAAGATAAATGTGGTGATTAAGTCTATTATTTCAGGTTTGTTCTGGGCTTTCTGGCACCTGCTGGTTTTTAATAACTTTGATCAATACGGCGGTTTCTGGATTTTTCTAATATTCTGTCTCGTATTTTCATTCCTGCTTACCTTTGCCGTTTTACGGACAAAATCCATACTGGTGGCCGCAACCCTACATGCCTTTATTATTCAGACCAATCTCGTGGCTTTGTTTTGCCTCGTCGGTTTTATAGTGCTGCTGCTTACCTGGGATAGAAATATCATTAAACAACGTAACAAAACAAATTAAAAAACTGCTTTACACAGCAGATTTCAGGATTATCTCAGCTTTTTAAAATAATCTTTTAACAGTCTGTCGTTTTCCAGTGTCGGGGTAAAAACTTCTAAAATCTGGGGTTGGTCAGACGAACCGAAAAAAGCAGTCAGTTCTTTTTCCAGGGTCTTGCTGTCACTGGCTTTCCGGTAACCAAAACGATACATGGCGGCCAGTTGCTCTGCCGTTAAACAATGGGCTGTTTCAAAATAAGTGTGAAACGTATCGTTTTCCTGGTGGCCGGGCAAAATGCGGAAGATGCCTCCTCCCCCATTGTTAATCACAATGATTTTGAAATTGTTGGGAATATAATTATTCCACAACGCATTGCTGTCATAAAAAAAACTGATATCACCGGTAATCAGCAACGTAGCTTTTTCAGAAGCCAGGGCTGCACCAATAGCGGTAGACGTACTACCGTCTATCCCGCTTGTACCCCGGTTACAAAATACCTCAACCGATTGGGGCAGATTAAACAATTGTAAATAGCGGATAGAAGAACTATTGCCCACCTGCAGCTGAATATTTTCAGGCAACTGACTGACAATCTGCTCAAAAGCTTTAAAATCACAAAACGAAAGATTGGCCATATAAGCCGCATGTTTTTGTTTTCGCAACGCTTTGATCCGCATGCCTAAATCACGGTAATTACTTTCAATATATTTGGTGTAGGGCAAAAACTGATTGAAAAAATCATTCGGATTGGCCTCAAAATGAAAGGTCAGGTTTCCAAAAGTGTTGTAGGCCCTTAACCGGTCCACATGCCAATGGTGGGTGGACGGGTAGTTACGTAAAAATGCTTTGATCCGTTTTGACACAATCATCCCGCCAAAAGTAAGTACGATATCCGGCTGAAAATCTTCAAAATCTTCGGTCGAAAATGGGGTAATGATTGTATCGATAGCATTTAAAAATGATTCATGATGCAGGTTAGAGGTCGTTTCCGTCATCACCAAAACCGATGGATCATTGGCCAGGTGGTGAATAATAGTACTGTCTATTTCATTCGGTGGCAGCGTGCCCGTCAAAATAAGCTTTTTTCGGGCCGTATTCCAAATGTTGGTCGAAGCAATAATATCTTCAAAAGGTACATTGCGGTAAACTTTTCCCAAAGTAGAAATCATCGTATCAACCGTAGGTACTTTTATGGTTTCATACAAAGGCTCTTCAAACGGAGCATTGATGTGAGTCGGCCCTGATTTTGAAAAAGCTTTATTAAAAGCTTCATTGATCTTAAAATCATTTTCTTCTGAAGCATCCTCGGTCAAATTGGCATTAAAATGGGTATGGTTAGCCAATACATTTTCCTGACGGATTGTTTGCCCGTCACCGATATCAATTTTATCTTTAGGCCGGTCTGCCGAAATCACAATAAGCGGAATCATGCTGTAAAATGCTTCGGCAACCGCCGGATAAAAATTTAAAACAGCCGAACCGGACGTGCAGACCACCACTACGGGTTTACCGATTTGCTGGGCAATTCCCATGGCAAAAAATGCGGCACAACGCTCATCAGCAATACTGTAACAAGTGAAATACGGGTTGGCGGTAAACCCGATGGTTAACGGAGCATTACGCGAGCCCGGTGCAATAACAATATGCTGAACACCTTTGGCATGACAAATTTCGATAATGCTTTGGGCGAGCGGTATTTTGGGATAAATCATTTCGTATGGATGAAAATTAATTGCGGCAAAACACGCAATGCAACAACAAACAAATTTATAATTTTAACCCCGAAAAAAGGTTGCCAGAACGATTAAAGTTTTGTTATATTTGAACATACTTTTCAACAACATGACCATCCAGATCAGACCTTATTCCGAAGCCGACATACCGGCCATTTTAGCCATTGTAAACGATAATATTCTGCATTCAACTTCGCTTTACGATTACGAACCCAGAAGCCTGAGCAGGCAGAGTGAATTACTTTGGGAAAAAACAACAAAAAACTTTCCGGTAATGGTAGCAGAAATCAACGGTAAATTGGCCGGCTTCGGCCTCTATGGCGAATTCCGTTTTAAAGACGGTTATAAGTTTACGGTGGAACACTCCATATATGTCGCTTCTGATTTTAAAGGCAAAGGTGTAGGCGGAAAATTGCTTCAATCGCTAATTGAGCTGGCTAAACAGCAAGGCTTGCACACCATGATTGGCGTGATTGATGCCGGGAATACCGAAAGCATCAGGTTTCACGAAAAATACGGTTTCAAGAAAGTGGGGACAATCAAAGAAGCCGGTTTTAAATTCAACCGTTGGCTGGATTCCGTTTTTATGCAGTTGATTTTATAAAAAAGAACACCGGTTCAAATAAGCTGAAAAATTTTAAAATTAATCTGATTCTTTAAAGCTGTGCTCTAAAAAAACAGGTTCTGCTTAACCTGCCAGCCAATCCAGAACTTCTTTGTCATTCGGTTTGGTTCTCGGACTGATTACTTTTTCCAACTCTCCTTTTTCGTTTAAAAGGTATTTCTGAAAGTTCCACTCAACTTCACTGTCCTGTAAACCGTTTTGGGCCTTTTGAGTTAAAAATTGATAGAGCGGATGCATTTCTTTTCCTTTTACCGAAATTTTACTCATCATCGGGAAAGTTACCCCGTAATTCTTCTGGCAAAAAGCACCGATTTCTGCATTGGTTCCCGGTTCCTGAGCCATAAAGTCATTGGCCGGAAAACCAACAATTACGAATCCTTTGTCTTTGTAGGCTTCATATAGTGCCTGAAGGTCTTTGTATTGTGGCGTTAATCCGCATTTGGAAGCGGTATTCACAACCATGATTTTTTTTCCTTTCAAGGTAGCAAAATCAAATTCGTTGCCTTCTAAATCCTCCACTTTGAATGTGTAAATCGATTGTTTCATAGCCGGTTGCGTTACTTTATTTTCCTTTTTGGTCTGAGCCTGATTTTGACAGCTCATCAGCAAAAAACACGAAAAAATAATTAAAAAAGATGATTTCATTTTGTTTTTATTTCAAATTTACAGCTTTATGACCAACTTATCTATTAAACAAATCACAAAACGTTGCCAAACTATTTTTTATAATGTTTCTTATATTGAAAATAGGAGGCAATTCCCAGAACAATCAGTACTGCCGCTGAAATATAAACAAAATTTGGTGTTACCACTTTATCACCACTGGCATACGAATGCAATCCGGTTAAGTAGAAATTAACCCCGAAATACGTCATCATAATCGAATAGAAAGCAAAAATACTCATCAGGTTAAACACCCAGGTTCCCCGTAAAGAGGGTACAAAACGGGCATGAATAACAAACGCATAGACCATAATACTGATCAACGCCCAGGTTTCTTTAGGATCCCATCCCCAATAGCGTCCCCAGCTCTCATTGGCCCACTGACCACCTAAAAAGTTACCGATGGTAAGCATAACCAAGCCGATGGTCAACGCCATTTCATTGATATACGTAATCTCCTGAATGTTTAGTTTCATTCGTTCTTTGTTTCGGTCATTGGTCAGCAATATCAACAACAGCGAAACAATTCCGAGGATCATTCCCAATGTAAAAGGTCCGTAGCTGGCCACGATTACCGCCACGTGAATCATCAGCCAATACGAGTTTAAAACCGGTTGCAGGTTGGCTATCGACGGATCCATCCAGTTCCAGTGAGCAATCATCAGGATCATAGAAGCTACAAACGCTCCCGAAGCAACGGTTAGTTTTGATTTCCGGTCAAAAGCCAATCCGAAAAACATTGTAGCCCAGGCTACATAAATCATACTTTCATAAGCATCACTCCATGGGGCATGCCCCGAAATGTACCAACGGGCAATTAAACCTAATGTGTGCAGGACAAAGAAAAATCCGATCAGGATATGAAAAAAGTTAACCGTATAATTTAAAAGCCTGGATGATTTAAAAATTTGAATCACTGTAAAAATCAGCATCAAAACCCCCGCTAACATATACAAATAGAACAATCGCTTAAAAATATCGTATTGGTTGTAGAGAATTTCATAATCGATTCTGCTTTTCTCCGGTCTGACCTCGCTTCCGTATTTCAACTGAAATTTTTCAATCCCTTCAATGATATCATCAGCTAATTGATAATCCTGTTTCTGATTGGCTTCTGCCAAAACCTGCATATAAGCGGGAAGGATATTTTTAAGGTTTTTCAATTCCGTATCTTCATATTCATCCAGTTCCAAATAAGAAATCCATTTATTGTTGGCATCATTCGGAACCGGAAAAATACGGAGAATACTGCCGCTTAAGGCCGAATTAAGTAAAACAACCTTTTTATCTACCTCGATAAAATCCTTCTGAAACTGGTTCGGAATAACTGCTTTATAAGCATCATCTAAAAACGGAGAGAGCTTGTAATTCCCTTTTTCGTCAAAAAAACTGATGAACGGTGCAAACTTGGCTTCCCTATCCACACCTAAAATAGTCCGTATACTGTCGTTTCCGCGTTTTAAATAGACCAACGGCACCTCGAACCAGGCATTGGGTGTTTGCGACATGGACAAAAAAACCTGGTCGGAAGTATATCCTTTGTAATGATCGCTTTTACTTACTTTGCGAAGTAATTCTGATGAAAATGTATTCACCGGCTTCATTCTTCCGCCGGCATCCTGAATAACCAAACGTCCGAATTTTGCGGCATGTTCCGGCTTGGCGATATTGGTTTCGATAAACTTTTCAACCTCAGCCAAAGTAGGCCGCTGATGCGAATGGTTTTGTGAAAATCCGGTTACTGAAAACAACAATAACATCACTGAAAGTAAAGAAGCTTTCTTCTTTTTTACTTTCTCTAATTTGCTTTTCAATTCTGCAAAACGGGTATTCTTATCAAACAAGATAGCCATCATGGCTAAGTATAACAGGAAATAACCGATATAAGTTATCCAGGTTCCCCAGAAATCATGGTTTACCGAAAGAATCGTTCCTTTTTCATCCTGGTCAAACTGAGCCTGAAAAAACCGGTAACCTCTGTAGTCCAGGATATTGTTCATATAAATATGGGCATCTTGTTTTTTATCTCCGTCCAAAACGGTCACTTTGCTTTCAAAAGCCGAATAACTATTGATGGTTCCCGGGTAACGCTTGGCGATAAAATCATTCAGATGGATGCTAAAAGGCAGTTCATAAATTTTACTGCCAAACATCAGTGTAATATCCAGATCGCCCAACGTAACTGTTTGCGGCACACCTTGTTTTCCTTTAGCACCTACTAAAGTTACTTCTTTTTTCTCCCCGTTTGCTTCCACTTCCACCACCAAAGCATCATCGGTCATCATGTCTTTCCAATCGTTGTTGGAAACATATTCTTTTTTTCCTTTTACAGGAGCTTCCGGCAAAACAAACTGTGCTCCCGCAATGTTGTAAAGGGACCGGAACATCAACGGTTGCACCGAATCTTTTACAACCAATCCCTTAAACTGATCAGCCATCCGCATAAAATCGCCACCAAAAGTTGACTGGATAAAAAACGAATCGCCGTCTTGTATGATATTGATTGCTCCGTCTGTTTTTTTGTTATAGGCAAACAGGATACCGTGCAAACTTTGTACTTCTCCTTCTTTTAAGAGATGTTCATGCCGGATTCCACCACTTGATTCTACTAACTTCAGATAGGTTTCACCCTGTTCATCCGGCTTCACCGTTTCAGTTGCGTTCATGATAAAATCCTTATAACGGACAGCATAGGGTTTGCTGTCAAATTTATCATTTATGGTAAAGTTATTGTTGGCCGCCTGCGACAAAATCAAAGGCTTTTCGATGGTTTTACGTTTGGTTTCTCCTTTGTAATCACCATCTGTAAAAACGGTAAGATAAGTTCTGTCTGAGTAAAAGCGTTTTTCTGCGGCACCTTCTCTGATGGGCATCATGCCTTCATAACTGATATAACGGGTGATAAAGGCACCTACCAAAATAAAAATAAAAGACAAATGCAGTAACAACGTAGCCCATTTTTCTTTCTTCCAGAGTTGGTAGCGTTTGATGTTTCCGAAAAAATTGATGACAAAAATGAGCATAATTAATTCAAACCACCAGGCATTATAAATCCAGATTCTGGCTGTATCGGTATTATAATAGCTTTCAATAAAGGTTCCGGCTGCCATGGCAACGGCAAATGCGATAAATAAAAAAGCCATTAGACGGGTGGAAAAAAGGAAGGAAAGTATTTTTTTGTCCATTTTGAGAAGGGTAATTTTAAAGGCACAAAAATACTTATAAAAAAAGGAATGATTTCGGTTTTTAGATTTTTTTAAGTCTGATTAATTCATAAATTTTAAGTGCATTGGTACAGACAGAAAATCCGGTTTCTAAATTAAATTGTATTTGGCCGCCGTTTTAATAAGGACTGCGGTATTGTTTGCTTCCAGTTTCAGCATCAGGTTTTGCCGGTGTGTACTCACCGTAGTGATGCTGATGCACAATTTTTCGGCTATTTGCTGGTTGGTCAACCCTTCTGCTATTTCAAAAAGCACTTCTTTTTCCCTTCGGGTCAAAATAGGTTTAGCCTCAAACCTGGAATAGGTTTTGGGCTGTAGCTCAAGATTAAGATAAATACCACCATCGTCAATCTTATCGATGGCCTCAAACAGCTCTTCTCGGGTAGAATTTTTTAAAAGATATCCGCTTGCCCCGTTTTGAATCATTTTGGAAACATACGAACGGTCATTAAACGTACTCAGGGCCAAACAATAGATGGCAGGATAATCCGTTTTAATTATTTTGCATAATTCAATGCCATTGATGTCCGGAAGATTAACATCTAAAAAAATGATATCCACCGTTGTCTCCTTTAAAATTTTTAATGCCTCAGAAGCATTTACGGCACTTCCGGCCACCGTTACGCTTTTATGTTGCAACAGTAATGTTTTAATCCCTTCAATAACCAGCGGATGATCATCCACGATAAGAATTCGCTTTTTCATACAGCTTATGATACTTCTAATTCAATTAACACGGATGTTCCGCTTGCATCTGACCTGATATCCATTTTTCCGTTTAAATAATCCACCCTGTTCTTCAAACTGGATAACCCGATTCCGTTTGCAGGAGTGCTTTGCTCTGAAACAAATCCTTTACCGTTATCCTCTACCGTCAATGTGATCTTAGAATCATACTGGGTTAACTGCACCTGCACTTCCGTAGCTTCCGCATGCTTTACAATGTTGTTCAGCAACTCCTGCACAATTCTGTACAAGGCAATCTCTACAGATTGTTCCAGCCGTTCCTGTAAACCAATGCTTTGGTAAATGATTTTCAGATCAGCCGCAGCTGCAATGACGTTGCAATAATCCGCCAAAGCATCATTTAACCCGAATTTAAGCAATGCTTCCGGCATCATGTTATGGGCCACACGACGCATTTCGCTGATGGCGTTGTCCAGTTGAAACAGGCTCTTGCCAAACACATCTGCATATTCTTCCGATAAAATAATATTTCCCTTCATACTGTTTAATTGATATTTTATGCCGGACAACATACCGCCCAGTCCGTCGTGCAGATCTCTTGCCAGCCTCGTTCGCTCGGTTTCTTCCCCTTTTATCAAAGCCTGAGCCGTCTGAACCTGCTTTTCCTGTTGCAAAGCCTCTGCCGTTTTCTGGGCAATTATCTTTTTCTGGTTAATGGTTCTGTACAAAAAGTAACCAATCAATAACAAAAGGAACAATAAAATCAGAAGCCCTATGTTCTGCTTGTTTTTCTGCTCTATTTTTAGTTGCTGCAGTTCTTTTTCAGCTTTGAGTGCCTTAATCAACTTGTTATTCTTTTCAAATTCATACTTAGCCTCTGCCAGTTGAATGCTTGCCTCCCGTTTTTCAACAGCCAGCTCATCCGTGATTTTCAGAAAAAGTGTATTGTAATAAACAATCTTACCGGAATTATTCAACAGTTTCTCTACTTCCATCGCCATTTTTAAAATATCGAACTGTTCATTTTTATTATCCGTATCCAAAGCATACTGCAATGATTTTTCAAAAGCTGCGGCCGACGCATGGTATTTCTTTTGCTTAAAAAAAATAAAGCCCAAGGTTTTGTAACCATACAACTCATACTCCGGAATCGATTTGTCTATTGCAATTGCAAGAGCTTTGCTGATGCTTTCAAGGGCAGCGTCAAATTTTAATTGTTGGGCATAAACATCCGAAATACCGATAAAAGCATCCATTTCCAGAATATAATCTTCATTTTTGATTCCGATCGCTTTTACTTTCTCATACAATTCTGTTGCCTGTTGAAACTGTTTTTTATAGGTATAAACTTCTGCTAAATTCAGCGAAGACGAAGCAATCGGATAATCTTTTCCCAGTTCATAGGCCAACCGGAGCCCTTCCCGGGCAAACGCCTCACTCTTTTTTATATTCCCTGTTTTTAAATAAACAGAAGCCAGGTTGTTGTTAATAATTCTCAGGTTTTGTATATGCCGATCGCTTTCGAATATTTTTTTGGCCTGCAGATAATTCTCGGCCGCAAGATGCAAATCACCAAGGTATTCCCATTCACTGCCGATATTAATCTTAACGATACCTATATCGGTCTTGCTGTTCAGCTCTTCAAAAATTTGCAGGGCTTCGTTGCATAAGTCCAACGCTTCTTTATATTTTGCCTGGTTGTTGAGCAAAACTATTTTATACCCGGCATAGGTAGCAATACCTCTTTTAAAATTCTTCTGTCTTGAAAGCAACAGGGCTTTATCATAATAAATGGCGGCACTGTCCGGGTTTGACAATTCAAAAACTTCCCCATAGCTGTAATGAGCAAAAATCATGACGGAATCGTTTACTGATCTCATTTGTTCTCTCAATCCTTTTAAATCCTGGGCAGAGAGGCTGAAACAGCAAAACAGAAAAAAGAATAATCTTATCAATGCATTCATAGCTCAAATTAAACGTTTCTAAAGTTATAAAAAATCCTATAAAAATAGGAGAAATAAAATCATATAAAGATATGACGTACAGGATTTGCAAAGCCTTTAGTTTTGGATAAAATTATAGACAATGAAACGATTAGCTCTCATTATTTTACTTTTTGCAACTATTTTTAAAACCAATGCACAGGTTGGAATCGGTACCACCAGTCCGGATGCTTCATCAAGTCTGGATATCAATGCTTCGGACAGCGGTTTATTAATTCCAAGAGTAAGTTTAGTGAACATAGCCAACGGATCGACCCCGGTTAATGCTCCGGCCAACAGTTTACTGGTTTATAACACCAACCCGGCAATTACGGGAGGGAACGGAACAGGTTACTATTACTGGAACGGTTCAGTCTGGACAAAGTTATTTACGGTTGCTGACGAGAAATGGAGTCGGAACAATACCGGACAGCTGTTTCCTGCTAACATCACAGACCGGATAGGACTGGGCAATTCAAACCCTTCTTACCTGCTGGATGTAGCCGGAAGAATAAGAATAAGAAACAGTACTCATTCTGCCGGTATCTGGTTTAACAATAATACAAATACGGTAGAAACCGGCTTTGTAGGCATGGATGAAAATAACCGCATAGGCTTTTATGGCAATACGGGGGGCAATTGGGGGCTGGTAATGAATACCACTACCGGCCATGTAGGCATTGCAAATCAAAATCCGAATGCTCCGTTACAGTTTTCAAATGGCATTGCAAACCGAAAAATTGTTCTGTACGACACCAATAACAATGATCATCAGTATTATGGTTTTGGTATCAACGGCGGTACACTGCGTTATCAGACTGATGCTGTGGCAGCCGATCATGTTTTCTTTGCCGGTGTCAATACTACCACATCAACAGAATTAGTAAGGATAAAAGGAAACGGTAATGTAGGAATCGGGGTTAACCCAACCCAAAAGCTGGATATTGCCGGAAAAATAAAAATTACAGACGGTTCTCAGGGCGTCGGAAAAGTACTTTCTTCTGATGCCAACGGTGTAGCAACCTGGGTAAACAATATTGCTGTTACGCCCGCTGTAGTGGGGGTTTTTGCCGGGGGCGGAGCCAGTTTCGGAAATGGTACGGCAGTGGGGGTTGCCACTCCAATGGTTTATTGCAACGTTTATATTGATTTACCTCCCGGAAAATGGATTGTTTTTGGCACTTATTTAATCTCCGGTACACCAACCTTAACCTCCGGTCAGAGTATCTTTGTGAGAACAGCACTCTCTTCCAGTGACACCGTTAACACTAATCCCGATGTTGTTTCGGGTGCTTTAGTGTCAGGTACTTTAATCGGCCCCACGGTGTTTGGTATAGCCAACGGACAAACTATTATCAATAATTCCGGTGCAGCCGTAAAACGCTATTATCTGTGGGGTAATCTGGTTAAATACGGAACAACTCCCACTACATTCAACCTTTCCGGTCTGGGCAGCAATTTCTGGGCAGAAAACCAGTTATCTGCAATTCCAACCAACTAAATACAGTAATTATTTTCTTTTTTTACTACTTTAGCCTCATGATTAAAGTAGTCATAATCGGTTCCGGAAATGTAGCCCAGCATCTGATCACCGCTTTCCTGCAAAGCCGTGTTATAGTGTTGGTTCAGGTTTTTTCGAGGCAAAAAGAAAGTGTTTCGCATTTGATTTCTCCGGATAAAATCATTTCGGATTTTGCCGAAATAAAAGAAGCGGATGTGTACATTATTGCCGTTTCGGATAATGCCATTGCGGATGTTACATCTAAACTTCCGTTTAAAAACCGTTTGGTTGTACACACTTCTGGCAGTATGCCGATAGAAATCTCAGACCCTAAAAACCGCCGGGGTGTTTTTTATCCTCTACAGACATTTACCAAAAACAAACCCATCCGTTTTTCTGAAATACCCATTTGCCTGGAAAGCGAGCACAATGACGATTTTTTACTTTTAAAAAACCTGGCAGTCTCTGTTTCAAAATCCGTTCAATCCGTTTCATCCCGGCAACGCAGGGCATTGCATGTTGCAGCGGTTTTTGTCTGTAATTTTGTCAATCATTTATACAAAATCGGAAACGACGTTTGTGCGGAAAATCAACTCCCGTTTGAACTCCTACAACCTTTAATTTCGGAAACTGCCCAAAAAATCATTCAGCTATCGCCTGTAAACGCTCAAACCGGTCCGGCAAAACGGAACGACACACAAACCATTAATGCCCATTTAAACTTTCTGACCGATGAAAATCAGAAAGAAATATATAAACTTTTAACCCAATCGATTATAGACCATGGCCAATAGCTATAAAGAATTAATGAACCACATTACCACCTTTGTTTTTGATGTAGATGGTGTGCTTACCGACAGTTCCGTTCACATTACCCCCAGCGGCGAAATGCTCCGCATCATGAATATCCGCGACGGATTTGCCATGAAAGCAGCCATAGAAAGCGGTTATAAGGTATGCATCATTTCCGGCGGAAGCAATGAAGGTGTCCGGATCCGTTTAAAAAACCTGGGCATTACCGACATTTATTTAGGTTCTCCCGACAAAGTGGAAACGTTCAGAACGTACTGTGCTATTTATTCCGTTAACCCCGAACACGTGTTGTATATGGGAGACGATATTCCCGATTATCATGTGATGAAATTAGTGGGACTGCCTACTTGTCCGCAAGATTCCAGTCCGGAAATCAAAGCCATTTCAAAATACATTTCGCACAAAAACGGTGGAAAAGGTGCGGTACGGGAAGTGATTGAACAAGTCATGAAAGTCCAGGATAAATGGCACTTGTATTATGACGGGAAGCATGATTAAGGAAAAAGACCGGGGTCGGGATGTTGTCTTTGGGTTTGTTTCAGGTTACAAGTTTCAGGTTGAATGGAAGTTCTAATCAACAGAAAAGTAAAAATATTCCGTTTCATTCGATTAATTTTGCAACTGATAATTACACATCACCTTTTTTAATTTTTTTAAATCTGCATTTAAAATAAAAAATCGCAATCAAAGAAAATGACCTATTTAAACCTCGTTCGTTATAAAAATTTACTCCTGCTTGCCTTGATGCAATTAATATTCCGTTACGGTTTTCTAAAGCAGCAGGACGGTTATTTAGCTTTGGCCGACTGGCAATATTTTTTACTCGTTTTATCAACAGTTTTGTTAGCCGCCGCCGGATATGTGATCAACGATATTTTTGATCAGGAAACCGATACCATCAACCGTCCGCAAAGAGTGATTGTCGGCAAAACCGTTTCTGAAGCAAAAGCTTATAACCTCTACGTGGGTTTAAACATTATCGGTGTAGCCATCGGTTTCTACCTTTCCAATGTAATTGAAAAACCAAGTTTTGCTACACTTTTCATTTTTATTGCCGCCGGTCTGTACTTTTATGCCACTACATTAAAAAGAATGCTGTTGTTGGGTAACCTGTTAGTTGCTTTCATCCTCGGATTGAGTGTCCTGATCATTGGTGTTTTTGATTTATATCCGGCTACTTATGACGGCAACCGCGACCAAATGGGATTGTTGTTTAAGATCCTGGTCGATTATGCAACTTTTGCATTTGTATTGAATTTAATCCGGGAAATTACTAAGGATGCCGAAGATGTAAAGGGAGATTATAACCAGGGTATGCAGACACTACCGATAGTATTGGGTATAAACAGAACCACTAAGGTTATGTCTGGTCTGTTGTTGTTGGCCTTTGCAGTCATTCTATGGTATATCAACAAGCATTTAATGGGGTTTGATCTGCACTATGCCGCTTTATATGTTCTTTTTTTAGTGGCCGGCCCGCTTTTGTTTGCATTGATTAAAAGCTGGAACGCTAAAACCAATTCAGATTTTCACCGGTTGAGCCGTATTTTAAAATGGGTGATCTTCTTTGGAATTCTGTCGATTGCCGTGATTACGTATAACATCAAAATCAACACCAATGCTTAGAGAAAAACTTAAAAATTGTACCATCATTCTGGCTTCGGGGTCCCCGAGAAGACAACAGTTTTTTAAAGACCTGGGTATTGATTTTGAAATCCGGTTAAAAGAAGTGGAAGAAATTTATCCGCCTCATCTTCAGGCAGAGGGAATTACCAATTACCTGGCCGAGTTAAAAGCAAATGCTTTTGAGGATGAAATTAATCCAGGTGAACTTTTGATTACCAGCGATACTATTGTCTGGCATCATAATCAATGTTTGGGGAAGCCGAAAGATACAGAAGAGGCTTTCAGAATGTTGCAATCCTTGTCAGGTGCAACCCACGAAGTAATTACATCCGTTTGTTTTAAAACAAACACAAAAACCGAAACGTTTCATGAAATAACCAAGGTGACATTTCAGGCACTTTCTGAGGAAGCAATCCGGTATTATGTGGATTATTACAAACCGTTTGACAAAGCCGGAAGTTATGCCATTCAGGAATGGATCGGTTATATCGGCATAAGTAAAATTGAAGGCTCCTATACCAATGTGGTAGGCATGCCTATGCACTTGGTTTATCAAAAATTAATGAATTTTGTACAATAATGTCTAGCCATGGAATTTTTTAAACTGTATATTAAAGAAGTAATTGCCTCCGGCATCGTTATTTTAATCGCTGTTTTACTGAGGTTTTTAGTCGCTAAAATAGTCCGGCAGTTTGCCAGGGTATCAGAAATTTTTTTAGTACAACGTACTAATCTGGTCATCAAGTATTTTAACATTCTTATCGGCATGGTGGCCGTTATTGTTTTATTTGTCATTTGGGGTGTAAAACCACAGAATGTTATCTTGGTGACCTCTTCCATTTTTGCCGTAATTGGGGTTGCCATGTTTGCCCAATGGTCTATTCTGAGTAATGTTTCTTCCGGAATTATCCTGTTTTTTTCGGCTCCTTTTAAAATTGGTGATACCATCCGGATTCACGATAAGGATTTTCCGATTGAAGCCGAAATTGAAGACATTCGCGGATTTCATACCTATCTGAAAACCAAAGAAGGTGAACTCATTACCTATCCCAACAGTTTATTGCTTCAAAAAGGAGTTACCGTGGTGAAATACCCGTCAGAAACACAAGAGTTTACAGATTAACATTTCGTTGATAACACAATTGTTTTTTTTGCGTTATCTTCGAATCATTATCCTATGACTCAAAAGCACTTATTTACATTACTTTTGCTTTGTTTGTGTTTTATTTCCTATGCTCAGGATAATAAGACCAAGACTGATTCTACGGCTATTGGCTACAAAAAAATTGAGAATTACTCCAAACGCAATAAATTCACCAAATTTGTTCATAAACTCGTTTTCAAATCCACCGGCGTTAAACCTGCCAAGCCCAGAAACGTACATACTGTAGCAAAAAAACATTCGGTTTACGAAAATAAAATTATTCGGAACATCCACATTAAAACCCTTGATCCGTTTGGTTATTCTGAAGTTGACTCTTTAAAAAAACCCAAGCGTTTTTCTGAAAAAGCAGGTAATGCGGTTCATATGAAAAGTAAAAATTTTGCCATCAGAAACGTTTTACTGCTCAAAAAAAACGAGCCTTATGGCAGTTTAGTCATTAAAGAATCGGAACGTTTGGTGAGAAGCCAACGGTTTGTACGGAGGGTAGACTTTAGTGCTGAATTGGCAGGAACAAACAAAGACAGTGTTGATGTTACCATTACCGTGCTGGATTCCTGGAGTTTAATCCCAAATGCCAACCTGACCCCTTCTAAAGCAACGTATGAACTCACTGAACGTAATTTTTTAGGTTCCGGGCATTTATGGGATAACCGGTACCAACAGGATTTAAACGACAAAAGAAAAGCTTTTTCTACCCGTTATATAATTCCAAACATCAGGAATACCTATATTCAAACGGATTTTAGTTATCAAATTGATCTGGATAACAACTATGCCAAAAGTGTTACTGTTGAACGCAGGTTTTTCTCTCCATTAACCCGGTGGGCCGGCGGTTTGTTTGTGGAAAACAGGTTAAGAAGAGACAGTTTACCTAATTTTGAGGACAATTACTCACTTCAGACCTTTAAAAATAACACCATCGATTTGTGGGCAGGACATTCCTTTAAAATCAGAAGCGATGAGTTCAGCAACCGAAAAAGCACCAATTTAGTAACAACATTACGGTATCTGAAAATCAATTACCTGGAAGACATACCGGCGGAATTTGATGCCATCAATTTTTATTCCAACGAAACGGTATGGCTAAGCGGAATAGGAATTTCATCACGGAAGTTTATTCAGGATGAATATGTTTTCAACTTTGCCATTGCAGAGGATATACCGATTGGAAATTATTACGGAATTATCGGAGGACTACAGCGAAAAAATTTTCGGGACAGGCCTTATTTTGGTGCAAAAGCCACATTTGGAAACTATTATAAATGGGGCTACTTCAGTACAAACGCTGAATATGGAAGTTTTTTTAAAGAGCAAAAAAATGAACAAAGTGCTTTTGCCTTTCAAATCAATTACTTTACGCCTTTATTAGAAATCGGAAAATGGAAAATCAGGCAGTTTTTTAAAACCGATGCAATTATAGGCAGTCATCGCTTAGATTCGCCCGGCGACAGAATTTCTATAAATGAATCCAACGGAATCAACGGATTTAATGATCCTAAATACCTGGGAACTAAAAAAATGCTTTTTTCTCTGCAAACCCAGAGTTATTCCCCCTGGCAATGGGCAGGGTTCCGTTTTAGTCCGTTTTTTAATTACTCCTTAGCCTTTTTAGCAGATGCAGAAAAAAATTTCAGTAGAACTTCCGGTTATTCTAAAATAGGTTTTGGTGTGATTATTACAAATGATTATTTGGTGTTCAACTCTTTTCAGATTTCATTTGCTTATTATCCGCAGCTTCCTAATCAAGGTGATAATTTATTCAAATCGAACACTTTTAAAACCAGTGATTTTGGTTATCTGGATTTTGAAATCAACAAACCGAAAACGGTTTTATACGAATAACGGAACAGGCACATGTGCTACGGCGTAATGTGATTGTTAAAGAAATTTTAATTAAATCATCGGCTTGTTTAATTCACTATATTTGACTTTTACAGAAAACTGAGCAATCAATGGGTTTAAAAAAATATTGTATATTCCTTTTTAGTTTACTTTCAGCTCCCGTATTGTGGGCTCAACAGCCTCAAAAACCATCTTCGGTTGAGATTTATCATCAGATTCAAAAGCTTAATTTTTTAGGTTCCGTTCTATACGTTGCAGCCCATCCCGATGATGAAAATACCCGCTTAATCTCCTATATGGCCAATCATGTAAAAGCCAGAACCGGTTATTTGTCACTCACCCGCGGCGATGGCGGTCAGAACCTCATCGGAACAGAATTGCGTGAACTACTGGGGGTAATCCGTACACAAGAATTATTAGAAGCAAGAAAAATTGACGGAGGTGAACAGTTTTTTACCCGTGCCAACGATTTTGGTTTTTCAAAAGTACCGGATGAAACACTTAAAATATGGAATAAAAGCCAGGTGCTGGAAGACATGATCTACATCATCCGAAAATTTAAACCCGACGTGATTATCAACCGTTTTGATCACCGCTCACCAGGCACCACACATGGTCATCACACTTCCTCCGCCATGCTGGCCATTGAATTATTTGACCGGGTAAACGATCCTACCGTTTTTCCCAACCAATTAAAACACACCGTCACCTGGCAGCCCAAACGCTTATTTTTCAATACCTCCTGGTGGTTCTACGGCGGAAGAGAAAAATTTGACAAAGCCGACAAAAGCAAGCTGAACAATTTTGATATGGGAGTGTACTACCCTTCCTTTGGGAAATCAAATCAGGAAATTGCGGCTCTCAGCCGAAGCCGCCATCAGTCACAAGGATTTGGAAGTACCGGTTCACGGGGAGATGAAATTGAATATTTAGAGCTGATTAAAGGCGAAGCATCCAAAGACAATAAAAATATTTTTGAAGGAATTGATACATCCTGGAACCGTGTAAAAGGTGGGGCTGTCATCGGAAGCTTACTTTCTGAAATTGAAAAAAAGTTTGATTTCAAAAATCCTTCAGCCAGTATTCCGCAACTAACGGAGGCTTATGCTTTAATTCAAAAAACAGAAGATGAGCATTGGAAAAATATCAAAACAGAAGAGCTGAAAAAAATCATTGCTGCCTGTGCCGGATTATACTTAGAGGCAGTAGCGGAGTCGCAAAGTTCAACTCCCGGAAGTCTTTTAAAAGTAAAGCTGGAAGCCATCAACCGGAGCAACCAGCACATGGTATTAAACAGCATCAGCACAAATCCGGCTTCTGTTACCACACCTGCTGTTACTCCACTGCCCAATAATCAGCCACATTATTTTGACATTGAGCTGCAGCTCGGTAAAAATCAGGAATACACCGCTCCGTACTGGCTTAAAGAACCGGGTACTGTGGGCATGTACACCGTTACTGATCAGGAAAACATAGGGGTTCCCGATATTATCCGAACCATTTCTGTTACTTTTCTGATAGAGATCAACGGAATCGTTATCCCGTTTGAACGGAAAGTAATTTATAAATATAACGATGAAGTTAAAGGAGAAGTTTACAAACCTTTTGATGTTGTGCCGGTTGCCACAACTTCTATTCAGGATAAAGTAAAAATTTTTAATTCAGATCAGAGTAAACCCGTTGGTGTAAAGATAAAAGCCGGGAAAGACGATGTAAGCGGTAATGCCTTTCTGACTGTAGCTGAAGGCTGGAAAGTTTCTCCGGAATCCGTTCCTTTTGAAATCCATAAGAAAGGAGGAGAAATCACGGTTTATTTTAACGTAACTCCACCACAAAATTCAGGCGAAGCAATAGCCAAAAGCTATGTTATGGTGAACGGAGAAAAAGCAGAAAAAGAACAAATCAATATTCAATACGAACACATTGCCCAACAACAGGTTTTGGTAAATGCTGAAGCAAAGTTCAGCAAATTAGATATTCGTATTAACAATGAAAAGATTGCTTATATCATGGGGGCAGGCGATGAAGTGCCGATTTATTTATCGCAGATGGGCTATGATGTCAGCATTATAAAACCGGAAGAGATTACCGCAGAAAATCTAAAAAATTTTCAGGTGGTCATCATGGGAATCAGGGCTTACAACACGGTAGATGAATTAGCTTTTAAACAACAAATTCTATTTGATTTTGTTAAAAACGGAAACACCATGATTGTGCAATATAACACAACCGGAAAACTGACCGTAAAAGAAATAGCTCCTTATACTTTAAAAATCTCGCGGGACAGAGTAACCGAAGAAGAAGCTGAAGTTCGCTTTTTAGCTCCCAAACATAAACTTTTAAATTTTCCGAATAAAATTACATCCGACGATTTTGAAGGATGGGTTCAGGAGCAGGGTCTGTACTATCCGAATGAATGGGACGCAACCTTTACGCCTATTCTTTCGTCTAATGACAAAGGCGAAAAACCAAAAAATGGTGGTTTATTAATCGCACCATACGGCAAAGGATATTATATTTACACCGGTTTAAGCTTCTTCAGAGAGCTTCCTGCAGGTGTTTCCGGAGCTTATCGTTTGTTTGCCAATATGATTTCTATCGGAACCAAAACAGATTAGAAGATGACAGAAAATAAAAAAAACAATCTTAAAAGTATTTACATCTGGATGATCCTGATCAATGCATTCTATATTTTAATCTTTTATTTTTTTATGCAATATTTTTCCTGACCCATGCAAACACTCGATTGGTTCATACTCACTTTCACCCTGCTATTCATAGTGGTTTATGGTGCCTGGAAAACTAAGGGCAGTCAAAATGTTAAAGATTATATTCTGGGGAACAACGAAGCCAAATGGTGGACTATCGGCATTTCGGTTATGGCAACCCAGGCCAGTGCCATTACCTTTCTTTCTACACCCGGACAGGCTTTTCACGACGGGATGGGGTTTGTGCAATTCTATTTTGGTTTACCATTGGCCATGGTCTTTATCTGTATCTTTTTTATCCCCATATACCACAAACTGAATGTTTATACGGCTTATGAATTTTTAGAAAAACGATTTGACTTAAAAACCAGAAGTTTGGCCGCCGTTTTATTTCTGATTCAAAGAGGATTAGCTGCCGGAATTACCATTTATGCTCCCGCCATTATTTTGTCTTCTATTTTGGGTTGGAACCTTAATTTATTAAACCTAATTATTGGTGCTTTAGTAATTATTTATACTGTTTCCGGAGGAACTAAGGCAGTAAACGTAACACAAAAACAGCAAATGTTTATCATTATGCTGGGCATGTTCATTGCATTTTATCTGATATTGAGTTACCTGCCAAAAGAAGTGACTTTCAGTAACGCACTTCAGATTGCCGGGGTGAATGATAAAATGAACATCCTCGATTTTTCGGTCAATCCCAATAGTCGATATACATTCTGGAGCGGAATTACCGGCGGGTTATTTTTAGCCCTCTCCTACTTTGGAACCGATCAATCACAGGTGCAGCGGTATCTTTCCGGGAAATCGATACGCGAAAGCCAGTTAGGACTTATCTTTAACGGATTTATGAAGGTGCCCATGCAGTTTTTTATTCTGCTCACCGGCGTAATGGTCTTTGTTTTTTTTCAGTTCAATAAAGTACCGCTTAATTTTAACCCGACCAGCCAGCTTGCGGTTGAAAAATCAATTTATGCAGAAGAATACAAGCTATTGGAAAAGAAACTCGAAGAAATTCATGATGAAAAGAAAATTGTCACACTCACTTATGCCAATCAGCTGAATATTGATGTTGACAATCCGACTCTTCGAAAGAGAATGATTGGTTTATATGAAAAAGAAAAATTGCTCAAAGAGGAAGCAAAAACGATTATCAAAAGCCTAAACCAGGAATCGAACGACAAGGATTATGTCTTTATTCATTTCATTCTGCACTATTTACCCTCCGGTTTAGTAGGCTTGTTATTAGCTGTAATCCTATCGGCCGCTATGTCATCTACAGCCTCTGAATTAAATGCTTTGTCTTCCACCACGGTAATCGACATCTATAAACGCAACCTTAAAAAAGAAAAAACTGACCAGCATTTTGTCCGGGCTTCTAAAGGATTTACGCTTCTTTGGGGAATAATTGCCATTCTTTTTGCCTGCTTCGGAACCTTGGTAGAGAATCTTATTCAATTGGTTAATATCATCGGATCGGTGTTTTACGGAACCATTCTCGGCATATTTCTGGTGGCTTTCTTCCTTAAATTCATCAAAGGAAATGCGATTTTTTACGGAGGCGTAATCAGTCAGCTGATTATTTTTATAATTTATTACCAATGCATTCATATTTACCCGTCCGGTAAAGAAATCCTGGGTTATTTATGGCTGAATGCGATTGGGGCAGCACTGACCATCGGACTGGCATCGTTGATTCAATTTTTATCAAAATCAAAACTTAATTAGCATTACAATTATGGTAAAAAATTTACTTGGGTTAATATTAATCCAGCTGTGGACATTGGGAATATACGCTCAGGAAGTCACTGTAAAGGATTTCATCTCGGGTGAAAATCTTGAAGCAGTTACGTTTAATGCCAATCAACCCAAAATTTCAGCAATTACCAATCAAACCGGAGTAGCAGACCTTACTGGTTTTAAGGATGCCAGAAAAATCTATATCCGCATGTTAGGTTATGAAACCCTGACCATGAGCTACAATCAGATAGAACAACTCGGGTTTATCGTGTTTCTGACACCGGAAAACACCTCGCTCAATGAAGTGGTTTTATCTGCTTCAAAATGGCAGGAAACCAAGAAAAGCGTACCTAATTCCATTATTACCTTTAAACCCAAAGACATCATTTTGGCCAATCCGCAAACTACTGCCGATTTGTTGACCAATACCGGAAAAGTATTTATGCAGAAAAGTCAGTTAGGAGGAGGAAGTCCCATGATCAGAGGTTTTGCCACCAACAGGGTTTTAATTAATGTGGACGGAATCCGGATGAATAACGCCATTTTCAGAAGCGGAAATGTACAGAATGTCATTTCAATTGATGCCAATTCTATTCAGAATACAGAAGTTATTCTCGGTCCCGGAACCGTGATTTACGGCAGTGATGCCATTGGCGGAGTGATGAATTTTTATACCCTTGAACCTGAATTTACAACCGATAAAAGTCAATATTATTTTGGCAATGTCCTGAGCCGCTGGTCTTCTGCCAACAACGAAAAAACATTGCATTTTGATCTGAATGTTTCTTCCAGAAAATGGGCTTTTGTTACTTCAGCTTCGTTCAGTGATTTTGAAGATTTACGGATGGGAAATCACGGTCCCGAAGCTTATACGCGACCGGATTATGTTCAGACTACAGACGGTGTTGATCAGACCGTTATCAATAACAACCGCGAAATGCAGGTTGCATCCGGTTATAACCAACTTAATTTTATACAAAAAGTAGCGTATAAACCCAACGCATTTTGGAACTTCACCTATGCTTTCCACTATTCTGCCACATCCGATTTTAACCGTTATGACCAGCTGCTCAGAAGAAGAAACGGAAACCTCCGCTTTGCAGAATGGTATTACGGACCGCAGGAATGGACCATGCATCATCTGAAAATCAATTATACCAATGGTAATAAATGGTTTGACAGGGCACAGTTTAATGCCGGATTCCAGCAATTTGAAGAAAGCCGTCATACCCGTAACTTCAACGGACCAACCCGCACCAGCAATGTGGAAAATGTTGATGCTTATTCTGTTAATGTTGACTTTATTAAAAGATGGGGGCTTAAAAACAGGATTTCCTATGGTTTGGAGTATATTCTGAACCATGTAAATTCTGTCGGTTTTCAAAGAAACATCGAAACACAGGAACAGGTAAATTCTCCTTCCCGCTATCCGGACGGTTCAAAATGGCAGTCACTGGCTGCTTATTTACAGTATGAAAATAAATTATCAGATAAATTTACCTTTCAGTCCGGGATTCGTTTTAATCAAATCGGGCTGGAAGCTGCATTTGATCAAACATTTGTAAATTATCCGTTTGACGAAACTAAAATCAATACCAGTGCCCTGACCGGAAGTATAGGCTTTACGTATCTGGCCGCTAAAAATACGGCATTGTTTTTTAATGCCGGAACTGCTTTTCGTTCCCCCAACATTGATGATGTGGGTAAGATTTATGAAAGCACTCCCGGAAATTTAGTAGTTCCCAATCCTAATTTAGAATATGAATATGCCTATAATGCCGAAATAGGAGTTCAACAAAAAATAGGCAAATCGATTTCGGTTGATGTAACCGGGTTTTATACGCATGTAATCGATGCTCTGGTGCGAAGAAGTTTCACGTTAAACGGAGAGAGCACCATTGAATTCCAGGGAGAAATCAGTAACATTCAAGCCATTCAGAATGCCGCAAAGGCTAATGTTTATGGAATTCAGGCAGGATTAACTATTGAACTTTTGCCCTACCTGCATTGGAAAACCAATGCCAACTGGACCAAAGGTGAAGAAGAATTAGACAATGGCGACACCGCTCCCCTGCGTCATGCTGCTCCGTTTTTTGGCGATACCCGTTTGTGTTTGAGAACCAGCAAATGGACAACGGACTTATTTTTGGTTTATAATTCAAAAATTAAAGCGGAAAATTTAGCACCTTCTGAAGTTGAAAAAGATTATCTGTATGCTGCCGATGCAAATGGAAATCCGTATGTACCGAGCTGGTACACCCTGAACCTTAAAACCGTGTATAAACTCAATGAAGCCTGGTCATTTTCAGGTGGTATTGAGAACATAACCGATCAACGTTATCGTCCGTATTCTTCCGGAATTACAGCACCCGGCAGGAATTTTATCCTGGCTGTACGGACTGCATTTTAGAAAACAAAAAATCCTATCATCAAAAAATGATAGGATTCTTCAATATCTAAAAATAAGCGGATTACTTTTTACTCCACTCCGCAATACTCTCTTTATTCATTTTAACATAATCCGCATTACCGGCTTTTTCAGCAGCTTCCAATGATAGTTTTGCTGTTTCAACAGCACCTTTTTTATCACCGGCTTTTGCCTGAATTTGTGATTTTAAACGGTTATACCAAAAAGGTGTTCCTTTCGCTGCCGTCATCTCTGTAGCTTTGTTTACATACTCCAATGCTTTTTTGATGTCGCCGTTAGACTGGAAAAAATATTGGGCTGAAGCAAAATAATCTCCCGCCGACGGTCCGGCCAATACTTTTTCAATATTTGCCATGGCCGTCTTTTTAGTTGGAACTTCAAATTTTACCGCCGCTACCGTTTTTTCCCAGGCAAATTCCAAATGAGCAAAATCATTATCTACATTGTTTAAAGAAATGGTGAATGTTTCTACATGACGGTTTAATGATTCCGGTTTCACATTCACACGGGCGGCTACTTTTGATTCTTCAAATTTTTCCGGTGTTCCCCAATTTTCAGTATCAGTATAAAAAATAACCTCCCAGTTGTCTGCCTTTGGTGTAACAAAAAGGGCATATTTCCCCTTTTTCAATGTTTTTCCGTCAACCGTTACATCATCACTGAATGTAATCATTGAATTTTGATTGGCACCGGTACGCCACATCTTACCAAAAGGAACTAAATCACCAAAAATAGTTCTTCCTTTTGCACTCGGGCGGCTATAATCGATTTCTACATCTGTTAATCCTACTGTTTGCTCAAAATTTGCTCTCGGACTGGCAGCCGGTGTCTTAACCTGTGCTGAAGCAACAATTGAAGCAACAAAAAATACTGCTGTTAGTACTACTTTTTTCATAATTAAATAAGTTTAGTTTGTTTTTCCAAATTTACAGCTAACCGTTCGTACTAACTGTTAAAAAAAATATAAATGAAAAATATTTTGTTTAACTTTTTTTGAAAAATATTAAACAATATTATACCTTTACTGAAAAAAATGAAGATATATACGCTACACACAAAACAAAATCTTCCTGTTTCTTTGGAAAAAGCATGGGAATTTCTATCCAGTCCTAAAAACTTAAAGACTATAACACCGGATTATATGGGTTTTACTATTTTGAGCGGAGCAGAAAAGCCAATGTTTCCCGGACAGATCATTCAATATGTTGTAACGCCGGTTTTAGGCATTCCAACCAAATGGGTGACCGAGATTACACATGTGCAGGACAAAGAATATTTTGTGGACGAACAACGGTTTGGTCCTTATGCATTGTGGCATCACAAACATTTTTTAAAAGTAATTCCGGGCGGTGTAGAAATGGAAGATATAGTTGATTATAAACTACCCTTGGGCGTAATTGGTCAATTGGTTCATCCTATCTTGGTAAAACCAAAATTGAAAGAGATATTTGATTATCGTCAGCAAAAATTAATTGAACTTTTTGGAGAATATAAAGGCTAAAACAATGAAAAACATATTGTTAATAGGAGGCTCATACGGAATTGGCTACGCTATAGCCAAATCCATGCAATTCGACCATAACCTGTACATTGCCTCCCGAACCAATGAACAAATTTCGGCCTTAAGAATCAATCACATCACATTTGATGCTTCAGCTGATTCCTTAAACGTTTCGTTGCTTCCGGAAATAATTGACGGTTTGGTTTTTTGTCCCGGAAGCATTAATTTACGTCCGTTCAAAGGCATCAAGCCGGAAACATTTGAACATGATTTACAAGTCAATTTCATCAATATGGTAAAAGTAATTCAAACGGTTTTACCGCAATTAACTGCCTCTGAACAAGCCGCAATTGTACTGTTCAGCAGTGTAGCGGCCACTATGGGGATGCCGTTTCACACCAGTGTAGCCGCCTCTAAAGGAGCCATTGAAGGATTTGCCAAAGCCCTTGCCGCTGAGTTTGCTCCTAAAATTCGTGTGAATGTGATTGCCCCGTCCTTGACCGATACGCCCTTGGCTGATAAGTTTTTAAACAATGACATAAAACGGGAAAAATCGGCCGAACGTCATCCGCTCAAACGGGTTGGTCAGCCGGAAGACTTAGCTCAAATGGCTGAATTTCTATTGAGCAGCAAAAGCAGCTGGATTACCGGGCAGGTTTTTCACGTGGATGGTGGAATGTCGAGTTTGCTTATTTAGTTTAACGTTGTTTAAATTTGTTGAAGGTATTTCAACCCGTTTTTTGATTTTTTATATTTTTAGATAATTCCCATGACTATATTCTGGTTCCGAAGAGATTTACGCACAGAGGACAACATCGGCCTGTTTCATGCTTTAAACAGTAATGAAAAAGTACTTCCTGTTTTTATTTTTGATGATTTTATACTTTCGCAATTGCCTAAAGATGACGCACGGGTTACTTTTATCCATGAACAGTTGACCAACATTCAGCAACAGTTGAATGAATCAGGTAAATCACTGGCTGTTTTTCATGGAAAACCCATCGAAATTTTTCAGCAGCTGATTACCGAAAATAAGATTACAGCGGTTTACACTAATCACGATTATGAACCGTATGCCCGCAAGCGGGACAAAGAAATCTATCAGCTTTTCAAAGAAAATAACATCATTTTCAAAACCAGTAAAGACCAGGTTATTTTTGAAAAAAGTGAAGTCGTAAAAGACGACGGCTCACCCTATGTGGTCTATACACCCTATGCCAGGAAATGGAAGGAAAAATTCAAAACCATACCGTTGATACAGTATGAATCAGAAAAAAAGCTGGCTAACATTGCCCAGCACACCTATCCTTTTCTGAGTTTGGCAGCTATCGGTTTTAAAACCTCAACCGTTAAAGTAAAGCCCTATAATATTTCGGATACTTTAATTAACAATTACGAAGCTACCCGCAATTTTCCGGCAGTTTCCGGCACTTCTATGCTGGGAATATATTTGCGGTTCGGAGCAGTTTCCGTCCGGAAAATGATAGCCAAAGCCATTGCATCTGAAAATGAAACTTTTTGGAATGAGTTGATCTGGCGGGAATTTTTCATGCAGATACTCTGGCATTACCCGCATACGGTGAACAAAAGTTTCAAAGAAAAATACGATGCCATCCGGTGGAACAACAGCGAAACGGACTTTAAAAAATGGTGCGAAGGCAGAACCGGTTATCCTATCGTTGATGCCGGCATGCGTGAATTGAACCAAACCGGGCACATGCACAATCGGGTACGCATGATTGTTGCCAGTTTTTTATGCAAGCACCTGTTGATTGATTGGCGTTGGGGCGAAGCGTATTTTGCCTTAAAATTACTGGATTACGAACAGGCAAGTAACATCGGAAACTGGCAATGGTCTGCCGGTTCAGGTGTGGATGCCGCTCCTTATTTCAGAATTTTCAACCCGACCGAACAAATTAAAAAATTTGACAACGAATGGAAATACATCAAAAAGTGGATCCCCGAAGTGGAGACTTCTGCTTATGTAAAGCCTGTTGTAGAGCATAAAGAAGCCCGGGAGCGATGCCTTAAAGTGTACAAGGAAGCGGTTGGATAAAATCATCAAAGTATTTAACTATACCCGTAGTGCATTATCATTAAAAACTTAATGCATTGCCTTACAATTAATTATTTTTTAGCCACATATTCACGACACTAAATCAAAAATAATTTAAAAAATTAAGTACAAATTACACGGATATCGAATGCAAAGCATTCGATTAAATCTGTTAAATATAATTTTCTAGATAAAAAGATAGAAAATCTGTGCATCTGTGGCTAACTAATAATGTACTAAGGGTTTAACTATATAAAACTTTATATTGTTCAATTTCTTAATGATTTAATTTAAAAAACGCCATTTTTCAAACAACAATGAATATCGTTTGGTTCAAAAGAGATTTACGATTACACGACAATGAAGCTCTTTTTCAGGCTTTATCTTCAGATGGGCCTGTCTTGATGCTTTATCTTTTTGAACCTTCATTACGTCATGATCATCATTACAGCACACGTCATTTTGATTTTATCAAACAATCGTTAGAAGAACTTCAACAGCAATTAAAACCGTATGAGGCTGAAATATTGATTATAAAGTGTGAAGCGGTAGAAGCCTTTGAAAAAATTAATCAAGTACACCCTATTTCTGCTTTGTTTTCGCATCAGGAAACGGGCATACAGCTTACTTTTGACCGGGATAAAGCTGTCCGTTCTTTTTGCAAAAAGTATAAAATCCGTTGGAACGAGTACATCACCAACGGCGTAAAACGGGGCTTATCAAACCGAAAAACATGGAGAGATGACTGGAGGGAATTCATGGAGATACCTCAATTTCCGTTTCAACCGAAACAAAATTCTTTTTTACCTGAAGGAGAGTTCAATAAAATAAAAGCCGGATGTAAAACCGTTTCACTCGAAACTTCCCAAAATACACCTTTTCAAAAAGGCGGTACAATAACCGGTATGCGGTATCTGAAATCGTTTTTGGCAGAACGGGTTGTCAATTACAGCCGACACATTTCTAAACCCGAATCGGGACGACACAGTTGCAGTAGGATTTCGCCTTACATTGCCTGGGGTAATCTCTCAATTCGGCAAGTAGTACAGTTAGCCATGCAGTTCAGAGCCCAAAAGAAAAATGTGCGACAAATTGATAATTTCACCTCCCGATTACGGTGGCAAGCCCATTTTATTCAAAAATTTGAAATGGAATGCCACATGGAATTCATTGCGGTCAACAAAGGGTATCGAAATTTAAATCAACCGGTAAACCCAACCTACCACCGGGCATGGACGGAAGGGAAAACCGGTGTTCCGCTGGTAGATGCCTGCATGCGGTGCTTGCATGCCACCGGTTATCTGAATTTCAGAATGCGGGCGTTGGTGGTTTCATTCTACACACATCATCTGTTTCAGCCATGGCAAAATTGCAGCCCACACCTGGCCAGGCAGTTTCTTGATTTTGAACCGGGCATTCATTATCCTCAGATTCAAATGCAGGCCGGCGTAACAGGCGTCAATACACTACGGGTTTACAACCCGGTGAAAAATTCGTATGAGCACGATCCGGAAGGTATTTTTATCCGAAAATGGGTACCGGAACTTTCCGGAATACCTACTGAATTTATACATGAGCCTTGGAAATTAACTCCGATTGAACAAATATTCTACAACTTTGAAATGGGAAAAGATTACCCGTTTCCGATCGTAAACTTAGAAGAAGCCCGTCGGTTTTCGAGCGATTTCTTTTGGTCAATTCGAAATGAAAAAGAAGTTAAAAAAGATGGTTTACGCATCATTGAAAAACATACGCTACCCGACCGGGAAACCCGGTAATTTATTTTAGCATCCGGATTTTCTCAAAACTCAGTTCATTAAAATGACTGATTACCTGATCAGCCAATGAATAATCCTGCAATTTGGAGTGAAAGCTATCATAGCCCACACAATAAATTCCGGCAGCTTTGGCTGCCATGATTCCGTTGGTACTGTCTTCAATAACGATACAATTCTCCACCGGCGTTTGTGCCAGTTCGGCTGCTTTTAAAAAAATGGCCGGATGTGGCTTTGATTTTGGGAAATCCTCTCCGGAAACTTTATGTGTAAAATATTTATCCAGATCAAACCGGTTGAAAATACGTTGAATCGTTACATTGGCTGAAGAGGAAGCTAAAACCAATTGTATCCCGTTTTGGTGCAGATCCTGAATCAATACTTCTACCCCGTCTAACAAAAACAAATCTTCTTTTTGGTCAAATGCCTCGTTAAACAAATTGCGTTTTACCTCCACCAAATCCATTACCTCCTCTTTCAAACCATAAGCCGATTTGAGTCGCTCATAAATATTTTTAGTCGAATTTCCGGTGAATGAAGCATATAGTTCTGCCGAAACCTCAATGCTCAATTGTTTAAAATGCTGTTGATAGGCAAAGTGATGCACCGGCTCGGTGTCCACAATTACACCATCCATATCGAAGATTACAGTTTGTATCATTTTTAGGGCTACAAGGAGACTAAGATTTTTATGTTTTATAGAAACGAAAACTCCTCAGTACCTTAGTCCCTCAATACCTTAGAGTCTTCACGCCTATCTTTTCAACAAATACTTCACCACCGTTTCTGCGGCATGTAGCCCAAAAAGGCAGGGCATCCAACTGTTGGTTCCGTAGAACGACTTCTTGAAGTTGGTTCCGTCGGTCATTTTCAAACTCGATTCATCCGGCATTTCGGTAGAATATACGGCTTTGATACCGGAAGAAATGCCTTCTTTTTTCAATCGTTTGCGAATATTTTTAGCCAGCGGACAATATTCGGTTTTGCTGATGTCACGAACTTTTACTTTACCGGCTTCATACTTGCCGCCGGCTCCCATGTTGCTGATTACTTTTACTTTTTTACGTTTGGCTGCAATCAGTAAATTCAATTTAGGGGTGATGCTGTCAATGCAATCCAGGACATAATCAAAGTCTTCGGTGACTAATTCATAAGCCCGGTCGGGAGACAAAAATTCCTGTACCCGAATAAGGTTTAATTCCGGATTGATGTCCATTAAACGATCACCCACCACATGCACTTTGGGCATTCCTACGGTAGAATGTAAAGCCGGTAACTGACGGTTAATATTCGTAATATCCACGGTATCACCATCTACAATGGTCATGTTTCCCACGCCGGCACGGGCGAGAAATTCGGCGGCAAAGGAGCCTACACCGCCTAAACCTACCACGAGTACGTTAGCGTTTTTTAAATTGTTTAATCCTTCTGTTTTAAATAAGAGCTCTGCTCGTTCCTGCCATTTAGCCATTTTAAAAAAATTGTCTGTTATCTGTTATCTGTTTTTCACAAATTACGCAGAAAAACGTTATCGAAATTTGTTTTTAAGACAGACTTTAGTTGTTCTGCTTCTATGTTTTTATAATTTGCTGCCCGGGCATAAACTTCTTCCAGCGATTCCTCTATCGTATCTGTTTCCAGAAAAAACCTGTCATTGGGCACTGACTGAAAAACGGTTTTGAGTTCCGGATTCCGAAGGAGGTATTTCCCAAAAGAAAGATAAAATCCATTGTCTAAAAGCTGTTTTGCCGTTTGTTCATTTTTGGAAAAGCCGTGCATAATCATTGGAACTGTGACGTTTTGTTCTTTTTTGATCCGGATGATTTCCTCAAATGCCGCAACGCAGTGCAAAACTACGGGTTTTTGATGTTTTTCTGCTAATAAAAGTTGATCTTTGAATACTTTTATCTGTATTTCCAACGGTCTTTCAATACGTTTATCGAGTCCGCATTCGCCTAACGCCAGGCAATCCGTAAGTGCTAGTTTTTGGTCAATCAACTGCAAATCAGTCGGCAATCGATTTTCATCGATGTACCAGGGATGAATTCCGATGGAATAAAAAGGTACTTTTTCATCAAACTCCCAGGGGTATTGATTAACCAGTTCCAGGATATGTTCCTGATTGGTAAAGCGATGGGTATGAAGGTTATATAACTTTTCCGTTTTCATTGATCGTATAGAACTAATTAATCTTTTCTATTTCATAAACATCGTTATAACTTGTTCCGGCTGCAAATAAGAGTAACAAAGCCCCTTCCCGGCAATAAGCACCGTTAAAAATCAAATTTCCGCTTTCAGACAAACCTATCCTCCTTTTTTTAACATCAATTCCACCCCACAAATAAGGGATACCATTAGATTTAAAATGCTTATTATCTAAATAAAACAAGCCGTTGTTTTTTATTCTTCCCTTAATTATTTCACTTGATTTAACCACATCGTTAATTAAATAACTAATTTCAATATGCTCATTATCAATAAACCTTAATGTAAATTTTTTAGTACTGTTCCGTAATTCCAATGAATCGAGTTTTGAAAATACCAGAGGTTTATTGGTAAAAAGATTGTAGGTATTTATTTTTTTTAAAACAGAATCTGTTAAAAAATATTTTGTTTTCGGATTGTAATCTGCCTTAGGATTACCGGAATAGGTACCATTCAGACGCTCATAATTTTTGGAATTCAGCTTTATCAAATCATCCTTAAAATGTCGCTTAGAAAATGACACGCCACAACCTGATAAATTGAATCCGATTAATAAAATACATACAACGCTCAACTGTTTTGTCATTAGTGGCTAAATTTACTTCTTAAACGACTTTACGCCTGCTTTTATTTCCACCTTCAAATCATTTTCTTCGGGAACGATAGGACAGGAATATTTTTCGTTGTAGGCACAATACGGGTTATAGGCCTGGTTGAAATCGATACGCCAACTTGCCCCTTCTTGAATCTGAATATCTATGTAACGACCGCCCCCGTAGCTTTCCACACCGGAAGTATAATCCGTAAAAGGCAGAAACAAACTGTTTTTGTAGTCCGGTTTTTTTGAAAATTCCACATTCTGATAGACGCTTAACCTGCACGGAATACCCTCAATTTCAAAATGTAATTCACCGTATTTTACGTATAACGGCTTTCGGGATGTGGTGGTTTTCATTTCAAACGGTTTCTCCTTTTTGGTTCGTTTAAAGGTAGCCTGTACAAAATATTTCTAACTTACCGGAAAAAATTCTAACGCCTTAAAAACCGCCAGGTCTTTTTTCTTAAGCGGACTTTTAGTTGAATCAGCGTAATGTTCGTTCATGTTTTTTTGAAACTGAATGACGGAATCCTGTTCAAATTTTTGTTGAGAAAATACGGCTTGTGAGAACAGGAAAAGTAAGAGTATTTTTTTCATGGTTGTGTTTTCACAAAAGTAGTAAATTGAAAACATCTCAGGTAGTGTTTGATATTTATTCCCTCTTAAAATTATACCGTCACTCATCAGGCAGATTTCAATAGATGATTTTGCCAAGATTATTCTGTGATTTTTTATATAAAAAACTGTATCACAATTTTTTAATCCTTACTTTTGAATAAAACATCTCTTTTTACATAAACCAGCCGGGACGGATTGAATGCAAAAGCCTCCGGTTAAACTGAACCTGAAAATGAAAGCTGAAAAACATTACATCAATAGAAGCGGCTGGTTAAGAGCATCCGTTTTGGGTGCCAACGACGGCATTCTTTCTACAACAAGTTTAGCCATTGGGGTAGCCGCAGCAAGCATAAACAGAGAACCTATTATATTGGCAACAGTAGCGGGCTTAGTTGCCGGTGCTTTATCAATGGCTGCCGGTGAATATGTTTCCGTCAGTTCACAATCAGATATTGAAACCGCAGACCTGCTTCGCGAAAAGAGTGAACTCGAAAAAACACCTGAGCTTGAATTACAGGAGTTAGCCAACATCTATGAAGAAAGAGGCTTAACAAAAGAATTATCGTTAGAAGTCGCCAAACAACTTACGGAGCACAATGCATTAGAAGCTCACGTAAGAGATGAACTGGGAATAAATGAAATCACACTGGCAAAGCCTTTTCAGGCCGCTATGGCATCTGCCGTATCGTTCATAGCCGGTGGTTTACTGCCGCTTATAATTGCCTTTTTGGCTCCGGTCAAACAAATGATATTTTATCAATACAGCTTTTCAATAATCTTTTTGGCAATTTCCGGAACTTTTGCCGCAAAAGCGGGAGGATCAGTGGTATATAAATCTGTCATCAGAATTTGTGTGTGGGGAACGTTTGCAATGTTAACATCTGCCTTGGTGGGCTATCTGTTTGATGTCAGGATGAGCTAAGCATATCAGATCAAATTTACTATTCTTAAGGTCAGATGATACATCGCAAGCTTCACACTGTTTAAAAGTTGCCTGCTTCTGTTTAATCAATTCTTTTCCGTTCTTTATTCACAGATATATCCGGCTGTTTCAGCCTATAACATTTCTCTTTTTTCTCTCTTCAAACAAATCCAACTTTGTACCTTTGTCCTGCTCAATTTTACATCATGCTCAAATCTGCTTTTACCCGCTACATCAATTCGTTCAGAGGTTTTAGAAGGGAAATCTGGATACTGACTTTAATCACATTTATCAATCGTGCAGGTACGATGGTATTGCCGTTTTTATCTAAATACCTTAAAGAAGATCTGGGCTTTAGTTATGGTGAGGTGGGCTGGATCATGGTTTGTTTTGGTTTAGGTTCTATGCTGGGTTCCTATTTGGGCGGAAAACTCACTGACAGTATTGGTTTTTATAAAGTAATGGTCTTTAGTCTTTTCGTAAGCGGATTGTTATTTTTTGGGCTACAGTTTATCACTTCTTTTTACGGTTTATGCCTGGCCATGTTTGGTATTATGACCATTGCCGATATGTTTCGGCCTGCGATGTTTGTTTCTTTAGGAGCTTATGCCAAACCGGAAAACCGTACCCGAGCCCTCACCCTGGTGCGGTTAGCTGTAAATTTAGGTTTTGCTGCCGGTCCGGCTCTGGGAGGGCTTATTATCATGAACATTGGTTATCACGGTCTTTTCTGGGTGGACGGATTATCCTGTATTACCGCTATATCCATATTTTGGCTTTTGGTGAAAGAAAAGAAAAAACTGAAAGAGCAGCCTGATGTTTTTTACGAGCAGCCAGCCAAATCGGTTTATAAAGACCGGCCGTTCTGGGTTTTTCTGTTTGTCATTTTTATAACCGGAATGATTTTCTTTCAGTTGTTTACTACCCTTCCGCTCTACCACCAGGAAGCTTATGGGTTAACAGAACTTCAAACCGGATTGCTTATGACACTCAATGGCTTTCTGGTCTTTTTACTGGAAATGCCCATTGTGAACTATTTTGACCGCAAACAGGTAAACAAAGTAAAAATCGTGTTGTTCGGTTCTCTCAGTATGGCTCTTGGTTTTTATGTCTTACTGCCTAATGTCTGGGCCGGCTTACTGGTCATCAACATCCTTTTTCTCACCTTCGGAGAGATCTTTGCTTTTCCTTTCTCCAACTCATTCGCATTAAGCCGTGCTCCACGGGGTCAGGAAGGGCGTTATATGGCTTTTTATACCATGAGCTTCAGCCTGGCTCACATCATGAGCTCCAAAACCGGTATGAGCATTATCGATAATTTTGGTTATCAGGCCAATTGGATTGTGATGGGTACATTGGGTATGGTGGCTGTAGCCTGTTCAGTCTGGGTGATGAAAATGGTAAGAGAGGAATAGTTTTTTCAGGTTCAAGGTTGGAGATATAACTCTTTTTATATTCAGTTGCACTCTTTATCTGTATTTAACAAATTAAACCCGAAAACATTCCCAAAATGCAACTTGCGAAACACATCTTTTCTTTCAAAACTTAATTTTTAGTTAAATAACTATTTTTATAGTTGTAAAACTAAAAATATAGTTGTATGTTTGTTTTAAACTTTACAGTTATGCAGAAACTCACCAACAAAGAAGAAGAAATCATGCACATCTTATGGAAGCTCGGAAAAGCTTTTGTAAAAGATGTAATGGCTGAAATTAAAGAAGAGCAGCCACATTATAATACTTTGTCCACAATTATCCGAAACCTGGAAGAGAAAGGTTATGTTTCACACCAGGCCTATGGCAATACACACCAATATTTTCCGATCATCAGTAAGGAAAAGTACCGCAAAGCATTTATGAACAATGCCATTGAAAATTATTTCAACAACTCGTACAAGAGTATGGTTTCGTTTTTTGCAGAAGAAGAAAAAATTTCTGCCGAAGAACTCCGGGAAATTTTAGACATCATCGAAAAAAAGAAATAATATGGAAGCCTTTTTTCTGTATGTTGTCAAAGCAAGCGGGTTGCTGACTGCCTTTTTTCTGGCCTATCACCTCTTGCTTCGTAAAGAAACATTTTTTAATGCCAACCGCTGGTACTTGCTTTTGGGGCTGTTTACCGCTCTCTTGTTGCCGTTATACACCTTTACCAAAGTTATCTATGTTGATCCGCGGCCACAACTTCAGTATCCTGTAGAACATGATACTGTTGTGCCTGTAGTGCTACAGCAAGCCGAAACAATAGACTGGACATTTGTTTTAACGTGTCTTTATATAGGCATCAGTCTTGTACTGTTTGTAAAAGTAGTTGTTAACCTGGCTTCCGTTGTCCGGCTGTTATCCCAAAAGAAAAAATTAAAAAAGGGAGCCTATTCCCTGGTCAGCCTGACAGAAAATTTAGCTCCATTTTCGTTCTTTAATTATATTGCCGTCAATCCTGATTTGTATTCAGATGAAGAACTCGAAAGTATTTTACTGCATGAAAAAGTGCACAGCCGTGAGAAACATTCTGCCGATGTGCTGACAGCCAATTTATTTTGTGTACTATTCTGGTTCAACCCGTTCATGTGGCTGTATAAAAAGGCAATCATACAAAATTTAGAATACATTGCCGATCAGAAAGCCATTAAAAAGTGTGCTAATAAAACCAATTATCAAAAAGCCTTACTACGGGTAGTGACTCATCAAAACTACCTTTCGATCACCAATCATTTTAATCAATCATTAATCAAAAAACGAATCGTTATGTTAAACACAAACCAATCCAAAAAGCGAAATTCGCTCAAGTACCTTTTTGTACTTCCTGTACTGATCTGTTTTGTCATTTTCTTTCAGATGAAGGTCATTGCCCAGGAAAAATTTACCGCCAGCAGTATCAATAAAACATTGGACAAAATCATTGTCCGGATGGAAATTAACAAGCACACGACCGATGCAGAGATGAAAAAAGAAAAAGAGGTATTTAAAAAAGAATTTGATGCCGATTTAAAATTTTCAAAAGTAAAAAGAAATCCGCAAGGCGAAATCACATCCATTAAAGTAGATTTGAAAACTGGTAAAGGAAAAGCTGAAACTTATCAGTTTTCCGGTACAGAACCAATTAAACCGTTCAGTATTTTTGCAAGCAAAGATAAAAACGGTATTGTATCGGTGGGCTACGGTAAACCCGAAAAGACAAAAATATTCCGGAATGACGATAAAACGGTCGTAATCAGCAGCAGCGATGCAGACGGATATGATTTCAGCTTTGAAATTCCTGAATTCCCTGAGCTACCAGAGTTACCCGAGTTACCGGAAATGCCTGAATTCCCTGAATTCCCTGATTTTCCGGACATCCCTACTCCACCTACCCCAGCACATGCTGATAAAACCGTTATCATAAAAAAAGATAAAAACGGAAAAAGCAAAACCAAAGTTATTGTAAACGGTGAAGTTGTTGTAGATACGGATGAAGTCGTGAGCGATTTTAAAAAGGACAACAATAAGCATTATTCATTTTATTGGAACTCCGACAGCGATAATGCAGTGATCGCCAAAGAGGACTTTATAAAACTCAGAGGCGAGGCACTTGAAAAAGCAAAAGCAGAAATGGCCCGGATCAGACCTGAATTAGAAAAATCGAGAAAAGAAATCCAAAAATCCAGAGATAATATTGAACTGTCAAGAGCAGATATTGAGCATTCAAAAAAAGAAATTGAGTTAGCCAAAAAGGAATTGGAAAAAGCCCGTGCAGAATTAGAAAAGGCCCGTGTAGAATTGGAAAAAGCCGCACAGAAAAAACAATAACCTTGAAAATCAAACGGCTGTCAGTCTTGACAGCCGTTTTTTTAGTATTTTTGTAAAAAAAAAGCGATGTATTTACTCCTGGCCAAACTCAACAAACTGTTATTACCCAGTTTCAGCAAACAGCAATTGGATTTAGCCAAAGCCAAAAAATGGCAAATGGCTGTTATCGGTTGGCGTTATTTTGTTACAACAAGGGCTTTAGACAAAAGCAATCAATAGGTTATTGCTGTAAAAACAGGAAACCGGTTTATCTTTTCTCTGCCTTTTAAAAAAGACAGTTCCATCAAAAAGTTAACCTGAACAATTTCACCGCCTAATCGTTCCACCAGTTCACAGACGGCTTTTGCCGTTCCGCCGGTAGCTAACACATCATCGTGGATAAGCACTTTGTCTCCCTTCTGAATGGCATCGGTATGAATTTCGAGCGAATCTGATCCGTATTCCAGCTCATAGGAAGCAGAAATGGTTTCAAAAGGTAATTTTTTCGGTTTTCGCACCGGAACAAAACCTGCCTTAAAATGATGGGCCAGCAGTGTGGCAAAAAAGAATCCTCTGCTTTCTACCCCTACCACTTTATCAACCTGTTTATCCTTTAAACTATTGATTAACAATTGTAAACATTCTTCAGTGCCCTCCGGACTGGCCAGCAACGGGGTAATGTCTTTAAAAAGGATTCCGGGTTTGGGAAAATCAGCTATGTTGCGAATGTATTGTTCAAGTGCCATAAAAGTTGGTTTTAATTGAATTTTGGTTTGCAAGTTACACAAAAATAGCTATATTTGCACCCGCATTAAGGCCTCGTGGCGCAACTGAATAGCGCATCTGATTACGGCTCAGAAGGTTACAGGTTTGAATCCTGTCGAGGTCACAAAAAACAAAAAACGCTAAAATTATCTTTTAGCGTTTTTTTTATAATCAAAATACAGGTTTAAGCTTATTTAACCTAATAAGATTTATTTAAAAACCAAGCCCTACAGCCATTGCGGTTACATTAACCTGAAAAGTTGAAACCTGAGTAGCTGCACCGGTCGTTAAATTGATACTGTAAACAGCACGGTTGCCATTAACGGTAAACAATCCAAAGGCCATGTTACTTGTACCGCCAATATCAAATCCGTTATCTGCATCAATGTTGATGCCTAAGGCTCCAACCGGAACCAAAACACCATCATTAGGTGGGTTTTGAGTGTATAACATATTGGTCTCCGAATCAACTACAAATAAAAGTGTTGTAGTGGCTGAGGCAACATTGTTGGTATATGCTGCACCCGTAATGCTCGGCATACCGGGATTTAAGTTGCCGTCTGTTGCAGCTACAGTTCCCAAATCAGGATGTAATCGTAAATTTTGACCCGTATTGCTTACTAATCGAATTCGGTCCACAGTTGGGTTAAAATCAAAACCAAACGCTGTACCGGATAATGCCGGAGATAAAACAGCACCTACCTGCGTTGCTTGACCATTAGAGGTATTAATCGTCAGTAATCTGCTTTGATTGGTAATGGCATACAGCATTCCTTTGGCAGGACGAAAATCTAAACCAATAATCATTTCACCGGTCTCAAGCCCCATGATGTCTGCTTGGTTTGAAGAACCGTTTATTGGGTTAAAACGAATTAATTTGTTGTCTGCTGTAGCCGCATAGGCAACCGGATTTGTTTTGAAAGCCAAACTAATCACCGGTTGACCAAACGTACCCACCCAGCTGGCTTTTCCGGAAGTTAAATCAATCGTATATAAGCGGGATTCATTATCATCAAACGTAACGGCTAAGGCTACTGAATTATCCGGATTAATGTCAAAATCACCAATACCGTCAAAATCTACCGTTAAATCACCAACAGCCTGTAAGCCGCCATCGTTGGGTGGTGATTGGATATACAGTTTGTCTTCTTCAAAATCAATATCAAACAATTGTGTTGCAGTGGCACCTGCCATACTGTTGGTATAAGCTACCGCTCCGATTCGCGGAGAATTTCCTCCGTTGATCGATCCATCAGTTGCCACTACGGTACCAAGTTCCGGATGCAATCGTAAATTTTGTCCTGATTCTGTTACCAGTCTGATTCTATCCACAGTAGGGTTAAAATCAATCGACGCATTGGCACCTGAAACGGCAGGGTTTAAAGGTTGATCACTCAGGGCCGTTGCCACACCGGAAACTTCATGAATAAAATATAACCTTCCGGTGCTTCCCAAACCATAAAGTTGACCGGTTGCAGGACGGTAGTCTATACTTGTTATCATTTCACCTGATTGTACTCCAGTAATGGCAACTGTACCCGAAGGAGTATTCAGATTTTGTGCATTGTAAAATGCCAATTGATTATTGTTTGTCAAAGCAGTAAAGCTAACATTGGGAGCCATACCGGGCGTGTCGTTATCGACAATCGGTTGAGTATCATCGTCGCTGCAAGCAACAAAAGCCAGACATAAAATTGATGTTTTTACAATTTCTTGAATTGTTTTGATTGTGTTCATTTTCATGGTATTGAATTTTTAAGTTTCATGTATGTACGAAGCTTAGTTCACTTTGGTTTTATTATATTGAAAATAAATTTCAAACAACTGAAAAACAATAGTTTAAAAATATATTTTTTTAAATTTAAAACTATTATGACACCTTGATTACCTGAAAAACAATTAAATTAATGCTATTTCAGAACAAATTCTCTAATTGTGTTTATTTTTGAAGCCTATTTTATCATCTAACTCACAACGTTATGGCATCTGACTATATTTATGAAACAACTTTTGACAACCCTATTTTTGAACCGGAGTCGCTTCGTTACAAAGAATTTGAATGCTGTACGTTTAACGATTGTGATTTTTCCGCTTGTGATTTTACGGGAGTGGTATTTGTAGAATGCACCTTTCACGGCTGTAATTTCAAGGAAACCAAGATTAATTATGTTTCGTTGAGAGATGTACAATTTAACCGGTGTGATTTTACTTCGGTCAATTTTGCCATGACCGATCAGGTCATTTATAGTTTTAATTTTACGGACTGCTTACTGGATTATGCACAATTTTATGCCTTAAAGCTCAAAAAAATGCAGTTTATCAACTGTAGTATGATTTCGGTAGATTTTATGAACAGTGATTTAACGGAAGTATTATTTGACCATTGTAACTTAAGAAGAGCGGTGTTTTTAGATTCCAACCTTCAGAAAGCGGATTTTTACACCAGTTACGATTTTGTTATTGATCCGGAAAAAAATAAAATGAAAAGAGCAATCTTTTCAACCGAAGGCTTAAAAGGATTGCTCTCTAAATATGATTTGGTAATCAAATAGCTTATTTCAGAATAATAAACTCACAACGCCGGTTAATCGAATGTTCAACTTCAGAACAGTTGTCGCCACATCTGATTAACGGAACCCGTTCGCCATAGCCTCTGGACCGCATTCTGTTTCGGCTGATTCCGTTGGAAACCAGGTATTCCAATGCGGCACCGGCTCTGTCATGCGACAACCTTAAATTATATGCGTCAGAAGCTCTGGAATCGGTGTGAGCCCCTAATTCAATTTCCATTCGCGGGTATTTCTTCATGATGGCCACCAACACATCCAAGGTTCTGGCTGCTTCTTCTTTAATATCCCATTTGTTCAAATCAAAGTAAATATTTTCCAACTGAATATAAACCAGCCCGTCATCCTTGGTTACAATAATTTCTTCTGCATCATCATAGGACTCAATCTCCAGTTCAATGGTAAAACGAACCCTTCCGTCGTCCGTCGTTTCAAATGTTTCTTCTTTTGAGGCATAAAAATCTCTGTCTGCCACAATTTTATACTTGGTGTTTGGTTCTGTATTAAACACATAATCAGCATTCTGCCCCACAACCAGCTGACCGATTAGTTTATCGTCCATATCATATAATGTCACGGTTGTACCGGGAAGCAGTTCTTTGGTTACTTTATCCCGTACATCACCTTCAACAATAAACCGCCGTTGGTTTTCTTCCCGGATAAATGAATACAGATTATCCGTACCTTTCCGGTTGGAAGCAAAATAACCTAAATTTTCGCCTGCTTTCAGCACATAGGCAAAGTCATCCATTCCGGTATTGATGGTTTCTCCCAGATTGATTGGTTTTGCAAAAACACTATCATATACCCTTGCCATAAAAATATCTAGCCCGCCCAAACCTTGTAAACCGTCAGAAGCAAAATACAATGTTCCGTCTTCTGCTACAAAAGGAAATTGTTCCCGGTGGATGGTGTTAATATTATCGCCTAAATTTTGTGGTTCAGAATAGTTACCGTCTTCTAAAATATCAACATAAAACAAATCAAAAGAGCCCAATGAACCGGGTCTGTCACTTGAAAAATACAATTTCTTTTCATCAACGCTCAAGGCAGGATGTTGTGTGGAAAACTGATCACTTGAAAAAGGTAACTCACTTACATTTGTCCATTCATTATCTACCCATTCGGCTTTAAAAAGTTTTACTGAGGCAAATTTTTCATTTCCTACTTGTATTTGTTTATCGTTGGTTCTGCTGAAATACATTGTCTTACCGTCCTTTGTAAAAACGGCATTACTTTCATGTGTTTTGGTATTGATTTGTGTTGAAAACGGTTTAATGTTTTCCAGAATACCTTCTTTGGAAACAGTGGCTTCATACAAATCCAAATAAGGTTTTTCATTCCATCTATAAAGCGGGCTTTCTGCATTTCGCAAAGAAGCAAAAACAACTTTCTCGCCAAAAAAAGAAATTCCGAAATCGCCCGTACTGTTACTTCTGGTCATTTGATTAACCTTGTAATTATAAGGAACGATATTATTGAGATGTTCCTTGAACTTTTTGGTATCTACAGGATATTTCAAATAATCGCTCATGACTTTATCTCCTTTTTCATATTCCTCAATTCCTTTTAAAGCATGGGCATAACGAAAATAATATTCCGGCTTTACACTGTCTTTATATTTAAAAACCAGGTTACCGTAATTATCCGCAGCAAACTTCATCTGTGCATTGTAATAATAGCAATCGCCTAAATTTTCCAATACCTTTTGGTCTTGATTCTGTTTGAATTTTTCATACATTTTTGCAGCTTCCACATAGGCTCTGTTGGCAAAAAGTTCATCTGCCTTTTTAAGCGTCGGTTTTTGAGCCAGAATAACTTGGCTCATTAACAAAAAGAAAATAATAATAGGTCTGTTATTTCTCATTTTTATTTCTTTAGAAAAATCGTGGGGATTTGTCATATCCGTTCATATTTCCTTTTTTATTCAAATCAAACAATAACATAATCTCATGACTGCCGGAATTGAACCTTCCTAAATTAGAAAGTGTATAATCATAGGCGTAACCGATCCGCAACGAAGGTGAAATTTTAAAATTTACCAATCCGCTTACAGAATCATCCCAACGGTATCCTGCTCCTATCTCAAACACATTGTTGATCAAAAAGTTGGTTGTGATGTCAAAAGACATCGGAGCTCCGGTAGCGGCTTTGGTCATAAAAGCGGGTTTAAACTTCAGGTTATCATTTAAATTAAATACGTACCCACCTGTCAAAAAATAATGAATTTCTTCAACACCTGTTGCAATAATGCCGTCTTGTCTTTCCAAATGCTTGGTTCGCAATAAATTCGGGCTGGATAACCCCAGGTAATAATTTTCACCAAAATAAAAAGCCCCCACCCCAACGTTGGGGAACGTTCTGCTTAAATTATTGGCAAAAGCCGGATCCGGAAGATCATCAGAATAAACAAACCCGTTAAAACTCGTACTGAAAAAAGTGGCTCCTCCTTTGATTCCAAAAGAGAGTTTATTGCTTTCATTTAATTTTAACACATAGGCAAAATCAACAAAAACATTGGTTTCGTTCACCACATCACCAATCTGGTCATGAATGACAGAAAGCCCCATTTCTGTTTTTTTGGCAAGGGGTGAATGAGCAAAAAAAGAACCCGTTGTAGGACCGCCAACTGACCCTACCCATTGTGCCCGATAAAGTGCTCCAAAATTGATGACATCAGGATTATCGGTAGCATAAGCCGGATTCAGCACACTCATATTATACATATATTGTGTGTATTGCGAATCCTGTTGAGCCTCCGCCGTAAAAAAGAGGAGTAAGAGGAAGAATAGAATTTTATGTTTCAAACGTTTTTTCATAACCAATGTTGTCATTATCTGCTCAGGTAAACCCTTCCCTGTAATGGTTCCCTGATACCGTCATTAAAATTAATGATAAAGAAATAAACACCAACCGGAAGCTTGTTTCCGCCAACCTGAATTCCTTTATCTGATGTTCCGTCCCAATCCTGAGAAGCTGCATTTCCTTTGTAAAGAACATTTCCGTAACGGTTGAATATTTCTAAATCAAAATTCGGGTACAGTGTTCTGATATTTTTTATAACAAAAAAGTCGTTAATTCCGTCGCCATTTGGCGAAAAGCCATCAGGAATAATAATATCCGTACAATCTTTAATAGATACTGTTACGGCTAACCGGATTATACTTTCACAACCGGCAGCAGATTGGATAGACGCATAATAAACTTGTCCGTCAATCAAAACGGTTGAATCGGCATAAGCATTCCCGTTTACAGGAGCATCATACCAGGTAACAGGCTGCTCCGTATTAATGCCACTGCTTAAATTGGCAATGGTTGCATTATCATCTTCGCAAAATGAGTTTCCTCCTTCAACCAGTTCCGGTGTTTCTGCGGTTTCGATGGTTAATGTCACCGGAGTAAATGTATGCCCGGAAGTACCACAAGCATTTCCAGTATTTGAATTAATCTGATTGATGGCTATTGTAACCTCACCTGAGTCAGTCAAGACAGCGGAAGGAATAATAAAACTGCCTTCTCCGTTCAAAAAGACAACTGAAATCGTTTCGCTATGTGAAACAGCTCCTGTTAACAGATAACTTACCTGATAAGTTCCGTCAGATAAGTTAGTGGCATTGGTAATTAAAACTGTTCCGTTTGTATTTGCACAAATTGCTGATAAAGAAATCAATGCTTCGGTTAGGGTTGCAACCGGTAAAACCTCAAAGGATACTGATACTGCCGGATTTAAATTACCACATGGTGATGCTTCGCCGGTAATGGCATTCACGGTCAAAGTATAACTCCCGGCGGTTGGAAAAACAGTGTCCGGAATGGTAAACTGTCCAGAACCACCGCTGATGATTACATCACCGGAATTTCCGTTTACCGGATTTGCATTTGGTATTGCATAAACAAACCGGTATGTTCCGTCTGCAAGATTTGTTGCTCCCGAAATCTGAACTGTAACCATTGTTCCGATACAAACATTCTGAATTGTTAAATCATTATTTGTTAATGTCAATGCCGGTAAAATTTCAATATCAAAAGATAATCCGTCTAATATGGTTGAACAGTTTGTATCGGTATTTAAAATTGAATCTAATGTTAATGTTGTTATACCTGAATTTGCCAGCTGTGCAGCATCTATTTCAAAACCGGCTTCGCCATCCACTACTGTAAGCAACACTGATTGACCGGCAAATATATTGCTTCCGGTAAGTGAATAAATCAATGCATAATTCCCGTCTGCCAAATTGAAAATGGTAACGGTTGAATTTTCTCCCTGACAAATGGGGGATTGCACAAGCACATCTTCCGGAGCAATTTCCGATCCCTGAATAATTGTGAATTGAACCACTTCAGCATCTGTATTACAATCATTGACAATGGTGTAAATATAGGTATATGTCCCCGGCAATAAATCAGTTATTATTACTGTATTTGTAACAGTATCTCCCTGATTGTCTGTCCATGTTCCATCCGTTTGTTGTGTTCCGTCTAGTAATGTATTCAAATCAAACGTCCCTTCAGAAGCACAAATACTTTGAATTCCTGTAAAATTCCCTGCATTGGCAGTTGATTCTATGGTTATGCTTATACTGGCTGTACTGTTCGCACACGGTGGGGTACCGATTAAGGTATAAACATAAACTCCCGCCGGGTCAACACCCGGGTCAAACACTCCCGTGCCACTGGCTAAGGCCGGTGACCAGCTCCCGCCTGTCTCCGGACTGTTGCCCAGTAAGGTGAACAGGTCAACAACCGGACTGGTCTCACACAAGGTGATGCTGCCGTCTGTTCCTGCGTTGGGGATGGGGTTGATTGTGACCGTGACTGTGGTGCTTTGCGGGGTACAGGGAGCTGTGCCACTCACCGTATAGGTATAGGTACCGGCCGGGTCAACACTTGGGTCAAACACTCCTGTCCCACTGGCTAAAGCCGGTGACCAGCTTCCACCTGTATCTGGTGTACCGCCTAACGAATTGAATAAATCTTCCGGTGCTCCGTTTGCACAAAAAACAGCTGTAGCGGCTTCCCCAGGGTTTGGAGTCGGGTTAACCGTGACCGTGACACGGGCTGTACTGTTCTCACACGGTGGAGTGCCGATTAAGGTATAAACATAAACTCCAGCCGGGTCAACACCCGGGTCAAACACTCCCGTGCCACTGGCTAAGGCCGGTGACCAGCTCCCGCCTGTCTCCGGACTGTTGCCCAGTAAGGTAAACAGGTCAACAACCGGACTGGTCTCACACAAGGTGATGCTGCCGTCTGTTCCTGCGTTGGGGATGGGGTTGATGGTTATGGTAACTGTAGCTGTATCAGTCGGACATTCTGTTGAAGAACTCACACTATACGTAAAAACATAAGGGCTCCCCGACAATGATAACTGTGTTAAATCCAATGTTCCTGAATTTCCGTTATCCGTCGGAAAAGGGCCTGTCCATTCTCCTGTATTAAAAGGAGTCCCACCTAAATAACTGTATAAATCAATAAAATTAACTGAAGATAAATCATCTTCACAAAACGAAACTGTTCCAGCAGAACCAGCATTATTTTGAGGTTGGATTGAAACCAATACTTCTAATCTTTCTTCGCTTTCGCAAGGCGGATCTACTGTTGTTGCATAGTAGGTTTGACCATCAATCAATGGAGTGTCCATATCTAACGGTAAGGCAGAAGAACTTGTGAGGTACCAGTTATTATTTCCGGTAGCATTTAAATCGGCTACGGTTGGCGGGCTTGAAGGATTGAAACAAAAAGACTGAACAGCAGCTCCTTTTGGTACTGGAACAACTCCAACACTGACAAAAACAGAAAGTCGGGATGTCTGACATCCTGTATCCGGGTTCGTCTGATTGGCATAATAAATCGTATTAGGTACTAAAACGGTGCCTGGAGCCAACGGAGAACCTCCGTTAGGCACATTGTACCATTGCACATTATTACCTACAGCAATTAAACTGGCGATAGTTGCCTGGCTGGGAAAATCGACACAGACACCTTGAAAATTCTGTCCCGTTGGTGCTGAGTAAATCGTCACTACAACTCTGACCCTGCTTCCACAATTACCGGAACTATTATCAGCAAAGTAATCTTCGCCATTCACTAAACCGAGTCCGGGAGCCAATGGCACCGTAGAAGTGTTTGTAGCAAACCATGCCACCCCTCCCCCATTGTTTGTTGCCTGCAAACTGGCAATTGTAGGTGACTGAATATCACAAAATGATTGATTTAAGTTTGTAACCGTCGGACATTGCGAAAATACTTCACCTCCTGATAGTAGTAAAAAAAGGAACAATAATTTAACCTTTCCTACAATATTTTTAATTTTAAAAAAAGAAACTATTTTGTATAAATAACCCATAAAATAAATTGAGTTTACTGTCTTTAATTCGCAATCTTAGTGCTTGAATCTGTATCAAACTGCAAGATATAGCCTCCTTTATTGGAATATCCGCCGTTTGAATCTTTCACATATTCAAATTTGTGCCCTAACTGTTCTGTTATTTCATCTTTTGCCAGAGCTTCAAAATTTTTATCCTGAAATAACCGTACCAAGGCATCAAAAGTGACATCAAATCCTTTGATTGCATCTTCCGTTGCTTCAAAGTTATATTTTCGTTTAAAACTGGCTTTGAATGTATTTAGCTGATGAAGGTTATTCCGTTTTGAATACGAAGGATAAATCGTATTCAAAGCCTTAAATCTCATTTCTGAAAAGCCTTCTTTTTGAATAGACTCTTTCGGCTCCATCAGAGCCAACTGAATCGTGTAGTCCTGCGAATGTTTAAGGAGTATCGTTGTGGTATTTAAAATCAATCCTATTTTATCGGTATTGAGAAGAACATAATTTTTTTTATTCAAGATTAATTCTTTGACTAATGTTTCCTCTTCTAATACATCTTTTCCCGAAATCTTAATAAGTCTTACTTTGGGGAAGTTTTGCAGAATAAAATCCTCACTTAAAGCATTAACCGCATCACTGACGACAACTAAATTCCCGTTCTTACCCGCAATGTATTTTAGAACCATTGCTGTTAAATCCTGCTTAGACGGAATACTGACAAAAGTTGTGGCCGGTTTCTGAAGATGCTCATCAAAGCTGGTAACAATAAGCGGAATGCTATTTTTTGACGCAAATTCACCGATTCTTTCACTATTTATTCCTTCTGAATAGTAAAAAACCGCTTTTGATTTATCAACATTATTTTTCTTAAGGGCAGCAACCTCTGCTTTTGCATCCTTACCGGTTTCAACCTGTGTGTTTTTTACTTCAATCATTACCCCCATGACTTTGAGCGAATCAATCGCAAAGTTAGCTCCTGCAAAAAATTCAATTTCTTTAGACGGCTCAGCAATTGGGTTTTGGATAAAACTCAAATATTTTTCGCTGGAAAATGATGTCAGAAATGTAACTTCCTTTTTTTCGATTTTGTTAATCGTTTTAAGTAATCCGACTGGCTCAACATTACTTTTTATTATTGCTGTATTTTTTGAATCCGCAACAGTTGCTTCTTTTTGCGGTTTTATATATTCCAATACTCTATCCGAAGGCATTTTGATAACCATACCGGCTTTCACTCCTTCATTAAGTAAAGGATTCTGTTCCAATAGCTTTTCCTGGGTTACTCCTGCCATTTTAGACAAGCCGTACAAAGTTTCCTTTGGCTGTATTTGGTAATCGACCCAGGTATTTTTTTCTGTATTTGACTGAAGTGGCTTTGTCTGTACAACGTTGCTTTCTTGTACTATTTCTTCTGTTTTAAGATTTTCTTCAGGATTTATCTCTGAAATTAATTCCTGTTCTTCTGGCTTCTGGTCATTTACCGTAACTGCAACAATCTCCTGCTTTACTTCTTGCTGATTTGATTTTTCCGGAACTTTTATTTCTTGTTTTACGTCAGCTTTTTGAGTCAGTATTGATGACTTTTCTCCCGGAACATTTATGCGTTGCCCCGTTTGAAGCATTCTGACAATTTGCGGATTTTGTCGTTCCAGTTCTTCAATGGTCACACCATAGCGTTTGGACAAACCATATTTTGTTTCTCCGGCCTGAACCAAATGAAACTGTCCGCTTTCATTGTCTTCTTTCCGGTTGCTTTTAGCAGGTATTCGCAAAATCTGACCGCTTTTTAAAATTCCGGTCAAATTGTTGGCATCTCTTAAATCATTAACCGTTATCCCATATCTTCTTGATATTCCGTACAGGGTTTCACCGGGAAGCACTTCGTAAGTAACAAACTCTGATGAAAGGGAATTTGGTCTTGTATTTTTAGATGTTGCCGGATGTGTATCAACTCCTCCGCTGATTTCCAATTGATGACCCGCCTGAAGCATGTTGACTATATGCGGGTTTTGTTTTTCTAATTCAGCTATAGATACCCCGTACCGTCTGGATAATCCAAACTTGGTTTCTCCGAATTCTACTCTGTGGTAAATGATACCCGGAACAGATTGGGAAGAATTACTTTCCGGTTTCGACTTATCTGATTGAATTTTTATGGCGGAATCCGGAACAACAATCACCTGACCTTCTTTAATTCCTTCAGAAATATTGGGATTCAGCTGGTATAAATCATTTGGAGTGACACGGTATTTCCGAGCAATAGAAGTTACTGTTTCGCCTTTAACGACGGTGTGTTTAGATATTTCCTCCTGAGCAAGCCCCAAAAAAATATTCAATTGAAATACAAGCAGAAACAGTAAAAAATGTTTGTTCATTTGTTGAATTTGCAATAGTAAATAAAAACTTACTTTTAATCTATAAATTTAAAAAAAAACCTTCAGAAGTTAAACACTTCCAAAGGTTGTTATTAAGATTGTTATTAACAATTTTTTAATAAACAAAAATGGCTCTTTCACCCATGAAATCATTGACTTCATTAGCTACTTGCTCAATAACCGTTTCATCGGTATGGTTGTTGATAACGCGGTCAATAAATTCAACAACAGTTTCCATATCTGCTTCTACCAGACCTCTGGTTGTGATGGCCGGTGTACCCACCCGAATACCTGAAGTCACAAACGGCGATTTATCATCAAACGGCACCATGTTCTTATTTACTGTGATCTCTGCTTTCACTAAAGCATTTTCTGCCTCTTTTCCGGTAATATTTTTGTTGCGTAAATCTATCAGCATCATGTGATTATCGGTTCCGCCAGAGATAATATGATAACCTCTTTTCACGAAAGCTTCTGCCATAGCTTTGGCATTTTTCTGAACCTGAAGGGCATATCTGAAAAACTCATCAGACAAAGCTTCACCGAAAGCGACTGCTTTTGCGGCGATAATGTGTTCCAGAGGACCTCCCTGATTGCCCGGAAAAACGGCAGCATCCAAGAGAGAAGACATCATTCTGGTTTCCCCTTTAGGTGTTTTAATTCCAAACGGGTTTTCAAAATCCTGTCCCATTAAAATCATCCCGCCACGGGGTCCGCGAAGGGTTTTGTGTGTGGTAGTCGTGATAACATGACAATGCGGAACCGGATCATTAAGTAATCCTTTGGCAATCAATCCGGCCGGATGTGAAATATCTGCCAGTAAAACAGCTCCCACGCTGTCTGCTATTTCCCGGAAACGTTTAAAATCCATATCCCTGGAATAAGCCGAAGCTCCGGCAATAATCATTTTTGGTTGTTCCTGTGTGGCAATCGCCTGAATTTTGTCGTAATTCAAACGACCGGTTTCTTTTTCTACACCATAGAATACCGGATTGTATAAACGGCCAGAAAAATTAACCGGCGAACCGTGTGTTAAATGACCACCATGTGATAAGTCAAAGCCAAGTATTTTATCTCCGGGTTTCAGACAGGCAAAAAATACGGCTGTATTGGCCTGCGAACCGGAATGCGGCTGAACATTGACATATTCGGCTCCGAACAAAGCTTTAGCCCTGTCGATTGCAATCTGTTCAACCTGATCTACCACTTCGCATCCTCCGTAATACCGTTTACCGGGATAACCTTCGGCATATTTATTTGTTAATACGGAACCTGCGGCTTCCATAACCTGATCACTGACAAAGTTCTCAGAAGCAATCAATTCCAATCCGTGAATTTGTCTGTCCTGCTCATCTAAAATAAGCTCGAAAATTTGTTCGTCGCGTTGCATTTGATAATATTTCGTTAAATTGAGCCCAAATTTACGAAAATTGTTTGTTAAATTAATAGTAAATAATATATTTGGTTGATAATTTTTCAACATTAAATTCAACAAAAAAATGCCCATAACAGCAAATAATCCGAATCGAAAATCTTGGATTGAGGTTCCGCAGGACAGTGACTTTCCCATTCAAAATATTCCCTTTGGAGTTTTTTTAACCAAAGATGATATTATTACTATCGGGACGCGTATCGGCGATTGTGCCATCGATTTGGGTGCTATGCAACAATTAAACTATTTTGAGGGAATTGAACTGACCGATGATATGTTCATGCAGGATACTTTGAATGACTTTATTTCTGACGGTAAAAAAACCTGGCGGTTAGTGAGAAACAGAATCGCCGATTTATTTGACAGTGAAAACCCGAAATTAAGAGACAACAAAGCCCATCGTGAAATTATTATTTTCGACATACAGGAGGTAGAGATGCAATTGCCTGTATTAATCGGTGATTATACTGATTTTTATTCCAGTAAAGAACATGCTACGAATGTAGGGAAAATGTTTCGCGACCCTGAAAATGCTTTATTACCGAATTGGTTGCACATTCCGGTTGGCTACCACGGCAGAAGTTCAACCGTTATTCCTTCCGGAATTCCGGTACATCGTCCTATGGGACAAACGTTACCCAACGGAGAAACACAACCTGTTTTTGGCCCTTCACGACTCGTTGATTTTGAACTGGAAACGGCTTTCATTACTACCGATGCCAACATCATGGGAGAAAATATTCCGGTTACAGAAGCAGAAGACTATATTTTTGGGATGGTTTTACTGAATGACTGGAGTGCCAGAGATATGCAAAAATGGGAATACGTGCCACTTGGACCTTTTTTAGCAAAGAATTTTGCTACATCCATTTCACCCTGGATTGTAACAATGGATGCCCTTGAACCTTTTAGAACCAAAGGTCCCAAACAGGAACCCGCTCCACTCCCTTACCTGCAACAAAAGGGAAAAAACGCCTATGACATTAACCTGGAGGTTTATATCACTCCAAACAACGACGAACCTAATTTGGTAAGCAAATCAAACTTTAAATACCTGTATTGGTCAATGGCTCAACAACTGGCTCATCACACCTCCAACGGTTGCAAAGTAAACTCTGGTGATATGATGGGATCAGGAACAATTTCCGGTCCGACTCCCGAAAGTTTTGGTTCGATGCTGGAACTGACCTGGGGCGGAAAAAATCCGATAAAATTATCTGACGGAACGGAACGGAAGTTTATTGAAGATAATGATACCGTCACCATGAAAGGGTATTGCAAAAACAGTCAGGTCCGGATAGGGTTCGGCGAAGTATCCAGCAAGCTGTTACCAACTTTTGTGAGAAAATAAAAATGCCTCCGGTTTTCTGACCGGAGTTTTTTTTATCACAAAAAGAGAGGAACAAAAACAAATACACCGGGTATCTTTTCTATGCTCACTTTTCTACCCTATACGCTCTATTCTCTGTATTACAGGCACGAATTTCCAGCCCGGATTGAAGTGGAAAGCCTTTTGCCGGATTGCTGTATTTTTTCTTGCTGAAAAAGAGCGACCAACGGAAGCTCCTTTTTGAGCTTAGAAAAAAACAACAAGACAAAAAAGCTTGTAACGGAAAGCCGGAATCGCTTCAGAAAAAAAATTATATTTGCTGAAATTTTAACTGATGAAAAAAATTACGCTCTTGCTTATTGTTTTTATTTTGGCCTCCTGCGGCGTAAAACAAACCATGAACAGGTTGACATCCGGCGATTATGACGGTGCCATTGAGTCAGCCGTTAGTGGTTTACGCGGCAACAAAAACGCCAAAGGAAAACAAGATTATGTTTATTTGCTGGAAGAAGCTTTTGCAAAAGCCAAAGAACGGGATTTACGAAATATTGAAACGTGGTCAAAAGATGCCAATCCGGTGAATTTGGAAAAAATTTTCAATACCTACATATCGTTAAACAACAGACAAGAGCTGATCAGACCTTTGCTCCCGTTAAAGCTTTTAAACGAAGGCCGGGATGCCATTTTTCCGATGGACAATTATTCTACTGAGATTGTAAACAGCAAAAATGCGTTGTCTAACTATTTATATACCAATTCAAAGAATATTTTAAAAACAGCCAATAAGCAGGAAGCCCGAAAAGTTGTTGAGGATTTAACCTACCTGAATCAGATAAATCCCGGCTTTAAAGATGTAAACAACCTGATAGAGGAAGCCCGCTTTAAAGGAACTGATTTTGTTCATGTTTATACCAAAAACGAAACCAACATTATGATTCCGGTTCGCCTTCAGAATGATTTGCTTGATTTTAGTACCTATGGCTTAAACGACAAGTGGACAGTTTATCACAGCAACAGACAACAGGGAATCACATACGATTTTGGTATTATTCTGAATTTCAGGGAAATTACTATTTCGCCGGAGCAAATCCGTGAAAAAGAAATCACACAGGAAAAACAGGTGAAAGACGGTGTAAAAAATCTTGTGGATGCCAACGGAACTATTGTTCGTGACAGTTTAGGCAATCCTATTAAAGTGGATAAGTTTATTACTGTAAAAGGAACAGCTTATCAGTTTACACAATTTAAAGCCTGCCAGGTTACAGCCAAAGTAGATTATATTGATTTTAACAATAACCAGTTAGTTAATGCTTACCCCTTGTCGAGTGAGTTTATTTTTGAGCATATTTATGCTACATTCCGTGGCGACCGGAGGGCTTTTGATGAACAATACAATTCCTATTTCGGCCGTAGAGCCGTTCCGTTTCCGTCAAATGAGCAAATGGTTTATGATACGGGTGAGGATTTGAAAATGAAACTGAAAGACATCATCAGCAGAAACCGGATAAGAAGGTAACAGATTCTGCTTTATACTACGCATAAGAATAAACAGAAACCCGGTTATAGAACGGTAAAACGGAACTACACATTGATTGAACAACTTCTGTTCAACAATTATTTTATGACATACTGAAGCGGTTTTGCTGAGAATGAGGCTCGCTAAACTAGATTACAAAAGGCTTTAAATCTGTTACTACAATTCCGTCATGCGATTCATTGTACACACATTTTCCGTTTTTAATAAGCAGGATTTGTGGCGATTGGTGTATAATATTAAATCGATTGGCTATTTCGTTTGAAATGTTCCTGTGTGCTAATAAGTCTAAAAAATAAGGTTGTAATTCTTCTTCCGAAAAATCATATTCGTTTTCAAAGTTCTTCAACGCAAAACGGCTGATGCTGCATCGCGTGCTGTGCTTAAAAATCAAAACCGATTGTTGATGCGATAATTCGATAAGTTCATTAAGCTGCCCCAAATCGGTTAGCATCCTCCATCTTACTTTGGATGAATTTCCCTCTTCTGAACTCCCGAATAAATTTGCAAAAAAACTCATTTTTGACGTATTTAAAGACATTTTGACTTGCTTTTAAAGCAATTTCATTCAAAAACCAGTCATTTTGTCTTAGATTTATATTTGGAATAATAGTTGACTAAACCTTTACAAAGATATCGAATTAAAAGGCATTGAGTTGCCTCAAAAAACATAAAAATACAACAGATGAACTTAAAAAATTTAACTATTAAATCGCAAGAAGCTTTGCAACAAGCTCAGCAAATTGCACAAGGTTTTGGTCAGCAACAACTGGAAAATGAACATATTTTCAAAGGAATTTTAGAAGTTGATGAAAACGTCGCTCCTTTTATTTTGAAAAAGATGAATGTAAATGTCAACTTATTTTCACAAATTCTGGACAGCACCATTCAAAGTTTTCCAAAAGTTTCCGGCGGAGAATTAATGCTTTCTCGTGAAGCGGGCAGTATGTTAAACGAAGCTTCCGTCATTGCCAAAAAAATGAATGATGAATATGTTTCAATAGAGCATTTAATCTTAGCCATCTTTAAATCAAAAAGTAAAGCCGCTCAAATTTTAAAAGACCAGGGTGTTACTGAAAAAGGATTGGAAGCGGCTATCGCCGAATTGAGGAAAGGGGAACGGGTAACTTCTGCATCGGCCGAAGAAACCTACAACGCCTTGAATAAATACGCTAAAAACCTCAACGAACTGGCTAAAACAGGGAAGCTAGACCCTGTAATCGGGCGGGATGAAGAAATCAGGAGAGTATTGCAGATTTTATCGAGACGAACCAAAAACAACCCCATGCTTGTGGGTGAACCCGGTGTGGGTAAAACAGCCATTGCCGAAGGATTAGCCCACCGGATTGTGGACGGTGATGTACCCGAAAACCTGAAAGATAAAATTGTATTCTCTCTGGATATGGGAGCTTTAATAGCCGGTGCAAAATACAAAGGTGAATTTGAAGAACGCTTGAAATCGGTTGTTAAAGAAGTAACAACCTCCGAAGGAGATATTGTATTATTCATTGATGAAATCCACACCTTGGTTGGTGCCGGCGGCGGCGAAGGGGCCATGGATGCCGCTAATATTCTGAAACCCGCTCTGGCTCGCGGTGAATTACGGGCAATCGGGGCAACAACATTGGATGAATATCAAAAATATTTTGAAAAAGACAAAGCTCTTGAAAGGCGTTTTCAGAAAATTATGGTTGATGAGCCGGATACTGAGAGTGCTATCTCTATTTTGCGTGGTATTAAAGAGAAATACGAAACCCATCACAAGGTACGCATCAAAGATGAAGCGATTATTGCCGCCGTGGAGCTTTCTCAACGCTATATTACCAACCGTTTTTTACCGGACAAGGCCATTGACCTGATGGATGAAGCAGCATCTAAATTGCGGATGGAGATCAATTCCAAGCCTGAAGAACTGGATGTTTTGGATCGGAAAATCATGCAGCTGGAAATTGAAATTGAAGCCATTAAACGGGAAAATGATGAAGCTAAGCTTAAGATGCTGGGATTGGAATTAGCCAATTTAAAGGAAGAACGCAACGAGATCTTTGCCAAGTGGAAATCTGAAAAAGAAGTAGTAGACAACATTCAAAATATAAAAGTTGAAATTGAGAACTTTAAGCTGGAAGCCGAACGTGCCGAACGGGAAGGTGATTATGGAAAAGTAGCCGAAATCCGCTACGGAAAAATCAAAGAAGCACAGGAACGTCTGGACAAATGGCAGATTCAATTGCAGGAAAATCAATCGGGTACTTCGCTGATAAAAGAAGAGGTTACCCGGGAAGATATTGCTGAAGTTGTTGCTAAATGGACCGGTGTTCCGGTAACCAAAATGCTGCAAGGCGAACGGGAAAAACTATTGAGATTAGAGGATGAATTACACCACCGCGTGGTGGGTCAGGAAGAGGCCATTGAAGCCGTCAGCGATGCTGTTCGCCGAAGCCGGGCCGGATTACAGGATGTAAAAAAACCAATCGGAACATTCCTGTTTTTAGGCACAACCGGTGTGGGTAAAACAGAACTGGCCAAAGCATTGGCCGAGTACCTGTTTGATGATGAAAATGCGATGACGCGAATTGACATGAGCGAATACCAGGAGCGTCATTCCGTAAGCCGTTTGGTAGGAGCTCCTCCGGGATATGTGGGGTATGATGAAGGCGGACAGCTGACGGAAGCCGTGCGACGCAAACCGTATTCTGTTGTGTTATTGGATGAAATTGAAAAAGCCCATCCGGATACGTTTAACATTTTACTGCAAGTATTGGATGAAGGCCGGTTAACCGATAATAAAGGACGTGTAGCCGATTTTAAAAACACCATCATCATTATGACCTCCAACATGGGAAGCCATATTATTCAGGAGAAATTTGAAAATTTGAAAGGGGGAATTGAAGCAGCAACGGAAGCCGCTAAAGTGGAGGTATTAGGTCTGTTGAAACAAACGGTTCGACCTGAATTTATCAACCGGATTGACGAGATTGTAATGTTTACGCCATTGACCAGTGCCAACATCAGGGAAATTGTTGGTCTGCAATTAAAAAGCGTGACTAAAATGTTAGCTCAGCAACAGATTATCATGGATGCTACACCGGAAGCGATTGATTATCTGGCTCAAAAAGGATATGATCCGCAATTTGGAGCCAGACCCGTAAAAAGGATAATCCAGCGGGAAGTATTAAACAAATTATCAAAGGAAATTTTAAGCGGAGCCATAAAAACAGACAGTATTATTCTGTTAGACAGTTTTGATAACGAATTGGTTTTTAGAAACCAAGGTGAATTAGTAAAGTAAGTTCTTTTGCCACAGATTCGCAGATTTTTCTTTAAGATTAAAAAAATAGTAAAATAATAATCAGCGAATCAGCGGCTAAATTAGATTTAAATAAAGTAGTTTTTTCATAAATTGATTAGTTAAGCAGAAAGCACCAATTCAGCAATGAGTTGGTGTTTTTTTTGTAAAAAATCATAGCAAATTTATACTTTTATCACAAAAGTTGAGTTTTATTTTCATTAAACTATATCTATGAAATCATTAATCTGTCTATTAGTGTTCACACTCACCTCCTTTGCCCAAACCAATACGGAGTATGATAAAAAACTAAACCACACTGTTTCCGGCGACAAAGTCTATCTGGAAAGCGAAGTAGAGATTAAACCCAAACTGATGTATGGTGAAAATGCCATGTTTCGTTTTATGTCCCGCAATTTTAAGTTTCCAAAAAGTGACAAACCGATTACTGAAATTATCTGCAGTTTTATTGTAGAGACTGACGGTACAATTTCTGACATTAAAGTATTGAACCAAGTTCCCGAAAATTATCAGAAAGAAGTTTTAAGGGTAATGGATAAATTTGATGAACCTTGGTATCCGGCAGTAAAAAATGAAAAACAAGTACGCTGCCAGTATATTTTACCCATCAAAATCAACCTGATCTGATAGCAAAGCCGTTAAAAAATAATTAAAAACCCCGTAAAGCGTTGTTAAAAAGTTTAAATTTGTGATTTAACCTAAAAAATGGTTTTGCGTACTTTTATATTATTTCTGTTGTTTATTACCAGCTCTTTTGGTCAAAAAGTGAATTTTGAAACTTCTGCCGAACAAGCCTTTACAAAAGCAAAAAAAGAAAACAAACTCGTTTTTATAGAATACTACAACGAAGAATGCACGATTTGTCAAAGCATCGAGCCTTTATTTTCCAATAAAGAAATGGCAGAATTCTACAATAAAAACTTCATCAATTATAAGATAAATACCAAAGGAGGGTTAAAAGGAAAAGACAGCCTTTTTATGGCAGAAACAAAATTAAAGTTTCAGGGAGTTCCCTATTTTATCTTTTTTGATCAGCATAAAAATTTTGTCCATTATTCCGGAGCCAAAAGTGAGTTGGAATACCTTTTAAATATAGGTAAAAAAGCTCTTGATCCCGATGAACGGGCTGGAAGCCTGAAAGCTAAATACGGTGCCGGTGACCGTAGCATCAAAACACTTTACGCCTATGCCGATCTTGCTCAGTTATATCAGGATGATACCTTGGGTAACACTATTTCAGACGAATTATTCAACGTTTACCCAAAACAAAACTTAGGAAGCCGCCAAAGCTATTTAATTTTAAAAAACTCTGTTTTCAGTATCCATAATGGCTTCTTTATCTATTGGTATGACAATCGTGCAAACCTAAAAGGCTTTGAAAAAGGATCACACCAAGGAGAAGAAATCAAAATATTAGAGCGTATTTTGCTTACTTCCATACAGAAGGAAAAATCGAACTGGAATTTAAATCAAATTAAAAAAGCCAAAGAATATACCATCGGATTAGGATTATCTGCCAGCGGAAATGATTTTTTATGGGAAGAAGAAGTTCAACTCCTCCTTAAAGAAAAACAAAACGACAAAGCTGTTTTATTGATGAAATCTCAGCTAGAAGAAAGTCAGCACAACCTTTTTTCTACGCTATACATTACTGAATTCTTTTTGAATATCTCTGAGGATAAAATTATACTGCAAACTATTTTCAATGAATTAGAAAAGCTAACCAATCAGGAAATGGAAACAGCACAAAAAGCCGATTGGTTTAATCAGCAATTGGTTTGTTTAAAAAAATTAAAAGAAAACAAAACGTTTTCTGAATTAAAAAAAGTAGCTGTTAAATTTTATACCGACCACCAGTTAGACCATGCTGTTCTGGACAAAATATAAAAAAACACCAACCGGCACAGTTGGTGTTTTCAACTTAACAAACTAACTAGAGATCTATTGCGAATAATAGATTCTGTTTATCGGTATAATTGTTCCTTGTTTTAAAATTACTTTGTCATCTGTGATGCCCCAAACAGTAGTTTCTACTACTCTTTTTGACAAATCATCTTCAAAATAAATTTTGGTTTTAATGTGTTCTAAATTGCCGAGTGCCAACGCTCTTGAAAGTCCGGCAATTCTGGTTCTTTTTAATTGTTTGTCTTCCAGAACATCATCCTTCGGAAAATGTAATGATTGAATCGTCTCTTTCTCGACAGGTTCGAAGAAAGCGGTCATGGTATCCATCATAAAATATACTTTTTTAATTATAAAACTTAAAAGTCCTGTAAATTCTATTGATTGGAATACCAATACCCTGAGTCAAAATCACACGGTTTCTGGTAACACCGCATACTTTTGCTTCCACCACTTTTTTAGACTGATTGTCTTCAAAATAAATTTTGATTTTAAAATAATCCAGATTGCCAAAAGTCAAAGCCATTTTCAACTCAGAGAGACGTTGATTAATTGCTTCATTTCTGCTTAAAACATCGGACTTTGGGAACACGAGAGAAGAAATTTTCTCGTTTTCGATGGACTCATAAACAGTAGCCATAAGTACTTAATTTAGGTTAATAATAGATTTAAGGGGAATCAAATTTAACATAAAATTTTAAATAACAATACTTTTATCCATATTTTTTTAATTATTTTATAATGAATACCCGAATTTAAAAAAAATCAACCTGTTTCTTTCATCCAAATAAACTTTAAGTAAGAGAAAACGACGACATTTTACTTATGCACAGATGAAACGGGTTTAAATGATTTCCATGTATTTTGACAGCTTTACTCTGATGAATTCAAAAGCACTCGTTTTGAGAAAGCTTTTTTAAACAATTTTTAATGAAATGCCCAATTACACAAAGTAAAATCGGCTTTTTTTTTATCTTTGAAAAAATCATAACCTATACTGAAATGAACTTATCCGATTATGTAAAAAAAAGGAATGGCTTACCGATTGGACATCCGAGTTCATTACAAAATAATTTGTATCGGTCACTTGGAGCCAAAAATTTTTCTGCATTTTGGAATTTCTGGAACCCGATTTTCGGGTATTATCTGGGATCAAAAATATTTAAACCGCTAAAAAAGGTAGTTCCTATTGTATTTGCCATAATTTTGACATTCATTTTTTGCGGTTTCATACACGATTTAGTGACTACTTTACTCAGAGGAAAACTTTCGTTATTTTTCTCTGTTTGGTTTCTTTTAATGGGAACAACGGTTGTCTTTTCAAAATACATTAACTATGACCTCTCAAATAAGAAGTGGTTTTTCAGAGCATTTATAAACCTGTCCATCATCGCTTTATGCTTAATATTAACTGTTTATTTAAACATGTTATTTATGTTCTATTAAAACATAATGCACAAATAAAGAAGAGACATTAACTATTTTCAATTGAAGTGATTTAAAAAAGTTTACCCCTCACTACCAAATAAAGTCAATAATTATTTAATGTAAAATGTTTAGATATAAAAAATCCCTTGAGCTGGGCTCAAGGGATTTTACTGTCGGGATGACTGGATTCGAACCAGCGACCCCTAGCACCCCATGCTAGTACGCTACCAGGCTGCGCTACATCCCGAAAGAGAGATGGCAAAAGTAAGGGTTTGGAAATAATATCACAAAATTTATGGCACAGAAATTTTAAAATTTATAATTTTATACAAATTCATATCATGAAAACTTTTCTTTTCACTTTACTAATTATTGTATATCAACAAATTACAGCTCAGTCTGAAACCACCACACTTTATCTTATCCGTCATGCCGAAAAAGCAGATTATTCGCAAAACCCGGAACTTTCAGAGCAAGGGATCAACAGAGCCATGCGTTGGACAAAGCTTTTTGAAAAAACGCCCATTGATATTTTCTACACGACCTTAACCCGCAGAACGCAAATGACGTGCAGCACCATAGCTACCTCCAAACAAAAAGACATGGTCTTTTATGACGCTTCAAAATTATCTTTACAGGAAATTATTGAAAAACACCGTGGTAAAGTGATTTTAATTGTCGGACACAGCAACACTATTCCTAAGCAGATCAATGCTTTTTTGAACGAAGAAATTTATCGTCAAATCGATGAAAACGAATTCGGAAATCTCTATACAATAATGGTAAAAGGAGATAAAATTGAACACAAATTAAGTCAGCACAAATAAAACATACCCCAAATAGTGTCTGACTTTTTGGGGTATGCTTATAAAAAGGCTCTTTTGTTTTATACCATCTATTCTTATTGAACCGCTGTCAATGCATTAATGATACCGTGGCCAAACTGTGCATTTTTAGTCGGATAAAATTGAGACGACTGCTTCATTTTAGTCAGCACCTGCGTCTTGGTCCAAGTAGGGTTTTTAGCCCAAACCAATGCCGCAATTCCGGCCGTAGTTGCCGTTGCTACCGATGAACCGCCTACATAATCGGCTTGGTTATTGTAATAACTTAATACTGGCACATGGTTGCCTGTTCCGGCACGTTCCATCATGATGGTGAAATCAATTTCGCTTCCGCTGTGGCAAACGTCACACTTTTGATAGGTGGAAGCTTCTTTAATTCCTGTCACCGCTACTGTTTCAGGCATCCAAGCCGGAAAAATCACCCCGACAAAGTTGGTAAATGAAGTGGATGTCCCACCGGCACAAAAAATTAGTTTACCCCTGTTGTTAGCATAGCGAACACCGTCTTCAATTTTTCCAACTGAAAAAATGTGCCCCATTGACATTGAAATGATTTTTACATCAGAACGATTTCCTAAGGCCGTAAATGCATTTTTCACGCCATTCTGTTCATGGTATCCATTCAACACAACGTCTGAAGAAGCACGGTATGAAACTAAATTGGCATTATATGCCACTCCAACCGGCAAACCGGAGTTATTTCTGGGAGCAGTAGCCACTGAGGCCATACTTGTTCCATGACTGCAAAGATCATTTACACCATCTGTTGTTGTTGACCAAGGCCAAATGGAATCGACATACGTTCCGTATTTTTGTACGAAACGGCCGGATGATTGTCCGGTATTAAAACTCCCGTTCATAAGCGATTGCTGAGGAGACAAACCAGTATCGACCACCCCGATTGTTACACCACTTCCGGAAGTTAAATTCCATGCCGCCGGAATATTGTGCTTGTAAAAGGCCCATGGAACTCTGGCATTGGGAGCAACTGTTGTAAAATCGGCAGTGCTCAATGTTGATGAACTATAGCCACAACCTGAACTGGAAAACACTTGATATCCATCAGGATTACCTTGATTTTCATAAGTAAAATAACGGTAATCCGCCGGCTCAACATAACGAACATAGCGATTTTTACGGAGTGCTTCTAATGTTTCCTGTTTGGTGATTCTTACATCTATTAAATTTAAAAATCCGTCTTCGTTAACCAACAGATCATCCGTTTGTTCGGTTTCGTAACGTTTAATGAGATTCAAAATTTCGTTTTGCATTTGACCGGCAGCATCGGATTGGGTGCGATCAAAATCATCTGCATTTAGACCAAACCCGATGGTAACTAAATTGTTTCCTTTTAAAACAGCACTCCACAGCATGTGCGTACTGGCTTCTTTCCAATAAAATTTTTTACTGTTTTGATTAAACGAGTTGATTTTGTCATTAATCTGCTGGGCTGTTAAGGGCTCCTGTTGGTTTTCGATGACGATTAACTCTTCCTTATAACCTTCTTCTTTTGAACAAGAAGCAAAAATCAATACCATCAAAACTGAAACGCTGAATACTTTTTTTATCATAATACTACTTTTTTAGCTTGTGTATGACGAATATAATAATAAAACAGCTAAAAATAAAACAAAATGAAAATTTTATAAAAAAAGGCTGGTAACTTTATACCAACCTTTTTCAAGTGCAATACTTAAAATTAACCTCTTTTTTAATTAAAACTTCATACCGAAACCTAAACCAATAATCCAGGGGTTTATATCTACATCTGCCGGAATAACTAAACCTTCCGCTAAATTTGTAGCATCAACGGAAACGTCAGTTTTCAGAAACAATCTTTTTACATCAAAGTTGACAAAAAACGTATCGTCAAACATCACATCAAAACCAATCTGAGCTGCAAAACCAATGGCATTATCATAATCAACGTTTTTAACCACATTACCTTCTTTGCTATTATAAAACCATGTATAATTAATTCCGGCTCCCACATAAGGTTTAAACTTCTTTTCTTTTAAGGGAAAAAAGTGATATTGAGCAGTTAAGGTTGGCGGCAAAAGCATCACACTCCCCAGGTCAACATCAAAGCTTGCCGGTCCATCAATAGCCGAAATATCAGAACCAACCGTGTGTACATTATGTTTGGTTGTTCCGAGAATTAATTCTGCTGCAAAGTTTTTAGTAAAAAAATACGTAAAATCCAATTCCGGAACAATTGCATTAGAAATAGCAACATCACCGCCAATTAATCCGATTTTGGCACTTTCATCAGGTACTACACCAATTCCTCGTAACCGAACCTGCCATTTTTTAAAGTCATTGTTTTTTTCTTCTTGAGCCTGAGCAACAGTAGTCATTAATAATGACGTTACCCATAAGGCAAAAATAATTTTTTTCATTTTTTTGTTCGTTAGAATTACAGTTCAAAAATAATTTTAAGAAAAAATCCAAATACTGATAAAAGTCATTGACAGGAAATTATTTCTATGCTATAAAATTTTAGTTTTCGTCAATTTTGTTCATACCTTTGCACACCTATGCAAAAAACAGTTAACATACTAAACAAAAGAGCCAAATTTGATTATGAAATTCTGGAACGCTATGATGCCGGCATTGTACTGACCGGAACAGAAATCAAATCTATTCGATTGGGTAAGGCATCTATTGCTGAAAGTTTTTGTGAATTTAGTAACGGAGAATTGTTTGTAATCAATTCAACTATTGAAGAATATTCATTTGGCACACATTATAACCACAAAGCCAAAAGCGAACGCAAGCTGCTCTTGAATAAAAAAGAATTGAAAAGTCTTGAAAAAAGTTTGCAGAACAAAGGATTAACCATCATTCCTCTACGTCTTTTTATTAACGAAAAAGGACTGGCAAAACTGGAGATTGCCTTATGCCGCGGAAAGAAAAATTTTGATAAACGGGAAACCATTAAAGACCGAGACAACAAACGTGACCTTGACCGGTTAAAGAAAAGTTTTTAAGTTCTTTTTGTTATTTAACAACACAAATCCATTTAAAGCCTCATATCGCATAAGTCCATTCAGATTTCATGCTGATAATAGGATTGCATTTGAGATTGTGGTGTATGGAGAAGTTTTAAAAAAGCATGAAAAAATTGCTTATCAAATGTAAAAAAAATCTAGCCTAAACCTGTAGAAAAATGTTAAAAATTGATTTAAAAAAAATTTTCTTATAAAAATGACTAAATTTGTCATGACAAAAAATATAAATGAGAAATTTACTGAAAACAGCAAGGGAAAACAAAAATCTCAAAACAAGAGAAGTGGCTCAACTTTTGGGCATTGATCAGGCATTGGTAAGCAAGTTTGAAAACGGGAACCGAAAACCAACGAGAGAACAAGTGGTCAAGCTAGCTACAATATTGGATATTGATTATGAAACCCTGATGGTAGCCTGGTTAAAGGAAAAAATTCTTTATGAAATTGGTGAAGATGAAAATTTTGGTTTGAAAGCATTGATGGTCGCCGAAAGCGAAATGAAATATAATGCTTCTGCTAAACAAGAAAATGTTTCTGCTACTTTGATAAAAATTTTAGAAGAAATTGATTCTTTAAAAAAAATTTTAGATCAAAAAAGAGCTTATGACAGTTTCAGAATTGCTCAGGCTTTAGAGTTAGAATACACTTTTGAGAGCAACCGAATAGAAGGAAATACGCTCACTTTGAGAGAAACCGACCTGGTAGTCAACGAAGGGCTGACTGTTTCCGGAAAGAGTATGCGGGAGCATTTAGAAGCGATTAATCATCAAGAAGCGATTGGTTATATCAAACAACTAATGGAAAAAGGATTTAGTTTTAATGAACGAGAATTATTAACGATTCATAATTTAATCCTTCGCGGTATTATCCCTGAAGACGCAGGAAGATACCGCAGAGTTCAAGTTATGATCAAAGGAAGTAATCATATGCCTCCCCAACCTTATATAGTTGCCAAAGAAATGGAAGATTACTTCTTGTGGTATGAAACCAACAAGAATAAGCTGCATCCGGTAATTTTAGCGGCAGAAATGCACGAAAGATTGGTCACTGTTCATCCCTTTATTGACGGAAACGGCAGAACATCCCGTTTAATAATGAACCTGATTTTGTTACAACACGGCTATATTATTGCCAATATTAAAGGAGATTATGACAATAGAATGAAGTATTACAATGCTTTAGAAACCGCTCAAACCCAAAACAACAAAGAAGATTTTTTACATTTTATTGCCCAAATAGAAAAAGAAAGTTTAGAACGTTATTTAACCATTATTGGCCATTAAAAAACCCGCTGTCGCGGGTTTATTCTTTTTAATTTTTATCCTCCAGTAACGGTACGAACCGAAATTCTCCGAATTCATGTTTTTCAAATTGTGTTTCATTTTTACGAATTAACAAGGTCATGATCTGTTCTTTTTCACCTAACGGAATCACGAGCCTACCGCCAATTTTGAGTTGAGCCATTAATGGTTTCGGGATAATCGGTGCACCGGCTGTCACAATAATACTGTCAAAAGGAGCATAATTGGGTAATCCCTTATAACCATCGCCAAACGACAAGTGTTTGGGACGAATCCCTAATTTAGGCAATAACAACGAGGTTATTTTAAACAATTCGTTTTGGCGTTCCACAGAATAAACCTTGGCCCCCATCATACATAAAACAGCTGTTTGATAGCCCGAACCCGTACCAATCTCTAAAATTTTATCTTCTTTTTTTACTTCCAGTAACTGTGATTGAAAAGCAACCGTGTATGGTTGCGAAATTGTTTGTCCCGCTCCAATAGGAAAAGCCTTATCCTGATAAGCATATTGTTCAAATCCGGATTCCAAAAACAAGTGTCTTGGGATTTTCCGAATCGATTCCAAAACATTTTTATCCGTAATTCCTTTCTGTTCCAATAGCTTTACCAATTGATTGCGAAGTCCTTGGTGTTTTTCTGTATCTCTCACTTGGGGTTGGGTTTAGATGGGTAAAATTAAACTTTAAAATAAGAACTTGCAAGTGTTTCAAAAGGGCTACTATAAGCTGTAAGTCGGGAAGCTCATTTTAGTAAACAATTCCACTTCTTTTTCAACCGGCTTTCTGCCCCCGATTGCAGCGAAAAGCATTTTGCTGGCGGCCTGGACATTTTCTTGTCAAAAAATAGCGACCTGCGGAAGCTCATTTTTTGACTTAGAAAATGCCTGGCTGACAAAAAATCTTGCAGCGGAAAGCGGAACCAGGCCCAAAAAAAATTTTTGATTTACGATTTTTTATTTTTGATTGCATTATGCTTCCAAATATTACTATTTTTGATAAAATTTAAATTTTATGCTCAAAGTTGGTGTTTTAGGTGCCGGTCACCTTGGAAAAATTCACTTGCGGTTACTCAATCAATCTTCCAAATATGAATTAGTTGGTTTTTATGATGAAAACCCAGCGTATGCCGAAAAAATCGCAACTGAATTTGGCTATAAACGATTTGATACCATTGCCAAATTGATACATGCGGTAGATGTAATTGACATTGTTACCCCTACCCTTTCGCATTATAAATGTGCTAAAGTATCCATTAAATCGGGCAAACATGTTTTTATTGAAAAACCCATTTCTACCACGGTTGAAGAAGCCGAAGAAATCATTGCTTTGGCCAAGGAATACAACGTGAAAGGCCAAGTGGGTCACGTGGAGCGGTTTAACCCGGCTTTTATTGCCGTAAAAAACCAAATTAACCATCCGATGTTTATCGAAACCCATCGTTTGGCTGAATTTAATCCGCGAGGTACTGATGTTCCGGTGGTTCTGGATTTAATGATCCACGACATCGATGCGATTTTGAGTGTAGTCAAATCGAAAGTTAAATCCGTTCATGCCAGTGGTGTTTCCGTTTTGAGTCAATCGCCCGACATTGCCAATGCAAGAATCGAATTTGAAAACGGTTGTGTTGCCAATGTAACTTCCAGCCGAATTTCGATGAAAAACATGCGAAAATCCCGCTTCTTTCAGAAAGATGCCTATATTTCTGTAGATTATTTAGACAAAGTATGCGAGGTGGTTAAAATGAAAGATGCTCCGGAAGTTCCGGGTGATTTTGATATGATTCTGCAAAATGCGGAAGGCGTGAAAAAGCAAATCTATTTTGACAATCCGGAAGTTTCCATGAACAATGCTATTTTGGATGAACTGGAAACGTTTGCCGATGCTATAAATAACAACACCACTCCGGTGGTAACGCTGGAAGACGGAACGGAAGCGTTGCGGGTTGCGTATATGATTATTGATTCGATGCGGAAATGATTGATTTCAAGCTCTGAATTAGCCAGAAACAAAACAAACTAAAAATATATAATGAAAACAATTGCAGTAATTGGTGCAGGAACCATGGGTAACGGAATTGCCCATACCTTTGCACAAAGCGGATTTACCGTAAAACTTATTGATATTTCTGAAAAATCATTGGAAAAAGGAATGGCAACCATTGCTTCCAACTTGGATAGAATGGTAGCCAAAGGAACGATTTCGGAAGAAGACAAACACAAAACCATTTCAAATATTATCACATATACCGACATTAAAGACGGTGTGGTGGGTACGGATTTAGTTGTAGAAGCTGCAACTGAAAATGTTGGTTTAAAGATGAATATCTTTAAACAATTAAGTGCTATTTGTGACCATAACGTGATTCTGGCAACCAATACATCGTCTATATCCATTACACAGATTGCCGCTCAGGTGGTTCACCCCGAACGGGTTATCGGCATGCATTTTATGAATCCGGTGCCGATTATGAAATTGGTTGAAATCATCCGCGGTTACAACACCTCGGATGAAGTGACTAAAATCATCATGGATTTATCGGTAAAATTAGGCAAAACGCCAACAGAGGTAAACGACTATCCCGGATTTGTGGCCAACCGGATTTTGATGCCTATGATCAACGAATCTATCGAAACTCTTTACAACGGCGTAGCCGGAGTTCAGGAAATTGATACGGTGATGAAGTTAGGAATGGCTCATCCGATGGGACCGCTACAATTAGCCGATTTTATTGGTTTAGATGTTTGTCTTTCCATCTTGAACGTGATGTATGACGGATTCAAAAATCCAAAATACGCTCCTTGTCCGCTACTGGTAAACATGGTGATGGCCGGAAAATTAGGTGTAAAATCCGGAGAAGGGTTTTATGATTATGCAGAGCAGAAAAAAGCAGAAAAAGTCTCAAAGCAGTTTTTAAAATAGAATTTATTAAAAAAGTCGGAAATTTGCTTTATTTCCGACTTTTAAATTTTGAAATCTCTTGAAAAAAACGCCCCTGCAAAATGATCTCTTTATTACTATAAAACCTCTGTCGGAAAAGATCAGCAGGTATGTTTCTTATTATTATTTTCATCAATCGGATGATCATAACTATCAAAAAAACTTCATTTTTTACCCTAATTACAAGCATGCTTTAACGGTTTATAAAGATGCTGAAGTGATGATTTCGGATAACAAATCGGTCATAAAGCCAGCTACAGTTACTTCTGTTCAACAGTTTTATTCCATCAATAAAGACAAAAGCATCAAAGTAAGCATCAAGGGAAAGTTCAACAAAATCGGTATTGTCTTTAACCCGTTAGGAATCAACTATTTTATACAAAAGCCCTTGTGTGAAGTTGCAACATCTGACATCATCCGGTTTCAGTACTTTGGCGAAAAATTTGATACTGTTCTGAACCTCGTTTTTTCAGAAAACAGCACCGAAAAAAAAGCAGCTTTATTGGATGCCTTTTTTGAAGAATCTCTTTTCTCTTTTGACGAAACTGTGCTTAAAAAAGCAATTGGTGAAATCATTATTTCCAATGGCGGAACGAAAGTATCTGAATTATCCGAGAAATTAAAAATCAACAGAAAAACACTGTTGCGGCTTTTTCAAAAACATACTGCCATGTCTGTAGAAGAATACCGGAAAATGGTCATGTTCAGACAAGCTTTTAATTATTTCCAGCAGCATAAAGAAAATACCCGTCTGACAGACGTGGCACTGTTCAGCTTATACTACGACCAGGCACATTTTATAAAACACTTTAAATCAATTACCAAAGAAACCCCTAATACCTTGCTTTCCAAAATTTCACATCTTGGTCAGGAAGACACCTACTGGTATTTTGAAGATTAATTTTGCTGTTGTCCCAATTTTACAATTTTAAGGTTTTATCCTATTGTATTATTGCAATACATTAAAAGATAAAATCATGGGTAAATCAAGCTTGAAATCAAAGTTTATTCAGTCCGTCATGATGGGATTGTCGTTTGCCGCTACGATGGCCGTTTTTGGAGTTGTAACTGGGGAGAAATTTCAACTCTGGCAATTTGTTTTTCACTTTGCCTTTTTTGGAACAATCATGGGGTTTCTGCTACCGGTTATTACTGAAAGGGCAACAAAAAAAATGATGCAGCAAACAATCATAGCTCTGAATGAGCATGAACAACTGCTTTTTGAAGGTGCTTCTACAGCAAAAAACAGTTCATTTTCAACAGGAGGAAAACTTATTCTTACCAACAAAAGACTTGTTTTTAAACCTCACAAGCTAAATTTAAAAAATACCTTGATTGAAATCGCATTACATGAAATCATACAGGTGGACAAAAAAAGTACATTCGGCTTTATTCATAACATTTTTACCGTAAAGACAAAAAGAGATGAATTTAAGTTTATTGTTTATGAAAATGAACGAGCCGTTTGGGTCTCAAAAATAACAGAATATTCCAGTAAAGCAGTATAAATGATTTTCTTCTTTCTAATCATTATCGAGCTAACCAATGCCTTGATTGAGCTAATCCTGTTTTGTTTATAACTTTAATTAAATTTTTTAACCTAATAAATTATTTACCAATGAAAAAGTCAATTTTTATGCTATTCGCAATCCTGCTAACATCAGTAGCTTACACTCAGGAAAACACCCCAAAACCAGAATCAGGGTTTAGCGGAAATGCTAAGTTAGGGTATGCCAAACTTATACAGAGTGAAATGGTTAACCTGAACGGTACCGTAAATTCAGGTGACCTTCTTTTCTTTTACAGGTTTCCCGGCGGAACTCATTTAAGCACCGGAATAGGTATGCTGGACTTTAACGCCAATGGTGTTACAGCCGGAGAGAGTTTTGCTTTAGAACAATCCTACTTGAGGATTCCTTTGTACCTCAATTATTCGCTAACTATTTTCAAAGAGCAATTAGACAATAAGCTGTCTGCCTATGGAGGTATGGGCGTTTATGCCAATACATTGTTAAAAGAAGAAGTTCAAACCCTGAGTGAAACTTTTAAAAATAAAAACCAAGGTTGGAACGGTGGTTTCGGGTTTAATGTGGGTATGCGGTTCGGGGTAACCGAAAACTTTAACTTCGGAATCGGCTTTGAGTCCCAATCTGATTTTTCCAAAATGAAGAAGAATGGTGTTGACCGGAAACTGGAAGGAATTAATACCGTTCATTTTACGTTAGAATTTAAATTATAGAAAAAACCGGAGCAATTTTCAATAACTTTTTTTACCTTAAAACCGTAACGTTACATTGGTATAATTTGTAACTTTACGGTTCTTTTTATAAAAAATGAGTAAAATAATTCCATTCAGAGCCGTACGGCCAACGGCCGATAAAGTCAGTTTGGTAACATGCCGAAATTATGATGATTACAGTTCTGCTGAACTGGCTGCCTGGCTAAGTTTTAATCCGTATTCGTTCTTACATGTTATTCATCCGGCTTATGTGCATTCGCAAAAAATCACGTTAGACAAACGCTTTAAGGGAGTGGCACACAAATACCAGGACTTTAAAGATGATAACATTTTTACGGAAGAAGAAAAACCTGTTTTCTTTTTATATGAAATTCAAACCAAAACAAACGTGTTCAGCGGGATTGTAGCCGGTGCCTCTATTGAGGATTACAAAAACAATGTGATTAAAAAACACGAAGACACACTGCAATACCGGGTAGAATTGTTTAAAGATTATTTGCATCAAACCGGATTCAATACTGAGCCCGTTCTGATCACTTATCCCGACAAAGAAACCCTGACCAATTGGATTTCAGCCAAAAAAAAGGAGCAACCGATTTATCATTTTTCCACCACCAATAAAGAGAAACATACGCTATGGAAAGTAGATTCGGAACAGGAAATCAAGTGGCTGCAGCAAGAATTTGAACAAATTCCGGAATTGTATATTGCAGATGGTCACCACCGCTCGGCCTCGGCAGAGTTATTATTTGATGAGTACCAAGCTTCCGGCAACGGTAAGTTGAACTATTTTATGAGTTACTTAATCGCAGAAAGCGAAGTAAAAATCTTTGAATTCAACCGGATTATCCGTGATTTGAACGGCTATAACGTACATGATTTTTTAGGAAAATTAGACGAACATTTTATCATCAAAAACAAAGAACAGGAATTGTGGAAGCCACAAAGTAAGTTTGAATTCGGCATGTATTTAGACGGTAGCTTCTATGCTTTGTTTTATAAATTGGAAAATAACAAGCCTACCATTCTGGAAAACCTGGATGCTCAGATTTTGTATGATAAAGTCCTGCATCCGTTGCTCGGCATTGAAGATTTACGAAATGACGAACGCATCGAATATATACCCGGAAAACAATCGGTTTTAACCCTAAAAGAGTTGATTGATGAAGGTGAGTTTGAAGTAGGATTTATGCTCTATCCTTCCGATATTTCAGAAATCAAAGCGTTGGCAGATAACAATCTGATTATGCCTCCCAAAAGTACTTACATTGAACCGAAGTTCAGAAGCGGGTTGATGGTGTATGAATTATAATTAGACAAACATTTAGAAACACCAATTCGAGTTTTTTTTAAATTGTTAAAATTTTCACGCGTCTGTGTTCTGATAAAAAATTAAAAAATGTCAATAGCAAGTAACCTTAACAATATAAAATCCTCCCTACCCGCTCACGTAACCCTGGTTGCCGTTTCCAAAACAAAACCAATGGCAGATTTGATGGAAGCCTACCACGCCGGGCAACGTATTTTTGGTGAAAACAAAATCCAGGAAATGACGGAAAAATGGGAACAAATGCCCAAAGATATTCAGTGGCACATGATTGGTCACGTACAAACCAATAAGGTAAAATACATGATTCCGTATGTGAGTCTGATTCACGGTGTAGATAGTTTAAAGTTGTTGAAAGAGATTAACCGCTTGGCAGCCAAATGGCGAAGAACAGTAAATTGTTTGTTGCAGATTCACATTGCGGAAGAAGACACCAAATTTGGTTTGAATGAAAATGAATTGAACGAGATTTTGAATTCTGAAGAATTTAAATCCTTTAAAAATATTCGTATTGTCGGTTTAATGGGAATGGCTACTTTTACCGAAAATCAAAAACAAATTAAACGCGAATTTTTACATTTAAAATCCATCTTTGATAAACACAGTCAACTTGACTCAAGCGATAGCGAACAGACGAAGCAAACTTCAAACTTGAAACTTGAAACGTTATCCATGGGCATGAGCGGCGATTATCAGCTCGCCATCGAATGCGGAAGCAACATGGTTCGGATTGGAAGTAGTATATTTGGTTCAAGATAAAAGATAAAAGAGAATAGAAAATAGAAAATAGAGAATAGACTGAATACTAAAAACTGAATACTGAGCACTACTTTGTACGCAATACTAGACATAGAAACCACCGGAGGTCAATATAACGAAGAAGGAATAACTGAAATCGCCATTTATAGATTTGATGGTCATGAGGTAGTGGATCAATTCATTAGTCTGATCAATCCGGAAATTCCGATACAGCCTTTTGTGGTTAAACTAACGGGAATTAATAATGCCATGCTGCGTTCGGCACCCAAGTTTTATGAGGTAGCCAAACGAATCATTGAAATTACCGATGGCTGTATAGTTGTAGCTCATAACGCTTCTTTTGATTATCGGATTTTACAGACCGAATTCAGAAGACTGGGTTTTAAATTTCAAAAGCCAACACTTTGTACGGTTGAATTATCTAAAAAATTACTGCCCGGACATGCTTCATACAGCTTAGGCAAATTAGTTCGAGCCCTCGGAATTCCGATGGCTGACCGTCACCGGGCAAGTGGTGATGCGATGGCTACCGTAAAACTTTTTAAAATGCTTCTGGCTCAGGATGTTGAAAAGGAAATCGTGAAAAGTTTGGTAAAAACGGAAATCAAATCCGGAATGTCGCCCAAACTATTGGATATCGTTGAAAACCTTCCTAATAAAACCGGAATCTATTATATTCATAATGAAAAAGGAGATTTGATTTATATTGGTAAAAGCAAAAATATCAAAAAAAGGGTCAACCAACACTTTACCGGTACAACCCGCAAGTGTAAAAAAATACAACTGGAAGTTTATACGGTTACCTATGAAGAAACCGGCAGTGAATTAATTGCACTTTTAAAGGAAAGTGAAGAAATCAAAATCAACAAACCCATTTATAACCGTTCGCAACGAAAGACTTTATTTCAATGGGCATTATACGCGATCAAAGACGAAAACGGTTATTTGAGTCTTTCAATCCGGAAAACGGATGGTCGGAAAAAAGAAATAACTTCGTTTGCCTCTGTTCAGGAAGGCAAAAATGCACTGTTTAAAATCACTGACCAGTATAACCTGTGTCAAAAGATCAACGGATTATATGATACCAAAAATGCTTGTTTTAAATATAAAATAAACGAGTGTGACGGAGCCTGTATTCAGGAAATTTCACCGGAAGAATACAATGAACGGGTGGAGGAATTCATTGCATCTAACCTGTTTGAAAGCAATAATATGGTAATTATAGACCGTGGAAGAAGCCTCGAAGAACGCTCTGCCGTTTTAATTGAGAACGGGGTTTACAAGGGATACTGCTTTTATGATTTAAATTATCAGGTTACTAATATTGAAGTACTCAAGAATATCATTATTCCGATGCAGAACAATCGTGATACCAAAAACATTATTCAAAGCTATTTAAGAAAACACAAAGTAATGAAAATTATTAGTTTTTAATTTGTTTATCTTTGAATTATTAAAAAGCTATGAGACAAACTGTTAAATCAAAATATGATATTTTTCGGCAAAAGGCCCATATTATTATTTATGGCACCAATACTTTTGCCGGAAAGTTATTTGACTTGATTTTATTGGGCCTTATCCTGTTAAGTGTGGTATTGGTAATGTTGGAAACCGTTACAGGATTCGATATTAAATACCATCGTCAGCTGGTGATGCTGGAATGGATTATCACCGTTTTTTTCAGCATAGAATACATTTTGAGGATTATTTGCATCAATAAACCCTGGCGATACATTTTTAGTTTTTACGGAATCATTGATCTGGTTGCTATTTTACCCATGTATCTGTCTTATTTTTTCGCCAGCACACACTTGTTTGTCATCATCAGGGCTTTGCGATTACTCCGTTTATTTAAAATTCTAAATCATCCACATTTTTCAGGTCAATCACAACAATTGCGAAAATCGCTGATTGCCAGCAGAGGAAAGATTGTGGCTTTTATGTATTTTATTTTAATCAGTTGTATCCTGATTGGCTCATTAATGTATGTAGTGGAAGGAAAGGAAGCCGGTTTTACAAGTATTCCAGCCAGTATTTATTGGTGTATCGTCACCTTGACCACCGTCGGGTTTGGCGACATCACTCCTGTTACCCCGCTTGGTCAGTTTATAGCCTCTATTGTTATGATCATGGGTTATGGAATTATTGCTGTTCCAACGGGGATTGTTACGGCAGAAATTGCCCGTTCCGAATACAAACGCGGTCGCGATTCCAAACGTCACCATTGTATGAATTGCGGAAAAGACAATCATAGTGAAGAGGCTAAATTCTGTTATAATTGTGGTGACGAATTAGACGAAAACTCATAACTGATTTAACTTGATAAATTCAAACTTTCTCATAACCATTACAGGACCAACGGCTATCGGAAAAACAGCACTCAGTATTGCTTTGGCCAATCATTTTAAGTGTACAATTATTTCATGCGACAGCAGGCAGTTTTACCAAGAAATGAAAATTGGTACGGCAGTTCCCAATGATAATGAGTTGAAAGCGGCTCCACATCATTTTATTCAACATAAATCGATTTTTGAACCGTATAATGTTGGCGATTTTGAGCGGGATGCTCTTCTGAAATTGGATGAATTATTTCAGAAAAACAACATTCAGATTATGGTTGGAGGTTCGGGTTTGTATGTGGATGCCGTTTTGAAAGGTTTTGATGATTTTCCTGAAATCGATCCAACCATCAGAGAAGAAATTAAAAAGGAATTTGATGCAAACGGATTGAGTTTTTTACAGCAAAAATTAAAAGAATTAGATCCAGTTTATTTTGAAAAAATAAGTGCTGAAAATCCGCAAACCTTACAAAATCCGCAACGGATGATGCGATTTGTAGAAGTTTGTTTAGGAAGCGGAAAACCATATTCTTCCTTTTTAAATCAAAAAAAAAACAGCCGGAATTTTGTACCTATTATTATTGGTTTAGAAGCCGAAAGAGAGGTGATGTATGATCGAATTAATCGCAGAGTTGATTTAATGATAGAAAATGGTTTGTTGGAAGAGGCTAAAAATTTACATCCTGATAAACATCTGAATGCGTTGCAAACCGTTGGCTATCGTGAATTATTTGATTATTTTGATGAAAAAACAAGTTTAGAATTCGCCATTGAAGAAATCAAAAAAAATACTCGACGATTTGCAAAGCGACAATTGACCTGGTTTAAGCGAACTGAAAATGTAATGTGGTTTGATTTTGAAACTGATTTGAATGAAATAGCTACTTTTATACAATCCAAAACGAAAAAATAATGCCAATCTCACCCAATTTTACTGCTGAATTTTCTAAAGAATGGGAAATCAATTTTGTTCAATGTTATCCTAATGGTCTGTTGAAACATACCGAATTGTGTAATCTTTTGCAATTAACAGCTGGTTTTCATGCCGAGTTGGGTGGATTGAGTTTTAGCGATATGCAAGAATTTCATCAAGCGTGGGTGTTGAGCAGAATGCGGGTGGAAGTAACCGGTTTGCCAAAATGGCGAGATGTTGTGACGGTGAAAACGTGGATTGTAGAAATGAAAGATTCCCGTTCGGTGCGAGCTTTAGAATTGTATGTTGGTAACAAAAAACTGGTGGGTGCTCTCACTTTTTGGGTGGTTTTGAATACCGAATTGCGAAAACCACAAGCTTTGGCTTTGCCGTTTGAACATTTTACATTTTTTCCTGAAAGGTTACCCACAAAACAAACTTTTGAAAAAATTGATTTGAATGGAGATTTTGAACTTTTAAAAAACAAAACGGTTTTGCTTTCTGATTTAGATATTGTGAATCACGCTAATAATGTAAAATATTTAGAATGGTGTTTGGATTGTATAGATCCGAAACTAATTTTGAAGAATAAAATTAAGGCATTTGATATGAATTTTTTAAGGGAATTGCATTGGAATAACGAAGTAGAAATTGTGGCTTCGAAAGAAGAAAATCCTGAATTAATAAGTGTAATTAAAAACGAAAAAACCAGCTTTGCTTTGAAACTGGAATATAGCTGATAACTATATTCAACATTTAGATTTGTTCTATTCTAACGGACTTGCTTTGAAAAGGCTGGATTGGGTTTAAAAAAAAGCTCCCAAAATTGAGAGCTTTTATATTTATTCCTGTGTTACTTTATTTTTGATTACTAAGCGGAAACCTTCGCCATGAATATTAAGAATTTCTACATCTTCATCCGGCTTAAGGTACTTTCTTAATTTAGCAATATAAACATCCATACTTCTGGACGTAAAATAATTATCATCTCTCCAAATTTTGGTTAATGCCAATTCACGGGGCATTAAATCATTTTCATGAAGAGCTAGCATTTTCAGCAATTCATTTTCTTTAGGAGATAACTTGATGGGCTCCTCATTTTGAAATGTGAGAAAACGCAACTTAGAATTCAAATGGAATTTACCGATTTGAAATTCAAATTTCAGGTTGTCTGTTTTACTTTCAGACTGTTTACGTTGCATGATGGCTTTTATTTTCATTAATAAAACTTCTGAATCAAAAGGTTTATTCAGATAATCATCAGCTCCAACTTTGTATCCTTTTAAAACATCTTCCTTCATTGACTTGGCTGTCAGGAAAATCAAAGGCACATCTTTATTTTTTTCACGGATTTCTTTGGCTAAGGTATAGCCGTCTTTGTAGGGCATCATCACATCCAAAATACACAAATCATACGTGTCTTTTTTGAATTTTTCAAATCCTTCCATTCCGTTCTTGGCTAAAACGACTTCAAAATCGTTCAGCATCAGGTAATCTTTCAATATAGCTCCAAAATTTGGATCATCTTCTACTAAAAGAATCTTCTTGTTTTCTGCTTCCATAGGTTAATTTATTATTTAGTGGTATTTAATTTATTAACGGCAATTTAATGCTAAATGTACTTCCTTTTCCTTTTTCGCTTTCAACGGTAATCTGTCCGTTGTGCTCCTCTACAATTCTCTTTACATACGCTAAGCCTAATCCGTGCCCCTTTACATTGTGAATATCTCCGGTATGCTCCCGATAGAATTTTTCAAAAATTCTTTTCTGTGCATTTTTACTCATACCGGCTCCGTGGTCTTTTATCTTGACAATCAGAAAATCTTTTATATTTTCTGTATAAATTTCAATTTTCGGTTTATCCGGCGAATATTTAATGGCATTATCAAGCATGTTTACAAACACATTGGTAAAGTGCACATCATTTAACAAGGCTGTTGTTCTGTTGGCCTGAAAATGCTTTTCTATAACTCCCTGCCGGTCTTCAACAATCAAACTGACATGATCAATCGCATCCTTGATGATTTCATTTACATCTATCGGCTCTTTGTTCATCTCCAGTTCCTTCTTTTCAAGCTTTGAAATACGCAAGACATTTTCAACCTGTGCGTGCATACGTTTGTTTTCATCACGAATCATCTGAAGGTAGCGGTGCACTTTTTCTTTATCTTCAATTACCTTCGGATTCTTGATGGCATCAAGGGCCAAATTAATCGTAGCAATGGGTGTTTTAAATTCATGCGTCATGTTGTTGATGAAATCTGTTTTTATTTCAGAAATCTGACGTTGTTTGAACAGTTGATTCAAAGCATTGGAATAGGCAATAATGATAATCAGTGTAAAAACCAATGACAGCATTGCAATCCCGATTAAATCTGAAAAAATAAATTTCTTTTTCTCCGGAAAACTTACCAAGAGCTGGTATTTGCTCATCCCTTCATTGTCCGTAAAAATCGGAATGCTGTAGGTATCATTTTTATTAAATTTAAAATTATCCGACTTCACTTTTGTAGCTAAGCCATTGCTGTAAATCCCAAATTCAAATGGTGTATTTACCCCGTATTCATTGAGTTCTCTCCGCAAAAGTTCTTGTAATTTTTCCTTTGAAACCCGCCGCTGAATAGGATATGTCAAGGCAATATCATTGAATGATAAATCATAGAGCATTTTATCTAAAATCTCCAGATTTCCTGATTTTTCAATTTTGTAATCCGGATTTACAGAATTTTGCAAATTTGACTTATCAATACCGTTATGGTATATTTCTGTTTTTCGTTTGGATGAAAAACTTTTTACTTTCAAACTGTCTTTTTTTTTATCAAAGAACGATGGTGATATAGTAAAATCCTGCGAATTAATACTATTTGAATAAATGATGGTTTCGTTTGTTTGTGAGTTCCGCTCATAATACCCAAACTCTAAAAAATCAGTATTCACAACTTTGTCCGCTCCTGTGCTGTCTTTAAACTGATTGATTTTATCAACAAAAGCAAGTATTTCCTGCTTTTTTAAGTTATCGGACACATTTCCCAGCACTTGTTTAACATGGAACTTAAACTGCTCCTGGTTATTCTCCAAAGAAGAATTAAACCAATATACCTGTACAAAAATTATTCCGATGAGAGACAAACTCATCAAAACTACAAGTACTCTAAACAAAACCTTATTCATCTCTACAAAATTAGGATTTTAACATTTGTATTGTTAATAGATTAACCAAACATTAACATCATGACCTTTTTTTAAATTTTATTTAATAGTTTAAGAATTTCATCTACCTGTTCTTTAGTTTTCTCTAAATCAATGTTTTCGATTATAAAATCGCTTAACAAAATTTTTTTTTCGTCACTCCACTGGTTGTTTATTCGCTTTAATACACCTTCCTGATCAGTATTATCTCTTGCAACGACCCGTTCAATTCTTAGCTGCTGCGGAGCTACCACAGTAATTACTTTATCACATTGTTTGTGGCCACCGGTTTCGAATAAAATAGCTGCTTCTTTAATTACGAAAGGAATTGTTTCGCGGTTTTTTAACCAATCCGTAAAATGTTTTTGAACTGCGGGATGTACTATCTTGTTGAGTAATGTTAATTTTTCAGCATCATTAAAAACAATGTCTGCCAGCTTAGTCCGGTTAATTTTTCCATCAGATATAATATCTTTCCCGAATGTACCGATCACTTGCTTGATGACCTCGTCTGATTCCATTAATTTTTTTGCCTCATCATCCGCAATGTAAACCGGGATACCATAAGCCGTAAACATTTTGGCCACTGTTGATTTTCCGCTGCCAATTCCACCCGTTAAACCGATAATCTTAGTCATTTACATTTGATTTAAAAAATAGTTCCGGAAATTCAGCTTCAGGCTCTTTGTTTAACAATTGTACTAACACAAATGATTTTAAGAATCCGAAACCATACCCATAAAACTGAATAAAGACGGCTACCAAGGATAAAGACCCGATTTTAACACTTTTGTTACAGTAAGATGCTGTAACCCCTAAAATGAGGTAATAAAAACCGTATAAGAATACCGGAAAGAAAAAGCCAAATAAAAAAGCTACTGTCAAAGCTGTAAAAAATCCGAGAATGAATAAGGTTGGAAAGAAAAAAGCCGGCTTACTGTATTCGGGGTACCAGCTGTTCAGAATTGGTCTCGCTTTTCCGAACTTATGAACCTGATGGTAAAATTTTGTCCAGTCAATTCTTCGTTTATGATAAACATAAGCAGAGGGAATCAACCGGGTTTCAAAATTCATCTTCCACAACCGGATAGACAAATCCGGATCTTCCCCGGGATGAATATTCCCGAATCCCTTTGAAGCCTCAAAAGCTTTTTTAGAAATTCCCATATTAAAACTTCTCGGTTGGAATTTATCTATTTTTTCTGATCCTCCTCTGATTCCACCTGTAGTTAAAAAAGATGTCATGCTAAAATTGATGGCCTTTTGAACATCGGTAAATGAATCAAGGGCTTTATCCGGCCCTCCGAAACAATCCGTAAAATTATTCTTTAATGCCAAATCAACTTCAGAAAGGTAATGTTTGGGAATAATACAATCGGAATCAAAAATGATAAAATAGTCTCCTTTTGCCCTTTTCATTCCAAAATTACGGGAATCACCCGGACCGGAATTCTGTTTAAAAAAATAGCTGATATTTAACTGTTTGCTATACTTTTTAACGATATGTTTACAATCAAGAGTTGAACCATCCTCAACGATCACTATTTCAAAAAGAGACTTATAATCCTGAACTACCAGGCTTTCCAAAAGCTCATCAACCTCTTCAGGACGATTATAAACCGGTATGATGACTGAAAAATCCATATCCAAAAATTTTAACAAATATACGGCATAAATAACAAAAGCCATGCGGGTGCATGGCTTTTGATTTATTCATTAACTGTGATTTATTGTTTCACAATCTTAATCGTTTTTTCAAAATTCTCCTCAGTTGTAACCTTAACTAAATAAGTTCCGGCAGACAATGATGATAAATCAAGCTGACTTACGTTGGCATTTACATTTTTAGCAAGCACTTGCTGACCTAAAAGGTTTACCACACTTACATTCGTAATTGTACTGGTATAATTCAAATTCAAGACATCTTTTACCGGATTTGGATAGTATTTGAATCCGGCATTGTCAAATGATCCTGTACTTAAAGATGCGTCATACGCAGAAACGACAAATGATCCTTGTGCACCGTTATACCCCCAAACTCTTACCAGTAAAGTCTCACCAGGTGTTAAATCTGTTAGTTCAAGTCTGGAATATGGGTTAGAAGGAAAATTAATATCATCATTACAGTTGATATATGTCAACGCTTCACAGGTTCCGGAATAGATTTCTAAAGCTGTATCTCCCAATCCGCCATTTCCTTGTGTTTCTACCGTCAAGGTACCCGAATCCGGCACAACTACAGAAAACCAGACATCCTTGCCATTTGTCGCAAAATTAAAGTTTCCGCATGACGGCACAGGGTTAGCTGCATTTACTGTTGCATTGGTACTGGTTGACGTAATTGCATTATCTTCAAACACTGCTCCGGGAGTAAGAGGGGTTGCATTGGCACACTCATCATTATCAGGAGCCGGTGGTGGAGTTACCGTTAACACACCACTTAAATAAGTTGTTCCATCCCAAAAACCGTTGTTGGTACCTCCATAAACATAACCGCCGTCGTTCAGTCTGAAACGCGTTGCATAATAATAGGTTCCGGCAGTCAGACCAGTACCGATTTCTGCTTGGTACTCATCGTTATTGCCCACATATCCGCCGTTCCATGTAGCCGGAATCCAAGTTGTCCAAGTATCAGGATTTGTATTTTGTCCGACCGGACTAACGCCCACCCATGCCAGAATACCGGGAGCCTGCCCCTCAATGTTTGGTTCCACATCTGTTAAACCACTTGCATAAACTTGTCCGTAAACCATTACTGTTCCGCCTACTTCAAACGTTGCCTCATACGGGAATTGTAAGTTTGCCCAATCAGGAGCATCAGCTGATACTTCCCCACAAACTATAGAACGTACTCTGGCTGCATTTTGAGTTCCGCACTCAATATCGGTATGAATATAAAAATTAATTTCTCCCGTAACATCTGCAACCCAAGTTACCGGAGTAATACCATATGCTACTGCTGTAGCACCGCCATCTGAACTTATTGTAATTAAATCTGTAGCCACAGAGCTTTTAAAGGTATAGGGTTCTCCGGCCACAACACTTACTACTGAATATTCACCAGCCCAGGCATTGTTTACGATAATATTCTCCGTAACACCATCACACACCTCAGGCGTATAAACTTCTTCAGGAAATAGTGATCCTGTTAAACAATATCCCGGAGCTTCCATGGTTGTAAAAGACCAAATGGCACAACCTATTGCTTCTCCGGCTATATTTTTCGGTACGATTTTCCAGTAAAATACAGTTCCGAAACCCGTTAAATTTATATCAACCGTGGTAGCTGTAAAATTTCCTACCAGATTTGTCACTGTTTCAGGGGTCAATCCATAATACATATCATAGGAAACAGCCGGATCACCGGTAGCAGGGGCTTCCCAGCTAAACGGAACCGTACCCACCGGTACATCAACCGCAGCATCTTCCGGGTACACTACAGCGGAACAACCGGGAACCTGTGTTGTATTAAAGACAAAAGGACCTGCCCAAAAACTGAATTCGGTTGAATCGGTACATTCTGTTCTTATGTAAAACTCATAAGCCGTTACAGGGAATAAATCAGACAAACTGTATGATAAACCACTTACATTTTCACCGGTATCGTTGGCATCAGCAGGAGCACCACCACCTGCTTCCTGTACAAAAACTTCAAAATTTGTTTCATCAGATGCCCAGGAAAACTCGGCAGAAGTTGATGAGGTCACAGCTACTGTAACCGAAGAAGGAGTCACACAATCCGGAACGGTTACTACCAATGAATAATCTTCACTTTGTCCGTAACCAGCACCAACCTGACAGGCATTGGATGAATAAGCATTAAATCTTTTCATCACTCTCATTCGTGTAGTACCGGCCAATGCATCAGGCGGTACATTAATAATTCCCTCTAAAACAATATCATCGGTACCGGTAGACCCATAAATAGTTCCCACATTGTACGATTCTCCCGGATCATCAAAATCATTATCCTGATTCCAGTCGATGAAAACTCTGTAATAAGTTGTAAAAGCACCATCCGTATTCCCCATTAAAAGAATGGGATGAGGAGCTCCAGCCACAACGTTCCCTGAAATAGCTGTAAAATCCTCATGAGCAGTACCAGCTAATGCTGCAGAAGAAGGATTATCAATACCCGCAAACTGAACTAATGTAATCGGCTCTACATTGCTCGTGTAGGTATTTGGCCCACAATAAGGAGCAGGAAATTGTGCAAAGACAAAAGTTCCTACCAATAAGAACAAAAAAGTAATTTTTCTCATATTTTGTAGTTTAATTAATTAATTGGATAAAGTTATAAAAAAAACCACCCAAAAAAAAATTATTAGGTGGTTTTTAATTTAAAAAATTAGCGATTTATCAATCTTTTATGAAATATTCCATCACTTCCTGACTTACTCCCATATTTGAAAAACCTCCGTCGTTATACAAGTTCTGTAAAGTTACGCGTCTGGTCAAGTCAGAAAACATCGCTACTGTATAATTAGCACAATCCAAAGCAGTTGCGTTTCCTAATGGCGACATTTTATCTGCATAAGTTATAAATCCGTCAAATCCTTTTACCCCCTGGCCCGCTGTAGTTGGTGTAGGAGATTGCGAAATAGTATTTACCCTCACTTTCTTGTCTTTTCCAAAGAAATAACCAAAACTTCTGGCAATTGATTCTAAATAGGCTTTGTTATCAGCCATGTCATTGTAGTCCGGAAATACCCGCTGAGCAGCCATATAAGTCAAAGCTACAACACTACCCCATTCATTCATGGCGTCTTTCTGGTATAAAACCTGCATAACTTTATGAAAAGAGACCGCCGAAACATCCCAGCCTTTGTGTGTAAAATCATAATTTTGATTGGTGTAATGATTTCCTTTTCGCACATTGACTGACATTCCGATAGAGTGAAGGACAAAATCTAATTTTCCCCCAAGAATCTCAGTTGCTTTATCTACTAAATTTTCTAAATCAGTCAGAGAGGTAGCATCAGCAGGAATAATCTGCGAACCTGTTTTTTCAGCCAGTTGATTTATGGTTCCCATACGCATGGCAATCGGAGCGTTTGTCAGCACAAAAGTCCCTCCTTCTTCATGCACGCGTTCTGCCGTTTTCCATGCAATTGAATTTTCGTCCAGAGCCCCAAAAATTATTCCTCTTTTTCCTTTTAATAAATTATACATAATTGGTCTTAATTTAGTTTGTATGATGTTTCAAATATAATTAAAATTTCAGTTCAATAATGCTTTTGCATGATTTAAAGCCGAATCAGATACGGTTGAACCGGATAGCATCTGAGCGATTTCAACAATTCGTTCTTCTTTATTCAGTAATTTAATTTCTGAATTGGTTTGTTCTCCGGCATCTGTTTTATAAACCTTGTAATGCGATTTTCCTTTCGATGCAATTTGCGGCAGATGCGTAATGGCAAAAACCTGCATTTTTAAACTCATTTCTTTCATTATATCACCCATTTTATTGGCTATTTCTCCGGAAACCCCCGTATCAATTTCATCAAAAATGAGTGTCGGCAAATTAGAATAATTAGCCAGAATTGCTTTTACAGCCAGCATAATTCTTGACATTTCTCCTCCGGAAGCTACTTTTTTCAGCAATCCGAAATCAGAACCTTTGTTCGTGGATATCAAAAATTGAATATTGTCTTTGCCCTTGGCATAAAATGAATCAGAGAATGTGAGTTCAATACTAAACCGAACGTTCGGCATACCGAGCTGACTCAGAATATCAACCAGCATTTCGCTGAGTTTCGGAATATTTTTCTTTCTGTTTGTATGAATTTCTTGTGCTAAATCATTTAATTCTGCTTCATTACTTTCAAGCTGATGCTGAATATCGGCAATTTCATTTTCCAGAGAGGTCACAGAAGTTACCTTTTCTTCGAGTTCCTGTTGAATGTGCAACAATTCCTCTACCGAAGTAACCTGATGTTTCTTCTGTAGGTTATAAATGGTTTGCAAAGTTTGGTTTATCAGAATCAATTGCTCCGGGTCATTCACGACTGATCCGGATAAGTGCGTTAATTCATTCACAATATCTTTCAATTCAATGGCAAGACTATCTATACGCTCATAAAGCTGGGTATATTCCGCTGAAAACGCACTGATTCTCTGAACAGCACTTTTAAATTCTTTCAGGTTAACCAACAAGCCGAATTGTTCACTGTCTGCTAACGCTAAACTTTTTTCGAGCTGCTCACTGATTAATTCAACATTGTTTAATTTCTCTAACTCAGCTTCTAATTCAATTTGCTCAACTCCTGCCAACTTTGCTTCGGTTAATTCGGTGTAGAGAAAAGAATTGTAATCCTGCTCTTTTAATGTGGCAGCATATTGCTGTCTCTTATCGTTTAATCGATTTTTTAAGTCCCTGTAAATTTTGAGTTTTTCTGTATAATCATCCAGAAGTGACCGGTTAGAAGAAACCGCATCTATAATCTCAAACTGATAAAGTTCTTCTGTCAGTTCCCTGGTTTGATGTTGAGAATGAATATCGAGTAAAAATTCACCCAGCTCTGCTAACACGTTTAAATTAACAGGACTGTCATTGATAAAAGCCCTTGATTTTCCGGAAGGCAATATTTCCCGACGAATAATGGTCTGGTCTTCATAATCCAAATCATTTACTTCAAAAAAAGCATTTAATTTGTAATTTGAAATTAAAAAATGGCCTTCTATGACACATTTTTCTTCCTTATTTTTGAGCGAAGTCAGATCGGCTCTCTTTCCCAGCACCAGCCCTAATGCTCCTAAAAGTATTGATTTTCCGGCTCCGGTTTCGCCGGTTATAATAGAAAAACCATCTGAAAAATCGATAGACAATCTTTCAATTAAGGCGTAATTCTTTATGGATAATGAAGTTAGCATTCCCGATTTGTAAACTAAAATACAATGGCAATGTACTCAATTTATCGGAACTTTTTGAGATGATGCCTGAGATAATATTGACAAAGTTATTAAAACTTTATCTTAGACCAGTTTGAGGCATTCAAAGGTGAAACACGGTTTAAATTATCAACTAAATCAGTAATATTAACGCTCGGGCCTCCTGTAAAAACAGACAAAATTTCATCTGATTTTGTATCAAAAAACACACGGGCCAGGTATGAATTAGGTCGAACCGAATGAATTTTAGACAAGGTTAAAATAGCATTTTTCACCCCTTCTTTTCCGGCCGTTAAATCATTAGCCATAAGATCCAGCCCCTGGTTGTGATACTCATAGAAGCCTAATCGAACCGGACTGAATGTGCTGGAAAGCATATCGTTCACCAGAAAGAATCTGTTTTGCAGTCCGTCTGATTGCGACCAGCCTTTTCCTCCTGATTGCGAAACACTTACAATGTTTTGAGCAATTTCCAAGTACTCATTTCCACCTTGCGGCTCAAAAGAATCTGCATCAAATGCCAGAATCATATAGGCATAAAAAGCAACAACAGATACTAAATTGGAATCAAAACTGTTCGGGTTAAAAAACAGGTTTTCGAATTCTACATAACGAAATGTAAAATCTTTATCATTAATGTTCAGAATCGGCGTGCTGTATGTTGAGTTATAAACCGGCCTTGCAGCCTGAACCTGAATAGTAGCCGTAAAGACATTGTTATTAAACTCAGAAACATTGATAAACATTGAACAATCGATGCGTTCATTGGTTTTAAAGTCCCGGGTTGTCCATTTATTTTTATTGACAAACTCATTTAACGATGTTTCAAGTGTTTTGAAAATCTGCTGGTTTGTAGCGGTTATTCTTTCGGAATTTACTTTAACACTGCAGTTTAATTCCTGAGCCTGCGTAAAACCCAACACAAATAAAAATATAAAAACGACTGATTTATGCATGATCTTGTTGTATTACTTTATTCAAAATGTCTTTAGCCACTTCTTCTTTTGATTTAAGCGGCATAGGCTCTATTTGAAATGATTTATCAATAAACGTTACTTTGTTGGTTGCTTTGCCAAAACCGGCTCCTTCGTCATTGAGCGAGTTTAAAACAATCAAATCTAAGTTTTTTTTCTGAATTTTTAACTTTGCATGTTCAATTTCATTCTCCGTTTCCAATGCAAAACCAATTAAAAACTGCTGTTTTTTTATTTTACCCAAAGATGCCAAAATATCTTTTGTTTTTTCCATTTCAATCGAAAAATCACTTTCAGATTTTTTAATTTTTTGGTCTGCAACGGCTTTTGGTTTATAATCTGCCACGGCTGCTGCTGCAATGGCAACATCTATTGTTTCAAAATATAAATGACATTGTTCATACATCTCTTCTGCCGTTTGTACGCGAATCAGCTTTATTCCGGAATTGTTAACAGGCAAATGGGTTGGTCCTGAAATTAAAATAACGTCTGCACCAAGCCGCACTGCTTCATCAGCAATAGCATATCCCATTTTTCCGGAAGAATGATTTCCTATAAAACGCACAGGATCTATGGCTTCGTATGTGGGACCGGCTGTAATCAGTATTTTTTTTCCGCTGAGTGGTAATTTTCCCTGCATATCCTCTTCTAAAAAACGAATAATATGCTCGGGTTCAGCCATTCTTCCTTCTCCTGAAAGCCCGCTGGCCAGTTCACCGGATTCTGCCGGAATCATTATATTTCCGAATAATTTTAGCTTATGAAAATTAGCCGAAGTGGTCGGATGCTTATACATATCCAAATCCATTGCAGGAGCAAAGTAAACCGGGCATTTTGCGGACAGGTAAGTTGCCATTACCAGGTTATCACAATTTCCATTGGCCATTTTGGCAATTGTGTTGGCGGTAGCAGGAGCAACAAGCATTATGTCGGCCCAAAGAGCTAGTTCAACATGATTATTCCACAACGCATTTTCATCTTCTTCGTTGTAAAATTCAGAAAAAACGGGATGTTTAGAAAGGGTTGATAACGTTAAAGGGGTAACAAAATCCTTAGCGGCAGGTGTCATAATCACTTGCACCTGAGCACCTGCTTTTATAAAAAGTCTAACCAATGAAGCAGTTTTATAGGCAGCAATTCCACCGGTGACACCCAGCAGTATTTTTTTCCCGTTTAAAACTGACATGGTTCTTTATTTGGTAGTATCTCTGTGATAAATTTTTCCTTCTAACCACTCTTGTACGGCTAAAGCATGTGGTTTAGGTAATTTTTCATAGAATTTTGAAACTTCAATTTGTTCCTTGTTTTCAAAAATCTCTTCCAGACTATCATTATAGGTAGCAAACTCTTCTAATTTTTCGATTAATTCCTTTTTGATTTCAGAATTAATCTGGTTTGCTCTCTTGGCGATAATAGTGATTGCTTCATACACATTTCCGGTCGTCTGCTCAATCGCTCTCTTATCATATGTAATTGTGTTAACCGGAGCACTCGTTTTTTTTAAATCCATGATTTATGCTTATTTTGAATATTGTTGTAAAAGTTTATTGACGTCTTCTTTGATTTTATCTGCTTTTTCTTTGTATTTGGATTCCGGAAATTGCTTCAGGAATTTTTCATAATTCTCCAATGTTTCATCCAACCTTATCTTAACTTTTGAATCCACACTGTTAAGGGCATATTGATAACTTGCTTCAATTTTATAATAAAAGGCATCTTCGCGAAAAGGAGTACCGGGATAATCGGCTATAAAATTATCCAATGCTACAAGCGGAGCTTTAAAATCCCTGACAGCTTCGGCAATCACATGGTACTGTTTTGCAATCTCAAAGGCTTTTTTCTCTAGTTTTTCCCTCAGTTCTTTAACAATTACATTCGCCTGCGGAAGGTAAGATGATTCCGGATAGGAATCAATAAAACTCTGCATTTTTTCAATTGCTTTGTCTGTATCTACCTGATCTAAGGAATAGACCGGAGATAGTTTTGAATAACACAATGCTCCCAAAAAAGCGGCTTCTTCTACTTTTTCACTTTTCGGATAACCCGAAGCGAAACTTTCAAACTGATAGCCGGCAGTGTAAAACTGTCCTGTTTTATATAAACTTTGTGCATACATATAAAACATCTTTTCTGCTTGTGGCTTCCCCCTGTATGAAGGGGCTATCTGTTCAAACAGGCGAATGGCCTTCTGGTACTTTCCATTGTTGTATTTTTCCTCAGCAACGGCATATTTTACCGCAATATCTTCACTTTTCAAAGCCTTCTGATATGGGCTGCACGCACTGATTGTCAAAGCAACAAGAAAAACAAAATACAATTTATTCATTCGATGAATTTTATATGCCCTGTCCCAAGATATTTTATCTCAAAAACCGGACTGCAAATTTAGTTAATAATTGCAGACTACAAAACATTTTTTTCATAGCCCATAAACACCGTAAAAAAACAAAAAGATGCGGGAATAACCGCATCTTTTATATTTAGATTAACACTGTAGTTATTTTGCCGGGGCTGTAGGACTCACAAAGTTCTTCATTTCATTATCAAAAAGATACAAACCGCCTTTGTCATCGCCAATCAAATTGATTTTATCTAAAATATAACGGGCCGTGGCTTCCTCTTCTATTTGTTCCGACACGTACCATTGCAGGAAATTATGTGTCGCAAAATCCCTTTCATCTAATGTAATTCCGACCAGATTATTAATGCTTTCAGAAACTTTTATTTCGTGTTCAAGCAATTGTTTAAAAAGGGCTTTGTAGTTTGACAGGTCTAAACTGGGCTCTAAAGTAGCTCCTACTTTGGCTTCTCCTCCTCTTTGGTTAACATATTTTATTAATTTGAGCATGTGCATCCTTTCTTCATCCGACTGATTGTACATAAAGGTTGAAATCCCTTCAAACCCCTGAACTTCTGCCCATGAAGCCATAGCCAAGTATACCTGAGAGGAATCACCTTCCATTTTAATCTGATTATTCAATGCTGCTAATACGTTTGCTGATAACATAATTTTAATTTTTCTTAATTTATAATCAACCGCTAATTTACAATTTTTTCAACAGACTGACGAATTCTGTTTGCCAAGTCTTCGTTAACTTTAACCAAAGGAAGTCTTACTGTATTTTCACACCATCCCAAAACCCGGAAAACTTCTTTGATCCCGGCAGGGTTTCCTTGTTCAAAAATCAGATCGATAGCCTCGGCCAGTTGATAATGAAGCTGGTATGCCTCCTCCGTTTTTCGTGCTAACCCCAACCTGACCATTGTAGAAAATTGTTTCGGAAAGCCTTCGCCAATAACAGAAATCACACCGGCTCCACCCGCCAAAACCATTGGTAAGGTTATCATATCATCACCGGAAATAACCAAAAAGTCTTCCGGTTTATGCTGAATCAGTTTCATCGCCTGAACAATATCTCCAGCTGCTTCTTTAATCGCTACGATATTTTTAAAATCGTTAGCCAGACGCAAAACGGTAAACGGAAGCATATTACTGGCCGTTCTTCCGGGCACATTGTATAAAATCACCGGTACTGGCGAAGCTTCAGCCACAGCTTTAAAATGCTGGTAAATTCCTTCCTGGGTTGGCTTATTGTAATATGGTGAGACCGAAAGAACGGCTGTAAAATCTGTAAAATCTCTTGTTCGGAGCTCTTCAACAACCTCATTCGTATTGTTTCCGCCTACCCCTAAAACAAGTGGCAATCTTTTATTATTTACCTCAACAACTGTTTTAATAACCAACTCTTTTTCAGCTTGTGTTAAAGTAGCTGTTTCTGCGGTTGTTCCCAAAACTACCAGGTAATCAATTCCGTTATCTATCTGATAATGAACAATTTTTTTTAACGCCTCCGTATCAACGGATAAATCTTTTTTGAACGGGGTCACCAAAGCTACTCCGGTTCCAATAAGTGATTGCATAATTATAGTTTGTTTAGTATTCTAAGGTATTTGAATAATTCATCTGCAAAAACAGCATATTTTTCGATGTCCGTATCAATCATAAAATGATTCAGTCGTTTGTCGGAGGAAGCGAATCCTACTTTAAAATCGGCTGCCGATTTGTAGGTAACAATCTGCAGGGGCGTTTTTTCAGCATCATAATAGCTTATTAACAAATCAAACGGTTTGGACTTGAATTCTTTTGCGTCTTTATTTTCAATTGTTCCCAGCCATGAAATATCTTTTTTACTGTAATGCGGATACTGTATATCTTCCTTCTTTTTATATTTTGCTTTATAAGCCAAAACTGAAATATTCTGCGGTTTTATTCCTTTGGTGACCAAAAAATCAATTAATTCACTTTTTTTGTCAAAAACCGTTTCATCTACCAAAACACCTACAGTTTGAATCGGCCGGTTTGAAATAACTGAATTGACATTAAGTGCACTTTTTTTTAATACTCTTTTAGCAGAAAAAGTCTTGAAATTTTTTAAAAACATTGTACCTTTACTTGGTTTACAAATTTACAGAATTAAAGTCGTTTTTTTGATGCTAAAACTAAAAAACTATACCGTTGTAATGATACATTTTGTGTTATTTATAACATTTTTATCACTGTTTTCCGGCTGTAAACCCAATTACCATGTTGTTAAAATAGAAGGAAAACAAATCGGCATAGCAGACCCAACTGCTGAAAATCCTGAACTCGAAAATTTTATCAAACCTTATCGGGATCACATCAATAAAGACTTAGACAGCGTTCTGGCCTTTTGTCCGGAAACACTGGACAAAAGTAAAGGTGAGTGGCAAACAAACATCGGCAATTTCATGGCCGATGTTTGCCTGAGCGAAAGCAACAAAATTTTCAGTAAACGCTATGGTAAAATCATTGACATCTGCTTACTGAATCACGGCGGCATCCGTTCCATTATCCCGAAAGGTAATGTTACCGCCAGAACCGCTTTTGAAGTGATGCCCTTTGAAAACAATATGGTTGTTGCAGCTCTAAGAGGTGATCAGGTTATGGAAATGGTGTACTATCTGATAGCAGAAAAGAAGCCTCACCCGTTGTGCGGAATGCAGTTAGTATTGGATAAGAACAGTAATTTTAAATCGGTTACCATTAACGGTCAACCATTGGATCCTGAAAAAATTTATTATGTAGCCACCTCCGATTACCTGGTTAATGGCGGGGATAACATGGTGTTTTTTCAAAAAAGCCCCCATATTTTTGATCTGGAATACAAAATAAGAAACTTACTGATCGACTATTTTAAAGCCGTTGATACCTTACAGGCATCAGTTACTCCAAGAATCATTGTTGAGCATAACTAATTTAAAATGAAAAGAAGAGCTTTTATAAAAAATACCGTAGCCGGTTCAGCTTTACTGGGGTTGGGAGGCGTGCCAGCAAGTGCATTCACACAGCCAAAAATAAAATACCTGACTATTTTGCATACCAACGATGTACATAGCCATATTGATCCGTTTCCGGCCAATCATCCCAAATACCCCAACATGGGCGGCGTGGTAAAGCGGGCAGTTCTTATTGATAAAATCAGAAAAGAAAATCCGAATGTTTTGTTGCTGGATGCCGGCGACAGTTTTCAAGGAACACCTTATTTTAACTATTATGGCGGTGAACTGGAATTCAAGCTCATGTCTAAAATGGGCTATGAGGCCACAACCATTGGAAATCATGAGTTCGATAACGGCATCGATGGCTTAGCTGCTCAAATGCCTTATGCTAACTTTGATATCCTCTCGGCCAATTATGATTTTAAAAACACAATTATGCATCCTTTTGTAAAACCATACAAAGTGTTCCATAAAGACGGTATAAAAGTAGGTGTTTTTGGGTTAGGGGTTGAATTAGCCGGATTGGTGGACAAAAAGATGTATAAAGAAACAGTTTATCTGGATCCGGTTGAAATTTCAACTGACGTTGCCCAAAGACTTAAATTTGAAGAAAAATGCGATATCATAATCTGTTTGTCTCATCTGGGCTATGCCTATAAAAATGAACCAGATAAAATTTGCGACACGAAACTTGCAGCCTTAACCCGCCATATCGATTTGATTATAGGAGGTCATACACATACTTTTTTAGACAAACCCACTGTTATAAAAAATATTGACAATCAAGAGGTTTTAGTAAATCAGGTAGGATGCTACGGAATTAATCTTGGCAGAATTGATTTTTATTTTGATACCGATTCCTCTGTCATCTCAAAAGGTAAGTCCATTATCGTTTGATGCTCTGAAAGCAACAAATAACGCATAAACAAATACTGACCGCCAAAAAAACTAATGGTTCGTATGGGCTTGAATACCGGAACTGTCAGGTAATACCTTTCAATCATAAAAACAAAAATCAGCAAAGTAAATAGCAATGTGCTGATGAGCAGCCAAATGTTTTTTATGTTATCTTCTTCCAAAACATAATTAGAAACAGCTAACCCTCCGAGAAAGGAAATTATAAATGCATTAATAACAGAAGGCACATAATTTATTCCTAACGAGGGATAAGTCAAACATATCAGATAAAATAAAATTGATAAAAAAGGGAGAAAACCAAGAGTAACAGGTATAAAACTGATTTTCTTTGTATTTTTAAGCACTATACTGGTGGCTAATACTACAAAAATTAAAAAGAAAAGCGTTGCACATAAAACACCGACATCTGATTTTATGAATAAAAATAAGATGGAGAGTAACGAAAATAACAATGAAAAAAGATACCGTTTATTTCGTTTAGCAGAAGCAAAAAAATAGATTAACATTACCAAAGTTAGCCCCAAAAACCGGATGGGCATTATCACACTTTCGATCTCAAAATAAACTACAAAAGCCAAAACAATTACAGCTAAAAAAAACACAACTGTTAAAGCTAGTACTAACCTGGTATTCACACTCAAAATCTTTTTTAATTTATTTTATCTGCTTGCTTTTCAGACATTAAAAGATAAAGATAAAAAAAATAATGAGCCGACATCAAAACTAAAACACGAATAGGTTGAAAAATAGGAATAAAGAGATAATATTTCTGAATCACAAACAAAAAAACAATAATGGTGTATAAAAAAGTGCTTATTAAAAGCCACGTATGCTTAAACCCTTCATCCATCAAATAATTTGATAAAGACAGACCTCCCAGAAGCGAAACTAAAACCACATTTACAACCGCTACCCAAAAACTCTGTCCGAGCGAATCTTGTGTCAGCACAATAAAATACATCAATGGGAAGAGAAAAAAAATACTCCCGATTCCAACGGTAAAAAAGGAAAGACTGGAAGACGCCTTTACCACCAAAAAAATGGTAATAAACCGATAAAGCAAAAAAGCGATTAAACCGTAATTAAGCAGTACGGCGTCATTTGTTATGAACAAAACATTAGACATTGCCGCACATAACAACGCAAACAGATAGAGCTTGTTTTTTTGTTCGGATGTGACCGCATACAATAACATTAAAACGGGTATGCTAATTGATTTTAAAATGTATTCAATTCTTCTGTACTCTAAAAAAACGACAACCAACAACAGAAATACAATTAATATAAAAACTGAAGATACTACTTTAAAATACTTGATTTGCAGATATTCCTTCATATAAATAAAATCATTAAAACCACAATTAAATTAATTAGATCCGGATCTTTCTATTACCAATATAAATTTGTAAAAAGCGTAGTAGGCAAAGGCATTTAAACTCATTGCAATAGGCCTGAAAATCTGCAATTGTATATAAAATTTCTCAATAAAAATGATAAAATGGAGTGTCACAAAAGATAAAACACATATTAACAGCCAAGAACTCCTACTGCTGTCATTCATGATATAGTGTGATAATGCAATTCCTCCGAGCAGGGAAATCAAACTGTTGTGTATAATCATAATATAATAGACTTCTTTAGACAATAAGTCCGTATCAAAAAAGATATAGAAAAAAATGAGTAAAAAAGGAACTGATGCAAGAATAACAGGAATAAAGTCTTTTGTTTTCATTACTTTAAGTATGTAAAAAATACTGATTAAACGGTGTAGACCAAAAACAATTAATCCGGCAAAAACAAATTGCATATCCTTAGGTATAAATAATACATTCGTGATTAAAGAGGTTCCGATTGTAAGAAAAAAAAGTAGATTTCTTTCATCCGAATTATTCCAGTACAAAAGCATTAAAACAGCGGAAATCAGGGGTTTGAAAACATAAATCAGGGGGATAACTCTAAAATATTCGGCAACTACCTCAACTAAAGCAACAATGAACAAAACACCAGTTAACACCTTCACTTTATCCATATCCTTAAATAATTATTAAATTACCAATAAAGTTAACAAATATTTAGTTAATTAAAAAAAATACATGTATTTAAAATAAAAAAAACCAAAGCCTTAGAAAAGCTTTGGTTCCTTTTTATTTTTTTCGGAAATTATTTAATGTCCACTAACTCCGTTGTAAAAATCAAGGTTGCTTTGGCAGGAATAACAGGTGGTCTTCCGCTTTCACCATACGCTAACCAATAAGGGATAATGAGTTTTGCTTTGGCTCCTTTGTTGAGCAGGGCGATGCCTTCTTCCCAACCCGGAATAACCATTCGTTGTCCTAATTTAAATTCAATGGGCTGATTACGGTCATAAGAACTATCAAACGGACTACCGTCTGCTAACTCACCTTTATAATGTACAGAAACATTATTTCCGGCTGTCGCCTTATTACCTGTACCGGCATTCTCCATAATATAAGCCAGTCCTGAGGGAAGGATAGTTGCTTTAGGAAACGTTTTTTTTACATATTGATTAAACTTAACCTTCTCCGCTTTTAATTCTTCTTCCTTTTGTTTTTTCAGTGCTTCTTCAGCTGCATGTCTGCCCAAAAATACTTTCGGAGCATCGAATTTCTTTGCGGCATCCCCTACCCTTATAATCTTTACCTTATCCATAACATCGTTCTGAACAATGGCATCCACGACATCCTGACCTTCTATAACATGACCAAAAACAGTATGTTTCCCGTCTAAATGCGGTGTAGGAACGTGTGTAATAAAAAACTGTGAGCCATTTGTTCCTTTCCCGGCATTTGCCATAGAAAGAATTCCGGGTCTGTCATGTTTCAAATCCGTAATTTCATCTGCAAATTTATACCCGGGTCCGCTGGTTCCTGTTCCGGTCGGGTCACCACCCTGAATCATAAAACTGGCAATAACACGGTGAAATTTTAATCCGTCAAAATAAGGCTTCCCCTTAAGATTATCAGACACTTCCGTATTTGTTCCTTCTGCCAGTGACACAAAATTGGCTACTGTAATCGGTGTTTTTTCATATTCTAATTTTAAAAGAATTTTACCTTTCAGAGTTTGAATTTCAGCATATAGTCCGTTTTCCTTTTGAGCAGAAGCACTCAATGAACAAATGGCTAAAACGATTAAAACGATTTTTTTCATATGATACAATTATTGATTGGGTAAATTTTCTAAAAGCTCTAACTCAAAAATCAGATTGGTATTGGGCGGAATTACACCCCCGGCCCCGGCTTCACCATATCCTAAATGAGAAGGGATAAACAAAATAGCCTTATCGCCCAAATTCATTTTTTCCAATCCTTCCAAAAACCCGGGAATCAGACCGGTTTTATTTCCGTATTGGAACGGAAAGGGAACATAAGCTTTAGCATCTGCTTTTTGCTGATTGAATTTTCCAAAGGCTTTTGAAACATCTTCATGGCTGGAATCAAATAATTCCCCGTTTTCAAAAAAACCGGCATAGTGCACATAAACCGTTGAGCCTGCCGCCGGCTTCTTACCGTTTCCTTTTTGATAAATGGCATACTCCAAACCGGTAGATGTTTTTTGTGCTGCTTTTTTCTGGGCTTCAAAAAAGGCTACTTTTGCATCAATCACATCTTTAAATTTAGCCAAAAACTCTGCTTTTTCTGCAGCCGCTTTCTCGTCTGCTTTCTTTCTGTTCTCTGCTTCGACTTTCAAGCGGTCGTTAAATACTTTTACCGCATCAAACTTTTTAGCTGCCTCTCCGTTTCTCACAATTTTTATCGACTCAATTACATCCGAAGCAGCAATGGCATTCACCACTTCCTGTCCTTCTCTGACTTTACCGAAAACGGTATGTCTTCCGTCTAAAAATTTCGTTTCAACATGCGTAATAAAAAATTGTGAGCCGTTTGTTCCGGGACCGGCATTGGCCATGGATAAAATACCCGGACCATCATGTGATAAATCGGTAATTTCATCCATAAAGTTATATCCGGGACCTCCACTTCCGTTTCCGGCCGGATCACCTCCCTGAATCATGAAGTTTGCTTCCACCCTGTGAAAAGTTAAACCGTCATAAAACGGAACGCCCTTTTTGGCTTCATCTGTCACATGCTCGTTGGTTCCTTCTGTCAACGAAATAAAATTAGCCACCGTAATCGGGGCTTTTTGATATTCTAACTGTGCAACAATTTCTCCTTTGGCTGTTTTAATGACAGCAAAAATCCCATCTCCCAAATGATCGTAATCCTTTCCACACGACACTAAAAGCATTGAAGCTGTTATACTTAAAAACAGCATTTTTAATTTTTTCATATTTTTTCTTACTGATTATTGATTATTGAACTATTATTTTCTTTTTTAATTTTTTTTAAATCGCTTTCTTTGGCAAAGTCATTCAGTGTTACGGTACACATAATCGGAACGTTTGCTCCGATCCGGTTTTTATCTCCCAAATAGCCATAGGCAATGTGTGAAGGAAATAAAAAAGTTATCTTTTCATTTTTTCTCATCAGTTTGATACCGTCCCGGAGACCAATCATTATTTCTTCTTTGTCAACCAAATAATCCTGTGGTCTTAATTCTAAAGCTGTATAAATTACATTCCCTTTCAAATCGTTTATTTCATACTCAAAAAAAGCGACATCACCTCTTTTTGGCCTTAGTGTGTCCTTTTCGTTTTTAATCTCATAAGTGTACCAGTACCCTCTTTTTGAGGTATAGTATTTTTTATCCGGATTACTCTTGATAACAGAGTCAATCAGCTTCTCTTCTTCGGCTACTAATTTTTTATTCCGAACAACTGACTCCTTTATAAAACTGCCGGAGGATTTTCGGATTGGTCTTCTGGCTTCCGGATTCTGACATCCGATAGCGAATAATATGCCAAAAAACAGCATAACAAAAAAATATTTTGATTTCATCAGCATTTCAATTGAGGGTGATTTTTTACAACATGTTCAAATTGTTTAACGGTTTCGGACATTGAGAGAAATGATTTTCCTCCCGCTGCATTATGGTGACCTCCTCCGTTAAAATATTCGCGGGATAATTGATTTACATCAAAATCTCCCAAAGAACGCAATGATATTTTGATGATCCCTTCTTCTTTGTTTTCAATAAAAATGGCTGTAAAGATAATATCTTTAATGGCTAATCCATAGTTCACTATTCCTTCTGTATCGCCTTTTTTATAATGAAAACGATCCAGTTCTTCCTGTGTTAATGTAATGTAGGAGGTTTTATGCTGTTTAATGATTTTCATATTTTGAAGAGCCCTGCCCAGCAATTGTAAACTCTCATACGAATTATTATTAAAAAGCAGGTTGTGAATCTTGCTGTTCTCAACACCTAAATCTATTAAATCAGCCACAATACGGTGTGTCTTCCCGCTTGTTTTAGGAAACTTAAAGGAGCCAGAATCCGTTACAATACCCGTATAAATACAAGTGGCTATTGTTTTATCGATATATTTGACATCACTCACCGCTTGAATAAAATCATAAACCATTTCACAGGTTGAGCCGTAATTGGTATCTGAAAAAGTTATGCAGGCGTAAGTGTCGGGAGCCTGATGGTGATCAATCATGACAAAAGGAGCCTGAAGCGTGCTCAACACACTTTCCATTTCGCCTGTGCGGTGCAATGCGTTAAAATCTAGTGTAAAAATCAACTCTGCTTTTTCCAGTATATCCTTTGTGCTTCTTTTATCTTTTTCATAAATCAAAACTTCTGCAGAGCCGGGTAACCAGGCAAGAAAATCTGGGAATTCATTCGGAGAAACAACCACCGGCTGATGGTTCATCTTTTTTAAAAAGTGGTATAACGCTAAGGTTGACCCCATGGCATCACCGTCTGGATTTCGATGTGGAATAACCGCAATTTTTTTTGATCCCTGAAGCAACTTTTTCGCTTCGATAATTTGATTTTCTTCCATAGGATGCGAAGTTACTTTTTTTCTGTTAATAACGAAAAAATAGCCTGAAATTATAAATCCCGAAAAACAGCTTTTTTAATTTTTCTATAAATATTCCCCTTTACACCTCCAATTATCTGAGTAGTATAAATTCCGGTCATGCCTGAAAATAAATAAGAAACCAGGCAGGCTATTCCGACAAACAAACCACATGCTGATCCGAATAATTCCATTCCCATTACCGTACAGGCAATTGGTGTGTGTGTGGCTCCTGAAAAAACCGCAACAAACCCCATGCCTGCCAAAAGAGCAGTGGGTAGCGGAACATAGAGTGATAAAAAGCTTCCCAAAGTTGCTCCGATAAAAAACAAAGGCGTTACTTCTCCTCCTTTAAAACCAGCTCCCAGCGTGAATCCGGTAAAGACTATTTTGAGCAGAAAAACATAAAAAAGTTGTTGGTTTTCAAATGATTCTACAATTACCGGAACTCCTAACCCGATAAATTTGGTGGTTCCCATTAAAAAAACAGCCATTGCAATTATAATTCCTCCCCAAAAAGGACGAAGCGGTGGAAAATGGATATACTTTGCAAACATTTTTCCCCACCAATGTGTGCTTTTTGAAAACAACATGGCCACCAGCCCAAATAGGATTCCAACCAAAACAGTCCAGACTAAATACCCGAAAGTGATTGTTGGTACAAACGGAACAGCATAACTTGTGTGGTGAACGGGTAAAAATTCTACCGTAAAATAAGCGACATAAGCAACCAAAAAAGATGGAAACAGGCACTTGTAATTTATTTTACTAAAAAAAAGTACTTCAACAGCAAAAATGGCTCCGGCCAGCGGTGTCCCAAAAACAGAAGCGAAACCGGCACTGATTCCGCAAATCAAAATGATTTGCCGGTCATCTTTAGCTAAAGTAAAGAGTTTGGTAAACTGATCGGCAATGGCAGCTCCCATTTGAACTGCTGTACCTTCACGACCGGCAGAACCTCCCAAAAGATGTGTGATTAATGTTCCTGAAAATACCATTGAAGCCATCTTTAACGGAATTTTACCGGTTGGATTGGAATATTCTTCCAAGATGAGATTATTGCCTTTAACAACATCCTTTCCATAGGCATGATACCCATAACCAATTAAAAGTCCACCAAGGGGTAACAACCAAATGATGAGACTATTTTCTTCTCTAAAATGAGTAACAAACTCTAAACTCAATAGAAACAAACCGGATGCTAACCCGGATAAAATTCCAATAAAAAGAGATAAAATTACCCATCGAAAAAAATAGCCGGAAACTGATTGTAGCTGCATTGATAATAATTACGATTCAAAAATAATCATTTTGAACTCGAATTTTATGAAAAAAACGTTGCAAAAAAACAAATTATGTCAAAAATTAAATAATATTATTATTTTTATGCATTAATTAACAAAGACCTATCCAAATACCACACAATGCCCCAACAGATTAAATTTTGGTTCATACCAATTTTAAGTTATTTTTTTATTACAATCAACCCGGCCTCAAAGAACTTTTCTCTGAAAATACCTTATTTTCAAAACATTACCTCTTCATCATTAAACAGAGACTGGCTTTTTGTAATTGTTTTTGTCCTTTTTTTATTCACCGTTTCCTATTTGGTTTTCAGACGAAATGCCGGTTATAACAAAACCTTTGTCAAAGATTTTTCTGAAACAGAGTTTTCAAAAACAGAGTATCAGAAATATTTTCTGGCTCTTTCTATCATCATTCCTTTTGTAGAAATAGTTCTGACTGTTTTTGAACTGCGACAGCAACCGATCATAAAATCAAATTTTGTTTTTGCCTTTACTTTTTTATGTATCTATTTTTTGAGTAAAAAAAGTCAATTCGTTTTTAATTTATTACCCCAGGCTTTTATTTTCTTTTTTATAGCTTTCTTATCGGTCGTTCTTCGAAATTTAGTTGTTTACAATCCTTTGGAGCTGATCACTTTTGCCGTTTTACTGATTCTAATGTTTTTTTCCTATAATGTTTTTAAAAAGAGTAAACATTACTGGACGTTTGTATGTTCTTTATTTGTCATTTTTCTGACGTTGGTTATCACCAAAAAATTAGCCTTTGAAGTTGGTGTAATTCTGATTATCAGTTTTCTCCTGATTGTAATTTTAAATTATGCCAGACACAATTCAATTCTGAGCACCCGGGATCGGTTTCTGTTTGCTAATCAAATTGTTAACAAAGGAAATTCTCTTGTTATAGCAACCAAAAAAAACGGAGAATTAACCTATTGCAGTGAAAATGTAACTAAAATTTTAGGCTACTCTGTAGATGAGGTTTTAGGAATGGGCTTTTGGGAATTAACCGAAGATGCTGAGTTTATTGGCGAAGAATATCATAAAGATTATCAGCTGGACAGAGTTTACAAACGCAAATTAAAAGGCAAAGACGGTCAATATAAATTTATACAATGGGTTGATAAAGAATTTGGTGAAGATTTATTTGTTGGAATCGGAATTGATGTTACGGATCACATCAGCATTGAAAACCAATATAAAGATCTGGTTGAAACAGCAACTGATTTAATTTTTGAAACCGATGACGATGGAAAATTTACCTTCATCAATTCATTTTCCTGTACCTTGTTAGAATATGACTTACACGAGTTAATGGAGATGGATTTTGGTGATTTAATCCGAGAAGATTATCGCGAACAACTGGTTCATTACTACTCCGAAGAACTCAAAGAAACAGGTATTACAAGACTTTTAGAATTTCCTATACTAAAAAAATCAGGAGAAGAAGTCTGGATTTCTCAGAAAGTAACCGTTAAACGAAATGATTTAGGAGAAATCATCGGATATTCCGGAATTGCAAGAGATATTACATTAATCAGAAACCTGGAAATAGAAAAAAACCAGCGACAGGATAAAATTAAAAAATATAACAGTGCATTAACCAAATTATCGACTACCAGTTTTGCTGACTTTGACAGTATTATTCCCATTCTAAAAGTAATTTTCGAAAATGTTGCCAAAGCATCGGGAATTCAACGGATTGGTTTTTGGAATTATTTTCCGGACAGAATTGAATGTCAGAATTTATTTGAACTGAAAGACTTAAAAAATTCAAATCATTTAGTCATCAGAAAGAAAGATTTTCCTGTTTATTTTGAATCCATCGAAAAAGAGCAAATAATTATTGCTTCCGATGTAAAACGTCAAAAGGAAACTTCTGAGTTTATCAGCAACTACTTTAAAGAAAACAATGTAAAATCACTCTTGGATTACCCTGTTTTTATTGATGGAAAACTATATGGAATTATTTGTTTTGAAGCAACTGACAACCTGAGATACTGGGACAATGAAGATATTAATTTTACCCGTTCTGTTTCTGAAATTATTTCTTTGGCAATTGAAACATTAAAAAGAAAATCAATAGAAGAAAGCCTCAAACACAAAAGTGATGTTTTGACAGCCATTACTAAAATTTCAGAGAAAATTCTTTCTAATAATGATATCCATCTTATTTTTAACGACATTTTAAAGACACTTGGACTTGCCATAAAAGCAGACCGGGCATATTTTTTTGAAACCAATGAAGAAAAAAGGCTTATTTCGCAACGATATGAATGGGTTAATACAAATATTGAACCTCAGATTGATAATCAGAATTTGCAAAATGTACCTTATGAAGTATTCTTAGATATTGTTATCCCTTTAAAATCAAATAAAATTTACAACAAAATAGTACGAAACATATTTGAAAGTGAACATAAAGAGCTTCTAAAAGCACAAAATATTCTTTCGCTTTTAATTTTCCCTGTAATTGTAAAAAATAAATTAATCGGAGCTTTAGGTTTTGATGACTGTAAAACAGAGAGAATCTGGACAGAGGATGAGATAAATATCCTTCAAACGATGGTGAACAATATTTCTTCATCGCTGGAAAGAAATATTAACGAAAGTATTATTAATGATAGTGAAGAAAGGTTCAGGCTTTTGGCCGATAATATTCCAGGTACCATTTATCTTTCAAAATACGATTCAAAATTTACTAAAATCTACCTCAACAACGAAATTGAAAAACTGACCGGCTATTCAAAAGAAGCCTTTTTGACAAATGAAATCTATATTTCTGACATCCTGCATCCGGAAGATAAGGAAAGAGTGATCAATGATCAAAAGCATGCCCTAGAAAACGGGCAAAAAATTCACTTTATCTATCGAATCATACACAAAGAGGGGCATATTGTGTGGGTTGAAGAGTTTGGCGATGTCATTATAAAAGACAATCAGATTGAATTCATTGAGGGAATTTTTATTGATATAACCGAAAGAAAATCACAGGAAGCAGCCATCAAAGAAAAAGAAATGGCAGTAGCGGCCAACAAGGCCAAATCGGAATTTTTAGCCAACATGAGCCATGAAATCCGCACACCACTCAACGGGATAATTGGTTTTACCGATTTATTGATGAATTCCAATTTAGAAAAAGCCCAGGCAAAATACATGAAAACCGTTAACCAATCAGCCAAGTCGTTGATGGGTGTAATTAATGATATTTTAGATTTTTCAAAAATTGAATCCGGTAATTTAGAATTAACTATCGAAGAAACCAAAATTGCAGACCTGGCTTCTGAAGTAATTGACACCATTAAATTTGAAGCGATTCAGAAAAAACTGGACATCGATCTGCATATCAATTCTGACGTTCCGGTAACCGTTTGGATTGATCCGATACGACTTAAACAAATTTTGATTAACCTGTTAGGAAATGCTGTTAAATTCACATTCAAAGGAAAGGTGAAATTAAAAATAGCCGTGATAGATAAAATTGAAACCCATCAAACCCGGTTACGCTTTTCAGTAATTGACACCGGAATCGGGGTCAGAAGAGAAAATCAATCCAAAATATTTGAAGCTTTTTCACAGGAAGACAGCTCAACAACCAGACAATATGGCGGAACAGGATTAGGGTTGAGTATATCAAACAAATTATTAGGTTTGATGAACAGTAAATTAGAATTAGAAAGCGTTCCCGAAAAAGGAAGCACATTCTATTTTGATATTGATTTGCAGACTTCCAGTAAAGAATCTGTAGAATTCCCTAAAAACATTGTTGTTAATGAAGAATTTGTATATGAAAATCCAATAGAAGCCACGGTTTTAATTGTAGAAGACAACAACATCAATTCATTATTAGCCAAAACATTGTTGAAAAAAATTCTTCCGAACTCCAGAATAATAACCGTTTCAAATGGTCTGGAAGCGTTGGAAAAAGTACAGGAAACAGATATTGACATCATCTTCATGGATATTCAAATGCCGGTGATGAATGGCTATGAGGCCACAGCAGAAATCAGAAAGTCAGAAGCCGGAAAAAACCTTCCAATCATAGCCTTAACAGCAGGAACAGTTGTGGGCGAAAAAGAAAAATGCCTTGAAATCGGGATGAACGATTATATCTCTAAACCCATCATCAAAGGCAGTTTAGAAGAAATTGTTTCAAAGTGGTTAAAAAGGTAAAATAATTTTATACTTTTATGTTACTATAAACCAATAAATCAATTTTAATATGAAATGGGAAGGCAGAAGACAAAGTAAAAATGTTGAAGACCGGAGAGGAATGGGAACGACAGGAAAAGTGGTAGCCGGCGGTGGATTGATTGGGATCGTATTACTGCTCATCAATCTTTTTGGCGGCGAAGGAGCACAAAATATCGCTCCGATATTAGAACAGCTCCAACAGCAACAATCAACAGATGTTCCTGCCCAACCGCTGAGTCAAGAAGATGAAAAAATGGGCAGATTTGTTGCTACCGTTCTGGCAGATACCGAAGATGTCTGGCATAAAATATTCAGCGAAAACGGAATGACCTATAAAGAACCGGGAATGGTTTTATTCCGCAGTTCGGTGCAATCCGCTTGTGGCGGAGCAACATCTGCCTCCGGACCTTTTTACTGCCCGGCTGATCAGAAAATTTACATGGATTTAGATTTCTTTGACGAATTGCAAACCCGCTTTGGAGCACAAGGCGGCGATTATGCCATAGCTTACGTTATTGCTCACGAAGTGGGACATCATGTGCAAACCCTGCTGGGTACTTCCGGTAAAGTGAGGCAATTGCAACAAAAAATGAGTAAAACAGAAGGAAACAAACTCTCTGTTTCCCTTGAACTGCAGGCTGATTTTTATGCCGGACTCTGGACACACTACAACAGTAAGTACCTCGAAGAAGGGGATATTGAAGAAGCGTTGAGTGCCGCTCACGCCGTGGGTGACGATGCTATTCAAAAGAAAATGCAGGGGCATGTGGTACCCGATTCCTTTACACACGGAACATCCGAACAGCGTGTAAAATGGTTTGGCAGAGGATTTAAAACCGGCGACATCAAACAAGGCGACACCTTTACCGAATTGAATTAAATTCAATTTTACCGCTTTTTATTGCTCTTTTAAAAAATTAAACTTCCCTTTTTTAAAACATTCATAATTCGTTTAAAAGAAGGGATTTTTTATGAAATGTTCATTCCGTTTTGAAAACCACTTTTTTACTTTTGCTTTTTTAAAATTTTCAAAATGAACGTTGGCATCGATAGCATTTCCTTTGATATTCCCAAACTCTATTTACCCATTTCAACCCTTGCAGACAAGCGAAACATCGAAGCGGACAAGCTCATAAAAGGGCTTGGCTTGCATAAAATGAGTTTTCCGGACAAACACCAGGATGTGGTAACCTTTGCTGCCAATGCTGCTTTAAAGCTGATGGAACAGGAAAACATCAACCCTGCGGAAATTTCCCGGATTTATGTGGGCTCAGAAAGTGGAGTAGACAGTTCAAAACCGGTTGCTTCGTATGTTTTATCGTTATTGGAAAGCAAATTTGGCGAAAGTTCATTCCGAAATTGTGATGTCGTAGATTTAACCTTTGCCTGTATCGGCGGAGTAGATGCCTTGCAAAATTGTCTGGATTACATTCGGCTGAACCCATCCAAAAAAGCAATTGTCATTGCTTCGGACAATGCCAAATACGATCTGGAATCCAGTGGTGAATATACACAAGGAGCCGGTGCTATTGCGATGTTGATTAACTCAAATCCAAGAATTCTAAGTTTCTCTAATGAAGTGGGTGTTTCAACAGAAGGTGTTTTTGATTTTTTTAAACCCAGAAGGACATTTTCAAAAAATGAAATAACTAATGCTCCTGGAAATGACGAATGGTTTGGTGTGTTAGAAAATGAAGTTTCCATTTATAAAGAACAACCCGTTTTTGACGGACAGTATTCTAACCAATGCTACATCAATCGAATTACCGAAGCGTACAATCATTTTAAAAAAGAAAGCCAGCAAAGCAAGAAAGTCTATGAAAATTGGTTTTCCATTTTGATGCATCTGCCCTATTGCTTTCAGGGAAGAAGAACGTTTATTGAAATTTTTGCCAACGAAAACCCGGAATTACTGGCTGATCAGATCGGTGAAACCGAAAAAGACAAACTAAAAGCCCTGGCCAAAAGTCCGGAATATTTAGAACTCATCAATCAAAAAATTTATCCTTCGGAAATCGCTTCCGGTCAGGTTGGGAATATTTACACCGGATCTATTTTTCTTGGTTTACTTTCTACTCTATACTATCATGCTAAGCAAAATACAGCTTTAGAAAATAAAAAAGTTGGTTTTATTGCGTATGGAAGTGGTTCCAAATCAAAAGTTTTTGAAGCCATCGTTTGTGAAAACTGGAAATCTGTCATCAACCAGGTCAGGCTTTTTGAAACCTTGGCACAAAACCAGGCCATTGATTTTGAAACCTACGAAAAACTGCATAAAAAAGAATTAGCACAATCTGTTATTCAACCTAAAAACGAGTTTGTGTTAACTTCCATCGAAAAAGAAAATCCGGTGATGGTAGGTGCGAGATATTATGAGTTTGTAGAATAAACGCTATCCCAACCAACCCTCTCGATCCAGACTCCTGTACTGAATTGCTTCGGCAATATGATTAGATTTTATCTCTTCCGAAGCCTCTAAATCGGCTATGGTCCGGGCAACTTTTAATATCCGGTCATACGCTCTTGCGGATAAATTCAATCGTTCCATAGCCGTTTTGAGTAAGCTCAGCGAAGCTTCATCCAACACACAATAGGTCCGGATATGCCGGCTTGTCATTTGAGCATTATAATGAAGGTTGTCAAAAGGTTCAAACCGTTGTGATTGAATCCGTCTGGCATCGGTCACCCGTTTTCTGATCTCAGCACTGCTTTCAGCCTTACGGGCTTCGGTTAATTTTTCAAACGGAACGGGATTCACTTCAATATGAATATCAATCCTATCCAAAAGCGGTCCGGAAATTTTGCTCAGATACCGCTGCATTTCGGCCGGTGAGGTACTCACCGGGGCATCCGGATCATTAAAATAACCTCCGGGACTCGGGTTCATACTCGCTACCAGCATGAAAGAGGATGGATAAGTAATGGTAAACTTTGCCCTTGAAATCGTTACTTCTCTGTCTTCCAACGGTTGCCGCATGACTTCCAGCACTTCCCGTTTGAATTCAGGTAATTCATCCAGAAACAAAACCCCGTTATGGGCCAATGAAATCTCTCCCGGCTGCGGATAGCTTCCTCCGCCTACTAAAGAAACACTTGAAGCCGTGTGATGCGGACTTCTAAACGGTCGCTGACTCATTAATCCGGCATCTTTGATTTTTCCGGCTACGGAATGGATTTTGGTCGTCTCCAGTGCTTCCTTCATCGTCATCGGCGGTAAAATACCGGGCATTCGTTTGGCGAGCATAGTTTTACCGGAGCCGGGTGGACCGATTAAAATAATGTTATGCCCGCCGGCTGCCGCTATTTCCATACAACGTTTGATTCCCTCCTGCCCTTTGACATCCGAAAAATCAAATTCCGGAAAATCCAAGGTTTTTGAAAACTCCGTTTGCGTATCAATAACGGTGGGTTGCAAATCACCTCTTCCTTCAAAAAAATCAATCACCTGCAGCACATTTTCCACACCATACACCTCCAGACCTTCTACTATGGCCGCTTCTCTCACATTTTGAACAGGAAGAATAAATCCTTTATAGCCTTCTTCTCTGGCTTTGATGGCAATAGACAGAGCACCTTTAATAGGTTGCAGACCACCATCGAGCGAAAGTTCACCCATGATGATATAGTTGTCTAATTCATCGGCCTGAATCTGTCCGGTAGCCACTAAAATACCAACCGCAATCGTAAGGTCATAAGCAGAACCTTCTTTACGCATATCGGCCGGAGCCATATTGATTGTGATCTTTTTAACCGGTAAAGAATAGTTGTTGTTTTTAAGAGCAGCAGCAATGCGGTAACTGCTTTCTTTGATGGCATTGTCGGGTAATCCGACCAAGTGGTAGCCCACTCCTTTGTCAATGTTTACTTCTACCGTGATTGTGGTGGCTTCTACCCCGAAAACGGCACTTCCAAATACTTTAACTAACATGGCGTATAAATTTTATATGACAAATATCACCAATTCATGAGCAAAAATGAAGTAATTTTGAATAAATTATTTAACAGAAATGAAATTTTTAAGAATTTCACTCCGTTTTTTTCTTCTGACTTTAGTTTCAGTATCATTAGCTCAAAACAAAATCACTGAAAATCAACAACTATGGTTAGGATATATTACGGAATCAAAGTTGTCATCCTCTTTTTCCTGGTGGAATGATGCCCAATGGGTTCCGGAAAGCTTTTTTATCGTTAGAACCGGGTTGACCTATCATGCAGGCGAAAAGTATAAAATGACCTCAACACTGGGTTATGCTTACACACGGATTTATCCTCCGGAAGGGAGTTCAACTTTCAGACCGGAACACAGACCCTGGGGACAAACCACGTTGAGCCACCCAGTCAGTTCTTTTCGTTTTTTTCATCGCTTAAGGTATGAAGCCCGTTTTAGGGGAGTGATTATAGAAGACCATCTTCAAAACGAATTTAACTTTAATTATCGCCTCCGGTATTTATTTCAGGTACGCTATTATTTTAAAAATCAAAAAAAAGGAAAATACTACCTGATGGCTTCCGATGAAATCCTGTTTAATGCAGGTCATGAAATTAAAAATAATTTCCGAATGGATCAGAACAGAATTTCTTTAGGTGCTGGTTATCAAATAAAAAACATGACTTTTCAAATTGCCTATATGAATCAGATCGTTGAATCAAACACCGATTATACCTTTAAAATGAATCATAATTTACAGATTCTTGTTTTTCACAGCTTCGATTTAAGAAAAAAATCTACAGCCGAATAAACCATTCAAAACCAAAACCTCTGTTTTTTCGTATATTAATTACCCAATAGAAAAAACACAAAATATGAATCAACAAACTTCATTTACAGATGAAAATTTAAGATTAACCGCCTTAAAGAGTTATTCTATTCTTGATACCCGGCCGGAAAAAGATTTTGATGATATTACAGAACTGGCATCACAAATCTGTCAGGTTCCTATCTCATCGATCGCATTAATAGACAAAGACAGGCAATGGTATAAATCTAAAATTGGTTTTGATGAAACTGAAATACCAAGAGACATGTCGTTTTGTACGTATATGATAGACAATAATTTAAAGTCGATTGAAGTGCAGAACATGAGCCTGGACACCTATTTTTCAAAAAGCCCTTTTGTTGCAGGAGAGCCCGGAATTGCTTTTTATGCCGGGGTTTTATTAATCGACCCGGATGGTTATGCCTTAGGTAGTCTTTGTGTGTATGACGTAGCACCTAAAAAACTGACCGATTTTCAGCTAAATGCATTAAAAAAACTGGCCAGACAAGTAATTCAGTTATTGGAACTTCGAAAAATAAATACACAATTAGAAGAAAACAATGCGAATTTAGTTTTAAAGTACAATGAACTGGAACAGTTTGCCCGTGTGGTTTCGCACGATATAAAATCACCTTTGAACAATATTATCTCCCTGACGAATTTGTTTCAGGAGGAATATGGAGACAAGATAGATGAAGCCGGAAATGAATATTTAAAATATATCTCGGAATCATCTTTAGAATTAAAAAACTTTGTAGATGCCATTTTAATCTACTATAAAAGTGACACTATTAATACCGATGAAAGGGAAAGAATTAATTGGAACAGTTTATTCAGCAAGACCATTGCAATGCTTGACCCTAAAAATGAATATGAAATTGCTTTTCCGGCTCATAATGCTGTTGAATTGTATTCTAACAAAATGGCAATGGAACAAATTGTTTCCAATTTAATCAGCAACAGTATCAAATACAACGACAAAGAAAAAATTAAAATTAAAATTGAATTAATCGAACTATCATCCGAAATCCTGCTTTCAATTAAAGACAATGGAATCGGAATTGCTAAAGCCGATTTTGAAAAAGTATTTTCTTTTTTTACCACCTTAGGGAAAAAAGACCGTTTTGATAATATGGGAACCGGAATCGGACTTTCAACAGTTCAAAAAATGGTGTACAAATTAAACGGAAGAATTGAATTAGAATCAGAAGTCGGAAAAGGTTCAACCTTTAAATTATTCTTTAAAAAATAAGTTTGTGAGTTAGTTTAAGTTAGTTTAAAAGCCTTCTGCAATCTCCCGCAAAAGGCTTTTATTTTTTATTTTGTATCTTTGCCATCATCAAATTGATTTGTTTGGATTAACTTATTGATCGTTTATTTCATTCTACTAATCCAAATTTTTGATTTCCCACGAAGGAAATCTTCTTAAAATCAAGTAACAGTTTTACTGTTCACCTGCCTTGGGAAAATCCCAGTCACGGCATAAATAATCAAATTTAACAAAAAGAGAAAAAGCTTAATGGCTTTGCTGTTTTTATAAAAATGAATTATGGAATTTACAATTATCACCGCTCAAACCGGAACCCATCCGATTTATTCTCCAACCGTTATTGCAGAATTTTTGTTCACACACTTAGAACAATATGGCGATAAAACAGAAGACATTTTACAATGTATAGACTATGTAATGAATCCGTCAAAAGGGGGAACGATTCTAATGGGTATTGATGAAAATAAGATTGTTGGCGTAGTTATTCTGAATAATACCGGCATGAAAGATTACATTCCGGAAAATATTTTGGTTTACATCGCTGTTGATCATTCGCAACGCGGAAAAGGTTATGGCAAACAATTAATGCAAAAAGCAATTGATTCAACTACAGGTTCAATTGCACTTCATGTTGAAGCTGATAACCCGGCTTTGCATTTGTATGAAAAATTGGGTTTCACCAACAAGTATTTAGAAATGAGGTTAACCAGATAATCACCATGGAAAATTTAAACTACCGGCTGGAATCGCTCATTCGTTTTCGAAAAGAGCTCCATAAAAACCCCGAACTATCGGGTAAAGAAACGGAAACGGCCAAAAGGATTATTTCATTTTTGGAACAATATCCGCCGGATGAAATTCAACCCCATGTGGGCGGAACCGGAATTATTGCTGTTTATAAAGGTGCTGAAAAAGGAAAAACCATTCTGTTCCGGTGCGAACTGGATGCTTTACCCATCAAAGAAACAAATTCATTTGAACATCAGTCTGTTCAAATGAATGTTTCGCACAAATGTGGTCATGATGGCCATATGGCTATTTTATGCGGACTTGCCAGTGAATTACATTACAGGCGACCTGAAAAGGGAAGCGTGATTTTATTGTTTCAACCTGCCGAAGAGAATGGCACCGGTGCAGAAAAAGTGGTTCATGACAACAGCTTTAAGGACTATAACCCTGATTATGTTTTTGCCTTGCACAACCTGCCCGGATTTATAAAAAATCAAATTGTAGTAAAAAACGATACTTTTTCTTGTGCTGTCAAAAGTATGCTTATCCGGTTAAAAGGAAAAATTGCTCATGCTGCCGAACCTGAAAACGGTATTAATCCGGCTTTGGCTCTTGCAGCAATTATTGAACAATTTGATGCGAAAAGTCAGGTTGACAAATCAAAACCTGATTTCACGATAATTACACCTGTTTACAGCTCATTAGGTAAAAAAGCATATGGGGTTTCGGCCGGGAAAGCCGAAGTTCATTTCACCATTCGCTGCCTGAGCAATGATGAAATGGAAAAACTTTCAGTAGAATTGGAAAACCTGACAAAGGAAATTGCAAAAAGCCATCAACTGGAAGTTAAAATTAAATGGGCAGAATCGTTCCAGGCCAATGAAAATAATGCCGAAGCAAACCGTTTCATCAAAAATGCGTCAAAACTTTTAGGATTAGAGGTTGTTGAAAAAGAAATACCTTTTAGCTGGGGTGAAGATTTTGGGTTGTTCACGCAACTTTATACAGGAGCTATGTTTGGGCTTGGAGCAGGGCTGGAAACGCCGGCTTTGCATCACTCAGATTATGATTTTCCGGATGAAATTATCTCAACCGGCGTAAAACTATTTCACCAAATCAGTAAAGAAATCAATCATGCATACTAATTCGGTTATCCAACTTAATTCAGATTCATATCAAAACAACTTGCTTTTTCTAAAGAAAATGTATGGTAAAAACATCATTTTTTCTTCCGTTGTCAAAGGAAATGCCTATGGTCATGGTATCGAAGAATTTGTAACAATGGCTTACAAAAGCGGTGTTACCCATTTTTCTGTTTTTGATGCTGCCGAAGCCCAATTGGTCAGCAAAAAGCTCCCGGAAAAAGTTACCATTCTGATTATGGGATTTGTTCCGGAAGAATGGATGGAATGGGTCATTCTAAACAAAATTGAGTTCTTTGTTTTTGAAAAAAAACGATTGGAATCAGCTCTTAAAATCAGTAAAAAATTAAACAAAAAAGCCATTATTCACCTTGAAGTTGAAACAGGAATGAATCGGACAGGTTTTGTTCTGAATGAATTAAACGGCTTAATTTCTTTATTAAAAAAAGAAGAAAACTATATTGAATTCAAAGGATTGTGCACCCATTTTGCAGGTGCAGAAAGCATGTCTAATTATTTTAGAGTAAAGCAACAAATTGAGCAGTTTGAAAAAATACATGCTTATTTTTGTGTAAAAAATCTGACTCCGAAAATCAGACACACGGCTTGTTCTGCAGCATCTATCCTGTTTCCCGAAACCAGGATGGATATGGTTCGCATCGGCATCATGCAATACGGATTATGGCCGAGTCCGGAAATTTTTGCCGCTTATATTTCATCCAAAAATAAAAAAACAGATCCGTTAAAAAGAGTGATCAGCTGGAAAAGCCAGGTGATGAGTATCAAAAAAATTAATGCTTACGAATTCATCGGCTACGGAACGAGTTTCATGGCAAAAGAACAGATGAGAGTTGCCACCGTTCCCGTTGGCTATGCCCATGGTTACAGCCGTTCGTTAAGTAATAAAGGCCGCGTTATCATCAACCGGCATCGGTGTATGGTGGTTGGAACAGTAAATATGAATATGATGCTTGTGGATGTCTCTGATATTCCCTCCGTCCGGATCGGAGAGGAAGTAATTATCATCGGAAGCCAGGAAAAAATGGATGTTTCTGTGGCTTCGTTCAGCGAAAACAGTAACCAGTTGAATTACGAATTACTGACAAGAATTTCAAAATCAATTCCCCGAAAAATTTTAACCTGATGGCATTTATCAAATTATACCGATCAAAACTTCAAAAAAATTACAGTTTTCTGGATGACCTGTTCAAATCGAGAAATATTGAATGGGGTGTTGTTTCCAAATTATTGTGCGGAAATGAAATCTATTTGAAAGAGTTAATTGCTTTGGGCACAACGGAAATTCATGATTCCAGGATCAGTAATTTAAAAAAAATCAAAAAACTCAATCCTAACATACAGACCGTTTATATCAAACCTCCGGCCAAGTTGAGTATCAAACGGATTGTTGAATTTGCCGATGTGAGCTTTAATACGGAAATTTTTACCATCAAACTTCTTTCAGAAGAAGCTGTCAGGCAAAATAAAACACATAAAATCATCATCATGATTGAAATGGGTGACCTGCGTGAAGGTGTGATGGGCGAAGAACTTATACGGTTTTACGGCAACGTTTTACAACTGCCGAATATTGAAGTCTGCGGAATCGGAACCAATTTAAACTGCCTCAATGGGGTTATGCCTACCCAAGACAAATTGATCCAATTGAGCTTGTATAAACAACTGATTGAAGTAAAATTCAATGTATCTATTCCCTGGGTTTCAGGCGGTACTTCCGTAGCTGTTCCGTTAATTTTAAAAAATGCCAGGCCTATGGCTGTCAATCATTTCAGGATTGGTGAGGCTTTATTTTTCGGGAAAGATTTATTTACCGGAGAAACCATTGAAAAAATGCATCACGATGTTTTTAAACTGTATGCCGAGATTATCGAAATCACGCAAAAACCCAATGTTCCCGACGGGGAATTAGGCGAAAATGTTGCCGGAAAATCTTTCTCCATTCAAAATATTGATGACCTGGGCAGTACCTCACTACGGGCCATTTTAGACATCGGTTTATTAGACATGCAACCGCAGTATCTGGAAAGCGAAGATAAAAATATTACTATTGTAGATGCCAGTTCGGATATGCTGGTGGTTGATATTACAAACTCTGAAAATAAATACCATGTAGGTGATTTGGTTTCATTTACATTAAAGTATATGGGAGCTCTGCATTTGCTGAACTCTGATTACATCGAAAAACGGGTGGAATAAGAAAAGGAGCTTTTTTAAGCTCCTCTTGTTTATTTTACAAATTGATCAATTCCGTTTCGCAACCATTTTTCATATAGGTCAATATCCGGGTCATAACTAGCCGGTTCATCAGATAAAGTATTGCCATCCGTATCTAAAATCAGGTAATACGGCTGGGCATTGGCTTTGTATTTTGTGATTTGAAAATCGCTCCATTTGTTGCCAATCGTTTTAATCTTTTTACCTGTTTCTTTAGATACATATTTTTCATTCTCAGCTAACTCCTTCTTGTCATCCACATATAAAGAAATTAAAACCACTTCATTTTTTAAAATGGAAAGTATCTTTTTATCTGACCATACATAATCTTCCATTTTACGGCAATTTACGCAGGCATAACCTGTAAAATCTAAAAGTATAGGTTTATTGACCTCTTTTGCATAAGCTAATCCGTATTTGTAATCATGAAAAGCTATAATCCCATGCGGTCCGGCATGAGCTCCTTTGGGAAATTCTTGTGCATCCGAAACCGCTCCACCGTTTCCTATTCCGTTTGGACTCTCACTGTAATGTAACGGGGGTGGAAATCCTGAAATTATTTTTAACGGGGCTCCCCAAAGTCCGGGAATTAAATAAACGGTAAAACTCAACACAAACAATCCCATGAACAATCTTCCGACAGAAATATGTGAGAGCGGACTGTCATGCGGTAAGGTTAATTTTCCAAACAAATACAAAGCCCAAGCTCCAAAAACCGCAATCCAGATAGCTAAAAAGGTTTCTCTTTCAAACCAATGCAATTGTAAAACCAAATCGGCATTCGATAAAAATTTAAACGCAAAAGCCAATTCTAAAAATCCAAGTGAAACCTTTACCGTATTTAACCATCCGCCTGATTTCGGCAAGGAATTCATCCAGCCCGGAAACAAGGCAAATAACATAAAGGGCAATGCAATCGCAGATGAAAAACCTAACATTCCCACAATCGGGGCAATTCCACCCTTAGAAGCTGCTTCTACAATTAACGTACCCACAATGGGTCCGGTACATGAAAAAGATACAATTGCCAGGGCTAATGCCATAAAAAAGATACCGATAACTCCTCCTCTGTCTGCCTGACGATCTACTTTATTGGCCCAGGAATTAGGCAAAACAATTTCAAAAGCACCTAAAAAGGAAGCAGCAAAAAACACCAATAAAGCAAAGAAAATGACGTTAAAAGCAACACTTGTTGAAAGTTCATTTAAGGAATCCGGCCCGAAAATGGCTACTATCACTGAACCTAAAAGTACGTAAATTACAATTATTGAAACACCATAAATAATGGCGTTTTTAATTCCTTTTGCTCTGTCTTTACTTTGCTTGGTAAAGAAACTTACGGTCATGGGGATCATAGGAAACACACATGGCGTCAATAAAGCAAGAAATCCGGAAAAGAAAGCAAGAATGAATATTGTCCAGAGCCCTTTTTGTTCTTCTTTTTTGGTTTCTTTTTCAATTTCCAACTTTAATTCATCAGAAGATGTGTCATCTTTTACATTCTTTTTAGCGGTAATTGTATCTGTAGTTTCTGCCACCGCATCATCTTTTACAGGCAATTGAAATTCAAAATTTTTAAACTGTTGAATGCACTGTTCTAAACAGGCCTGGTATTCTACCTCTACTTTAATAGATTTTAAAGCCGGGTTAATCACTTTTACCAGCTGAGAAAACTGGGCAGAACCTTCAAACATATATTCATCTACCTCAAAAATATCACTGTACACTTTTTTATATTTACTTTCAGTTGTTTTACCGATCAATTGATAATTGTTTTTGGTATCTTCATAACTGAAAACCGTTGGTAAAGAACCGCCATCGGGAGTAAACTGAGAAAAAATATGCCAGTCTTTCTGAATAGATGCCTCAAATTTTAAAAGAAATTCGGTAGCTGATTTTTGTTCAACCGATGTTTTCCATTTTACCGGATCTAAAATCTGTGCCTGTGTAATTGTAAATACAAAAAATGTAAGTAGCGTAAAAAATAAATGCTTCATTATTCTAATTGAATTTTTAGGATAGTTTGTGTGTTTTCAGTTATTTTAAATCGTTCGTCCATACGTTTTCCTGTGAGCCAAACAATTTGATTTTCAGAACATAAAAGCCATGCCTTTTCTTTGTCGATGAGCGAAAATTTTTCATCCTTAAAAAACTTGCTCAACTTCTTTTTGCCGTTCATGCCTAAGGGATAAAAATAATCACCTTCCTGCCATTTACGAAGCTTTAAAGGAAACTTTAACGCATCTGCATCAACAAAGATAGTTTTTGAATCGGATATACCCATACTGCTTTCACTACAAAACCTCAATTTTAAGGGAAAATTAAGTTCTGATTGATTTCTTTCAATGAAATATTCTTCAGGTTTTCTGATGGATTTTGGTTCAAGCAGCAATGTTTTCCTGTCTTTCAATAACCTGAAATGTTCCGAAAAGATTTGTTTTCCCGGTTGGGCTTTTATCAAATCATAAATGTCCTGCCAGGCTGAAAAACCAAACGGCGACAACCATTGATACAGATAAGCCTGGTAATTGGGTAATTGCACTAACTCGTTTAAATCAATTATTTTTTGCTGCTCTGCATCTTTCACTACTTTGCGATATACAATTCGCGAAGCATCATCTACCATTGATTGGGCTTGCTGAAGATGTTGAAGCGTGTTCTCAAATGAACCTAAAAAACCCGCATTCAATTCTTTTAAAACCGGAATAATATGATGACGGATTTTATTCCGTACATACTTATCGGAAACATTACTGGAATCTTCCCGCCAAGAGACATTTTGCTCACTGGCAAAAATTTCAATTTCTACTCTTGAAAAAATCAATAACGGACGAATAATTTTATCATTTTGAAACGGAATTCCGGTTAATCCTTCCAGCCCCGTTCCTCGGGAAAGATTAATTAAAAAGGTCTCCAGCTGATCATCTAAATGATGAGCGGTGGCTACAAAATCAAAACTTTCGGCTGCTGCTAATTCATAAAACCATTCGTATCGCAGTTTTCGGGCGGCCAATTGAACGGATAGTTTTTCATCTTCAGCCAATTGTTTTGTATTAAATTTTTGAAAAAAACCTTTGATGGAATTTTCATGACAATACGCTTTTACAAAAGCTTCATCAGCTTCGCTTTCTGCTCCGCGAAGTTGAAAATTGCAATGAGCCACCGAAATATTCATCTCGGAATTTTGCATCATCCGAAGCAAAACCATGCTGTCTATACCACCACTAACAGCCAGTAGTATTTTTGCCTCCCGAAAAAAAGGAAGAGAATCTGTGATATGTTTTTGAAATCTGGACAGCATTTTCAAAAGTACTTATTTTAATTTTAAATCCGTTTCATTTTGAAACTACCTAACTCTTTTTCAACACCTCAAACATGGCTTTGGCTTTCAGTAAACATTCTTCATATTCGCTTTCCGGTGTTGCCTCAGAAGTAATGGCACTTCCCACAGAGAATGAAACATACCGGTCTTTGGAATTATATAAGATACTACGGATCACCACATTAAAATCAAAATCGCCCTCGGGAGAAAAATAACCAATGGCACCGCTGTATAAGCCACGTTTGGTTTCTTCTAACTCTTCTATAATTTTCATGGCCGAAATTTTGGGAGCACCGGTCATACTTCCCATCGGGAAAGTCGTTTTGATAATTTCAACCGGAGTAGTAGCATTTTCTACCTGTGAAACCACCGTAGAAACCATTTGATGTACTTGCTTAAACGAATATATACCACATAATTCTTCCACCTTAACAGAACCTTTGGTAGCCGTTCTCGACAAATCATTGCGGACCAGATCGACAATCATGACATTCTCCGCCCGTTCTTTTGGATTGGCTGCCAAGGCTGCTTTAGCCTCTTCATCGGACTCCGGTTTGGCAAACCGTTTTGCTGTACCTTTTATAGGTTGCGAAATTACTTTGTTTCCTTCTTTTTTCAGGTACCGTTCCGGTGAAGCCGAGAGTAAAAAGTGATGATTATTCCTAAAAAACACTGCAAAAGGTGGCTGCGAAATTGTATTGAGTTTTTGATAGATTTCCAAAGGTTGGATCGTAGCGTTTTGAGCAAAAAACTCCATGCAAAAATTAGCTTCATAGATGTCTCCATGATGGATATAGTCGAGTATTTTTGAAACTTTTTCAAGATAAGCCTCTTTTGAAATCCGCTGTTGAATCTTAACTTCACTCCCAACTGCATACTCCCGACTTCCTGCTTCCTGCTCACCGCTTCCCTCCTTTATAATATCGGCAAAATCATCTTCCATCTCTTCCGCACATAAATTCAGATAGTGAACTTCCAATTGACTCCCTTTCAGAAGAAACAATTTCTTAGGCTGAAAGAAAAACAAATCCGGAAACGCTAATCCATCCTGGTTTTTAGACGTTAGTACTTCAGTGTCATTTTTTAAATCATACGACAAATAACCAAACAGCCAGTCCCGGGTTCTGCTTTGGTATTGGTGCAGATCGTCAAAAGCATTGAAATAATCGGTTTTAATGGAAGTAAAAGCCTCTACAGCCAACACTGCATCAAAATTGGAATATTTCTGGTGGTAATTATTGGAATCCAAGAAAACAACTTCACTGAACCGGTTGGCCCAAAACAACAGTTTTTGTTTGAAGAATTCCGGGTTTTCAAACGAAAAGACTTTTGTTGTTCTTTGCATTTCTGTGATAAAATTATTTTAATGCTGCTTCAAACTGATGAAGTTTCTCCACTATTTCATGGTTAATGGCCGCATTGGAAATTTTCTTCTCTTCCTCAGAAAAGTTTTCCTTAAAAGAAGGTAAGGAATACGTATCCACAATTTCGCCACCGAAACGGGGAAGCATGTTTTTTACAACGTCTAAGGAGCTCATACCGCCACGGGCACCGTTGGAGGTGCTTAACAAAAATATTTTTTTACCCTCTAAGAATTTCCGATCCAATCGTGAAAGCCAATCCAATACATTTTTAAAAAAGGCAGACGGGTTACCATTGTGTTCATTCACCGAAATAAGCAAACCTTCTGAAGCCTGAATATGTTTATAGATTTGGTTGATAGACGAAGGAAAACCATTTTCACGTTGTTCATCTTCACTATAAATCACCAAGTCCATATCCGACAATTTGAACAATTCAAAGGAAGTTTCCTGCAGCTGAGTCGTAAGATACGTTACTAATTGATGATTGATAGAAGTGGAAGAATTACTTCCCGCAAAGGCTAAAATAGTTGACATAAAAATACTTTCTGTAAAGGTAAGGAAGAAATAATTCAATTCAAATTTATTTTCTCTTACATCTTTTCAGGTAAAAATAAAAAAACCGGGCTATTTTCATAACCCGGTTTGTTTGTATAATTCTTAAAGTAATTACTTCACTTCTTCAAAATCAACATCCTGTGTCTGATCGCCACTGGCATCAGCTTGTGGCTGGGCTTGTTGAGCTCCCTGACCTTCGGCTTGTGCTTTATACATCTCTTCAGAAGCATTTTTCCATGCTTCATTAATTTTGTCTAAAGCCGGCTGAATCGTAGCAATGTCTTTTGTTTCATAAGCTGCTTTCAGTTCGTTTAATGCCGCTTCAACAGGTTGTTTGTTCGCATCCGACAATTTATCGCCAAACTCTTTTAATTGTTTTTCAGTTTGGAAAATCATACTGTCAGCTTCATTCAGTTTGTCAGCCTTTTCTTTAGCCAATTTATCTGATTCAGCATTTATTTCAGCTTCTTTTTTCATTCTTTCGATTTCTTCGGGGGTTAATCCTGAAGAAGCTTCAATACGGATGTCATGTGATTTTCCGGTTCCTTTGTCGGTTGCAGAAACTTTGATGATACCATTGGCATCGATATCAAAAGTTACTTCAATCTGAGGTACACCTCTTGGAGCAGGCGGAATTCCGTCTAAATGGAAACGACCGATTGTTTTGTTATCGCTTGCCATGGGTCTCTCTCCCTGCAACACATGAATCTCTACCGAGGGTTGATTGTCAACAGCCGTTGAGAAAATCTGTGATTTTTTAGTCGGAATGGTGGTATTGGCATCAATTAATTTAGTCATTACACTCCCCATAGTTTCAATACCCAATGATAAAGGCGTTACATCTAACAGCAATACGTCTTTCACATCACCGGTTAACACACCTCCCTGAATGGCTGCACCAATGGCCACCACTTCATCCGGGTTTACTCCTTTTGAAGGTTTCTTTCCAAAGAATTTTTCTACCTGTTCCTGAATAACCGGCATTCGGGTTGATCCGCCTACCAGGATTACTTCATCAATATCAGACGTTGATAAGCCGGCATCTTTCAGTGCTTTAGCAACCGGTTCCATCGAACGTTTTACTAAATTTTCTGCTAATTGTTCAAATTTAGCTCTGGTTAATGTCTTTACCAGGTGCTTTGGTCCGCTTGCTGTTGCCGTAACATAAGGCAGGTTGATTTCTGTTTGTGTAGAAGATGATAATTCAATCTTAGCCTTTTCAGCTGCTTCTTTCAAACGTTGCAATGCCATGGGGTCTTTGCGTAAGTCAACCCCTTCTTCGCTGTTAAATTCGTTAGCCAGCCAATCGATGATTACCTGGTCAAAATCATCTCCTCCCAAGTGTGTATCTCCGTTTGTTGACAATACTTCAAAAACACCGTCGCCTAATTCTAAGACAGAAATATCAAATGTACCGCCACCTAAATCATATACCGCAATTTTTTGATCTTTTCCGGCTTTGTCTAAACCATACGCTAACGCAGCCGCTGTAGGCTCGTTGATGATACGCATTACTTTCAGACCTGCAATTTCTCCGGCTTCTTTAGTAGCCTGACGTTGAGCATCATTAAAGTAAGCCGGCACCGTGATTACTGCTTCAGAAACCGTTTGTCCTAAATAATCCTCTGCCGTTTTTTTCATTTTTTGAAGTGTCATGGCAGACAATTCCTGTGGTGTATATAAACGGCCATCGATATCTACACGAGGCGTATCATTGTCACCTTTTACCACTTTATAAGCTACATTTCCGGCTTCTTTTGCACTTTCAGAATATTTATTCCCCATAAAACGTTTGATAGACGCAATGGTTTTTGTCGGATTAGTTACCGCTTGTCGTTTGGCAGGATCACCTACTTTAATTTCACCACCGTCAACAAATGCAATAACAGATGGTGTTGTTCTTTTTCCCTCAGCATTTGCAATTACTACCGGCTCTCCACCTTCCATTACAGAAACACAAGAGTTGGTAGTTCCTAAGTCGATTCCAATTATTTTACTCATAACTTTAAATTTATATCTTTTTTTAAAATTCGTTTTTTTTAAACCTGCTTTGCAAATGACAACTATTATGCCAAGCCGGAAAACAAAAAAAAATGTCATATTTTGACTGACGTATCAGAAAAAATATGACATTGTGACATCTAAAGTAATTTACTCTACTAAAAACAATGCATTACTGAATAATAAATTGCCATTTTCCCAGAAGCCTCTAAACAACGGATTATCAACCATATAAATTACTTTTCCGTTCCCTCTGTAATCAATGGCAAACGAAACGGTTTCCTGTAATGCTTTTTTCAGTTTATTCCCAATAAAACCAAAACTCTGGTAGTTCTTCGGAACATAAATCACATTTTGAGCTCCTTTTAAAAGTTTAAAATTAGACTGGGTTGTTTTCAAACTAAAATATTTTTCGCCTAAGCCAAAGGTTAACGGATGGCTGGAATCGATAGTGTTTTCGATAATTGCACCGGGAATATATCCCGAAATAAAACGTCTCTCAGTGTTTTCAAAATCTAAAAAACGATCGGCCAATTCGGCTTCTTCCTGCAGTTTCTGGGCCTCCTTTTTCTCTTCTTCGGTAGCGAATCTGGTAAGATGGTACCCTTCTCTGTCTTCAAATTGACTGACCGCTCCGCCAACAGCAATGACTTTTCCGCCTTTGGCAATAAAATCGTCTATTTCTTTTTTCTGCCCATCTGAAAATCCATACCAGCCTTCGGCCAAAATTAATGTATTATAATCATTCAGCTTAACCCGGTTAAAATGCTGTACTTCAACAATACTCATCGGATATTCAATTACCTGATCCATAAAAAACCATACCTGACCAAAATCAATATTGCTAACACCGCTCCCTGCTAAGATCAATACTTTGGGAGCTTTTAACAACGGATAACTTTCACCGCCCAAATCGCCACCGTTCTTGGCGAAACCACTTTCCAAAGCAACATAGTCAAATTTTTCCTGAATCAAATTTTGAATTGTTTCTTCAAAATGCTGCACTTTACTGTTATCGCCTTTCGTAACAATCAGCCCTCCCCGTTCAACTTTTAAATCCCCAAAATAAACTTCTTTCAATGCGGTACGCACTTTGATGTTCTGTTGGTGTAACTTACTCAAAACCCTGGCAGAACTGCGGTTATTCCATGGAATATAATAGGCATAAGCATTCGTTATTTTAGCAGGGTTTACAGTTGCCAGCTTCGTTTTGGTCTTGATGGGCAGGTTTCCTTTCACGGCAAAACTTTCCACGCCATAGGCCAAAGGCAAGGACCAGGCCGTGATGTCATAGGAAAGGCTATCGGATAATTTATGATGTGGCTCGAACAATACCTGAGTTAAGACCGATCTGGGTTGATCAACTTTTATAATCAAATCATTCGGTTCAACCGTAAACAGTTTTTCTCTATTAGTCTGGTAATGATATCCACTGAGCTTTTTTGTTTCATCGGCAAAAGAACTTTCTATCCTGTTTCGGTTTAATAATTTAGATAATTCTAAATTTCTCGGATGATTCTTTACAATATAGGTTTGGTATTTCCCCTTGGGTTTGGTACGGTTGTCTTTAAAATAAGCCCGGAAAGCCTTGGTCAACACTTCTTTTTGAACATAGGAGAGCTCAACAACCGTTAAAATTGCCTTCGTATGATGGTCAATTCTGTCCTGCAGAGTCAAAATATCACCGTTTTTCATCATCACGGCTCTCCCGGCTCCAATTCCTCCCTGCTCATAGGTCATGCCTACCGCACCATTATAACAGGGATAAGTATCCCCATAACTGGGATAGAACAGATCAAACCGTTCTCCGGAATAGTACATCCAGCCTTCCTTATCAAATTTCTTTGATGTAATCTCCCCTATTTTTTTATGAAAATCACGCTGAAAAGGGGCAATTTGCTCATGATACGGTTCGGCTGCCGGTGGAAAAAAATAAGGTTCATTGTATCCCATTTCATGCACATCGGCATGCACCATCGGCATCCATTGATGGTATAAATCCATCCTGAGCTGTGATTCCACTTGTGTCTGCCAGGCCCAATCACGGTTTAAATCATACACATAATGATTTTGTCTGCCGCCCGGCCATGGTTCCATATGTTCCCTGTCTGAAACGCCGGGATGGGTTTTCTTACCGGAAACATCGCGAAGCCAGTTGGCATAACGCGAAAAACCGTCCGGATTTAAACAAGGATCTAAAATCACAACTATATCTTCCAACCATTTTTTTGTTTCTTTGTTATTCGGATTCACCAGTTCATAAGCCACGGATAACGCACTTTCTATTGCCCCTACCTCATTGCCGTGTACGTTGAAACTCAACCACACTATTGTTTTTGATTTTGCATTTGATTTAGTTGGAAAAAGTCCGATTTCATACAAATGATTTTTTCGAATTTCTTCTAAATTTTTTAAATTTTCAGGCGTTGAAATATAATAGGCATTTAAGCTTCTTTCTTGCGTTGTTTCACCGTATTTCTGATGTTGAATCCAATCTGAATTTTTTACTAACTGTTCAAAATACGCTTCTACCTGATGGTAATAAGTGACTTGCTTTCCATAATTCGGTAGAAATTCTGATGGTGATTTGGGTTGCGAAAATCCAATTAAGCAGACAAAAAATAGAAGTAGGTTGAAAAATCGATTCATTTTAAAAAAATTAGATGTCAAATATAGACTATTTTTTTAACGTTTTAACTGAAATAGTGCCGAGACACTGCTAAAGTAACGTTAATTATAAACAGCTTATTTTTTGTGAAAGTCGTATGAATAAGCTCTGAACAAAAACACTATATTTGCCCTACTCAAACGATTTAGTTATGGAAGAATGTATTTCTGTTTTTGATATGTTAAAGATCGGCGTTGGCCCATCCAGTTCGCATACACTGGGCCCTTGGCGGGCTGCCGAACGTTTTTTAACTGAATGTAAAGCCGAAAACATGCTGAATCAGGCTATCCGTGTGAAAGTTGACTTATATGGTTCACTTTCCTTAACCGGAAAAGGGCATGCCACCGATCTGGCTGTCATGTTGGGATTGAGTGGTCAGGATCCGGAAATCATTCCCGTTTCGGATATTGACGGCATCATACAAGCAATAAAAACTGATAAAAAAATCAGACTCGGAAATGAATTCCTGCTGGACTTTGAGGTCGAAAAAGACATTGTTTTCAACAGAAACTTTCTTCCTTTTCATGCAAATGGATTAACATTCACCCTTTTTACAAACGGAAAAGAATTCAGCGAAACCTACTATTCCATTGGCGGTGGATTTGTGGTAAAAGAAGAACGGGATAACGCCAAAAAGAAATCAGAAATTAAATGTGCTTTTCCTTATCCGATTCAAAAAGCCGATGAATTGCTCGACTATTGCAAAAAAGAAGACAAATCGATTTCCGAAATTGTCTATGAAAATGAAAAATCGATGCGTTCCGAAGAAGAAATCCATCGTGAATTGATGCGGATTTGGCATACGATGCTGGAATGCATGTATATCGGCTGTCATTCAGAAGGCATACTGCCCGGTGGATTGAACGTCAGACGAAGAGCCTATGATATGCATTTGGGATTAAAAGGCGACCTTCCTTATTCTACTCCACAGGAATGGTTGGAAACCATTCGAAAAACAGAGGTAAAATTCAGACAAATCTTAAAATGGGTCAGTTGTTTTGCTTTGGCAGTAAATGAAGTAAATGCCGCTTTGGGCCGGGTTGTAACTGCCCCAACCAACGGAAGTGCAGGCGTTATACCGGCAGTATTAATGTATTATATGGTCATTGAAAATCATCAAGCCGGAGAAAAAGAAATCAAACAATTTTTAATGGTTGCCGGAGAAATCGGCAGTATTTTCAAAAAGGGGGCTACGATTTCTGCTGCCATGGGTGGCTGTCAGGCCGAAATCGGTGTATCGAGTGCCATGGCCGCAGCCGCTTTGTGCGAACTCATGGGCGGAACAGCGGCACAGGTTACCATGGCCGCCGAAATTGCCATGGAACATCATTTGGGCTTGACCTGCGACCCTATTGGGGGGTTAGTACAGGTGCCCTGTATCGAACGCAATACGATGGGAGCGATTAAAGCCATCAATGCTGCTGAATTAGCCCTGGAAACCGATGCCAACAATGCCAAAGTACCGTTAGACAAAGTGGTGAACACTATGTGGGAAACCGCCAAAGACATGAACTCCAAATACAAAGAAACCAGCGAAGGCGGATTGGCAGTTGGGGTGAATCTGGCGGATTGTTAATTATTTTCTCCTCGTATCAATTATATAAACTACTTTCCAAACCGCATTTTCCTTATACAATTGAAAAGAATTGACACCGGAATGACTTAATTTATCATTGATGTAAAATTCATAGGGAGCCCAGACATGAGCCATAGCACCATCTATCTGTACTTTGAAATCCAGAATTTTTTCTTCAAATTTCATGCTTAGCGGAATGGAGGCAATTGCTTTATAAAAATCCGATGCTTTTTCCTCAAAAAATTTAGTTCCTTTTTCCGACTCAGAAACGGAATGTAAAACTAATTTTTCAGAACAAACCTGTTTTAATGCAACTGAATCTCTCTGGTGAAAGGCGTTAAAAAAAGTTTCTATCGCAATCCGGATTTCTTTATCCTGTGCACCAGAAAATTGAAAGAACAATAAAAGGAATACCGTACAAACTTTATTTAACATACTGACTTTATTTTAATGAATTAAGTAGTTTATCATCAAATAAGTTATAATTCCGGCAATATATCCGGCAATTGCCAGCGGCGTAATTTTTTTCAGGTACCACAAAAAGGTCATCTTTTCTTTTTCCATGATGGCAATTCCGGCTGCAGAACCGATAATAAGCATACTTCCTCCGGTACCGGCACAAAGGGCAATGAATTCCCATAAGGGATTATCCATCGGATAATGGGCAATTGAAAACATACCCTGGGTAGCCGCTACTAAACTTCCATTATCAACTATAGAAGACAAAATACCAATTGCAATAACCATTACATTATTGCTGGGTAAATTCTCTTGCAAAAAAGAAGAAAGCTGGCTTAAAATCTGAACTTCCTGCAGCACATAAACCAAAAGCAGGATACCCATAAAATAAAGAATCGAACTTACATCTACTTTAGACAGGGCGTATGCTACAGAATGTTTTTCTTTTATCTCCTGGGGCTTATTACGGTGGTAAACGATAGAAACCAGGGAAACAAATGCCAGAGCAATTAAAACCCCGACAAAAGGCGGTAGTCCTGTAACGGATTTGATTACCGGAACCATTACTAATCCAAAAACCCCGGCAAGAAACACACTTAAACTTCCCCGCATTTTCTCTTCCTTAATCACTTCGGCCATAGATAACTGTACACGGAGAATCGTAAAACCCTTCATGCGGTAACTAGCAATCACCAAAGGAACTAATATACACATCAGTGACGGAAGAAAAAGAACTTTCACAATTCCGAAAGCACTTACCTGTCCGCCAATCCAGAGTAAAGTTGTTGTAATATCACCAATCGGGCTGAAAGCTCCACCAGCATTTGCCGCAATCACCACAATACCCGCTAAAACCATCCTTGTCTCACTTTTTGGCATCAGTTTCTTTAAAAGCGTAATCATAATGATCGCGGTAGCCAGATTATCCAATAAAGCAGACATGAAAAATGTAATTCCGCCTATTATCCACAATAATTTTAAAACCGATTTGGTTCTGATGCGGTTGGTAATAACAGAAAAGCCTTTGTGAATATCAATTAATTCAACGATGGTCATGGCTCCCAAAAGAAAAATTAATAATCCTGAAATTTCTCCGAAATGGAGAATCAGCTTTTCCGAAACTTCGTGTTTGTTACCATCATACAACAAGGCATAAACAACCCAGCATAAAGAACCGGTAAGAATGGAAGTAATAGTTTTGTTAATACGGATCGGTGATTCAAAAACAATAGACAGATAGCCTAAAATTGCAATAGCTAACAGGATTGAAGTCATTTCTTTGAGATTATTAATCTTATGCTAAAGTAGTAAGTTTTACAACCGAAACCATACTTTATCCAAAATATTTTAAGTCACAAATAAACATTCCTTACATTTGTATTTCGTTCCAGATAAATTTTATATAAAATGTCAACCGCAAAAAAAGATTATAAACGTATCACAACCAAGTCGCTCTTTGATATGAAGGCAAATGGGGAAAAAATATCAATGCTTACGGCTTACGATTTTACGATGGCAAAAATTGTGGATGCTGCCGGCATAGATGTTATTTTGGTCGGCGATTCGGCCAGTAATGTCATGGCAGGACATGAAACAACATTGCCGATTACATTAGATCAGATGATTTATCATGCCAGCAGCGTGGTACGGGCTTGTGAAAGGGCTCTGGTTGTCGTTGATTTACCGTTCGGAACATACCAATCTGATCCCAAAGAAGCATTGCGTTCTGCCATCCGCATCATGAAAGAGAGCGGTGGTCATGCCGTTAAACTGGAAGGAGGAAGTGAAATTAAAGAATCGATTAAAAAAATATTGAATGCCGGAATTCCGGTGATGGGTCATTTAGGCTTAACCCCGCAATCTATTTATAAATTCGGAACCTATACCGTCAGGGCTAAAGAAGAAGCCGAAGCCGAAAAGCTGGTAGAAGACGCTAAATTGCTGGAACGAATTGGTTGTTTTGCTTTGGTTTTAGAAAAGATTCCGGCAAAACTGGCTCAGAAAGTAGCTGAGAGTATCTCAATTCCTGTGATCGGAATTGGTGCCGGAAGCGGTGTTGACGGACAAGTGCTGGTACTTCATGACATAATTGGCATGACACATGAATTCAGCCCGCGTTTTCTGAGACGTTATATGAACCTCTACGAAGACATGACCAAAGCCATCGGACAATATGTTACCGATGTAAAAGCACTGGACTTTCCAAATGCAAATGAACAGTATTAATGTGACCATCAGTCAATATGCCAACGGGGCAGTTTGAGCATGAAAATTATAACTACAAAAGATAATTTACAGATTCTTCATGAAGACAATCATCTGATTGTAGTGAATAAACGTGTGGGCGACATCGCCCAAGGCGACAATTCAGGTGATAAGCCCCTACCCGATATCGTAAAAGAATACCTCAAAGAAAAATACAGTAAACCCGGTGACGTTTTTTTAGGTGTCGTACATCGGCTTGACAGACCCACAACAGGAATTATTGTTTTTGCCAAAACGAGTAAAGCCTTGTCGCGAATGAATGATTTATTCAGTTCACGGGAAACACAAAAAACCTATTGGGCTGTGGTAAAAAACAAACCGCCAAAAGAGGAAGATACCTTAGTTCACTTTATTAAAAGAAATCAGCAAAACAATACCTCCAAAGCTCATAAAAATGAAGTTCCGGATAGCAAAAGAGCGAGTTTGCATTACAAAATAATCGCTAGATCAGACAATTATTTTGCGTTGGAAATTGAACTACATACCGGAAGACACCACCAGATCCGTGCCCAGTTACAAGCAATTGGCTGTTCTATCAAAGGTGATTTAAAATACGGTTTCGATCGAAGCAACCCCGATGGAGGCATCCATCTTCATGCCCGAAAATTAGCGTTTATCCATCCGGTTTCAAAAGAACAGATTACAGTTGTGGCTCCTGCCCCTCAGGATGTGATCTGGAAATCAATGGAAACTAAAACATAAAATTTTTCGTTTATTGCTTAATAAGCGGCATTCATTTTTTAATTTTTATATCAAAATAAAATCCCTATTTATAGGTATTGACTTTTTAATACAACGGTGTGAACTTTGAAAATCAACTAAATTATTTAAAAATGAAAAAAATAATCGTTTCTGTTTTTACCCTGACCGGCTTTTGCATCTTTGCCCAGGAACACTTTTCAGGTATTGGCACCTCTAAACGCATCGGAATCCTGAACGCAAATCTGAACCCCGCTGAATTGGCAAATTTATCCTCAAAAACTGATATAAACTTTTTTGCGGTCAGTGCGAACGTTGCCAATAATAAAATTGGTTTCAGTGATTTAACGGGTAATGAAGATCTCGAAGATTTAATTTTCAGAGGATCAGATGCCGTTAACATGCGTTTTGATGTGGAAATTGCTGGCCCCGGTATTGCTTTCAGGCAAGGAAACTGGGGGTTTGCCATTACGTCAAAAGCGTATGGGAAACTCAATTTAGTGGATGTAGATGTCAATATCGGTGATGCCATCGCTAATGAAGGGTTAAACTCACTGTTAAATTCAACCACACTGAACGGAAATTACAACCAGCGTTTAACAGGAACCTCTTATGGAGAAATCGGACTTTCCGTTGCCAGAAGCTTATGGGAAACAGACCAGTATAAGTTAAACGGAGGAGCAACATTCAAATTGCTGTTTCCCGGTTCTTATGCTAACTTTGGAGCCGATCAGTTTGAAGGCACTATTACAACCGTTGGAGGAAATTCATTTTTAAGCAATGCCAATGCCAACTTAAACATTGCCTATTCCGGAAGTCTGGCAAATAATTTTTCGGAATTTGAAGATTATTCCGATTCTGTTTTTGGTAGTTTAAATGGGTTTGGGGTTGATCTGGGAGCCACCTTTACAATTAAAGATGAAAATGACGGCTATAAATTAAACTCCGGTGTCTCCGTCCGGAATATCGGAAAAATGACCTTTAAAGACGATAATAATTCATCTACCAATTACACGCTGAGCATTCAGGGAAATGAAAGTTTGAACCTAAATCAGTTTGATGGTGTAGAGAGTTTACAGGAGGTTGAACGGATTCTGGTTGACAGTGGTTTTTTAACCGCAACCTCACAGAACCGTAATTTTAAAGTAAAGTTGCCTACCGTTATTAATGCTTATGCAGATTTAAGAATTATTCCGATCTTCTATGTTTCGCTTTTTCTGCAACAAAAATTATCGGATGATGCTGAAAATGATCAGGTAACCGCACAAAATATAGCCACTTTAACACCACGGTTATCATTTAAATCTTTTGAATTTTTTACGCCTTTATCGCAATCCGAAGTGGCCGGATTTAATGCCGGATTTGGTTTGAGGGCTTATGGGTTTTTTCTTGGTTCCGGCTCTGTGATTACCGCTTTGGTAAACGACAGCAAGCAAGCCGATTTTTATATTGGATATCGACTTGGATTAGGCAAAAATTAATTTTTCTCATTATATTTGAATTCATTCCCAAACCAATTTGAAATGAGTTCAATTTCATCTGTTGCCAAACGAAAAGCATTGCTCAAAAAACTGCTCATTGCTATCAAAAAACATGAGTCAGCCATTAACGAAGCATTATATAAAGATTTCAAGAAGCCGGCTTTTGAAACCTATCTGACGGAAACCAATTATGTTATTTCCGATTTAAAAAATACAATTTCAAATATCAACCGATGGTCTAAACCTAAACGGATTTGGCCATCGGTTTTAAATTTCCCTTCGTCCGACTTTATTTATGCTGAACCATATGGCAGGGTCTTGATTATCTCGCCGTGGAATTATCCGTTTCAACTGGCTATGTGTCCGCTTATTGCTGCCATTGCCGCAGGAAATACAGTAGTTTTAAAACCTTCGGAATTAACATTTAATACCTCGCAAATCATCACAAAAATTGTAGAAGAAGTGTTTGATGTAAAAGAAGCCGTTGTGGTGCATGGCGGACCCGAATTCACTCAATCATTACTTGAAAAACGTTGGGATTATATCTTTTTTACCGGCAGTGTCTCCGTCGGAAAAATTGTAGCTCGGGCTGCGGCACAATATTTAACCCCTGTTACCCTGGAGTTGGGCGGAAAAAATCCGTGTATTATTGATGAAGGTGCCAATCTGGAAATTGCCGTAAAACGAATCGTTTGGGGAAAATTCATCAATGCCGGACAAACCTGCATTGCTCCCGATTATGTTCTGGTTCAGGCAAAAGAAAAATATAATTTTGTAACGTTACTCAAACAGGAGATTATACGTGCTTACGGAGAAAATCCGGAAGAATCGGCCGATTTTGCCCGCATCATCAACACCAAAAACTGGCAACGATTACAAGCAATGATTGATCCGAAAAAAGTTATTTTCGGAGGAATTTCAAACGAAGATCATCGATACCTCAGTCCTACTCTGCTCGACGAACCTGATTTAAACAACGAAATCATGCGAGATGAAATCTTCGGTCCGGTTTTGCCGATCATTTCCTTTCATGATGAAAAGGATATTCAAAAAGTTATTTCAAACTACGAAAAACCACTATCGTTGTATGTATTTTCTGAAAATAAAGATTTTGCCGAAAAAATGATTACAGGTTATTCTTTTGGTGGCGGATGCATAAACGATTGTATCATTCACTTTTCCAATAAGAGACTTCCTTTTGGCGGTGTTGGTCACAGTGGAATAGGTGCCTATCACGGGAAATTCGGATTCGATTCGTTTTCTCACAAAAAATCCATCGTAAAAAAACCAACCTGGGGCGATAACCCGCTTCGCTACGCACCGTATAAAAATAAATTGAAATACATCAAAAAATTACTATCTTGGCTTTAAACTAAATTATTATGGAAAACAACTTTACAAAAAAAATCAACCAGGTAACTCAACAAGGATACTATATAGATTTTGGTACTATCCTGGATAAATCATTTGAAAATTACAAAAAGATAGCCCTGAACGGCGGTTTGGCCTTTTTACTGATTTCCATAGCCGGATTTGGCTTTTTCTTTGCTATTGCAGCAATTGCTTTTGGAACCGGCGACATTATGGAAACAATGACCGATTTCAACCCGCTTGATTTTTCCGTAATCGGCATACTGGTCTATTTTTTGATTATGGTTTTTTTTGCGGGTATCACCGCTCCAATCGGGGCTGGCTTCTTAAAAATGGCTCATAAGGCTCAAACCGATAAACCTTTCTCTATAGGAACTATCTTTGATTATTACAAAACAGCTTATTTTAAAGAATTATTTATTGCCGCTTCATTAATTTCAATTGTTAATTTTGCTTTTATGACCGGACTCGAAATTTTGGAGCATCCGTTTATCGGCAATCTTATCACCTATATCATTGCTTTTTTTACCTTATTAACCATTCCTTTAATCGTTTTTGGTCAGCTGACAGCTTTAGATGCCATCTCCGTCAGCATCAAACTTGTAGTAAAACAACCTCTTGTTTTATTGGGTCTGGCAATCGTTAGTATTATCTTTGTCTGCCTGGGCATTATCGGATTGTGTATCGGTATATTCTTTACGCTTCCTTTTTGGTATTCGTTTGTCTATACTACATACAACTCCATTTTACCAATTGAAGGTATAAGCGAAATAGACGAAATCGGAAAAGCTGAAGCAGAAGCATAAACGGATAAAAATAAAAAAACTCCAAATTTCTTTGGAGTTTTTTGCTTTTATTCAAACTGATTAATTGACAATGACCTTTTTGGTAACCGACTGATTGTCTGAGGTAATTTTTAAGAAATAAAACCCTGAAGGTAAATTCTCAATGGTATAAGTGTTGTGCTGCTGCATCGGTTTTTGAATTTGTTGCAACAACTGCCCGTTCAGGGTGATCAGTTGAATTTCATCCAAAACAGCATCCGATTCGATATGAATCCGGTTAGAATCAGAAGGATTTGGATAAACCGTTAAATTAAACACTGTTGCTGTTGCCGGAACAGCAAGTGAATTACCCCAGATGACCTGCACCCACTGCGGGTTATCAATAAACGGGTTTCGGTTATTCTGGTATTGATAAATCTGATTATTCCGGTCTATTTCTTTTTGAGAAACCGGATCATTAATATGCCATGAATAAAGAATGGCTAAAAAAGGATCGGCTATCACTTTGTTGGAACTCCCGTCAAACATAGCATAGGAAGACCAGTTTGAAACTAAGTTTTCATACCGGGTTACAAAATAAAAATGAATTCTGGCAATATCGCCTTTAAATTCATCAATCGGTTCAAAAACCACTCCGGTATATCCTGTGGCTATTCCTGTGTTACTATTATTCCCTGCTTTTGACCCGTTTAACGTAGGATTTGAAATGCCGGATTGAGAAATTAAATTTGACCCTACAATGCCGAAAGGGTAATTCCCTCTAAAACCGTTCACCCGGCCATCAGTAGGCAACAAATGGTGAGCATCGCCACGCATAGGGGTATTGGAACTGAAAACAGACTGCGGAATCACATGTTCTTTATTATAACAATCACCTTCTCCACTGTAATTTCCACAGGCATTTGATACAAAAAAATTATACGGATCAGGGCCGTTTGGATTTTCAGAGTAAACATCTAAAATGGTATTATCATTCTCATAATACACATCCATATCAGCAAGCGGAAAAAAATTATCAATAGCATTATAACCCCGATCATTGTGATCCTTGATAATATTATAAAGTTGTGTTTTTAGTGTGTAACCTGTTCCGGTTGCTGAGTTATAATAACCTGCCGGCGGTTGTGCAAATGCAACTATGGTTGAAAAAATAAATAAAAGTGTACTTTTTAATTTCATGATAAATTATGATTTTCGTTCCAGCAAGGCCATATAAAACCCGTCAAAACCTGATTCTGAGGCTAAAATTTTATGTTCTTTTACAAAGGTAAAGTTTTTTCCGTTTTCGGTAGTTAAGAAATGCTTAACCTGTTCCTGATTTTCAGAAGGTAAAACAGAGCAAGTAGCATAAACTAACTTGCCGCCCGGCTTTACAATTCTGGAATAGCTTTCCAAGACTTCAGCTTGTACTTTGCGGATATTATCAATAAATTCCGGTTGCAGTTTCCATTTACTGTCCGGATTTCTCTTTAAAACACCTAAACCGCTACAAGGGGCATCAATAAGTACTCTGTCTGCCTTTTCGTATAATTTTTTAATCACTTTCGTGGAATCAATGATGCGGTATTCAATGTTAAAAGCACCATTTCGTTTGGCACGAAGTTTCAATTGTTTCAATTTACTTTCGTATAAATCCATTGCGATCAACTGCCCTTTGTTTTGCATCAACGAAGCCATGTGCAAGGTTTTTCCTCCGGCACCGGCACAGGTATCTACCACACGCATTCCGGGTTGCACATCTAAAAAGATAGCGACCAATTGCGAGCTGGCATCCTGCACTTCAAATAAACCTTCTTTGAATGCATCGGTCAGGAAAACATTTGCTCTTTCTTTCAAAACCAATGCATCAGGTTGTTCTTTCAGAAATTCGGTTGCAATGTCTAAATCCATTAAAATGGCACGTAATTTTTCTTTGGTGGTTTTTAACGTATTGACACGTAAAATCACTCGGGCTTGTTCATTTTGAGCGGCAATTTCTTTCGTCCAAAGTTCTTCACCTAATTCTTTAACTCCCAATTCATCCATCCAGTCCGGAATGGATTCACGGTATTTTCTGGTCTTAGACAATTCGTCAAAACGACCTTTGATTTTGCGTTGAGGCGTTCCTTCCAATTGTCGCCAGTCCGGAATAGGGTATCCTCTCAAAACAGCCCAAACGGCAAACATCCGCCATAAATCATCGCGATCGTACGGTTCTTTTACTTCCGCAATTTCGGCATATAATCGTTTCCAGCGTACAATTTCATATATGGTTTCGGCCACAAACTTTCTGTCGGAACTCCCCCAACGTTTGTCCTTTTTTAAAGCTCTGGCTACAACTTTATCGGCATACTCGCCTTCGTTGAAAATAGCATTCAACGAATCGATAGTAGTATAAACTAAGTTTCTGTGTAATCTCATTTCAATAAAATAGCCTGCAAAGGTAGTATTAATTATCAGTCTGCTGGAAATTAATCGTTAAAAAATTAAAACCCAACAGAAAAAATCCAGTTGGGTTTTAAGAAAAACAAGAGTAGGTATTATTGGTTAGTATCAGACCAACACATTTTCTAAAGTAGGTCCGGCATAAACCAGTTTTTTACCTTCTTCCGTGTTCGTATATTGTTCAAAGTTCTTTATGTATTGAGCTGCCAGACTCTTCGCTTTCACTTCCCATTCTTCCTCTGTTTTATAAGTAGTTCTCGGATCAAGAATACCTTTGTCAACAGAAGGCAGTGAAATTGGAATCGTCAAATTCAGGAACGGAATATGTCTGGTTTCCATCTGATCTATTTCTCCACTAATAATAGCATCGATGATCGCACGTGTATTTTTCAATGAAATCCGTTTTCCGGTTCCGTTCCATCCGGTATTGACCAAATAAGCTTTTGCTCCGTGTTCTTTCATTTTGCCAATCAGGGTTTTAGAATACATTGTTGGATGCAAGGTCAAAAAAGCCTCTCCAAAAGCAGGAGAGAAAGACGGCTGAGGTTCGGTAATGCCTCTTTCGGTTCCGGCTAATTTGGATGTATAACCGCATAAAAAATGATATTGAGCCTGATCGTCATCTAAAATCGAAACCGGAGGCAACACCCCAAATGCATCGGCAGACAGATAAATGATTTTCTTAGCATGACCGGCTTTGGATGGCAACACAATTTTGTTAATATGATAAATCGGATAAGAGACCCTGGAATTTTCAGTGATGGAACAATCGTGATAATCTACTTCTCCGTATTCATTCACCACTACATTTTCCAGTAAAGCATCCCGTTTGATCGCCCGCCAGATATCGGGTTCGTTTTCTTCGCTTAAGTCAATGACTTTGGCATAACAGCCTCCCTCATAATTAAACACACCTTTATCATCCCAGCCGTGTTCATCGTCACCGATTAAATAACGTTTCGGATCGGCAGATAACGTAGTTTTTCCGGTTCCGGACAATCCGAAAAACAAGGCCACATCACCTTGTTCGCCTACATTGGCTGAGCAGTGCATAGAAGCTATTCCTTTTAGTGGAAGGTAATAATTCATCATGGCAAACATTCCTTTTTTCATTTCACCGCCATACCAGGTACCGCCAATGATCTGAATTCTTTCGGTTAAGTTGAAAACAATAAAGTTTTCAGAATTTAACCCGTGGGCTTTCCAGTTCGGATTGGTTGTTTTGGAACCGTTCATCACAATAAAATCAGGCTCACCAAAATTTTCCAGTTCATAAACCGACGGTCTGATAAACATATTGGTTACAAAATGAGCCTGCCAGGCCACTTCCATTACAAAACGGACTTTCAACCGGGTATCCGGATTGGTACCGCAAAACGCATCTACTACATATAGTTTTTTTGAAGTAGAAAGTTGTCTTAACACCAATGCTTTCAATTCGCCCCAAACCGCTTGGGTGGTAGGAAAATTGACTTTATCATCCCAGTAAATAGTCTCTTTCGTGATGTCGTCTTTTACGATATACCTATCCTTTGGAGAGCGACCGGTAAAAACTCCGGTTTTCACCGCCACTGCCCCCGTATCGGTTAACGCTCCTTTTTCAAACCCTTTTCGCAGAGGAGTCGTTTCTGCCTGAAACAACTCTTCATAAGAAGGATTGTAAACTACTTCATGATAGCCGGTGATTCCCAAATCGTGAAGCTCCTGAATGATTTTAATGTTTTTCATGCTATAAGTATTTTTAAGATAATGGTTTTGTTTTTCCTGAATCAAATTTCCGATTTAACCATTACAATAAAGCTGATAAATATCATTCCTGACAGAAACCTGCGAAAACGTTTTCAGTGTTATTCATTGAAAATCAATAAATTAATACAGAATTGATTGAGCAGTAGCAAATTAGCTAAAGTTTCACAATTCATTCCATAGAAGTCCCGAAAAACATTCGTAATTTTGCAATCGTTTAACTGATTTTAACTACTAAATAAAAATATATGAGTCAATTTGATGTGGCCGTTATCGGTTCAGGGCCCGGCGGATATGTAGCTGCCATCCGTTGTGCACAATTAGGATTTAAAACTGCAATTATCGAAAAATACTCCGTTCTGGGCGGAACTTGTCTTAACGTGGGTTGTATTCCCTCTAAAGCCTTACTTTCATCTTCTCATCATTATCACGATGCGGTGGCTCATTTTGAAGAACACGGTATCGAGGTAGGTAAAGTAAAAGTAAACCTGGAAAAAATGATCGGCCGCAAACAGGCGGTGGTAGATCAGACAACCGGAGGTATTAAGTTTTTGATGGATAAAAATAAAATCACCGTGTTTGAAGGCGTCGGTTCGTTTGAAGATGCTACACACGTGAAAGTGACCAAAAATGATGGCTCTTCTGAAACGATTGAAGCGAAATATTCTATCATTGCAACCGGTTCTAAACCGTCAAATTTACCGTTTATTACGTTAGATAAAGAACGAGTGATTACTTCTACGGAAGCCTTGAAATTAAAAGAAGTTCCAAAACATTTGGTCATTATCGGCGGCGGTGTGATCGGAATTGAATTAGGACAGGTTTATCTTCGTTTAGGAGCACAGGTTTCAGTAGTGGAATTCATGGACAGAATTATTCCGGGAATGGATGGAGCTTTGTCGAAAGAACTGACCAAAGTACTGAAAAAGCAAGGGATGAAATTCTATACCTCTCACAAAGTAAAATCGGTTAACCGCAAAGGAAAAACAGTTACGGTAGAAGCCGAAACGCCAAAAGGAGAAATCCTGACTTTAGAAGGTGATTATTGCCTGGTTTCTGTAGGAAGAAGACCCTATACCGATGGGTTGAATGCCGATAAAGCAGGTGTAAAAGTAACCGACAGAGGTCAGATTGAAGTAAACGATCATTTGCAGACTTCAGCCTCAAATATATATGCAATCGGCGATGTGGTTCGCGGAGCCATGTTGGCTCACAAAGCAGAAGAAGAAGGTGTGATGGTGGCCGAAATTTTAGCCGGACAAAAACCGCATATCGATTACAATCTGATTCCGGGTGTGGTATATACCTGGCCGGAGGTTGCGGCTGTCGGAAAAACAGAAGAGCAATTAAAAGAAGAAGGAGTTGCGTTTAAATCCGGAAGTTTTCCTTTCAAAGCATTGGGTCGTGCCAGAGCCGGTGGTGACACAGACGGATTTGTAAAAATCTTAGCCGATGCCAAAACCGATGAAGTATTGGGTGTTCACATGATTGGTCCGCGTTGTGCCGATCTGATTGCCGAAGCGGTTACCGCTATGGAATTCAGAGCCAGTGCCGAAGATATATCCAGAATGAGTCACGCTCATCCAACCTTTGCAGAAGCGGTTAAAGAAGCGGCTTTGGCGGCTACGGATAACCGGGCGTTGCATGTATAAGTAAGATAGTTAGATCTAAAAAAACCAACTTTCCCAAGTTGGTTTTTTTATACTTAAAACTTCCAGTCAAATTCATCTTCATTTTTGATGATTGCACCAATTTCCACTTTAATCACTTCATCAAATTCCGTTTGCAGAATGGTCCAGAAATCTTCATTAAAAAAATTTGTAAACGAATCAAATGACTCTGCTTCAAATGATTTTAATCCTTTTTGATTTAAAAATGCTTTGGCATCATTCGCTTTTTGTGCGATAATTTTTTGGGTAAACAAAGTAGCATCTGGGTTAGAAATGATGATATAACCTAATTTAAAATCTTCTTCGGCATAAAACGTTAAACGGGCTTTTAACGCATTGTACATCAAAACAATATTATCTTCGTCATCAATAAAGGAATGGTTTGCTTTGCCGTATACAGCTTCCACATCTTTTTGCTTCATCCCAAAAAGAAGCTGGTCGTATCCGAATTTGGGTTTAATTTCCATAATTATGTATTTTGAATGATAAGTTTTTTGGTTAATAAATTAAAGCGATAGAATAAGAACAAGGCCGCTACGGTTAATCCGGCCAACAAACCTATCCAAACACCAATCGCTTTTAAATCGGTATATAATCCTAAATAAATTGAAATCGGAAAGCCAATCATCCAATAGGCCACAAACGTAATATACATTGGGATTTTTACATCCTGCAAACCGCGTAACGCTCCTAAAACCACTACCTGCAATCCGTCTGAAATCTGAAATAAAGCCGCCACTAACAGTAAATTAGAGGCAATAGCTACGACTTCCAGATTATCCTGTAAATAAACCGCCTGCTCTAAATCTAAGAACGGCAACGGTAAAACATTATGGAAAACAACAAAAATCAAGGCAAAGAAAATTTCCAAAATTGTAGCGAGTAAAAAGATTGAAATAGCCACTACACGCAGCTTCTTATAGTCTTGTAATCCTTTTTGATTTCCAACCCGAATCATCGCCGTGACACTCAATCCCATGGCAAACATAAAGGTTAACGAAGCCAGACTCAATGCAATCTGATTGGCCGCCTGACTGGTAGTGCCAATCATTCCGCAAAGCCAGATGGCACCGGTAAACAAGGCTACTTCAAAAAACATCTGCATCGCTGAAGGCATTCCTAAATTGATAATTTTTTTAATCATCGATTTTGAAATTTCATCCCAGCTGAATTTTTCAAAATACGGATGAAACTTAGGCTTTTTTACCATCACATAATGCATGAACATAAGCATTACGATCCGGGAAGTGATTGTACCGATAGCCGCTCCTACAATCCCCATTTCCGGAAAGATCCATATTCCGTAAATCAGGAAATAATTGATGACTACATTGACAATATTCCCGATTATGGTTGCCCACATCGAATATTTGGTTTCGCTTTTTCCATCGGCAAACTGTTTGTATGCCTGAAACATGATCAGCGGAATCAGTGAAAATGCCACAATATCCAAATACGGTTTTGCCAAATCGACAACCTCATCGGGTTGCCCCATAAAGCGGATAACGGGTTTGGCAAAAAAGATGAGCAAAAACAAAGCTATTCCTAAAACGGTACATAAAAACAGACCGTTATGAAAGGCACTTCTTCCCTTTTCGATCGAATTTTCGCCGTCCGATTCAGCTACAATCGGCGTAATGGCAGTTGAAAAACCAATTCCCAACGACATCGCAATAAAAATAAAACTGTTTCCTAAGGAAACGGCGGCCAATTCTTTCGGTCCCAACTGTCCCACCATGGCATTATCAACAATTCCCACGATCGTATGCCCCAACATACCGATAATAATAGGATAAGCCAACCGCATATTGTAACCAAACTCCTGAGTATAAATTTTAAGATTCATCACTATTTTTTATTGCGAGGGCAAAAGTACGGCTTTTAAAAAGATTAATAAACAAGAAAAAGTTAACAAACCGGACATGGTTTACACCTCATAAAAAGCGTATTTTTAACCTTCAAAAAATCCTTGTGCTAAAAAGTAGTTATCCTTTTCTCATAACAGCTTGTTTTTTCCTTTTTCAGCAGGGGAAAGCCCAAACAGCTAAAGATACTACGGCACTTTCTGAGGTCATTCTACGAAGTGCTCCGATTAAGAATGTCCGGGTAAAAATGGCTTCGTCTGTTGCGGTAATTTCAGCAAAAGAGATCCGTCAGTCTGACGGGGTTATTTTAACTCCGATTTTAAACCATATTGCCGGAATGTATATGCAGCAAGGTACTTTAAACACTAACCGGATTACGATTCGCGGTATCGGAGCCCGTTCGCAGTATAGCACAAACCGCATTAAAGCTTATTTTGAAGAAATACCGCTTTCGTCCGGCGAAGGAGAAACGGTTATAGAAGATATTGATTTGAGCGTTTTGAATAAAATTGAAATCATCAAAGGGCCGAATTCCAGTAGTTTTGGTGCGGGGTTAGGTGGTGTGATTTCGTTGTTCGGAAACCTGTCATCCGAAGAAAATTCATCCGGAAAATGGGCAACCACTGTGGGAAGTTTTGGTTTGCATAAAAATTCATTTTCGGGGCAAATGACCAATGCGGTAACAGCTATTTATGCTAATTACAGTAATTTGCAAAGTGATGGCTTTAGGGAAAACAGCCGCTATGACAGGCAATCAGTTAATTTATTTGGAAAACACCAACTGTCAGAAAAAGGAAAATTAAATTTTATTGGCATTGCTACCCGGTTGAAAGCGTTTATTCCGAGTTCGATCAATCAAAATGATTTTGATGATTTCCCTGAAATTGCGGCAGCAAACTGGTTGGCAGCAAAAGGTTTTGAATCATATGATAAACTGCTTTTAGGAATAGGATATGAGCACACATTTTCTGATAAATGGAATTGGAACACAACGGTTTTTTTCAATTTTAAAGAAGCCTACGAACCGCGTCCCTTTGATATTCTGGCAGATAATACCGTAAATTTTGGTATTCGAAGTAAGTTGAATTATACGGATAAATTATTTGCGTTGCCCGCCAAAATGAGTATTGGAACTGAGTTATTACGCGAAAAATACACGTTTTCTTTATATGAAAATTTATATCAGACACAACCCGGGCAAGGTAGTACTCAGGGAGATCAATTCAGTGATGCGAGCCAAAACAGAAATTATGTTAACTTTTTTGGGCAGATCGAAATGCAACTGACTGACCAATTAAATTTAGAAGCCGGAATAGCTTTTAATCAAACCCGCTATAATCAGAAAGACCAATTACAAGCCGACGAAAACACAAGAGCAAATTATTCTTTTGATGTTATTTTGTCGCCAAGAATTGGTTTATCTTATCAATTTTCAAAAGGAAAAAACGTGTATACATCAGTCAGTAAAGGATTTTCTCATCCAACAGTAGCCGAAACCTTAACTCCGGAAGGTATATTGAATCCAACAATTTTACCCGAAATAGGCATTAATTATGAAATGGGGTTTAAAGGAAACTTTATCAGAAATAAAATCTACACCGAAGTTACTTTTTATACCACATCCATCAAAAATCTGTTGATTGCCCAACGCATTGCCGAAGATCAATATGCGGGGCTAAACGCCGGAGAAAGTCTTCATCAAGGTATTGAATTTTTAATTAATACTAAATTGCTTTCAACCGAAAAAATTCAGTTAAATTGCTTTTTATCCGGAAGTTCAAATCACTTTGAATTTGTGGATTTTATAAATAATGATCAGGATTTTTCAGGAAATCAACTTCCCGGTGTACCCGAATTTCAGTGGAATTTCGGAACAGAATTTTCAGTAAAATCATTCACGTTGTCAACTTCTTACCGGAAGGTTGGCAAAATGTTTTTAAATGATGCTAATTCACTTGCATCCCGGTCATATCAGTTGTTAGATGTTCATACCAATTATACTTTTTCAATTCTGAAAAATTTCAAAGCGACGCTACAATTTGGTATTCAAAACAGTTTAAATGAAAAATATGCCGCCAGTGTTTTGCCTAATGCGGTTGGCTTTGGCAATGTAGCACCAAGGTATTTTTACCCCGGAAACCCTAGAAATTATTATGGCGGGATGAATTTCTGTTATCGGTTTAATTAACTTATTTTTTTACCGCTTGCACCTCCGGAACCGTAACCATTCTGGCTTGTTTATTACCCCAGGAATTCATAATATAATTCATCACGTCGGCTACCTCTTCATCCGTTAAACCCATTGGTGGCATCATGCCATTATAGCTTTTTCCGTTTACTGTTATCGCTCCCAACTGACCATATTTTACGGCGTGAATACTTTCTTTCCGCTTGTTCACTAACCAATCGGAACCGGCTAAAGGTGGCACGGTTTCACTCCCTTTCCCATTTCCCAGGTGGCATTGTACACAAAAATCCGTATAAACTTCTTTGCCGCGTAGAATGCTTTTTACCAGTTCATCATTTGATGGATTTATTATATGATCAGTTGAACTTTCATCTCTAAAAATCCAACTTCCCATTAAAAACAGCAATGCTACATAAATTCCTTTCATTATCCTTTGGGTACAATTCGAATAATCCCTTTTCCTTCTACGGCCATATAAATATAGCCGTCCGGTCCTTGTTTTACATCGCGTAATCTGCCTATATCGGTTGCAATTTTTTGACGGCCTACTACTGTTTCACCGTCTAATTTCAGCAATTCCAAATACTGAAAACTCAACGACCCCACCAGTAAATGGCCTTTCCAGGAAGGATAACGTTCACTGGTAACAAATGCCATTCCGCTGGGTGCAATGGACGGGATCCAATAATAAAGGGGTTGCTCCATTCCTTCCTTTTGGGTCAGATTTGATATGGTAGAACCGTCATAATCTATACCGTAAGTTATGACAGGCCAACCATAATTGGCAGCTTTCTTTATAATATTGATTTCGTCTCCGCCTTTTGGGCCGTGTTCGTGCGTCCAGATTTTTCCGGTAACCGGATGCTTTGCCATCCCTTGCGGATTGCGATGTCCGAAGGAATACACGGCTTCTTTGGCTCCTTTTTGGCCTGCAAACGGATTGTCTGCCGGAATTTTACCGTCATCGTGCAAGCGATATACTTTTCCTCCGTCTTTGGTAATATCTTGTGGATTTTCCGCATGATTCCCTCTGTCGCCAACCGTAAAATAAAGAAACCTATCGTTATCAAAAGTAATCCGGGAACCAAAGTGATGTCCTTTAGTGGTATTCGGCGTAGCCTTGTACAAGGTCTGTATATTCGTTAAACTGAATCCGTCCAGCTGGGCACGAATAAGTTTTGTATTCGCTCCTTTCTCGCCACCTTCATCAGAAGAATACGTGATGTAAATCCACCCGTTTTTCACATAATCAGGATGGGCTTCAATGTCTAACAACCCGCCCTGACCTCTGGCAACTACTTTGGGAACATTGCCGATTTCCGTTTTTATTTTCCCGTTGAGGTGATAGATAGCCCCTGATCTTTCAGTGACCAGCATTGAGCCGTCCGGAAGCCATGTCATCCCCCAGGGAACATCAATTCCTTTGGCAACTGTTTCGAAGGTATAATTAATTTTTTCAGGTTGAAGGACAATATCATTTTGTTTTTCCTGGGCTTGACAACTAAAAAGCGAAAGCAGTATAACAAGAAATAATGGTCGTATCATAATTTATTTTTTTTAAAAGTACATAAAATTGAAAAGAACACTCCTAAAATTAAGCTAAAATTGAATTTAAAAAGGGTAACCAATGGCTAAATTGAAAATTAAATTTTCTTTCCGCCAGCTCCCGCTTCCAAAATTTACATCTCCCAAAACCCAACGTTGCCCATCGGGCAGATAAGGTTTCCGGACGGGGAATGCGAAATCGGTACGCAATACTAAAAATGAGAAATCAAATCGCAATCCCACGCCTGCTCCAACGGCAAGTTCGTTGAGAAAATCGCCGGAAAACGTTGCTCCGGGTTTGTTTGGATTTTCATTCATCAACCAGATATTTCCGGCATCAATAAAAACCGCTCCTTTTATAAAGTTATACAGCTGAGCCCGGTATTCTGTACTAAATTCGATTTTTAAATCTCCGGATTCATCCGGTAAAAAAGCTCCTGCATTAGCAGCCGTATCATAGGTGCCCGGACCAATGGAACGTGCTCTGAAAGCCCTGATACTATTGGTTCCTCCGATAAAGAATTGTTTTATAAACGGCATTTCTTCAGAATTACCATAAGCAAATCCGGCTCCAACTATTAACCGGCTGGCTAATTGTGATTCTTTTCCCAATTTTAAATAATGACGAAATTCATTTTCAACTTTGATAAACTGACTGAAAGGTACACTGAAAACTTCAACTTGATTGTTATTTTTAACATCTGCTCCCGTTAACAAGCCGGTTATATTTCCCGAAAAATCAGCAGTTCCTTTGTAATAAAACGTATTTTTTCTTCTACGCTGCATGGTGTTGGTATAGGTATAGGAATAAGTAGGGCCAAAAATCAATTGTTTTTCAATGATCCGTTCTAAAGACGGATTAATCGCAATCTGATCCTGATAGAGTGGTGTTACATTTTGCGGACTCGTATAGGTGATTTCGGTTACGCTCAACTGATGTTCTTTCCGTTCGTTTTCTTTCCATAAATAACCAAAAGAACCTTTAAAGGTTTGCAGAGAATACAATTTGCTTCGCTCCTGAAACTCATAACCCAGCGTAGCTTTTGTTCTCGGTACAAAACCGCTGGACGATTCAAACTTAAACGGAGCAATAATTCTGGGCCAGACCAGATTTGCTTCAGTTCCAACCCGGTAAACATTAAAACCGTTGTTCTGGCCTGACACCTGAACTTCCATTCCGCCAAAAACAGAAACGGTAAGCAATTCTGCTCCTTTGAACGTATTTCTGTTAGACCAGTTTACATTTAATTCTGTTCCGGTGTAATTGGCAGAATTTGTTTTTGCCAGTAATTCTGTTCGGATTGATTTTTTGGGAAATGGTGTTAAATAATAGTATGTGTTCAAATAATTCCCTGTTGTATCAGCTACTTTAAATTCATTTTTAACAAATTTGAAAGTACCCATATTGACTAACCGGTTCAATGATAAGTTGTGATCTGCCCGGTTATACAGGTCTTCTTTTTTAAAATATAATGTTCTGTCAAAAATTCGCGGTTTGAACATATTTTCAGCATCTATTATCGTTAAATCATTATACTTTACGGCCATATCAGTATTTTTAATACTGTCGTTTTGGATTGTATAATTCGGGTAAACCACAATATCCTTGATCCTGAATTGCCTGGTTGCCAGATCGGGTGTTTCGTCTTTAATTTTGATAAACAAATCCACCTGATGGGATCCCACGGTTGTATCGGCCTGAATTAAAAGATAATCGGCATTAAAATAATAATATCCTTTTTCTTTTAGCCGGGAATCAATACGGATGCGTTCTTCTTTAATTTTATCGAGACTGTACCCTTCGTTAGGTTTTAAAAGGCTTCGTCTGGAAATCGCCCGGATATTTCCGGCCAAATCGGTAGAATCTTCCGGAAAAAAAACATTCCGGATTATATATTTTCTTTTTGGTAAAACGGTGTAGGTTACACTTGCCTTTTTGTTCTTCCGGGTAGAATCAGAAATTGTCTGTACATTAAAATACCCGTTATTTTCGGCATAATTCTGAAGTATCTTTTTATTATACTCCCGATCGACCCTGCTGAACAAAACCGGTGGCTCGCCTACTTTATTTCGCAACCAGTAACGGAATCCTTTCTCTCTTTCGGGTTCTCCGGCAAGATGATAAAAATATAGTTTGGGTTTTAATCCCAATACGGATGAATTAGGTTTGGGCCGAACCAGTTCTTCCAGCGTAGCTTTCAGTTCTTTTCGCTCACTTCTGCTTAAACTGTCTCCTTCAATTTTTACAGCAGCTCCGGTATATAATAATTCTCCTTCCGGCAAAAAACGGGTGTTACTGCAAGAAACAATAAAAAATGAAAACAGAAGAATATATCTTTTTTTTAAATTATTCATCGAATTTTATTTTGATTTTTCCCGGTTTTTCCTTCCGAAAATCTCTTTGAATTTATGGTAATCTATGGTAATGATAAACGCTACCCCGGTTTCTACAACTTCTCCTAAAAGTGCCACCTGATACAGGTTCTTGCGGTAAGCTTTCACCCGATAACGGCCATCTTTTGTGAGTTGATATTCTGCCGAAATATCCCCGGCAATATTGGTAGCATCTTGATTTTCCTGTTGCGGCCCTTCTAAACCAAAACTACTTCCCACTGTAATTTTTAACCGGTCGTCTAGTAGTTTTTTGGAAAGTGCCACATTGAGATCGGTTCTGGTTTCTCGCTGTCCGGTAGAAAAATCATCGCTGGAATCTAAATCGAATTCCAACTCAATTCCTTCAATTAAATCGCCGGCTAAATTGTTTAACTGCTGTGATAAAATTTTACTGGCACTTTCTCTTGCCAATGACGAAGCTGTGGGACCGCCTGATTGTGCAAATGGATTTTCGCCAACAAAACGATTTAACAACAACAAGGCAAAAACCTGCTTGTTCAGTTCTGTTGGTTGCTGACGCAATTGAGCCAGTTTAGTCTGCGTCATATTGATAATATCGGTTGACACACTATTATTTCCTTCGGGCAGTACAATATCAAACGAAATTTCAGGTTGCATTAGTTCCCCTTTCATAATCAATTCCGTTTCAAAGGGAATTCGTTGCAGATAACGGTTTCTTACTTCGGGAGTAACTTGCCCTAACTGATCACTGACCAGATCCAGCGGAGCCGTTTCTGTTTTATAAATTGCTGTTATGCTGATGTTAGCCGAAGTAGGTTCGCCTGTCCAGAGAATATAACTGCCTTTTTTGATGTTGAATTTTCGTTTAATCAAATTAAAACTCATTTCATAGGTTCCTTCATCAAATTCATATCTTCCGGTAAGGGTTGTTTTTCCGGAAGGATCAATACCTCCGCTGAGCTGAGCTTCTCCTTTTAATTTCAGAAAATCACCATTGGCTTTATCTATAATAATCGAAAATTCCGCTTCTTTATCTACCTCAATATTAACAGCGGCCAAGATTCCGCGAATGGAAGAAGTATTGAGTGAGTCTTTTAACGCGATGGTTTCATCAAATAATTTCACCGAATCCGGGTCAATAAACTCAACAATTCCTTCACGCTCCGCTATCGAAGGGTCAGATTGTGGCAGCACTACTGTGAAACGGGTATCTTTATTTACTTTCAACCGTCCGTCAACCACCGGACTATCCAGATCGCCTTTTATTTTTAAACGGGTGTCCAGAAACAATTCGCCATAAAACAAATCGCTGTCTTTGGCCGTTGAATTCATAGCTTTAAAATTATCTGCCGTAATAGCCAGATCAAACCGGTAGTCTTTGAACGTAGAAGTCAGAATCCTGCCATCTATTGTGAGGTCATTATTTTTTTCATCCTTAATTCTAAAATCAGAAAATACAATCGATTCGCCCGTTAGTGCGATTTTGTCGTTCATAGATTTGAAAGTTGAATTCAGTTCGGTTAATTTAAAACCAATGTCATTAAAATTTAATTCTCCTACCACTTTTGGCTTGTCGGCAGTTCCGGTTATGGAAAAGTTTCCGTTAAAAAAACCTGTTCCATTCGTTAAACTTCCCATCGTGAATCCCTGAATACTTTTCAAGTTCAACCGTTCAATGTCTAAATCCATACTAAAACTACTGTCGTTGGTACGATATAACCCTTTCAAGTCAACCTGGTTTTCCTGATTTGTAATGGAAATTGCGGTTGAATAGGTAGAAGCCGTTTCGTTATCTACTTTAATTTTTATATCGCCAACAGTATCTTTTTTGAATGTGAAATTTTCGATCTCTATATCGGAAACAAAAACAGGTGAAGAAGTAAAATTACTTACTCTGGCATTTCCATTGATCGTTCCGGTCATTTCCAAATCGGTCATTTGAGCAAAATTGGTCAACGTTCCGATTTCAAAATCGGAAAATGAAACAGTTAAAGGCGAATTTAACTGAGTAGATTCTGATTGAATCTTGAGCTGGTTTTTATCTTTTGTTAAATTGAAATTATCTGCATAAACACCCGCTTCACCAAAACGAATGTTGTTCATTGAATCCAGTTGCCAGGCCTGATAATTCAGCACTAACTTTTCGGGATTTAAACTGATTTCGGACATTCCGTCCCGGTTTTGAAAAGTTCCGGCTACAAAATATCGTTCTGTATTTTTTTCATCTAACAACTGCAACGCATAGTCCACCACATTTTCTTGTACTTTTCCTGATAAATCAGTATGCGGAATTTGAAACTGAGCTTGCTGTATGTTATCAACTTCTACTTTGTAAAACAAGGCACTTTCTGCTGTATTGATATTTATCCGGGCATTGTTCACGGTTAAATCGCCGTATTTGAGTAACGGAATTTGACCATTTACAACAATACTGTCATTCACCGTGTTGTATTTGCCTTCTATGGTTATGGGTTCAAAACCTGTTAAATCAGGTACAAACTGTTGAAGAACCGGTGTATTCTTTAGGGCAACAGAAAATGCAAATTGCTGTTCAGCGGTATCCTCTTCGGTTAGATTTTCCGTTGAAGAATAATACCTTTCTATTGATTTTGAAACAGCGTCGGCTACTTTGGTAAGCTGATATTTCCCTGTGACAGAAGCATCGGCTAATTGCGAATTTAGTTTTATGCTATTGCCTTCTGCGGTTGATTCTGCCACAATTTTAACAGAATCTAAGGCAACCTGGTTTTTTCCGTTGGCAATAATGAAGTTATGGAAAACAACATTTCCGTTTAACGAATCAAGGTCAGCAGAACTCATATCGGCTGCTATTACACCTTTGAACCGAAATGGTTCCGGCATAAACCGAAGCTTTTCTAAATCGACCATTTCTATATTCAATTTGAGTTTTCCGCTTGGATAGTCGTTTTTAAAACTTCCTTCGGCTATTCCATCAAACGTAATATTTGGATCTTGACTGGCAGTTGTGATTTTAAAATCGCTATTTTGAATTGCTCCATTTAACGAAACATTTTGGTAAGTGTAGGAATTGAAAGTAGCGTTGATTACCTCTAAATTTACATCGGCAGAGGCCGTTTTAGGTTCTAAACCAACTCCTTTTGCATCAGCTTTTAAAGTTAATTTTCCGATGGAATCGTTTTTTATTAATTTACCTAAATGAAATTCTGATACATTAATCTGTGCATCATATCGTTCTTTTCCTTTTTGGGACTGATCAAAAAGAGCTGCCACTTTTGCCTCTCCAAAACTGCTTTTCAAGTTTAAATCTGTTGTAAAATCAGTGATCATACCTTTGAAATTTCCGTTGAGCAAAAAGGTTTCCGGCAGTTGAATCGTGTTGGGAATTGTATTAGGCGGAACAAATGTTGCTATATCGCCGGCCGTAGATTGAAACTGATTGATTAACACATCGAATTTAGCTTTTTCCATATCAGGTAAACCAACGATACTTCCGGAAAGTGATGCATTGGTCTGACCGATTCCGCTGATTTCAAAGTATGGGATACGAAGATCACCCAGCGTTCCTGAAAGTTCGGTATTTAATAATAAAACAGCATCCGGATGGCTTTTAAAGGGATTTTCCTGAGCCAATTGCGGTGCAAAAAGCAACATATCCTGAAAAGCGATTTTGGTATGCAACAGTTTTGCATTGATCGCAATTTCTCCCGGATTTTCACCTATTGATTCCAATGATGGAAAACCTAAAACCAACTTATTTTTAATTTCGGTTTGTGGTGTTTTGATGAATAATTTTTCAAGTGAAATAGCGGTTGGAGTCATCTTAAAACCGGTAGAGAACGATTGAATTTCTAAACCACTTTTGTCATTCATTTGAAACGAATGAATGTTGGCCGACATATTTTCGGTGGCATAGTTCAGCTGTGAAGCATCAAGGTGAAGATTTTGAAGGTGAAGGTGTTTGTAATCAATTCCTTTCGCGATTGGTGCTGATTTTTCGTCGTCGAATTGAAAATCTAATTTTTGAACCCGAATTTTGTCCAATTTAAATTTCCAATTGTTGGACACAGTCTCTGTTGATGGTTCTTCGGTTACTTTTTCTTCGACTTTACCTAAAACCAGGTTACCTTTGGCTTCTTTTAAATTGAAGGAAGCAATATCGATGAATTGTTTTTGTAAATCGATTTCATTAAAACTAACCTCCAATTTTTGAAAAGCGAATCCGGTTTTTAATTGAGTCGATTCGCTTTCGAAACGAATATCGATTTTTCCTAAATCTACTTCTCCTATTTTTAAGTTCAGATTGGGTTCGTTTTTGGTTTCTTCTACTACTTCTTCGGTATTTTGAATCACTTGTGCAATGCCTTGTTTTAATTGAAGCGTTAAAGCATCAACTTTTATTTTTGGCACTTCGAAGTCTAAATTTTCTAAATCGAAGGTTTTGATTCGGGTGTTAAAATGACCTAAATTTAGTTTAAAATCATTTTGGGTCAGGGCATCGTTAAACGAAAAGCGAATGTTATTGAGGTCGATTTTGTCCAGTGAAATTTCGGTTGGCTCTGATGCTGGTTTGGGTTCTTCTGAAGCAAAGGCTTTGATGATGTAATCAAAGTTAAATTCGCCTTTATCGTTCCGGTTGATGTTGGCAACAATGCCGGTTAGTTCGACATTTTCGATTTGAATTTTGCTGCTGATGAGTTTGAATAAACTGATGTTGACCAGCACTTTTTCGCCATACAAAAGTGTATCTTTTTGCCGGTCTTGAAAATAAATGCCTTCTACAATAACATTTTTGGGTAAGCCTATTTCAACTCTGTCGATAGAGACTTTGGTCTGTATTTTGTTTTCGAGATAGGAAACCGCTTTATCTTTCACAAAATTCTGCACAGCCGGTACCTGAAGCAAGATAATTAAAAGCAGGAATGTGAGCACAATGGAACCAATAATCCAAAGTAAAATCCGTACTCCTTTTTTTATTCTTTTTTTCAATTGCAGTGTTTTGGTTTAAAATTAAGTTTTTTCGTTGAATTTTTCTGCTTAAAAATGAAAATCCTTACAAAGATAATTTGACGTTGCTAAAAGTACTTATACTTTAACTTGGTTTTGTTACAGAATTGCCATGTTTTTGTAATAAAAAGCTTATCGGCACAATTTCCGCCAGGGATAGCAGCGAAAATCCCGGAGAGCCGGGACACTAAAAAACCTGCCGCAAAAAAGCGACCGGCGGAAGCTCTTTTTGCGGCTTGGTTTTTTGTGTTTTGGCTTGAGGAATTGAAGCGGATAGCCCGCAGTGCGGTCAAAATTTACTGCTCCGACTTTAGTAAATCATAATATGTTTTGATATTTTCTTTAACTTTGTCTTCCAGTTCGGGCTCTTTGATATCAGTAAGTTTCTGAAGCTCTTCGAGTATGGTTTTTGCCACGATGTAACGGGCGGTTTCTTTGTTGTCTGCCGGTACAATATACCAGGGAGCATGCGGTTTTGAAGTGCGGTTGATGGCTTCTTCATAGTAGTTCTGATAATCATTCCAGAAGCCTCTTTCTTTGATGTCACCAGGTGAAAATTTCCAGTTGTGTTTCTCTGTTTCGAGACGGCGAAGCAATCGCTGTCGCTGTTCTTCTTTACTGAGATGAAGAAAGAATTTAAGCACAATTATTCCGTTGGAAGCGATGTGCTTTTCAAAGGCATTGATGCTTTCAAAACGGTTTTCCCAGAATTCAGGCGTAATGTCTTCTACCGTTTCGATGCCGGGAATATTTTCATTTAAAATGTAGTGCGGATGAACCCGGGTTACCAGCACATTCTCATAATGTGTGCGGTTGAAAACGGCAAATTTTCCCTTTTCTGGTAAAGCAATATAATGCCGCCACAAATAATCGTGTTCCAATTCGGTTGAATTGGGTGTTTTAAAACTGTGCACCACTACACCGCGGGCATTGAATTCTTTAAAAACTTCGCGGATCAGACTGTCTTTTCCGGCGGTATCCATTCCCTGCAGGCAGATGAGTACGCCATATCGGTTATGGGCGTACAGGGTATCCTGGAGTTTGCTTAGTTTTTCACGGGTTTTCTGAAGTATTTTTTCCTTCTTTTTTTCAGAAGTCTCGATGTCTAAAAAAGTAGGCGTATTGGCTAAACTGATTTCGGAATCAACTCTAAAATGTTCGGGTTTTATATTTTTCATTTGATATGGTTTAGATTGATTAATTTTACAGCAAAGTACAAAAAAGTATGGACAAATTTAAATTAGAACTTTTTTTTCAGATCATAGGAATCGGTGCTACTTCCGGATTGGTGCTGGAAAATGATTCGCTTTTTTTAATTTCCGATTCGAGTTCGTTTTTGTATGAATATAATTTGAAGACGGAAAAACTGGACAAGATCGCACTTTTTGAGAACAGTGCCGAATCGATAAAAAAGAATGAAAAACCGGACTTTGAATCGGTTATTAAGGTAGAAAATTCTATTTTACTTTTAGGTTCCGGTTCAACTGAAAAGAGAATGGTTTTAGCTACTCATCATACAAAATCAAAGAAATCAAACACCGCTGATTTGACTTCTTTGTTTGAAAAAATTTCTGAATCGACCGGAATTGGCAAAGAAGATCTGAATATTGAAGGTGTTGTAAAATATGAAAAAAAGTGGCTTCTATTTCAACGAGGAAATGGCCCGGCCGGCCGGAATGGTGTTTTCATTTTAAGCGGATCACTTGAAAACCAGAGTAAAATTGATTTTGTTCCGGTTATTCTACCAAAAGAAAAAGGCGTTCCTGCTACTTTTACCGATGCGGTTGTTGTGGAAGATAAAATTTACTTTTTAGCAACGGCAGAAGATTCAAATTCTACTTATGAAGACGGTACTGTTTTGGGAAGTTGGATCGGAGTTTTACATCCTTTAACTTTTGCAACAGAATTTACTGAAAAAATTACAAATACTAATAAATTTGAAGGTTTAACTGTTTATAAGCATGCTGAAACTGAAATCACTTTTTTGCTTTGTGAGGACAATGATTCAGAGATTCAGAACGCTGACATCTATAAATTAACCATAAAAAAAACCACTCGATAGCGAATGGTTCTTCTTAGGTTAAGGTAAATTCGGGGCAAAATTACCTTTTCATAAAAATGTTGGTGTAGTATTTTTTTCCGGTAGCAGGATTTGTTTTAACTGATATACCAAAGTGGGTAAAATCACCCTCAATGTTTTCTTTATGACCGTCACTCAACAACCAGGCATTCAGAACACCTTCATTGGACTGATAGTTGTAAGCTACATTTTCACTTACCTTCACCGCACCCAAAACTTGTTTGATGTTAGTGGCTCTCTGGTCAAAATACTGATGACCTACTACATCATTCTCAATCATGTAATCGTTGTGCTCAGATGACTTGTATGAAATGTGATTGATTTGCTCTAACGGATTTAATCCGACACTTTCACGGTGCTGGTTGATTTTATTCATTAAATCCAACTCTGTGTTACTGTATGAAAAATTTTCTACAATTGGCGTAACAGCAGCTTCGTCTGAAGCGTCTGAAGAACAAGATACCAAAGTGAACATAATTGCAATGGGCAACAATGCTCTGAACATTTTTGCTTTCATAGTAGTAGGTTAAGTTTTTAAAAGTAGATGTGGGGCAAATACCTTTAGGTTATCTAAATATTTTTAGCGTTTGATAGATGTGGGGCAAATATCTTGGTGCTTTTTTATTTATGAACGTTTTGTCTTGTTTGACGAGTCAATATTACTACTATATTCGTTAAAGTGCAAAATAAAATCGATGAAATGCACTAATTTTATTTTAATTTAAACATATTCTTACAATTTAAGGTGCTAATCTTTCTATTTTCCACTCATAATCATTCTGAAGACGATACCGTATCCTGTCGTGAAGACGATTTGGACGGCCCTGCCAGAATTCTACCTCCTGCGGACGTACTAAAAAACCTCCCCAAAAAGCCGGGCGAGGTATTTTTTTATCCTGAAATTCTAATTCCAATGCTTTCAGTTTTTCTTCCAGAATGGCTCTGGATTCAATTACACAGCTTTGTCTGGAAACAATTGCTCCCAATTTGCTTCCGCTCGGACGGGAATCAAAATAATTATCCGAAAGCTGTACAGACGTTTTCTCTGCCACACCTTTGATAATCACTTGCCTCTCCATGGAATGCCAAAAAAAAGAAAGACAGACATGCGGGTTGGCCTCAATAGCTTTTCCTTTTTCAGATTCGTAGTTGGTGTAAAAAACAAACCCTTCCTCGTTGAATTTTTTGAGTAAAACAACGCGGGACTTCGGGAATCCGTCTTTTCCAATTGTAGAAACCGTCATGGCATTGACTTCTTCTGTATTACCTTGTGCTTCGGTCTCATAAAACCAGCGGTGAAATAAATTAATCGGATCTTTCGGAATATTGGTTTCCAGAAGTTCACTTTTTTCATACGATTTTCGATAGTTGCTGAGATCTTCCATTCTTTAAGATACTAAGGTTAAAAGATACAAAGGTACAAAGGTTTTGATGGCCTGTGTAAAAAACAAAGTCAAACTATTCATCAAACGGCAACGAAAAAACAGACAGCTGATTAAAACTCAAACTCCTTTCCATCCTCCGCTAAAAGCACATTTGGAAAAATTGTTTCTGCTTCAGTTTTAAACATCTCTATGGATTCATAGCGGGTAGAATAATGTCCGAGCATCAAATTTTTTACATTCGCATTCAAAGCGATTGTAGCCGCTTGTTTAGCTGTAGTATGCATCGTTTTTTCAGCTAAATAAGCTTCTTTTTCCAGAAAAGTTGATTCGTGATATAGCATATCGACTTCCCTGATTATCGGAATGATGCTTTCATCATAAACCGTATCAGAGCAAAAAGCATAGCTCTTTTCGTGCTCAGGGTCAAAGGTAATTTCGTGGTTCGGAATAAGTGTTCCATCATCTAACCTAATATCACCGCCGTATTTAATCTTTTGGTAGTAAACCACATCTATGCCAAGGTTCTGAATTTTATCGATATGGAGCTTTCGTTCTCTGTTTTTTTCCTGAAATAAAAATCCGTTGGTGTAAATACGGTGTTTGAGCGGAATGGTTTTCACGATTACTTTTTCATCTTCAAACAGCACTTCACTCTCTTTAGATTCCAATTCATGAAAATAAAGGTTATAACCCGTATAAGAATTTCCGGCACGCAATTGCATCAAAATCAATTCTTTGATACCCTTTGGCCCGTAAACATGCAGATCGCTTTCCCGGTTTAGCAACATAAAAGTTGAGATTAATCCCACCAGACCAAAAAAATGATCCCCATGCAAATGCGAAATAAAGATGTGATTGATTTTAGAGAATTTGATTTTGTTCTTCCGCAACTGCACCTGCGTTCCTTCGCCACAATCAATCAAAAACATGCGGTTTTTAATTTCCAATACCTGTGAAGTGGGATTGGTAATGGTTCGGGGTGTGGCGGCATAACAGCCGAGGATGGTGAGTTTCATGAGGAAGTTTTCAGTGTCTGTTGTCCGTTGTCGGTTATCAGTTGAAATTAAAACCCTAAATCGCGTTCGATTTCTTCCATTTCAATAATGTCATGGGCTTCCAATAGTGTGGGAACAACCGTTAACTTAGCCGGAACTTCGTTAAAATTAATATCCTGAACCACCATTACAAAGGATTTTTTCCCCTTTTTGTGTGCTTTAGACAATTCACTGAACAATTTGATCTGTTTCAGCTTTACTTCTTTATCCATCGACATGTCCAAAATAAGGTTCTGGCTTTTATAACTATTGTGTTGTGCAGTTACTTTTTCAAGAAAAGCAGTACAATCACCTTGGGTGTTTTTTAGAATGGTTGTATGTCCTTTTTGATCGACTTTCATTTTTTTAAGCTACTTAGTCACTAAGATATAAAAAATTATTTAATTTTTGAAGCCAACAGATAAATAACGGCCATTCTAACCGCTACTCCGTTTTCAACCTGGTCTAAGATAACAGATTGTTTGGAATCAGCCACATCACTTGTAATCTCCACTCCACGATTTATCGGGCCGGGATGCATAATCACAATTTCTTTATTCAATGAATTCAAAAGTGCTTTATCCACGCCGTATTGCTGAGCGTATTCCCGGGTAGAAGGAAAGTAATTTACATCCATACGTTCATTTTGTACGCGAAGCATATTAGCTACATCACACCATTCCAATGCTTTCCGTAAATTTGGTTCTACCGAAACGCCTAAACTTTCAATGTGTTTGGGGATTAATGTTTTTGGCCCACACACTTTGACTTCTGCCCCTTGCATCTGTAAGGCAAAAATATTGGAAAGGGCTACCCTGGAGTGCAGGATATCACCAACTATCACGACCTTCTTCCCACCTACTCCACCTAATCGTTCTCTGATGGAATAACTGTCTAACAACGCTTGTGTAGGATGTTCGTGTGCACCGTCTCCGGCATTCACAATACTGGCTTTTACATTTTTAGAAAGAAAATAAGCCGCACCGGGATTGGCATGACGCATGACCACCATATCTACTTTCATGGCCAAAATATTATTCACTGTATCAATTAAGGTTTCGCCTTTTTTTACCGATGACTGGGCGGCAGAAAAACTGATCACATCGGCGGAAAGTCTTTTTTGAGCCAGTTCAAACGATAATTTGGTTCGCGTACTGTTTTCAAAAAAGATATTGGCAATAGTGATATCCCGTAAAGACGGTACTTTTTTAATCGGGCGGTTAATCACTTCTTTAAAATGATCGGCCGTTTCAAAAATAAGTTGTATATCTTCCGGCTGAAGGTATTTGATGCCTAATAAGTGGTTAACAGACAATTCAGACATTTTCAGGAGTTGTTTGTGTGTTAGTAGTTATTAAATATACCGTGTCTTCACCTTCGTTTTCAGTCCAGCAGACTTTTACTTTTTCATTGTTAATAGCATCTACCTGTCTTCCCCTATAATCAGGCTGAATGGGTAAATGGCGGCTAAATCGTCTGTCAATCAACACCAAAAGCTCTATTTCGCTCGGTCTCCCAAAAGACTGAATGGCAGTTAAAGCAGCACGTATACTTCTTCCGGTATATAAAACATCATCAATAAAAATAACTTTTTTATCTTCTACAATAAAGTCAATTTCGGTTTTGTTGGCTTCCAAAGGTTTTTCGCCACGACGAAAATCATCTCTGAAAAAAGTAATATCTAACAAACCGAACCGGATATTTTTGATGTGGTATTCTTCCTGTAGTATTTTTACAATTCGCTTTGCCAAAAAAGACCCCCTGGGTTGCAATCCAATGATAATGGTCTCTGAAAAATCAAGGTGTTTTTCAATCAGCTGACAGGCCAAACGATGGAGAATGATATTGACTTCTTTGGAAGTAAGCAATACTTTTTGACTCATGGTGGTGGTGTTTGGAGGGTAAAGATATACTTTTTTTATGACTTATTTTTCAAAAAAAATCCCGAAACAACGTTACGGGATGAATTGATTTAAGCATACATTTTTTTTCTCAGTTCTTTGATTTTATCATCCTCCAGGTATTCATCAAACGTCATGTAGCGGTCGATAACACCATTTGGTGTGATTTCCACTACACGATTGGCAACGGTTTGGGCAAATTCGTGGTCATGTGTGGTAAACAAAACCGAACCTTTAAAATTTTTCAATGAGTTGTTGAATGCCTGAATCGATTCCAAGTCCAAATGATTGGTTGGTTCGTCTAACATTAAAACGTTGGCACGCAGCATCATCATTCTGGAAATCATGCAACGTACTTTTTCTCCACCCGACAAAACACGGCCTGTTTTAAGAGCTTCTTCACCGGAAAAAATCATTTTGCCTAAAAAGCCGCGAACATAAACTTCGTCACGCTCTTCTTCGGTTTTAGCCCATTGGCGTAACCAATCAACCAAGGTATAGTCGTTTTCAAAAAAAGCGTGATTATCGGCAGGTAAATACGACTGGGTTGTTGTAATTCCCCAATCAAATGTGCCTGAATCTGCTTTTAAATGACCATTCAATATTTCATAAAAAGCGGTAGTCGCTCTTGAATCCTTGGAAAACACCACTACTTTGTCTCCCTTGGCCATATTTAAATCAATATTTCTGAAAAGTGTTTCACCATCTAATGAGGCACTCAGCCCTACTACATTCAAAATCTGATCGCCAGCTTCTCTTTCCTGATCAAAAATAATGGCAGGATATCTTCTGCTCGATGGTTTTATTTCATCTAAATTTAATTTTTCAATCATTTTTTTACGGGAAGTAGCCTGTTTTGATTTCGCTACGTTCGCACTGAAACGACGGATAAATTCTTCCAATTCGGCTTTTTTCTCTTCTGCTTTCTTATTCTGCTGAGCACGTTGCTTGGCTGCTAACTGGCTGCTCTCGTACCAAAAGGTATAATTTCCTGAATAATGTGTGATTTTTCCGAAATCAATATCCGATACATGTGTACAAACCGCATCTAAAAAGTGACGGTCATGCGAAACAACCAACACCGTATTTTCATAATTGGCCAGGAAATTCTCTAACCAGCCGATGGTTTCAAAATCCAGGTCATTGGTAGGCTCATCCATAATCAATACATCCGGATTACCGAAAAGAGCCTGGGCCAAAAGCACACGAACTTTCAGTTTCCCTTCCATTTCGCTCATCAACGTATAGTGATAATCGGCAGGAATCCCCAAGTTAGACAACATCGAAGCCGCATCAGAATCGGCATTCCAGCCATTCATTTCCTCAAACTGCACCTGCAATTCACCAATTCTGTCCGCATTGGCATCATTGTAATCGGCATACAGAGCATCCATTTCAGCTTTAACGGCATACAACACTTTGTTACCCATTAAAACTGTTTCCAGAACCGTATGTTCATCAAACATGTTGTGATTCTGGTTTAAAACCGACATCCTTTTCCCCGGCTCTAAAATGACACGTCCCGAAGTAGGTTCCATTTCACCCGAAATAATTTTCATGAACGTAGATTTTCCGGCACCATTTGCTCCGATAATTCCGTAACAATTGCCTTGGGTAAAGGTTACATTCACTTCGTCAAACAAAACTCTTTTGCCAAATTGAACTGATAAATTTGAAACTGTCAACATGTGTTTTCTATTTTTTTTAAAAAGCGTTGCAAAAGTAGAAAAAATAAAGCACTTTTGAATCACAGTTATTTAGAATAAATATAGGTTTATTTTAACTGTCTGTTAACAAGGTGTAAGCTGTAGAAAAAATACTTTTGTTATATAAACTAATACCGCATAATGATTGCCTATTCTAAAAAAATACTTCTCTCACTAAATATCACCCTGCTTTTTACAATTACCGGATGTCAGAAAGAGTTTGACAAGGATAATTATACAGCCTATTTTGGTGGTGAAGTAATTAATCCTAAAAACAATTTTGTTTTATTTTTAAAGAATGATGAAGTTGTTGATACACTTTTTTTGGATAAAAACAACCGGTTTATAAAAAAATTCGATTCTTTGGCTCCCGGCTTATACACCTTTAAGCATGAGCCTGAATACCAATACGTCTATTTTGATAAAAATGACAGCTTAATGGTTCGCATCAATCCTGTAGAATTTGACGAATCTATTGTTTTTTGCGGACGCGGTGATGAGAAAAATAATTTTTTGATGGAGCTGTATCTGAAAAATGAGGAGGATAAAAACAAAATGTTTGATGTTTTTGACTACGATATTGCTAAGTTTATCTCGAATTGTGATTCATCCTATGAAAACAAGAAGAAATTTTACAATACCAAAAAAGAGCAGATCAAATGGAATGACGGGTTTGATCTTTATGCCAGAACAATGTTGAATTTTCATCATTTCTCCAAAAAAGAAATTTATCCGATGGCTCATAAAATGAGAACCGGTGAAAATGTCAATGATAAATTACCCGCTGATTATTACCACTTCAGAAAAGAAGTAGAATTTAACAACAAGCTGTTGGTCAGCTATTCTCCATTTGTTCGTTATCTGACTCATTTTTTAGGGAATGTATCCTTTAACCAACCTAACACAAACCGGGAAAACGAAGATCTGGAGCTTCATATCCATAAATTAAATATTGCAGATACCCTCTTTAAAAATGAGAAAATAAAGAATAAAATTTTACACAACATAGCTTTCTCTTATCTGCTGGAGGATCAGAACATTGCAAACAACCAGAAGTTTCTGGCCCGTTATAACGAATTATCGACCGATAAGGGCATGATGAATGAAATTAACAAGATCGGTGCTTCTATCCAGAACCTGAAAAAAGGAAATGATCTGCCTCATGTTACCTTAATTGATTTAAACGGCAATACCCTGAACAGCCAATCTGTTTTAAACCGAAAAACCGTTATTTTCTTCTGGACAGAAAATGCAGATTCACACTTACTGGCTGTTCACAAAAAAGCATTGGATTTTTATAAAAACAATCCGGAATATCAATTTGTAGCCATTAATATTGATGAAAATCAGACCAAGTGGAAAAAAGTGCTGGAAAATCACCGTTTCGGAACCATTAATGAATTCAGAGCCCGTAATTTTGAGGAGTTAAAAGACAAATGGGTAATCACAAAACTGCACCGCACGATTATTTTAGATGAGACCGGAAAAATTCACAATGGTTTTGTAAATTTATTTGATGTAAAATTTGGTGAATACCTGAAATAGTAAAAACATATAAAAACAGAAAATCCCGTCAGGTAAAAAATGACGGGATTTTTTTATTCTGATTTACAGCAATCTTTATTGATTCGCTTTGGCATGGTCAGCTAAAAACTGAGCCAATCCGATATCGGTTAACGGGTGTTTTAACAAACCTAAAATAGCTGATAATGGTCCGGTCATTACATCTGCTCCAATCTTGGCACAATTAACAATGTGCATGGTGTGGCGGACAGAAGCAGCCAGAATCTGTGTATCATAGCCATAGTTATCATAAATATCGCGAATTTCTTCAATCAGGGACAGACCATCCGTGGAAACATCATCCAATCGCCCGATGAATGGTGAAACATACGTAGCTCCGGCTTTGGCTGCTAACAACGCTTGTCCGGCAGAGAAAACTAACGTTACGTTAGTTTTAATTCCCCTGTCTGCAAAATATTTACAAGCTTTTACACCTTCTTTGGTCATTGGTAATTTCACCACGATCTGTTCGTGTAATTCTGATAACTCCTCACCTTCTTTGATCATGCCTTCGTAGTCAGTTGCAATCACTTCGGCACTTACATCGCCATCAACAATATTACAAATGTCCACATAATGTTTCAAAACGTTGTTCTTTCCGCTGATGCCTTCTTTGGCCATAAGCGACGGATTGGTGGTTACACCATCTAAAACACCTAAAGCCTGTGCTTCTTTAATTTGTTCGAGGTTAGCGGTGTCAATAAAAAATTTCATATCTGAGTTGTGTTTTAATTTGGTTGCAAAATTACAAATTCAATGTCAATTTCTATATCAATGTGAATAACAAATTCAAAAATCAATTTTTAAAAGAAAGACTATTTGATTTTTGATATTGAAATTATCATTGATATTTACAGTTTATAATGCTTCATCAACATCTTCTCGTACACTTTATCCGGTAAAATCCGTTTTAATACTATTGAAAAACGCTGCAGAAAACTTCCCACTTTATAATGTACGTTCGGGTTTGCTGTTTCGATTATTTTGTAAATCGCAAAAGCCATTTCATCCGGGTTACTGCCGGAATCAACGTGTTCGTCCATCATTTTCAGTGTATTCCCGTACGGAACACTATAGGCTGAATCCCCCTTTAACGGAGCATGATAACGGCCGGCAGCAATGTTGGTGGCAAAATCACCGGGAGCTACGTTGGTTAACTGAATCCCGAAGGGTTTTACTTCCATGCGAATGGCTTCGGTTATCAGTTCCAATGCCCCTTTGGAGGCAGAATATACACTCCGATACGGCAATCCCATATAGCCGGCAATAGATGTAATGTTGATGATTAAACCTGATTTTTGATTTCTCATCTGTGGCAAAACCGCTTTCATCAGCTCAATCGGACCGAAAAAATTGGTTTCAAAATTGTTTTTGATTTCCTGAGTGGGAATCTCTTCCAGCGGACCGGTAATGCCTACACCGGCATTGTTGATAACGACATCCAATTTGCCTTCTTTCTGAATTAATTCGGAAACGGCCGATTTAATGCTGTTCGCCTCACGCACATCCAATTGTAACAGAGGGAAAACGGACTCTTTTACTTGATTGGGATTTCTGCTTGTTCCATATACTACATAGCCTTTCTGATGCAAAAAAGTACCGATGGATTTACCAATCCCGGAGGAACCGCCTGTGATGAGAATTACTTTTGACATGGTTGGGTTTAAAAAGTCAAAGATAATGAAAAAGTTTTCGGTTATCGGTTATTAGTGCTCTGCTAAAGCTGAATTCCCAAACCGGCACCATCACTCAAAACGACTTCCCCATTCACAATTTTTGAACCATTAAAACTATCATTTGCAATTAAATTGGCTCCGTCTAAATCTAAATAATTGGCAAAAGATGCCAACGCTATTCCGGCAGAAATACCAACCGTTGATTCCGTCATACAACCAATCATAATTTTGAAATGCATGGCTTTTGCTTTTTGTATAATGGATAATGAAGGGGTCAATCCACCGCATTTCATCACTTTAACATTGATCGTTTTATAATGAGGTTGTAATAATTCCAAATCATCAATATTTTGTAAATCTTCATCCGCCATCCAGTTGGCATGGCTATTTTGGGATAAGTTTTTGTAATTTTCTGCACCTTTGGCCATTGGCTGTTCAAAATATAAGAATTTTGCTGAAAGCGGATCATTCTGAATAAATTCACATTGTTTCAACGGAAAACTACCATTGGAGTCAATACTGATTTTCTTTCCGGCAGTCAATAATTTATCCCGCAGGGAAACCGACCATGAATTGACTTTCACCTTACAAAATTCCCAATCGGATTTGATAATTTTCTTGAGTTGAATGGCTTCTTCCTCCATACTTATCGTAATGGACGATTTTGGAAAATGTGTGGCTGGCAATTGATTTAGTATGGCAAATGTTTTGTTTTCAAGCTTTCCGTACAAATCCCAATACGCACAATCGATCGCTGATTGCAAAAATGGATGCAAAGAAAAAGCCTTCAGTTTATTGAAAAAATCAAAAGGGTGCTCCATTTTAAAAGAGATGAACAACGGTTGAATTCGTTCTAAATCGGTTACAAAATCTGTCAGATGAATATGGTAATAATCAATTTCTGTACATTCACCATAACCGGTTTTTCCATTCCAATCAACCGAAACTATTAATGCATTTCTGAAAGGATAAACGCCATAAGCAATTTTGAAAGGTTCTTTTAGTTGGTGCTGGATTATTTTCCATTTTAATTGCATATACATCTATTTGTGATAGCGAAAGTAATGAAAAGAACTAATTTGAAATCAACAAAGTAAACAATTGGTTTTAAAACCATATAAGAAATATAAGTTTGTAAAAAAACTTAATACAAGTTAGAAAAACTTATATTTCTTATATGCCTTATATGGTAAAAAAAGTATGTGAGTTGAGGAATCTGAAGAAACAAAAAATGGCAAGCGACCTACATCGCACCGCTACAACCGCATACCTTTGCTGTGTTCCCACCCTGGAGGAGTTTGCAGGAGCTGGTCGTGTAGGACTTGCCGATGCAAATATACAATCTTTTTATGTTTCTGCAAGGAAAATAGTTCGATTCAAATTGCTATATTTGTCGATATTATTATGAAATCCGCATGAAAAACTATAACTTATTCTCATTCATTTTATTAGCCATTCTGTTTTCAGGTTGTGAAGACAAAGAAAAAGATAAATCAGGACTATTTTTATTGAATACCACCCAGTCAAAAGCTCAGTTTTCTACCGATGAAAAGGCTGTTCTGACCATTTCCAATACCAAAAACAAAACGATCGACAGCATTGTTTACTATGCCAACGATCAGAAGGTAGGCTCAGTTAGCGGTGCCAAAAATATGGAGTACTCCTTAACCGGTCAAAAATTAGGATACCAGAACCTGAAAGCCCTGGTTTATTATGAAAACAACTATGCCGAAGCCACCCACCGTATTGAGCTTATCTCTAAAATAGAGCCTAAATTACTTAATTACACCCTGGTAAACACTTATCCGCATGACATCAAAGCCTATACGCAAGGATTGGAGTTTCACCGCGATACGTTGTATGAAGGAACCGGAAACGGAGCCGGAAATTCTACCGGAATCAAAGGGATTTCCAGTCTGCGTAAAATGAACTACAAAACCGGTGAAGTATATAAAAAGATAGAACACCCGGAAATTATTTTTGGAGAGGGAATCACCATTTTAAACAATAAAGTATATCAGTTAACCTGGCGGAATCTGGTTGGTTTTATTTATGATGCAGACACCTTTAAAGAAATTAAACGCTTTAATTATTCCAAACAAATTGAAGGCTGGGGACTCTGCAACGACGGGAAAGTGTTGTATCAATCAGACGGTACCGAAAAAATTTACACCTTAAACCCGGAAACCCTGCAAATTGAAGGAAACATCAATGTATATTCCGGTGCCAATAAAATTAAATCTGTTAACGAACTGGAATGGATAGACGGAAAAATTTATGGAAATATTTACCAGAAAGATGCCATTGCAGTTATTAATCCGGCAAACGGAGCCGTAGAGTCTGTGATTTATCTGGGCGACTTGAAAAAACTCGTCACCCAGCACCCCGATATTGATGTGTTAAACGGAATTGCTTATAATCCGAAAACAAAGACTCTTTTTATAACAGGTAAGAATTGGGATAAACTATTTGAAATCCGGGTGGAGCAATAGATAACGGTTTTGGGTTCTCTGTTATCCGTTTTTTTAGAATGATACTATTTATTTTAAATTTTTCTAATTTTAAGATTTGCATTCAAAAATTGTCCGTCAGAAAACAACACCAAACAACATTCTTAATGAAACTCCCCAAACACTTTTGTTGCTTCATTATAAGCACTTTCAAAGCTCATCGGGCTGGTGTTGGTGTCCTCTTTTTGAGTTGTAAAATAAGACAGTAATTTTTCGGTAGGCATATTACCTGTCAGATCATCTTTTGCCATCGGGCAACCGCCAAATCCCTGAATGGCTCCGTCAAAACGGCGGCAACCGGCTTTGTAGGCGGCATCTACTTTTTCAAACCATTTATCGGGAGTAGTATGCAAATGGGCTCCAAACTCAATCTCCGGGTATTGGGGTATAAGGTTGGAAAACAAATAATCAATGACTTCCGGCGTTGAACTGCCAACCGTATCGGAAAGCGATAAAATTTTTACCCCCATTCCGGCCAGTTTTTCGGTCCACTCCCCTACTATTTCCACATTCCACGGGTCACCGTACGGATTTCCGAAACCCATCGATAAATAGGCAACTACTTCCTTATTGGATTGGTCGGCTATTTCCAGGATTTCCTGTAGCGTCACAATAGATTCCGCAATGGTTTTGTGTGTATTCCGCATTTGAAAATTTTCTGAAATGGAAAACGGAAAGCCTAAATACCGAATAGCATTATGTTCCGAAGCCAGTTCTGCCCCTCTTGTATTGGCAATAATCGCCAGTAATTTGCTTTGGGTTTTTGATAAATCCAAACGGGATAAAACCTCAGCCGTATCAGCCATTTGCGGAATGGCTTTGGGGGAAACAAAACTGCCAAAATCCAGTGTATCAAACCCAACCCGTAAAAGCGACTGCAGATAAATTACCTTTCTTTCCGTAGGAATAAACGTTTTGATGCCTTGCATGGCATCCCGCGGACATTCAATTATTTTTACTGGTTGCATAGGAGTTCAAATATAGGAAAGAAATTTTTCCTACGAAATCGTTTTCAGTGAAAATTATTTTTCCCGACAAATCAACCCGGATTTAACCGTAACCGGCAATCCGTTATTTTATTGTTTGTTTGCAGGCGAAGCAGAACGACGCATGACAAATATCATTTTATTTCATCTCTGCAGCTTATATCTTTGACCCATGTTTTACTTCGAAGGTGAGAAGTTAAGATGAAAATGTTCTCATTGATTCTTAACTTTTTACTGTTTAAAAAACGTTTAAAAAGATGTCATTGATTCAAAAATACAATGTTCCCGGTCCCAGATATACCAGTTATCCTACTGTTCCCTATTGGGATGAAAACAGCTTTTCTGTTGCCGATTGGAAAGAAACGCTACAACAGTCATTTGTACAAAGCAATACTACAGAAGGCATCAGCCTGTATATTCATTTGCCGTTCTGCGAAAGTTTATGTACGTTTTGCGGTTGCAACAAACGCATTACCAAACGGCATGATGTGGAACATCCCTATATAGACGCGGTATTAAAAGAATGGGAATTGTATTGTGAACTATTACCCAAAAAACCAATTATCAAAGAAATTCATTTAGGTGGCGGCACCCCGACTTTCTTTGCTCCTGATAATTTAGAACGTTTGATAAACGGTTTATTTAAAAATGCAGACAAACATCCGGACCATGAATTTAGTTTTGAAGGGCATCCGAACAATACCACACGGACACACCTTCAAAAACTATATGATTTAGGTTTCCGCCGGGTAAGTTTCGGCGTACAGGATTATTCCGAAAAAGTGCAGGAAGCCATTCACCGCATCCAGTCATTTCACAATGTGGCCAAAGTAACATTTTGGGCAAGAGAAATCGGTTATACTTCTGTTGGGCATGATTTAATTTTTGGTTTGCCTTTTCAAACGGTTGACGATGTGATCGACACCATTGACAAAACAAACTCATTACAACCCGACAGGCTGGCTTTTTACAGTTATGCCCATGTTCCCTGGATAAAAGGAAACGGCCAACGCAGTTTTAAAGAGCAAGACTTACCTGAAGATGAGGAAAAACGACTCTTGTATGAATCGGGTAAAAAACGATTATCCGAAAACGGTTATCACGAAATCGGAATGGATCATTTTGCGTTAGAAACCGACAGTTTGTATCATTCTTTCCGGGAAAGAAAGCTACACCGGAACTTTATGGGTTATACCTCTTCTAAAACCCAGGTTATGATTGGATTGGGTGTTTCTTCCATCAGCGACAGCTGGTACAGTTTTGCTCAAAATGTAAAAACATTGGAAGAATATTACGCTGTTTTAGCCCAAAATGAACTTCCTGTTTTCAGAGGTCATCTGTTAACCGAAGAAGACCTGATCATCCGTAAACATATCCTGAACATTATGTGCCAGTTTCATACTTCCTGGCACGAATACGGTTTTTACTTTTCCGAAATCAATCAGGTTTTAGAACGACTTCAGGAAATGGAACAAGACGGGTTAATTATCATTACCAATCACTCACTCACCATAACCGAAAAAGGGAAAGCCTTTATCCGGAACATTTGTATGGCATTTGACTTACGTATGACCCGAAACAAGCCGGAGACTAAGCTATTTTCGATGACTGTCTGATTATTAACCGAATTCATCCGTTAGATTGTAACCATTTTATTGTCTCAAACGTAAAACCATAAATATTTCTTTTATGGGTGGTTTTGGGAGTATACAATCAATGAATACCATTATGAAAAACAACAGGGCTCTACTTGGCAAGAGAAAATCCATGTTTTCATCAAGAAAAGAATATATCAGTTCTTTGGATGAAAAAAAGCCAACAGAATTTGTTGATCATATAACCGCTTCTCCCGAATTATTGAAAGAGATCAGAAACAAATTGTTAAACGAAAAAAAAGTCTCTTTCAGGTTAAGCCTAATGCTATTTCTACTGATTGTAACACCGGTAATCGGTTTAACATTTTACTTCTTTACACATGCTGAAAAAACAGAAAACAGCCAACAAATTGTTCAAAGTGAATTGCTTCAAAATACTAAAACCAAAAAAGATTTTCTTTTATTGATAAAAGACGGAGATGAATGGATGGAGACCGGGCATTTTGAAAATGCCTTATTCAGGTATAAAAGTGCGGCAAAACTGATTCCGAACCAGTTTGATGTTCAATACCGGATTTGTTTAGGTTATGCTTATTTATGCCGGTATGAAAATATCAATTGCGAAGAGGGTAAAACGGAACTTGATAAAGCCATTTCCGATTTTCCCGACCGAAAAGAGTTAACCGATTTAACAACATATTACTAAAAACGGCTTCTTTTATACGTCTTAGCATTTAGTAGTTGGTTTAGTTTTTATGACAATCGGGATTTGCCTGAACAATTAAAGAAGTGGTTTTTGGTGAAAGATAAGGAATATCCAGCCCCATTCCTCTGATGATGAATAAACTTCCGATGACAAATACCATGATGGGAATCATTTTTTGAATTTTATTGCGAACAGGTACTGAAATAAAACCAGTGATTAACACCACGGCACTCATCATGGGAATTGTGCCTATCCCGAAGAAAACCATATATAATGTTCCCAGCCATTCACTCTGCATGGCAATTGCTCCAAAAAGAGCGGCATACACCATACCGCATGGAAGGAAACCGTTAAGTAAACCCAGAGTGAATAAAGCATCAAATGTTTTTCTTTTAAACTGATCTGCCAAATGGCTTTTCACTTTTGAGATCAGTTTATAAACCGGTTTAGAGCAATTATACCGGGCCAGTTTTTTTTCGGGAACAACAACAGAAAGAATCATTAAAACCCCCATCAGAACAGATAGCTGCTGTTGTAATCCGGCTAAAAAAAGACCTTTACCCAATATGCCGAAAAATAACCCCAACATGCCATAAGCTGTTAAACGTCCCAAATGATATAAAAAAATCTGGAAAACCCTTCTGGCTGTATTATTCCGGTCAACCGGAATCATCATCGCTATCGGACCACACATGCCGATGCAATGGAAACTGCTGATTAATCCGAATAAGAGAGCGGTGTAGAGCATTTATTGTCTGTTGTCTGCTGGCCGTTGATATACTGTTAACCGATAACAGGCAACGGACAACCAAGCTTATAAATAAATTGTTTTCTTTGTCAAAAATTCTTTTCCTTCATAACTCCAGTCAATAGAAATGTCCCAACGACCGCCCACCAAATTGTGTTTAGGTATGAGCAAATGTGAACCAGAAAGCGAAATCGGAACTTCAAAATCCAGTTTTTGGTTAGACGGTCTGTAAAGGGACACTTTTCCTTTGATCTTTTGTATATCCATGCCGGCCGGAAAAACAATTTTTAATCCTTCTTCCGGCGAAGTTATCTGTACGGATTGCTCTAAATGTTTGTCATTCACCTCTTTCTCCCGCTGTTTTTCAAACACAAGTTCCTGTTTATAATATTCCTGCACCACTAATTCATTATCATATTTACTATCGGATTGCACTTTAAAAACAAAGAATAAAATGAATGTCATAAACAATCCGAATGCGATAACGATGCCTGTTCCCCAGTTGATTTTCATATTTTTTATTTTTGAATTGCATGAGATGCAATTGATTAATTAAAGTTTCTTGGCCCCATAAAATTGGTTGTAGCGGTTTCAATTAAATTTTCGCCGTCATACACTTCCATCTTTATTTTTATTTTATCCCCCTCCAAATAGGCCGGATTGATTTCTATGAACAACGTTCCCTTGGCAATCCCATCCGGTTTGACGGAAATTTTAGATTTTCCGACTAAAATGACATCCCCTTTGGGTTCAAATAATTTAAACGTAACATTGTCAAATTGTTTGGTTGTTTTGTTTACAATTTTATAGGTATAAACATTGCTGATATTTTCACCCCTATGCTGAAACAATTGCCCAGGAAGCCTTAAAACAGTTGCTTCTACATCATTTCTGAGAAACAACATTCCGATTAAAACACCGGTTAAAATCACTAAAACGGCTGTGTAACCTTTCATCCGGGTGGTAAAGACAAACTTTTCCTTTCTAACAATTTCGTCTTCACTGGCATAACGGATGAGTCCTTTAGGCAATCCTACGCTTTCCATGATCGTGTCACATTCATCCATACAGGCGGTACAATTAATGCATTCCAGCTGTGTTCCGTTTCGGATATCAATTCCGGTCGGACAAACGTTTACGCATTGTTTACAATCGATGCAATCCCCTTTTCCGGCAACTGCCCTGTTTTCCTGTTTATTGAATTTAGCTCTGCCCAATTCTTTTTCTCCCCGAACGTAATCATAAGCCACATTAATGGATTTATTATCCAGCAAAACTCCTTGCATTCTTCCGTAAGGACAAGCGATAATGCAGACCTGTTCTCTGAACCAAGCAAAAATAAAATAGAATACTGCTGTAAAAATTAACAGTGCCACTAAGGTACCTGTATGTAAAGCCGGGCCTTCTTTAATCATCAACAGCAATCGGTCACTGCTTACCAGATAAGCCAGGAATACATTGGCAATGAGAAAAGAAACCATAAAAAATACACTCCATTTGGTAACTCTTTTCCTGATTTTTTCGGTATTCCATTCCTGTTTTTGTAAACGGATCTGAGCCCCTCTGTCGCCATCGATCCAATATTCTATCCGGCGAAAAACCATTTCCATAAAAATAGTTTGCGGACAAAACCAACCGCAAAAAATTCTTCCGAAAACAACCGTGAACAACGCCAGACCTACCACGCCAATGATCATTGAAATCACAAACAAATGAAAATCCTGCGGCCAAAACGGAAAGCCGAAAATATTAAATCTTCTTTCCAGCACGTTGAACATCAAAAACTGGTGTCCGTTAATTTTAACAAAAGGAGCTGCAAACAAGAAGAATAATAAAAAGTAACTTACTAACTTTCTTTTATCATAAAAATATCCTTTGGGTTTTTTAGGGAAAACCCAGGCTCTCTTTCCTTCTTTACTGATGGTTCCTATACTGTCTCTGAAACTTTCGTCAGGTAACCTGCTCATACCTTGCTTTTTAATTTATAAATCCCGTAAATAATCCGGGACTTATTTTTATTTCATCACCATTTCAGTTGAAACGGCAGTTGAATCTGTGTTAACTTCAGTTTTTGGAGCATTTTCATCAACCCAAATGTCACCTTCCGGTGCTTTGGCATCCGGCGGATTTGTTCCTTGTAATGAAATAACATAACTGGCTACTTTTTGAATGTCAGAAGGCTTGATTTCTGTTTTCCAGGGAACCATTCCTTTTCCTTCGCGGCCACCTTCCATAATGGTATTGAACACATTTTTGATTCCGCCACCCAGAATCCAATGCCCATCGGTCAGGTTCGGCCCGATTGAACCTCCGCCGTCCGGTTTATGACAAGCCACACATTTTGCTTCAAAAATAGCTTTTCCTTCGGCCAATGCTGTGGCATCCGTTAAAAGTGTTACCTTTTCTTTATCCATTAAATCAGGGGCGGTCAATTTATATTTTTCAACTTCCGCTTGTGCTGTAGCCATTTCGGTTTCAAATTCAGAAGTCTGGTCATAATCGTTGAAAATGTGAAACCTTATCAGGTAAACAAAGGCAAAAATAATTGTCAGGTAAAATAATTTTACCCACCAGGGCGGCAGCACATTGTCCAGCTCCTTAATACCGTCGTAATCGTGATCCAGCATCACGTCATGCTCCTCTTCAATCTCTTTGGAACGGGTTAGTTTTTTTACCAGATTCTGGTAAAAAGCACTTTCTGTAAACGGTAAAGCCTGTGCTTTTTCCAGTTTCTTTTTTTGTTCTTCGGTCAGCAAATGATAAGTTACTTTATCTACTGCACTGATTACAATTTCAATGGCAATCAGTAAAAACAGGAACACGCCTAAAAATAATGCTACCATGGGATATTCCACAAAAGCCGGTTTGTCTCCTGAGTCTATAAAATATTCCATTGCACCCATCACAAGGGCAAAAATCAACGGAACTCTAACGTATGAGGGAATTACTTTTTTCATTTTCGTATGATTCGAATTAACTAATTATCTTCTTTTAACGGTATATCACTCAGTTCACGGATAGTATCTTTGCTATATGTAAATACCCAAATAAGTAGTACAGTAAAGAACAGAAAGAAAATACTCAAAGAGATAACAGGATAAATTTCAATACCTGAAATCGTATCCATATGGTGCTTGACAAACTTTAGCATAACTATTTATTTTGTGCGGTTTCTTTTACTTTGATATCCGTACCCAAACGTTGCAGGTAGGCAATTAAGGCTGTGATTTCCCTGTCTTTCATCGGAACAAACTCTTCTCCCCGGGTAGCTGCATTCTTTTTACTTTCTTCATACGATTTGACAAAGTCCGGATCGGCATGAAGATTTTTTTCAATTTCAGCAGCCTGTTCATCAATGGCTTTTCTGGCATTCCGGATGTCCTCATCCGTATAAGGCACTCCTAAGGTTACCATTACCTCCATTTTTTTCTCAATCATAGAATAATCCATTGGCTTATTGTCATACAACCATTTATACCCCGGCATGATAGACCCCGGTGAAGTACTCTGCGGGTCCCACATATGGTTAAAGTGCCAGTTATCGTTGTATTTGGCTCCAATCCGGTGTAAGTCAGGCCCCGTTCGTTTAGATCCCCATAAGAACGGATGGTCATACACATATTCTCCTGCTTTGGAATAATCACCATAACGTTCAACTTCAGAACGAAACGGTCTGATCATTTGTGAGTGACATCCCACACAACCTTCACGGATATATAAATCACGTCCTTCGAGCTCAAGTGGTGTATATGGTTTTACGGAAGCGATAGTCGGAATATTCGATTTAACCACAATGGTCGGAATAATCTGAACAACCCCTCCGATCAGAATCGCTACCAATGACAAAATGGTAAATTGGATGGGCTTTCTTTCCAGCCAGGAATGCCATTTCTCTCCTTTCATTCTTCTTGATGAAATGACTGCTAAAGCCGGTGCTTCAGCTAATTCATCTTCTACTTTAGATCCGGCAGCCACCGTTTTAATGACATTATAGACCAAGACAATTAAACCGGTAACATATAATGTTCCTCCGATAGCCCGCATCCAATACATCGGTACTATCTGTGTAACCGTTTCTAAAAAGTTACCATAAACCAATGTTCCGTCGGGATTAAACTGTTTCCACATAGAAGCTTGGGTAAATCCGGCTACATATAATGGTAAAGCGTATAAAATGATTCCTAAAGTTCCGATCCAGAAATGGAAATTAGCTAATTTTTCAGAATACAGTTTGGTTTTGGTCATTCGCGGTATCAACCAATAAATCATACCAAACGTCATAAATCCGTTCCAGGCCAGTGCCCCAACGTGAACGTGGGCAATGATCCAATCAGTAAAATGAGCAATGGCATTTACGTTCTTAAGTGATAACATAGGGCCTTCAAATGTAGCCATACCATAGCCGGTTATACCCACTACAAAGAATTTTAGAACCGCATCAGTGCGTACTTTATCCCAAGCACCTCTTAAAGTAAGAAGTCCGTTAATCATACCTCCCCAGGAAGGAGCAATTAGCATTACAGAGAAAACAACACCTAAATTCTGAGCCCAGTCCGGCAAAGCAGAATATAATAAATGGTGTGGCCCTGCCCAGATATAGATAAAAATTAATGACCAGAAGTGTATAATGGATAACCGATAGGAATAGACCGGACGATTAGCTACTTTGGGCACAAAATAGTACATTAACCCTAAAAACGGCGTGGTCAAAAAGAATGCCACCGCATTGTGTCCGTACCACCACTGTACTAAAGCATCCTGAACACCGGCATAAACGGAATAACTTTTTAAAGCGGAAACCGGTAATTCTAAACTATTAAAAATATGGAGAATCGCAACCGTTACAAAGGTGGCAATATAAAACCAGACAGCAACATAGATATGGCGTTCTCTACGTTTGATAATTGTCATAATCATATTGATACCAAAAACCACCCAAATTAGAGCGATCGCAATATCGATCGGCCATTCCAGTTCGGCATATTCTTTGGAAGTAGTAATACCTAATGGTAACGTGACGGCAGCTGCGACAATGATTAACTGCCATCCCCAGAAATTGATGTTACTCAATACGTCGCTATACATTCTGGTTTTAAGCAGTCGCTGCATCGAGTAGTAAACTCCTGCAAAAATAGCGTTACCCACGAAAGCAAAAATGACTGCATTGGTATGTAAAGGTCTTAATCTGCCAAAACTCAGGAAGGAGATTCCGTCGGTTAAATTGGGAAATAAAAACATGATAGCCAGAATAAGACCTACCAGCATCCCGACTACACCAAAAACGATACAGGCGTAGAGGAACTTCTTTACAATTTTGTTGTCGTAATAAAATTGTTGCATCTCCATAATTATACTTGTTTTTCTTTAATTGTTTGTATTGGTTTTTTGTTGGGTTTGTTTTTGAGTTCATCATCAAAAAGCATTCTGACAGATGGCGTATAGTCATCATCATACTGACCTTTTCGTACTGCTCTGATAAAAGCATACAGAAAAAAAACAGCCACGATGATGCTAATGGTGATTAAAATGTAAATGACGCTCATACCTTAAATTATGTTAACAAAATTAGACTTACCCGATTTTATAAAATATGATATTTATCATACTGCTTATTTTTCCTGTTACAGATTTTGGTTTCTTTTACTGATGCTAAGTGCAAACAGGTCACGACCTGTCCCTGCCGGCATAATAATTGCTCATGATCGTTACAAAACTTACGATGGTTATGGTGCTCAATGGCATAATAACCGCAGCAATTAATGGTGATAAATTTCCGGAAACAGCAAAACTTAATCCCACTGCATTGTATAATAATGACAGCCCGAAACTCATATAAATTGTTTTCATGGCATTTTTGGAATATTTCATGAAAAAATTAATCTTTTGAAATTGTGAGGCATCTAAAATTCCATCACAAGCCGGAGAAAACACATTCACATTTTCTGATATGGAAATTCCAATGTTACTCTGTGCTAATGCACCGGAATCATTCAGACCATCCCCTATCATCATCACATTTTTACCTTGCTTTTGAAGGTTTTCAATGTATCGAAGTTTTTCTTCCGGTTTTTGATTAAAAACCAATGTGGCAGACTCCGGAAGCATTTTCTCCAGAATCTTTCGCTCTCCGTCATTATCTCCGGATAAAATGACCAGGTTGTATTTAGCGGCTAACCCGGAAAACAACTGTTCCACACCTTCCCTGTATTGGTTATTAAATACATAACTCCCTTTATAAATACCATTAATTTCAACATGTACTTTGGTTTTTTTATGTGTATTTTCGGTCATTGTTTTTAAAAACTGAGAAGAGCCCAGTTTTATCGTATTACCATCGATTTCTGTATAAATTCCTTTACCGATCACTTCTTCAAAATGAGTAATATCTGATTTCTCCTGAGGTGGAATAAATTCATATAATCTTCTGCTCAGCGGATGATTGGACCCTCTGAGTGCGTTGTTCAATAATTTCAGCTCAAATTCATTTAAAGGAATTCCATCGTAAGTAATCGCCGTTTTTTTATTGGTGGTAATGGTTCCTGTTTTATCAAAAACTATCGTATCTACCTGAGCTAACTGTTCAATCACCGTGGCATTTTTTAAATAGAATTTCCGGTTGCCCAAAATGCGTAACACATTTCCCAATGTAAACGGAGCGGTTAATGCCAACGCACACGGACAAGCCACGATCAGAATAGCGGTAAACACATTAAAAGCAATGTTAGCATCGATAAAAATCCAATATAAAAAGGAAACAACAGCAAGGCTCAATAAGGCCGGCGTAAAATAGCGGCTGATTTTATCGGTAACTGTTTTATGTTTAATTTCTACTCTTTTCTGAAACACATCGTTGCTCCACAACTGTGTCAGATAACTCTGCGATACCGAAAAAAGCACTTCCATTTCAATCACTTTTCCCAATTGCTTCCCGCCGGCAAAAATTTTATCGCCGGATTTTTTTTCAATGGCAGCTGCTTCACCCGTTACAAAACTGTAGTCAATAAAAGCTTTTTCAGCAATTAAAATTCCGTCAACCGGGATTAATTCCTGGTTTCTAATCAGTAACCTATCACCTTTTTGAATATCATATACCTGAACGGGAGTTTCCTGACCATCTGCGAGCACCTTTGTAACGGCTATCGGAAAATAAGATTTATAATCGCGTTCAAAAGAGAGAAAGTCATAGGTCTTCTGCTGAAATAATTTTCCCAGCAGCATAAAGAAAATCAATCCGGTCATACTGTCAAAAAAACCCTGACCGTAATCAAAAACAATATCAATCGTGCTCCGCACAAACATAATCACAATACCCAATGCAATGGGTATATCAATATTGAGCATACCGGACCGGATGCTTTTATAGGCTGAAATATAATAGCCGCTGGCTGAATAAACAAATGCCGGAAGTGAAATGGTAAAAATCAACCAACGGAAAAAGCCTCTGTACTCATTGATCCAGTATTCTTCGACTTCGAAATATTCGGGAAAAGAAAGTAGCATAATATTTCCGAAACAAAAAAAAGCGACTCCGATTTTGTAAATCAAACTGCGGTCAATCTCTTTCAAGTCACGATCAAAATTCTCCAGACTGATATAGGGTTCATAGCCAATAGAACAGAGTAGCTCAACGATTTTTCTTAACGTTACTTTTTGGGGATGAAAAGTTACCCTTACCTTTTTTTCAGGGAAATTAACCTGAGAAGAAACGATTCCCGGTTGAAGCTTTTGCAGATTTTCCAAAATCCAAATACACGAGCTACAGTGTATATGCGGAATATAGAGTGAAACAATATGTGTTGTATCCTCCTGGAACTCGAGAAGTTTAGCCACAATCTCTTCATTGTCTAAAAAATCATATTTACCTTGTATATCTTGTGGCGTAGCACCCGGAGCTACCTGAAAATCATAGTAACACGTTAAATCATTCTGACTGAAAATTTCATAAACGGTTTTGCAACCGTTGCAACAGAAACTGTTGTTATCAAAAATAATCTCCTCTTTTTTGTTGATTTCACTACCACAATGGAAACAATTTCCAATGCTCATAATTTGCTCATTATTACCTGTAGCAAAGGTTGTAAAAGGGTAAAAATTAAAATATGATATTTGTCATACTTTAATTATCTTTGTAGCTACCAATAAATTGATACACGATGAGTAAATGCGAACAATGTATCGTCAGGGAGTTCAGTTCTTTAAAAGCTCTCAACAAAGAAGAACTTTTACGGATGGCTAACTGCAAAACATCCTACTCTGTCAAAAAAGGAGAATCTCTTTTTGAAGAAGGTGAAACGGTTAATGGTATTTATTGTGTAAAAGACGGGGTTTGTAAACTCTCTAAACTCAGTGCTAACGGAAAAGATCAGATTGTAAAACTGGTTAAACCCGGTGAATTATTAGGGCAGCGTTCCATGATTAGTGATGAACCTGCCAATCTGAGTGCTGTTGCCCTGGAAGATATGGAAGTCTGTTTTATTCCGAAATCAGAAGTACTGGGATTTTTTAACCATAACAACCAATTTTCGATGAATGTGATGAAAACCATTTGCGGCGACTTAAAAGATGCCGATGATCACATGGTTTCTATGGCACAAAAAACAGTAAAAGAACGGTTAGCTGAAACACTCGTCTATTTAGAAGATACTTTTGGTAAAAATGAAGACGGTTCTCTTCACATCCAGCTTTCCCGCGAAGAATTAGCCGGAATGATCGGAACGGCAACAGAAAGTTGTATTCGCTTATTATCTGAATTTGCCAAAAACGGCTGGGTGAGTTTAAACGGCAAAAAAATCAATATTCTTGAAAAGAATAAATTGAAAAGAATGGCGGAATAATGGATAGTAAACGAGTAAAAATTATTAATGCTTCCTTAAAACTTTTTGTCAACCTGGGGGTTCATACGGTAACCATAGCTCAAATCGGAAAGGAAGCTAAGGTGGGAATAGGAACAATTTATAAACATTTTAAAGACAAAGAAGATATTATTCAGCAGATTTGGATTGAACAAAAAAAACAGGAAGCCAGCTATGTTTTCGCTCATTACAAAAGTACCGGCACCGTTAAAGAACGTTTTGACTATCTTTGGGGTAAAGTAATTGATTATTTTGTAGAACATCCGCTGGAGTATCAATTTTCCTATCAATTCGCCTCCTCGCCTATTTTAACGGATTCAATTCACCAAACTGCCATGAAAGCTTTTCTGGCTTTTGATGAACTTTTTCAGGAAGGATTAGAACAGAATCTTTTTAAAAAATTAAAGCCCAATCATCTCCGGCTATTTACATTTGGTACTGTAAACGGTTATATTCTCTGGGCATTGGACGAACGTATTGCTTTTGAAGACGACTTTAAAAACATATTACTACAGATGCTTTGGGATGCTATTAAAACTTAATTTTTTTTTAACAAAATAACTGAATGAATATTCAGTCAGTTGTGTTAAATTTGCTTCATATTAACCAATATATTTAGTATATGTCAAGAAATGATTTAAAAGGAAAAGTGGTTTTAATTGCCGGCGGAGCAAAAAATCTGGGTGGGCTATTAAGTTTAAACTTTGCTGAAAAAGGAGCAAAAGTGGTCATTCATTACAATAGTAACCGTACAAAAGAGGATGCCGAAAGAACATTGCAGGCTATTGAAAATAAGGGAGGTGAAGCAATAATTGTACAGGGTGATTTAACAAAAGTTCAGAACATCAGTAAATTGTTTGAAACCGCAAAAGCAAGATTCGGAAATATTGATATTGCCGTGAACACCGTTGGAATGGTACTAAAAAAACCATTTACAGAAACAACAGAAGCTGAGTATGACACCATGATGGATGTGAATGCCAAACAAGCTTATTTCTTCCTGCAAGAAGCCGGAAAGCACCTGAATAATAATGGTAAGATTTGTACAATTGTAACTTCATTATTAGCGGCATACACCGGGTTATATTCTACTTATGCCGGGGCAAAAGCTCCGGTAGAACATTTTACCAGAGCAGCTTCTAAAGAGTTTGGTTCCAGAGGGATTTCTGTTTCGGCAGTAGCCCCCGGACCAATGGACACTCCATTTTTCTACGGTCAGGAAACAGATGATGCCGTAGCGTATCACAAAGCTGCATCTGCCTTAGGCGGTCTTACCAGAATTGAAGATATTGCACCGCTGGTGGAGTTTTTGGTAACAGACGGATGGTGGATTACCGGTCAAACTATTTTTGCCAATGGTGGTTACACAACCCGGTAAGCTAAATCAAAAAACATAAACAAAACAGATTATAAAATTTATTAAAAATATTTTTTATAATCTGTTAATTTTTAAACCCCTTTTCCTTACTTTTAATAGAAAACAAAAAAATAAACGTATGTTGGTAAAAATATTGAGTACGATACTCCTGCTTGCAGCAGTCTATATGGGCCTCAAACAGGGTTATGCCCTATTTTCCGGAAAACCGGAAATGGTAGAACTATTCGGAAAATGGAACTTTTCAAAAACAGCCGTCATGATTAACGGACTGATAACGATCATCAGTGCTTTGTTACTGTTACATCCTAAAACATTTGTCATCGGAAATTTTATTATGGCAGCGGGAATTCTGCTGATAACCTGCTACCATCTTTCTGATAAGAATTTAAAAGGAGCTGCCATAGAAATTCCTTTTCTGTTAGTAAACCTGCTTCTTATTTATCTGGAACATCCGCTAAAAAAGTAACCTATGTCTGAAAAACTTTTCCGCTTTATTGCCATGTTATCTCTAAGTTTCACGGCATGCGGACAAGAACCAAAAAAAATATCAAACCAAACGAAAGAAGAACATCAAATGGACTATTCAAAACTCACAAACACTACTGTAAAAAGTGCTGTTGAAGCCTTACAAAATGGAGACAAAAAGGCATGGTATAATCATTTTACATCAAATGCCGTCTTTACAGATGACGGAAAGACTTTAGATTTAAAATCATTTTTTGACAATGCTTTTTATCACCAGGAAAAGTTTTTAACTTTCGACAAAGTTGAAAACAACGGGACAGCTATCACCGGAAGTTTTTTTGCCGGACAATGGGGTACTTTTAAAGTATTTTTCAAATTTACCGTAAATCAGGAAGGCAAAATTACGAAATTAGACATCGGACAAGCCAAATAAAAACGTATGATTCATACTTACCTGCTGCTCATTATCGGACTTATTTTTGCTGTAATACTATTGGTCATTGTCGGACAGAAAATTAAAGTTTCTTATCCTATTTTTCTGGTCATCTCCGGTTTACTCATCAGTTTTATTCCCGGCATTCCTCATTTCAGAATAGATCCTGAACTTATTTTTTTGTTGTTCCTTCCCCCCATTCTATACGAAGCCGCATGGTACACCTCGTGGCATGATTTCTGGAAATGGAAACGCCCCATTAGTTTACTCGCTTTTGGACTGGTGTTTTTTACCTCAACCGTTGTGGCATTCGTAACGCAATCATTAATTCCCGGATTTACCTTAGCCTTGGGATTTTTATTAGGCGGGATTATTGCTCCACCCGATGCTGTTGCCGCTACGTCAGTATTAAAAGGCATTAAAATCCCGAAACGCACCATAACCATTTTAGAAGGTGAAAGTTTAGTGAATGATGCTTCGAGTTTAATCGTTTTTAAATTTGCTTTAGTAGCCGTAATGACCGGGTATTTTAGTCAAGAAGAAGCCGTCAGTGATTTCTTTTTGTTAGCTGTTATGGGAATCATCATCGGGCTGGCAGTCGGGTTAGTTGTTTATCTGATACACTATTATCTTCCAACAACGGCCAGTATCGATACGGCACTCACATTGATTACACCTTATATCATGTTTATCCTGGCAGAACATTTTCATTATTCCGGTGTGTTAGCCGTTGTAAGCGGCGGGTTACTTCTTTCGTATAATTCGCATAAAATGTTGACCCATCAATCGAGAATTCAGGCTACAAATGTCTGGCATACTTTAATATTCATTATCAACGGAATCATCTTTATTCTTATCGGATTGGAATTGCCGGTTGTCATGGAAAACATGAATGAAATTTCTGTTCAGGACGGAATCAAGTACGGAATCATCATGAGTTTGATGATTATTTTAATCCGGTTTATCTGGACGTATATCATTGCCTTTGTCCCGAGAGCCCTGTTTAAACGTATTCGTGAAAACGAAAAAAGTCCGGGTTGGAAAGGTCCGTTTCTGATTAGTTTTGCTGCCATGAGAGGCGTTGTTTCTTTAGCGGCGGCACTATCCATTCCGGTTTTACTCCCTTCAGGAGAAGGCTTTCCGCACAGAAGCACCATTCTTTTTGTTACATTTGTTGTTATTCTGATTACTTTGGTCGGACAAGGTTTGTTACTTCCCTTTATTGTCAAATTAATCAGAATCGATGAAATTGATCCCGTTTTACCGGAAGAAGAACAGGAAATACAGATTCAATTACGCTTGAATCAAATGGCTTTAGACGAATTGAATTCCATCATTCAGACCGAATATCCGGAAAATGAATTGCTTCAGAATTTAAAGAATCAATTAGAAAACGACATCGAAAATGGTCAGGAAAAAATTAATTCATTTGAAAATAATGAAAACCGTATGCAGGAATTAAATGAATTTCACCATACTCAGAAAAAATTACTTCAATTACAGCGAAATGAATTAGTCAAAATCCGAAAAGAAAAGATTTACAGTGACGAAGTTATCCGGAAACAAGCCAATATATTAGATTTAAACGAAGCAAAATTAGAATAGTTATGCACTCAGGAAGACAATATTCACTCAAAGAATTTTTATTTTGGACACGAAGGGACATTTATGTGCTTCTTCTTTTAGCCATTATCCCAACCCTCTTTTTTCAGCTGGGTATGTGCCGCTGGTTGTCAATTCCGTGGGTACCCATTGCGTTGATTGGTACGGCTTCTGCCTTTATCATCGGATTTAAAAATACACAAACGTATAACCGTTTGTGGGAAGCCCGCCAGATATGGGGTGCCATTGTTAACTCCAGCCGCTCATGGGGAATCATGACAAAAGATTTTGTAAAGGCTGATAAAAACATTCATCAGGAATTAATTTATCGTCATTGTGCCTGGCTTACGGCCTTGCGTTATCAATTAAGAGAACCCCGAAACTGGGAAAACATGACCAAAAGTTACAATATTGAATACAACCGTTTTTATAACGTGGCTGAAAAACAGACACCGATAGAAGAAGAATTAAAAAAATACCTTTCAGAGAGTGAACTTCTCTATATTTTATCCAAAAAAAACAGAGCCACGCAACTGATAGCTTTTCAGTCGAAACGGTTAGCTGAATTGTACAAACAAGGAAAAATAGAAAACTTTCAGTATGTAGAAATGGAAAAACGGTTAGCCGATTTATATGATCAGCAAGGCAAGTGCGAACGCATCAAGAACTTTCCTTATCCGAGACAATTTGCCAGTATTAATTCTTTTTTTATCTGGCTTTTTGTGATTTTATTACCCTTTGGAATGCTCAATGAGTTTTATAAAATGGGCGAATACTATGTTTGGTTAACCATTCCGTTCAGTATCGTAGTTTCCTGGGTTTTTGTATCGATGGAAAAAGTGGGGGAAAGTACAGAAAACCCCTTTGAAGGAGGTGCCAACGATGTTCCGATTACTGCACTGAGCAGAACCATTGAAATTGATTTAAGAGATATGCTGGATGAAGAAAATTTACCTTCTCCAATTACGGCAGAAAACAAAATTTTAATGTAAATTAAAAAAATACCCGGTATGGAAATTGAAAAAGTATTTAAAAACAATGAAAAATGGATTGCCGAAAAGCTTTCGGCTGACGCCAACTATTTTGAAAATTTATCAAAGGGGCAAAGTCCGGAGATTCTTTATATCGGCTGTTCCGACAGCCGTGTAACGGCCGAAGATCTAATGGGGGTTGAACCCGGAGAGGTTTTTGTACACCGCAACATTGCCAACATGGTTATCAGCATTGACCTGAACGTAATGTCTGTATTAAATTATGCCGTAAATCACCTGAAAGTTAATCATGTAGTGGTTTGCGGTCATTACTTTTGCGGCGGTGTAAAAGCAGCCATGCAAGCCAAGGATCTGGGCATCCTGAACCCGTGGTTGCGTAATATCCGCGATGTTTACCGCCTGCATAAAAAAGAACTGAATGCCATTGCTGATGAGCATGCCAGATACAATCGCCTGATTGAACTTAACGTACAGGAACAATGTGTTAATTTAATTAAAACCGCTGCTGTTCAGCAAGCCTACCGGGAGCGAAACCTGCAGGTTCACGGATGGGTTTTTGACATTCACTCCGGGAAATTAATTGATTTAAACATTGATTTTGACAACGTTTTAAAGGATATAATGGAGATTTATAATTTGGGAGAGTAAATATTTTAAATCATAGTTACAAGTTCAATTGGTAATCATTCTAATTGAACTTGTTTTTTACTTACTTCTTAAAACTATACTCCTTTTCAACCAAACAAATTCGAACTGTATACTTATTATACCATTTTGAAATTCCTTTTCGTTGAGCATCCAAATGATCTAAATTTTGTTTCCATTGTTTGATGGATTCTAATGATTGCCAGTAGGAAACGGTAATTCCTATTTCATTTCTAGCCGATTCTACGCCAAGAAAACCCACTTGCTTTTTGGCTAATTCAACCATTTTTGCTCCCATTTCGTTGTAATTATCATCCACTTCAGTTCGAGTTGATGTAAAAATCACGGCATAATAAGGTGTATTCATATTTATAAATTTTTAGGCAGTTTTTTTGCTTCTTCCCAAAAAACATCCATTTCTGCCAAAGTCATGTCTGATAGCGGTTTACCTAATTCACCGGCTTTGCTTTCCAAATACATAAACCGCTTTATAAATTTTTTGTTTGTCCGTTCCAAAGCATCCTCCGGGTTGATTTTTAAAAAACGGGCATAATTAATCATCGAAAACAACACATCGCCGAATTCGGCCTCAATTTTGTCGTAATCACCGGATTTTACCTCTTCCTGCAATTCACACAATTCTTCCTGAACTTTATCCCAAACCTGGTGCGGCTCTTCCCAGTCAAACCCCACTCCTTTTACTTTGTCCTGTATTCTGCTGGCTTTCACTAAAGCCGGTAAACTTTTAGGAACGCCTTCCAGTACCGATTTTTTTCCCTCTTTAAGCTTTAGCTTTTCCCAATTTTGCTTCACTTCTTCTTCATTGGCCACTACTACATCGCCGTAAATATGCGGATGACGGTCAATCAGTTTATCACAAATACTGTTGGCTACATCGGCTATATCAAAAGCATTGGTTTCGCTGCCGATTTTGGCATAAAAAACAATATGCAGCAACAAATCACCCAATTCTTTTTTAATTTCCGGCAAGTCGTTATCCAGAATAGCATCGCCCAGCTCATAGGTTTCTTCAATCGTGAGGTGCCGTAAGCTTTCCAGGGTTTGTTTTTTATCCCACGGACATTTTTCACGTAAATCGTCCATGATAGTCAGCAAACGGTCAAAGGCTTCGAGTTGTTTTGCTCTTGTGTTCATGTTGATGTTGGTTTCTGTAAAAATAAAAAATCCTGCCCGAAAGCAGGATTGAATGATGAATTAATTTATAAAATTTATTCGGCTGTATTTTCAGCTTCTTTTAATTCATTTGATAATGTTTCCGCAGAAACCAATCCTTTTGGCTGGAGTAAATTATACCAGTTAATAATTTTTTTGATATCGGAAGCATAAACTCTTTCTTCATCAAATTCAGGCATTACCTCTCTAAAATAAGAAAGCAATACCGCATTATCTTCTTTGTGAGAAATAGATGCTCCGTCATTTTCTTTGGTGGCAATGGCTTTAAAAACCTCTGCCAGTTTTATTTCTTCATTATAGGTGTAAACTGCAATTTCTGAAAGCAAACTCACGTTGCTTCGCATACCTACCGTAATTTTTTTTCCGTCCAATAAACTTTCCGCCACAAATCCTGTTCTGGTCTGAAGCTTTAATTCGTATAATCCCGGTTTTCCGGAGATGGCTAATATTTTTTGTAAACTCATTTTTAAGATATAAATTAAACTATTGTATTATCGTCCTTTTTTGTTAAAAAACCTCATCTTATAATCGGCTCTGATTTTCCCGTCGATGATGTTTTGTAATCGTTTTTTAATTAACGTCTTTTTAAGTGATGATATTTTATCGGTAAACAAAACCCCTTCAATATGGTCATATTCATGCTGGATAACCCTGGCAATCAAACCATCATAGGTATCAGTGTGCTTCACAAAATTTTCATCAACATATTCAATCGTAATCCGTTCTTTTCTAAAAACATCTTCACGCACTTCCGGAATGCTCAAACAGCCTTCGTTAAACCCCCATTCATTCCCTTCTTCCTTTAAAATTCTGGCATTGATGAATGTTTTTTTAAACGATTTCAGCTGGTCAATTTCAGCGGGCGTTAAATCATCACTCTCACTAAAGGGAGCTGTATCAACCACAAACAAACGAATAGCCAGTCCGATTTGCGGAGCAGCTAATCCTACACCGTAGGCATTGTACATGGTTTCATACATGTTAGAAATAAGTTCCGGTAAATTGGGATATTCAGGGGCAATTTCCGCACCAACTTTTCGTAAAACCGGATCACCATATCCCACTATTGATAGTATCATGCAAGCAATTTTTGTAATTTTCAGAACCGAACCAATCTGATTAAATCAGGACGCAAAAGTAATAAAAAGAATCCTGACTTTTACGCTAAATCAGGCTGGTTTTGCATTAAATCATTTTTCTGGACAGAAAATCCTGCAACAGAATAGTTGCCGCAATTTCATCTATCAATCCTTTATTTTGCCGTTGTTTTTTGCTTAACCCGCTGTCTATCATTGTTTGAAAAGCCATTTTAGAGGTAAACCGTTCATCTACCCGGATAATTTTTATTTCCGGAAATGCTGCAGAAAATACCGTGACAAATTTTTCGATAACAGGTGTACTCTCAGAAGGCAAACCGTTCATTTGTTTAGGTTCTCCAATTAAAACGGTGGAAACTTTTTCCTTTGAAAAATAATCTTTTAAAAAAGGAATAATTGTTTCGGAAGGAATGGTGGTTAGGCCGGAGGCAATAATCTGTAACTCATCGGTAACAGCTATTCCCGTTCGTTTGATTCCGTAATCTATGGCGAGAATTCTTGGCATTTTTGATTCTTAATTATTATTTGATTACTTCAAACCTCGCCAACGGAGCCATTCTAGCTCTGTTCAGTGATAAATTATTGCCATTTATACTGTAATTATCCACTTTTTCAAGCATTTCTGCAAATTCCTGCTCCGTCGTCATATCCGGACAAGCCATCAGGGTGGAGGCTCCTTTGGTAAATTTGATTCGCAATGCGTCTTCTTTTAATTCAAAACTACCCGTCATCTGATTACAACCGGCAAATGCCGCATAACGATTGTCTTTATTCAATTGAATAAACATTTCTTTGTTGGTATTATGCGTAACGGGCTTACCGTTCAACTCAACCAGTTTCCACTTAACCCCTGTAATCTTATGCTGTTTTGTTGAAATTGCAGACAATTCTTCTGAAACTGATTTTTTATGCAAAACATATTTAGCGGCCAATTCACCACTTATTTTATGTCCTTCCAAATCGAGTTGCGTCAGGTAATTTTCACTCACAAAATATTGGTTTGGTGCATTTTCAATTCCGGATAAAACAATGGTATTCCCGTCTTCATTCCAGGAATAAAAACCGCGGACTTCGTTTACAGCCACATTTTTTCTTCCCAGATAATTTGTTTTTAACACATAATTTTTGTCATCTTCCAGTAAAAGAGATGTTTCAATTCCTTCACAATCGGCACAGGGAACAATACCTTGGTACTGTCCGATATAATCCAGTGAGTTTTTAGCATTGTGTTCATTTTTTACAATGATTTCAGTAGAATCAACAACCATTTCATCGGTTACTTCTTCTTTTGCTTTTTTGACACAACTTACGATCAAAAACGATAAGCTGATTAGTATTACTATTTTTGTTTTCATCATACTCCTTTTAAGATTTATCACAAATTTACTGCTTTTTGTTTTCAATAAGTCTTAAGTTTACAAAAATCAAACCATTTTTTGTGGTCAAAAGATTTTATCTTTGTCCAAAATAAAAATGACCATGACCGAATTACAATCTATCATAGAAAAAGCCTGGGAAAACAGGGCTTTATTGCAAGAAGAAGCAACAACGTCAACCATTAGAACCGTTATTGATTTGTTAGACAGCGGTAAACTTCGTGTTGCAGAACCAACTGCTGATGGCTGGCAAGTGAACGAATGGGTAAAAAAGGCCGTTGTCATGTATTTCCCGATTCAAAAAATGGAGACCTGGGAAGCCGGTATTTTTGAATACCACGACAAGATGGAATTAAAACGCAACTATGCAGAGAAAGGCGTTCGCGTGGTTCCTCCTGCCGTAGCACGGTATGGAGCTTATGTTTCTAAAGGCGTAATCATGATGCCCAGTTATGTGAACATCGGTGCTTATGTGGATGAAGGTACGATGGTGGATACGTGGGCTACTGTAGGCAGTTGTGCTCAAATCGGAAAAGATGTTCACTTGAGTGGCGGTGTTGGTATTGGTGGTGTTTTAGAACCGCTTCAAGCCGCTCCCGTAATTATTGAAGACGGAGCTTTTATTGGTTCAAGATGTATCGTGGTGGAAGGTGTTCGGGTTGAAAAAGAAGCCGTTCTGGGTGCTAATGTAGTATTAACCGGTTCCACCAAAATCATTGATGTTACAGGTGAAAGTCCGGTTGAACACAAAGGTTATGTTCCGGCCCGTTCAGTTGTGATTCCGGGGAGTTATACCAAAAAATTTCCGGCAGGTGAATTTCAGGTTCCCTGTGCGTTGATTATTGGTCAACGCAAGCCATCGACTGATTTGAAAACGTCGCTTAACGATGCGTTGAGAGAATATAATGTAGCCGTTTAGTTTTTTTGAAGCTTAATCAATTTGGCATATTTGGCATACGAAAAGAAACCTTGAATTAAGGATATCGTTAAACCGTCTAAACCGTTCAGAAAACCTTTTTTAAAGAAATAACATCTTAAAAAAGCAACTGAACCGTTTAGAACCGGTTTAAAGGCATTGATTCTTTTTCCCTGATCATATAATTGCCGGGCATGCCAGGTAGAATATTGGTTTTTCTTTGCTATAATCTGATCCAGAGAAGACCAACCGTAATGCAGGATATGAACCGGGACTTTTTTTTCATTTTGGGTAATTATTTTCTGGTGCACTTTTGAATCGGATGGTCTGGCCGTCAGCTTATTAAAAAAACGCACTTTATGATCAGGATACCAACCGGCAAAATCAATGAGTTTATCTGCTAAATAATTTTTTACCCTGAAACTAAAAGCATCGTAGCTTCCGATCAGGTACTTTTCTTTTAAAATAAATTCTTCGGCATCCTTGTCCAGAAACTCATCGGCATCCAAATTTAAAATCCAGTCATTTTTACAATAAGGCAAACCGTGTGAACGTTGCGGACCATCGCCTAAAAATGCTTGTGAAATCACAATCGCTCCTTTTTCTTTGGCTATTTCAACCGTACGGTCTTTGCTTAACGAGTCAACTATAATTACTTCGTCACACACTTTAAACAAGGCATCAATGCACTTGCCAATCATTTTTTCCTCGTTAAAAGTTATCACCAAACCACTTATTGCCATTGTATAAAATCATTTATTTAGAGAACAAAAATATAACATTTAGCACTATTTTTTCCAAAAAGCTCGAATCGGATAAAACGTTCAGCAAATAGTTTGTAATTTAGCGACCGGATAAAACCTGAAACAACAATGAAAATTTTAGTGATTCAACAAAAGAGAATCGGGGACGTTTTAACAAGTACTATTCTTTGTAACAACCTGAAAAAAAAGTTCCCTGACGCTAAAATTGACTATATGTGCTATCCGAATTGTGTGGATGTTTTGTTGGAAAATCCTTCTATTGATGAAGTCATCATTTTGACCAACAAAGTCAGAAAATCCTATCCGAAATTAATCAGATTCATCATAGAAATCAGAAAGAAAAAGTATGATGTTGTTATTGATGCCTACAGTAAACTGGAAACAAACCTGATCACTTTTTTCTCCGGAGCAAAATATAAAATTTCATATAAAAAAGGCTACTCCTCGTTTTTTTATAACCACAACATCAAACGATTCAAAAACGGAACAAAATCTGCATTAGGCCTCGCCATAGACAATAGACTTTTGCTCTTAAAACCGTTAATTCCTGAACCGGTTACCGATTATAAACCAAAAATTTTTCTGCGGAAAGATGAAATTGAAACGGCGGAACAACTGCTGCAACGACACAACATCGTTTCCGGCCAGAAACCCCTGGTTATGTTTGGCATTTTGGGCAGCGAATGGTATAAAACATATCCGCTTGAAAAAATGGCAAAGCTCATTGATTTTACCGTTGAAAAACTGGATGCCGATATCATCTTTAATTACATTCCCTCTCAGCTGGAGGAAGCAAAAAAAGTATATGATTTTTGTACTGAAAAAACAAAAAACAACATTCATTTTGATCTGTACAGCGAAGGACTGAGACCTTTTTTAGCCCTGCTCTCCCGCTGTTCTATGCTTATCGGGAATGAAGGTGGTGCGGTTAACATGGCCAAAGCACTGAATGTTCCTACTTTTTCGTTATTTTCTCCGTCGGTGGATAAAGAAACCTGGCAAATTTTTGAAAATGAAAAAGAAAATGTCTCCATTCACTTAAAAGACCTGAAACCGGAGATTTATGAAATGCATGATGAAAAACACATTAAAGAACACACTTTTAAGTATTTTGATGAATACCCGCTGGTGTTAATTTTAGAAAAACTGAATGATTTTTTCCATGATTTAGATCTTGTCAAGCCTTAAAGCGAATCCATTCCCTCTTCAATTTTTATCACGTTATGCTTTTTATTATAAGCCCTGATGGCATTGTTTTTATGCCATATTTCGGGAGAAGAATACCCTCTTTTGTGATCTAAATGCAGACAGATGGCACTGTATCTGATTTGCTTGGATAGTAACCCTAAATTAAACAACCGCTCTCCTAACTCCCTATCCAAGCCACCGTACTTCATTTGATGGTTAAATCCGTTTACTGCTAAAATATCTTTTTTGAATCCGGAAGAATTATGACCATTCCAGGAGCGTTTTGTGGGCGTAAGCCAATTCATAAAATGGGCAAAAAGCTTATTATGGGTCAGTTTAGAAACTTTAAAACTCATTTTCAGACCTTGCTTTTTGAGCCAGGAAATTTTAAAGCAGTTTTGGTTAACAATATCTTCTGCTGTAATCGCCTTGGAAACAGACATCGGAAGTTTAAAGTACCCGCCAGATAAAAAATAGCCATCTTCTCTGTGTTTTAAATGAACCTCTACAAAATCCTTTCTGGGGATGCAATCGCCATCGGTAAACAAAAGATAATCAGACGAGGATTTTAGAATGGCTTTGTTTAAAATCTTTGATTTTTGAAAACCGTCGTCTTCTTGCCAAACGTGTATAATCGGGTATTTGAATTTTGATGAAAATGAGTCCAGCAATTCTTTTGTTTTGGAGGTAGAGCCGTCGTCTGCAATTACAATTTCAAAATCATCTGCAGACTGAACGCTAAATCCTGTTAAGACCTTTTGCAACCATTCCTCGGCATTGTATGTCGTGATAATTACTGAAACTTTCATCAATTTGTTTAAAGAACGGAAATTTAGTGGTTTTTTTAGAAATATTATTTCCAAAAAAGAAATTTCTTCTTCAATCTTTTTTTTCTGTAATATTTATACTGAAAATCAGACGTGTACTTCCACAACGTCTCAAAAATTAAACTTTCGGATTCGCCGGAAATTTTGGCATATTCGTTGCTCATGACAGCGACCATTTCTTTGTGAGGTGTTAACCGGCAAAGGTTTTTCATCCGTAACTTAAAATCCATCTGACGGTGAAATTCCATCCGGTTTAAATCGACTAAAAAGAACTCATAGTCACCGTTTACTGCTTTTTTAATCAGCGTATTTCCCGGTGAATGATCTTTGAATTCAATACCTTTCTGATGTAATGAGTACGAAAAGCGGGTAAACTGCCGCAAAATATTATCGCGGTCCGGATAGTCCGGAATTTCAACCAGCTCACGATAGGTTAAATCGCAATCTAAGTGTTCGCTGACATAATAGCTGTCGGTCAATCCTATTAAATCATGGTTTTCTACATAAGCAAAAGGTTGTGGTGTACCGATTCCGTTCTCCAGAAGCTGATGAGCAAACTCAAACGAACGTCTTGCTTTGGATTTTCTGAAAAAGCGATAAACAACCTTATTGATTAAATTAGGAATTTTAAAGGATTTAATGTTTATCGTTTTGCCTTCAAAATCAAACAGTTTTATCTTATTTCTTTTTCTGTCATCAAACAGCTTTCCCGAAGATTGAAACTGATTAATGATATGCATTAAATCATGATGATTAAAATTTATTTTTTTAGAAAATACAGCAATCATATCAATGTTTATTGCAAACGTGCCACGGTAGCATACTGCAGATTTCTGATGTCCATGTGAGTAAACAAAAGCGGAATATTAAAAAGAATTGGCTTTAGTGATTTGGTAATGTTAATCGGTTCATGGGTAACAATTGAATAGCCCAGGTCTTCATACATTCTTCTGATGCTTTTTCCGGTAAAAAAACGCAGGTGCGTTTTATCCATGATACCAAATTCATCATATTTCCAATCCTTACCAAAGACAACTTTAGAAAAAGTTCTGTAAAACCTGACATTCGGAATTGAGCTGATGATAACTCCGCCTTTAGATAATTTGGCTTTCAAGATATCCAGCACCGAATAAGGATCTGATAAATGTTCTAACACATCGTTAAAATAAATGACATCAAAATAACCGTCCGGCAAATCTTCAATAAACTGCTCACAAGGCCCGGTAAACACTTTATCCAAAACGGTCAGTGCTATCTTTGCTTCTTCTTCCATCAACTCAATACCCCAAACTTCTGCCTTGTTCTTTTCTTTAACAATTGCGGCAAAAGCACCGTTTCCGCAACCAATATCAATAATCTTTTTGGCTTCCTGAGGCAAATACTTCAGCATTTCATGCCGTACATTATCATAATACCCAACCGGTTTATTTTCGTAATATTTCATTTTTATCTGTGCTTTTTTTTAAATGAACTCCGTGCCGGATTTCGATTCCAAAAATATAAAAAATTATCCTAAATTGCCTCATTATTTAAAACTATGAAAAACAGACCTAAATGCTCACTGGTAACTCCAACTTATAACTGGCCTCAGGCATTGGATTTACTGTTGTTGAGCATCATGAATCAAACCGTTTTGCCCAATGAAGTGATTATTGCAGACGATGGCTCCAAAAGCGACACGAAAGATTTAATTGAAGAGTATCAGAAAATTTTTCCCGTTCCGTTACTTCACATCTGGCATGAGGATATCAAAAACCGAAAGCCCAGAATTATGAATAAAGCCATTGCCAAAGCCCAGTATGAGTATATCATTGAAATTGATGGCGACATTATTATGAATAAGCATTTTGTAGAAGATCACCTGCATTTTGCACAAAAGGGATTTTACCTGTTTGGTTCCAGGGTTAATATTCAAGCTTCGCTTTTGGACAAACTTTTTTCAAAAAAAATCATTCATTTTAATTTCTTTTCAAAAGGGATAAAAAAGCGTGGCAGAACAATCCGTATTCCATTCATGATGAACTTTGCCGAAATTGCAGAAAAAAGATCTTCCAAGCTAAGAGGCTGTAACATGTCTTTTTGGCGGGAAGATTTCATTAAAATCAATGGCTTTAATGAAAGCCTGGTTGGCTGGGGAATTGATGATTCCGAGATGATCGAACGTTTGCACAACCTGGGTATCAAAGGCAAACGTCTTAAATTCGCCGGAATTGCCTATCATATTTACCACAGGGAACAATCAAAAAGTCATATCGAAATAAACCACGAAATTGAACGTCAGACCAAAGAAAACAAACTGACTTTTATTGAAAAAGGTATAAATCAATTTTTGTAACTATGTATGATATTGCCGTTATACTGATCAATTATAATTCAAGCCGGTTAAGTATTGACTGTATTAAATCCATCTATGAAAAAACGTCTGATAAAATCAGTTTTCAGGTAATTATCACCGACAATTGCTCTGAAAAAACAGATTTTGAAAACTTAAAGTCTTTTTGTGATCATTCCCATCTGCCTAATCTGACACTGCTTCAAAATAAAATAAATGCGGGATTTGGCGGAGGAAACATGTATGGATTTGCCCATTCCGACGCAAAATACCTGGCTTTTGTAAATAATGATACGCTCTTTTTAAATGATTGTCTCGGAATACTGAAAAAGCACCTTGATACAGACGATTCTATCGGAATTGCCGGAGCCCAGGCTTATAAAGAAAATAATCGTTTTTTAATTTCATTGGACCATTTTGCTTCGCCGGCAAGAGAAATTTTAGGAAGAGGCTTTCTGGAATTAATTAATCCGAAAAAATACCCTAAACGAAAAAAGAGATACAACGCTCCTGTTCGGGTAAATTTTATACCGGGAAGCTTTATGTTTGTTAGATGTAATGATTTTATAAAAGCCGGTGGTTTTGATAAACAGATTTTTTTATACTATGAAGAAACTGACTTGTGCATGAGACTTGCCAATATAAATAAGTTCGCCTATTTAATTCCGGAAGCCGAGTTTATTCATTTTCATGGAGCCAGTACAGAAAAATCGTTAGCCATAAAAAAAGAGCTCAAAATTTCTCTGCTGTATATTATGAAAAAGCATTATGGAAATCTTGGTTATCAATCCGTGCGGTGGTTTCTGCTTCTTAAATATGGATTGAGCAGTTTATTTAAGGCAAAAAACAGGCCTTTGTTTTCTTTAATTCTAAGAGGAGCTCCCATGAGTGAATCGCTCCAACACAAACAAAATTAGCCATGAACGATATCAGTACAGAAATCCACAACGCCTTCCAAGTCATCCAAAACGGAGGCATTATACTCTACCCGACCGATACGGTCTGGGGAATTGGATGCGATGCGACCAATCCCGAAGCCGTTAAAAAAATATATGAACTCAAAAAAAGAGCCGAATCCAAAAGCATGATCGTACTGATGAACGGTGAAAAAATGATGTACAATGTTTTTGCAGCCATTCCCGAAGTAGCCTGGCAAATCTTGGATTTAGCGGAGAAACCGACGACTTTAATTTTAGATAAACCGCGAAATGTGGCTCCAAATATTGTAGCTGATGATGATTCGCTGGCGGTTCGGTTGGTGACAGAGCCGTTTTGTTACAAATTGATGGAACGCATGAAAAAGCCCTTGGTTTCTACTTCAGCAAACATTTCCGGTCAACCCACACCAAAATCATTTAAAGAAATCAGTCCCGAAATTATTAAAGGTGTAGACTATGTTGTAAATTTGCACCGCGAAAAAATTTGCGACAAGCCGTCTACGATTATTAAATTGACGTTGGATAGTCAGGTTCAGATTATTCGGAAGTAAGTTTATAAGCCACGAATAATTGAAATTTGTTTTGCCGCTGATTCGCTGATTTTTTATAACCCAAAATAATTAATATATGCCTGAATATCTATACGAAAATGAAAGTTATAAAATAATTGGAATTTTATATGAAGTTCATAAAAATCTAGGAAAAGGTTTTTCTGAAATAGTTTACAAAGATGCTTTGGAATATGAATTTGATAAAAACAATATTCCTTTTGAACGCGAAAAAGAATATAAAATACATTATAAAGATACAGTCCTAAAACACAAATTTTATGCTGATTTTGTGATATTTGATAAAATAATTTTAGAAATTAAATCTACCGATTCGTTTGTTAATAATCACTATGCACAATGTCTAAACTATTTAAAAGTTTCAAAAAACAAATTAGCTTTATTAGTTAACTTTAACCAAACATCCGTTGAATACAAAAGAATAATAATTTCAAAATAAATCAGCGAATCAGTGGCTAAAATAAAAAATGAATTACAAACAAGCCTTACATAACCCCATCTTCAAAATCATCTCTCAAGCCGCACAAGAACTTGGCGTTGAAAGCTACGTAATTGGTGGCTTTGTACGTGATTTTTTGTTGGAAAGAGATTTCAAAAAAGACATCGACATTGTTGCCGTTGGTAGCGGAATCGAACTGGCTCTCAAAATTTCAGAGCTACTTCCCAACAAACCCAAGGTCCAGGTTTTTAAAACCTATGGAACGGCTATGCTTCGTTTTCAGGAAATTGATATTGAATTTGTTGGTGCACGAAAAGAAAGTTATCATTTTGAAAGCCGGAATCCGGTTGTGGAAAACGGAACTTTGCAAGACGATCAAAACCGACGTGATTTTACCATCAATGCCTTGGCTTTTTCGTTGAATGAAAAAAATTACGGCGACCTAATTGACCCTTTCAATGGTTTGGAAGATTTAAAGAATAAAATCATTCGAACACCTTTGGATGCTGATATTACCTTTTCGGATGATCCGTTGCGAATGATGCGTGCCATTCGTTTTGCCACGCAATTGCATTTTACGATTGAAGAAAAATCATTGGCATCCATTTCAAAAAATTGTGAGCGGATCAACATTATTTCCGGAGAACGGATTGTGGATGAATTGAACAAAATTTTATCCACAGAAAAACCGTCAATTGGTTTTATTTTATTATACCAAACCGGTTTATTGGATTTGATTTTACCTGAACTAACCGCTTTAAATCAGGTGGAAGAAATAGAAGGTCATACCCACAAAAACAACTTTTATCACACCTTAGAAGTGGTAGATAATATTTGTCCGAATACCGATGATGTCTGGTTGCGTTGGGCGGCTTTGCTTCACGATATAGGAAAAGCTCCCACCAAAAAATTCAACAAAAAGCAAGGCTGGACATTTCACGGTCACGAATTTTTGGGTGGCAAAATGGTCAAAAAAATCTTCGAGCGACTGCACATGCCACAAAATCATAAAATGAAATTCGTTTCTAAATTGGTCATGTTGAGCTCACGACCCATTGTGCTTTCGCAGGATATTGTGACCGATTCTGCTGTCAGACGACTGCTGTTTGATGCCGGAGAAGATATTGAAGATTTAATGATTTTGTGCGAAGCCGATATCACCACCAAAAACCCGAATAAATTTAAAAAATACCATAATAACTTCAAGATTGTACGTCAGAAAATTGTGGAAGTGGAAGAACGCGATCATGTGCGGAATTTTCAACCGCCTATTTCCGGTGAGGAAATTATGGAAATTTTTAATTTAAAACCTTCTCGTGAAATCGGCGTTTTAAAAGAAGCCGTAAAAGAAGCAATTTTAGAAGGAGAAATTCCGAATGAATATGAAGCTGCTTATGAATTTGTTTTAAAACGTGGAGCCAAACTAGGTTTGACAAAAGTTTAAGTTTTGTTTCATTCAATATTATCTAAAAATTCTTAATTTTATAAAAATTTAGATAGATGAATATCGATGCATTAAAATTAGAAATTATTGCCAAAATCATTGCTACTGATGATGTTGAACTTTTGAATAAAATTCAAGAGACTATTCATCATTTCAATTCCCTTCCATTGGTTAACGAGCCAACTACAATTTATGAAACTTCTGAACAAATACATATTTTAAATGATTGGCAAAAGGAAAGAATTGAAAAAGCATTGAAACAAATTGAAAATGGTGAGTTTGTAACAAATGAACAAGCTGAAATTGAAATACAAGAATGGTTCCAAGAGCAAGAAAAATTATATGGTCAGTAGATGCTTTAGTTACAAAAAAGAATTTATTTAACTATTGGAATCATCGAAATAAATCAACGCTCTATTCTAAAAAATTGAATTTACTTTTTAACGATAAACTATTGCAAATTGCTCAATATCCTGAAGCTTCAATAGCGGTAGATTATGAAAATGTTAGAATGGTTTTAGCTAGTAATTATTACCTACTATTTGAAATTTCACCACTTTTTATCAAAGTATTAGACATTTGGGACGCACGACAAAATCCTATAAATTTTCCGATTAAATAAAATGAAAACAAACAAACCCGTTATAATTTGGCTTCTTTCCGGTTGCATTTTATTGTTTATTATGGTAATGGTTGGCGGCATCACTCGCCTTACCAATTCCGGACTTTCAATGACTGATTGGCATTTGGTTACCGATACTTTTCCTCCCACATCTGAGCAAGCCTGGAACGATGCTTTTGAAGAATACAAGAAATTTCCGGAATACCAAAAAATCAACATTCATAACGACTTTACATTAGACAATTACAAATTCATTTATTTCTGGGAATGGTTTCACCGCTTTATCGGAAGAATCATCGGAATTGTGTTTATCATTCCGTTTTTATATTTTCTGATAAAGAAAAAATTAGACTCTGAAACCATCAAAAAATGCATCATTCTCCTTTTTATGGGTGGATTTCAAGGGTTTTTGGGCTGGTTTATGGTAAAAAGCGGTTTAATTGACAATCCGGATGTGAGTCATTACCGATTGGCACTGCACTTAACGTTTGCCTTTATCACCTTCGCTTACACACTTTGGGTGGCGTTGGATTTAATCTATCCCAACAAAATGGCAGTTATTTTACCGCTTCGAAAGTTAGCTCGAATTGCAATGGTAGTTTTAATCATCCAAATCATTTATGGCGGATTTGTAGCCGGATTAAACGCCGGATTAATTCACAATCATTGGCCATTGATGAGCGAAGGAAAATTGATTCACGAAACCGTTTGGATTGAACAACCTACTCTTTTACAAAATTTAACCGAAGGAAAAAGTGGTGTGCAATTCATTCACAGAACATTTGCTTATTTTGTGGTTGGTATGATTTTGTTTTTATACTTCAAAAGTAAAAAATACTCGCTTACAACTCTACAGACCAAAGGATTAAACGTATTAGTTCTTTTTGTATTTGTTCAATTTCTTTTAGGTATTTTCACTTTACTGCTTCACGTTCCGCTTTGGTTGGGATTGGCTCATCAATTGATGGCTTTCTTTTTGCTGAGTTCGATGACATTTGTTTTGCATCGGTTTAGTAAGTAATTAAGCTCATTTTACTATATTTGAAAGAACAACCCTTTAGATTATTTTTATGAAATTGCTTTGGAAATACTTAAAGCCATACAGCAAATGGGTTTTTCTTTCCTTGTTTTTAGCCGGAATTGCTCAGATTTTAGCCTTATATGACCCAATCATTTTTGGTCGGATCATTGATGATTATGCTCTGAATCCGGGTAATAAAACAAACGATGAACGGGTTAGTGGTGCTGTAAAATTATTACTTTTAGCCATCGGAATTGCTTTAACAGCCAAACTTATCCTTTCATTTAAAGATTATTTTATCCGTTTGGTTGTTCAAAAGTTTGGCATGCAAATCTTTAATGATGGTCTTCGGCAAACATTAAGGTTACCCTTTCAGGAATTTGAAGACCAAAGCAGTGGTGAAATCTTATCAATCCTACAAAAGGTACGTTCTGATACAGAACGTTTTATTTCCTCTTTTATCAATATCTTATTTTCATCTGCCGTTGGAATCGGATTCTTAATGTGGTATGCCATCACCAAACATTGGGCTTTAATTCCTGTTTTTTTGATTGGAATTGTTCTTTTAGGAGGACTAACCAGCATTCTAAGCCGTTCCATCAAAACCTTACAACGTTCATTAATCCGGCAAAACCGGCAGATGAGCGGAACTATTACCGAGAGTTTACGCAACATCGAGCTGGTTAAAAGCCTGGGTTTAACTTACCCGGAAATCCGCAGATTAAAAGTCCATACACAGGAGATATATGATCTGGAAATGGAAAAAGTAAAAAAAATGCGTGTACTCACATTTTTACAGGGAAGCATTTTAACGCTTTTAAAACAATCCATACTCTTTATTCTATTATGGCTTATTTTTAAAGATGTTCTGTCCCCCGGAGAATTAATTTCGATGCAGTTTATATCAACCGGAATTATCGGACCTTTACAGGATTTAGGCAGTATAATATTATCCTATCGTGAAGCAGAAACAGCTTTACAATTGTTTAATGAACTGATGCAAAAGCAACCTGAATTCAGTCCTGAAGATCCGGTGGAAGTGGGCCCGATTGAAGAATTACATTTTAAAGATATTGTTTTTCGACATAAAAATGCAGGTTACAATGCCATTCAAAACATTTCATTCAAGGCAAAATTAGGGGATACAATTGCTTTCGTAGGCCCGTCCGGTTCAGGAAAATCAACATTGGTAAAATTATTGGTAGGACTATATCGCCCGGTAGAAGGTGATATTTTATATGACTCCGTTTCGATAAAGGAACTGCGTTACAACAGAATCCGGCGTCAATTGGGATTTGTAACCCAGGACACCCAGCTTTTTTCGGGAACAATCCGGGAAAATTTACTCTTTGTAAAACCCGACGCCACCGAAGATGAAATGCTGGAAGCCATTAAAAAAGCATCGGCTATTTCAATTCTTGAAAATTCAGAAAAAGGATTGGATACGGTTTTAGGTGAAAATGGTAAAAAACTTTCTGGTGGCGAAAAACAACGTTTGTCGATTGCCAGGGCTTTGCTCAGAAAACCACGGTTATTAATTTTTGACGAAGCTACTTCGGCTTTAGATTCGTTGACCGAAGAACAAATTACAGAAACCGTAAAAGAAATTTCAGCCAATAAACAACAAATGACCATTTTAATTGCTCACCGCCTGTCCACGATAATGCACGCCGATACAATCTATGTTTTAGAACGCGGTAAAATTGTAGAAGAAGGCAACCATGACGAATTAGTGACTAAAAAAGGATTGTATTTTGCCATGTGGCGTCAACAAATTGGTGAACGAAAAGTTTTTGAGATTGCTGAGAATTAAACTTTTTATAGTACACGACAATATTTATAAGCAACTAAAAACAATTAATTATTTATTTTTTTACCACAGATGCACAGATATCTTATTTTTATACAAATGTGAAATTTAAATATTTTCACAGATATTGAATGCAAAGCATTCAATTTAGCTAGTGTACATTTTTTACAGTGGCACTTTGAGTAAGTGAAATCTGTACATCTGTGGCTTTTCTATAATTCACACGGGTCTTTTTACTAAAACGCCGTATTAATTGACAATGAAAAGCCTGTACTTTCAGGAACAAATCGGCAAACGCCTCCCACACACACCAAACCACCACGTTGACGACCATAATTCATGGCAATTCGTGTTGAATTAATTCGGTAAGCTCCACCAAAATTGTAGTAGTGCTTTTGTTTGGAAGAGTCGTCATTTCCATAATTGATAATATCCCAAACATAAAATGAGTATTTGTCATTTAAATTCAGCTCAACGGTTCCTCCCGCCCAGTTCTTAAAATCGGCATCGGCCCACATGTGTTCTGCTTCCATACGAATGGATTTGTTGGAGGCAAAATTATATACTGCTTCGGCTGTAACGATATTGGTTCTGACATCAGAGCTTCCGTCCTCTACCCAAGGTTTGTTATAATACTGATTGATGTAATAGAATCCCGTTCGCCAATTTTCAGACAATTGTTTTTTAACTTCCAGGTTGTAATCCGAAAAATATTTTGTTCCCACACCAAAGAAATCTGTTTTATATTCAGCCGGAGTCAATCGGTACTGTCCCGGTAAATTATACCAGGATGACATATTCAAAGCCACTTTAGTTCCGTATTTTCCACCGAACTTTGTGTTCTTTGCAAATTCATAAAAAACATCCAGTTGTCCGCCCGTTTCACCCACTTTTAAAATCTGCGGATCCTTAAAGTCAAAGCCGGCCTGGGCCTGGTAAACGTAAATGTTTGCCAGGTTGGAATGGTGCTGTTTGGTCAAAGCCGGGGTAAAATTCAATACCTTATCATTAAAATTTAAGCTGGTGTTATCGCCGGAAACAGTTGGCACCCGTTCAGATAAAAAAGTCATGTTTTCAGTTCTGCGCAATGTAGCATCTATACCCAATCCTTGTTTGGAATACCCTAAGTTCAAACTAACCGCATTACCGTCTTTAATCAAATTTTCATCCAGCGTATTACTAATCCGGTTTAAAACGGCATCTTTTGATTTGTAATTGTATTCCGCATTCGCATAAAATGCGTTGTATGTATAGTTTACTCTTCCCGAAACACCATGCGTTGTTGCTTCAAAATCAGGGTTTTCAATGGCGGGATTGATGTCTTCATGACGTCCGACATAGCTCAATCCGAAAGATAAATCAGCTTTATCTGATTTTAACCATTGGGTTAATTGAAAATCGGAATCAAAACCGAAAATCTTACCGTCAGAAACATCAAACCCGGTTCGTTGCCGGCCGTATAAGGCCGTTAACCGGACATGGTCTGAAGGCCGGTAGATAATTCTTCCGCCACGCAGGGCGGTATTGATCCCCAAGGCTCTGTCTTCCCAGGCACGAAGCAACATTCCGCTACCAAACTGTTCATAAAAATAACCGGCAGTAAAATCTAACTGACCGATTTTATAGTTCACAAAATAAGTTGCAACATTTGTTCCTTCAAATTCAGGGTTATAGTTCAGTAAGGCGTTCTTTTCATACGCTTCCACCTGAACTCCGGCTGTCCATCCTTTGATCTGGTAGTTTAGAAACAAATAATTGTTAGACCGGATCGGGTCTTCCGGCTGAATGATTCCCCTGCCCTTATCGTTCAAATACCATTGTGAATTCGATTCAAATCCGCCAAAAACCCTTCCGTAATCTTTCTTTACCTCAGTTGAATCTATTTGAGCAACTGCTAAAAAGCTGCCGCTTAAAAAAGCGGCCAGGCATAAATTTTTAAATTGCATTTCTAAAGTTGTTTCAGTTTGTTAAACAACTCTTTCTCTGCTCCTTGGCTATACCCGTTGTGCACATAAACTATCTTTTGATTTTTTACCACAACCGTATAAGGCACATTGGCAATCGCTAAGGCTCTTTTTAAATCCTGGTTCGTATCTAACAGAACCGTGTAGGGCCAGTTTTTTCCGTTCAATAGCGGCTTAACCCTTTTTTGGGTTCTCGTATCATCAATAGAAACCGCCACGACTTCCATGTTTACTTCCTTTGTCCAATCAGCATAATTCTCTTTAATAGCGTCGAGCTCATTCAAACACGGAGCACACCAAGTAGCCCAAAATGTAAAGACATACAACTTATCTTTTTCGCTAAAATCATTTTTTACATTCAATGATTTATTATCGTTTGATTTTAAAACAACATTGGGCATCTGCTTTTGTGCATGGAGGCTGTAACTTAACACAAAAAGGAAAGTGACAAAAAAATTCTTCATCGTTCAGTGGTTTGTTAAAAGTAGTTAGTGTAAAATTTGTTTGTGATATGAATTTGTGACAATATTAAAAAAATACTTTTAAAGTTAGTTTGATTGTTAAAAAAATGTTTAAAATAAATTAATGAAACGTGAATTCTTTTAAAAAAAAGTATATTTTTGAATTTTATTAAACTAAAGCTAAACGATTAATTAACAAACCACTAAACAATGAAAAAAACACTACTCTCGGCAATACTGCTGACTTTTGGCTATGCTAATAGTCAAACCTTTGTTAGTACCACACCGGAAAACAAAAAGGTTATTTTAGAGGAATTTACAGGAGTCAATTGCGTGTATTGTCCTCAAGGGCATGCTATTGCAAATAGTATTAAAAATGCTAATCCCGGTAATGCATTCATAATAAATGTACACCAAGGCGGTTTTTCTACACCCAATGCGGGACAGCCGGATTTCAGAACTTCATTTGGAAATGCCATTGTTGGTCAATCCTATAATAATTCTCTTAGCGGCTTTGGTTATCCTTCCGGAACAGTGAACAGAAATGTTTTTACAGGGCTTTCTATTCATGCTGGCTATACAGCTTTATTCAGAAACAGCTGGACAAATGCAGCCAATCAGATCTTAACCCAAAGTTCTTATGTTAATGTAGGCGTGCAGGGAGTTATCAATACTCAAACAAATGAACTGACCGTAACTGTTGAAGTTTACTATACCGGTAATAGCCCGGTTAGTACTAATAAACTAAATATTGCCTTACTGCAAAACAACACCTTAGGGCCGCAAGTTGGCGGCAATATGGGTAATAATTATAATCACCAACATCGCTTGGTGCATATGATTACCGGGCAATGGGGTACGGATATTACATCAACTGCTTCAGGATCATTCAGTACACAAACTTTTAATTATACTATTCCTGCTGCCTACAACAGTATTCCGGTTGAAATCGGAGAACTTGAACTGGTTGCCTTTGTTACCGAAACACAGCAAAAAATCATCAGCGGAAACGGGGCAAAACCAACTTATACCGGTTTAGCGGAAAACGATGTAAAGTTAAAAAGTATAGAAGGAATCAGCACACAATGTTTTTCTGCAATCAGTCCGAAAGTTACTATTCAGAATATGAGTCAGACTCCTTTAACAAGTTTACCCATTGAATACAATATTAATTCGGGCGAAAATGCAATTTATAACTGGACTGGAAATCTTGCCCCGTTAGGTAGCACTACCGTTCAATTGCCAAGTTATAACTACACACTTAGCCCTACTAACACATTAAATATCAGCATTCCAAGTGATGACAACAACTCTGATAATAATGGCAGTACAAGTTTTAATAAAGCAATTGAAACAGCACACACAAATATCACAATCAAAATTACAACTGACCAATATGGTAGTGAAACCACTTGGAATTTAAAAAATGCAGCAGGTATAACGGTTGCACAAGGAGGACCTTATAATGATGCAAATAATCCAGGTGCATTTCCCCAAGCTGACGTTAATGTAACTTTACCAAATGACTGCTATACTTTTACTATAAATGATGCTTACAATGATGGTATGAGTAGTGCTGCTTATGGTTTTGGCGGTTATCAGATTTGGGCAAACGGTGCTTTAATTCCCGGTATGAGCGGCGGTGAATTTATGAGTTCGGACATGAGACGATTTGGAATTAATACCAATTTGAGTATTGACGATTTCAATGCTTCACTGATCAAGTTTTATCCCAATCCAGCAAACGGTTTTATTACTGTTTCGTTACCCGAGTCAGCCACCGTTACATTAACCGATTTAAGCGGCAAACAAGTTTTATCAAACCAGTTTGAATCAGGTGAATCAACGTTAAACCTAGGTTCTCTATCAAAAGGCTTGTATCTGATCAATTTTGCCGGAGATAATTTTTCAAAAACCGATAAACTGATTGTAAAATAAATAAAATCAAGGGTGCTGAGTTTTTATCCGGCACCTTTGTTTCCCGAAATCTATTTTTATTAGATTTGTAAACTACTAAAACTTCAAAAAATGAAAAAAATTACATTATCAATTTTATTTTCAATGGTTTTCCTCAATGCTTTTTCTCAATTTGTTTTCAGAAAATCAGACGGAACACCCATCACAGACGGAACGGTTTTAACCTATGGCCCCGGAAGCAATTACCTGAATTTCAGAGTTCAGAACACAAGTAATCAGGATTTAGATATTAAAATAAAATGTACAAATCTTGTAAACACAACCGGTTCTCAATTTGAATTGTGTTACGGAGGGTCTTGTTACGAAAGTGTTGCCCTGAACGAAGTATATCCGGAATACGAAAACCCTTTATTACCCGGTCAAAGCAATCCGGCTCAGGGCGATCATTTTGTCAATTTTAATGCCGGTAACGGGCAGGTTATGGAATTGCATTTTTCTGTTTACCCGGTCGGTTTTGAGAACGATGCCATTAGTTTTGTCTATCGTTTTGATCCTTTTTTGGGTGTTAACTCCTTTGAAACCTTATCTGCAATGGGAATCAGCATCGAAAATACTTCCATTAAAAATGATTTCAAATTCAATTCAACCCAAAACGGAAATCTTTCTGTTTTCAATTTAAACGGCCAATTGATAAACGAGTATACATTTTCTGAAGGTGCTCAAAATTTCAACTTATCTGAATTAAGTACAGCCGTTTATATTGCGAACTTTACGACAACCGAAGGAAAAACTTCGTCAGTAAAATTAATTAAAAACTAATCAGATGAATAAATTTGGTTTACTGGCTGTCTTTTTATTGATCTCCATTTTTATTTCCTGCTCAACGGATTATAAAATTTTAGATTCCATAGAGTCAATTAGTTTAATTGCGGATAAATCAAGTAAAACCGTTGGTGAAACAATCACATTCACAGTTAACACCAACAGCGGAACAAACATCACAGAAGAAGCGGTCATTTTTGTAAATGGTAATGCCATTGAAGGGAATACATTTACTACTACGGAAATCGGTGATTATATTGTTTCTGCTGACTATTTAGGCGTAACCTCTTCTCCGGTTTCTGTTCGTTTTCACGATGGTTCGGAAACCAATTTTGTCAAACGTGTTTTAATTGAAGATTACACAGGAACCTGGTGTGGTAATTGTCCCAGAGTAAATCACGCTGTAGAGTTAGCTCGTGCACAAACTGATAAAATTGTTACAATCGGCATACATCGCTCCAGTTCAAACCCTTCAGATGCCAATTACGATCCTTATAACTATGATACTTCTGAGCTGGAAGCCATCATTAATATGTCGGGCTACCCCAAAGCTTTATTAAACAGAATGACGAGGTGGCAACCCTTGGAACAGAACAACATCACACAAGTTATTAATTTAATTCAAGGAGAAAATCCAAAGCTAGGTTTAGCTATGAATACTTCTATTTCCGGCGAAATTGTAAATCTGGATGTTAAAGTTAAATTCAGTAAAGACTTTTCTAATTTAAAGTTAGTAGTCTATGTATTAGAAAACGGACTGATTTATGATCAGGTTAACTACACCAATTTTTATACGGGTCCGGGTACAATCGCTAACTTTCAACACGATCATGTGCTCAGAGCCTGTTTGACGCCACTTTTAGGTGAAACCATCGCTAACACAACCGTTGGACAAACTTATACTAAATTATTTTCGGTTCCGCTGCCAGCTAATATAGCGAACTCAAACAACGTTGAATTTGTCGCTTTTGTAGTGGACGAAAACAACAAGGCCGTTAATGTCAGAAAAGCCGGATCAACAGAAAATCAGGATTTTGAAGAGCTGTAAAAACCAGTGATTTCATAAAAAAAGCTGTCTTAAAGACAGCTTTTTTTATCCTAACCATTCCTTAAAATCATTGACCCTTTCACGGCTGACAATTACCTCATCTGCTTTATAGGTAGGCAATATCACCTTTAAACGCGAATTACTGTAAACCACGATATCTTTTATGGTTTTCAACGGTACGATGAATTTACGGCTCACCCTGAAAAAATCGTCCGGGTTTAATTCTGTTTCGAGTTGCTCTAAAGTCAGGTCTAAAAGATAATCCCGGTTATCATGGGTATGCAGGTAAGTTCCTTTATTTTCACTGAAAAAACATTCTGCTTCAGCGATGGAAATTACCTTAAGGTGTTCTCCGATTTTGAGGGTAAACCGCTGCCTGTATGTTTTTTCCACCGGATTGACCAACATGCGTTTAATCATGTCAAAATCCAGTGACAAGTTAGGTAATGCCCGGCTCCTCGATTTGAATTTGTTTACAGCTACCTCCAGCTCATCCTCATCAATGGGTTTCAGCAAATAATCAATGCTGTTCAGTTTAAATGCTCTTAGAGCATATTCATCAAAAGCCGTGGTAAAAATTACAGCACTTTTAATGTCAATCTGCTCAAAAATTTCAAAGGATAACCCGTCTGACAGTTGAATATCCAGAAAAATCAAATCAGGATGCTGATTATGCTGAAACCACTGCAAAGCCTCTTCTACGGAATGCAAAAGCGTTTCAACCTGTAATCCTAATTTTTCAACTTTGCGTTGCAACAGCCGGGCTGCGGGTTTTTCGTCTTCAATAATGATGATTTTCATATTGTAGTAGTAAAACATAAATTAACAGTGATTATTATAGTCTGCTTGACTGGAAATTCCTGCTTCGACTTCGTCGGAATAACAAAATCTGAAACCTGAAACACCTCTACTCCCATTTATTCTGCTTATCCTTTTCCATAATTTCCTTTATTTTTCGCTCTTCCCAGTTATTTCCTAAAAACCATTGCGGGATAAAGACTGATAATCCGTGTGCCAATAACCCGATTCCCCAAAAGAATGCGGTAAAGAAATTTTTATAGTGAAAATAAGACTCTCCCGGTGATAAGTTTTGCATGTTCACAACAACAATCATAATATTAACAACAATATAAACCATAGCATGAGTATAAAATCCTTTGATCTTCTGCACTCTTTTGCGGGCTTGTTCATACTTTATTTCTTCCGGTGTATTCATTGTATTTTTATTTAAATTGATTATTTTTTAATTTTTCTTCTTCCTCTTTTATAAATTGTTTGAGCTTTTTTTCTTCCCATTCCTTCCCAAAAAAGGATCCTGTTTCAAACACGCCTAAAGCGTGAAAAAGAAGACCTATTCCCCAACCGATCATCGGGTAAAAAAACCAGTAATGTTCCGGTGTAAATTTAAAATTCACAAAAGCAATGGTAGGAATAACCAGAAGGTAAGCAATCAAATGACTGTAAAACCCTTTTATTTCCTGTACTTTTTCACTTGCTTTTTTATATCGTTCGTAATCGCTTTTTGTTTCCATAACCTGTTTTTTAGTTCCAGTTAGTATCTTGTTTTTTGTCTCTGTTCATAATTTCCCGTATCTTTTTATCTTCCCATGATTTTCCGTAACCAAAGGTTTCCAAAGCATGAAAAAGGATACCCATTCCCCACCCTAACATCGGAAACCAGAACCACTGAAATTTTGAAGTATTCAGGTTTACAATAATCAGTACCGGTATTACCAGACAATACGAAAATAAATTGGCATAAAACCCCTTTAATTTTTCCACTCGCTCCTTTGCTCTGGCAAAAGCTATATTTTCGTTGTAATTATTCTGAACTGTCATATTCGTAATTTGTTTTGTTAAAATCGGTAATAAAACTTTAAATGTATTTTCATTTTCCTCAACCAACACGCTTCGCTTGGTTAAAATAGCATAGCGGTTTACTATGTTTTGCAGCCCAACTCCTTTTCTGTCAGACAACACTTCTTTCTTTTGTAAATTGTTTTCCACAACCAACTGATTATCCTTGCTGTAAATTTTAATGTGCAATGGTTTGCTTTCACTGACCACGTTGTGTTTGATGCAGTTTTCCAATAATAACTGAAGTGATAAAGGAACAACTTTAGCCTCTCCATGATCATCCTCTTCTGATAATTCAAACGTAATACTGTTTTCAAAACGCATCTTTAACAAGTTCATATAGGTTTTGGCAAAAGTCAGTTCTTCCTGCACCGTTACCAGTTCCTTATCTTTTTGTTCCAGCACATAACGGTAAATTTTGGATAAAGAAGTAGTGAACTTCTGGGCATTTTCCGGATTCTCTTCAATCAGGGAACTTAATACATTGAGACTGTTGAACAAAAAATGCGGATCAATCTGGTTTTTCAGACTTTCAAACTGGGCAGAGGCATTTCCGGCAATTACCTTTTGTTCTTTTACTTTGTTTTCCTGGTAATCCTTATAAAAATAAAAAGCGTGAATAGCCAGCGTAACCACAAATGTAATGATAATAGCAACGATGTAATTTGCCGGTTTTTCGTTGGCTAAAAAATCGTTAAAGGTTTGTTTTTCAATGATTACATCTTCTAAGATACGCATTAAAAAAATGACCAATAGTGTGATTAAAAACGAAGCCAATGCTCCGATAAAAAGCCGCTTTTTGGTAAAACGGTTATCCTTGAAAACCGCATCCAGTTTACCGAAAATAAAACTGTTGGCAAAGTATAAAGAATATCCGTAGAGCATGGTATAACCAAAGTTCACCAGCAAATTATAGTCAAAAGCAACAGCTCCGTTAATTAAAAACCGAATCAGTACGAGCACTAAAAATACGCTTACACTTATCCAGGTTGCCCTTGGGAATTCTTGAATATACTTTTTCATTGTTGTTCTTATTTACACGCTTTGACTGCTTCTGCTGCCCTTTCCGCCCCCCATTTCGGATGAAAAACCGTTTGAGGCTTAAAAGTAGCAAAAAGTTCAATCGCTTTTTCAATTTGAGCACACATTGGTTTGGTATCAGTTCCGAAAAAACGGGCAGATCCCATTTCAAATTCGGCCTTACTGAACACCACTCTCGGGTTATCCGGTTCAATTTTTTCAGCTTTACCGTACAGTTCCATTACCTTTCCGGACAGTTTCATGCCGTTGGTCATCGGGTCAAATGCAATCCAGGCAGTGTGAATCATAGCCTGCATAACCAACAGTTCTGCATTGTTCGGGTATTTGTTCAGTTCTACATCCAGGGCAGCCTGTGCTTTGGTTAATAACGCATTTACCCGCTCCTTGTCTTTGGTAGCAAAAGCACTGGTTGTATTCACCAAAGCTACATAATAATTGGGCAGCCAGTTTTCTTTCTCTGCCGAAGCAATCCGTTCAAACACTGCCGAAGCTTCCGTGTTTTTACCTTCTTCCCAAAGGGCAAAGGCTTTTGCCATTCCTTGTTCAAACTGACCCTGTGAAAATAAATGTGTTGTCACAAGTAAAACGAGGGTAACGATTAGTTTTGTCATGATTTAGATTTTTTGATTGTTAGATTATTGGAATTTTGGTTTTGATATTGCTATTATTACTGCTCTTGAATTTTAATTTCCTGATTCAAATTTCCGTTGAATAACTTACTTTAAAAAAAGTGTTTTACTGAACTGTTGATTTTTTAGGATGAATTGTTTTTTTGAATAACTCAGCCTACAAATTCTCCAATTGATTTGTCTTTTTATTATCGCTAATCGTCCAAAAGAACCCGACAAAGAAGAATCGGTCAGCTGCCTGACCAATAGCTCTCCGTTGAAACTGCCCGTTCATATCGGGTGAACTGGCATACTGATAACCGAAAACATTATCGGTTCCGATGATGTTAGAAACCGAGAAATACAAAATCTTTTGTTGCGAAAGCAAATAAGCCCAGTTGAAACTCAGATTCTGATAGGCCTTTGTTTTGCCGTTCATAAATGTGGCTTCATTCGGATTGTTATACGGCCGGCCGGAATTAACCGTGTATGAAAATCCGATCTGCGATTTCCATTCTTCAATCCAGTGTTTGGTGACAACCGATAAGGTGTGATCGGCTATAAAACTTGGTGTAACTTGATTCGGATAGTTCAAGTAATTGCGTTCGGTATCGATGTAGGAATACGAAACCCAGTAATCGGTGTTTTTGAAAGTTTTATTATCCCGCCAGAAAATATCAATTCCCTGGGCAAAACCGTTACCCTCATTGGTAAAAACCGAATTAAACTGAGCTGTTTCCGTATCAAATTTTACCAGATCATTGTATTTTTTATAATAGGCTTCGGCCCTGAACAAACGTCCGTTTTTATGATGCTGGAAATTTAAAATATAATGACTTGCTTTTTCTGACTCAAAATCAGTTGAATACTTGATGTAATCCGCTCTCGGGGTTTGTACAAAATCGCCATAGGCAAACGAAAATTGACCGTTTTTGGAGATTTTGTAAGCAAAAGAAGCTCTTGGTGAAAGTCGGAATTCATCCAATAGACTATTTTGTGCAGCTCTTACTCCTACTTTCATGGCTACTTTTTTACTAAAAAAAACATCCGATTCCAGGTAAGCGGCGGTAATGGAATTTTGATACCCTACCCTGAATGTTTCGCTCTGAAAAACCTGGAATTGCTCATCAAAGTCCGTTACAAAATAATCCGCTCCGGCTGTTAACCTGATCCTTTCCGTGATTTTTTTTCCGATTTTCATTTTTAAATGAAGGGCATTTTCGTCGTTCTCCACCTGGTCAGAGTTGATCCCGATTTTGTTTAAACCGATTCCGTAACTGATTCCGGTATGCAGATTCCAGTTATCTCCAAATGTTCCTTTATACGAAGCATTTCCGTAAAAGTTATCATTTCGCAGATCAAACCGTACTTTTTCCGGCTGATTGATATCCTCCTGATTGATATCAAACTGCGATACATCAAAAGCTCCGTACACTTTTAGCAATCCGTTCTTAAACTGATAACGATACACCAGTTCACCGGCCATCGATTGATACGGTTTATTCCAATCTACCGCCTGCGGAATCAGTTTTTGATACGGTTCAAGATTGATGTAAGCGGCATTAAAAGTGAGTGAATTTTTATTCCATTTTTGCGTATTTCCGATTCCTAATCCAACAGACATCAACGAAATATCGGTTTGTTCCTGTGTAGGCTCATCAATCGTGTTTAAGGTCAGTACACTGGATAGAGCTTCGCCGAATTCGGCACTATATCCTCCGGTTGAAAACGAAATTCCATTGAACAGAAAAGGCGAAAAACGTCCGCGGGTAGGCAGGTTCTGAGCCGTTGCCCCATACGGTTGAGCTACCCGGAGTCCGTCCACAAACGTTTGGGTTTCATCCGCCTCCCCTCCACGAACAAACAACCGGCCGCTTTCACCCACGGTTTGCGTTCCGGGCAAGGTATTCAATGCCCCGATAATATCACCGGCTGCTCCGGCTGTAGTGACGATATCTAAGGGCTTTAAAACAGAAACTCTGGCTTTATCGCCTGCTTCAAACGTTCCGGCCGTGACAATCACAGCGTCTAATGTATTGACACTTTCTTTAAGCTTGATGGTTTGGTTTTGGAAGTTGGTAACATCAATTTCTTTTTTAAAGGTTTCATACGAAAGAAAACTCACAATAAGCGTTTTGATTCCGTTTTCAGACGTGCTGAAGGTAAAGTTGCCGTTTTCATCCGAAGAAGCTCCGTCATACGTTCCTTCTAAATAAATATTAGCTCCGGGAATGGCTATGCCTTTTTCATCGGTAATTTTACCTGAAATTTCTGATTGAGCAAAACTTTGCATCGCTACGGAAAAAAGTAAAAGAGTAAAAATAGTTTTCATTAGTTTGATTTTGATGAGACAAAATTGCTCCAATAATCATCCCTAAAAAATGAAAACTGACTGAGTTGTAGAAAATGAAGGATGAATTGTATTTATGACATTAATTTTATTTTAACCATTAAGAAGTTAAGAAAATTAAGTCTTTTCATTAAGGTTTATTGTATAAATGTTACAAACTTAATGAACCTTAATTTCTTAATGGTTTAGATTTTTAGTTAGATCAAATCGAATAAAAACTTTATTCCCTCGTTAAAGATTATGATATTTGTAAACAAGTAAAAAATTCTATGAACCCGAAAATCCAAATCACCCAAACCGAATTATTATCCGATAACTGGTATCTGCTCAACAAAGTTACTTATGAATTTACGCCTGAAAACGGTGAACCCGAAATCCAACGCAGAGAAGTCTATGATCGCGGAAACGGAGCGGCCATTTTGTTATACAATAAAGAAAAACAAACCGTTATTTTAACCCGGCAATTTCGTTTACCCACTTTTTTAAACGGAAATGAAAGCGGTATGATGATTGAAGTCTGTGCCGGCCTGTTAGACGAAAAAAATCCGGAAGATTGTATTAAACGCGAAACCGAAGAAGAAACCGGTTACCGCATTCAAGAGGTAAAAAAAGTATTTGAAGCCTACATGTCGCCCGGAGCAGTGACTGAAATCTTATATTTCTTTACGGCTGAATACCAACCGGAAATGAAAGTGAGTGAAGGGGGCGGACTGGCTTCGGAGCACGAATACATTGAAGTACTGGAAATCAGTTTTAGCAATGCTTTAGCAATGGTTTACAACGGAGAAATCAAAGATGCCAAAACCATTATGTTATTGTTGCATGCAAAAAGTGAAGGGTTGTTATGAACATAACCAAAATTCACCATATCGCCATCATAGCTTCAGACTATGAAATTTCAAAAGCCTTTTATACAGAAGTTTTAGGATTAACCATTATACGGGAAGTTTATCGGAAGGAGCGTGATTCCTATAAACTGGATCTGGCGTTAAACGGAAATTATGTGATTGAATTATTTTCATTTCCCCAACCGCCCCAACGTCCTTCCAGACCCGAAGCCGTCGGTTTGAGGCATTTGGCTTTTGAAGTAGATAATCTGGATGAAACGATTGCTTTCCTAAATGCAAGAAAGATAATTTCTGAACCTGTTCGCCTTGATGAGTTTACCGGAAAACGGTTTACGTTTATTCAAGATCCGGATGCACTGCCGATTGAGTTTTATGAAAAATAAGCCCTGGCAGCACTTTCAAATCTTATCAACAAAAAACAAATCCATCTGCTTAAATCGCAAATAATCGCTACTTTTGCCTTTCGTAAAAATGCAACGAAGATGATTTATAAATTACGAGTGATACTCGACAATGAAGACGATGTTTTCAGGGATTTGGCCATCGAAAACACCGACACGTTAGAAGATTTACACAACGCCATTGTAAATGCCTTTGGTTTTGACGGAAGTGAAATGGCTTCTTTTTACACCTGCGATGACAATTGGAACCAGGAAGACGAAATTCCGCTTTTTGATACCGGCGATACACCCGGAGAAATGCGGATTATGAGTGATCTGACTCTGGATGACATGCTGTATGAAAAGCAGACCAAGATTATTTATGTATATGACTTCCTGAATATGTGGACGTTTCTGGTTGAACTGGCTGCCATAGAAGAAAAGCAGGCCGGAGCAACCTACCCGGAACTACTGTTCTCGCACGGATTGATGCCGGTTGGTGCCAACGACCCGACTTTTGAAGCTGATGATGACAACTTATTTGCCGAATTTGAAGACGATTTAGACGAAGATGACCTGGATATGTTTGATGATGATGACTCGTTTGAAGATTTCGGATTTGAGGAGAATTGGAATTAACAAAGGGTTAAAAGTTTAATCGTTTAATATTGTTATAGCTACCATTAAAAGATTTTGAAGATTTAGAAATATGGAAAGAAGCGACAAGGTTATCTAAAGAAATAATTTTACTATCTAAAATGACTGACTTAAAACATGATTTCAAATTAAAAGATCAAATCAAAGACTCAACTGGTTCTGTTATGGATAATGTTGCTGAAGGATTTGAAACAAGTGGAAACGCAGAATTTAAATAATTTTTAGCTATTGCAAAGGCTCTTCTGGCGAAACCCGTTCTCAACAATATAGAATTTTTGACAATGATTACATTAATGAAGATAAATTAAATGTTATTATTGCCGAATATGAAAAACTCAATGAAAAACTCACAATTTTATTGTATATCTAAATAATTCCGATTTTAAAGGCACAAAGCTTATCAAACCTTAAACAATTTTAAACTTTTAAACAATTATAACCCAAATATGATTAACCTGTTCAACGCCCACATCGAATCCTTATCCATCCACCGGGTTGGAAACAAAAGCCGTAACGAGGCTATTTTTTTATCGGAACAATCGTATCAGACCAATGACGAAATCATGCCGCTGCTCAAAGAGTTTTTCCTGAAGCCTTTTCGTGAAAAGGAAGAGAATTACTATCAGTTCGCTCATGAAGTTGATTTGGAGTACCACGATATGTACAAACTGGCTTCGGAAGTTTTTGACAACCCGTCTGTCATACACGAAGTTTCCAAAAAAATCACCAAACATCTGTTTGAACAGTCCAACCATCCGCACATTAAAAACGGAGAAGTTTACGTAGGCTATTTTACAAATCTGACCATAGACAACAATGTGGTTGATGCCGTTGGCGTGTTTAAAAGTGAATTACAGTCTGATTTTCTTCAATTCGAAGAAAAAGGCTCGAACCTGGAAATGCATCTGCAGCATGGAATCAATTTAAATAAACTGGACAAAGGTTGTTTGATTTTTAATTATAAAAAAGAAGAGGGGTATAAAATACTGACGGTTGACAGCAACCGCTATGATGCCCGTTATTGGCTGGAACACTTTTTAAGTGTGGATGCTTTTCAGGATGAAAACTTTATCACTAAAAAGTACTTAAAATTTTGTCAGGATTTTGCCAAAGATGTTGTACTTCCGGCAGAAGATAAAAAACAGGAAGTAATGTTCATGAACCGGTCAGTTAATTATTTTGCCAAAAATGATGAATTTGAAGAAACTAATTTTCTGAACGAAGTGATTGATAATCCCGATTTAATTCCCGAGTTTAAAAACTACAAGGTAGATAAAGGTGAAAAGTACAGCATTGAAGATGTAACCAATTTCCCGATCGCCAACGCTGCCGTGACTGATGCCCGGAAAAAAATTAAAAATGTTATTAACCTGGATACAAACATTCAAATTAAACTCGATTTTATCAATCCGGAAAGTGCTGAGAAATTTGTTGAAAAAGGCTGGGATGAAGAAAAGCAAATGTATTATTACTTGGTTTATTTTAATAAAGAACAAAAGTCATAAACGTACGGATAGCCAGCCGTACATCTAATAATATCTTCATACTACTCCTATCCTCAATCAATTAAACAAGGTTGAGGATTTTATTTTACAAAAAATAATATTTTTCTTATGTTTTTAAAATATCCAAGTATTTTATCGACTTTTTTTGTTGCTTTGTCTGGTTTTAAGTAAGTTTAACCTGCCACAAAACATCACCTTAGTCTATGAAAACCTACACAAAAAACAAGTCGCTTAGAGCCACTTCCGTCATTTGCTCCATTTTGGGGCACAAATACCAATCTACAAGAAAAATCACCAACCATTTCAGCGAATACCAATGCCGCTGTTGCGGAAAACAAATGACAGAAGACACTCGTGGACGTCTAATCTCACTCACACCGGAACTCCGGGAAATCAATGAAACACTTCATATGATTTTTGAAAGAAGACAAATTCAATTGTAAAAATGTTAAATCCCGGGCTAAACACATTAAATTAGCCGCATATTCACAGATTTTAAACTAAAACGTCTGATTTTTGTATGCTTCGCATTCAGGGAATGCGTTTTATATGAGATTCTGACTTGTCAAAATCATTTGTGAAATTAAATCAAAAATTGATAAAAATCTGTACAACTGCGGCAAAAGCATAATGAATTTTAATGTGTTTGCTGACTAAATCCGGTTTTTCAATAATTATCCGTAACAAATTGCTATCTTGGTCGTCCTACCTGTAACGACTAAACAATTTATTTTGGAAACTATTCTCACCATTGAAAAACTAAACAAACGATTTGGAGCTGTTCATGCGGTTAAAGACGTATCACTCGAAATAAAAAAAGGAAATGTTTACGGCATACTTGGCCCGAACGGAAGCGGAAAATCTACAACCTTAGGTATTGTGCTGAATGTGGTAAACAAAACTTCCGGAGAATACCGTTGGTTTGGCGGCAAAATGGAAACCCATGAAGCACTCAAAAAAGTAGGAGCGATCATTGAACGTCCTAATTTTTATCCTTACATGACCGCTCAGGAAAACCTGGAGCTGGTTTGCAAAATAAAAGGCACTCCCTATTCCAAAGTAATCGAAAAATTAGAAGTCGTTGGTCTTTCAGAACGAAAAGACAGTAAGTTCCGAACTTTTTCTTTAGGCATGAAACAGCGTTTGGCCATTGCTTCTGCCCTGCTGAACGATCCTGAAATTTTAATTCTGGATGAGCCTACCAATGGATTAGATCCACAGGGAATCCGTCAGATTCGCGATATTATCAAACAAATTGCCGCACAAGGAACAACCATACTGTTGGCCTCACATTTGCTGGATGAAGTAGAAAAAGTATGCAGCCACGTGCTGGTTCTGCGAAAAGGAGAAATACTCTATTCCGGAAAAGTAGACGGAATGATTTCCAACGAAGGATTTTTTGAACTACAGTCTGATAATGTGAATGAGTTAAAGTCTGCTTTACAAAACCATCCTGCAATTGAAAAAATGGAAATGGAAGATGGTAAATTAATTGTTTATTTAAAATCGGCATTAGAAGCAAAAGAAATGAATAAATATTTAGTGGATAAAGGTATTTACCTCAACCACCTGGTCAAACGAAAACACAGTTTAGAAGAACAGTTTTTACAATTAACTAATCATAAATAATTACAAATGCTGAATTCTAATTTCTAAATTTCCAACCCACCACCTTTCACCAATAACCATTATGACAAGACTACTTCAAATAGAATTTCAAAAAATATGGAAAAACAAAGCCAGCAGGGTTTTAACGATTGCCTATTTTGTGATTCTTTCGTTCATTGCCTTAATTGCTTCCATCAAGTTCAATATCGGCAACTTTGAATTACGCATTGCAGACCAGGGAATTTTTAACTTTCCGTACATTTGGCATTTTAACACCTATATTGCCGCTATACTAAAGTTCTTCCTTGCTATTGTCATCGTTTCAATGATGGCCAATGAATATACCTATGGCACATTAAAGCAGAATTTGATTGACGGCTTCAGTAAAAAAGAATTCATTCTGTCTAAATTTCTGACGGTTTTAGTCTTTGCAATGACTTCAACGGTATTTGTATTCATCATGTCGCTTTTATTGGGATTGAGCTTTTCATCCTATAATGAAGTCGGAATTATTTTTTCAGATTTAGAATATATTCTTGCCTATTTTTTAAAATTGACGGCCTTTTTTTCATTCTGTTTATTTCTGGGAATTTTGGTAAAACGTTCTGCTTTTGCCATTGGCTTTCTTTTTATATGGAATATTATTGAAGGGATAATTATCGGTGTGATGAAATGGCGGATTTTTAAAAATTCGGATACCGCTGATAATCTTGCCCAATTTCTGCCTCTGGAATCCATGGCTAATTTGATAAAGGAGCCTTTTACCCGCTTAAGCGTTATTAAAAACATCGAAGAAACCATAGGGGGGCAAGCCAACATCAAAGATTACGGTGTGCATTGGTACTCGATGCTCATTGTCATTTGCTGGATAGTTATTTTTATGTTAATGTCGTATAAAATTCTCCGGAAAAGAGATTTGTAGTATCTTTGCAAACGCTATGAAGTTTGCAAAAAACATCCTCGTTTTACTCCTTTTCTTTGCTTTTATTCAAAGTAATCATGCACAATATATCCAGGTAGATGACAACCGGACCGTGGAAGATTTGGTTGAAAATATATTGATCAACTCCTCCTGTGCCAATGTATCAAACATTTCAGTCTCCGGCTGGGCATTTACGAGCGGAAACAGTTATGGCTATTTCAATAGGGCTGCCAGTACATTTCCGTTTGAAGACGGTATTATCATTTCAACAGGAAGAGCGGCATCAGCAGTGGGTCCTAATGCCTATTTACTGAGTGAAGGACCAACCTCGTGGTTAGGTGATCAGGACCTGGAACAGGCAATTAATGAAAATAATACCATCAATGCCACGGTTATTGAATTTGATTTTCTTCCGTTTGCAAACAAAGTGAGTTTTGAATATATCTTTTCATCCGAACAGTATCTTTCAAACCCCAACCCGAATCAATGCAATTACTCCGATGGTTTTGCCTTTTTGCTGAAAGAAGCCGGCACGTCTGATTATACAAATCTTGCTGTGGTTCCCGGAACAGCCATTCCGGTAAAAATACCCACCGTGAGAGGCTCCGGAACCATCTGTCCGCCGGCAAATGAGCAATATTTTGATGCCTTTAACGGTTATGAACACCCGACCAACTTTAACGGACAGACCAAAATTTTAAAAGCTGAAAGCGGTGTCAGACCGGGTGTTTTATACCATATCAAATTGGTTATTGCCGATCAGGGAAATAATCTTTACGACTCTGCTATCTTTTTGGGAGGCGGGAGTTTTTCCGTAGAAACCGATTTGGGGACAGACCGTTTAATCTCAACAGGAAATCCGCTTTGTCCGGACGAAACCTTGCTGTTGGATGCCACAAATTCTACAGCCATTGGTTATAGATGGTTCAGAAACGATATCGAACTGATTGGCGAGAACAACCCTACTTTTTTAGCAGACGAATCCGGTATCTATAAAGTCGAAGTTATTTTTAATGCTACCTGCTCTTCTTTTGGCGAAATTGAAATAGAATACAGCAGTAATCCTACTCCTGTCAATGCTATCCTAACACAATGTGATGCCGATGGAGACGGCATAGCCTTTTTCAATTTAAATGATGCTAATGCCGCTGTAACAGGGTCAAACACCAATGTAGGTTCTCCGTTTTATTACCTTACACAGGAAAATGCCGAAAATGCTGAAGACCCTATATCAAATTTTTCGGCTTTTCAAAATACTGCCGCAAATCAAATCATTTATGCCCGATTGCAAAACTATTATGGTTGTTTTGGGATTTCAGAAGTTATTTTGTCCACCACCAATACCACAGTAACCGTTCCTCCTTTTGATGTTTGCGACAGCGATGCTGATCAGGACGGAATTACTTCGATTGATTTAAACACCGTGGTTTCACCAGTTGTTTTATCCTTTTTCAGTCCCGGATTAGCTGCAAATTATTATCCCACCGAAGCCGATGCTCAAATCCAGACCAATCAATTATCGGCCACTTACACCAACTCAAACCCTTTTCAGGAAATTATTTATGCCCGAATCACAGATGGAATAAACTGTTTTGGCATAGTACCTGTTACAATTAACATAAAAACCTTTACGCCGGATAATTTTGAAAATGAAGAACTTTATCTCTGTGAAAATGAATCTGTCATTATCGGAGTAAATCCGATTTTTGAAAGCTATACCTGGAATAATGGTGAGACCACTTCTGAAATCAGGATTTCACAACCCGGAACGTATACCGTAAGCGTCAGTAATACGGATGGATGCCAAGCCCAAAAAACATTTACGGTTTTATCATCCGGTCCGGCCACCATCACCGCCGTGACGGTTAATGATTTTTCAGGAAATCAGAATACGGTTCAAATCAGTTATACCGGCACCGGCAGTTACGTTTTTTCATTAGATGGAAGCTTTTTTCAGGAGAGCCCGCTGTTTACCAATGTTGCTCCGGGTAATTACACCGTTACCATTAAAGACTTGAATGGTTGTGATCCGACTTTTGAATCCATTTATGTGCTGGATTATCCAAAATTTTTTACGCCCAACGGGGATGGCATCAATGACTTTTGGAAAATTGAAAACCTCAGTCAGTCAGCCGCAAAAATCTATATCTTTAACCGCTATGGAAAGCTTTTAAAACAAATAAGCCCTGACGGAATGGGCTGGGACGGAACGTTATCCGGCTCTCCGCTTCCGGCATCTGACTACTGGTTTACTTTGTTCTTAGAAGACGGTAGAATCATCAAAGGACACTTCGCATTGAAAAGATAATTCCTTATCTTTGTTATCCTTTGAAAAATAAAATGAAAAAAATAATTATTTTTTTCCTGTTACTCACGGTGAATGGTTTTGCCCAATTCAGCAAAACACATTATATCCCCCCTATTACCGGAACTAGCTTACAGCCTGTTCAAAATCAATACATCTATATCTCTTCACCCAGTTTAACGCCTGTAAATTTCACCATCAATGCCATAGGCGGAACAACGGTAAGCGGCACTGTTTCCAGAAATCAGCCGTATATCTATAACATTGGTTTTGGCGAAAATACCTCCTTATTTATATCAACAACAGGCTTAAATAATGTCTTTAATAACAAAGGATTTATCATTGAAGCCGAAGATCAGATTTATGTTGCCGTACGATTTACAGCCTCAAACGAAAATAACCAAGCCAGCGGAATCGTCTCAAAAGGATTGGCAGGACTTGGAACACAATTCAGAATCGGAGCCTTAATCAATACCGGTTTGTCAAACTTTGGCTACACCAACAACCACCTCACTTTTATATCGGTTTTAGCAACCGAAAACAATACAACCGTTTCATTCAGCGATATCAAACCGGGCGTACGGTTAATCAATAATTTCGGTGTAGGAAACGCACCTCCCGATATAATCCTTAATCGTGGTGAAAGTTATGTGATCGCAGTAACCGGACCAACCTTTGCCAACCGAGACGGTTTGATCGGATCATTGGTAAGCTCAGACAAACCTATTGTGGTAAACTGCGGTTCTTTTGCCGGTACAAACGGAAATGTTGACAACAATTTAGATCTCGGAATAGACCAAATTGTTTCGGCAGAAAGAACAGGAACAGAATATATTTTTGTAAGAGGTTTTGGTGATAATTTAACCGAAAGAGCTCTGATTGTTGCCCATGAAGACAATACCGAAGTTTCAATTAACGGCAGCTTGTTTCAGACTATCAATGCCGGTGAATATCTGGCCATCAATGGCAGTTTTTACAGTCCTCAAGGCAATATGTATGTGCAAACATCTAAAAACGTATTTGCCTATCAAGGTGTTGGCGGTGCCATTCAAGCTAACCAAGAGATGTATTTTGTACCTCCTTTAAGCTGTCAAACACCGAAAATAATTGACAATATTCCGTTAATTAATTTAATAGGAAACATTTCATATACCACGAACAGCGGAATTAATATTGTTACCGAAACCGGAGCCGAATTAAATTTTATTGTGAATGCCACCAATTACACCCTGGCAACACTTCCGGCCGGTATAAACGTACAAGGTCCTTTTGCGATTCCCGGAAATACGGACTACGAGACATATCAAATTGTTGGGTTAACCGGAAACATTTCTGTTTTTTCAACCAAACAGTTGTACCTTTCCTATTTTGGTTCTAATTCTGCCGCAACTTATGGCGGTTATTATTCCGGTTTTACATTCAAGCCTGAAATTTCTTTTGAAAGGTTAGATATTAATTCGTCCAACTGTATTCCAAACGTTAACTTATCCATCAATACGCTTTCTCCTTTTGATACCTATCAATGGTTTTTTAACGGCAATCCGATTCCGGGAGCAACTAACCCGGAATATACCCCAACCCAACCCGGATTTTATTATCTTTCTGCCACAGTTACCGAATGCAACATCACCTTGATTTCAGATGAAATTCCGGTAAGCGATTGTCCGGCAGACTCGGATAACGATGGTGTAAATGACAATATTGATCAGGATTCAGACAATGACGGAATTGCCAACTGCACTGAATCTTATGGAAATCTGAACATTAATCTTTCCAATACAGCAGCGGGTTCAATTGCTGTAGGAAGTTATTCCAACTCGTTCACAGGAACAACGCTTACAAATGGTCCGGGTATCGCTGTTTCTCAACCGTTTGTTGGAAATACCAGTGGAAATTTTGTTACTCAACCGGCAGATGGTAAAGACAACACTGTTACCCACAGGTTCAATTTTGCCCAACCAATCAGCCTTTCAATGGAATATGTATTGACCGCAAACAATACTGATTTGCTGTCATCCAGCGGAGAATTCATCCTTGAAACAGCTGTTAACAAAACAATTACCTTGCTTAATCCGGACGGGCAATTATTGGTTGATACGAATTACGACGGAATTTTTGAAAATAATGTAACCGAATATTCTTCTTTTCAAATTCGTTTCCGATTAAATAGTGCTGTTCCCCTCTCGGCTGGATCCGGTACGTTCAAATTTATGGTTTACTTGACCGATTTTATTTCCATTACACATAAAAACATTTCTGACCATTCATCCAAAGCAACATTCCGGTTTATAGCTACCTGTGTACCAAGAGATTCTGACGGAGACGGAATTCCCGATGCCTTGGACTTAGATAGTGACAATGACGGAATCCCTGATAATATTGAAGCACAAGGCCAAAATTTTGTTGCTTATTCTCCCGAAGATCTTAATAAAGATGGCATTAGCGATGCTTATGGTCTGGGAATAAATCCGTTAGACACTGATGGTGACGGAATTCCTGATTATTTGGATTTAGACAGTGATAATGATGGAATATATGATATAACCGAATCGGGTTCAAATGCTTCCGATTTAGATTTTAACGGTATAATTGACGGAAACAACTTTGGCTCCAATGGTTTATTTAATGGTTTGGAAACCAATCCTAATAATGGTATTTTAAATTACACTGTTGCCGATACAGATGCTAACGGAATTGCCAATTATATTTCATTAGACAGTGACGGTGATTTGTGTTATGATGTAACTGAAGCCGGATTTACTGATCAAAACGGAAACGGTTTATTAGGAGGTGCTGCCATATCGGTAGATTCAAATGGTGTAGTATTGGGATCCGGTGGCTATACCACTCCAAATCTAAATTATATTATTGCAGCTCCTATAGAAATTACGAATCAACCCGCAGATCAAACAACCTGTACCTACCTCAACGCCAGCTTCACATTAACCGGAACTGCAGCAGACAGCTATCAATGGCAATTGAGCACCGATAATGGCATAACCTGGAACAACCTGAATGACAGTGACAACTATCTTGGATCGTTAACGGATACTTTACAAATTACCGGTGCTTCAACTTCAATGAATAACTATCGCTACCGGGTCATGTTAAACCGAAACGGCAACAGTTGCGGATTAATTTCTGACAGTGCTGTTTTAAGTATTAACCCAGCTCCGGTTTTAACTTCTCCTGTTTCAATTGTTCAATGCGACAATGATGATCTTAACAATGGTATTTCTGATGTAAACTTACTTCAGAAAAACGATGTTATCTCTTCAAATTTTGCTAATGAAACCTTTAGCTATTTTACCACACAAATTGCTGCAGAAAACAACGATGCGGCATTTCAGATCACCAATCCTTTAGCCTTCAATACCGGCAATTCAACCGTCTGGGTACGCGTTGTTAATGCCCTGGGTTGTTATGAAGTAGGACAAATTGACGTTTTTGTTTCTGCTACACAAATTCCGAATACTTTTTTACGGACATTTGCCCGATGTGACGACTTTATTGATTCCGTAAATAATGACAGAGACGGCATCGCTGAATTTGATTTCAGTAACGTAACCAACGATTTAATAAGTTCTGTTTTACCCAATACCACGCCGTTCACTATAAAATATTATAAGACAGAGGCAGATGCTTTGGCAGAAACCGACATCAACGGCAATTCACTGGAAATAAACAACATAAACAGCTACAGAAATACCGGATTCCCGGGCTTTCAGCAGATTTGGGTCCGCGTGGAAAGTACTTTAGACAATTCATGCTTCGGATTGGGGCCATATATTGAATTAACGGTAGAGTCTTTACCTGCATTGAATTCAGTGCCGGACATGATTGAATGTGATGATGATCAGGATGGTGAATTTCCTTTTGACACTTCCACTGTAGTAACTGATTTATTAGGGAGTCAGAACCCGGCTGATTTTGTGATTGCCTATTTTGACGAAAACAATATTCCCTTACCAAGTCCGTTGCCAAATCCATTTTTAACGGCTTCACAAACCATCCGGATTGTTGTTGCCAATGCCAATACAGAAGACCCGAACGGTCCTTGTACTGAAGAAACAACCCTGACCTTTTTAGTCGACAAACTCCCGTTTATTGCAAACACTATTCCGGATCAGATTAGTTGTGACCTGGATAGTATTGAAGACGGCCAGTTTGATTTTGACACCTCAACTTTTGAAAGTACCTTGTTGGGAGGCCAAACTGACATGATTATTACCTATTTTGACGAAAACGGCGATCCGGTTAATCCGCTACCCGCAACATTTCAAACCAAAACACAAACCATTACAGCGGTAATCACAAATTTGCTGAACACAAGTTGTACGGCCACAACCAGCATTAACTTTATGGTTCATCCGTTACCGCAGTTAGAAGATGGTTTTACTGAAATCATTTGTTTTGGTGTGGATTCCATTACATTTGATGCCGGGCTTAAAGTGGGAAATGTGTCTGATTTTACGTATCAATGGTACCGCAATGACATTTTGCTCAACAATGCAACAAATTATACACTAACCGTTGACGAAGATGGCCTTTATAAGGTTATAGTAACTAATTCATTGGGTTGTCAACAGGAAAGAATAATTGAAATCGTTTACTCCCAGCCCGCCACTTTTGAAGATATTATTGTTGTGGATCTGGTTGAAAATAATACGGTAACCGTCATCGTTAATGGTTCAGGAGACTATGTTTACAGCTTGGATTCTTCAAACGGTTTATACCAATCCTCCGCTGTTTTTGAAAATATAGTAGCCGGGATTTATACGGTTTATGTAAAAGATAAAAATGGTTGTGGAATCGTTGAACAGGAAATAGCCGTTTTAGGTGTTCCTAAGTTTTTTACCCCAAACGGGGATGGCTATAATGATACATGGAAAATCAGGGGAGCCAATGAAAAATACAACTTTAATTCTACTATATATATTTTTAACCGTTTCGGAAAACTGATCAAACAAATCGGAACGACCGGTGAGGGTTGGGATGGCACCTATAACGGGAAACCTCTTCCAGCTGATGATTACTGGTATTCCATTCAATTTGAAGACGGAAGAACTGCCAAAGGTCACTTTTCTTTAAAAAGATAATTATGAAAAACGCTCTCTTCCTATTGCTCTTTTTCCTCTGCTTTAACAGTAACCTCAAAGCTCAGAAAATAAATGTCCAATATGGTATTGTGGAAGTATATGAGAATTTTGCTTCTACAAATGTACCCCCAAGGAATATAGGAGTCTGGCTTCCGCAAAACTATTCTCCCAAAAAGAAATATGCAGTTTTGTATATGCATGACGGACAAATGCTTTTTGATGCCGGTATAACTTTCAATCAGTCAGAATGGGGTGTTGATGAATGCCTGACCAAACTTTACCGGGAAGGAAAAATAAAAAATACCATTGTTGTAGGAATCTGGAATACGAAAGAAAAAAGGCATCAGGAATATTTTCCGCAAAAACCCTATGAAAATCTGTCAGACGGAGATAAAGAAAAAATTGGCCGTTCACTGGAAAAAATTGGGCTGCCAAAAGAATTCAAACCGACATCTGACCATTACCTGCAGTTTATTGTAGAAGAACTTAAACCATTTATTGACAGTACCTATTCAACATTTCAAAACAGAGAAGCCACGTTTATCGCCGGTTCCAGTATGGGGGGATTAATTTCGATGTATGCTATCTGCGAGTATCCGCATGTTTTTGGCGGTGCGGCCTGTTTATCTACGCATTGGCCGGGTACATTTGAAGCAGAAGACAATCCGATTCCGGAATCATTTTACCGCTATTTACAGGAAAAGTTACCGGATCCCAAAAAGCACAAGCTCTATTTTGATTACGGAACAGCAGATCTCGATGCCATGTATCCGCCTTTACAGGCAAAGGTTGATGAAATTATGATTGCAAAAGGATACACTAACGAAAACTGGATAACCCAAAAGTTTGAAGGCGAAAACCACTCTGAAAATGCATGGAACAAACGATTGCATATTCCGATGGAATTTTTACTTAAAAAATAGTTCAGTTCCTTTTTTCATTGTTCTGTATTGAAAAGTTATCAAATGTGAATGTTAAAAAAATAATATAGCGGACAGAAATTAAAAGATGTTAATTCATTATTTTGGTTGTTGAAAATTCAACAATTATCCGCAACATGAAAAACATTTTTAACGCTAATCCTTTTCTGTATTGTTTCTTCTCTGTATTCCTTCTTTCAGGTGAAAACTGTTATGCGCAGCTTGCTGTTCCGTTTAAGGTTCGCTACCAATCTTATATAAAAGGAGATATGGTTGTTATTTCCAATAACATTGTTAACCGGACAGACAATAAATCATCGACCCTCGATCCTTATAACGACATCACTGAAAACGCAAAGTTAAACGACGAATTTGAAATGAGGTACATCGACATTGACCACGATGAATCGACGTTTAGCTCAAGTTCGGCACAGTTGAATTTAAATAGTTTGCCAACCAAAAAAATTAAATATGCCGGACTATACTGGTCTGCTACCTACAAATATGACACCGGAATTCGCGATAAAAAATGGAATTATATTGCTGTTGATCAGAACAGAGCGTCAGTCAATCAAATCAAATTTAAGCTGCCGGGACAAAATGATTATATAGACATTGAAGGAGATATAATTTTTGACGGCCTGAACATCAAAAATTTTAAAGAGAGTGCCCCGTATGCTGTTTATGCAGATGTAACCAAACACATCCAACAACTTCAAAACCCAAACGGTAACTATACCGTTGCCAACATCCGGGCAACACAGGGCATCATCAGTGGTGGTGTTGCAGGGGGCTGGACACTTTTTTTGGTGTATGAAGACGAAACAGAAACCGGTAAATTCATAACCTCTTTTGACGGGTTTGTGGGAATTACAGCCAAACCGGTTGAAATTTTATACACCGGTTTCAGCACACTTCCCGAAGGAAGAGTAAATGCCAAATTAGCCGGATCTGTATTAGAAGGAGATCGGAACCTGGTAGGCGATCAATTAGAAGTTAAATCCGGAGAAAGTAAAAACTTCACCTTGCTGAACCATCCTTTGAAACCCGCTGATAATTTCTTTAACAGCACAATTGTTGTGAATCATTCTTTTTTTGAAAACCGAAATCCAAACAGTTTAAACACGTTGGGTTATGATACCTTTTTGATACCTATCGACAACCAAAACAATGCTGTGATTCAGAACAACAGTTCAAAAGTTTCTTTAAAATTAAAATCATCAGGCGATCGTTACGCTATGTTTTTCAGTGCTTTTAACGTTGAAGTAAAAGATCCGTTAGAAAAAATTGAATCCAGCTTAGTGGCTACAAAGGAAAATATTGAAAACCAATCGCTGACCGGAATAAATCCTGATTTAGTATCCTCAGAAAACCTGAAATCTGATGAATCAAAATCAAATGAACCGGAAATCAGAAAAGCACCTGAAAAACCAGCTGTTTCAGAGCAGGCTCTTGCTGAAATAGAACCCAATAAAGAAAAAGTTGCTACTGCAAAACCATTACCTGAAAAACAAAATATTTCTTCTCCGGCTCCGGCAAAAACTTTTTTCAGTATTCGGGATATGATTAAGGAAAGTGAAAAAATGAATGCTGAAATCAGTCACACACCTGCCAAAAAGCGAATTACGGTTTTACCCGGTCCTGATGTTTTAATTCCGAACCAATTAAAAGGCTATTACGTAGTCGCCAATGTTTTTGCAAAACCGGGTAATGCAGAACGGTTTCAGGCAAAGTTGAAAAACAAGGGTTTGGATGCTCAAATCCTGTATAATCCAACTACGAATTTTAAAAGTGTATATATCGGGAAATTCGGAACATGGTCTGATGCCATACAGTTTTATTATTCTAATGCAGAAGGAAAATATGATGATGATTTATGGATCATGCTCGTAAATACATCAACCGGAACAATTCTGTAAAATAAGAATACATATAAAACAAAAAATCCCGAGTATTCGGGATTTTTTTATGATTAAAACAAACAGATTATTTACCTCTGTTAGCGTATTTGTTTTTGAATTTGTCAATACGACCTGCTGTATCAATAAGTTTAGATTTACCTGTATAAAACGGGTGAGATGTTCTTGAAATCTCCATTTTAAACACCGGATATTCAACTCCTTCGTGTGTGATTGTTTCTTTTGTTTCAACGGTAGATTTAGTAATAAAAACATCTTCATTAGACATGTCTTTAAAAGCAACTAATCTGTAATTTTCTGGGTGAATTCCTTTTTTCATTTTTTGTAAATCTTTTTCTTATTAATGGTTGTACTTCGCTTTGCGGCTTTTCTTAACGAAAAGGTATAAACGGAATACAACTTTTTGTTTATACTATTTTTAAGGTTGCAAATTTAAGCATTTATAATTAACCTGCAACACGTTTTGAAAATATTTTTCTGCTCTTTTTTTCCTTCAAAAATGTAACAAAATACAAAATTTAACAACTAATTTAGATAACCTAAACTTAAAACATTATGGAAAACCAAAAACAATCAATTAAAAGTTTAATACTGCTTTACGGAACAATTTTAGCAGTAGCAACAATCTTGATTTCAGTTGTAAAATATGCCATGGGCAATCACCTGGAAAGAAACGTTTGGGAGAGCATTTTAGGAATTGCTTTAATGATTGCTTTAACCGTCTATCCCATTATGCAGTTCAAAAAGGAAAACAACGGCCTATTGACACTGAGTCAATCTATAAAAATTGGCTTAGGTGTTGCTGCAGTGTCAGGAATTATTTCGATTGTATACTTCTTTGTTTTTGCCAATTACATCGAACCCGACTTTGCCAAAGAAATAATGGATGTTCAAATGTCAGAAGCCATAAAACAGAACCCTAACCTATCTTCTGCCGATTTAGAGAAAGGCAGAGAAATGGGGCAGAAATTTGTGATGCCGATGTTGTACGGCGGAATCATTGTTATTAATTTATTTTTAGGATTCATCATTTCTTTAATTGCAGGATTGGTTATGAAAAAAGAATAAATTTTGGATTCTTCTTCGTATTTTTGACATCTGTTAGATACATTATATGAATATATCAGTAGTAATACCACTACTCAACGAAGAAGAGTCACTCTCTGAATTACATTCCTGGATTGTTCAGGTAATGAATAAACATAACTACAGTTACGAAATCATTTTTATTGATGATGGAAGCACTGATAATTCATGGCATGTAATTGAAACACTGACTACCCAAAATCCCAATGTAAGGGCCATTCGTTTTCTGAAAAACTTCGGAAAATCACAAGCCCTTCATGCCGGATTTGCCAAAGCAAAAGGAGATGTCGTGATTACGATGGATGCCGATCTGCAGGACAATCCGGAAGAAATTCCGGAATTATATGATTTAATTTTAAATGAGCGGTATGATTTGGTTTCCGGCTGGAAGAAAAAAAGATACGATTCTGTCGTCTCCAAAAACCTACCCTCCAAATTATTCAATTGGGCTGCCCGGCGAACTTCCGGAGTACAGTTAAATGATTTTAACTGCGGATTAAAAGCTTATAAAAACCTGGTTGTTAAAAACATTGAAGTATCCGGCGAAATGCACCGCTATATTCCGGTATTAGCCAAAAATGCCGGTTTTTCTAAAATTGGTGAAAAAGTGGTCAAGCACCAAGCCAGAAAATACGGAGAGACCAAATTTGGTATGGAACGGTTTATCAACGGATTTCTGGATCTGATTACGATTTGGTTTTTATCCCGGTTCGGAAAACGCCCTATGCACCTTTTTGGAGCTTGGGGTGTTTTGATGTTTATTATCGGTTTTTCAACTGCCGGATATATCGGAATCTCAAAACTATACCGGTTATATAATGAACTACCCTATGATTTAGTGACCAATAGCCCGTATTTTTACATCTCATTAACCACTATGATCATTGGAACACAATTGTTCTTAGCCGGATTTTTGGGAGAAATCATATTGCGAAGTAAAAGTGCCGGTGAAAACTATAAAATTTCAAACGAATTAAATATGACCTAAAAACTCAAAGCCATTTAAAATCTATAAACGCCAAAATCATGAAAACGGAAATTATTCAACAACAAATTATCGGGTTAAGAGGACAAAAAGTTATGCTCGATTTTCATTTAGCCAATCTGTATGAAATTGAGACACGAACTTTAAAGCAGGCAGTCAAACGAAACAGAGATAGATTTCCGGCTGACTTTATGTTTGAACTCAACGAAAATGAGATTGAAATTCTGGTATCACAAATTGTGATACCATCAAAAAGTAAATTGGGTGGAGCAAAACCTTTTGCCTTTACAGAACAAGGGGTAGCTATGCTTTCCAGTGTTTTAAATTCTGATAAAGCAATTGCCATCAACATTGCCATTATGCGAACGTTTGTCTCACTAAGACAATTTGCCTTGAATTACAAAGAATTAAGCGATAAAATAACTGAAATAGAAAAGCAGTTTCCTGACATTTATAAAATTTTAAATTTTTTAATGGATAAAGAAAATGCTGTTTTAATTAAAGAACGAAATAAAATAGGATTCAAAAAATAAACAACAATGTATATTCCTGAAAACATACTTAAAAAAGTAAACGAGTGGTTAACACCAACATTCGATACCGATACACAAGAAGAAATCAAAAAGATGATGACGTCATCTCCCAAAGAATTAGAAGAAAGCTTCTATAAAAATCTTGAATTCGGCACAGGCGGAATGCGTGGCATCATGGGCGTGGGAACCAATCGGATTAATAAATACACCCTTGGAAAAAATACCCAGGGTCTTTCCAATTACTTAAAACAAACTTTTCCGAATGAACAGATCAAAGTGGTTATAGCTTATGATTGCCGGCATAACAGCAACACGTTAGCCAAAGTGGTTGCCGATGTTTTTTCGGCTAACGGAATAAATGTTTATCTCTTTTCTGAATTACGCCCTACACCTGAATTATCTTTTGCTTTAAAGTATTTGAATTGTCATGCGGGAATTGTCTTAACCGCTTCGCATAACCCGCCGGAATACAACGGCTACAAAGTTTATTGGCAGGATGGCGGCCAATTAGTGCCGCCGCAAGACGAAGAAATCATTCAGGTTATTGAAAACCTGGCTTATGATGAAATTAAATTCAAAGCCAATGATCGTTTAATTGAGTACATTGGTGAAGCTGTAGATGAAGCCTTTTTTAAATCAACCATTGAAAATGCCGGTTTTAATACACCAACTGCTGCAAAAGAAAACTTAAAAATTGTTTATACATCTTTACACGGAACATCTATCAAAGCGATTCCTGCTGTATTAGCTAAAGCAGGTTATACCGATGTTAATATTGTAAAAGAACAGGAAATACCCGATGGAAATTTTCCAACCGTAAAATCTCCCAATCCCGAAGAACCGGAAGCCCTGACAATGGCGTTGGCTCTGGCAGAAAAAACCAAAGCTGATATCGTTATCGGTACCGATCCGGATTCAGACAGATTAGGAGTAGCAGTCCGGGATTCGGAAGGAAAAATGACTTTGTTAAACGGAAACCAAACCATGGTCATCATGACGGCATTTCTGCTGGAACAATGGAAACGCCAAGGAAGATTTAAAGGTAATGAATTCATTGGTTCCACCATTGTTTCAACCCCGATGATGCTTGAATTAGCTTCTGCTTACGGTGTGGAATGTAAGGTTGGACTTACCGGTTTTAAATGGATTGCCAAATTCATCAAAGATTTCCCGAATCAAAAATTTGTCGGGGGTGGCGAAGAAAGTTTTGGCTATATGGTAGGTGATGCTGTTCGCGACAAAGATGCCGTGGCCGCTACGCTACTGGTTTGCGAAATTGCGGCACAGGCCAAAGCTGCCGGAAGCACCTTGTATCAGGAATTACTGCATTTGTATATTGACCATGGATTTTATAAAGAATACCTTATTTCGTTAACCAAAAAAGGAATCGAAGGAGCGAACGAAATCAGACAAATGATGGTTGATTTACGTGAAAATCCTTTAAAAGAAATCAATGGTCAGCGGGTCGTGTGCGTTGAAGATTATGAAAATTCAACTGCCCATAACTTAATTTCAGGTGAAACAGAAACTCTAACCGTGCCAAAATCGAATGTATTGATTTATTACCTGGAAGACGGCACCAAGATTTGTGCAAGACCAAGCGGAACGGAGCCTAAAATTAAATTTTATTTCAGTGTAAATGAACCGCTTCACTCGTTAGAAAACTTCAAGAAAGTAGAAATCGATTTGGATCAGAAAATTAAAAATATTGTGGCAGAAATGCAATTGAACTAAATGAATTATTTCAAAAAAATATTTCGCTTTGCGAAACCCTACAAAAAATATATGTATCTGAATATTTTCTTTAATATTCTCTATGCATTATTCAGTGCTATTTCTTTTGTGGCACTCATTCCTATGTTGACCGTTTTGTTCAAAGAAGATAAAAAAATCTATGAAAAACCGCACTATAATGGTTTGTTGGATTTGAAGGATTATCTTGAAAGCTACATGAGTTATTTCATTACTACCAATAATGAAACAAATGGTTCGCAATACACACTTTCATTAATGATTATCGGAATTATTTCACTTTTTTTATTGAAAAATCTCTTTAATTATTGGGCAATGTATTTCATTACTTTTCTGAGAAACGGGGTTTTAAAAGATATTCGAAATGCCATGTACAAAAAAACGGTTGAACTGCCGTTAAGTTTTTTTTCAGAAAAGAGAAAAGGTGATTTAATGGCCCGTATTTCCTCTGATGTGTTGGAAATTCAACACTCCTTTTTATCCATTCTGGAATTAATTGTAAGAGAACCGCTCACGATTGTTTTTACTATTGGAATGATGTTTTTTATCAGTGCCGAACTAACCATCTTTGTTTTTATATTTATTCCGGTTTCAGGTATCATTATTTCCCGCGTTGGAAAATCCTTAAAAAAACAATCTGACCGGGCACAACAAGAACAAGGCTTTTTTCTTTCAATTATTGAAGAAACGCTGGGTGGGTTAAAAGTGATAAAAGGGTTTAATGCTGAGGTATATTTTGAAAATAAATTTCAAACCTCAACAGAAAAATTTTACAGTTTATCCAACAAAATATTAAACCGTCAAAACCTGTCTTCTCCGATGAGTGAGTTTTTAGGTATTTTAGTAATTGGTATTTTATTACTATACGGTGGAAATTTAGTATTAGTTGAAAAAACATTATCCGGAGCTGCTTTTATTTCCTACATGGGGTTGGCCTATGGGGTACTTACGCCGGCAAAAGCAATTTCGAAAGCTTCCTATGGAGTCAAAAAAGGTAATGCCGCAGCAGAACGGGTTTTAGCTGTTTTAGAAGAAGAAAACCCGATTACGAGTAAACAAGGCTCGGTTATAAAAGAAAAATTTGAAACTGAAATTTCAATTGAAAACATCAATTTCAGGTATGAAGATGAAAATGTACTCAAAAATTTTTCATTAAAAATTCCAAAAGGTAAAACCGTTGCTTTAGTGGGGCAATCCGGAAGCGGAAAAAGTACCATTGCCAATTTGTTAACTCGTTTTTATGATGTGAATGAAGGCAATATCAAAATAGACGGAACCGATATCCGTGATTTCAATCTTCAATCCCTGCGTGGTTTAATAGGATTAGTAACACAGGATTCCATCTTATTTAACGATACCATCAAAAACAATATTCTTTTAGGCAAACAGAATGCAACCGATGATGAAATTATCGAAGCGTTAAAAATTGCCAATGCCTATGAGTTTGTCAAAGATTTGCCGAACGGTATAAACACAAACATCGGCGATGCCGGCGGGAAATTATCGGGTGGACAAAAACAGCGTCTTTCGATTGCACGTGCCGTTTTGAAAAATCCACCGATTATGATTTTGGATGAAGCCACTTCTGCTTTAGATACAGAAAGTGAAAAGTTTGTGCAGGTTGCTTTGGAAAATATGATGCAAAACAGGACTTCAATAGTCATAGCACACCGCCTTTCTACCATTCAAAAAGCGGATGTAATTATAGTAATGCAAAAAGGGGAAATTGTTGAACAAGGTAATCACGATGAATTATTAGCTAAAAACGGAATGTATTCAAAACTGGTGATGATGCAGTCGTTTGAATAGTTGAAAGTTACAGGTTACGAGCAGATGGAAACGGTAAACAACTAAAAATAATAAAATGTCAAGAACAACTTTTACAATCATATTTTTGCTAACTACCGGAATATTCCTTTATGCAATGGCTCATTTTGAAAAATTAGATTTGGTTGGAAAATTTAGTGTTATACTCGTTTTAATTGCTTTTACTGCCGGACAATATTCAACTAAATTCCCCAAAAAAGAAAAATAAACTAAAAAAATCCAACAATCGGATAATCCAAAATGTACATCCACAACCCGAATATTATTCTTCCGGAAGATCCAGACACCATTGTTTGGAAATATTTGGATTTGTCAAAATTTTTGGATTTGTTGCTTTCCAAAAAACTGTTCATGTCGCGGTCAGATAAGTTTGAAGACCAGTATGAAGGAACTTTCAGCGAACCCACCTATGAAGAGATCCGGAAAATTGCCGAAAATAATCCGAAGTTTTTAAGCTACTACAAATCACATCGGGAAAAAATTGTCATCAGCAGTTGGCACATTAATGAATATGAATCCTTTGCCATGTGGCAGATTTTCACCAAAAACAACGAAGGTTTAGCAATCCAATCAACCGTAAAGCGTTTACAGGAAGCCTTAAAACCGGAAAGAAAAACCGAACAATATATCGGTGAAGTCAATTATATTGATTACAAGAAAGAATATATTCCGTTTGATGACACTTTTTTCCCTTTTCTCTTTAAACGCAAAAGTTTTCAATATGAAAGGGAAATTCGCATTATTTCAGATGTAACGCAAAATAATATCACGATAAATGAAGGTTTGAAAATAGATGTCGATATTCACGAATTAATCGAGCGGATTTACATTCATCCCAAATCAGAAAACTGGTATAAAAACCTGGTCATTCAACTGATGGAACAACTCGGATTTAATTTCACCATTGAAAAATCAGATCTGGAAAGCGATATACTGATTTAATTGAACGGTTTATATTCATTCAATTTCCATTCAGCATCCATCAAATCCACAAAGTAGTAGAAAACAGCATCATCCTTATCAAAATCGCCGTTTTTATTGGTATCCTGGATTGTTCTGAAGTACAACCGGTTTTTAACTTCTATCAGGTTCCAATCAATCAATTCCTGATAATCCGGGGTAACTTTAGTAAAATTACCTCCGGAAACATCACTTATGTAAAGCGATTTGATATCATTTGCATCTAACTTACCATCCCGATTGGTGTCCATATCAGCAATAGAATAAACCAGAATCTGTTTCTTGGTTTTTTGAGCAAACGTATTCAAATAAGTAGCTGTTTGAATTACCATTGTTTTATCAGTCAATGGCTTAGAATTCAGAGAATCAATATGTTGAATATAGATATTTTTTAAAAAACCGGTGATTTCAAAGCGGTTATAATTTGAAACCGCATAACTTACACGACTGGTACTGGATGAACCGTAACTCATTTTTGATTTTGTATCATAAACCCTGACTTCTCCCACCGGATGAAGCAGATACGAAGTTCCTTCCATGTAAACCGGAAGGTCGGCCACTTTTATCTGAGTTGTGTCCACTTTGGCCTCCACTTTAGTGGTAGTCTCCTCATAGATCACTTTTGGTTTTTCTTCTTCCTGTTCTTTACAGCCGAATAAAACCAAAACGGCCAGAAAACTATAGTTGAAATTGAAACGCATACAAAATAAAGTTATGTTTCAAAGATATAAAATTTAATCCGATTATAGCCGTGCCGTTAACTTCAAATTAAAAACCCGGGTAGTCATATAATTGGGAACACCATATTGGGTTTTTGTATATACATCACGAACCCAGGTGTTTGTAATTGCGTTTTGATTATTGAACAGGTTAAATATTTCCAATCCGAGTGACAAATCTTTAAATCGCTTAAGCCAATGACCATCAGGTCTCAACTCATTTTTTTCTGTTAAAACGTATTGAAAGCCAACATCTGCCCTGCGGTAATCTCGTAAACGCAATTGATAATCATACGGATCGGCATAGGAAGGCGAGCCACCCGGCAACCCTGTATTGTAAACTAAATTCAGATACATCTTTAAGCTCGGTATGTTCGGTACATAATCCTGAAACAGAGCCCCAAACTTCAAACGCTGATCGGTTGGCCGGGCAATGAATCCTTTATCCTGGTAATTTTCTTCTGTTTTTAAATAGCCAAAGCTAAACCATGACTCCGTTCCGGGTACAAACTCACCGTTTAAACGCATATCTAAACCGTACACATACGCTTCGGCTTCATTATCTGCAATGTAACGGATTCGAACATTATCGAGTGTATAGGTATTCACATCGGTAAGGTCTTTATAGTACAATTCACTCACCAATTTAAAAGGCCTGTCCCACATTTTAAAACTGTAATCATTGCCTAATACAAAGTGTATGGATTGCTGAGCTTTTACGTTGGGGCGGACCTGTCCGTCAAATCCGCGAAGCTCTCTGTAAAACGGTGGCTGATGATATAATCCGCCGGAAACCCTGAAAACCATCTCTTTTTCCCATTCTGGTTTAATCGCAAATTGTGCCCTCGGGCTGAATACCATCTGGCTTTTTCCGTCTAAATTATCACCGGAAACCTGCCATTGATGCACACGCACTCCGGCATTGTACCAAACTTCACTACTGCCCAAACTCGATTTTCGACTCCATTGTGCATAACCTGAAAACCGGTCGATGGTTGTAAAATTAGTCGCCCTGACACTCTGAAAAGGAACCAAAGGTCCAACATACGGATGATAAGGCTGGTCATTCACCGGAAAATCACGTGGCGGGTTTATCGAAAATCCGGCCGAATCAATTACCTCCCACTCTATCAGACGGTCACGAATATCTTCTCTGGTATATTTTACACCCCATTCCAATGCGTTTTCATTGAGTTTATGAAAACCTTTTACTTCGGCATTGACAATCAATGCATCTAAGTCATTTCGTCCGTGATTCAGTTGAGTTCCGATTCCGCGACTGAACCTGACATCGCCAAACGTTTCCGAACCGATGTTACTATCCACTTCGCCTAAAAAATAAGCGGCAAAAATATCAAAATACTCTTGTTCTTGGGTATGATAAGCCGAACCGATGAACTTTAATGTATTGTTATCATTGATGTTATAAGAAGTTTTCAATGCCCCAAACAGCGTTTGATATTGGTCTTTTTCCTGACCATCATAAAAAATTTGCAACGCAATTGGTTCATCAATGGTCCCGAAATTGGTTTGACGGGTCAAGGGTTCGTAATTGTATTTATTCTGCGAAATATTCCCTAAAAACCCAAATTGCCATTTTGTATTAGGCGTAAACGTCAGATACGTTTGCACATCTGTAAATGTTGGCCTGAAATTAGATTCTGTTTCCTGGCTGTTCACCAGCAAACTGTTATCCCGGTAACGGACACCGGTAATATTAGCCCACTTCTGGTTTTTGCTTACCCCCTCCACGGTTAAACTTCCGCCTAAAAAGCTGGCTTCCAAAGCAGCAGCATAACGGGTTGGAATACGATATGTAATATCCAGTACCGAAGATAGTTTATCGCCGTATTTTGCCTGAAAACCTCCGGCAGAAAAGTCAACATTCTGCACCATATCGGTATTGGTAAAGCTCAAACCTTCCTGCTGACCGGAGCGGATTAAAAAAGGACGGTAAATTTCAATTTCATTAACATAAACGAGGTTTTCGTCATAATTACCGCCCCGAACGGAATATTGTGTACTTAAATCGCTGTTGGAGTTAACACCGGGAAGTGTTTTCAGAATATTCTCAACCCCAGCATTGGCTCCCGGAATTGTTCTGATGACAGCCGGTTCTATCGAAGTTATTCCCTCCACCGTTTTTCTGTTTCCGGCAGTTAAAATCACTTCTCCTAAAAGTTCTTCCGAATCACTCATCCGAAAATTATATTCATAATCTTCATTAGGTTTTAATTCAATTTTTAAAGTGGCGGGCTTTAACAATACATGCGTAAAAACCAAGGTTATTTTCTGGTTAGCCGGAATACTCAACACATAAAAACCGTTTTTGTTGGTAACCGTTCCTTTGTCCTGATAATTGATATTTACATCTTCAACCGGATTGTTGTCTTTATCTAAAATAACTCCTTTTATTCTGGCCGTTTGTGCATGAGCAGAGAATCCGATGCAGAAAAGCACCAATGCTGCTATAATTTGTTTTGTTTTCAAAAGATGAATTTAAGGTTTTTGACTTCTAAAAAAATGTGATTCAAATATAGTAGAATTTCCGACATTATCCGTAATCACAATTTTTAATTCGTTTCGTCCTTCTATAACGATGTTATCTGAGAAATCGTGTACAAGCTTATTACTTTTATAGTCATAATCAAACAAGACCCACTTTCCGTTCAAAAAGCCGCTATAGGATTTGATTCCGGAAAGATCATCTGAGATGGTCAGCTGAAGATCGTTTTGTTTGCTCAGCCATTTGCCCTCCTGAAAGTTAAGCGGCTTTATCTGCGGTGCAATAGAGTCCTTTATCAGCTGAAACTGTCCTAAATTTCTCGTCCAGGTACTAAAAACATCATCTTTGCTCTTCGTGGCGTTGTATGTTATCTTACCGCCCTTGACAGTTGCTATAAAATATTTGCTTCTTTCTGACACCGGAATCAAATCATTTTGAAAGCTTATACTCAAATTGGAATGAACCGGAGTTGCTTCATCCTGCAAAGTCAGGGTACCATTTTTAACATCAAAATCCAGGTAAAAATCATCATAAAAAGTATTTTCCGGAATAAAAACCGACACATTATCTTTTGTAAAATTATGATCGGTGCCCGATTTTATAAAATAGTTTGTCCGGTGTTCCTTTTTAGGAATTTTAACCGGCAGGCTCGAATATTGAATCGGAATGGTCACAACCGTTTTATTTCCGTGAAAATCAGAAACCTCTAATTTATACGTACGGTTAAAACCGTTTTCTACACTGATTATCCCGTTATTCTGGTCAGCCGATACCAGGCTCAACGGGTACTTTCTGGTATAAAATAATTTTTGAACCCGCTGGTTCATTTTTTTAAACCGGTAGTAATCAATATACGCATTGATGTAACGGGTCTCATCATAACTGAAAGTATTGAATTCTGCCTGAAAAGAAGGCATTCCATCTAAGGTTGCCTGAATTTTATATACGCCGTTTTTACCATAATTATTATTCGACTGATCAAAGGTATTTACACCAACACCTATTTTACCGCTGGCTAAAACTTTTGTAGCCAGATAACTCCCGTCCTTCTGTAAAGAAATCGGAATCGGAATCGGGATTTGCGATTGATTAACCAAAGTATTTTCTCCCAATGGATAAACTACAATTTCATTAATAACAGGTGGTCTTGTATCTTTAATACCGGTATCTAATCCGAAAAATAACGGATTAATGATCTTTTCTGTTTTTGTATCACGGTATTCAAAATGCAAATGAGGACCACCTGATCCTCCCGTATTTCCTGACAAAGCAATTACGTCTCCTTGCTTTACGGTTAATTCGTCCGGCTTGGGAAAAATATCCAGTTCAAAACTTTCCTGTGCATAATGTTGCTTTTTCAGGTAGGCATCAATTTTGGGAGCCGTTTTAAGCAAATGCCCATATACCGAAGTATATCCGTTCGGGTGGGTAATGTAAACTGCTTTTCCATAACCAAAAGCGGATATCTTTATACGGGAAACATAGCCGTCTGCTACGGCAATCACATCTAAACCTTCTTTCTGTTGGGTTCTGAAATCTAATCCGGAATGAAAATGATTGGAACGCAACTCTCCAAAAGTACCGGAAAGAGAAAGTGGAATAGTTAACGGCGGGATAAAATCATTTTTAGGATATTGATTTTGTGAAAACACCATCGTTGAGGCAAGTAACAAGAGGTGGACAACATATTTCATGGCTTACAATTTTTGCTAATTTAAAAAATATAGCACAAAATTCAAACCAAATTTTGAAAAAGTCAATATTTTACTGATTTACTTGGCTTTATCATAAAAAGTAAAATCAAAACAAAATTTATTTTTTTTATTTGCGTTAATCGTTTAGGAATATTAACTTTGTAATTCGTGTAATGAATACATGCTCCTATGAGTGAAATGGTAGAAATTGTTGATTCTCTTGAAAATAGACTCTCCAAACTGATTGGCAAAATGCAACGTTTAGAGACTATTGTACAGGAATTAAAGCAGGAATTAAAACATTCTACCCAAACCATACAAAAACAAGCCAGTGAAATGGAAAGTTTAAAAAAACAGTATGAAACACTCAAAATAGCCAATTCATTATTGGGCAGTGACGAAAATAAAAGAGATACGAAGCTTAAAATAAATTCATTAATTCGTGAAATTGATTACTGTATTGCACAGTTATCTGATTAATACAGCATGAACGAAAAGCTTAAAATTAAAATATCAATTGCAGACAGAGTTTATCCGCTAACGGTTGAACCCATGCAGGAAGAAGGATTGCGAAGTGCTTCAAAAAAAATTGATATGATGATTAAGCAATTTGAACAAAATTATGCTGTACGCGACAAACAAGATGTACTGGCCATGTGTGCCTTACAGTTTGCCTCGCAATTAGAGCAAAAACAAATCGAAAAAACGGAAGACAATCAGGAATCTCTGGAGAGACTGAAGAAAATTAATGATTTATTAGCCGATTATCTGGAAAAATAAATACGTTCTTACACATTAATTAAGATACTGCCTACATTAGTTTCTATTTGATAAACTCAACACTAACAATTTAGAATGAGCAAATCGTCATTACTAAAGCATGCCCGTCTTGTCATGGGATCCTTGAACAATGAGTTAGCTCAAAACTTGTCTTAACGAGTTTATACAATCACCTAATGTAGGCTTTTTTTATATATAAACCTTACACAAACAAATGGACAGTACATTACTACTTATTATCGCCGGAATAGTTGGTCTTGCAGCGGGTTTTGCTATCGCAAAAGTCATTGAAAAGAGCAATGTTTCCAATCTTATAAAAAATGCAAAAAAAGAGGCCGCTTCGATCCTGAAGGATGCAAAAGTGGAAGCGGAAAACATCAAAAAAGACAAATTACTGCAAGCCAAAGAAAAGTTTTTAGAGCTAAAATCAGAACATGAAAAAGAGATTTTATCCAAAGACAAAAAAATTGCAGAAGTTGAGAAAAGAACCAGAGACAAAGAATCACAGGTTTCCAGTGAATTAGCCAAAGCTAAAAAAGCAGCTGACGACTATGAAGCAAAAATTGCCGACTATAATAACCGAATTGACATTTTAGATAAAAAACAAATTGAGGTTGAAAAATTACACAAAAGTCAGGTCGAGCAATTAGAAGTCATCTCCGGCCTGTCAGCCGAAGAAGCGAAGGAACAATTGGTAGAAAGCTTAAAAGCAGAAGCCAAGACCAAAGCAATGGCTCACATTCAGGATACGCTGGAAGAAGCCAAGTTAACGGCTCAGCAAGAAGCCAAGAAAGTTATTATTAACACTATTCAGCGTGTTGGAACAGAAGAAGCCGTTGAAAATTGCGTTTCTGTTTTCAATATCGAGTCGGATGATGTCAAAGGTAGAATTATTGGTCGTGAAGGAAGAAACATACGAGCGTTAGAAGCTGCAACCGGTGTTGAGATTATTGTTGATGACACTCCGGAAGCCATTATACTTTCCTGCTTTGATCCGGTTAGAAGAGAAATTGCCCGTTTGGCATTACACAAATTAGTAACAGATGGTCGTATTCACCCTGCCAGAATTGAAGAAGTGGTAGCCAAAACCACCAAACAGATTGAAGACGAAATCATCGAAGTCGGAAAACGCACGGTTATTGATTTAGGCATTCACGGTTTACACCCAGAGTTAATCAAGGTAGTGGGCCGAATGAAATACCGCTCATCTTACGGACAGAATTTATTACAACACTCCAGAGAAGTAGCCAAACTTTGCGGAATCATGGCTGCTGAATTAGGCTTAAACGTAAAACTCGCAAAACGTGCCGGACTTTTACATGACATCGGAAAAGTGCCGGATACCGAAAGTGAATTGCCACACGCTATCTTAGGGATGCAATGGGCTGAAAAATACGGCGAGAAAGAAGAAGTTTGCAATGCCATCGGTGCTCACCACGACGAAATTGAAATGAAATCACTGATTTCACCCATCATTCAGGTATGTGATGCTATTTCAGGTGCAAGACCGGGTGCAAGAAGACAAGTACTTGATTCTTACATCCAACGATTGAAAGACCTGGAAGCGATTGCTTTTGGATTTAATGGTGTAAAAAGTGCCTATGCTATTCAGGCCGGACGTGAATTGCGTGTGATTGTAGAAAGCGAAAAAGTTTCAGATGAACAAGCGGCTAAACTTTCGTTTGAAGTTTCACAAAAAATTCAGACCGAAATGACTTATCCTGGACAAGTTAAAATCACCGTAATCCGGGAAACCAGAGCAGTGAATATTGCTAAGTAAAACTGTTACCGGTTATCGGTTGTCTGTTTTCCGGATATAAAAAGAAAATAAACTAATATTATAAAATGACTTGCAGTAATGTAAGTCATTTTTTATAGACAAAGTTTGACAACCAAAACAGAAAACCGACAACCGATAACGACTATCATTTTCTGGGATGAAACTGATTCACAACTTGAGTTAGGTGCTTTCGGTCTAAATGCACGTAAACTTCGGTAGTAGTAATCGATTCATGCCCTAACATCAACTGAATCGAACGCAGATCAGCTCCGTTTTCTAAAAGATGGGTAGCAAACGAATGGCGGAATGTATGTGGACTAATAGCCTTTTTTAAGTTAATTTTTACGGCTAAATCTTTGATAATCGTAAAAACCATTGCCCGGGTAAGCTGCTTTCCTCTCCGGTTGAGAAACAACGTATCTTCGTGACCTTTTTGAATTGTTAGATGAGTGCGGACATGGCTTTTGTATAATTCAATACATTTTTGTGTCGTATTTCCAATCGGCACAAAACGTTGTTTGTTGCCTTTTCCTGTGATTTTGATAAAGCCTTCTTCAAAAAACAAATCAGAAATTTTTAATGTAATTAATTCGGAGACACGTAATCCACATCCATATAAGGTTTCCAGCATCGCTTTGTTGCGTTCTCCTTCTTCTTTTGATAAATCGATAGCAGCAATAAGTGCATCAATATCTTGAACGGAAAGTGTATCAGGTAATTTTCTGCCAATTTTTGGCGTTTCAATTAATTCCATTGGATTGTCTGAACGATAATCTTCAAAAATTAAGTAAGTAAAAAAGCTTTTCAAGCCTGAAATAATCCGTGCCTGCGAACGCGGATTAACTTCTTTGGAAACCGTGTAAATAAATTGCTGAATTTCTTCTTCAGCGATGTTAATCGGATTTTTAATTATATTGTTTACATCCAAAAATTGGGTTAAACGCAACAAATCAAACGAATAGTTATCAACAGTATTTTGCGATAAGCCTCTTTCAATTTTTAAATACGACTGAAAACTTTTAATGTAGGTTTGCCAATTCATGCTTCAAAGTTCGACAATTTAACGAAATAAAAAAACCACGCACAAGGCGTGGCTTTATCTTTATACTCAAACTTCTTTTAGATTAGAATTTGTAGATCAAACCAAAGTTAATTGAGCTTAAATCAACATTCAAACCAAAAGTGTTTGTTTTGTCTGCACCGTCACCTCCGTTATCGTCTGTATTATAACCTAATCCAGCCCAACCAGCTTCAATAGCCCAGTTGCTAGACAAGAAATAGCTAACACCAACTCCGGCATTAACACCAAACGTTTGAGATTTGCTTTCAATTGGTCCTGTTTCTGTTTTAAAAGATCCTATTCCAACTGCCAACTCTCCGAAAACAGAGAATTTTGAAGCTGGTGTCATATAGTAACGTCCAAAAGCTTCAACTCCGAAACCGTTCATTTTAGTTTCAGTAACTCCATTATCAACTTTTCCAGACATGATTCCTAATCTGGCACCAACAGCGATGTTCTCTGTTACAAAAAATCCGGCAGCAGGAGAGAATTCAAAACCATTCGTTTTTAAATCACCTGTTTTCTCAGAAGAAAAACCAAAACCGCCTGTTACAAATACATCACCTTTAGCAAAACCACCATCAGTAGTAGCTTCTTGTGCGTTAGCGAATCCGAAAGCGAATACAGCTGCAACTGTTAAAATAATTTTTTTCATGTTTTACTTGTTTTAAAGTTATGCTACAAAATTATGAACTCTTTTTGTAAGTAATTATTGGTCATTTCACAGTTATCAACAATTTTATCAACAATAGTTTATCATTTTGTTTAATTTGTTAAACAATAAAATTGTCATAAATTTGTTTTTATCTATAAATCAACTAAATAATTAAAACATGAAAAAGCTAATTTTAATTTTTGCATTTTTTGTTATTGGTCAAACCCATTCGAACGCTCAAATGCTTAAGTTTGGTGTAAAAGCGGGAGCCAATTTTGCCAGTCTTGAAGGAGATGGCGTAGAGGGTTTAGATACATACACCAGTTTTCATTTCGGTGCCTTATTAGAACTGAAACTGTTTGAAAACTTTTCCGTACAACCGGAATTATTGTATTCTTCACAGGGAGCTAAAGTTAACAGTGATGCATTTGACGACATTAACTTTAATTACGTAACCGTACCGGTTCTGGCCAAATTTTATCTGATTTCGGATAAACTGAGCGTAGAAGCAGGGCCGCAATTCTCCTTTTTAATTGATGACAATGTGAGCGACCAGTTTAAAACAGAGTCGTTTGACTTTGCTGCTGTTGGCGGCTTAGGATTAAACATCACCAACAACATTTTTGCTCAGGCAAGATATGTGGTGGGTTTAACGGAAGCTTCTAAAGAGGCAGAAGTTAAAAACAGGGTAATACAAGTTTCATTGGGTTATCGTTTTTAACCAACTAACTTAAAAAAATAAAACCCTATAAGTCCTGTAAGTTTGGAGTGTATGAAAACTTACAGGACTTGTAGGGTTAATTTTTACTTCACTGCTTTATCAGATACAAACCCACCTTTAACACTCGAAACTTCTACGGTAGCTCCGTTTGCATTTCCGCTCACAATCCAACGCACTTTAACACTGCCCATGCCACGAATATTATCGATTTCAATGGTTTGCGGATTGTGTTTTTGCTCCGTAAATAAGTTTAAATCTTCATTTTCAACAGTCATTCCGGCTATCACTTTAGCTCCTTTTAAAGTGATAAAATCCGGTCGTTCAATTTTATTTTTCACATCTATTGAGGAATGGGTCGGAATAACCCTTGTATTCATTACAGTAGCCGTAACGGTTGTTAAACCACCGGAGAGTTTTTCCGTTTTAATATCAACTATTTCCAGTTTTGGTGTTTGATACGCATGATATAAAGTGAAAGCCATGTTTCGGTGAGCATCTTCCTGCAGCATAAAACCGGGATGGTTCCGGATATAATTCTTTTTGGCTCCTCCAATTTCTATTTCGCCAAACTGTGGATGGTTAAACGGTTTCCACTCTACATAACCATCTCCAAAAAGTAAATATTTATCAAATTCATTAAATTCATCGTTATCCCATCGGCTCCATGAATTTTTTTGATTGAATAACTTATAGGAAGTCATCAACTCATTACTAAACGTAAAAATACCACGCGTTAAAGAAAGGAAATCAATTTCTCCTCCATATACGGTATATAAATCTTTGTGCAACACAAAATAATTATAGCCCGGAATCATCTTTTCGCCCAGTTTTCCTATGTTATCATACACTTCAATATCCTGTCTGCTGAACAACGGATCATCTTCTGCGGCTCCGGGACCACGAAGAAACATCCCGCCGTAATTATGATAACTTTGTGCTCCGGCAATGTTGGGATGATTAACAATAAAATCTTTTACTGCTCTGGTTTCCGGCAAGGTTCCCGGATAAAAAAGAGCTCCTCTTTGCACATAATCCGGTTGCCAGTTCCAGGCCCAATCACGATTGGGATCATAGGTTCCCAATTGATCTTCGTTTACCAATCCGTCACCATCATTATCCATACCTTCATAGCCCAATAATTCATACTCCCCCATTTCATCTCCACGCACCTGATACATTCTGCTCGGGTATTTAGGATCCACTTTATAACGACCGGTTTTTGATTTCCGACGCATCATCACAATATTTCCATCACCATCCAGATCGTTATACTGATCTTCATTCACCAATCCGTCTCCATCATTGTCAAAAGGTCTCATTCCGGAACGGGAGGAATTGGGCGTATTTGCCTTGTAAATAAAATTTTCTCTGGCATCCGGACTGATAGTCATAGCTATGTAAAATACTTTTTCCTTCAATAAAGTATTGATAAATTTTACCGTCCGGAAACTCTCTGCCAGATACCAGGCAGTGTACATCGAAATCTCAACTCCTTGTAATTCGTTGGCATGAATTCCGCCATCAATATAAAAACCGGGCTTGTTTTCTGTTTTATCGGTTTTAAAATCAGATACCGTTAAAACCCAGATATCTCTACCTTCATAAGATTTCCCGATGGACTCCATTTTTACCAAATCGGGATAAGCTTTCACTAAGTCTTTTCCGAACTGTGTAATTTGAGCATAATCGTGATAACGGTCCCACGACATGCGTACCTTAGGATTAGCCGGCGAACCAATGGCACGCATTCCGTTTAAATCCTGTGGAGCAATATCATTTTTTTGAGCGTTTATATTTGCCGTCAACAAACATAAAACAGTGGTCAGTATATATCTTCTCATATTTATCTTATTTCAGTTCAACCTTAACTTCTTTGATTCCTGTTGTGGCACATCCCGCTGTAATGGCAACTGTTCCGGCCCCGGAAACCAACCATGTATATTCCTCCGATTCATCCGGCTGAAGCGTATTACGCAAAAAATACTTTCTGCCGGAAACCATTTTCTGGTTACTGTTCAATTTGATTTCGGTTTTCATCCGGGATACAAAACGAATTTTATCACCTATTTCAGTATAAGTAGGCAACATGCCTTTATTAGCCACCCTAATTGTTATACGGTATAAATTGCCATCCAATTTTTCCACCTGAGGAACCGTTGTTTCAATTTTTGGCATGGCATTGACCAACTCTTGCAAAAACAATTTATGCTTTGCAACTGATCCTTCCAAAAATGCCAAAGGCGGATTGTTCATTACATACGGGGCAAAACCACCTACTTCTGCTTTTTGGTTCGGAAAATCAGGGTGCTTTATGGGAGTCCAATTCACAAAAACATTTTTCAACTGATTTTGTTCAGCCCATTTTAAAAATTCAATTTCCGGATTAGCTTCCGGTTTTTCACTCTTTTTGGGTCTTTCCGGTTTTGCTTCTGCCGAATCTTTTTTTACTTCTTCTTTTTCAATCCACCAGCCCGGGGTGGAAAAACTGAATCTTCCGGCATGATAGTAGGCGGTCTGTGCAAAATTACCTTTGGTCATTGGTAATTTCGGTCCGTCTTTTATCGCTGCTTTTTCGGTATAAATTTTTGTCACTTGTTCAGCCGCTTTCACATCGTTTTCCAACCAACTTTTAACAATTCTGCTACCGGCTGATTTGCTGTCAAATTTTGGAGCTTCAGACAAATTATTGTGTAAACCAAAGGTTAACACACCATAAATATGTTGATTAAGGTATAGAAAATCAAGTAATGCCCTGGTCTCCGGTTCAGAAGCCACATAAACTCCGGCACCTTTTTCAAAAACAGGATAATCATATGTAAAATTTTTATCGATATTCACCCCTTCTGAAGCATCTTCGTTAAATTTTCCGTCTTTATCATTATCAAATCCTTCGGATAATAACCGGTATTTTCCAACCTGATTCTTAGCCGGATCGGCTTTAATTAAAATTCGTGCATCATCGGGACTTTCTATATAACTTCCGGTTACATCTTCTATTCTGACCTGCGTGATGAAACCATCATTATTCAAATCTTCAAAACCATCTTCTCCGATTTTTCCATCACGATCATCATCCGTTTTGGTCGCATTTCCGCTTTTTTCAAACTTTGGTTTACTGAAATAAGCCGCTATGGCATCCGGATTTACCGATGGAACAAAATACAAGGTTTTTTCTTCTACCAATTTTGAAAGTGTAGCATCGTTTAGCAATTGTTCGATCAATTTAACCGTAATTTGTGTTCCGGCCAGATGCTTTCCGTCAATTCCGGCGGTAATCAAAAGTGCAGGCTTTGGCTTTTCGGAAGACGAAAGTGTCAAAAGCCAAATGTCTTTACCTCCACTGCTTTTGCCAATGGTTTTAACAGAACAGAATTTGCTTTTCGATTCAAACTCTTTGAGTTTTTTAGATAAATTTTCGTAGTTGAGATAATCCTCCTGGGCATGTAAAAACCCAAATGCAAACACAAAAAAGAGAAGTACTTTTTTTCTCATCAGATTTAATTTAGTTAGAACGATAAAAATAGTTGTTTCAAGACTAGTAAAATGTTAATTTTAATCTAATCTTTGTTTGAGCAAGCAGTAAGGGAAAGTTTTTTGATAATTTTACTAAAAATCGTACAATATGAAAATCATCATCCTCAACGGTCCAAACTTAAATCTATTGGGAAAAAGAGAACCGGAAGTTTATGGAAGCCAAACATTTGAAGATTATTTTAAAGATTTACAAAAAAAATATCCCGAGGCAGATCTCTCCTTTTTTCAGAGTAACATTGAAGGTGAATTGATTGATAAAATTCAGGAAAGCGGGTTTTCATTTGATGGAATCATTTTAAATGCGGCAGCATACACACACACTTCAGTTGGAATCGGCGATGCGGTAAAAGCGGTTCAAACCCCGGTGATTGAGGTGCATATTTCTAATACTTTTGCCCGAGAAACCTTCAGGCATCATTCTTATATTTCACCCAATGCTGCCGGAATTATTGTTGGATTTGGTTTAAAAAGTTATGAACTGGCGTTAATTTCTATCCTAAATAAATAAATTTCAGACAACCAATTGTCTAAAAATCGGCTATCCCAATAAAAAAATTATATGAAAAAACTGCTGCTTTTAGTTGTTTGCTTATACTCGATTTTGTCATATGCTCAGATCAGAGGTACAATTACAGACGAAGCCGGCTTGCCGATCCCTTTTGTGAACATCTATATTGAAAACACTTACATCGGAACAACTTCCAACGAAAAAGGCCAGTATGAGTTAACTATTCAGAATAAAAATCAGATTGTTGTGGTTTTTCAATATTTAGGTTATAAAACGCAAAAACATAACTTAAAAATAGATAAATCTCCCTATATTTTTAATGTTAAATTAGTAGAGGAAAATTATAACCTGAATGAAGTAGTTGTAACTTCCAAAGAGAATCCTGCCAACGGAATTATCAGAAACGCCATTGCAAACCGGAAAAAAAACAGCATGAAAACGGCTCGGTTTACAGCCGATTTTTATTCGAGAGGAATTTTCAGATTGAAAAATGCTCCCAAGAAAATTTTAGGTCAGGAAATCGGCGATTTTGACGGAGCATTGGATTCTACCGGAACGGGTATTTTATATTTATCTGAAACCGTATCAAAAATCATCTTTGAAAAACCCGATAATCTGAATGAAAAAATTATCGCTTCTAAAATCAGCGGAAGAGACAATGGCTTTAGCTATAATACTGCCCGGTCAACCATTTATGATTTTTATGACAACACGATTCAGCTCAGCATCAGTATGATTTCCCCCATAGCCGATAATGCTTTTAGTTATTATAATTACAGGTTGGATGGTACTTTTTATGACGAAAGAAATAACCTCATCAACAAAATCAAAGTTATTCCGAGAAGAGACACAGAGCCTGTTTTTGAGGGCTATATTTACATTCTGGAAGATTCCTGGGCAATATACGGCATTGATCTTGACATCAAGGGCTACCGGATGAAAGAAGAATTCCTGGATGTTATGAAATTAAAACAAAACTATAGTTTTAACGAAAACAACCAGCTTTGGGCCAAGAACTCGCAAAGTTTAGAATTTGAAGCCGGTGCTTTTGGCATCAAGTTTACCGGAAAATTTACGCATGTGTACAGCAATTATGATTTTAAAGAGGCTTTTGAGAAAAGAACTTTTTCTAAGGAGATTTTAAGTTTTGAAGCCAATGCCAACAAAAAAGATTCTGCTTACTGGAATCTCATGCGTCCCGTCCCTCTGACCGAAGAGGAAAATTCAGATTATATCAGAAAAGACAGTATTCAGCTGGTACGCAAGTCTAAACCCTATTTAGATTCTATTGACAGAAAAAACAATCAATTTAAAATCAGTAAACTATTAACCGGCTACAGCTTTCAAAATTCCGAAAAAAATTGGCGTTTAAATTATGGCGGATTAATCAAAGCTCCTAATTTCAATACGGTGCAGGGCTGGAATATCTCTACCGATTTATCTTATACGAAACGCAATGATGAAAAGCGTAAATATACCACTTTTGGCACGCGATTTAATTATGGATTTGCAGAAGAAAAATTAAGGGCAACCGGATATTTTGCGGCTCGACTGAATTCAAAAACAAATAGTTATTTTTCTATTTCCGGCGGAAGTCAGGCTGTTCAGTTTAATCAAAGCCAGCCGATCAGTCCGTTTTTGAATTCCATAGCCACCTTGTTTTTTAAAGAAAACTACATGAAACTCTTTGAAAAAAACTTTGCGGGAGCCAGTTACAGTCAGGAAATCATCAATGGCTTATATGCCAGTGCAACCATTGAATATGCCGAACGCAAACCCCTTTTTAACAACACCGGTTATGTTTTGATAAAAAACAACAAGGAATATTTATCCAATCATCCGCTCGATTCTGCTGATTTTACCAATGCCGGAATTGAAAAACACAACCTGATGAAATTCAATCTGAACACCCGGATTAATTTCGGACAAAAATACCTATCCAGACCGGACGGAAAAATCAATATTTCCGATAATGATTACCCAACCCTGTTTTTAGGCTATGAAAAAGGATTTGCCGGAAATGATTCAAAATACAATTACGATTTTATTGCCGGAAGAATTTTTTATGAAAAATCACTTTCCAACAAAGGAACTTTTGCCATTAATTTAAAAGGCGGAAAGTTCTTTAATGCAGAAGAGATTTCATTGGTGGATTACAGGCATTTTAACGGCAATTTAATCAATGTAAGTGCCGAGAACCGTTACCTGAACAATTTTAATCTTCTTTCCTACTATTCACACAGTACTAACAACAGTTATATGGAAACGCATATTGAACATAATTTTGATGGCTTTGTGATGAATAAAATTCCGGTGCTGAACAAACTAAAATCAACCTTAATTATAGGCTATCACCAGTTAGCTGTTCCGGAGGTCAAAACATACCAGGAATTTAGTGTGGGGTTGGACAAATTAGGATTTGGCAAATTCAAGTTACTCCGGTTAGATTATGTTCGTTCTTACCATGGAAGCCAATATGCCGGAGACGGGTTTATGTTTGGTTTACAACTGTTGAGCATTTTTGACTAAAAAAGTATTTTTTACTAAAAAAGTATTTTTTACTAAAAGAAAAAGAGCGGAAAAAATAAATATTTTCCGCTCTTTTTATCTTTCAGGATTACATTACACCCGTACTATATTTGCACCAATAGCTCTTAAACGTTCATCGATTCGTTCATAGCCACGATCGATTTGTTCTATGTTTTGAATCGTACTTGTTCCTTTGGCTGATAACGCCGCAATCAACAGCGAAATCCCGGCCCGGATATCGGGTGACGACATGGTCGTTGCTTTTAGCTGCGACTGAAAATTGTGTCCGATAACAATAGCCCGGTGCGGGTCGCAAAGAATAATTTTTGCTCCCATATCAATCAGTTTGTCCACAAAGAATAAACGGCTTTCAAACATTTTCTGATGAATTAACACCTCGCCTTTTGCCTGTGTGGCCACCACCAGAACGATACTCAATAAATCCGGCGTAAATCCGGGCCACGGAGCATCAGCTACCGTAAGAATGGAACCATCAATATCTTTTTTAATCTCATAACCGTCTTTGTGTTCCGGAATATAAATATCATCACCCCTGCGTTCCAGTGTAATTCCTAATTTTCTGAAAACAGACGGAATAACTCCCAGATTTTCCCAACTCACATTCTTAATTGTGATTTCGCTTCGGGTCATGGCCGCTAATCCGATCCAGCTTCCGATTTCAATCATATCCGGAAGAATCCGGTGCGTGCATCCGCCTAAACTTTCAACACCTTCAATAGTCAATAAATTGGAACCAACTCCGGTAATCTTTGCTCCCATTGAATTGAGCATTCCGCATAATTGTTGCAAGTATGGCTCACAAGCAGCGTTATAAATGGTAGTTATGCCTTCTGCCAAAACAGAAGCCATTACGATGTTTGCTGTTCCTGTTACTGAAGCTTCATCCAAAAGCATATAAGCTCCTTTCAGACGGCCTTCATTTTCAACACCATAAAAATGGTCTTCTCTATTATATCTGAATTTTGCACCTAAATTGATAAATCCTTCAAAGTGTGTATCCAGTCTTCTTCTTCCAATTTTATCGCCCCCCGGTTTAGGAATATAGCCTTTTCCGAAACGGGCTAAAAGTGGCCCTACAATCATAATGGAACCACGCAACGAACCTCCTTCTTTTTTAAAAGCTTCGGTCTCCAGATAACCAACATTGACTTCATCTGCCTGAAACGTAATGGATCCCGGACCGTTCTTTTGCATTTTTACACCTAAATTCCCCAAAAGTGTGATCAGCTTATTAACATCCAAAATATCCGGAATATTGTTAATTGTCACTTTTTCAGGTGTAAGCAGTACAGTGCATAAAATCTGTAACGCCTCATTTTTGGCTCCCTGCGGATGGATTTCCCCTTTGAGACGATGACCGCCCTCTATTTTGAATGTTCCCATATTCGTCTTCAGCGATTATTTCTGGTTGTTATTTTTAAATGCTTTTGTTTTATTGTTTTTATTCTTTTTGTTAAGCTGATTTTTCTGAGCAGAAGGCACATTTTTATTAGATATTTTTTTATTGGTCCGCATTAAATCCGTTGTATTCAGCAATTCTTCCGTACTTTGATGCAAATCGATTCTTCCGCCGGAAAGTTCAAGCAGATGGTCAAAAATAGCCGTATCCTCTACCGTATCTTTGTTCCAGCTCAGATACGATTTTTTCATATGATTGGCGATTACTTTGATGAGAGCTGACTTCAATTCGCTTTCCTCCCAACTATTGGCCACATCAATCATATATTTGATGTTATTGCCATAAAAACGGTACTTCGGGTTCTTTTGCGGATAATCCAGCCGTTCCGGTTTCAGGTTAATCACATCCCGGGTAGGAATGGGATAAGGGCTATCTACATCCAGCTTAAAATCAGACATGATAAAAATCTGATCCCAAAGCTTATGCTGAAAATCAAGCACATCCCGCAGGTGCGGATTTAAACTTCCCATAACTTTGATGATATACCGGGCCGCTTTGTTACGCTCTTCCCGGTCTTCAATAACGGTTGCCTGATCAATGAGCTTCTGCAAATGGCGTCCGTATTCCGGAATCATCAAATGAGGCCGCTCGGCGTTATATTCCAAAACATGCACCACATTGTGTGCTTTTTCATTATGCGTCATTTTTATATTTTTAAAGCGAAATTATACCTTCAATAGTAGAAACTTCCTGGTATTTTTCTACCACGTGTTCCGGACTTTCCATATTGACGTTAACGGACACACTGGTAAACTTTCCTGTTTTAGATTGTACCGTGTTTATCACTGCCCCCATATTATTAAAGGCATCTTCGACCGCAATTATTTTTGACATCTCGGTGGGAACAATAAATTTATAAAGGTAAATGGAAGGCCAGGTTGAAGTCGTTCTTAATTCTTCTTTCAGTCTTTCATAAAATTCTTCCGTCTTTTTATCCATAGCTTTTTTATTATACGCAAATATACAGTAATGATTTTAGATTTCAGAAAATTGAAAATGAATTTTAATGATTTCTGGTTTTATGCACACCTTTACGCTTTTGAATTTGAATCATCCGGTAAAAACAGGATCTCAAAATAATGAAGTGGTTTAAAATTGATCAAAAGTTTGTATATAAACTGAGTATTTTTCTAAATTTACCCCCTTATTGAATACATGTGAACAAAGAGATTATAGTTATTACAGGCGGTCCCGGAACGGGTAAAACAACCATTATCAACGGATTGATTGAAAAAGGCTTTACTTGTTTTCCTGAAATATCCAGAGAAATCATTAACGATGCCCGAAAACAAGGAATTGAACAATTGTTTCTGGAAAAACCGCTATTGTTTAGCGAATTATTGCTGGAAGGGAGAAAAAAACAATATCACCAAGCCATTGTCCATGATAAAGAACTCATTTTTTTAGATCGTGGCATTCCTGATATTCTGGCCTATATGCATTATATCGGAGACAGCTATCCGGCATTTTTTGATGAAGAATGCATAAGCAATCCCTACACAAAAGTATTTCTTCTGCCGCCATGGGAAGATATTTATCAATCGGACGAAGAACGTTATGAAAACTTTGAACAAGCCAAACTTATCTACAATCACCTCAAAGAAACCTATCAAAAATATGGTTATGAACTCATTGAAGTGCCGTTTGGGTGCATAGATAACAGAATTCTTTTTATCTTAGAGGCCATATCGCGATAAAAGAATGTTAAACGCCGAAGAAATTTTAAAAAAATACTGGGGGTATGATGAATTCCGTCCCCCTCAAAAAGAAATTATCACTGCCGTTTTATCCGGATCAGATGCCTTTGGATTGATGCCTACAGGCGGCGGAAAGTCAATCTGCTTTCAGGTTCCGGCTTTAATGACAGAAGGAATTTGTTTAGTCATCTCTCCACTGATTGCATTGATGAAGGATCAGGTTGAGAACCTGACCAAAAGAGCGATCAAAGCCATCGCTTTAACCGGAGGAATCTCTGCCGACGAAACCATTACACTGCTGGACAACTGTTTATATGGCAATTACAAATTTCTGTACCTGTCTCCTGAACGATTAGAGCAGGATTGGGTGTTGGAAAAAATTAAAAATCTGCCCCTTAATTTAATTGCGATAGATGAAGCACATTGCGTGTCACAATGGGGGCATGATTTTAGACCATCCTACTTAAAAATCAATCAATTAAAAACTTTTTTTCCTGCCGTTCCTTTTCTGGCCCTGACAGCTTCGGCCACCGAACGGGTTAAAAAAGACATTATTGATCAGCTGGCATTAAACAAACCGGCGGTTTTTCAAAAATCTTTTGTCCGGGAAAACATTGCCTATATGGTTGTCGAAACGGAAGATAAGCTATATAAAATTGAACAAATCCTGAGCAAAAACCCTGAATCATCCATTATATACGTGAGGAACAGAAAATCCTGCTATGCTATTTCCGGTCAGCTACAGCAAATGGGGTTTAAAACGGCTTTTTATCATGGTGGTCTGCCAATGAAAGAAAAGGCAAGGAACATGGCATTATGGATGAACGAAAAAGTGCAGGTGATGGTGGCAACCAATGCTTTTGGAATGGGCATTGACAAAGCCAATGTAAAGACAGTTATTCACATTCAGCTGCCTGAAAATATTGAAAATTATTATCAGGAAGCCGGTCGGGCCGGAAGAAACGGCAAAAAATCGTATGCCGTTTTATTGGTCGGGCCAGCCGATGTTATCTCAGCCAGAGCACAATTTATTGCCGGTTTACCTGACAAGGAATTTCTGAAAACGGTTTATATTAAACTGTGTAACTATTTTCAAATTGCATATGGCGAGGGAATAAACCAACAATTTCCGTTTAACCTGAACCATTTTTGTGCACAATATCATTTTCCCGTTTTGAAAACCTATACCGGATTACAATTTTTAGACCGACAGGGAGTTATTCATTTTACACAGGAATATTCAGAAAAAATAAGTATTCAATTCATCATAGAAAGTAAAGAAGTAATCCGCTACATCAGCCTGAACCCTTCTGACGAAGAAATTCTGTTGGCTTTTTTACGTACTTATTCCGGAATTTATGAATATCAGACAACCGTTAACCTCTCGCTCATTGCCCGAAAAAGTAATAGCAGCGAACAACAGATTGAACAGGTTTTGAACAGGCTTAAAGAAAAAGGAATTGTTGATTATACAGCCAAAAACAACGATGCCGTGATAACTTTCAACGAAGTGCGTGAAGATGAACGTACCATTAACCGAGTTTCCAAATACCTGGAAAAACAAAACAATTTAAAAAGAGAACAACTGGAAGAAGTTTTCCACTATGTTACCCAAAACGAAATTTGTAAAAGCAGGTTTATTTTGACCTATTTTGGCGAGAAAAACACCCACAACTGCGGGATTTGTTCCTACTGCATTGCCAAGAAAGAAAAAATAGCCGATTCAAATCAAATCGGTTCATTGATTCTGAATTTACTTTCAGAAAAAGCTTATTCTTCCCGCGAGTTGGAGAAAATAATTGACTGTAAAGAACAGGGGCTTATCTTTGCCCTGCAGGAACTGTTGGATGAAGAAAAAATTAAAGTTCTTCCCGATAATAAATACACTAAAGCTTAACTATGGAAAAATTACGTATTGTTTTTATGGGAACACCCGATTTTGCCGTTGGGATTTTAGAGGCGATTTTGCAACACCACTATGAGGTAGTTGCTGTAATCACTGCCCCAGATAAACCGGCGGGAAGAGGACAAAAACTAAACACCTCTGCCGTTAAAGAATTTGCTCTTCAAAAAGGACTGAAGATACTTCAGCCGACCAATTTAAAAGATGAAACTTTTTTAAACGAATTAAAAGACCTCCATGCCAACTGTCAGGTTGTTGTTGCCTTCAGGATGTTACCGGAAGTGGTTTGGAAAATGCCAAAACTCGGTACTTTTAACCTGCATGCTTCGCTTCTTCCAAATTACAGAGGAGCCGCCCCCATCCACTGGGCCATCATTAACGGAGAAACCAAAACAGGGGTAACCACTTTTTTTATTGACGACAAGATTGATACCGGTGCTCTAATCCTTTCAGCTGAAACCGCTATTGAACCGGACGAAAATGTTGGTCAATTGCACGACCGGTTAATGATGCTGGGCAGCAAGACAGTTATTGAAACACTTCGTTTAATTGAAAGCGGAACAGTTCAGACAACTCTACAAACCGATTCTCCTGACATCAAAACAGCTTATAAACTTAATCGGGATAATTGTAAAATTGATTGGACAAAATCTGGCCGGGAAATTTACAACTTAATCAGAGGGTTAAATCCGTATCCGGTCGCCTGGTGTCTGCTACAGGATGAAGAACAGGAATGGAATGTAAAAATCTATGAAGCCACTTTTAAACAAGAAAAACACACGTTTACCGCCGGAAAAGTTATCACCGCTAAAAAAGAAATGAAAATCGCCGTCAACGATGGTTTTATATATCCCGTCCGTTTACAGTTTCCCGGAAAAAAGAAAATGGAAGTTCAGGAATTGCTTAACGGCATAAAGTTTTCTGTTGCCACAAGGGCTCTCTAAGTCTTGAAAATACTCAAAAAAGAGTAAATATCCGACGAACGGCACCCCTTTATCAACAATACAACCCAAGTTATCAACAAAAAGAACGAAAACTCACGAAAACACTTGTACAATAAGGAAATCCTATTAAATTTGTTTTAATTAACTTTATGTTTAACCAACAATTAATAACTATTATTATGAACAAATCAGAATTAATCGATGCTATTGCTGCAGATGCAGGTATCACTAAAGCAGCTGCTAAATTAGCTTTAGAATCATTTTTAGGAAACGTAGGTAAAACTTTGAAAAAAGGAGGAAGAGTTTCTTTAGTAGGTTTCGGATCATGGTCAGTATCAAAAAGAGCTGCAAGAGACGGTAGAAATCCACAAACTGGAAAAACGATCAAAATTGCAGCTAAGAATGTTGTTAAATTCAAAGCTGGTGCTGAATTAGAAGGTACTGTAAACTAGTCTAATTGATTTGATATAAAGAAAAGCCTTCCATTTCGGAAGGCTTTTTTTTATAGTTTTCGGCAAAATATTTGGTTCATTGCAAATAAAATTGTTAAATTTAACAGAAAATTGCAGGGATATGATTTCAGAAAAATTAAAAAAGGGGCATTTACTCATTGCAGAGCCTTCGATTTTGGGTGATTTGTCCTTTAACAGATCTGTCATTTTATTGGCTGATCACAATAGTGAAGGTTCCGTTGGGTTTATTCTTAACAAACCGCTTGAATATACCTTGATGGACTTGGTTCCGGAAATCGAATCGTCTTTTACCATTTATAACGGCGGTCCGGTTGAACAGGATAATTTATACTTTATTCACAGTATTCCGGATTTAATTCCCAACAGCATCGAAATTTCAAACGGTATTTATTGGGGGGGTGATTTTGATAAAACCCGGGATTTAATAAACAATGGCAAAATCAACAAAGATAATATCCGCTTTTTTTTAGGGTACACCGGTTGGGATGCCAACCAACTGGAAAACGAAATGCATGCCAATTCATGGATTTTAATTGAAAACAGTTATAAACAAAAAATCCTGAAAAAATCATCTGCTGATTTCTGGAAAGAGCAGATTATGGAGTTGGGTGGCGAATACCTGATCTGGTCAAATGCCCCTGAAAATCCGATGCTTAATTAGTTTAACCCGGCCAATTGATTAATTTTTTCGAGTAAAATCCTTGACCAGTTTACCGCAAATTGTTTTTTACGGTATTGGGTTATAGGCTGAATTCCCTGTACAATATTAGACGTAAAAAGTTCATCGGCCTTTTGCAGATCAAAAGGAGAAACAGGTTCTTCCGACACTTCTAATCCTTCTGTTTTTCTCGCAACAGCTAAAATTTGTTTACGCATGATTCCGTTCAGGCATCCCGCTGATAACGGTGGTGTAATTAAACGGTTACCGCTGACCATAAACAAGTTGCCGGTCAAGGTTTCAACCACACTTTTTTCTTCGTTAAGTAAGAGACAGTTCTGATAACCGTTTTCGTCAGCAAAAATACTGCCTAAGGTATTGATTAACCGGTTGGTTGATTTGATTGTGGAAAGCAATTGTTTGGTCACACAAAAGTCTTTATACAATTCTACTTCATAAACACTTTCATTCAAAATGTAAGCTTTGTGCTCTAACGGTTTAACCGAAATCAAATAAGATACATTTCTATCGGCTGGCAGATACAATCCTCCGGCATTTCGAAAAACAGTAAAACGGACACGGCAAGAAGCAGAGCAGTTATTCTTTTCGGCCAAATCTAATACCTGCTGTTCCAGGTTTTCCAGTGTAAACCCCATAGGAATCTGCATCCGGATAATCCGCATAGAAGCCATTAAACGAAAATAATGATCTTCCATAAACAGCACTCTTCCGTCTGCAACCTTCAGTGTTTCAAATACCGCATCGCCATATAAAAAAGCCCTGTTATCCGTTAGAACAACCTCTTTGTCTGTCAAATTTCCGTTCAGATTAATCATAAAAAAAGCCCTGATTTTACAGGGCAAATATACGTTTATTCCGGTGAATTACACCGAACCGATAACATGTTTTAAATCAGCAATTTGGTTTTCCCAAAGTAATTTTGACTCGCTGACTTCGTCTTCATAAGCAAAATCTACTACTACTAACGAAACATCTTTAGTAATCTCATCTTCCATTATTTTAAGCTCAAAAAAATAATCGGTGTCTTTATCAGATTCATCCAACCATTTGAATTTTATCCGCTCATTTGTCTTTTTTGAAGCTAAACGGGCTTTTTCTTTAGTATCATCCCAAATGAATGTAAAAAATTCACCCCTGGAGTTCACATTATCAGCAAACCATTCAGACAAACCGGATGGTGTTGAGATATACTGATAAAGTAATTGCGGAGAGGAGTTTAGCGGAAACTCTATTTCGTATCGTATTTTTGTATCCATTCTTGTTATTTTTTGGGCAATATATTGAATATTACTTCAAAAAAAAAGCGTTTTTTAAAATAAAAATATTTTATCATTTTATATTTGGAAGGTTTAGTATTATTCATATATTTGCACCCGCATTACCGAAGTGGTTATAAACTAAAATTGGCGAGGTAGCTCAGTTGGTTAGAGCGTTGGATTCATAACCCAAAGGTCACGGGTTCAACTCCCGTCTTCGCTACTAAACAGGACAAATGAAATTTATTTTTGTTTGTCCTGTTCTTATTTTGGATTAATCCGTTGTTTATCTGAACGATATAGTTTGCGATTACGCTCATTTGGGCGGTTCGATAATTTTTCCCGTCAAACATCAACCTTAATTTCCTTGGCACCAGGGTTTTATTATTGGCACAAACCAGACAGAAAAGCGTTTTTTCCGAGTTTCATAAAGCTTGTCAATAGCTTCATGGTTCTGTTCCGGTGTTTTACCCTTTTTCATAACATCTTATTTTAGATGTTAATACAGCAAAAGACAGACTTAAAAAGTTGAACAACAAAGCTTAATTGAAATATAACTTTGACAAAATACACTTTTTATGCCGAACTTATATAAATTAGTGCTACATTTACCATAAAAAACGATTTTGACAGAAACGTTAGAAAAACATATCCGTCGTTATTTTAAGGAAAGTGTAAGGCTTTCCAAGCAGAAGCTTGTCGGGTCAATTAAAAAGGATTTTCCATCCTGGTCTGATAACACAATCAATATGTATCTGTCCAAACTAAAAAAAGAGGGAATTATCAATGCTCCTTCCAGAGGGATTTATGAGATGGATAGTCACATCCCTTTCCAGCCCAGTATTTCAAATAGTTTAAAAAGACTATTTAATAAGGTAAAGCGTGAATTTCCTTATATCACTTTTTGTATTTGGGATACGGTTTGGCTGAATGATTTTATGCGTCACCAGCCATTTAAACATTATGTGGTTATAGAAGTAGAAAAAGATGCGTCTGAATCTGTATTTACTTTTCTGACAGAAAGCAATAAAAATATTTTCTTTAATCCTGATGAGGAACTATTTGACCGTTACATTCATCATCAGGATGAAGTACTTATTGTAAAGAATATGGTTTCAGAGTCTCCCTTGATAGAAAAAGATAAAATTAATATCCCTGCATTGGAAAAGTTATTGGTGGATATGTTGATTGATACAGCTCTTTTTTCGGCACAGCAAAATGAAAGGGAGTTTATTATGCGGAGTGTAATGCAGAACTATACTTTAAACCAATTAAAGATGCGTAGATATGCCGTCCGAAGAAACAGAGAAGAAGAAATAGAAAGACTGATAAATATAAGTTCGGCAAAATAATTTTATTTGTGCCAATAGTATAATTTATGATAGACACAAAATCCTATACAATTGAATGGATTACTGACTTACGAAATAAGTTGGGAAAACGTATTGATCCTAAGCTGATTGAAAAGGTAATATACGCTTTGACACTTTTAGAGCAACTGCAATTGAATAATCTGAACTTTGTATTTAAAGGTGGTACAGCCTTGCTTTTAGCAACGGAAACACCGAAGCGGTTTTCGATAGATATTGACATCATTACAGAAGAACCGGAAGGTAAAATCAAGAAGATTTTAGAGACGATTAGCCAGTTAGAAATGTTTATCCGTTGGGAAGATGACAACGACCGAAAGCATTCGCCTGATGCTCCAATCGGACATTTCAAGATGTTTTATAAAAGTGTCGTGGATGGTCACGAAGAACCGATATTATTGGATTTGCTATATACCCCCAATCCTTATCCTGAAACAAAAGAATATCCAATAAATCATAGTTGGTTAGCCACTTCGGGCAAGGATACGATAGTGATATTGCCAACGTTTGAGGCTATTTTGGGTGATAAGCTAACAGCTTTTGCACCGAAAACTACAGGTGTATTGTATTCAAAAAATCGTCCTGTCGAAATCATTAAACAGTTGTATGATATTGGTTTTTTATTTGACAAAATAACTGACCTCAACGTAGTAAAAGAAAGTTATTCGAGAGTAGTACAGGAAGAAATCGGCTATCGAAAATTAAATAGGGATGCTGATGAGGTGCTTAAAGACACTTGGCAGGCCTGTTACACATTGGCAGAAAGAGATACAAAATCTGACGAGTTCAAACACCTGCAATTGGGCATTAAAAATTTTACAAATTTCATTATCGACCGCTTTTCAATAGAAGAAGCTATAACAGCATCATCTAAAGTTGCCTATCTGACTTCATTGCTGAATAAAGGAAATCAGGAAATTGAACGGTTTAAAAATCCGCTGGAAATTAAAGATTGGCTGATTGAAAATCCAACCTACAATAAATTAAACAAATTAAAAAAGACCAATCCGGAAGCGTTTTTCTATTGGTATAAGAGTATATAAAATAAGATTATGTTATCAAACGATTTAAAAAATAAAGTACAGTTACTATGGGATAGACTTTGGGGAGGAGGCTTATCAAATCCAATAACTGCAATTGAAAATATTTCTTATTTGCTTTTTATGAAGCGGTTGGAAAAATTTCATCCAACTGTAGACGAAAAATTAAAATGGAGTAATTATCACGATTTACAAGATGATGCTTTGAAGCAACGAGTAGAAGAAGTTTTTTTCTATATACAGAATGATTTAAGCAAAGAAGATGAACCCTTTGCTGTAGAGATGAAAAAAGCAAAATTTGGAATTTCTACCCCGTCATTGTTAGAGGATGTTGTTGGAATAGTTGATGATATTTTTGAGCTTATAGAGAAAGAGGAAGAAAAAAAACAACATTTTCAAGACATACAAGGTGATGTTTATGAATACCTGCTAAAAGCAACCAATGAAGCGGGGAAAAATGGACAATTTCGAACTCCAAGACATATCATTCAAATGATGGCGGAATTGGTTAAACCTAACATTATAGAACCCGACTCTAAAATTTGCGATGTAACTAGTGGTAGTTCTGGTTTTCTAGTAGGTGCATATCAATATATTCTCAAAGAGAATTCTTCCAATGTTGAAGATGACGAAGAGAACAAACTTCCAATGGGCTTAGATGGAGATAATCTTTCCGAAAAACAAGAATCAAAGCTAAAGGAAAGCACTTTTTATGGGTTTGATATTGATGCGACTATGGTACGTATCGGTATGATGAATATGATGATGCACGGAATTGAGAAACCTCATATTTCTCATCTAAATACACTTTCAAATGAATATGAAGAATATTTTGAGAAGAAACACTTAGCCGAAATAAACATTGAGAATTTGATTGATGGAAAAATTAAAGCAGAATTAAAAATCACTAATTCTAAAAAGATACCAAAAGCTGACTACACGTTTTGGGGTAAAGAAGAATACAACTTTATCTTGGCAAATCCACCTTTTGCCGCCAAAGTGAATAGCAAGGTTATTAGTAAAAACTTGAATCGTGTTTATGTAATTAAAGAAAATGCTAAAAAGGCTCAATCTCTGCAAACAGAATTACTCTTTTTAGAAAGAATCGTTTATATGCTCAAAAAGAACGGCAAAGCTGCTGTTATTGTTCCTGAAGGTGTGTTATTTAATTCTGGAAATGCTTACAAAACCACTAGAGAAATTCTTTTAAAAGATTGTGAGTTAGAGGCTGTAATATCACTTCCAAGCGGTGTATTTAATCCATATACAGCTGTAAAGACCTCTATATTGTTATTTACCAAGAAAGAATTTAAGAGCAATAAGTTTAATACTAAAAAAGTTTGGTTTTATGGAATGGATTCTGATGGTTATACTTTAGACAATAGCAGAAAAAAAATACGTAATGAATTTCCGTTACCTGAAGTCATCAAGCAGTTTGATCAGCGAGATAATAGAAATACTCTTCAAAAAGACAGGAAGCAAAAGCACTTTTACGTACCAATCAAGGAAATAGAAGAAAATGGATTGGAACTAAATTATAATTTGTATAAGGAATATATTTTTGTGGAACAGGACTATGAACCCCCTCACAAATTAATTGACAAGTTATTAGAACTGGAGGAGGAAATAAATACTAATCTATTAACCTTGCAAAAGTCTTTCGATGAAAACTAAGCTCAAAGATGTATTGACTGATATCATCTCTGGGGAATGGGGTGATGAAGTTATTGAAGGTAAAGGTGTGCCAATTATTAGAACTACCAATTTTACTAAGGACGGCAGAATTGATTATTCTAATATAGAATATCGATTAATTACTAAAAAAATTACGCAAAAAAATGGTGGGGTAGTCAAAAGGATTGATGAAGAAAAGATAGAGAAGAAAAAGTTACTTGATGAAGATATAATTATTGAAAAATCCGGAGGTGGAATTGGATCCCCTGTTGGAAGAGTAGTTTATTTTATTTCACCAGATAGTAAGACTTATTTATGTAATAATTTCACTCAAGTACTACGAGTAAATAAGTCAAAAGCTCTTCCTAAATATGTGCTTTACTTTCTAAAATATTTATATAATAAAGGTACCGTTTTAAAATATCAGAACCAAACTACTGGATTGTTTAACCTTAAACTTGATCGTTATCTAGAAGAGGAGATTTTTATTCCAGATTTAGATATTCAACACTTAATAGTTACTCAGCTGGATACAATTCAGAAACTCATTGACAATCGGTCAAATAGTATTGGAATACTAGATGAATTAATTAAGTCAATTTATATTAAAACATTTGGAAATCCTATTGAAAATCCAATGGATTGGGGGAAGAAGAAATTATCCGATTTAGGTGATTGGAAATCGGGTGGCACTCCTGATACAAGCATAGAAGAATACTATAGAGGGAATACCTCTTGGTATACTTCTGGGGAGCTAGGAGATATTTACATATCAGAAAGCAAGAAGAAAATTTCAGATCTTGGGATTAAAAACTCAAATGCCAAAAAGATCCTTTCAAACAGTTTATTAATAGGAATGTATGATACAGCTGCATTTAAATTAAGTATAGTAAAAGAGGAATCTTCTTGTAATCAAGCGATAATATACTCAAAGTTACATGAAGATTATTACACTCTATTTGTCTATTATACTTTATTCTTGTCCAAAAAGTACTATTTGTCGAAGCGAAAGGGAGCTAGACAAAAGAATTTAAATGCGACGTTTATCAAAAATATTGAAATTATTTATCCGGCTAACAAAAAGGGAAAAGAGTTGATTAAAGATTTCTATAACTGGTTTTCTATTTGGATTGAACAAAAAAATAAATTAGAAATTTCTATTGACATTTTAACAAAATTGTTTGAAGCTCAATTACAGAACACATTTAAAGATAAAGCTGAAATAGACGAAGAGCCTATTTTTAGAGAATTAATGAAGAGGTTTACAATTGCAGAACTTAAAGGTAACAAACAGAGATTAAGGTATTTACTAAATCTATTTAATGAAAATAAGTTTGATAATACTGATGACTATGGTTATGCGAAAGGAATATTATTCGAATTAATTAATATTAAGGAAATAGAACAGAAAATTATTGATGATAAAATTGGCTTAGTTGTAAATGAAACTAATTAAACTAAAAATAGAAGAGTCATTTCGAAGTTTAAAGGAAAACTTTGAATTGAATTTTAGAGATTCTGAAATAAATGAAAGCCTATCAAACTTTCATCCTTTCTGCTTTGCGGGGTTAAACGGTAGTGGAAAGTCTAATGTATTGGAAGCTCTGTCTAATATTTTTTATCATCTGGAATGCATTATAAATGACTACCCTTTATTTGCTTATAACCCTGAAGAAAGTAAGCCAGATGTATTTGAATTGGAATATTTTATTACCTCTGATACAGAAAGTAAAGAGATTGATTCTCTAAATCATATCATAATAAAGAAAGAAAAAAGTACAATTCCACAAATATCAATTAATGGAGATGATTTTGTAGAAATTTCAAAGTCCTTTGGTAGTTCATATATGCCTGACTTAGTTGTCGCGTATTCTTCTGGTGAAAATGAAACGATAAGTTTACCTTATGTCAAAATGAAACTATTTCAATATGACCAATATATTAAAGACTTGGCAAGAGGTGATATCGAATTTAAAAAACCAAAGAGTAGTTTATTATATATTGATTATGAAATGAGTCAAGCTGTTCTACTTACTATTCTTCTATTTTTTGATTTTTATGACCAAGAAGGAAAAAGTGTTCTTTCAATATTGGAGGAAGAAATTAAAGTTTCTGGAATAGAGCAATTTTCTATAAATATTCATAATAACTGGCAAAAATTAATAGGTGACTACAAGGAAGACGAGTTAATCGAAATGAAAACAGTTATAAACCTTAGTGAAAGTGAAAAGGAGAAAAACAGTAAATCATATATCGGAAGAATTGTAGATAATCTAAAAGTGTCAATAGATAGTTTACGAGAGTGTGCTACGAGTAGCTATGAAAAAGGTGATTATTTTTCATTAGATTTTTTGGTCGATAAAAGTACAATTGACTTGATTAGAAAGAAATTCGATAATGATGCCTACAAATTTTTTAGCATTTTTCAAATTCTCCACGCTTTGAATGGAAGAGTGGAAGAAAACGAATATAAAGATGAGGTGTATAATTCTAAAGGGTTTTACACAGATTATAAAAGACCTGAATATTCACATTTTTTTTATTTTACAAACTATAAGATAAAAAAGAAAGATAAAGAAAAGACTGAAAGCTTATTGTTACGAGAACTGTCTGACGGCGAGCAACAATTTCTACATACTTTAGGTATATGTTTAATGCTTCAAAAGAAAAGAACATTATTGCTTTTGGATGAACCAGAAACTCATTTTAATCCGGAATGGAGATCTAAATTTATAGATATATTGAGAAAAACTTTGCAAGCAGGAAATGATAATTTCCTTTTGAAGGATATTATCCTAACATCGCATTCTCCATTTATTATTTCCGATTGTTTTCCTGATAAAGTGATTGTTTTCACAAAAGGAGAACAGCCAAAGATTCCTGATTTTAATACGTTTGGGACTTCAATAGGAGTAATAACCTCTAAAATATTCAACAGTAATCAAACCATTGGTAATTATTCAAATGATGAAATACAAAAGTTTGAAAAATTCTTTGAGGAGAAAAGTTATAATGAAGCACTACAAATATTAAACTCGAAAATTGGAGATTCTGTGGAAAAGTTACTTTTTATTAATCGAATGAAAAATAAATATAAACCTTAGAATATGCTTAGACCTTTGACATATAAATATCATATTGTTTCTAGGGGACAATCATTTGTAAACTATCTTTTCCTCGATGTTATCTTCAACAATACAGTACTAAAAAATAATCTATCTTTTTCAACGACATTAGTAATTGGAAAGTATAGTAGTATTATTTCGAGTTTTGGAAATGAGTATCTTAGCTCTGTGAATGATGCTTTTGATATATGTAAAGGATTAAATAGCGAACAATTAAAATTGTTGCGAAGAGCAGTGCATCATAATAATAAAATTGAAAAACTTTGTAATGGTGAATTAGTACCAGTTACATATCGTGAAATAAACAAAATAGACACACAACTCTCAATAGAAATTCAAAAAATTTGTGGACGACTATATAAATATATTATTGACCGTCAACCATTTTATTCTGTTTATGGTAGAAAAGGAGACTTTTATAAAGAGATTATTGGAGAAGAAACAGTTTGTAGCTGTTGTGGTGTTGGAACAATGTTGAGTAAACATCAAACTCCAGTAGGGGCATTAGATCATTATTTTCCGATTAACCACTATCCGTTTTCTTCAATTAACTTTAAAAATCTAGTTCCCATCTGTGACATATGTAATTCAAAATATAAAACTCAAAAGGATACTTTATTTTCCATTAAAGTGAAAACAAGAAAAGGAAGAAAAATTCAGAACATAAAAAGGTTTAGAGCTTTTTATCCTTATTCAACCGATTATGAAATGATTGAAGTATCGGTATCTATTACAAATGATGATCTATCAAATTTAACAAAAGATGATATAATAATTGATTACTCATTGCTTAATTACGATGAAGAAATAGAAAATTGGAAGAGATTATTTAATGTCGCTGAGGCTCATAAAGCAACTTTATTAGGAAATGAGTCAAGAATTTTTGTTAATCAACAGTTTGATATTATCCAAAACTTGGGTCTTGATTTTGACGATTATTACAATCTAATCTCTAACAATTTATTTTATAATAAGAACTTTATTCGGTTGCCATATCTAAGAGAGTTTAACAGGATAAATAATGCCTAATAAATAATTCATTATGCTACTTCACTTCCACAACGCCGAATATGTTACACCTCCCGGTTCATTAAGCCAATTGCTTTCTCATCCATACTATGGAGACAGGAAAAGCATTGAAATTTCTATTTTTAATGACCACAGATATGCTTTTTTCTTTTGGAATAAATGGACACAAAAATTAATAAAAGAGGATAGTATATATTGTCCTCCAAGTTTGGTTACATTAGATTGGCATCAAGATTTGGTTTATCCTACCGATGGAGAAAAAGAATGGTTAAAAGAACTAGATTTAAGTAATAATAAGGATGTTGCTTTATATTCCTGGGCTAATTTGAGCAATATTAATGACACACATATAATGTCAGCTGCCTACTTAAATATCATCGGAGATATTTATGTGCATTGTCGTCAAGGAAAATTTGACAGAGATTGGGAAGATAGAGAATTCATTGATAGATATGGCAACATCCACATAATAAAGAAATTTAAAGAATACCAAGATTTAGAACAATATCTTTTATCTTGTAAAGTAAATAATGTTTACTTCGATATTGATTTAGATTTTTTCACTTTGAACAATCCTCTACAGATTGGAGGAGGAAGAGATAAATACACCTATCTTTCACAGAAAACTATTAAAGAAATGCTCAACTATAATAATCCTTTAATGCAATGGATATTTGAAAGATTACAAGGAATAACAATTGCAACTGAACCGGAGCACACAGGAGGATTATTAAAATCTAATAAGTTATTGAATAGAATCAATAAAATTTGGTTCAAACCATCACTATTTACTTCACGCCCCGGAAGATGGGATAAGGAAACTCAGTGGAAGCATTTGAGGTAATTTAAAGGTTGTTATATGCAAATCTTTAATTTTACGAATTAAATGTTAAATTAGCATCCTATCCTACTCGCTATTAAATATTTGTGAATTTATAGCACGATAGATAAACTGAACCGCAATTTTATTGAGTTTAATGCTAATAGATGAACAAAATAATGCCCGTTTAATTACATTTATTGACACTGAAATTGAACCAAACAAAGGTAAAATACTTGATATAGGTGCAATTAAACAAAACGGTAGTCAATTCCATAAAACATCTTTAGGGGATTTTATTCAATTCCTAAAAGGCGATGATTATGTTTGCGGGCATAACATATTAAATCACGATATAAAATATATAGGTAAAGCAATTTACGATGCTGGTGTTAACCCTTCAAACATAATTGATACGCTGCACCTATCTCCCCTACTATTTCCAACAAAGCCCTACCATGCGTTATTAAAGGACGACAAACTTCAGACGGAAGACACAAACAACCCGTTAAACGATGCCATTAAGGCACGGGATTTATTCTATAGTGAGGTTGCCGCTTTTCAGCAAGCAGATGAAACCCTTAAAGAAATCTTCTACCTTCTCTTAAATTCTACAAAGGAGTTTAGTGCATTTTTTAAGTTTATAAATTACAGGAGTATAAATCCTGATGCAGAAGCACTGATTAGATTAAAATTCCGTAACGAAATTTGTGAAGACGCAAATCTAACCCAAATAATAGCTGAACATCCTATTGAACTGGCGTATTGTCTGGCATTGATCAATTCATTTATAACCCATAAAACAGTGCACTCCATTACACCTCCATGGGTGTTAAAGAACTTTCCCGAGGTAGAGCGTATCATGCGATTCTTACGGAGTAAACCTTGTATAACCGGTTGTAATTACTGTAATAACGCCCTTGACATTTACAAAGGATTAAAAAGATTCTTTGGTTTTGATTCATACCGGACATATGGTGGCGAGCCGCTCCAGGAAAAAGCCGTTAAGGCAGCCGTGAATAACAAGTCGGTACTGGCTGTTTTTCCAACAGGTGGAGGAAAATCAATTACATTTCAGGTTCCGGCACTCATGAGTGCCGAAAATTCAAAAGGATTGACCATCGTAATTTCTCCGCTTCAATCTCTAATGAAAGATCAGGTTGACAACCTCGAAAAGAATGGCATAACCGAAGCCGTTACCATTAACGGCTTATTAGATCCTATTGAAAGAGCCAAATCGTTTGAACGGATTGAAGATGGTTCTGCTTCTATTTTATACATATCTCCTGAATCACTGCGGTCAAAGACTATCGAAAAGCTAATTTTAGGGAGGAAAGTGGCACGTTTTGTCATTGATGAAGCACACTGTTTTTCCTCATGGGGACAAGACTTCAGGGTGGATTATCTATACATTGGCGATTTTATAAAATTAATTCAGGAAAAGAAAAACCTCGAGGATGGTATACCGGTGTCCTGCTTTACCGCAACGGCCAAACAGAAGGTCATTGAGGACATACGGGATTATTTTAGCGAAAAGTTATCGCTGGACCTTGAAGTTTTCACGTCAAAAGCATCGAGGACTAACCTTCAGTACAAGGTGTTTGAAAAGCAAAATGAGGAAGAAAAATATTTGACTGCCCGGGATTTAATTGAAGAGAAAAACTGTCCTACTATTATTTACGTGTCCCGAACCCGAAAAGCTTATTTGCTCGCTGAAAGGTTAGCTAATGACGGTTTTAGTGCAAAGCCCTACCATGGAAAAATGGAGAAACAGGAAAAGACCGAAAACCAGGATGCCTTTTTAAATGGTGAAACACAAATTATGGTGGCGACCTCTGCCTTTGGTATGGGGGTTGACAAGAAAGATGTAGGCTTGGTCATTCATTACGAAATCTCAGATTCACTTGAAAACTATGTTCAGGAAGCAGGGCGTGCAGGCAGGGATGAAAATATTTCAGCTGATTGTTTTGTACTATTTAATGAAGAAGACCTCAGTAAGCACTTTATCCTGCTGAACCAGACCAAGCTTTCGATAAAAGAAATCCAGCAGGTATGGAAAGCGATAAAGGATATTACAAGATTCCGTTCTAAAGTATCTAATTCAGCATTAGAGATTGCCCGCAAGGCAGGTTGGGATGATAATGTGGTAGAAATAGAAACACGAGTAACTACTGCTATTGCCGCTCTTGAAGATGCCGGATATCTTAAACGTGGGCAGAACATGCCGAGGGTATTTGCTAACAGTATTTTATCTAAAAATGCCCAGGAAGCTATTGATAAGATAAGTACTTCCGAAAAGTTTGAAGAAAAGCAAAAAGAACAAGGGGTACGAATTATAAAGAAACTCTTTTCAAGTAAAAGCAGAAAGCAGAACAGCAACGAAACTGCCGAATCGAGGGTAGACTATATTAGCGATCATTTGGGCATTGTAAAAGAAGAGATCATCAATGTGATAAACTTGCTACGGGAGGAGAATATTCTAGCAGATGCAAAGGATCTGACTGCATTTATAAAAAAAACAGACAATAAAAATCGTTCACTTGCCATAGTAGAAGCATACAGTAAAATTGAAAACTTTTTACTGCCGGTTTTCAAAGAAGAAGAAAGTGTTTTTCATCTGAAAGAATTAAATGAGGAAGCTGAAAAAAATGGCTGCGAAGGTGTAAACACCAACAGACTTAAAACGATACTTAACTTTTGGTCTATTAAGAACTGGATTAAAAGGAAAAATGTAGATTATTCCAAAAACTACATTGCTATACTCTGCCTTCAAAGTAAAGAACAACTAAAAGATAAGCTTGAAAAACGCCATGAGCTTGCAACATTTATCGTGGAATTCTTTTATGATAAAACCATCACTGAAGCCATAAAAGATCAGGAAGATAAAGATGAGATTTTGGTGGAGTTTTCAGTACATGAGCTAAAGGCTGCTTATGATAATAGATTCAGCCTTTTTAAAAAAGAAATAAGCATTGATGATATTGAAGATACGTTGTTCTATCTTTCACGAATTGAGGCAATAAAGATAGAAGGCGGTTTTCTTGTCGTGTATAATCGCTTAACCATTGAGCGAACCGAACAAAATAATAAAAAGCAGTACACTAAAGACGATTATCAAAAGCTCAGCCAGTTTTACGAAAGTAAAGTCCAGCAAATCCACATTGTGGGGGAATATGCCCAAAGAATGATTGCCGATTACAGGAATGCACTTCAGTTTGTGGAAGATTATTTCCAGCTGAATTATAGTTCGTTCTTAAACAAATATTTTAAAGGCAGCAGGCAAAATGAAATTAAGCGAAATATTACACCGGCAAAATTCAGACAGCTGTTTGGAGAACTTTCGCCTACACAATTGAAAATTATTAATGATAACGAAACACAGCATATAGTTGTTGCTGCAGGTCCAGGCAGTGGAAAAACAAAGGTCTTGGTCCATAAACTGGCTTCGCTGCTGTTGATGGAGGATGTTAAACATGAGCAACTATTGATGCTGACCTTCTCAAGGGCTGCAGCTACCGAATTTAAAAAGCGTTTACTAAAGCTGATTGGCAATGCCGCAAACTTTATTGAGATTAAAACATTCCATTCCTATTGTTTTGATCTTTTGGGTAAAGTTGGCAGTTTAGAAAAATCGTCGGATATTTTAAACACTACGGTTGAAAGAATTAAAAATGGCGATGTTGAGGCCAGTAAAATCACAAAGACCGTTTTAGTTATTGACGAAGCCCAAGATATGAATGCAGACGAGTTTGCTCTTATTAACGCATTGATGGAGCAGAATGAAGAAATGAGGGTTATTGCCGTGGGAGATGATGACCAAAATATTTATGAATTTAGGGGAGCGAGCTCTAAATATTTGGAACAGTTCATTTATGACAACAAGGCCGTAAAACACGAATTGGTTGAAAATTATCGTAGTAAAAGCAATCTGGTTACATTCTCAAATCAATTTGTCCGACAAATTCAACACCGCCTAAAAGAAACACCGATTGTTGCCAATCAAACTGATAATGGAAAAATCAAGGTTTTTAGGTATCAAAGCAATAATCTGATTACGCCTCTTGTAATGGATATAACTAATACAGATCTTTCCGGAACTACGTGTGTGCTCACAAAAACGAACGAGGAGGCTATCAAAGTTGCCGGACTGCTTTTAAAGAATGGCATTAAGGCAAAACTGATACAATCTAATGAAGGTTTTAGTTTGTATAATCTTGTTGAAGTCCGGTTTTTACTGGATAAAGTAAATTTGGGAGCAGATATTTACACCATCAGTGATGAGGTTTGGGACAATGCTAAAAGAGAACTGATCAACACCTTCCGTAATAGCAATAAATTAGAGATATGTCTGAACATTATCAAAGTTTTTGAAACCACTAATCCTTACAAAAAGTATAAATCTGATTTAGAAGTTTTGATCCGGGAATCTAAACTGGAGGATTTTTATAATGAAAATGGCGAAACAATTTTTGTGTCCACTATTCATAAAGCTAAGGGTAAAGAATTTGATAATGTATTCCTTTTGCTTGAGAATTTTAATATAGCTACAGATGAAGCTAAGCGACAATTGTATGTAGCAATGACAAGGGCAAAACAGAATCTAAATGTACACCTAAATGCAAACTATCTCAATCATTTAGCCACGGAAAATCTTGAACAAATCGACGATTTTGAAATTTACACCACACCTGATAAAATTGCCATACATGCAACCCTGAAAGATATCTGGTTAGACTATTTCATTAACAAACAGGATTTAGTCTCTCAATTAACGTGCGGAGAGCCGTTGCTAGTTAAGGGTGATGAATGCTTAAATTCAAATGGGCAATCTGTGTTGAAATTTTCAAAGCTACTCATTAGGAAAATTGAGGAAATGGAGTCAAAACACTATAAATTGAAAAGTGTGAATGTGAATTTCATATTGTACTGGCTTAAAGAAGGAACTTCGCAGGAAATCAAAATAATTTTGCCTGAGCTCTACTTTGAAGTTATTGGGTATAAGTAAAATTATAGTTGTTACTCTAGTCAATTCCAAAGTGATCACCTATTGAAAATATTCAATATTTTTTCTAAATCTTCTAAAAAATGTTTCGGGATTTGTTCGGGTTCGGCTACAAAATTATTAAGAGCAACAGATTCTTCTGTTGCTCTTTTTTGTTAACTTAAAAAGGCTTTAAATCCAAAGCCTTTGAATTTGAAAAATCAACTTCTGCCCTTTTTAACAATTACAAGTATACATTTCTCCTCTATCTTAAATATTATATCCTTACACTTTCATCCGGTTTTATCACCATTCCAAACACTGATACAAATTAAAAGTAAATTTTTAAATTGTAAGTTTTTTATATTATAAAAACATAATTTAATGCATTTCATCGATTATTTTATACATTTCATCGATTATTAAAATTTACATTACTACTTTTGAAGCGTCAAAAAATCAATTAAAAAGTAATACCAAAATTCCGTATTATGAAAACTATTCAATTTAATAATGTAAAAAAAGGAAGTCTGCTTGTATTCCTGTTTTCTACAATGTTAAGTTTTGCTCAGGTTCAGCTTAAAAACCAGGGATTCGAGGGAAGTCCATCAGACAACCTGACGTATGCTGTATCCTCCTCCTCTTATGTAACGGTTTCAAATACCACATCGATGAGCGGGAACAGGTCACTACGATTTTCCGGTTCGTCAAATAACTCCAGTAATGTTGTTTTTGAGAATGTTTCACTGGCAAACTATACCAACGCACAGGTAGCTATCGCTTTTGCCGCTACCGGCGTAGATGATAATGAAGACTTATTTATCGACTTCTCGTACAACAATGGTTCGAGTTACACGACTTCCATTAAACTTGTCAGCGGAGCCAATGGCAACGGTGGCAAAAATTTAGCTTTTGGTGTAGGTGATACCAGCCCAGGTCAACCCAACAACCCTTACTTTTTTAATATTCCCAACAATTATTCAAGTATCAGAATCAGGGTCAGAGCAACTAACCTTGATTCCAATGAGTTTTATTACATCGATAATATTACAATAACCGGTATGGTGGATACTGACGGAGACGGAGTGGAAGACAATGCCGATCTGGATTCAGATAATGACGGAATTTTAGACTCCATTGAGTGTGAATCGTGTTTTACCGACTTTTTTACCAACGGAGACTTTGAAAGTCCTGCTATAGCCACTTCAAGCTATTCAATCCTTCCTACCAATAATGTTCCCGGCTGGCAAACCAGTGCCGAAAATTTTATTGAAATCTGGAGTTCCGGTTTCAATGGCGTTACTGCGGCCTCCGGTAATCAATTTGCTGAGCTGAATGCCAATGTTCCCGGAATTCTGTACCAGTCCTTCTGTTTAAATGGTGCAGGCGGAACAATCAACTGGTCTATTAAACACCGTGGAAGATCAGGCGTTGACCAGGCTTTTGTAAAATTCGGCTCTACTTTGTCAAATGCATTAGCTTCAACCCCCATAGCTACTATGGTAGACGGAAATACAGCCTGGGGTACTTATTCCGGTACATACACAATCCCCGAAGGTCAAACCCAGATTATTCTGGCGTTTCAGGCAGGCTATACCGCTTCGGGAAGTCAGTCGATCGGAAATTTTATTGATGATGTAAAAATAACCATCAACCAGGCTTGTGTTGATACGGACAAAGACGGGATTCCGGATTATCTGGATTTGGATTCTGACAATGACGGGATTCCGGATATTGAAGAAGCAGGATTCAAATTCATGAGCAATAACAAATCAACGTTTGATATGAACGATCCGTTGCAGTGGAAAGATGACAATAAAAACGGGTTGAATGATTATATCGAAAACCTGATGGCTGCCAATAATTATTCCATTCCGGATACTGATGGAGATTCCGTTCCTGATTATATTGACCTGGACAGTGATAATGATTCTCTTTTTGATGTGGACGAAGCCGGATTATTTAACGGTGACGGTGATATCAACGGTGACGGAACGGGTGACGGAGCTGATAGTGACGGAGATGGGATTTTAGATTTATTTGATGATTCACCATCATTCGGAACAACCGGAAAAGCGTATGCTCAGGATACTGACTCAAACGGAGTGAGCGATTACCTTCAGCTCGACTCAGATGCTGACGGCATTTTTGACATCCAGTCCGGGTTATATGCCCACCTGGATACGAACAACGACGGAAAAATTGACGGCTCAGCCGATGTCGACAAGGATGGTATTCTTGACACATTCGATACAAATACAGCTCTGTTTGGTTCTCCTAGAAATTTAAACCGGAAATTGTTTTTAGAATTTGACGGCAGAAACGATTATGCCCAAGGTTCTGCCGTACTCGGCGGACTATCGAAGGCATCGGTCATGGCATGGATTAACCTGACAGCTCCCTACAATTCAACCGGAATAGTGGTAGGCCAAAACAGGTTCTTTATCCGCGTAAACAACAACCGAAGGCTGCAAGTGGTATTAAACGGAACTGCGGTGTCATATAATACATCACTTGCCGAATCAAGGTGGTATCATGTTGCAGCAACGCTGGGTGACGGCTATTTAAAAATATATGTCAACGGTAATAATGTTGTTAGTCATGCCACAAACAGCTCAATAAATACCGACTCAACACCGTTAACCTTAGGTAAAAATGCAAATGCCGCCAACAGTTACTTCAAAGGAAAAATAGATGAGGTTCGTATTTTCAACATCAATTTAACCGCTCAGCAGGTGCAAAGAATGGTACATCAGGAAATTGAGAACAACAATGGCCAGGTCAGAGGTACAATTATACCTAAAAACATCGAAGAATTGCCTTTTGCCAACCTGATCCGATACTACCGGATGGATGTTTACAAAGATGATATTATGGATGATTTAACCACTCCCGGTTTTGATACCGGAAGCGGAATGAAAATCTACAACCTTAAAAACATTCGTCCGCAACAGGCCCCAATGCCTTTTGTAACGAAACAATCAGGCAATTTTGCCACCGCAGTTAATTATCCTGAACATGAGGTTAGAGGTTCAGATGTGCTGGATTTCAGTTATTCCATTATTCAGGTTAAGCATAACATCACAGAAACGTCAAATATTACCGGTCTGGGAATGATTGTAGATCCCGGAATAAAAATTACCATGAACAATGATACCAAACTTCAAAACGACTGGTACCTGAAATTAGACGGAAAAATTGATCTGGAAAACCGTTCCCAGCTCATTCAGACCATAAACAGCGAATTAGCCCCGACAAGTACAGGAGCTATTGAACGGGATCAGCAAGGGCAGAGCAATAAATTCAATTATAATTATTGGTCATCCCCCGTGAGCAGCATAAACAATTCGACCATTAACCATGGCTACACGGTAGCCGGAGTAATGAAAGACGGTACCAATCCTGCCAACCCGATGAATATTGCGTGGGTAAGCGGCACAAACAATCCGCTGACCAGCAGTCCGATTACCCTGAGCAGTTACTGGATTTATAAATTCCAGAACCTGACACCGGTTTATGCCAATTGGGCAACGGTGGGACAAAACGGGACATTGTTAGCAGGTCAGGGCTTTACGCTTAAAGGAAGCGGTGCAGCTAACCCGATACAGAACTTTACCTTTATCGGCAAGCCAAACAATGGTGAAATTACAAGCTATGTTTCGGCTAATAATTTAAATTTATCCGGAAATCCATACCCGTCAGCGTTAGATGCCAACGAATTTATCAGTCAGAATTTAGGCTCTATCAACGGAACATTGTACTTCTGGGAACATTTTCCAACCAATAGCACCCATAATTTATCCGGCTATCAGGGCGGCTATGCTACCCGCACTTTAGTGGGCGGAACTGCTCCGGTTTCTCCGGCAGAAATCAGTGGTCTGGGATCCAGTAACAGAATTCCCGGAAGATTCATCCCTGTCGGACAAGGTTTCTTTGTAACCGGTAATAACACCGGAGGAAATATTGTATTTAACAACAGTCAACGCCTGTTTGTCAAAGAAAACAACACCAATTCCAATATCCTTTTCAGGTCAGCTTTAAACCCGACAACCAGTGCCGACGAAACGTTTTACGGTACAGAAAATAATCAGGAAGATGATTATACGGAAGATGAATTCATGAAAATCAGAATCGGTTTTAATTCGTATAATAATTTCCACAGACAATTATTAATCGGGTTCATGGATGAATTAGCCACGGAAGATATCGATTTAGGATATGATGCTATTCATATTGACAACCAGGAAAACGACATGTACTTTTTAAATAACGGTGTAAAGCTGATTATTCAGGGAGCTTCTTATTTTGATGTGACCAAAACCTACCCGCTGGGTATAAAAACACACGCAGCCGGAACAGTTCAGTTTACCTTAGACGGAACGGAAAATGTGGATGAAGGAACAGAAATTTTTATTCACGACAAAACAACCGGTTTATACCATTCGATTAAAAGCGAACATTTTTCCATCGAATTACCGCAGGGAGAAATCCACAACCGCTTTGAACTAACGTTCAGCAACGGTACGCTATCCGCAGGTGACCACCACCTGGATCACGAAATTGCGGTTGCTTTTACCAACGCCCAACATCTACTAACGATAAAAAACAATTTAACCGATGTCACTGTAGAAACAGTGAGCCTCTTTACGATCCTGGGTCAGACCCTTGCCACCTGGAATGTTGAAAACCAAACCCAAACCAACATTTCGTTACCGGTGAGCAACGCAAGTACTGGCACCTACATTGTTCGTGTGCAAACGAATGCCGGAACAATTAGCAAAAAAATCATTATTAAATAGGGTTTTGATAATTGATTTTTGACACCGAAAGGCCCCTCGACGTGAGGGGTTTTTCATTTTTATATAGTTGAGTTGATGGTTTGAAAATGTATTCTCTTATTTTAGTAAGAAAAATTTAATATATTTGGTTTTAACAAATTATGGGAGAAACTTTCGCTAATGTAACTTGTTATGAGTTTATACACGAAGGTTTATTTCAGGTATAAACAAGTTCAGAAATCTGCTAAAAATGAACGAAACTCTAATTACCGAAGTTCCTTATAAAGAAATTTCACTTTTAATTCTCGGGACATTGAGTACATTTCTTATATGGAAAATTCAACACCAAAAAGAGAAAATAAAGGATATAGAGAATCTTGTTTCAGAAAAAAAATATAAGTTATATTCTGAGCTAATTTATATTTTCTTCGATATTGCCAACGCAGATAAATTAGGCAAAAAAATGACAGAAAGAGACTTGTTAAAACGAATTTTAGATATCAAAAAAGATATGTTCCTTTACGCTCCAGATGAAATTTTTAAAATGTTTACTAAATGGACTTTAGAATTGAATAAGCCAAATGGCTCAATTAATCAATTTAAAACATACTTCAAATTAATTAAACTTGTACGAGCGGATATGGGACAAAGTAAAACAAGGATAGAACTTGATGACTTTATGTTGTTTTATATGCAAAATGAACAAGAATATTCAAAGTTTAAAGAAATGCATGGATGGTAATCTTAACTGCCTACAACTGCCGTCTTGAGCAAGTGGTGTTTTAGGGAAAACTCCAACATTTTTTTATATATTTGGCTTTAGGAGTAAACAAACAGAAGGAATGGTACAGGAGCAGAAATCCCCAACTTCATAAAGCCGGTGGCACATTATCAGAAATTTTATCCAAAATCTATATGAAATTAACATTATCAACTTTAACCTTTTTTTTTGCGATTTCAATCTTAAATGCACAAAACCTTTATCAAGAAAAATTTGACGATTGTAAACTATCTACTTTTTGTTTAGATTGTGGAGATACAAAAGCAGAACCTCAAGTAACAATAATTGATGAAATCATAAAAAATTTAAACAAATCAAATTTTTCCAAAGCAAAAGGAATAATTGAAGTACAAATTCTTATAAATGAAAACGGAAAACCTTGTCTATTGAGTGTTCAAAACAAAACCAATATATCAACAAAAAAATTAAATCTAAAAAAGGCAATTAACAATACTTCTAATTGGAATCCTGCTATAACTAAAGAAAAAAAACAAAATTCTTCTGTTTCATTAATTTTGGTTTTTGAAAATGGAAATCTTTCTTCAAAAAGGAGAAATTTTGATTTCAAAAATCAATCAAATATGAAATCTGAAGGAACTCCTGATGTTAGTGGGACTGAAAAAAACAAACTTTCTAAAACATGGACTTTATTCACTCAATCAAACTCTAAACTTCCTTGGGATATGACAAGGTCTGTTGTAACAGATTTAGACAAAAATGTTTGGATAGGAACAGACAACGGAATTATTGAAATCAATAATAATTCTTGGGCATTGTATAATTCAAAAAACACAATAATAGCTTCACCCACTTATAATAAAAACGAAACTCAATCTGTAAGATATGCAGAAGTAGATAAGAAAAATAATAAATGGTTTATAGCAGGTTGGGATGTTTACAAATATGACAATAAAAATTGGAGTAAATACGATTCAATAAACTCTCCAATAAATTGGGCGAGAAAAATTTATATTGACCATAACAATAATGCTTGGTTTACTTCTTGGAGAGGAGTTTCAAAATTTGACGGAAAAAGTTGGGTTGTATATAACAAAGAAAATTCAAACTTACCAACAGATAAAACTTTTGGTATTTTCGTTGACAAAACTGATAAAATTTGGATTGGAACATTTGAAGGGAATGTTATTATTGAAAATGGAAAAACAAAATTTTTAGACGATAAATCTTCTCCTCTATCAAAAGCTTATATTTCAAAAGTTATTGAAGATAAAAATGGAAATCTTTGGTTTTCACTTTACAATAACAAAAGTTATAAAGATGAAGGTATTTATGTTTTAGATACTTCCAATAATTGGACTAAAATTGACTTTCCAGATAACAATAAAATATTAGACGGAAACTCAATTAACGATTTTCTTTTAGATGAAGAACTTAAAGAACTTTGGACAACTGTAAATAGTATTGGTGCCTTATGTTATTATTTGGATAGTAAAAAATGGGAAATTTACACAAACCAAAATTCAAATTTTCCTAGCATTCATGCCGAACAGATTACCAAAGACGGAAATGGAGATATTTGGATTGCAACATATGCAGGGGTTGTAAAATTGAATAGAAAATAAGAATAACTTCGCTAATAGCGGTTACCGTTGCACAATCTCTTCAAAAAACTATTCCAAAAATAACCACAAAAAACCTCGTCAGATACTTCTAACGAGGTTTTTTATAAAAATTTCATTCTACAACAACTCCTTCTTCAACCCTTCAATATCCACTTTCACTTGTTCTCCGGTTTGTAAATTCTTCAACCCAAAAACATTCTCTTTCATTTCCGATTCTCCGGCAATCACCGCAAAAGGAATTCCACGTTTGTCGGCATGTTGAAATTGTTTGGCGATTTTGGCGGCATCGGGATATAATTCCACTTTTATGCCGCTACGGCGTAAGTTGGAAATCGCTTCCATGGCATACAAACTTTCTTTATTGCCGTAGTTGATAAAAAGGGCTTTGCTGGTGGCTGTCACCGTTTCCGGGAATAAACCTAATTCTTCCAACACCAAGTAAATTCTGTCTAATCCAAACGAAATACCGACGCCACTCATATTTTTCAACCCGAAAATGCCGGTCAGATCATCATAACGACCACCACCACCTATGGAACCCATGGCTACTTGTGGAGCAACAACTTCAAAAATAGCTCCGGTATAATAATTTAATCCTCTGGCTAAGGTAACATCCAAATCGATAATAGCGGTTTGTAAACCTAATTTTTCAATCGTTTCACAAATAAATTGCAATTCGGCTACACCTTTTTTTCCTTCATCGGAAGAAGACAATAATGCGTTCAACTTTTCAATTTTTTCGGAAACACTTCCGGTAAACTGAAACAACGGTTGCACTTTTTCAATGGCGGATACCGAAATTCCTTTGTCAAGCATTTCTTTTTTCACACCCTCCTCGCCTATTTTGTCTAATTTATCCAACGCAACCGTAAAATCGATTAGTTTATCTTTCGCTCCAATCACTTCCGCAATGCCCGACAAAATTTTCCGGTTATTGATTTTGATGGTTGTTCCGCCTAAACCCAATTGCGTAAAAACGGCATCATACAATTGCACCAGTTCCACTTCCTGCCACAACGAAGTCGAACCGACCACATCGGCATCACATTGATAAAACTCTCTGAATCGTCCTTTTTGCGGACGATCAGCTCTCCAAACCGGCTGAATCTGGTACCGCTTAAACGGAAACTCAATTTCGTTTTGGTGTTGTACCACGTAACGGGCGAAGGGAACGGTTAGGTCGTAACGAAGGGCCTTTTCGGAGATTTTAGAAGTAATATCAGAAGATTTTACAAATAATAAATACTCCCCTTTTAATATCAACACAAAGTTATTCCATCCAAAATTAGATTTATATAAATACAAATCAAAAGTAAAATCTAAAATGTAATTTATTGTTTTTGGAAAAATAAATTCTATAAATCTTTCTACATTTGAATTTGTGCCAAACCTATTAATAGAATATCTAGAATACAATTCTTTATATACAACTCTGTACTTGGAATCCTCATTATTAATAAAATCCTGAATTATTTTTTTAACATTATTATGATTTTCTCTTAATTCATTTTTACTTTCATTTTCTACAATTTTTTCAAAAAAAGCACTCATCAAATCTTCGAAAAATGATTCAGCATTATGAATATCTATTAAATTATTCCTAAACTTATCAAAATAATCTCCACTATCTAATATCTTAAAAATCAACCGGTCCCCTTCTTCCCCGTATTTCCCCATCAACGTATCTGAATTCTCAAACGAAGGTGTTTCAATCGGCTGAAAACCAAACACCTCAAAATGCTGTTTCATGATCGTGCTGATGTAATTGCGTTTTGCCACCTCTGCCGGTGAAAAATCTCTCGTTCCTTTGGGAATACTGGGTTTTTGTGCCATTTTAAAATTAATTTTTACGTTTTAAGCTTCATTTTTTCCCGCTTTGCGGGAGATTCCTATTTCGACTTCGTCATCTTGCGGAATGACAAAAAATGAAATACTCTGCGTTTTGCCCGCCTCGGCAGGAGATTGCTTCGCCAGTTCGCTGAAGCTCGTGTCATTTTTCGACTTCGTCATCTTGCGGGATGACAAAAAATGAAAAAGCTCTGCAAATATCTTACTTTTAAAATAATTTTCCTCTAAGCGTGTAACAAAAAGTACAATTACGTGTCAAATGAAAATATGTCCGGATTAGTAAAAGAAAATATAAAAATTGCGTTGGGTTCTATCAAGACCCAGCTTTTGCGTACGATATTGACCATCATCATTATTGCCATCGGAATTACGGCTTTGGTGAGTATCCTCACCGTGGTTTCGGCCTTGGAAAATACCCTGTCCTCCAATTTTGCTTCGATGGGTGCCAATACGTTCACCATCAGACAATACGAACTGGAAGTGCGGATTGGCAATGGTCCACGGGGCGAACGCGAAAGAGTAAACCCGATTATTTCCTATCCGGAAGCAAAAGATTTTCAGGAAAAATACAATTATCCGTTCACCAATTCATCCCTGTCCTTTTTTGCCACCTCTGCTGCCGAAGTTAAATATGAAAACAAAAAGACCGATCCGGAGATCACCGTGATGGGTGTAGATGAATATTATGCTCCCAATTCCGGCTTAGAAATAGCCCGGGGACGAAACTTTACCGGTTTTGATATTGAAAACAACAATTATGTTTGTGTGGTCGGTTCCGATTTTGAAAAAGGCCTGTTAAAAGATGTCAACCCGATTGACAAAGTAATTTCCATTCGCGGTGCAAAATTCAGGGTAATCGGTGTACTGAAAGAAAAAGGATCCACTTTTGGGAACAGCCAGGACCTGCGGGTGATGATCCCGATACAGGTTGCCCGGTCACTTTTTACGCAACCTAACATCAATTATAACCTGAGCGTGATGGTGGAGAAAAAAGAGCTGCTGGATGCGGCCATCGACCAGGCCATGATTACCATGCGGCAGGTTCGCAAACAAAACCCGGTGGAAGAAAACAACTTCGGAATCATCCGCAGCGACGAATTAATCAACCAGATTTTATCGTTAACATCGGTATTGAGTGCCTCGGCATGGGTGATTGGTATCATTACCATTTTTGGCTCTTCCATTGCGTTAATGAACATCATGCTCGTTTCCGTAACCGAAAGAACGCGTGAAATTGGGGTGCGAAAGGCCCTGGGAGCCAAACGAAAAACCATTGCTTTTCAGTTTTTTACCGAAACAATCGTAATCGGACAATTAGGCGGGTTGTTGGGCATTATTCTCGGAATCACCATCGGTTCTGTGTTTGCTTCCGTGTTAGACTTTAAGTTCATCATTCCCTGGATGGCTATTCTGGCGGCTGTGATTACCAGTTTTGTGGTGGCGTTGGTTTCCGGTTTGTATCCGGCAATCAAGGCTTCTAAACTCGATCCGGTGGAGGCGTTGAGGTACGAGTAATTCTAAACAAACTCTTATAAATGGCACACGGATGCCATGGATAAAACAGATTTTCACAGATTCTAATTGGTTTCACTTCGCTTAAAATGGATTTTAACGGATACTAAACTTCAAAAAATCATGAATCGTTATTCTTCAATCGTTAATCAGTTGGGCTTTAATCATTCGGTCATTCCCATAAATATCCTTTCGCAATGCAATGTTTTTAAAACCTGAATCCGTCAAAAGAGAAACCGTTTCTTTTCCCAAATACTGATTGATTTCAAAAAACAATAACCCGTTCGGTCTGAGGTTTTTTTGAGCCAGTGCTGCAATTTTCCGATAAAAGACAAGCGGATCATCATCCGGAACAAAAAGAGCCAAATGCGGTTCAAAAGCCAGTACGTTGGTCATGATTTCTGCTTTTTCCAGCTGACGTACATACGGCGGGTTGGAGACCATTACGTCAAATTGCTTTTCCAGATCAGATGTTTCCAGAATATTCTTCTGTATAAAATGAACCGCTACTCCATTCATACCGGCATTTTCTCCGGCTACTTTTAAGGCTTCTTCCGAAATATCCACCGCAAAAACAGTCGATTCAGGCCAATACTTTTTCAAAGAAACCGGAATGCATCCTGTTCCGGTTCCGATATCGATCATAACCGGGTTTAATTTGTTCTGCTTTTTAATTTCCTCCAAAATCCAATATACCAATTCTTCCGTCTCCGGTCTCGGAATCAGTGTGTACTCATTCACTTTAAAAACCAAATCGCAAAAAAACGTTTCTCCTAAAATATATTGAATGGGTTTTTGCATTTTCAGTTGTTCCAGAACCAGCTTCCATTTTGCCGATGCTGCGGGTGATATTGTCAGTTCAGGTTGCAATGCCAGATCAATTCGTTTAAGCTGATGAAATTTTTCCAGAACCAGGTAAAAGAAACTGTCGATCTCCTGCTCATCAAAGAAAGGCGACAATTCATTTTGAAAGGACAATTTTATTTCTCTAAAAGTCATCATCTAGTATAATTCTTTTAACATCCAAACGGGACAAGAAGTATGGCCTGTGCTGCCCATTGGTGCATCGATATAGTGAAATCCGAATGCTGTATATAATTTTTGGGCAGAATGCATATAGGGCATGGTTTCCAGATAGCATTTCGTAAAACCGACGGATTGGGCAAAAATCAGGCATTTTTTCATCATTTCCGAACCTAATCCAATCCCTCTGGCTTCCGGTAGAAAATACATTTTTTGCAGTTCGCATATGGTTTCCGACTCGTTTTCTAACTGGCTGATACCGGCTCCACCCACAACACGGCCTTCTTTTTCAACCACAAAATAACAGCTCCTTGGTGATGAATAAGCTTCAAACATACTATCCAGCGATGCATCGGCATAAGCTGTTCCCGCTTTGGGCACATCATGTTCAATTAAAACCGAACGGATTACAGCAGCAATCTGCTTATTGTCAACGGGTTGAACTAATCGGATTAAAACCATAAAAATGAATTCGTTTAATATGTTGTAAAAGTAAAACTATTTCTACTTTTTAGGGCAAAAAGCGTAATTTTGTGTTTGGATGGAACACGAAAAATACATGCAACGCTGCCTGGAACTGGCTCAAAACGGATTGGGAACCACCTACCCTAACCCGATGGTGGGCAGTGTAATTGTTTATGACGGTAAAATCATCGGAGAAGGATGGCATCAGAAAGCGGGCGAACCACATGCGGAAGTAAATGCCATAAATTCTGTAAAAGACAAATCATTATTATCAAAATCAACTATATATGTTAGTTTAGAACCTTGCAGTCATTTTGGAAAAACACCGCCGTGCTGTGATTTGATCATTCATCATAAAATCCCGAATGTGGTGGTGGGCACCGTTGACCCCAATGAAAAAGTTGCCGGAAAAGGAATTGATAAACTTCGCCAATCGGGAGCATCCGTAATGGTCGGTATTTTAGAAAAACAATGCCGTGAGCTCAACCGGCGTTTTTTTACCTTCCATAACCTGAAAAGACCCTATATTATTCTGAAATGGGCAGAAAGTTCTGATGGTTTTCTTGCTCCCCTGACCAAAGAAGCACAAAGGCCGGTCTGGATTACCAATCCGTATTCCAGGCAACTGGTGCACAAATGGCGGACAGAAGAACAGGCTATTTTGGTAGGTACCAACACCGTTCTGGAAGACAACCCTCAATTAAGCAGCAGGGATTGGAGCGGAAATAACCCGGTACGGGTCGTTTTAGACCGTTCCGGAAAAATAACCCCTGATTACGAAGTAAAACACGGCAAACAGCTCACGATTTTTATCACAGAAAAAGAAAATTTTGTTACGGTTGAAAATTGTATGACCGAAACCATTATCTTTGATTATCAACTGGCTGAAAAAATAAGTAATTTACTTTTTAAAAAAGGTATTCAATCGGTCATCATCGAAGGCGGACTTCAAACATTACAAACCTTTATTGAGGCGGATTTATGGGATGAGTCACGGATTTTTAAAGGAAATTTAATTTTACAGCAAGGAACAAAAGCCCCAGCCATTGCCGGCAAAACCGTGAAACGAAAAACAATTTTAAATGATGAACTTTTAACGATTAAAAGGCTATGATTAATACAATTATTTTCGATTTTGGGGATATTTTTATAAATCTTAACAAGCCGGGAGTTGATCAGGCATTCCGCAAGTTGGGTTTAAAGGAATGGTATGCCGACATAGACGAATTGAACAAACGTTTTGAAACTGGTAAAGCCACGGAATTAGAATTTATCCAGGGTTTCCAAAAGTACCTTCCCAACGCCACGGTTGACGATATCCGAAAAGCGTGGAATGCTGTTTTAGGTGATTTTCCGGAATACCGCCTGGAGTTCCTGCAAAGCCTGAAAGGAAAATACCGTTTGTTTTTACTGACCAATACCGATATGATTCACATAGAACATTTTGAACACAAAGAAGGAATGTCGGTCACCCGGGATTTTTATAATTGTTTTGAAAAGGTCTATTACTCCTATGAACTCGGCATGAGAAAACCGGATGTAAACATTTTTAACTACCTGATTCAAAAGCATGATTTATCCCCCAGAAGAACATTGTTTGTAGATGACAAAAAAGAGAACACGGATGCCGCAGCTTCATTGGGGATTGAGGTATGGAACTTACAGGTCGGCCAAGAAGATGTGACTGATTTATTTGCCAAAAAAATAATTACCCTGTGATATACATTGTTTTGAGTGTTATTTTTAACGCTGTTCTCTTTGTTATTCTGAAAATTTTTGCCCGTTTCAACATCAACACCCTGCAGGCTTTGGTCGTCAACTATTTTACAGCTTTTGCCATGGGTCTTTGGTTGTCAGACCAACGCTTTGACTACAACGAAATACTCGAAAAACCCTGGTATCCCGGTAGCTTTATGCTGGGTTTTCTCTTTATCGGCGTTTTTTATGTCACGGCTTTAACTTCACAGCAAAACGGACTTTCTGTGGCATCGGTAGCTTCAAAAATGTCGGTCATCATCCCCATCTGTTTGGGCGTCGTATTATTTGATGAAAAATTTGGCATTCAAAAGATAATCGGTATTCTGATGGCTTTGACTGCTGTATATTTTACCTCCAAAAAAGAAAAAGGAGTCGTTGACCGTTCAGCCAACCTGCTTTATCCGACCCTGGTCTTTCTGGGAGCCGGATCCATCGATGCCGGTTTGAAAATAATGCAGCATAATTATCTTCCGGATAGCGACATTTCATTATTCTCATCGCATACCTTTCTGATGGCCTTTTCAGTTGGGATCATACTAATCGCTGTAAACCTGCTCAAAGGTAAAATGAAAATTGCCGGTAAAAATATTTTAGCCGGCTTTATACTTGGCGTACCCAATTATTTTTCACTTTACTATTTAATTAAAATGCTGGACAGTGAAGTCTTTGAAAGTTCAACGATTTTTACGATTCACAACGTGGCCATCGTAATGCTTTCCACCTTAACAGGCATTTTGTTTTTTAATGAAAAGATTTCCGTCCGCAATGCAGCCGGAATAGCAATGGCCTTACTCGCCATCTTTTTAGTCACCAGTTAACATGAATAACTACAAAGATACCTATAGAACCATTTTACAACCCACTGAAGCAGTACTGTTCAAAGAAAAAAACAGCAAATTCTTTGGTTATGCTTTTCCCGTTTTGGATGAAGAGCAAATCAAAAATTACCTGGAACAGGTAAAAAAAGAACATTTTTCAGCCAGGCACTGGTGCTATGCTTATCAGTTAGGAACAGAAAAAATAAGCTTCAGGGCCAATGATGACGGCGAACCCAATAACAGTGCGGGTATGCCAATTTACGGACAGATTCAGTCTTTTGAAGTTACCAATATATTAATTGTAGTAGTCCGTTATTTTGGCGGTGTAAAATTAGGTGTTGGCGGATTAATTTCTGCTTACAGAACGACTGCTCAGATGACTTTGGAAAGTGCCGGAATCATTGAAAAAACAATCGATGTGTCTTTCAAACTGACTTTTGACTACAAGAACATGAACAAAGTGATGCGGATTATCAAAGAAAAAAACCTTGAAATCGTTTCGCAAAAAATGGAAATGAACTGTGAGATCATCCTTTCGACCCGAAAAAAAAATGCCGAAAACCTATTCGACATTTTTTCAAATTTATTTGAAATTGAAATAGTTAAATCAGACTAATTTTCTAACGCTTCTATTTTTTCAATTATTGCTTTTATATTTTCTGGCGGCACAATTGGTTTACCGGTTTTGATATCCACAAACACCAAAACAAAATCGGCTGTTGTTAATAACTCGCCATTTTCGTTCTCAATTTTACATTCAAATTCTATCTTAACTGAGCTTTGACTTTTATATTTAGTTTTTACAGTAAGTAAATCATCGTAACGTGCTGGCCTTTTGTAATTTATAGTAATATTAACAATAGGAAGTGCCACACCGCTCTCTTCCATGCTTTTATAAGAAATCCCTTGATTTCTAAGCCATTCCACACGTCCGATCTCAAAATATGGTAAATAATTTCCGTGATAAACCACTCCCATTTGATCTGTTTCGGAATAACGCACCCTAACCTGTAATTGATGTTCTTTCATAATTTTCTGTAATATTTTTCGTTATTAGTATTTTAGGCCACACGGCATCTTTACAACATTTTTTTTATAAAATCAATAGCAATTAATTTTTTTTTACGTTTTTTTGTTCACATATTTGTTATCCCAAAAGTTGATAAAGAAACACCCTGTTTTCTTTGTAAGATAACCTTTAGTAAACAACAAAATTTATAGAATAATATGAGCAAAACTGCGGAATCGGTATGGGAGAACTGTCTATCTTTTATAAAAGACAATATTCAGGAGCAAGCATACAAAACTTGGTTCGAGCCGATTAAGTCAGTGGAACTCACAGACAATGCTTTATACATTCAGGTACCCAGCAAATTTTTCTATGAATGGTTAGAGGAGCACTATGTAAAATTACTCAAAGTGGCCCTGACCAAAGAACTTGGAAAAAATGCAAAGTTACTGTATAAAATCAAAATGGAAAACACTTATGGCAACAAACAACCATTCACGGAACAATTGCCAAGTGCCCATCGCAGTCCGGTAAAACCACAAGACGTTGACGCTCCCCTGAAAAACCTGAGCCCTGAACTTAAAAACCCGTTTGTAATTCCGGGAATCAGGAATTTAAAGATTGAATCACAATTAAACGCCAACTACAGTTTTGATAATTTTCTGGAAGGTGACTCCAACCGCCTGGCCCGTTCTGCCGGTATGGCTGTTGCCAACAAACCCGGAGGAACATCTTTTAATCCGTTACTGATATTCGGCGGAGTCGGTTTGGGCAAAACGCATTTAGCCCATGCCATTGGGGTGGAAATCAAAGACAAGTATCCTGATAAAACGGTGCTTTATATTTCTGCTGAGGTATTCACACAACAATATATTGACTCTGTTAAAAAGAATACACGAAACGACTTTATCCATTTTTATCAGCTAATCGATGTATTGATTATTGACGATGTACAGTTTCTTTCCGGAAAATCAGGAACACAGGATGTATTTTTCCACATTTTTAACTTCCTTCACCAAAACGGGAAGCAAGTTATTCTGACCTCCGACAAAGCTCCGGTTGACATGCAGGATATTGAGCAACGGTTATTATCCCGTTTTAAATGGGGATTATCGGCAGAATTACACCAACCTGACTACGAAACACGTATCTCTATCCTTAAAAACATTCTGTACCGGGATGGCGTAGAAATGCCCGAAGAGATTATAGAATACGTAGCCCGTAACATAAAAACCAACGTTCGTGAACTGGAAGGGGCAATCATTTCGCTGATCGCTCAATCATCTTTCAACAAAAAAGAGGTAACACTGGACCTGGCCAAAAGCATCGTAGAAAAATTCGTTAAAAACGTAAAACGGGAAATATCCATCGATTATATTCAAAAGGTCGTTTCTGATTATTTTCAGCTGGATGTAGATACACTTCAGTCTAAAACCAGAAAACGCCATGTGGTGCAGGCCAGGCAATTAGCCATGTTTTTTGCTAAAAAATTCACGAAAGCTTCTTTGGCCAACATTGGTTCTCAGATTGGCGACCGTGATCATGCCACCGTATTGCACGCCTGTAAAACCGTTGACAACTTAGTAACAACCGATAAGCAGTTCCGGAAATTTGTAGAAGATATTCACAAAAAACTTTCCTTATAAAAAGATAATTTCAGTATTCTTATTACCTTTGAGTACTGAAATTATTTTTTAAGAATCTACATGTATGCCTGTTAAAATTTTAATGGTTTGTCTGGGAAACATCTGCCGTTCACCACTGGCCGAAGGTATTTTAGCCTCTAAGCTTCCAAGTGATGATTTTTTTGTTGATTCAGCCGGAACCGGTCATTGGCATGTGGGAAATCCACCGGACAAAAGATCGGTGCTCACCGCAGAAAAAAACGGAATCGACATCACTAACCAACGCGGAAAGTTATTCAAACCTTCTTTTTTTCAGGAATACGATTACATTTATGTCATGGATACCAATAATTATGCTGACGTTATCCGCATGGCAAAAAATGACGACGACAAAAAAAAGGTACAGCTTATTCTGGATGAAGTTTTTCCGGGTGAAAATGTAGATGTTCCGGATCCGTATCATGGCACACTGAGTAATTTTGATCAGGTTTTTGAAATGCTGGATGAAGCTTGTGAAAGCATTGCTGCTAAGCTTTTAGAAAAAAAACAGTCTCTGTAAACCTGACAGGTCTCAAAAAACCCTGTCACGTTTAAAATATATCCGAATGAAACCAATCACTTTTAAAGGAAAACTCTATTTAATTCCAACCACCCTGGGCGAAGTAGCTCCCAACGACGTGTTGCCTCAAACCGTTAAAAGAGCCATCGACTTCATCAATGATTATGTGGTGGAAAACGAAAAAACAGCCCGCCGGTTCATCAAATCAGTTAATCCTGAAAAAGTACAGGCAAACCTGAGAATTCATGTGTTAAATAAGCACACCGAAATTTCGGAACACAATACCATGATCCAGCCTTGTCTGGAAGGCCGGAATGTAGGCTTAATGAGTGAAGCAGGCTGTCCGGGTGTAGCAGACCCGGGTGCTGCCATTGTAAAACTGGCTCATGAAAAAGGGATTCAGGTAGTGCCTTTGGTTGGCCCCTCTTCGATCCTGCTGGCTCTGATGGGCTCCGGCATGAACGGTCAGAATTTTGCATTTAACGGTTACCTGCCCATTGATAAAAGTGAAAAAAAAGCGGCTTTAAAAAACCTCGAACGTTTGTCGTTTGAAAAAAACCAGGCCCAGATTTTTATTGAAACTCCTTACCGCAATAACAAATTACTGGAAGACATGCTGCAATCACTTCAAAATACTACACGGCTTTGTATTGCAGCCGATATCACACTGCCAACCGAATACATCAAAACATTGACGGTAAACGACTGGAAAAAAACAAAAGTCGATTTACACAACCGGCCTGCTATTTTTATTGTTCAGAAATCGTAAAGACTTCTTTATGATAACTTTTTCTCTGTTATAAGATAGTCGTTAAAATCATTTTAAAAAATCGATTATGAAGGACTATTTAATTTCATTATTTTATAGACAAGGATAAAATTACATCTATTTTGTTTAGTATTTTAAATAAAATACTAAACAAAATCACTTTTTTAAGTTAAACAGAAAAATATTTTCAAAAAATAGTGCTGGTTTACGATATTTCTCTTATTATTGCAACCGTTGGGGTTAAGAGAGGGTATTTTCCAAATAAATCTTTTACGGTGCTGTGAAAAAGTTAATACGTTGCGGTTTGTTTTGTCATAATAGACAAAATAAACAAAACGTTAACACTTTTTACAGAAAATCTGTAAAATGGTTTTTGGCATGCGGGCTACCTTGCCCCCGATTAAAGTACGTATCCGTAAAAACCATTTTATGAAAAAGCACCAACGATTTCTGACACACGCAGCTTTATTGTTCAGCATCTCCCTGTTTTCCCAGGACATCTTATGGGAAAAATCAATTGGCGGGCAGCATGCCGATTATTTATTTGATGCCATACCTACGGCAGATTACGGATTTTTACTTGCCGGTAGCTCCCTCTCGGGCAAGACCGGTAAAAAGACCGATGACAACCAGGGCGACCTGGATTACTGGCTCTGGAAGATGAGTGAGAAGGGCGATCCGGAGTGGCAGAAATCCTTTGGCGGCTCGGGCATGGATATGCTGCAAAGTGTGGCTTTGACCAGTGACGGAGGCTATGAGCTGGCCGGCACGTCAAATTCCCCCAAGGGATTTGACAAGAAAGAAGACAGCCGGGGTCAGGAAGACATCTGGGTACTCAAGCTCACGGCCAAAGGCGAGGAAGAATGGCAGCTAACCATCGGGGGCTCTTCCCAGGAGATGGTGCAGAGCATCCGCCAGACCAGCGATGGCGGGTATATCATCGGAGCCTCCTCAGCCTCGGAGGTATCGGGTGAAAAAGAGAGTAAGAACCGTGGAGCGATGGATTACTGGATCATCAAATTAGATCAAAAGGGAAAAATTGCGTGGCAGCAAACCTATGGCGGGATCTATAACGATTTTTTAAAAAGCATCGAGCAGACCCATGACGGAGGGTATATCGCAGCAGGGTATTCCAATTCCCCCGAATCGGGGGATAAGACCCATGATAACAACGGTACAGGGGATTACTGGCTGTTAAAACTGGACAAGTCGGGCAACATCCAGTGGCAAAAGACCCTGGGGGGAGACAAGGATGACCACCTGACTACCCTTATCCAGACCAGGGAGGGCGATTATATTGCCGGAGGCAATTCCAATTCAGGAGTCTCCGCAGGTAAGAGCAAGAGCAACAAAGGGGGTACGGACTTCTGGGTGGTGAAGCTGGACAAAGACGGACAGGAGCTCTGGCAGGAGACCTACCACTTCGGTAAGGCAGACATCCTGACCTCTATCGCGGAGAACGAAGACAAGACCCTGCTGATTGCCGGCTTTGCCAAAAGTGAGACAAACGGCACCAAAAAGACCGACAAGGAAGACATCAACGATTATGTGTTTATCAAAACCAACGACCGCGGGGAGGAGC
>JAEYTL010000037.1 GCA_023434025.1 Bacteroidota bacterium
GAAAAATTATAAATTTAAAAACGGTAAAATACTTATAATATACATCTGTATTACGGTTGTAGCTTTTTTTGGGTTTAGTTTATTAAATAAGTTTAAATTAGAGATTATTTCATTTTTAAATCTGTGATTAATAATTAGTTGTATAGGTTTGAGATAGAGTTTTAATAATTGATTTAAAAGTGAAAAATATATGAATTTTGTTGAAATAAAATTTCCTGCAATTGACGTAACAATCGAAAATTGGAATAGTGAAGATATTAACGAGGTGATATTATTTGATACCTATTTTTACAACAAATCGGATAAAGTGTTTCATATCTATCGTATGAATCACACCATTATAGATTCAGATGGGAGTGTATTCAAGATTGTAGGTGTAGGAAGCCTGAAAACCTGGCAATATTATTTTCCTTTTTTCATCAAGCGTAAAATGTTCTTTCATGATTGTAAAGAAAAAATTCCGTTAGAAGATTTGAGAAGTATTATCTTAAAAAAGATAGCAGATATTGAAGAGAATAATTTTAAATTGGAGTGGAAAAAAAATGTTGAAGAGGCCAAGAATTTTAATGATTTAATACTGGGGAATTAATCAGATGTATTTCTGAATTAATAGACATTCTTTAAAAAGTATAGTTGTTCCTTACAAGGAGCATTAAGTGTTTGATAGTTAGAAAAGAGTAAAATGAAACTAAAATATAACAGAAGTCTTTACTTCGTTTTAGCCATATTGGTTAGTTCGTGTGAATTTTTTGATCATCGATATAAGTATATGATAATTAATTCTAATACAGAAGTTGATATTTATGTGCATACTGTAGAATCAAAAAACGGTCTGCTGATAAATAACCAATATTATTACGGAGGAGGGGCTTTATTGCAGAATCAATGCAATGATTTTCCGGAATGGCTTTTTCTGAAAGAAGAAATGCTTGATATGGTTGCCTATTATAATGAAGAGGGCGAATTGTTAACTGATATTATAAATATAAGACCACCTTTTCGAATCTATAAAAAAGCCAATTCAAATATGCTATATCTGGTTAAAAATAACGATACACTAACGTTTACAACTTTTTAGAAAAGGTATGAGAAAAAAATTAAGCACAGCCCTTGTTTTGTTGATTCCGTTATTTTTCTTTGTTAATTGCAAAAAGGAAAAACATGAAAAAAATAAATTATACTATTTGAACTTTAAAGATAGTTTGATTGTAAATGTAACAAAAACAGTAAAGCACAATAAAGTAATAATTTTAAATGATTCGATAGTATCGTACAGCACTAGTAAATTGGTTTATGAAAAGCATAGCCCGAAGTGGTTGTTTGATAAAACAGAAAAAAAGAAGCTTTTGTACGATGCTGTTTATTCTCCTGAGATTTCTGAAATAGAAGTACCTTATAAACTGATAAAAGCAAAAAAAGCAAATGTATTTCAAGTGATAAAAAATACGGATACGCTTTTATTTTATTTTCAAACTTTTGATAAAATTGATTTTTAAACCACTCCTGTACAGTACGTGAAAAATTTAAGAAAATACACCTGAAAACTCACCTTTCCTAAAACAATCATAAAAAAACATTAAAGTCCTCACATTTTTTGAGGTCTTTTTTAGTTTTAGTACATTTGGAACAGAAATTGCGACGGCTATTGGCAAAAGATAAAAATTTATGAAAAAAGTACTGTTAATATGTTTGTTTTTATCGACAGCCAGTTTCGATGCTCAAACCGGTTTTTCCAAAAAGGAAGATGCTTTTGATGTAGGCGAATGGTTTGAGTTCCGCATTCATTACGGGTTGATCAATGCCGGAGTTGCCGAGCTGAGTGTGCACGAAGCGGTCAGGAACAACAAAAAGGTTTTTCACGCCAAAGGACGCGGCTACACCACCGGTGTAACCAAGTTTTTTTTTAAGGTGGAAGACGATTACCAGAGCTATTTTGACAAACAAACCGGAAAACCGTATCAGTTTATACGGAAAATTAACGAAGGCGGATACACCAAAAATCAGGAAGGTTTCTTTAACCAGGACGACAATACGGTGCTGGTTAAAGATTATAAACGAAAAACCGAAAGAACGTTTGAAGTGCCGGATAAAACACAGGACATTTTATCTACGTTCTATTATTTGCGAAACCACCCCAATGTGGATAAATTAAAAGTAGGAGAGTCTATCGATATTGATATGTTTTTTGATGACGAAACCACAAAATTTAAACTGAAATTCATCGGTCGTGAAGATTTAAAAACTAAATTTGGCGTTGTTCCCAGCATGATCTTCAGGCCCTATGTACAGGCCGGACGTGTTTTTAAGGAACAGGAAAGTTTAACCGTCTGGATTTCAGACGACGACAATAAATTACCGCTGCGGATCAAAGCCGAATTAGCCGTGGGTTCACTCAAGGCAGATTTAGAAAAATTCAAAGGACTGAAACATACATTTACCGTTAAAGCAAAACCGTGATGAAAACCACTGCACACGAAGAAATTCTGGAACAATTGGAAGAGAAGTTTCAGGGCATCAACCAGAAAACAGAAACACATTTAGAAGGACTTTTGTGGGCAAAACCCATCACCTATTGGGATTATATTCAGACCGATGCTTTGCTGAACCTGCAAATCCAACGCACAACCTTGCCCGATGAAATGGTCTTTGTCATGTATCACCAGGTAAATGAACTGCTGTTTAAAATGATTCTCTGGGAAATAGAGCAGGTGTGTGAAACCGAGAAACCGTCCACTACTTTTTTTGCCGAAAAAATGATGCGGATCAGCCGTTATTTTGATATGCTCACCACTTCATTTACCATCATGAAAGAAGGGATGGAAGTCGAGCAATACATGAAATTCCGCAATACATTAACCCCGGCCAGCGGGTTTCAGAGTGCCCAGTACCGCCTGATCGAATTTGCCTCTACCGATCTGATCAACCTGATCGATTACCGTTTCAGGGCAACCATAGACCGCAACACGCCTTATGAGCACGCTTTTGAGCATTTGTACTGGCAGGCAGCCGGAAAAGATTATCAGACCGGCGAAAAATCCTACCTGATTCAGGCATTTGAAAAGAAATATAAACCGGAGTTTCTGCGTTTTATGGAGACCTATAACACCCGTAATCTTTGGCAGAAATTCAAACAGCTTCCGGCGGAAGACCAGCAGAACGAGGCCTTGGTGCAGGCAATGCGGCATTATGATTACACCGTGAACATCACCTGGGTTATGGGGCATTATCACGCTGCCAAAAAATACATTGAAAGCGGTCACGGAAGCGGCGAAGCAACCGGTGGAAGCGATTGGAAAAAATACATGCTTCCCAAATACCAGCGGAGAATATTCTTTCCCGCCTTGTGGACAGATGAGGAGTTGGCCGCCTGGGGAGAGAAAGAAAGTGTTTAATCAGATTAAAAGCAGTAAATTGAAATTCAACAAAATACTACCTGTTTTCTTTGCATTGAGCCTGTTCTCATGCGAAAAAAAGGTTGATAAAGTCATTATAGAAGAAGAAACCAAACCCAAAATACCGGTTGTTGTTGAGTTCGGCTTTACGCTGAACGATTACCTGGTTGTTCAGGATACCATTAAAAGTGGCGACACCTTTGGCAAATTACTGGCAAATCATGACATTGGCCAGTTTAAAGTACATGAAGTAACGGAACAGATACGGGACAGCTTTAAGATGCGTGACATACGGATCGGAAAACCCATCACCCTGTTAAAATCAAAAGAAGCCCCACACCGGCTGCAGGTTTTTATTTATCAGAAAGATAATATTAACTATAGCGTAGTTGATTTCCGGGATACGGTTGTAAAAGCTTATAACCGGCAAAAACCGATAACCATACGACGAAGAACGATTGCCACGGCTATTCACGGATCGCTTTCCGAAACCCTCAACAAAAACGGAGTGGATGCCGGTGTAGCAAATAACCTGGCTAAGATTTATGAGTATTCCATCGACTTTTTTAAGATTCAGAAAGAAGATAAATTTGCCGTTACCTTTTATGAAAAGTATATCAACGACAGTATTTATGCCGGGGTAGATCGGTTGGAAAGTTCCTTTTTTGAGCATAAAGGCAAAAAATTCTATGCTTTTCCGTATAAATTAGACAGTTTATCTAAAAAAGTAGACTATTATGACGAAGAAGGAAAAGGACTGAAAACGATGTTTCTGAAAGCCCCGTTAGACTTTTTCCGGATCTCCTCCCGTTTTTCACCCAAACGGTTTCACCCAGTTCAGATGACCTGGAAAGCCCACAAGGGAACAGATTATGCCGCTCCGCACGGAACCCCTATTAAAACAACTGCATCGGGTGTAGTGGAACGCACCGGATATACCGCCGGAAACGGCAACTATGTAAAAGTAAAACACAACGGAACGTATTCTACCCAATACCTGCACATGTCTAAAATCCTGGTCAGACAAGGCCAGCGGGTAGCCCAGGGAGAAGTAATCGGAAAAGTGGGCAGCACCGGCCTGGCAACCGGGCCGCATGTGTGTTATCGCTTTTGGAAGAATGGAGAGCAGGTGGATCCGCTGGCTCAGGTTCTGCCGAATACCGAGCCCATGAGTGCAAAACACAAGGCAACCTATTTGGAGTACATTGCCCCGTTAAAGAAAGAATTAGACAGTATCGCGACCTTAAAATTTAAATAAAATGGCTTTAGAAAATACAAATCCATCCGGAACAGCAGCCTGGCAAAGTTTGCGGAAACACTTTGAAGACATGCAATATGTTTCAATGCAGGAGCTTTTTGAAAAAGACCCGAAGCGGACTACGGCATTTCATGTGCAGTGGAATGATTTTTTGGTGGATTATTCCAAAAATATCATCACCCGGGAAACCGTGAACCTGCTTTTGGAATTGGCAAACGAAGTAAACCTGAAAACGGCCATTCAGAAGTATTTTGCAGGTGATTTGATCAACCAGACCGAAAACAGAGCGGTTTTACACACCGCCTTACGGGCTCCGTCAGACGCAACCATTTGGGTTGACGGTCAGAATGTAATGCCCGAAATTTATTCGGTTAAACAAAAAATGAAACACTTTACCGATGAGGTGGTTGCCGGAACCCGGAAAGGTTTTACGGGAAAAGCATTTACGGATGTAGTTAATATCGGTATCGGCGGTTCCGATTTAGGGCCTGCCATGGTAGTAGATGCTCTTCAATATTATAAAAACCACCTGAATGTACATTTTGTGTCTAATGTGGACGGCGACCATGTGCAGGAAGTAATCAAAACATTAGACCCGGAAACCACCCTGTTTGTCATTGTTTCAAAAACGTTTACCACGCAGGAAACACTCTCCAATTCGGAGACCATTCGGAATTGGTTTTTAAAATCAGCTCAGCAGGAAGACGTTGCCAAACATTTTGTGGCGGTTTCAACCAACATTCAGAAGGTGACCGAATTCGGAATTCATCCGGACAATATTTTCCCGATGTGGGACTGGGTAGGCGGACGTTTTTCGTTGTGGAGTGCGGTTGGTTTATCCATTAGCCTAGCGGTTGGTTTTGATAATTTTAATAAATTGTTAAAAGGGGCAAACCAAATGGATGAGCATTTTAAAAATACGCCGTTTGACAACAATATTCCGGTTATCCTGGCTTTGTTGACCGTCTGGTATAACAATTTTTTCGGAGCAGAGAGCGAAGCCTTGATCCCTTACACCCAATACCTGCAAAAACTGGCTCCGTACCTGCAGCAAGGTATTATGGAAAGCAACGGGAAAAGCATTGACCGCGATGGAAATCCGGTGAACTATCAAACCGGTACAATTATTTGGGGCGAGCCAGGCACCAATTCGCAACACGCTTTTTTTCAACTCATTCACCAGGGAACCAAACTGATTCCGACCGATTTCATCGGGTACGTAAAATCCCTTCACGGAGATCAGAGCCACCACGACAAACTGATGTCGAACTTTTTTGCTCAAACAGAGGCTTTGTTAAACGGGAAAACGGCCGGACAAGTTCAGGCAGAGTTTGAAAAACAAGGAATATCCGGGACAAAAGCAGATTTTTTATTGCCGTTTAAAGTATTTTCCGGTAACCGCCCGACCAATACAATTTTAATTGACCGGTTAACCCCGGAAAGTCTGGGTGAACTGATTGCGTTATACGAACACAAAATTTTTGTGCAGGGTGTCATCTGGAATATATTCAGCTATGACCAATGGGGTGTAGAGCTGGGAAAACAACTGGCCAATTCCATTTTGGACGAAATTAATTCCGGTCAGCTGAAACAGCACGATAGTTCTACCCGTTTTTTACTGGAGTATTTTTTGAAGAAAAAATAGGAAGTAATTTTTCAGGAATAACCGGACGTTTTTATGATACGCCGTAAGGGTTTAAATTAATTTCACATATACGCCTTTGGTTAAATTAACCGAAGGCGTATATTTTTTGATTATATTTGTTATTCAAAAATTAAAGCTATGTACGAATTACTACAAAAACTTCATTCCTGGTGGGCTTACCTGACCCTTGTTGTGCTTTTTATTGCGGTTCTGAACGCTTTGTTGGGCTATACATCCAAAAAAGTATTTTCCTCCAAAGATTTACGCATATCACTTTTTGCCTTGATTTTTACCCATGTGCAGCTTTTGTTGGGTGTTGCGGTATATTTTGTTTCGCAAAAAGGAATTAAGGCTTTTGGAACGGAAGGAGCAATGAAGATTGCGGAATTGCGGCTGACCATGTTGGAACACCCGCTGATCAACTTAATCGCTATTGCTTTGATAACCATCGGATGGTCTAAACACAAAAAAGCAGCACCGGAACTGAAATTCAGAAAGATTCTATTTTTTTACGGGATCGGGTTATTGCTCATATTAAGCCGACTTCCCTGGAGTTCCTGGTTAGCATAAATTTAATTAAACCACGTTTTGCGTGGTTTTTTCATTTTGGAACACAATTTGTTAAATGAAACAAACACTAAAAAATTGGATAATGAAACATAAAACCGAACTCTTTGTGTTTGGCCTTTTAGCCTTACTGTTTTTTAGCAGTTTTTCATTTAGCGATTACCGTTTTGAACAACCTGCCTTTTTACGGCTCACGCAAAACGATACAATAAAAAAGGATTCAACTGCGGTTGACAGTGTTCAGACAGAAGGTAATTTTACATTTAAACTCTATAAAAAAGGAGCCCACGCTTCTTATTACGCCGATAAGTTTACGGGACGGAAAACGGCCAGTGGTGAAATTTTTGACAATAAAAAATACACGGCTGCTCATAAAAAACTCCCCTTCGGAACAAAAGTTCGGGTAACCAATGAAGCAAACGGAAAGTCAACAATGGTCGTTATCAATGATAGAGGGCCGTTTTCCAAAGGACGTGAAATTGACCTGTCTAAACGAGCGTTCAGGGACATTGCCAGACATCATGGCTATGGCTCTATGAAAGTAACCATAGAAATTGTGGAAGAAATACCGATAGAAGAAATACAGGATGATCAGTAACCGGATTTAAGACCGGTTTTTTATTTAACAAAAATTTAAGTTCGTTTAGTTCGGTTTAAAACGAACTAAAAATTATCTTTGCCCTGAAATTTTAAAAGGGAATGACATGGATAATTTAGAAAGTGAAAAGCAAGAGCTGATTGAAATGTTGGGGATTCACATGGAAAAGCACCATAACCTTCCTCCTTTAGCAGCTCGTATAGCCGGTTCATTAATTTTAAATTGCCGGATAAAAGGACTCACTTTTGATGAGTTGGTAGAAATTACAGGAGCCAGCAAAAGTTCAGTTTCAACCAATATTAACCTGTTGCTTAAAATGGGTAAGATTAATTATTACACAGTTCCGGGAGACAGAAGGAAACATTTCAGACCATCCAGTCTGGCAGACAGAATTAAAAATCATTTGCAGATACTTCATTCGGAAACAGAGGTTATCTACAGAATAAAAGCATTTGACGAAAAATACAGAATTTCTGCCGATTTTGAAAAAGGAAGAAGTGTTTTAAATGTCTATCTTGATTATATACACAACTTTGAAAAGCTCTTACAGGATTCTATTCAGAAAATCAATGAAATAGAAAAACAATAACCCGAACCTCTTAATCAAATATATATGAAAAACAAGTCTATTTTAACCATAGTCATGATGGCATTGATTGTTCTTTCCTGCGGAAAAGAAGCTCCGCAACAACAAGCCATGGGACCTATGCCGTTTGCTGTTCAAAAGATAAGCAAAGCCAATACAACCGTTTACCAGGAATTCTCTGCCAATATTGAAGGTCAGCAGAATGTGGAAATTCGTCCGAAAGTAAACGGCTTTATCGAAAAAATTTATGTGGATGAAGGACAGCCAGTGCGAAAAGGACAGGTGTTGTTTAAGTTAGAAACGCAAACCTTAAACCAGGACGCCTCGGCAGCCAAAGCCAGAGTAAAAGCCGCACAGGTTGAAGTTGATCGGCTGGTTCCGTTGGTGGAACGAAACATCATCAGCAATGTACAACTGGAAACGGCCAAAGCAAATTTAGCCCAGGCCCAAAGCAATTACAGTAGTATTGCAGCCAGCATCAACTATGGAACCATTACCAGCCCGGTTGACGGCGTAGTAGGCAGTCTGCCCTTTAAAGAAGGAAGCTTGGTAAGTGCCACCAGTGTTGAACCGCTGACCACTATTTCTGATGCCAGAAATGTAAGGGCTTATTTTTCGATGAATGAAAAACAGCTTTTGCAGTTCAACCGTACGTTTAAAGGACAAACGATGGCGGAAAAAATCAAGTCGCTACCCGAAGTAAGCCTGATTCTGGCTGATAATTCAACCTATGAGCACAAAGGCAGGATAGAAACGATTAACGGATTAGTAAACCAACGGACAGGGAGTATTCAGTTACGTGCGGAATTCAAAAACCCGGAAGGCATTTTGAGAAGCGGAAGCAGCGGAATTGTTCAGTTGCCAACAGAAGAAAAAGACGTTGTGCTGATTCCTCAGATTGCGGTATTTGAAATGCAGGGAAAACAATTGGTCTATGTAGTGGATAAAGCCAATAAAGTAACCACAAAAGTGATTCAGACCAAAGGAACTTCTGCGTTGAACTACATTGTTTCTGAAGGACTTAACGAAGGCGATTTGGTTGTGACCGAAGGGGTTTCAAAACTGCGTGACGGTATGGAAATTATCCCGAACGCCGGTACTCCTAAAACAGCTCAGACAGCATCCAATACAAAATAATAACGCTCAAACGAATCAAGTATGTTAAAAGTATTTATTGAAAGACCGGTTCTTTCAACCGTTATTTCTATTCTCATAACGATTTTGGGAATCCTGGGTTTGATGTCGTTACCCGTCGAACAGTATCCTGAAATTGCACCTCCGACGGTTCAGGTGAATGCCACGTACACCGGAGCCAATGCCGAAACGGTTTTAAACAGTGTGGTAATTCCGCTGGAAGAAGAGATCAACGGTGTGGAAGGAATGACCTATATTACCTCTTCTGCCAGTAATGACGGTGCAGCTAAAATCAACGTGTTTTTTGAACTCGGGGTTAATGCGGATATTGCCGCTGTAAACGTGCAGAATCGCGTAGCGAGAGCTACGAGCAAATTGCCGGAAGCCGTTATTCAAACCGGTGTAACAACCTTAAAAAGTCAAACCAGTGCATTGATGTTTCTTTCGATGTTTTCGGATAATCCGGAATACGATGAGATTTTTGTACAGAATTATGCCAAAATCAACCTTGTACCCAAATTACAACGGGTAAAAGGAGTGGGGCAGGTAAATGTTTTTGGAGCCAAAGATTATTCGATGCGGATTTGGATTAATCCGGAAAAAATGGCTGCATTCAAAATAGTGCCATCCGATATACAGGCCGCATTGAGAGAACAGAATCTGGAAGCCGCACCGGGAAAATTTGGTGAAAATGCTGATGGGGTTTATGAATATGTAATCAAATACAAAGGGCGTTTGTCACAGATTTCAGAATATGAGAACATCATTATTAAATCTATTGGCAACGGAAATTTTCTCCGGCTAAAAGATGTAGCCACTGTTGAATTAGGAGGATTTAATTACGGAGCTAAAAATATGGGAATGGGGAAACCCGGTGTTGCCGTAGGTATTTTCCAAACCTCCGGATCCAACGCCCAGGATATTATTGAAGAAGTACTCGTGATTATGGAAGAAGCCAAAGCCGATTTTCCGAAAGGAGTGGATTATGTAATTCCGTATAACACCAAAAAATTCCTTGATGCTTCTATCTCAAAAGTTAGCAGTACTTTAATTGAGGCATTTATCCTGGTTTTCATTGTGGTATTCCTGTTCCTGCAGGATTTCCGTTCTACGTTAATTCCGGCGATAGCCGTTCCGGTAGCCATTATCGGTACGTTTTTCTTTTTGCAACTGTTTGGTTACTCGATCAATATGCTGACCCTTTTTGCGGTAATTCTCGCCATTGGTATTGTGGTGGATGATGCCATTGTGGTGGTAGAAGCTGTTCATGCCAAACTGGATGAAGGAGCAAAATCAGCCAAAGAAGCAACGTTGTCTGCCATGAGTGAAATTACCGGAGCCATTATATCCATTACGTTGGTCATGTCTGCTGTATTTGTACCTGTGACCTTCATCAAAGGATCGTCGGGCGTTTTTTATCAGCAGTTCGCCATAACGCTGGCGATAGCCATTTTAATTTCTGCGGTTAATGCGTTAACCCTGAGTCCGGCTCTCTGTGCCTTGTTATTAAAACCGCACGGTGATTCAGAGCATCATAAAAAAGGATTTAAAGAACGGTTTTTTACCGCATTCAACACCGGTTTCGATTCCTTGACCCATAAATATGTACGTTCCGTAGGCTTTTTAATAAAACGGAAGTGGGTTGCTGTTTTAGGACTGGTAGTGGCTTCCGGTATTGCTCTGCTGTTGTTTAAATCAACGCCATCCGGATTTATTCCCAACGAAGACCGGGGGTTGATCATGGCCGATATAACGTTGCCGCCCGGAGCAACTCTGGAGCAAACCCAAAAAATAGTTAATGAATATGACTCCATCATTGCTTCCATGGACATTGTGGAAGCCCGGATGAATGTGGTCGGATTCAGTTTGCTGAATAATGTGAACGGGGGTTCCTATGCCTTTTCAGTTATTCAATTAAAAGACTGGAGCGAACGTAAAGAAGCCAATCAATCAGTGGAAGCCGTTGTCGGAGAACTTTTTGGACGTACCGCAGGAATCAAAGATGCCCGATTGCTGTTTTTTACTCCGCCCAGTGTGCAGGGTTTTGGTATGGCCGACGGTTTTGAACTAAAGCTGCAGGACAAAGGCGACGACAGCTGGTTAAAAGTAAGTCAGGTTTCCGGAGAATTTTTACAGGCACTAAATGCCCGTCCGGAGATTCAATATGCGATGACAAGTTTTAACCCGTCTTTTCCGCAGTATCAATTAGATATTAATGTTGAAAAAACCAAAGAAGCCGGATTGTCGGTAAGCCAGATTTTTAACACGTTGCAAGGTTACTACGGCGGATTATATACAACTGATTTTAACCGTTTCGGAAAGCAATACCGTGTTATGATTCAGGCAAAACCGGAAGACAGGGCTACTCCTGAAACATTGAATAATATTTTTATCAGAAATGCACAGGATGAAACCGTTTCTATTAGTGAGTTTGTGAGTTTAAAGCGGGTTTATGGTCCGGAATCGGTAGCCCGTTACAATTTGTTAAAGTCCATCAGTGTAACCGGAAAAGCAAATCCGGGTTACAGTTCCGGAGATGCCATTAAAGCCGTAGAAGAAGTAGCTGCCCAGCATTTGCCGGCCACTTATGAATATGAGTTTTCCGGGATGACAAGAGAAGAGATTATAGCCGGCGGACAGGCAGCCGGAGTATTTTTGTTGAGCTTGATCTTTGTTTATTTCCTTTTGGCCGGACAGTATGAAAGCTATTTATTACCGCTTTCGGTACTGTTGTCCCTGCCGGTAGGAATTGCCGGAGCCATCGGGTTTATCAAATTATTCGGTCTGGAAAACAATATTTATTTTCAGGTTGCCCTGATCATGCTGATCGGACTACTGGCCAAAAATGCCATTTTGATCGTGGAGTTTGCCATTCAGCGGCGACGACACGGCATGAGTTTATTTGATGCAGCCATTGACGGAGCCAAAGCCCGTTTGCGTCCGATTTTGATGACTTCCTTTGCCTTTATTCTCGGGTTACTTCCGTTAGCATTGGCAAGTGGCGTAGGAGCTGTAGGAAATCGTTCCATCGGGATGGGAGCTGTAGGCGGGATGTTAATAGGAACCCTTTTCGGTGTTTTCATTATTCCGGTACTGTTTGTCATCTTCCAGCATTTACAAGAACGCATCAGCGGAAAACCAAAAGAAACGGATCCAGAAATTTTATAAAAAAGTAAAATGAACTATCTAAAAATATCAAAGATAACGGTGGTGGTTGCAGCAGGTTTATTGATGCAATCGTGTTTTGTGGCTAAAAATTACCAAAGTCCGGACGTATCGACCGAAAAATTATACCGTACCGAGCAGGCAAAAGACAGTGCCTCACTGGCTGCTTTTTCATGGGAACAGTTGTTTACGGATCCGGTTTTGCAAAAGCACATCAAAACCGGTTTGCAAAACAATTATGACCTGCGGATCGGCTTGCAGAATTTAGCAGCTGCTGAAGCCAACATGAAACAAGGAAAAGCGGGTTATTTACCGACCTTTTCGGCGAATGCCAGCTGGACGCATCAGGAATTAGCCAAAAACAGCCAGTTCGGAAGTTTTTTTAACGGAGCGTTAGACCAGTATGAATTGTCTGGTAGATTATCATGGGAAGCAGATGTCTGGGGGAAGATCAGAAGTAATAAAAGAGCATTTGCAGCCAGTTACCTGCAAACCGTGGCTGCCCAACAGGCCATTCAGACGCAGTTGGTTTCCGGCATTTCGTCAACCTACTTTCAACTGCTGGCATTGGATGCTCAAATAAAAGTGGCCGAAAAAACCATGGAAAACAGAAGCCGGAGTGTAGAAACCATTAAAGCCCTGAAAGATGCCGGAAGTGTAAATGAAGTAGCGGTCAAACAGACCGAAGCCCAGTTATATGCTACCCAGGTGATTCTGGAAGACTTAAAGTTCAACGTAAAAGTATTGGAAAATTCATTAAGTATTTTGCTGGGTCAGGCTCCCGGACCGATCGAAAGAGGTTTGTTTGACAGCCAGACCATGACAACAGAAATTAAAGTAGGGATCCCGGCTTTGTTGCTGAGCAAAAGACCGGACGTGGTAGCTGCTGAAATGAATTTCAGAAATGCTTTTGAAATGACCAATGTTGCCCGGAGTAATTTTTACCCCTCTTTAACGGTAACGGCCAATGGCGGTTTCCAGAGTTTGGAATTAAAGGACTGGTTCAGTGCCAATTCATTATTTGCTTCGGTGATTACGGGATTAACACAACCAATCTTTAACCAACGGCAAATTAAAACCCGCCACGAAGTAGCCAAAGCAAATCAGCAAAAAGCCTATCTTCAGTTTGAACAAACCTTGCTTACGGCCGGAAAAGAAGTTTCAGATGCCCTGGCTTCCTACGAAAACGAAACGGAAAAATTGGAGATCCGGACCAAACAGCTAGAATCTCTTCAAAAAGCAGCGGATTATTCGGATGAACTTTTACAATACGGGTTGGTGAACTATCTGGAAGTGTTAACCGCAAAAGACAATGCATTAAACACAGAGCTGAGCACAATTGACAATCGGTTTAAGCAGCTTAATGCCGTGATTTCACTTTACCGTGCCTTGGGTGGAGGATATTAACTAAAAAAACTGTCCCGGTATTTATCGGGACAGTTTTCTTTTTTATAAGATGATGGAAACCGGAACGAATACCAGAGATGGATTGGTTATTCAAAGCCTAGTATTGTTTCGCAAATTAAACATGCTTGATTTTGACGAAAAATAGATGAAGTAAGCCTGGCCGGTCCCTCTGAAAACCATGAAATTCTGGGGCGGCTCTTATCAAAAAATAAGCTTCGCGGCATTCTTCTGCCGGAACCTTTTATTTGATAGATATTAGCTTTAAGTTACTTTAACGTACTTCCTTTTGCGGCCCACCACGGAAGTACCTCTACTTCGAGTCTGCCTGCTTTTACAGCCGGGTCAAGTTTTGCCAGACTATCAGCTTCTTTTATGGTTTCTGTGTTAAAGAGTAAAAAGCCGGCTATAGTTTCATGGTTTTCAGAGGGACCGGCCAGGCTTATTTTTCCGGTTTTGTCCAGCCAGGCTATGTGAGCCATGTGTTGCTTTTGGATTTCGGCTGCTGCTTCTTTGGAATGATTTCTGTTCTTGCCTTTTTTCAGCAACACCAAAAAATATTTTTGCATCACATAGGTTGTGTCACCCTCCTTATAGGAAAATGTTTCGTGATTCGTTTTTTCTACTTCCTTCTTTACCGGACTTTTTTCCACTGATATGGAAGTACAGGAAGCCAATGATAATAAAAACACAATTGGAACTGATTTATTCATTTTTTCCAGTTTTGATAGGGGTTTTTACTTAAATAGGCGTTGTAATACCGTTCGTCGTCGGTTACTTCTTTGCCCAGCCATTCCGGTTTTTCAAAGGCTTCCGATTCAGCGTTCAGTTCGATTTCGGCCATGATCAACCCGTCATTTTCACCTGTAAAAACATCCACTTCAACCACATGGTCTCCGGATTTTATCTCATAACGGGTTTTGTCAATAATACCTTTTTCACAAAGAGATAACAGCATTTCAGCTTCGTTAAGCGGAATTTCTTTTTCCCATTCCGGTCGGCTTATGCCGGAATCATTGCCTATCCCTTTGATCGTCAGAAAGCCTTTATCTCCTTTAATCCGAACACGGACAGTGCGTTCAGGAACCGAACTTAAATAGCCCTGAACAATTCTGTTCTCACAAAAGGCATCTTTTATAAAGGCTTTTGAAACCACTAAAAATTTTCGTTCAATTTCGATCATATACTATTTATCACTATATTGTAAGGTAAAGATAATTTAATACATTCGTATTGTAAAAATAAAATTGAAAGATGGCATTATTGTTAGCAAAAAGGAAAAAAAAAGCTGCGGTTGAAACAGTCCGTTTTTATTTTGATGAAAATGAGCGATGGAGAGACGTAACAGATTCCTATGAAGTGCTGGTTAATATTGTTTCGGCCATTCGTCCCAAGAAAATAAAAAATTTACAGGCTGTTGACATTTCAGATTTAATAGGTTTGCTAAAGGAGGACCAGCTTCTCAGGAAAACATTTTCAATTTATTTAAAAGGGTTATTTGCCGGAAAAAAAATCAACAGAATAATAACTGATGCCGCAATTTTGCAGGACGCCGATTTTTTATATGAGGTAAAAAAAAGAGCTTTTGCTAAAATATTGCCATACCAACATCAGTCCGATTCTCTGGAATATGTGCTGAATCAGGTTTTTTACAGCGATACAGATCCGCTTTGGCTGCAAAAAATCCCGCAGGGGCAAATTGAAACACTCTATGATTTACTGGAGGTGCCGTCTATTTATGAATCGGTAGAACAAAATGCCGTTTTATACGAGCTTTTAATGTCAATGACGTTGATTTCGCAACGGATGAGCGGCCGTGCTTTGGAGTCGGATGTGTTGAAGATGGTGCCGGAATACTTTCATTACGAAAGCCCGTTTGCAGCTTTTGAAAAGGAACTTCAGACAGTTCAGGATGAGCTAAAAGCGAAAGACAACAGTCATGCCATTACATCGGCTAATTTATCCTATAAACAACTGCTGATTTTACACAAACAATGCGAAGATTATGTGGAAAAAGCTTTTCATAACTCTTCTAAATACGGCATCACTATTCATGTAAACCAGAGTTTATTGCGAATCCGCCAGCAGTTATCGCGTTTGAAAGTATTGATTCCGTTGCTCACGGTTAACGAGGAGATCGACAAAAAGCGGAATACCATCCGGTTAGCTTATAAACTCATTAAATACAATTGTACGCGTAATGACCTTCGGACATTTATAAAAGAAAGTACCCAGTTGCTGTCGTATGAAGTAACCCAGCATACGGCAAAAACAGGTGAAAAATATATTACGCAATCCAAAGGTGAATATTTCAAAATGTTCAACACCGCTTTGGGAGGCGGATTAATTGTGGGTATTTTGTGCATCATTAAAGTATTGCTTTCAAAAGCTGAAGCCAGCGATTTTGGCCATGCATTTTTGTACAGCATGAACTACTCGCTGGGTTTTATAGCCATTTATGTGTTAGGATTTACGTTGGCTACAAAACAGCCGGCAATGACAGCTGCCGCATTAATCAGGGCATTGGAAGACGGAATGAAGAAAGGGGATGCTGAACAGAAGCACCAGGGGTTTGCCGTATTTTTCGCACGGGTATTCCGCTCGCAGTTTATTGCTTTTGTAGGAAATGTGCTCATGGCTTTTCCGGTTTCATTAGCGGGTATCTGGCTGATTGATCTGACTTTTGATTACAATATTGCTGAAACCAAATGGAAAACGCTGGTCACAGATCTGAGCCCGATTCATTCTCTGGCCGTTTTTCATGCGGCCATAGCCGGCTGTTTTCTGTTTTTATCGGGAATTATTTCCGGTAGTGTTGCCAACCGCGATAAGCACTACGAAATTTATCTCCGTATCAAAGAACATCCGTTTTTAAAACGCACTTTTGGCAAAGCAAAAACGGAAAAATTTGCACATTGGTATGAAAAAAAATGGGCGGGTATTATTTCAAACTTCTGGTTTGGGGTTTTTATGGGCTCTACTGCTTCGGTCGGAATATTTTTCGGATTGAATTTAGACATCCGTCACATTACTTTTGCCAGCGGAAACCTTGCGTTAGGACTTTACGGTTCTCATTATTCACTTGATTTTTGGATGATTTTTTGGGGTGTACTGGGTGTAGGCATCATCGGATTGGTTAATTTTATGGTAAGTTTCAGCCTTTCGCTGGGGCTGGCTTTCCGCTCCCGGGATATACCTTTTATTGAGTTGCGGAGCATAGCAGTTTCTATTTGGCAGCATTTTAAACACAAACCGCTTTCTTTCTTTTTTCCAACCGGCACCAATGTTTTAACTCATGAAGGAGGAGATAAAATTCCGAAAAATCATTCATATTGATATGGATGCTTTTTATGCTTCTGTGGAGCAGAAAGATTTTCCGGAATTAAAGGGAAAACCGTTAGCTGTAGGAGGCAGTGAGGTACGTGGAGTAATTTCGGCAGCCAGTTATGAAGCCCGGAAGTTTGGTGTTCGAAGTGCAATGAGTGGTGTACAGGCTAAAAAACTGTGTCCGGAACTGGTTTTTGTTCGCCCCCGGTTTGAACGGTATACTGAAATTTCCAAAACCATCCGAAAGATTTTTTATGAATATACTGATCTGGTAGAACCGCTTTCGCTGGATGAGGCGTACCTGGACGTTACACAAAACAAAAAAGGTAATCCGAGTGCGTCGTTACTTGCCCGGGAAATCCGTAACCGTATTTTCGAAGAAACCGGACTCACGGCATCGGCCGGGATTTCCATTAATAAATTTGTCGCTAAAATTGCGTCGGATTATCACAAACCCAATGGACAAAAAACAGTTAATCCGGATGAGATTGAATCATTTCTGGAAGCATTGGATATCCGGAAGTTTTACGGAATCGGAAAAGTAACCGCCGAACGGATGTACCAATTGGGCATTTATACCGGAAAGGATTTAAAAGGCAGAAGTCTTGACTTTTTAGAGCAGCATTTCGGCAAGAGTGGCACGCATTACTATTATATAGTTCGGGGTATTCACAACAGCCCGGTTAAACCCAACCGTATTTCTAAATCGGTGGGAGCCGAACGCACATTTCATGCAAACTTGTCTTCTGAAGTTTTTATGGAAGAGCGTTTGGAAAGTATAGCCAAAGAACTCGAAAGGCGTTTGCAAAAACACAAAATTGCCGGAAAAACGATTACGTTAAAAATAAAATACTCTGATTTTTCACAACAGACCCGAAGTAAGACTCTGCCTTACTATATTTCGGATAAATCACTGCTTTTGGAAACGGCCAAAGAATTATTGTACCAGGAAAAATTAAAAGATTCGGTTCGTTTGTTGGGCATTTCTTTAAATAATCTGAATACGGAGGTTAAAAAAACGGTGGTAGTGCAGTTGAAGTTTGAGTTTTAGAATTGATAGAATAAAATAGTTACAATCCATTTCTCTTTTTATCTGTAAAAGATTAATCCACATTCAATTAATAAATTTTAAAAGTCAAGTTATTTATTACATACGACGGATTGTATATTTTTATATTACTTTCGGTTAATCAAAAAAAATACTATTTTAGTAGCACTATTTTAAAAAACACTTTCTTTTGAAAACAACACAACTCCGATTCTTTTTGTTCCTATTGCTTTCAATGTCTTTTTTTTCATTTGATAACCCCTCCTTCAAAAAGAAAATTACAGATACCGAGTTTCGGTATGAGTTCTATACTGTTTTAAAGAGACCTAAAATAAAAGCTGATCGGGAATATTACTGGTTTAAAGCGGGGGCTATACACAACACAGAGTTTGGTTCATCAGGAGAAGTGCTCGATGGAGAATTTGAAAAATTTTACTTGTCTAATCAATTAGCCGAAAAAGGTAAGTTTAAAAAAGGACTTAAAGCCGGACTTTGGAAAACTTGGCACATCAATGGCACAATGGCTTCAAAAGTTTTTTACAATAATGGTCAGAAAAGCGGAACCTATTATGGTTATAATCCACAAGGCATTCTGGTTGAAAAAGGAAAATTTAAAAATAATAAAAAGCACGGTCGATGGATAAACTACATCAGTCAGGATACTTTGGTGTTTAAAAAGGATAAAATTGTGATTAAGAAACCTAAAGCGGAAAAAGTGTATTTAGGAAGACCGCCTAAAACAAAAGAGCAAAGATTAGAAGAGAGAAAGATTAGGGACGCTAAAAGAGATCAAAAAAAAGCAACCTCTGAACTTAAAGAAAAAACGAATACGGGTAAAAAAGAAAATAAGGAAAAGCAGATAAAAAGTAATCAAGAAGGTAAACAAAAGCCTGAAAAAGAGACTTTTTTTAAACGTCTTTTTTCCAAAAAACAAAAGCAAGGTGGTAAAAGCTCATAGCCTTTTATATGCTGTTTATATTTGTTTGATTGTTTCCATCATCTGTGGAGCAATTCTTTATTTTGCCAGTTTATATAATCAGTTGAATTTGTTTTATAACACTCGTGAAAACCTTTACATCCAAAATCAATCCTATGTAAATTTTGCGTTGGAGAATCTGGATGAAAACAATACTTTTTATCAGGACGAGGTAACTGGTATTCAATCATTCTATGAAAACAAATCCTATGGGATTTTGAATATTTTGCATGTTAAAACATTTACGAAATTTGATACAATAGCTTCTGTACATTTAACGGGTAGTTTTTCTAATGAAAAAACATGTCTTCTCATAGCCAATCAAGGGGAACCATTTTATTATTCAGGTAAGGTAAAATTGATTGGAGACAAAAAACTTTCAACCTTAAGAATACAAGAGAAATATATTAAAAACGAACAAAATTTGCTTACGGCTAACGGAACACTTGAATTGGCTCAACCTCATTTGCCTAAGTTTAATCCTGCCTTAAAAGACTTCTTTAAACAGGATGTTTCATATCGTTTTCAACTCAAGGACATTGAAAGAAAAGGAGACTCAATTTATTTCAATTCTTTTAAAAATGAAACAATCGGAATTCAATTTTCAGGAACAGTTTTAGAAAACATAACAATAAAAGGTAATTTTATACTGTATGCCAAAGATTCTGTTTTTATAAAAAACACAGCTGTTTTGGAAGATGTAATTATTAGGTCGCCCAAAATAATGGTGGAAGAAGATTTTAAAGGAAGTCTGCAGTTATTCGCTTCTGACAAAATTGAGGTAGGCAAAACAGCTCAAATCTGTTATCCGTCAGTACTTTGTCTTTATGGTGATTCGTCAGAGAAAAGAGTTGTTAAGGTAAATGAAGGGGCCAGCATCTATGGTGCTGTTATACTTATTGAAGAATACGATTCAAAGCAGGAAGAAAATATAATGATATTGAAAAAAGAAGCCGTTGTAATAGGAGAGATTTATTGCATGGGAAAGTTAATGATTGAGGGAAAACTTTACGGGACTGCTTATACAAATAAGGTTTTTTATGCTACTGAAACATCTCATTATGATAACTGTATGGTAAATAGTGAAATTGATATTAGCAAAAAACCGCATTTTTTTGTCTCTGTCCCGATTTTGGAACCTAAAAACAAACGAAACAATGGGGTTTTTAAAAAAGTTTTGTAATCTCCGGGCCAATTCTATTTTGGAATCCGTAATTGCGTTGAGTATTATTTCTGTTTGTCTTTATATTGCTATTTTGGTTTATGCAAATGTATTCAGTCATAATACCTCTGCGACATTCTATTTTATTGGAAATAAAATGGATGAAATTTACTATATGTTACAGGTTCGGGAAGACTCTGTCAAAAGTCAACTTGATCCAGTCTTTGAGATAGAAGAAGAATGGCATAATTCCGGACTAAAAAAAATTACTGTCAGATCAAAAGATACAATTAGTATTTCCCATCGTGTTTATTTTATACAAGCAGAACATGAATAAAAAAGGTTTCATTCCGGCATTTTCCATTACCGAAGTTTTAGTAAGCCTGGTTATATCTGCTATAATTGTTGGGATTACGTTTGTACTATTTACAATTGTTTCCGACAGAATGTATGACTTCAGGGATCAAAACCAATTTATCAGTGATTTAAACAGGTTGACCTATAGTGTGAATAAAGATATTTTTGAATGTGAAAAGATTCTTATAGAAGGAAACGGCTTGGTATTATATACTTACTCAGGTGAAAAAACAGCTTATTACAGCTTCGAAGACCAATTAATCAGAAGAAAAGAAGATTTTGCAGACACATTCAAAATAGTTGCTACCCGATTAAAACTGGATACACTTTACAGTCCCGGAAAAAGAATAATTTACCAACGATTACAAGTAGATGTCAGTAATTCCAGTCAGCTGTATGATCTTAAATTTTTTAGAAAAATTCACTCAAATTCATTGATGGAAAAAACAATTATACCATGAGTTTAGACTTAAGTAATTATAAAAAAGAAGCTGTTCAATCACAGAAATCATTGTCAGATTTCAAATCGATTTCATTTTCAAAAAAATTTTCTGACAAAAAAAAGGAGATTTTCTATAGAGAATTAGCCATGTTATTGAGGTCTGGTGTAGATTTTAAAAAAGCTCTCGAAATTTTGATTCAGCAAGCACAATCCAAGTTAGAACTGGCTATTTTAAGTGAAATAAAAGAAAAGGTTATGCATGGCAAAAGTATTTATGAGGCAATGATGACTTCTGGACAGTTTTCTCCCTATGAATACTTTAGCGTTCAAATTGGAGAAGAAACCCGAAAACTAGAAGAGGTTTTGGATGAGTTGCAAACGTTTTTTTCAAGGAAGATTCAGATGCGAAGACAGATTATATCCGTTTTAACCTATCCCGCAATTGTAATGTTGGTAACGGTTTCAGTTTTATACTTTATGTTAAACAAGGTTGTTCCCATGTTCAGTTCCGTATTTAAACAATTTGGGAGTGAACTGCCAAAGAGTACTCAGATAATTATCAAATTATCCAACTATTCCGGAACACTTTTTTTAATTTTTTTTGTGGTTGTAGCAGGTAGTGCTTTTTTCCACGCCGTCATGAAAAATAAAGATAATTACAGAGATTTTTTTTCAAAAGCAGTACTCAGGATTCCCTATTTCGGTATTTTGATAAAAAAAATATACCTATCAAGATTTTGCCAGTCCATGAAGTTATTAATTTCTTCCAAAACAACACTTTTAACGTCACTTTCATTGACTTCCAAAATGATTGGGTTTTATCCTATTGAGAAATCAATTGAAACAATCAAATCGGATATTACAAAAGGAATTTCACTAAGTGAAAGCTTAAAAAGACACTCGGTGTATGAAAAAAAAATGGTATCGATGATTGAGGTGGCAGAACAAGTAAATGAGCTTGACAAAATGTTTGAAAGATTAACGGAACAATACAATGAAGAAATAAACCATCAAACCAAGATGATAGGAGTGATTTTAGAACCGTTAATCATTATTTTTATTGGAGTTATTGTCGGTATAATCATGATTTCGATGTATGCTCCGATGTTTGACTTGAGTAAGGTTATAAAAAATTAAGTAAGATAAATTGTTATTTCACAAAAAATTAGTTAATTAGTGTTTTTAAAAAAGAAAAAATGAAAAGCAAGTTTAAAGATATAGGGAACAGATGTAAGCACTTCTATGTCAAAGCCTACTCAATGACTGAAATATTGATAGTGTTGTGTATTATAGGCATTATCTTATTAATGGTTTTGCCAAATCAGACATCCGTAATAAGCCAAGCAAAATCCATTGAAGCACAGGCTATGCTGAATCAGATATATGGCTTACAAAAAAGCCATTTTTACAGATTTTCAAAATACTCAGGAAGTATTGAAGAGTTGGGTTTTGAACAAGAATTAACCGTTGATGAAGGAGGTCAGGCTGTTTATAAAATTGAAATTGTTGAAGCATCAAATAATTCGTTTGTAGCCAGGGCTACAGCTGTATCTGATTTGGATGGTGACGGTGCATTTAATACATGGGAAATTAACGATAAAAAAGTTTTAACAGAAGTAATAAAAGAATAGTTTGATCCTGAATACTTTATTCATACTAATTTGTTTGGCAATAATTGTTTTTCAGGACTTGAAATATAGAAGAATTCATGTTTTTTTACCCTTATTACTTTTTGTAATAGCGGTCTTTAAATACGATGAAAATTTCAGAGAATGGGATAACTTGTTTAAAAACATCCTTTTTTTTCTCATTACATTTTCTGTTTTAACGGTTTATCTAAGTATAAAGAACAAACGGTTTATCAATCCTTTTGAAGGTTATTTTGGGTTGGGCGATTTTTTATTTTTTTTAGCAATATCTCCACTCTTTCACCTCTATAATTTTATATTATATTTTATATTATCATTACTATTCAGCCTCATAATTCAGCTTTTGGTTCTAAGGTTTATGAAAAACAAGACCATACCTTTGGCCGGTTTTGCTTCATTATTTTTAATATTGGTTATTTGTAAAGATTTATTTTTTAATTTTAAAAAAATGACACTCATAGTTTAAAAGATGGATGATATAGTTGTCTTACCGGAATATTTACATGTGATTTCAAATGATTTGGCTAATCATTACAAAATCATTCCCAAGAGCCTGAATGATGACGAAGTTCAATTTTATATTGATGCGTTTCTTCTCAGCGAGGAAGCCAAAGAAGAGCTGGAACTACTTTTGAATAAAAAAGTTGTTTTAAACCCGTTGGAGGGTCAAAAAGTTGAAAAAGCATTATCGGTATATTACAGGAAAGAAAGATTAAATAATACAACAAAATCGTTCAACATAGATAATACTGATTTTTTAGAGAACTTATTATTAGAAGCAAAATCACTAAAAAGCAGTGATATTCATTTTGAAATTTATGAGAATGATGCTCGGATCAGATTTAGAATAGATGGTCAATTAATTGAACGATACAAAGTTGAAAGGGATAATTATTTAGAACTGGTCAATAAAGTTAAGATAAAATCAAAATTAAATATTACAGAAAAAAGACTGCCTCAAGACGGTAGGATAACCAATAATTCTTTCGACATAAGGGTTTCTATTTTACCAACATTATTCGGAGAAAAAATTGTGATGCGTCTTTTGGGTCAGGATGCTTCTAACATCGATTTGAAGTCATTGGGTTTTCAGCCAGAAGAGTTAATGTCTTATTTAGAGGCAATAAAAAAGCCAAATGGTATCATTTTGATTAGTGGCCCAACCGGATCCGGAAAAACAACAACACTTTATGCAACTCTCAGACTATTGAATGATTCTAAAAGAAATATCGTAACTGTTGAAGATCCGATTGAATATACGTTGAAAGGAATTAACCAAGTACAGTTAAAAGAAGATATCGGGCTTACTTTTGCATCAGCGTTAAAATCTTTTTTACGACAGGATCCGGATATTATAATGTTGGGAGAGATAAGAGATCCTGAAACGGCACTGATGGCTATAAGAGCTTCCTTAACAGGGCATTTGGTTTTGTCTACTATTCACACGAATTCTGCTCCGGGAACTATTTCCCGGTTAATTGATATGGGTATTCCTTCTTATTTGATTGCGGAAACCATGAACTTGTCTGTAGCACAAAGACTGGTCAGAAAATTATGCATACACTGTAAAATAGAGGTGGAATGCAATCACAATGATTTTCCTTCCGGATTTAAGTTTCCTTTCCTGATAGACAGCTACTATAAACCGACAGGGTGCAATAATTGTTATCATACAGGTTATCAGGGACGAAGAGCAATTTATGAAGTGCTTGATATGGATTCGGAAATAGTAAAATCGATTAAAAATAACACCTTGAACGAATTATTTGCTCATAATGATAATTACAAAACATTGTCTGATAAAGCATTTGCTATTTTAGCAGAAGGAGAGACTTCTTTGGAAGAAATTTATTCAATTTTAATAAATATGAACTAATGCTCAACAAAATAGTATCATTAATTTTTTTCCTTTCTGCTTTCAGTTTTGTTTATTCACAGCAGGATATTAACTTTTTAGATCAGAAATTTGAAGAGTTAGCCGGACAGAAAAAAGGCTTAAAAGAAGTTATCAAGATTGATATTTCTGGACTTACCTTGTTTGATTTTATATCTTCTATCGCACAGGAACATCAGCTGAATGTTAGTGTTGAATCAGATTTAAATCAATTGGTTATCAATAATTTTCACGATGTAACGGTAAAGGATGTGTTTCTGTTTTTAGTACAGAAGTATAATCTAGACGTTGAGTTTATGAGTAATATAATAATTTTCAAAAAGAAGCGGGAAGTGAAAATTATAGAAAAAAAGTTGCCCAAGCCAATTGATGTAAGCTATAATGTTCAAAATGACTTTTTATCAATAAAATTAGAAAATGATTCTTTGCCTAATGTTGTACAGACAATTATTGACAAGTCCGGAAAAAATCTTATACTGGCACCGGATATAAAAAATCAAAAAGTTTCTTCATACATTCTTAACAGGCCTTTTGATCAGGTAATCGAAATGATGGCTAAGTCAAATGATTTAGTTGCAACAAAAGATGAAAACGGATTTTTTTATATTGAAAAAAATCAACCATCTCAATCGTTGAACTCTGCTGATAAACTTACGCCAAAGACAAAAAATCAAAAGATAACAGCCGGTTTACCGGGTTTTTTTGAATTAGATAAAAATGACTATGGCTTTTTAACCGTTAAAGCCAATTTAGCAGATGCTGCCGAACTACTGGTGGCAGCAGCAGAAAAATTAAATATCAATTACTTCTTATATAATAAGCCTGAAAATGAGAAAATATCATTGTTTGCTGATAGTATAACCTATGACCAGCTGTTGGAACATGTTTTTAAAGGAAAGAAATATACGTTCCGTAAACAGGATAATTTATACTTAATCGGTGAACAAACTTCAGAAGGATTGAGAGCAACAGAAATAATCCAATTGGAATTCAGGTCAATTGAATCTGTATTGGCTTCCTTGCCAAAAGTTTTTTCTGAAAAATTAGAAATTAAGGAGTTCGTAGAACTGAACGGTCTGATCGTATCAGGAGCAAAATCTGTAATAGATGAATTAAGGATCTATGTCAAGCAGATAGATAAAGTGGTTCCGATGGTACAGATAGAAGTAATTATTGTTCAGTATAACAAATCATATGACATCCAAACAGGTTTAAAAATGGGTTTCGACAGAAATAATGTAAAGCAAACCAGCGGAGTGCTCTTTCCAACCGCAGACGTTAGCCTGAACGGATCTTCTGTAAATAATCTGATTGATGCTTTTAATGGATTGGGGTTCTTTAAAATAGGAAAAGTGACAGATGCATTTTATTTGAATTTACAAGCTCTGGAAAATAATTCTGTCATAAGAATAGAATCAACACCAAAGATTGCTACTATAAGCGGACATGAAGCAAAACTCGCTATAGGTGAAACAAGTTATTATTTTGAGCAAAATAACAGATTAGTCAATAGTGGTATCGGTAACGATATACTGCAATCGGGGGTTTGGAAATCTACGGATGCTAACCTTAGTGTTTCCATAAAACCATTTGTCTCGACAGATGAAAATGTTACATTAACCATAGTTGTTGAGAAAAACTCATTTTTAGGAAGAGCAGGGGAGACGGCACCACCCGGAAAAGCCACGCAACGCTTCGAATCCTTAGTTCGTGTAAAAAACAATGAAATGGTTTTATTAGGCGGTTTGGATGAACTTCAAAAAGAGAACTCAGGCTCCGGATTACCTTTAATATCGAGAATCCCTATTTTAAAATGGCTGTTTAGTAACCGAAAAAAATCTAAGAGTAACTCTAAATTACACCTTTTTATTAAACCGGAAATTGTTTACTGATGAACATTCTTAAAAATAACATAACGATTAATTACCTTAATATTATTGGTGTTTTTCGAAGTGGTGACCATGAGGTATATCACTTGATGAAAACAAAAAAGAAAGGGAATGTTTTAAAAGTTATTTTCAAACAAGAATTTGCGGATCTGGAAAATCTTGAAACTAAAATTGAATCAGATTATCCCATTATACTTTTGATAGACGGAAAAGGAGTGTTGAACAAAAAAATAGATTTAAACCAAGAATCAGATTTAAACTGGTACAAGAGTATTGATTTATCAATGATGCACTATACCCGTTTTACAGAAAATAATGTTCAGTTTTTAAGTTTTTGCAGGAAAAATATAATAGAAGAAAAAATAGATTTTTTTCAGAAAAAAAAGTTTCAGATAATTGATTTCTACGTAGGTTCTTTAACAGCTGCCTTATTGAAAAAATCGATTAGCTCTAATTCTATTTTGTCAAATGAAAACATATTTGAATTTCATGGAGATACGTTAATAGAGGTTTTAAAAGCTGAAAATGGAACCGAAAAAAAATATGAAATCATGGGAGAATCACTATCTCACCATCAACTTTCAATTTATGGTGCCGCAGTTCATTTTTATATTAAACAAGAATCTGTTGTTTGCAGCGAAAGTAGTTTGTTAAATAAGGATGAGGTTCTTTTCAGGGATTTATTTAATAAATGGGGTAAACGAATGCTTATTGTTTTTTTTACGCTACTTTTAATTAGTTACACAGCAACCAACTTTTTTATTGGCAAAAATAACGAATTAAAAGAAAGTAACTTAAATAGTAATTTTACAGATAACCAAATTGAAATATTAGTTAATCAGAAAGATAAAAAAATAAAAATACTTAATGAAATGGGATATAATTCTTCTAACTTTATATCTTATTACGTTTATGAATTGATAAACTCTGTTCCTGGAGAAATTCAACTGTTGAATCTGAGTGTTTTTCCATTAAAAGAGGAGGTGAAAGAAAATAAAAAAATGGCATTTATAACGAATTCAGTATTAATCTCCGGCTTAACGGAGGATGAATACATTTTGAATAATTGGTTAATCAGCGTCAAATCAATGAAGTGGATAAACAAATTTGAAGTGGTATCAATAAAGAAGGATAAAAAAAACAATACCTTTTTTGAAATAAAAATACTTTTAAAAAATGTTTGAACAATATTCATATAAATTTAAATTAAAGGCCCTGGTCTTTATTTTTGTTTTATTATCGATTACGGCTTACAAAAGATCTTTCAGGCCTTTAATAAATGTAATCAATGAATATGTAGAGCTAAACAAGAAAAGTAAACCAGGGGTCTTAGAAACTGTTAATTTGAACAGTTTACAACAAGATATTGTTCATTTGAATAAGTTAATAGGAAAAGGCGGTTATGAAAAAGAAAAAATACAAAACGAAATTATAGGATTTGTTTCCACTTATGGCAAAGAAGTTTCTCTAAATCATTTAAAGTCAATTCACGAATTTTCGGATGAGAGTTATCATATATATTCTTATCAGTTGGATTTGGTTGGAGATGTGAACGGACTGTTAGGGGTGTTATATGAATTTGAAAAAGCATTTAGTTATTCAAAAGTTGTCAGTTCAACCTTTTATACTTTAAAACAAAACACAAAAAAAAATACACTTCATTTAAGTATTATATTTCAAAATTATGAAAACAAAAAATAAAATTTTAATACTGCTTTTTTCAATTTTGGCTTTTTCATGTGATGATATTTTGGAAGAAGATATCTCAGACAAAATAGCGGTTATTGTCTATCCTGCCAATAACATCGTCATAAGTAGTAATGTTGTTAACTTTCAATGGCAAGAGATAAAAGGTGCAACATCTTACAGGGTTCAGGTAATTAGTGACAATCAGAACGTTGTTTTAGATACATTGGTAACGGAAACAAGTTTTACAACAGCAATTTTGCCGGGTCATTATCAATGGCGTGTGAGAGGAGAGAACTTTGCGTATTACTCTGCCTATTCAATAAATGCTTCTTTTTCTCTGATTGAGTCAGATGACTTAAGGAATCAGCAGGTAATTCTTTCCACCCCGCAGCATGATTTTTATACAAAAGAAACAAACATAACTTTCAGCTGGCAAAGTATTGCGGCGGCAGAAACGTATACTTTTCAATTATTAAATGTTACAAACGGTTCAACTTTAGTTAATCAACAAGAAGAATTAACAGGAACAATCGTGAGTATTACCAATGCTATTATTATTCAGGATGCAGAATATAAATGGAAAGTTAAAGCCGTCAATGAAAATAGTGAAACAATATTTTCTGAAAGAACTTTTTACCTTGACAGGGTAGCTCCGAATCAACCATCTAATCAGTTGCCTGTAAACAATTCAACACAAACCATTAATCAGCCAATCAATTTTAATTGGTCGATTGCAGCAGATTCTGGAATAGTGCAGTCGCCAATTACTTATAGAATTGAGTTTTCAAATAATGAAAATTTTTCCGGTACTATTCAGACATCAGATGTAACAAATACATCATTTTCACAATCATTTAGTAATTCAGGCGATTATTTCTGGAGAGTGATTGCAAAAGATGCTGCGGACAATTTAAGCAGCCCAAGTACAATATTTAAGTTTACAATAAATTAAAAATGAAAAAAAAAGTAAATATTATTTTATTGTTTCTGGTTGTTATTCTATGGGTTACTGTGATTTATAAATATGTAGGTTCATTTTTAAAGACACAAAATTCACAACAATTATCTGCTCAAGTAAATTCATTACAGCCAATGCCGTTAAAACAAAAAGATACATTTGAGTTTTTATCGATTGCAAGAGATCCTTTTTTAGATATATATACAACAAAAAGAAAAACGATTGTTCAGCATGAAACAAATATAAATGAAAGGCCAATTAAAAACGTTAAAAAAGCAGATACAAAAGAAGTCGCTATTGAGTTGCCAAAAATTGAATATTATGGTTATATTAAATCAACTAACCAGGAAAGCCAATTAGTACTAATTAAACTCAACCATAAACTTTTTCGGTTAAGGGTTGGTCAGTCGGAACAAGGAGTAAAAGTGATGAAAATAAATAATGATTCTGTTTTAGTCACTTACAACGGAATCTCTAAAAGTATCAAAAAAACGATAGGTTTTTAAGCGTATTTATAAACAAAAGAGAAGTTTTTCAGCAAATTAGAACCATAAAAAAGCCCTGAAACTTCAGGGCTTTTGTTATTTATTCATGTTTTGCATTTCAAACAAAAACGTATCCAAATCTACATTGAGAACCAAAAGCGATAAAGCTTTGTCCACAATATAAACTACGTTTCCGGGTGTAAATCCCAACGCTAACGCAAATTTGATCAGAATTTCTTTTTGTTTCGGACCCAATACATGATCGGCATATACCATTCGGGCCAAATCATACAAACGCTCTAAACGGTGAATGTATAAATAAGGAGGGTTGATAGGATATTTCATGGGATTTTCCATGATCTCATCATATTCTTCCTTTGAAATTTCCAGATTTTTGGCCAGTTTGTCAATAAACTCTCTTTCTTCAGGAGTAATATCGCCATCGCTTAAGGCTACACGCACAATAGCCGAAAAGTGACCTTTGTTTCTGTTTTTAAATCCGCTATCAAATAAATCTGAAATTGACATAAGTTTGTTTTAAAATAGTTGTGCAAATATAATTTTATTTCCAATTTTTTTTAAGAAATCCTCAAAAAATCTTTTGACAGAAAGCTTTTCTTTAACATCAATTTAAAGGTTTCAATTCCACCGTTTTCAAAATAAATCGTAAGTTTGAATTCCCTAAATTTTAAATCGATTAATCTATGTCTGAATTTTGGTTATATTTCAACATTGGTCTCAAACACGTTCTCGATATAGACGGTTATGATCATGTGCTTTTTCTTATTGCTTTGTCGGTTCCGTACGCATTTAAAGACTGGAAGCGGGTACTGATTTTGGTGTCGTTGTTTACACTTGGGCACACGTTGGCATTAATTCTTTCTGTATTTGAAGTCGTTATCATCAAGGCCAGTCTGGTTGAATTTTTAATTCCGATCACTATTTTAATCACTGCATTATTTCATTTATTCACTGCCGGAAAATCCGGGAAAAAAGAAAGCATCACCTTTGTGGCTTTTGTAACGTTGTTCTTCGGAATTATTCACGGACTTGGGTTTTCCAACTATTTTAAATCTATTTTGCCGGGCAGCAGTACCGACAAACTCATTCCTTTGTTAGAATTTGCTCTCGGAATTGAAGCAGCACAGATTGTTGTAGTATTAATTGTTTTACTTTTGTCTTATATTGTACAAACGTTTTTTCGTTTTTCAAAACGGGACTGGACCTTGGTCATGTCTGCTTTTGTGGTTGGTGTGGTGCTCCCCATGATCATTAAAAGCGATATCTGGTCAAGCTAACGCTATTTAAATGAACAGGAAAAAATTAAATAAGTACGACAAGGCATATCTCCGCATCGCCAAAGAATGGAGCAGACTTTCCTATTGCAAACGCAAGCAGGTGGGGGCCATTATTGTGAAAGACCGCATGATTATTTCTGACGGGTATAACGGAACGCCTTCCGGGTTTGAAAACTGCTGTGAGGATGAGGAAGGAATAACCAAATGGTATGTGTTGCATGCCGAAGCCAATGCTATTTTAAAAGTAGCCGGATCAACACAATCCTGCGAAGGAGCAACGTTGTATATTACTTTGTCGCCTTGCAAAGAATGCAGCAAACTCATTCACCAATCCGGTATTAAAAGGGTTGTTTATCATGAGGGTTATAAAGATGACAGTGGTCTTCAGTTTCTGGAAAAAGCAGGGGTAGAAGTAGAATTGATTTCAGAATTGGACTAAGTACTGAAACTAAAGTGAAAATAAAAAAAATATATTGGCCGATCGTACTCTTTTCTGCTATTGCATTGGGAGTAATTGTGGGAGGGAAGTTAAACTCCTTTTCTCCGCAGTCATCTCATTCGTCCAACAGCCATAAAAGTAAACTCAACCGGCTGATTGATTTTATCGAAAGAGATTATGTAGATCAGGTTAATACGGATAGTATTGTTGATTTAACGGTTAATGGCATTCTGGAAAAGCTGGATCCGCATTCGGTTTATATTTCAAAAAACGAATTTGAAGAAGTTTCTGAGTCTATGCGGGGCGATTTTGTGGGAATAGGGGTGAATTTTTACATGTATAAAGACTCTGTTGCCGTCATAAAACCGCTACAGGGAGGGCCCTCCGAAAAAGCAGGAGTCAAGTCCGGCGATAGGATTTTATATGCCGATAAGTACAAGCTATTCGGGAGAAAACTACCGAATGATTCTCTTTTTCCTAAGCTAAAAGGTGAAGTTGGTTCAGAAGTTACTTTGACGCTGTTCAGAAAAAGCGAAAACAAGCAACTTAAGGTCAGATTAAAAAGAGATGTTATTCCGATAAGAAGCGTAGATGTTGCGTTAATGATTAACCCTGCCACAGGCTATATCAAGATTAACCGATTTGCCGAATCAACCTACAAGGAATTCAAAGCAGGGCTTCAAAAACTGAAAGATAAAGGGGCCAAGACCATTGTGCTGGATGTACGTGACAATGGAGGAGGCTATCTGGATCAGGCGGTTAAAATTGCGGATGATTTTTTAGTGAAGGATGCTCCCATTGTTTCTACCAAAAATAAAAAAGGACGAATAGATAAAACCAAAGCCACTGCCGGAGGTCTTTTTGAAAATGGGAAAGTAATTGTTTTGATCAATGAGAATTCAGCTTCAGCCTCTGAGATTTTAGCGGGAGCCATTCAGGATAACGACAGAGGATTGATTGTCGGAAGACGCTCTTTCGGAAAAGGGTTGGTGCAACGCGAAATGCCGTTGGGGGATGGTTCTGCGGTCAGGTTAACGGTGGCAAGGTATTACACACCATCCGGACGATCCATTCAAAAGCCGTATGTGAAAGGAAATGAAGAATATTTTAATGAATTTGAAAAACGCTTTTATAGCGGTGAATTATATGAAAAAGATAGTATTAAAGTGGCAGACAGTCTTAAATTTAAAACACTTAAAGGGCGTACCGTTTATGGCGGCGGCGGAATTATTCCGGATGTTTTTGTGCCGTTAAACGGTAAGCACGGCGACGAAGCGACCGAGATGCTCATGCAATCCGGAATTGTAAGCTACTTTGTGTTTGAACAATTAGACCAAAACCGGAAAGAATTCGGAGGATTAGCGTTTGATCTGTTTAAAAAGAAATTTGAGTCCGATAATAAATATGTTGAAAAATTTGAAAATTACCTGCAGTCGAATGGTGTTTCGTTAAACTTAAACAGCCACAGACCAATGGTGAAAACCTACCTTATGGCTGAATTTGCCCGACAGTTGTTTGATGAAGAAAGCTATTTTGAAATCCGCTTAACAAACGATTTGATGATTCAGGAAGTATTGAAGAAGTAGAGGTTTCAGGTCAAGTTAGTCTTCGGTTAGCTCTTCAGCGTGTGTCAGGTAGGGTTTTCAGAAAACAGCAGCCGGAACCGGGTAGTTGCCACTACTTCACCCGGGTACTGTCATGCACCTGAACATGTATCCCGCCATTCCATAACGTCAGGATATCGGTTGCTACCGCAGCACCGCTTCCGGCAGCAATAGGTAACTGGCTTCGCCATCCGGCTAAAGTGCCGCAAACATAAATCCCGTCTTTTACCAAATGGTCATGGTTTTTTAATTGAATGCGGTTTTTTTCAGGATTTGCCTTTTGATGCGGAATAACATAGTTTTCCAAGCCTTCTATTGTAAAAGGATTTCCGGCTCCAATGCCAATAACAATCAATTTAGTTTGATAGACTTTTTTGTTGGTTATAACCGAAAAATTACCGTTTTCACCTTCAATTTTCAGCACTTTTTCATTGGGAATTTGTTGCACGTGCGGATAAAGAGTTGAAAGATGCTCTACGCTTTCGGTCAACAAGTCACGACCCAATTTTCCGGGTTCAATGCCATACGCATTATTAAATAAAGCATCTTGTAAAGAAGACGCTTTTTGATGCGAAATCAGTGCGATTTTTTTATCAGAAGCAAATGCTTTTAAGCGGGCAGAGCCTAATAAAAGAGCACAGGAAACACCAGAAACGCCACCGCCGATGATGAGTACGTCTAACATGAGGCTATTGGTCTTTCAGTTTGTCTTCAATGGATTTAGACATTCTAAATATTAGAAGAATAATAATTGCACAAAACGCAGCTACAATCCCGATCAAGGCAATCATACTTTCCTGCTCAAAGAGATTGTTAAAATCCAATTGGGTAACATTGAAAATGATCAGCCCGAAAGCCAATGCAATAATAATGTAAGTGAAAATTTTCATTTCTAATAAATAATGATACAAAGGTAAGCCTAATCCGCCTATTCAAAAAGGCCTTTAACATTAGCTGCAAATAATTTAACAGCAATGGCAAGTAATACAACGCCAAACACTTTCCGAATCACGCTGAGTCCGTTTTTGGTGAGAAAACGTTCAATTCTGGCCGATGATTTCAATACGCCGTAAACCAAAATAATGTTAAGCACAATGGCAATGATGATATTGATGGTTTGAAACTCTGCCCGGATAGAAAGTATGGTTGTCATGGTTCCTGCACCGGCAATCAACGGAAAGGCAATAGGAACAATAGAGGTAGAACCGGTGTCTTCGTCGCGATACAATTTGATTCCCAAAATCATTTCCAGGGCCAGAAAAAAGAGCACAAACGAACCGGCTACGGCAAATGAATTAATATCAATACCGATTAACTTTAAAATGGTTTCTCCCACAAACAGAAAGGCTACCATGATAATGGCGGCTACAATCGATGCTTTTTCAGATTGAATATGACCGGCTTTTTGCCTCAAATCGATGATGATAGGAATACTGCCTACGATATCAATTACGGCAAAAAGCACCATTGTTGCAGTAAAAATTTCCCTTAAGTCAATTTCCATGTCGTTTTATTTTTGCCGCAAAATTAACCTTTTTGAAGCTGTGATTGCCTAAAATAGCGTTAATTATTTTTCGTGATTTTGCCCTGCGGTTCTCAACAAAGCTTCGTACCTTTGTTGCTCATTTCAGTTCAAAAGGTATGTTTCAATTAGGAAAAACCATTGTTTCGGAGGAAATTCTTGAAAAAGAATTTGTTTGCAATCTAACCGCTTGTCATGGAGCATGTTGTGTGGATGGTGATGCCGGTGCCCCATTAACAGATGAAGAGATTAAAATTTTAGAGGAAATTTACCCGAAGGTAAAACCTTTTCTTCGGAAAGAAGGTGTTGAGGCTATCGAAAATCAGGGAACCTGGATAAAAGGAGAAGACGGAGATTTGGAAACACCTTTGATTGACGGAAAAGATTGTGCGTATGTTATTTTTGACGGGAAAACGGCTCTTTGCGGTATTGAACAGGCTTATAACCAGGGTGTTGTTTCCTGGAAAAAACCGGTTTCGTGTCATTTATACCCCATTAGAGTAAAAGATTTTTCTGATTTTGCAGCCGTAAATTATCATCGTTGGGACATTTGCAGTCCGGCCTGTTCTTTAGGAAAAGAGTTGGAAGTACCGGTGTATAAATTTGTCAAAGAAGCATTGATTCGAAAATTTGGCAAAGAATGGTATCGGGAACTTGAAAAAGTTGGCGAAGAATATCAAAAAGAGGGGTAGTTTTTCAGACCATTTTCCTTGCTGATTATTCTTTAAAAAAAGCTATTTTCCGTTCTTGTTGTCAACAAACACGTTTTTAACATATTGAATTTCAGTATTTTGCTATTTCAATTTAAAAGTAAGAAAAACATTAACTGTTGTTAAAAACTATCGTCGATTGTGAATAAGTTTGACTTTCATTTACCAATTTGAATTGCAATCTTTGTAACTCTCAATGACCAATTAATAATCCTCAAAAATAACTTAACACAGAAAAGATGGCGGCAGTAGAACCAATTTTGCAAGAAAATAAAGACAGATTTGTGATTTTTCCCATTAAACATCACGATATTTGGGAATGGTACAAAAAAATGGAGGCCAGCTTCTGGACGGCCGAAGAAATCGATTTACATCAGGACTTGTCAGATTGGAATAATAAACTGAATGATGATGAAAAGTATTTTATCAAGCACATTTTAGCCTTTTTTGCGGCTTCTGATGGTATTGTCAACGAAAATTTGGCTGAAAATTTTGTCAACGAAGTACAATACCCGGAAGCAAAATTTTTCTACGGGTTCCAGATTATGATGGAGAACATCCACAGTGAAACCTATTCGTTGCTAATCGATACGTATGTGAAAGACGAAAAGGAAAAAGACCAGTTGTTTCACGCCATTGAAGTGTTTCCGGCTATTCAAAAGAAAGCCAATTGGGCTTTGAAATGGATTGGTTCCGACTCGTTTGCCGAGCGTTTGATTGCGTTTGCGGCTGTAGAAGGTATCTTTTTCTCCGGGGCATTCTGTTCGATTTTCTGGTTGAAAAAACGCGGTTTGATGCCGGGACTGACTTTTTCTAATGAATTGATTTCGCGTGATGAAGGGGTACATTGTGATTTTGCGGTGCATCTGCATAACCACCACCTGGTAAACAAGGTTTCTAAAGCCCGTATCACTGAAATCATCACCGATGCCTTAACCATTGAAAGAGAATTTATCACAGAATCACTGCCGGTGAGTCTGATCGGGATGAATGCAGGTTTGATGACACAGTACTTGGAGTTTGTGGCCGACAGACTTTTGGTTGAATTGGGCTGCGAAAGAGTGTACAATTCTACAAATCCATTTGATTTTATGGATATGATTTCGCTACAGGGAAAAACTAATTTCTTTGAAAAACGTGTAGCAGAATACCAGAAAGCGGGCGTGATGAATACCGATTCAGATGCCCAAAAAATCAGTTTCGATGCCGATTTTTAAATCTTAACCCTGTCAGGGTTAAACGGGATTAGCTTCCCAAAAGCCAAATTACAAATAACCAAAAGCAAAAAAGGGATTTTTTGTTTTAAAAAAAAGAAAAGCGTATGTATGTAGTAAAAAGAGACGGTCATAAGGAACCGGTAATGTTTGACAAAATCACAGATAGAATTAAAAAACTATGCTATGGTTTGAACGATTTGGTCGATGCTGTAAAAGTGGCCATGCGTGTAATTGAAGGGTTGTATGACGGTGTCACTACATCAGAATTAGATAATTTGGCAGCAGAAACAGCTGCTTCCATGACGGTAACTCACCCGGATTATGCCCAGTTGGCTGCCCGGATTGCAGTTTCCAATTTGCATAAAAATACCAAGAAATCATTTTCAGAAACGATGACCGATATGTATGAGTACGTCAATCCGCGTACCGGTCAGAAATCGCCATTGATTTCAGAGGAGGTGTTTGAAGTAATCAAAGCCAATGCCGCTGTGCTGGATTCCATGATTATTTATAACAGGGATTTTAATTATGATTACTTTGGGTTTAAAACCTTAGAGCGTTCGTATTTATTAAAAATAAACGGTAAGATTGTGGAACGTCCGCAACATATGCTGATGCGGGTTTCTGTGGGAATCCATTTAGATGATATTGAATCAGTTAAAGAGACCTATGAGCTGATGTCTAAAAAGTTTTTTACTCATGCCACTCCAACACTGTTCAATGCCGGAACACCCAAGCCGCAGATGTCTTCGTGTTTCCTGTTGACCATGAAAGATGACAGTATCGACGGTATCTATGATACCTTAAAACAAACAGCCAAAATTTCGCAGTCTGCGGGTGGAATCGGGCTTTCTATTCACAATGTCCGTGCAACCGGCTCCTATATCAGAGGAACAAACGGAACATCAAATGGAATTGTGCCAATGCTCCGAGTATTCAATGATACCGCCCGTTATGTGGATCAGGGTGGCGGCAAAAGAAAAGGAAGTTTTGCCATTTATTTAGAAACATGGCATGCCGATATTTTTGAGTTTTTGGATTTAAAAAAGAACCACGGCAAAGAAGAAATGCGTGCCAGAGACCTGTTTTTTGCGATGTGGACGTCTGACTTATTTATGAAACGTGTTCAGGAAGACTCTACCTGGACGTTAATGTGTCCGAATGAATGTCCGGGTCTTTGCGATGTGTATGGAGATGAGTTCGAAGCGTTGTACCATAAATATGAAGCAGCAGGGAAAGGAAGAAAAACGGTTCGTGCCCGCGAACTTTGGGAAAAGATTCTGGAATCGCAAATCGAAACCGGGACGCCGTATATGTTGTATAAAGATGCCGCCAACAGAAAATCCAATCAAAAAAACTTAGGAACCATCCGTTCGTCCAATCTGTGTACGGAAATTTTAGAATATACAGCTCCGGATGAAGTAGCGGTATGTAATTTAGCATCTATTTCGTTGCCTATGTTTGTAGAAAACGGTGAATTTGATCACCAAAAACTATACGACGTGACAAAACGGGTAACCCGAAACCTGAACCGCGTAATCGACAGAAATTATTACCCGGTTCCGGAAGCAGAAAATTCAAACATGCGTCACCGTCCGATTGGTCTTGGTGTACAAGGTTTGGCAGATGCTTTTATCTTACTTCGTTTGCCTTTTACCAGTGATGAGGCAAAACAGTTGAATCAGGAGATTTTTGAAACGTTATACTTTGCAGCTGTTACTGCTTCCATGGAGATGGCAAAAGAAGAGGGAGCTTATTCGTCTTTTAAAGGATCACCGATCTCGCAGGGTGAGTTTCAATATAATCTTTGGGGCTTAAAAGACAGTGATTTATCCGGAAGATGGGATTGGGAAAGTTTGCGAAAAGAGGTAGTTGAACACGGTGTCAGAAATTCACTTTTAGTGGCTCCGATGCCCACGGCTTCTACTTCACAGATTTTAGGAAACAACGAAGCTTTTGAACCCTATACCTCAAACATCTATACCCGGAGAGTACTTTCAGGAGAGTTTATTGTGGTCAACAAACACCTTTTAGAGGACTTGGTAAAATTAGGTTTGTGGAATGAGTCGCTGAAGCAGGAAATCATGCGTCACAACGGTTCCGTACAAAATATCGATGCCATTCCGCAGGAGATCAAAGACCTGTATAAAACCGTTTGGGAGATGAGTATGAAAGATATCATTGATATGTCACGCCAGCGAGGGTATTTTATTGATCAGTCGCAATCGCTGAATCTGTTCATGGAAGGAGCTACTTATGCCAAATTAACCTCCATGCATTTTTACGCCTGGCAGTCAGGCTTAAAAACAGGAATGTACTATTTACGGACCAAAGCTGCCGTTGATGCAATTAAGTTTACCTTAAACAATGATAAAAAGGCAGAACCTATCGAAGTAAAAGAACAACCGGCCGTTCAAAAATTAGAATCCATAGCCGTACTCAATGAACCGGTAGAAATGACGCAGGAAGAATATAAGGCCATGTTGGAAAGAGCCCGGAATGCAGGTCCTGAAGATTGTGAGATGTGTGGGTCGTAAATAATTTTTTTAATACATTTAACAGCTGTCTTTTGACGGCTGTTTTTTTTGATATATCAATTGAAACATTAGAGATACCACAATTGCAAGAACTTATTATGAAGAAAGAACATCAACTTATTCCTTTATTCAAACAATTTATCAAAGATACTGAAACCGGAAAACGAGTAAAGAAAAGCGGTGAAAAAATCAAACCGGAATCGATAAATAATTACCGGTATTTGTTACATAATCTGATTGCGTTTTCTGCCCAAAGGCAAATTGAATTACGAATTTGTGAAGCTGACAAACTTAGCAAGAGGGAATTGATTTCTGAAAAGAATTATTGGAAAAAGTTTTATAAAAATTTTGCAGATTATTTTTATAAAAAAGATTGTCACGATAATTATGTGGGAGCCAACATGAAAATTTTCAGGGTGTTTTTTAATTACCTTAAAAATGATAAAGATTTTGCAACAGGTGATTTTCAGCGGTTGTTTTATGTGCGGAAAGAAGAAATTGATATTTTAGTACTATCCCCTGATCAATTAAAATTTTTTATTCATGATATTGAGTTCGATACATCACTCACAGCAGCCCAGCGCAAGATAAAAGATGTTTTTGTCTTTGGTTGTACAACGGGTCTGCGATATTCTGACATTTACGTATTGACCAGTAAGAATTTTGACCTGGTTCAAGGCGAGTGGTATTTGAAAATTAAATCAAAAAAGACGAAAACGTATAGTACTATTAAATTACCCGGCTATGCCGTTTCTATCTTAAATAAGTACAAGTCTAAAAACAGTAAAACACCAATTTTCGGAAAAATAACGTTGTTTAATTTTAATAAGAATTTAAAAATAATTGGTGAAAAAGCTGGTTTGGTCACACCAATACAAGTAAGCCGGGAAAAATTAGGCAAAGCACGGAATATCGGAAAAACGACTACCAATAAGCAAGACCGCTTTTGCGATAAAATGAGTTCACACATGATGCGGCGAACAGCCATTACCACGTTGCTTATCTTGGGAATGCCGGAACACTTGGTCCGTAAAATAAGTGGTCATAGTCATTCTTCTACTTCCTTTAATCGTTATGTGCATTATGCCCAATCTTATATTGACAGAGAGATTGATAAAGTACATAGGGTTTTGGAAGTGTATTGATAATTATAACTCAGGATCACATAAAAAAGAAACATTTATGATAAAATAAATTGTTGGATATGCAAACAAAAATTTCAGTATAAGTTATGAACACGATATGCCAAGCGGGTTAAATTCCTTCCAAAACCCTCAGATAAATTAAAATTGCCTTATTTTTGCAACACAAAGATGATGTAAGCTTTGTGCTTTAGTAAGTCAGTCTGCTTAGCCATGAAAAATAAATTCTATCAGTACATTCAAAAGCTTCAAAATCAAATTACGGTCAGACTGGAAGCCGTGGATGGTCATGCCGCATTCCGTGAAGACCTTTGGGAACGTCCGGAAGGCGGCGGCGGCAGAACCCGTGTGATTGAAAACGGAAACGTTTTTGAAAAAGGCGGTGTCAATATTTCTGCGGTTCATGGAAAGTTACCCGATTCGATGCAAAAACTGTTCAATGTGGGCGAAGCCGATTTTTTTGCCTGCGGACTAAGTCTGGTTCTTCATCCTAAAAACCCGATGGTGCCTACTGTTCATGCTAACTGGCGGTATTTTGAAATGTATGATGAGCAAGGTAAGATCATCAATTCCTGGTTTGGCGGGGGGCAGGATCTGACGCCTTATTATCTGTTTGAAGAAGATGCTATTCATTTTCATCAAACTTGCAGAACAGCTTGCGACAAACACAATTCGGAGTTTTATCCGAAATTTAAAACACAATGCGACAATTATTTCTGGAATGCTCATCGTAACGAAGCCCGGGGGGTTGGCGGATTGTTTTTTGATTATTGCAAAGCAACCGATACGATCACAATGGAAGACTGGTATGATTTTGTAACCGAAGTAGGCAACAGTTTTCTCGAGGCCTATGTTCCGATTGTTGAAAAAAGAGTAGCTTTACCCTATTCGGAAGAACAACGGAAATGGCAGGAAATCCGCCGTGGCCGTTATGTAGAATTCAATCTGGTTCATGACAAAGGAACACTTTTCGGACTAAAAACCAACGGTAGAATCGAAAGTATTTTGATGAGTTTACCACCTCATGTGCAATGGGTGTATGATCATCATCCGGAGAAAGGCAGCGAAGAAGAAAAATTATTGAAAATATTACAAGAACCGATTAACTGGGTATAATTTCAAACAAAAACCTGAAATATTAAGCCTGAAATTCTATAAACAAATACATCATGTTCCCACTCAGAAGAAACCGACGACTCAGATCCAATGAAACCATTCGCTCCTTGGTACGTGAAACTATCCTCTCTCCCGGCGATTTTATTGTGCCGCTTTTTGTAGTGGAAGGCAAAAATGTGAAAGAAGAAATTCCTTCCATGCCTAACTATTTCAGGTTGAGTCTTGATTTATTGGAGAAAGAAGTACAAGAATTAGCCAAATTGAATCTGAAGACGGTATTGATTTTTGTAAAAGTTCCGGATCATTTAAAAGACAACAAAGGAACGGAAGCGTTAAACCCGGACGGATTAATGCAACGGGCTGTGAAAGTAATTAAAAATGCCGTTCCGGATATGATCGTAATGACCGATGTGGCATTGGATCCGTATTCATCGTATGGGCATGACGGAGTGGTTGAAAACGGCATCATTGCCAACGATATAACCTCGGCCATTTTAGCTGAAATGAGCTGTTCGCATGCCGAAGCCGGTGCCGATATTGTAGCTCCCAGTGATATGATGGACGGCAGGATTCTCGATATCCGCGAAGCCCTTGAAGAGGAGGGTTACGTAAACACCGGAATTTTAGCATACAGTGCCAAGTATGCTTCTGCTCATTACGGGCCGTTTCGTGATGCATTAGACAGTGCTCCGGTGGATGCACTGAATATTCCGAAAGATAAAAAAACCTATCAGATGGATTATCACAACCGTATTGAAGCTTTGCGTGAAACCCGGATGGATGTGGAAGAAGGAGCCGATATAGTGATGGTAAAACCCGGGATAGCCTATCTGGATATTGTTCGCGAAATTAAAAACGCATTTGATGTTCCGGTCGCAGTGTATCAGGTTTCGGGTGAATATGCCATGATTAAAGCCGCCGCCGAAAAAGGGTGGCTGGATCATGATGCCGTGATGATGGAACAGGTGACCGCTATAAAAAGAGCCGGTGCCGACATAATAGCGAGTTATTTTGCAAAAGACGTGGTGAAAATTATTTCTTAATAAAGTAAAAATGAAAAAATTATTTCTTTTGTTCCTCTTCTCAACAGTAACTTCCTGCGGGAAAAAGGAATCAGAACCATTCGGGGGTACATCTTCAACAGAAGAAACACCAGTTGAGATGGGTGAAAAGCTATTCAACGGGAGCGGAATGTGCTATACTTGTCACAAACCCAATCAAAAAATTATTGGACCCAGCATTGTTGAAATTGTTGAAATCTATAAAAACAAGAACGCCAATATGGTCGATTTTTTAAAAGAAAAAGCCGATCCTATTGTAGATCCGACACAATATGAAGTGATGAAAACCAATTTTGCCATTACTAAAAAAATGACGGATGATGAGCTGAAAGCCATTGAAGCTTATATGTACAGCTTACTGAAATAAGGTTATTCCAACACCAGTTTAAACCCAACTCTCGGAATATTTTCAATCCGGATGTTGGGGTCATCTTTAAAGATTTTCCGCAAACGGGAAATAAAAACATCCAGGCTTCTTCCCATAAAATAATCATCTGTTCCCCAAAGTTCTGTCAGTATTTTTTCACGTTTTAAAACGGTGTTTTTGTTGTCCAGAAAAAGTTTCAGCAAGGCAGCCTCCCTTTCGGTCAGGTTGGTAATTTCTTTTCCTTTGGAAATACAGTAATTGGCCGGGTCAAATTCAAACGAACCAATGGAGTGCGTTAATTTGTTTTTAGAAGGGGTCTTTTGGCTCCGGTTCAGAAAAACTTCAATTTTCAATGTCAGTTCTTCCATACTGTAGGGTTTGACCAGATAATCATCAGCTCCCAGTTTTAAGCCTTTGATCCGGTCTTCTTTCATGGTTTTGGCCGAAAGAAAAATAATGGGTATTTCCTGATTTCGCTTTCTGATCTGCGTGGCTATTTCAAAACCGTCCATGTCAGGAAGCATGACATCTAAAACACATAAATCAAATTCACCGTTGCAAAACGCATCAAAACCTTTCTGACCATTGGTGAAATGAACCACTTCATATTGGCTCTCTAAGCTGTCGGCAGTTAAAAAGCCCAGCGTTTCATCATCTTCTACATACAAAATTTTCTTTTTACTCATAGAATGTCTTTTTTGGGAATAAACAGCGATACGGTAATACCTTTGGTCGTATTGTTTTTTATTGAAATTTTCCAATGATGCAAGTCAATGATTTTTTTGACATAAAACAAACCGATACCAAAGCCTTCAATATCTTTTTTGTTTTCGCGTGGAACGCGGTAAAATTTATCAAAAACATAATCAATGTGCTGCGATGAGATTCCGCTGCCGTTATCTGAAAAAGTTAGGGTTATTCCTTTTTCTGTGACTGAAGATTTAATGACGATCTCCGGGTTATCGGGACAGTACTTCACGGCATTATCAACAAGATTGAACAGAATATTGTTAAAATGAAATTCGTCAGCCAGAATTTTTACCGTATCAGCTACTTCAATGGTTATGTGGCAGTTTTTAGTTGTTTTCAGCAGGGTATTCTCTTTCACCAATTCAAGAGCTTCTTTGAGAGGGATGGTTTTTTTTTCCAGTTCAATCCATTTGGCATCGCCTTTGGCTACATTCAGAATCCGTTCGATATGGTGGTTTAATTTATGGCTTTGGTTGGTAATGATCTGCATGTATTTGTTCAGTTTAGGGTTGTTTTTAATTTCTTCCTGCGAAGTGGCATATTGCGAAGCAATTAAAATGGACGAAAGCGGCGTTTTGAATTCATGTGTCATGTTGTTGATGAAATCCGTTTGTAGCTCAGTGTACTTTTTTTGCTTTAATAAAAGGATGACCGAGTAAACATAGATGATTAAAACCAGAAAAAGAATGGCCGTATAAATCCAGTATTGCCCGAGTGAGGTAATGAATTTATGTTGCAAACCGGGAAAGCGGATCCCGAAATAATAAATCAGTCCTTCATTTTTTTTAAAGCACTTTTCACATTTTTCCGGTTTTCCGGTATCGCTGGAAATATAGCTGCCGTAAATCATTTCGTCGGTTGCACAATCGTATATGGCATACTCATAATCGAGATCAAGGTTAACTTTCTGGAATTCTGTTTTCAGGTAGTACTCCAGTACTTCGTGTTCAAAAACATCGTCCAGGTTAACTATATAGTAATCATCGGTAATTTTTTTTACCTGATTGGTGATGGCCAGTTGCGTTTTATTATCCTTGTAAATCCGTTTAACCACATCCTGCAGGGCAAAATGAATTTTTTCCTGAAAATCTTTTTTCTCAAAAGAATAGGCCTGGTTCAACATGAGCAACTGCATGATCAAAACACCTGCAATGCAGATAAATCCGGCCAAGATGATACTGTTTAATCGGGTAAACTTCAATGGATTATTTTTTATGTTGACAAAACTACTTACAGATCAGTTCAAATTTGAGTCATGTAATGCTGATTAACAACTCGTTAACAAAACTTATATTGTGCTTAACAAATATCTGATTTCTTGTCAATATATTTGCTATGTTCAAAATGAATATTTAACTAATTAAAAACAATAACGTATGAAATCATTAAAAGTATCTTTGTTAGCCGTTGCGGCATCTGTATTGTTTTCAGTGGGTGCTACAGCTCAGGAAAAAAAAGCGGAAGTTAAACCGGCAATCACCACCACTCCGGCTGCTCAAAAGCCAACTTCTCCGGTAACATGGAATGAAGTAGTGTATGATTTTGGTGAAATCAAAAAGGGGACCCCGGTTTCTCATGATTTTTCTTTTACCAACACTACAAAACAAACTGTTTTAATTACAAATGTAAAGGCATCTTGCGGTTGTACTGCGACAAATTATACAAAAACACCGGTAAAACCAGGTGAAAAAGCAACAGTAACTGCTACGTATAATGCTGCAACAGCCGGAAACTTCTCTAAAACAGTTACAGTTTCTTTAAACGAAAATGAAGTGCCAAAAGTACTTACCATCAAAGGAAAAGTTATTGATTCAGCTCCGGTTAACCAGTAATATTTTTCTACATAAAAATTCAAAAAAACCATCCTGATTTGTCAGGATGGTTTTTTTTCATAACAAATGCCACGTTTGGTTTCCATACGGGAAGAAATATTTACATTTTAATCGAATCGGTTTGTATTTTCTCTTTTTTGGATTTAAAGATATCTAATCCTTTTAAAAAAGTCTGTATGATGAAATCTTTAAGTTGGAGGACTCTGATCAGAACAACAAGCAGGTAGTTTTTTGTGAATGTTTTTATATCTTTATGAGATAAAAATACAAAGCCATGATAGATAAAATTAAACTCGACAACATTTTGTTTCTGGATATTGAAACCGTTCCGGAAGAAGAGAACTTTAAGCTTCTGGATGAAGAAAAGCAATACCTGTTTGAAACCAAAACCCAGTATCAACGCAAAGACGAATTTACCCCTGAAGAATTTTATGACCGGGCCGGAATCTGGGCCGAATTTGGTAAAATCATCTGTATTTCGGTAGGCTACTTTGTGACCAAAGGTGATGTGCGGAATTTCAGGGTAACTTCTTTTTTTGGTGATGAAAAAAAGATACTGAAAGATTTCAGTAACCTGCTCAACAATCACTTTAACCAGCCCCAACATATTTTGTGCGGTCATAATGCCAAAGAGTTTGATTTTCCGTTTATGGCCAGGCGAATGATTATCAACCAGGTTGAAATTCCGCCAAAATTAAACCTGTTCGGAAAAAAACCATGGGAAGTCCCGCATTTAGATACCATGGAATTATGGAAGTTTGGCGATTATAAACATTATTCTTCCATGCGGCTTTTAACCAAAGTACTTCAGATTCCTTCGCCCAAGGATGATATTGACGGCAGCGAAGTAGCGTATGTATATTATGTTGAAAAAAATATTGACCGGATTATTACATATTGTGAAAAAGACGTGATTGCTGTAGCACAAATTTTACTGCGGTTCAGAAGAGAAGATTTATTGATTGAAGAAGAGATTATCCATGTATAACAAAGGCTCCGTTAGGAGCCTTTGTTTATTTTTTCAGGATTATTTTTTTGGCGGTTTTTATCTTTTCATTCTGAACGGAAACCATATAAATACCGTCTGAGAGATTGCTCAAGTCAAATTCCGCTGCCGATGTATAAAATTGTTTGGATAGCATAATCCGCCCCTGCAAATCGGCCACCTCAATATTCGTTTCCATTTGTTCAGACCAAGTAACGGTTAACATGCCTTTTGAAGGGTTCGGGTAAATATGAATCTGTAAGTTGTTATTTGTTGCCAAACCGAGGTTATTTTCAATAGTAACCGGAACAAGTGAATTGGGAATCCAGCCCGAAGAGGCATTCAAAATACTTACCACAAAATGATCAGAGGCTTCTTCGGTCAGTTGGTTGGCATAGGTTATTTTATTCAGGTTTACATCTTCTTGCGTAAAGGTGTCACCGGGAGCTAAATCAGCTCCTTCCTTTTTCAGCATACCAAGAGAAGGCGGTTCGAGCAAGGTGTATTGTTGACTTGAATCGGTCTGTAAAGGTGTAACCGCATTAATTTCTGCAGCTGAAATCAGTTTGATGCTGTTTACTTCTGTTATGATGCCGTTGTTTTGAAAACTCAGGTTGTTTTCAACAGGAGTTGCGTTGCAAAATGTTAAATGAACCGCATTAACAACTCCCCCGTCATTGTTGTATTTGTCAATGACAAAAAGCGTCCATATACCATCAGCCGGTAAACCGTTTAATTCGCTTAAAGGCTGCTTGGGTTTGATGATGCCTGAGATAGCCGGGTTGGAACCGCAGCTTAAAAGGGTTCCTGAATCGTCAAGTGTGGCAACAATATCATCTTCGCCACCGCAAGGTTCTTCCAGCAATGTAATGGAAGGGCTTCCTATTTCCGGTGGACCGATGAGATAAATTGACATATCCTGTACCCAGGTATGTGAAATGTTTACGGTAACATCTAAATCGGCAATCACAATACCTCCTGATACGTTTATCGGAATCGTAGCGATTGAATTGGCTGTATTATTAATTACGGCAGCTGAAAAATCGGTGGCGGTAAATTCCAGATTACAATTAAAAATACCGGTCTGAAATCCCGCTACCGTATATGTTACCGCATGACCACAGCGATTACTTGGTTTTACCCGCCAGTAATAAACCGTTTCACTGTTCAGATCAGTTACATTAACAGCGGTATTCTGAGTGGTTTCAGACCAAACCACCGTGTTGAATGAAATATCGGTTGCCACTTCCACGGTATAATTTTCTGCATTTATATCTGATTCCCAGGATAGCATGACAGCAGTTGCTACATTGGTTTGTCCGTTAATTGGTAAAACCGTAGTGATTAAATCAAAATCTGCACTTAAAATTTTCAGTTCAATAGACCTTGTTTCAGATTCGTTGGCACCGGTTGCCACAACTCCAATGGTATAATTTCCGGGTTCCACGGCAGATAAATTGGATAAAAACAAGTCAAAATTCCCATTGCCGTTCAGGGTTGTCTGGCTGAAATCAGCAATGGCACCTTCCGGAACATTAATCGCTGATAATGTAACATTTCCTATGCCGGTATTCTTAAACGCAAAGGAAAAGGAAGCCGTTTCATCGGCACATTTTACCTGGTTATAACCCAGCGGTACAAAACCAAACGTTGAATTGATTCCCGAAATAATCAAGGAGTAGTCCTGTTTGTCCGTTTGAAGTGTTCCTTTGTGTGAAATAAGGATAGTATAATCGCCTCCATTCGCATTATCAATGGTGACTGTTTCAACGGTATCTACAAAATTATCTCCGTTTCTCAGGGCAAACTGAGTGGCATCTGCCTGTAATCGCCACGGATAGAACGTAGTGGCTCCCTGTGTAATACGGATATCCAAATCGTGTACAACAACCGGTGTGGGGTCGTTTAATACCCCGTTGTTGGCTATGCCCGGAATGTCTGTCCAGCAAATTGTGGCAACCAAAGGTTGTCCGGCAACAGATTTAACGGTTTTGGTGTACACTTGATCCTGTGTCAGGCTTTCCTCTGAAAGCCAATTGTTTAACCCGTTGTTTGTGATGGCATTGGCTGCTGCCTTTGCGTTGAGCAATCCCCAGCCAAAAACAGCATCCGGTCCCGGATTTCCGGCATCATCAGCCGTATGACAGGCCAAACCTTTTAATGTGGCCGATTTCATAAACTTTTGATATAAGTTGTGATAATGCTGTTGGAGCAACAGTAACGTTCCCATTACATTCGGGCTTGCCATTGAGGTGCCTGATAGAGTGGTGTACTGATCATCTCCGCTACTGTTGGTAGAATAAACGCCGGTTCCGTTTCCGGTAATGTCGGGCTTAATCCTGAAATCATCCGTTGGTCCTTCACTGCTGGCGGAATTGATGTTCACAGAAACCAGGTTGCCGTTGCTGTCAATTTCGGCATCCAGACCATTGGCTACAACCAGGTTGTTTTTACCGTTTTTATTTCCTGTAAGTTTGTCAAAACCTGGTGTTGAGGGGTTTTCATTATTATTGTTTCCATCATTTCCGGCCGCTGTAACCATCAGGTAATAGGGTGAAATATAATGGATCATATCCCACTCAAGGGCATCCTGAGAATAAGCTCCGGCATACCAGCTCGGTACATTAGTCAGGCGGGTTCCGTAAGAATGATTGGAAAGCAATAAACCATTTTGAATTTCATTTAAAACCTCAGCCTCATCCAATGTCCAGTCAAACGTTTTAACGGTAGCCTGAAAAGCCATTCCCTTTGCTTCAGCATCAATTCCGGCAGCTCCTACGGTTCCGGTGACGTGTGTGGCGTGAAAGCTGTTTCCGTTGAGTTCGGTAACACCGTCTCCCACCGTCATTCTTCCTCCAAACTCCTGGTGTGTTATTCTGGCCGGACCGCCATCCCAAACACCGCCAATCATTCCCTGGCCATTCAGATTTAATCCTGCTCCGCCACCGGTATGCAATTGATTTGCCCGGGTAGAAATTGCGGCGTTGATGTTGTTGATAGAGAAGTATTTCGGACTTCCGTCAGGGAATAGCCCCATTAATTCATCGACACTTCCGTCAGTATTTTTTTTAAAAACTTCCCACAGGTTTCTTTGGGCGGCCAAAAGAGCTTTTTCTTTTTCTGCCTTTTCTTTTTCAGAAAGTACCGCTGCGAGTTGTTTGATTTTTGATAAATCATATTGTGCCAAAAGTTCTTTTTTCTGCTCTTGCGTCTGACCCGTTGCGGATAACGAAAAAAGCAGCAAAAAAATACGGAGGCAGAACCATTTTTTAGACAGGTAAAAGTTGTTCATATGATGATTTGGAATTTTAATAGTATCAAAGATATAAATTATTTGAGAATGACTTACTGTTGACTTCTTCTGTTTAAAATAAGAACGCTTTTTTAAGTACGAAAAAAATGAAATTTCAGATGTAAATAAAAAAAATCGATTAATTTTAAGCACATGGAGAAGAAGGCACTTTTATCAGTAAAAAAATTAACGGTTTCTTTTAAAAAAGAAAAGGAATTTGTACCCGTTGTGCAGGGGCTGGAATATGAATTATATGAAAATGAAATTGTTGGAATTGTGGGGGAGTCCGGTTCCGGAAAGTCGGTTTCATCGTTGGCTGTAATGGGGTTGCTTCCGCCTAAAATTTCAAAAATTACCGACGGAGCTGTTTTCTTTGAAGAACGAAATATTGCCCATCTCACAGACAAGGCCTTCCAGGAAATAAGAGGTAACAAAATCGCCATGGTCTTTCAGGAGCCGATGAGTTCTTTGAATCCGTCGTTAAAATGCGGCTTACAGGTGGCGGAAATTTTAGAAAGACATACAGCATTGTCTAAGAATGAAATTAAAGCAACGGTCATTTCGTTGTTTGCGAAGGTAAAATTACCGGATCCTGAGGTGCTGTTTAACAAATATCCGCATCAGATTTCCGGTGGACAAAAACAACGCGTCATGATTGCGATGGCGATTGCCTGTAAACCTAAATTGTTGATTGCTGATGAACCCACTACCGCTTTGGATGTAACGGTTCAGAAAGAGATTATTCAGTTGTTAAAAGACCTGCAGGCAGAAACCAAAATGAGTATTCTTTTTATTTCGCATGACTTGTCGTTGGTTTCCGAAATTGCCAACCGGGTTTTGGTAATGTATAAAGGTGAAATTGTGGAGCAGGGATTGGCCAAAGCTGTTTTTGAACAACCGCAGCACAATTATACCAAAGCTTTGATCGCTTCCCGTCCTTCATTGGATTTTCGTTTAAAAAGACTTCCGACCATTCAGGATTTTTTAAAAGAAACAATTAAAAGTGAGATTGTTTCTGCCGAAGAACGGAAAGAGAATCAGGAAAGGCTATATGCTAAAGCTCCTCTTCTGGAGGTTAAAAATGTGGAAAAGGAATATTTTTCTGCGGTTGGATTGTTTGGTAAAAAACAATCGTTTAAAGCAGTTGACGGGGTGAGTTTTCAAATTTATGAAGGAGAAACAGTGGGTTTGGTAGGTGAATCCGGCTGTGGAAAATCTACTTTAGGAAATGCTATTTTACAATTGGATAAGGCTACCGCCGGACAGATTTTCTATAAAGGGAATGATATTACGAAGCTCAATAAAGCTGAAATCCGAAAGCTTCGGAAAGAAATTCAGCTTATTTTTCAGGATCCCTATTCGTCATTGAATCCGAGAATTCCGGTCGGAAAAGCCATTATGGAGCCCATGAAGGTACATGGGTTGTATCAAAATGATGTGGAACGAAAAACAAAAACCATTGAACTTCTGGAAAGAGTTGGTTTAGGAGAAGCATTTTTTAACCGGTATCCCCATGAGTTTTCAGGGGGTCAGCGTCAACGTATCGGAATTGCCCGTACCATAGCTTTGCAACCAAAGTTGATTGTTTGCGACGAATCGGTTTCGGCATTGGATATTTCAGTACAGGCTCAGGTGCTGAACCTGTTAAACGAACTCAAAGAGAATTTTGGCTTTACCTATATTTTTATCTCACATGATCTGGCTGTGGTTAAATATATGAGCGATCAGGTTTTGGTGATGAATAGAGGGAAAATAGAGGAAATGGGTGATGCCGATGCATTATATGCCCATCCTCAAAGCGATTATACCAAAAAGCTGATTGCGGCTATCCCGAAGGGATGATTTTACCGGAACAGAAGCGGTACAAATTCCGTAAGATAATCCCGCCAGTTTGACCAAGTGTGTCCTCCTTCAGACTCTTTATAGGTATAATCAAAATTTATCGTATCCAACAACTTTCTGAATTCAGTGGCATTTTGGTATAAAAAATCGGTTTTACCGATGGCTTTCCAATACAAGGCATAACCATTTTCTTTTTGAACTTTCAGCTTTTGCCCAATAGTTTGATACAGCTCACTGTCGGCTTCTTTCGGCTGAAAAAGAGCAGAGGAAAAAACGCCCATATAGTCAAAGGTTCTGGGGTAATTAGCGGCAATAATAATGGTCTGAAAACCGCCCATAGACAATCCGGCAAGGGCACGGGATTTTCTGTCTTTATTTACCCGGTATTCCGATTCAATAAACCGGATAACATCGCCGAACGCTTTTTCGGTTTGGCCGGAAAACATATCCGGTTGAATAAATACGGGTGGATAAAACCCTTCTTTTGACTCTCCCGGAGCTGCGGATTGGCTTGCGTTTCCGTTGGGCATGACCACGAGCATGGGTTTTGCTTTCCCCTGTGCGATCAGATTGTCTAATATCTGGGCGGTTCTGCCCAGGGTTAGCCATGCTTCTTCATCACCACCGGCACCATGTAAAAGGTAAAGAACGGGATAGTTTTCTTTGCTTTTTTCATACCCGGCAGGGGTATAAACGGTTAAACGGCGGTTGGCTTTTAAGGTAGGTGATTCATACCATCGTCGGGCAACGGTTCCGTGTGGCACATCATTTACCTTATACAAATCGGCTTTTCCGCCGGTAATCATAAAAATGTTTACAACGGAGGAAACATCTCTGCTATAGTAAACATTATTCGGGTCATTCACGATTAACCCGTCTGCCACAAATTTATAGCTGTATAATTCCGGTTGAAGGACAGAAGCCGTAAAAGCCCAAACACCTTTTTCATTCTTTTTCATTTCGGCTTTTCCCTCCGAAAAACCCAGTTGAAGGAGGAAATCACCTTCTAACCAGACTCTTTTTGCATTTGGGGCATCTAACCGGAATGTAACGGTGTTGTCTTTATGAATGTCAGGGGAAACAATTTTTTTCTGACCTGAAAAATCTACATTTTCCTGAGCAAACAGCATAGTAAAGCTAAATGAAAGAAGAAATGAACAGACGAACTTTTTCATGTTTTTTAGATTAATCCAAAACCATTTCCGGAATTTCTCCTTCTACAATCAACGTTCCTTCGGTCGCATTGATAATATCATCCACAGAAACGCCCGGAGCTCTTTCGAGTAGTTTAAACCCGTTGGGTGTAACATCCAAAACAGCTAATTCGGTGACTATTTTCTTAACACAACCCACACCGGTTAACGGGAGTGAACATTTTTTAAGTAATTTTGATTCGCCCGCTTTGTTTACATGCATCATCGCGACAATGATGTTTTCGGCAGAGGCAACCAGGTCCATTGCACCTCCCATTCCTTTCACCATTTTACCGGGGATTTTCCAGTTGGCAATATCGCCGTTTTCAGCGACTTCCATGGCTCCTAAAATAGTTAAATCTACTTTTTTACTGCGGATCATGCCAAAACTAAAGGCCGAGTCAAAAAAGGAGGCCCCAGGCAAAGTAGTGATGGTTTGTTTTCCGGCATTGATGATGTCGGCATCCTCTTCTCCTTCAAAAGGAAAAGGTCCCATGCCGAGTACACCGTTTTCACTTTGAAATTCGACAGCAATGTCGTTTCGCACAAAATTGGCTACCAATGTCGGAATACCGATTCCTAAATTTACGTAGTAACCGTCTTTTACTTCTTTTGCTATGCGTTTTGCAATTTGATTTTTATCTAAAGCCATTTTTTATGTGTTAAGGTGTGGATGTGTCAATTTAGGAATGTGTCAATTAATCTTTTCATTGCTGCATTGTCCTATAAGCACATCACTTCTGTCTAACTGTTCGTTGTTCGATTCTTTTTTCGTATTTCTCCCCCTGAAAAATGCGGTTAATCATAATGCCCGGAATGTGGATTTGGTTGGGATCCAAGGTGCCGGCCGGTACTAATTCTTCTACTTCAGCGATGGTGATCTTGGCTGCTCCTGCCATGCAAGCATTAAAGTTTCGGGCGGTTCCTTTAAAGATAAGGTTACCGGCTTCGTCGCCTTTCCAGGCTTTCACAATGGCGAAGTCAGCCCGATAGGCTTCTTCCATTACATACATTTTTCCGTTGAATTCACGGGTTTCTTTTCCTTCGGCAACTTCTGTTCCATAACCTGCGGGGGTAAAAAAAGCAGGAATCCCATGTTGGGCAGCCCTGCATTTTTCGGCTAATGTTCCCTGAGGAGTGAGTTCTACCTCTAATTCTCCCGAAAGCATCTGGCGTTCAAATTCGGCATTTTCACCCACGTAGGATGAGATCATTTTTTTGATTTGTTTTTTCTGAAGCAGTAACCCTAATCCGAAATCATCTACACCGGCATTATTGGAAATGCAGGTCAGATTCGCTACATTCATTTGAACCAGCTCCGCAATACTGTTTTCCGGAATACCGCACAGGCCAAAGCCGCCCAGCATTATAGTCATATTGTCAGTGATTCCGTGGAGTGCTTCCTGCACAGAATTAACTTTTCGTGTAATCATATCGTTTGTTTGTTTTTTCGGATTTTAAAGGTATAAAAAAATGGGCTTTTTGCAAAGTCCATTTTTTAGCATTTATTTTGATGTGAATTTTCTAAAAGTTAAATTCGTCTAAATTCTGATCAAAATCTAAAGTGTCTTTTACGGTTTTCCAACAATCTACTTTCACGGTAATGTTTTCCGGTCTTTCAAAAGGCTCCTTGGAAACGTTTAGTTTTTTGTCTTTGTAACACTTATCCATATAAATACCCCAAATCGGCAATGCCATCGTGGCCCCTTGTCCCATTGCGGTAGTATTAAATCGGGCAGACCTGTCTTCACACCCTACCCAAACACCTGTACAAAGGTTAGGAACAAACCCCATGAACCATCCGTCAGAATTGTTTTGAGTGGTTCCTGTTTTTCCGGCAATCGGATTGTCTAATTTATAATCATAATGCCTGAAACCTGCTCTGCCTCCGCGAAGTCGGGTTCCTGTTCCGTCTTCGGTAACCCCTTCCATTAATTTTACAACGGCATAGGCAATATCCTGACTTAGCACATCATGACTCTCCGGAATGGCTTCAAAAATTATATTTCCGTTTTTATCTTCAATACGGGTTATTAATTGCGGTTTAATGTAAATCCCTTTGTTGGCAAATGTACTAAAAGCGGCAACCATATCTTGCACGGTAATTTCTACAGCTCCTAAGCAGATTGATACCTGTTCCGGTATTTCTGCTGAAACACCTAATTTATGGGTTAAATCAATAACCGCTTTTGGCCCGGTTCTGTCGATTAATTTGGCAGAAATGGTATTGACAGAGTTTGCCAAAGCTTTCTTTAGATTAATCATGCCGCGGTATTTTCCGTCTGAATTTCTTGGCGTCCAATCGGCACTAACATTATGTCTTCCTCTCGGAATAGTAAAAGGAGCATCAATAATTGAATCACAAGGAGACATGTTAAGTTGTTCGATAGCTGTGGCATATACAAAAGGCTTAAATGTAGAGCCCACTTGTCTGGCTCCTTGCCCGGCATGGTCATATTGAAAGTGTTTGTAATTGATGCCTCCCACCCAAGCTTTGACATGGCCGGTTTGGGGTTCCATGGAAATCATGCCGCTTCTCAGGAAATGCTTGTAGTAGCGGATGGAGTCCATGGGGGTCATAATGGTATCCCGTTCACCCTTCCAGGTAAAAACCCTCATTTCTGTTTTTATGTCAAACGATTTAATAATTTCATCTTCATTTTTATCCTGGGCTTTCATCAATCGCCAGCGTTCAGAATTTTTCATGGCTCTTTTCAGCAATTTTTCAGTTTCGCTTTCTGTAATCCTGTAAAAAGGAGCATTTTTATTGTTTTTCTGAGCTTTGAAAAATTCGGCCTGAAGGTTTTTTAAGTGTTCATGTACGGCATCTTCGGCGTGTTTTTGCATACGGGAATCTATCGTAGTGTAGATCTTTAGACCGTCGTTATAAATGTTGTATTCTGATCCATCCGGTTTTTTGTTTTCTTTCACCCATTTTTTCATATAATCCCGTAGGTATTCTCTAAAATAGGTTGCGATGCCTTCTACGTGGCTTTCCGGATTAAAGTCTAATACGATTGGTTTTTTTTCCAATTGTGCTTTGGCTTCCGGTTCTAAAAAACCATTTCTTACCATTTGGTTCAGCACAATGTTTCTTCTTTTAGTTGACCTTTCTTCAAACCTTTTCGGATTAAACCGTGAAGGGTTCGTTAGCATGCCAACTAACACGGCACTTTCCTCAACAGTCAATTCTTTTGGTGTTTTGCCAAAATAAGTTTTAGCCGCAGAAGAAATTCCGATGGCATGGTTAACAAAATCAACCTGGTTGAGATACAAAGCAATAATTTCTTCTTTGGTGTATTGCCGTTCTAATTTGATGGCAATAATCCATTCTTTCATTTTTTGGACAACCCTGACGATTATGTTTTTGGAACCATCACTTCCGTGGAACAGGTTTTTGGCTAATTGTTGTGTGATGGTACTTGCACCGCCATCGGCTCCCAGTTTTATAGCTGCCCCGAACGTTCTGCGGGCATCTATACCGGAGTGTTCATAAAACCGTTCATCTTCTGTGGCAACCAATGCATCGACAAGGTGTTTCGGTAAATCTTCATATTTAACAGGAGAACGGTTTTCGCGGTAGAATTTACCCAAAACCACACCATCTGAAGAAATGATTTCAGTTGCCAGATTTGAATCGGGATTTTCCAGTTCATCAAAACTAGGCATAGAGCCAAACAAACCAAAGTTGGCACATACAAAAAATAAAAACACTGCACCCAGTCCTACAAAAAACACTTTCCAGAATTTTTTTTGGTAGTAGTGTATATCCTTTACGGATGAATTATTTTTCTTAGCCATATTATTCTGTTTTTTCTATTCGTAACCCAACATCAGTAACACCTTCCAGGGCTTCGACACCTTCGATTTTTCCGGATTTCCGTACAGCCTGCTGAATATAAAATTGATAATTTCCCGCCTTAGGAAAGACAAAGTTTTCTTTATAGAACAACGGATTGTCTTTTGTATCGGTCAAACCTTCACCCAATAAGGTACCATCCGGTTTTGCCATCTGATATTCCAGTGTATCCACTACTGCTTTTTTTCCGGGCTGTACCATTTCTACAATCAGAAATAAGTTATTGAACGGATAATTTTTGTTGTTTCGTATGTTGATATACAAATTGTGTTTCGAAACGGTATCTTTTTGTTCAACGGAAAAAGTAACAATACTGTCTTTGTGCCATGACTGACCTACTTTTTTGTATTCGTCAAAAAGTCTTTTTTTGTCGCATGAAGCAGCAACAATCAATAAAAAAACTAAAAAAAGACTATTTCTTAGGGTCATTTTTAACAGTTTTATTTGGTCTTCTTTTTTTATGGTTATTTCTTTTTTTCTTCGGCTGATCAAAACGGGTCAGGCTTTCCTGCCCCATCGCATTGTTGAAATCCTGTTTAGGCTCCTGAACAATCTCCATTGTAAAATCTTCCAGCGAGGCTACTTTTCTTTTTTGTTTATTTTCGGCTATGATTTCTTTTACCTGTTTGGTGTGTAACACATGCCAATGGGCAATATTGTCAGCATAAGCGTACCACATCAACCCTTTAAAAATATCTTGCTTCTGGCAATAGGCAACCCCCTTATCGGTTTCTAACTTTGTGTCAAAATCCGGAAAATCTTTCAAGGCATCCATATAGGTGTCCAACTCGTAGTTTAAGCAACATTTGAGTTTCCCGCATTGCCCGGCCAGTTTTTGCGGGTTTAAGGATAATTGCTGGTAACGTGCTGCAGAGGTATTAACACTCCTGAAATCGGTTAACCAGGTAGAACAGCACAATTCTCTGCCACAGGAACCAATTCCGCCCAAGCGGGCAGCTTCCTGGCGAAAACCAACCTGCTTCATTTCGATCCGGGTTTTAAAAACCTGTGCGTATTCTTTAATCAGCTGACGGAAATCTACCCGGTCTTCGGCGGTGTAATAAAACGTTGCCTTGGAACCATCGCCCTGGTATTCAATATCTGATATTTTCATTTGCAATTGAAGCTGGATGGCGATTTCACGGGCACGCACTTTCATAGGCTCTTCTTTAGCCTGAACATCAGTCCAGATATCAATATCTTTTTGAGAAGCCTTGCGATATATTTTTGCTATTTCTGCACTGGTGTGATTTGTGCCTTTTTTCTTCATCTGAACCCTCACCAATTCTCCCACAAGCGTTACAATTCCAACATCATGACCCGGAGAAGCTTCTGTGGCTACAATATCCCCGATGGACAAAGAGAGTTTCTCAGTGTTGCGGAAAAACTCTTTCCGTCCGTTTTTAAAACGCACTTCAATGCAATCAAATGCTTCCTGACCGTTGGGCAAACTCATGTTTGAAAGCCAGTCAAAAACCGTTAATTTGTTGCAGCTATCGGTGCCGCAGGTTCCTTTATTTTGACATCCTTTGGGAGTTCCGTCTTTACTCCCGGTGGAACAGTTTGTACAAGCCATAATTTTATATATTGGTCATCCCTTTTTGTAACGGGATTACAGTCATTAAACGTTAAGTGTGTAAAGATAGTATTTTTTTGGTTGATGTTGAATAAGTGGGTTTTTTTGACATGTTTGCTTTTGTTTTTAAACCTAAACAGGATTTTTGTCATAATCTTTACGATTCGGTATCGTACGGAAAGGTATAGACAAGTCATGATTTGTCCGTACTGCAAAATCCAAAAAATCACTATCTTTACCACACAAACAAACAAACGGCATGAATTTTCAAAATACACGTGAATTTGCTCAGGAATTAGATGCAAAAGATGAACTTTTTAAGTACCGTGACGAATTTATTTTTCCGAGTATAAATGGTAAAAACGTTATTTATTTTACTGGAAACTCACTTGGTCTGCAACCCAAACGAACAAAAGCCTATGTAGATGAAGTGATGAATGACTGGGCAAGATTAGCCGTAGAAGGTCATTTTTATGCCGATAAGCCCTGGTGGGATTATCACGAGCGTTTTGCCGTTCCATTGAGTGAAATTGTAGGAGCCAAACCATCCGAAATTACAGTAATGAATACCTTAACTGTAAATCTTCACCTGATGATGGTGTCGTTTTATCGGCCAACAGCCAAAAAATATAAAATCATTTGTGAAGAAAAAGCTTTTCCTTCTGATCAATATATGCTTCAAAGTCAGGTAAAGTTTCATGGGTTTAATCCCAGTGATGCAATAGTTGAAATCAAACGCAGAGAAGGAGAAGCCAATATCCGCCATGAAGATATTATTGCCAAAATTGAAGAAGTAGGAGAAGAGCTGGCCTTAGTTTTAATTGGTGGTGTAAATTATTATACAGGACAAGTATTCGATATCAAGGCTATTACTCAGGCTGGTCACAAAACCGGAGCCTATGTGGGCTGGGATTTAGCTCATGCTGCCGGAAACATCGAACTGGAACTCCATGACTGGAACGTAGATTTCGCTTGTTGGTGTAGCTATAAGTACATGAATTCAGGTCCCGGAAATGCTTCCGGTTGTTTTGTACATGAAAAACACCATCATGACAACGAATTGCCTCGTTTTGCCGGTTGGTGGGGACACAACAAAGAGCGTCGATTCAAAATGGAGCCTAATTTTGATCCGGTACACGGTGCTGATGGTTGGCAAATCAGTAATTTGCCCATTTTGTCGCTGGCTCCTTATTTGGCTTCAGTAGAAATGTTTGCCGAAGTAGGCATGAAAAAGTTAGTCAAAAAGAGAAATCTGTTAACAGCCTATTTAGTGTTTATTCTTCACGAAATCGACCGTGAAATTGACGGAACCGAATTTGAAATCATCACTCCGCAAAATCAGGAAGAAAGGGCTTGTCAACTTTCAGTTTACCTTCACGGACAAGGCAGGACATTGTTTGATTACCTTATGAAAAACGGTGTCATTACCGATTGGCGTGAGCCCAACGTTATTCGTTTAGCACCCGTACCATTCTACTGCTCTTTTGAAGACATGTATGAATTTGGACAAATATTAAAAGCAGGAATCAGTAAATAGGATTTTCAGATTATTAGAAAATCCGACAATCAAATCATCAAAACAAAAATACACACACATACAAAGAGTTAGAAGTATGGAAGTTGTGACACATTTTAAAACACCAAATAGTGAAACAAATCTTATTACTATTTAGCATTTTAGTTCCATTTTTTTTATTTGGTCAAGATTTAAGTGGTAGATGGATTGGTTTAGATACCCATGAAATTAACGGACGAATGTTTTCATTCAACAAAGAAGTAATTATCAAACAGGACAAAAAAAATATATCCGGGAAAATGCTTGTGTTAGAAGTTGGAACAAAAAACCATTTTATCTTACAAATCAGCGGAACAATAAAAGACGGAAAAGTAAAAATATTTACGGATAAAGTTTTAAAGGTTGATTATCCTGAAACTGGTTGGGACATCCTTTGCTTTCGTAATTTTATGGGTGAATTAATAGTAGATGAAATCAATAATTTGTTAATAATGGATTTAAAAAATTATGGAACAAGTTTAATATATAATTTATATAATAAAACATATTCAGAAGGCAATTGTCATCCTACTTTTACTAAACTTACAAAAAAATATCGTGAGAACGATAATCAAAGTTTACTGGCAAAAGATTCTGTTTCGCCTTCAATTACGAGTAAAGACACAATCATTCTGATCGATAAAAAAGAAATTAAACTCTTCAGAAAAACGATAAAAATGAGAGTGTGGGACAGATTTGAAGAAGATGGAGACCTTATTAATTTATATTTGAATGGTAAAATATTATTTGCAAATGTTGAGGTTACAAAAAAAGGTGAAATATTTGAAGTTGAACTTTTATCAGGGATTAATATCATTGAAGTTGAAGCAATAAATGAAGGAAAAGTATCTCCAAATACCAGTACGATAAGGGTTTTTACAAATAATCAACAACATGATATTAATCTTAACGCTAAAAAAGGAGGAAAAGATTATCTGAAAATTATTTTAGATTAATTTAAACGTTAAAAAAAGGAGAGTACTACTGATTTAAAAAAATATCAGATGAACTTTATAAAATAACACTAATGATTGCTAAATTTATGTCAACTTTAAAATGATAGAAGGTTTTTAGCAATCCTCATCAATCCAATAACCAATAGTCGAACAATTCAAAAATCCAAAAATGACTAAACAAGAAATACTTCAATCTTTCGACCCAAGCCAACCCGGCTTAGCCGATGCCACTATTTTTGGCTTGCCTTTTTCTATAGAAGACAGTGAAATCATTGTAATTCCGGTGCCGTGGGAAGTAACCGTAAGTTATGGTTCCGGTGCCTCAAAAGGTCCGGAAGCCGTTTTAGATGCTTCTTTTCAGGTAGATTTAAATCACCAGGAATTTCCGGAATTATGGAAATTGGGTATCTTTTTAGATGAATCACCTAAAGGGGTTAAAAAGAATTCTAAAAAGTACAAAAAGAAAGCGGCTCCAATTATCGAAGCACTCGAAAGCGGTTCTGTTATCGAAAACCATCCCGGTTTGCAAAAAAGCTTAGATAAAATCAATTATGCCTGTTCCGATATGGTAGAAGCCGTTCGTGAAAAAACATTATTCCGGTTGAATCAGGGTAAAAAAGTGGTTTTGCTGGGAGGTGACCACAGCACACCGCTGGGTTATTATCAGGCGTTAGCAGAAAAACACGGTAATTTTGGAATTCTTCATTTAGATGCTCACATGGATTTACGGATTGCTTACGAAGGTTTTACCTATTCGCATGCTTCCATTATGTATAACGCCTTACAAATTCCACATATTTCCAAGATTGTTCAAGTAGGAATACGCGATTTCTGCGAACAAGAAGTGGAAGTCGTGAAAAAAGAAAACGGCCGTGTGGTGATTCATAGTGATTCTGACCTTAAAAAGGAAGTGTTTGAAGGAAAAACATGGCAACAACAATGCGATAAAATTATTGCGGCCTTACCACCAAAAGTGTGTATCAGTTTTGATATTGACGGGATGTATCCGTGGTATTGTCCCAATACAGGAACGCCGGTTCCGGGAGGTTTTTCGTTTGAACAAGCGGCTTATTTATTGAGCCGTTTGGCCGAAACCGACAAAGAGATTATTGGTTTTGACCTGGTAGAAGTAGCTCCCGGAGAAAATGATGATTGGGATGGAAATGTTGGTGCACGAATGTTGTTTCACCTATGTGGTGTTTTAGCCAAAAACAATAAAATGGAAGTGGGAGAGAAAATCGTTTTTCCGAGAGGCTAAATAGTAATAAAAAGATAAAGCAACGGCAACCCCAAAAAGTTTTTTATTTTGGGGTTGCTTCTTTTTTAAACGTTAAGGTTACACTAAATTCATGCCTTAAAATTGGAGTTCCGATCCTAAAACAGTAACTTTAAGTTAAGAAGTGGTTTAAGCTTTTTTCAATTGACTACAAAATGGTCTTTTTTCTTCCGGGTTTTACCTGTTTTTCGCTTCAATCAAAAAAGTTTAAACCACTTCAATCAAAAATATTGTTTTGGTATTATTATTGGATAATAATTCATGGTTATCATTTAAAATAGAATTATGCGAATCAAAAATTTAATCATATTAATGTTAATTTCAGGGTTATTCACAATGTGTGCTCCAAGCCGTCCAGCGGTTGTTTCTCATCCGGAACCGCCACCAATGTGGGGTCCGGTAGGATATGACCAGGTCAGATATTATTATTTCCCTGATATGATGGTTTATTATGATGTGCACTCATCTATGTTTATTTACTCCAGAGGAAACAGGTGGGTAAGTGCGTATTATTTACCCAGCCATTACGGACATTTTGATTTGTACAACAGTTATAAAGTTGGGCTGACGGATTATTATGGCCCATCTCCCTATCATAATTTTAACAGGCACAGGCAACAATATGCAGTGGGAAGTCGATGGCCGGCACAACAGACAATCGGCACAAGAGGACAGTCCGGAAACCATTATGCTCCAACCAGGCCACGTACTTCTTCAGCACAGGGAACCAGAGGGAATAGTACCCAACAAGGTTCGGTCAGAGCAAATACAACACGGGCAAGTGAGACAAATGCCGGCACAAGGGCAACGACACCTTCTGTACAGAGCCAATCAGGAACAAGAACACCCACCACTTCTGCTACGCCGAGACCAACGCAAACCGCACCAAGAACAACACCGGCAGAAACACGTTCAAATACCAGATTATCGCAACCGGATGCCCGTGCAGTGAGAGAAAGAACGGAACAAATAAGACAACAGAACAGGAGTGTTATACCGGCTCAGAGAAATACAGGAACTAACTCTTCTACCCGAACAAGAAGTGGTGGGAGAGGAAATTAAAACCGTGATCTTTTTTAAGACTTAAAAATCAATAAGCATTTGTAGTATATTTGTTTATTGATTTTTGTTTTTTTATGAAGTTTCTAAAAAAAATTACCCTTTTCTTTATTCTGTTTTTGGTTTTAATTTTATTGTGTCTTCTTGGTTACGGATTCTATCTTAAACCTAAATATGATGGAGAACTGGCCTTGAAATCCATCCGGAAAGAAACCACCGTTTATTTTGATGAATACGGAATTCCACACATTTATGCTCAATCGCAAAAAGATGCCATGACCACTTTAGGCTATGTGCATGCTCAGGACAGATTATGGCAAATGGAACTCATGCGAAGAATTGCTCCGGGAAGGTTATCGGAGATTTTTGGTTCGGTAATGTTAAAAAATGACAGGTTTTTTAAAGGTTTGGGCATTGAGGAAAATTCGGAAAAAGCCATTGCCCAATTGGATAAAAGCAGCGAAAGCTATCAGTTAACGTTAGCTTATTTAGATGGGATTAACCAATTTTTAGAAGGAGGTCAAACACCGATAGAGTTTCAATTGGTAGGTGTTACCAAAGAAAAATTTACCCTCAAAGATGTGTACAATATTTTCGGTTACATGTCTTTCAGTTTTGCAATGGCACAAAAAACGGATCCGTTACTTACCGATATTCGGGATGAATTGGGAATGGATTACCTCAAAGATTTTGGTCTTGACGGTTCACTGGCCCACACGCAATTGAAAAGTTTTAAAGGAAAATCAGAAGCTTATTCCGAAATTTCAAAATCGGTAGCTTTGTTATTGGAAAAATCACCTATACCGCCATTTATTGGGAGCAACTGTTGGGTGGTTGGGCCGAAAAAAACAAAGAGCGGAAAAGTGTTGTTTGCCAACGATCCGCACATTGGATTTTCGCAACCCGCCACATGGTATGAAGCCCATATCGTAACACCTGATTATGAAATGTACGGTTATTATTTAGCCGGAACACCTTTTCCGCTTTTGGGGCACAACCGACAGTATGTGTATGGGTTGACGATGTTTGAAAACGATGATATGGATTTCTATATAGAGGCCGATAATCCGGAGAATGAAAACCAGTATCAAACGCCGGAAGGGTTTAAAAACTACCAGTTTTCAGAAAAAATAATTAAAGTAAAAGACAGCTCGGATGTGGTTTTAAAGATCAAAAAATCGCATCATGGCCCTTTGATGAACGGGTTGGTTGACGGATTGAAACAAGACCGACCCATTTCGATGTGGTGGACGTATTTACAGCATAAAAATCAGATTTTAGAAGCAGTTTATGCCCTTTCTCATGCCAGAGATTTAGCTGATTTTCATCAAAGTATTGAGTTGATTGCTGCTCCGGGCTTGAACATCATGTATGGTGATGCCGAAGGAAATATTGCCTGGATCACTTCCGGAAAGTTGTATAAAATGCCGGAACATGTTAATGCCAATTTCATGCTCGATGGAGCAAATGGAAAAGATGAACAGAAAGAATATTATGATTTTTCAGAAAATCCGTATGCCATTAATCCGGATTGGAATTATGTGTATTCTTCCAATAATCAGGTTGAACCGATTAAGGGCTATTTGTATCCGGGGTATTATTTGCCGGAAGACCGGGCCAAACGGATTGTACAATTATTGAAGCCTAAAAACGATTGGACAAAAGAAGATTTTATGAGCATGATAAACGATGATGTTTCGTCTGTAGCTCCCTCAATCGTACAAAATATTTTAAGCGGAATTTCCCGAAACGAGATGTCAGAAACCGAAAAAGCCGCTGTTTCAGTACTTCAAAAATGGAATGGAAACAATGGGTTGTCTGCTGTTGCACCTGTCATTTACAATCAATTCATGTTTTATTATCTTCAAAATACGTTTGAAGACGAATTGGGCAAAGACCGTTTTTCTAACTTGCTCGGCACGCATATTATGAAGCAAATGATTGCTTTTCAAATTGCCAATGAATCGTCACCATGGTGGGATGACAAATCAACACCGGACAAAAAAGAAACCCGAGAAGATATTTTGACGCATTCGTTCCGGCAAACGGTTACTCACTTAGAAAAGAAATTAGGCAATCAGGTTTCCGATTGGACATGGAATAAAGTGCATACGGTAGAGCACAAACATCCGTTGGGCGAAGTTGCGGCTTTACGAAGTTGTTTCAATGTGGGTCCGTTTGAAATCAATGGTTCGAACGAAGTTATTAATAATTTGATGTTTACGTTTACCGAAGCGGGTAATCACCAGGTAAAAGCCGGGCCTTCCACCCGAAGAATCATTGATTTTTCAGATATTGAAAACAGCGTAAGCATTTTGCCTACCGGCCAATCCGGCAATCCGTTGAGTAAACATTACAAGGATCAGGCGGTACTATACAACGAAGGCAAATTCCGGAAGATGAAAATGAATAAGAAGGAGATTGAGGCGAACTCAAGGAAATTGGTGTTTAAGCCGGCCAAAGATAAATAGGCTATAAATTTCCTTTTAGTTAAGTCTTACTGAACAAATATGCGTATTTTTGTAATCCAATTTTTGAATTTATCATGCAAACCCCACAAAAAATTGCTGTTGTTGGTTCCGGATTGGTTGGGACGTTGTTGGCAATATACCTCAAAAAATTAGGACACGCCGTTCATGTTTTTGATCGCAGTCCGGACATCCGAACCGTCGAATTTTCAGGGCGTTCCATTAACCTGGTCATGTCAGACCGCGGTTGGAAAGCGTTGGATGATATTGGTCTGACCGAAGAAATCAAAAAAATTGGCATCCCGGTAGATAAGCGTGCCATTCACTTAAAAGATGCTAAGTTGAATTACCAACATTACGGTAAAGAAGGCGAGGCTATTTATTCCTTATCCAGAGGGGTTTTAAACCGGAAGATGATTGATTTAGCCGAAGCCGCCGGCGTGGAGTTTTTTTTTGAACATCGTATATGGGATGTTACTTTAGCGGATGCTACACTGCATATCGGTGAAACGGAAAGAGGGGAGTGGACGCCGTTGAAATATGATAAAGTGTTTGGAGCTGATGGAGCTTTTTCCCGCATCAGGCACCGCATGCAACGCCAAAGTATGTTTAATTATTCGCAGGAATTTTTGAATATTGGGTACAAAGAATTACATATTCCTGCGAATCCGGACGGTTCGCATAAAATTGATAAAAATTCACTGCACATCTGGCCCCGGGGCAATTTCATGCTGATGGCTCTGGCCAATTTAAACGGATCATTTACTTGTACGTTGTTCATGCCGTTTGAGGGTGAAAACTCGTTTGAAAGTTTGAAAGACGAAAAAATGTTGGTCGATTTCTTTGCCGAATTTTTTCCGGATACCAAAGACGTAATTCCGGATTTGGTTCGTGATTTCTTCAAGAATCCGACAAGCTATCTGGTGATGATGAAGTGTTTCCCGTGGACACATGTAGATAATGTGGCTTTAATCGGTGATTCCGCTCACGCCATTGTGCCGTTTTACGGCCACGGCATGAATGCCGGTTTTGAAGATATTACCGTGTTGAGTGAAATGATTTTGAAATATGGTAACGATTGGGAAGCCATTTTTAAAGCCTACGAAAGATCGAGAAAACCGAATGCCGATGCGATTGCCGAACTTTCGTATCGAAATTTTGTAGAAATGAGTGCCAAAACCGCCGATGAGAACTTTTTGTTGCAAAAGAAAATTGAGAAGTGGTTTTCAGACAAGCACCCGGACAAATGGATGCCGCTCTACAGCCGGGTTACCTTTAGTCTGCAGCCTTATGCGGAAGCATTAGCCATCGGTGATTTTCAAAATAAAATCATGGAAGAAGTGATGCAAATGGAAGATATTGAAGGAAAATGGAATAGTGCAGAAGTGGAGGAGAAGATTATTTCGCTTTTAAAGTCCTGATTTTTTATAGATTATTACTCCAAATCACTATAATTTTCTGTTATATTTGTTTAGATATAACTGATAATTTATGGAAGCTTTCTTTTTATTTGTCATACTCGTTCTGCTTATAATCATTTTATCAAAGCTTGGTTCAAAATTTTTTTTACTGAATACGAAAGTTGATAAAATTGACAGAAATGTCGAAAAGCTTCAGCAACAATTAAAAGATATTGAGGAGAAATGGAAATCCTTAAAACCGGAAGCGGTTGCAGAAAAATCAGAGGTAATTGAAAAACCGGTTGAAATGCCTGAAAAGGAAGTGTCTGTTATGCCGCAGGTTCAGGAAGTGAGAGAAGCAATTCAGACGCCCAAACCGGAAACGCCAAAACCCAAACCCAAACCGGAAGTTGTTACTTTTCAGCAACCGGAAGTAAAAAAAGCCGTTCAGATTCCGCAAAAGTCATGGTTTGAATCGTTTAAAGAAAAAAATCCCGATTTAGAAAAATTTATTGGAGAAAATCTCATTAACAAAATCGGTATTCTGATTTTGGTTCTGGGAATTAGTTTTTTTGTAAAATATGCTATCGATAAAGATTGGATCAACGAACCGGCACGGGTTGGAATCGGTATTTTATGCGGTTCACTTTTGATGGGAATTGCTCATAAGCTTAAGAAAAATTATGCGGCTTTCAGTTCTGTTATTGTGGCGGGAGCCATTAGTGTTTTCTATTTTACAATTGCCATTGCATTTCATGAATACCGGTTGTTTAGCCAAACCACAGCCTTTATAATCATGGTGGTGATCACGGCGTTCAGTGCTTTGGTTTCGGTCTCATACAACCGGCAGGAGTTGGCTGTGCTCACGTTGATCGGTGGTTTTGCAGTGCCGTTTATGTTGAGTACCGGTGAAGGAAATTATGTTGTGCTTTTTACCTACATAGCAATTTTAAATGCCGGGATTTTGGGAATTGCTTACTTTAAAAAATGGAAAACAGTTTCCGTTTTATCGTTCGTATTTACCTATTTGTTGTTTACATCCTGGTACACCAAAGAATTATATGATAACACCTTGCCACATCAGGGTGCTTTACTTTTTGCTTCGGTTTTCTATTTTATTTTTACAATACAACTGGTGTTAAATAACATCAGAAACAAAGGTGCTTTTTCAACGTTGGAGTTCATTGTTTTAATAGCCAATAATTTTGTTTTCTTCGGGTTAGGAATGGGAATTATCCACAACTGGGGCATTGGTTTAAAAGGATTGTTTACGTTATTGCTGGCGGTGTATAATCTGATTTATGCGTCTGTTCTTTACCGGAAATTCGGATTAGACAAGAATGCCATTTATTTGTTAATCGGTCTGACTTTAACCTTTGCCACATTAACCATTCCGTTGCAATTTGAAGGAAATCAGATTACGTTATTCTGGGCTGCCGAAGCGGTGCTGTTATTCTGGCTGTCTCAAAAATCAAAGATCAGTTACTTTAAAATGGCAGCTATTCTGGTGCAATTACTCACGCTGATCAGCTTGATGATGGATTGGGATTTGTTTTACGGTGTTTACCGTGAAGAAAAATTAAGTATTTTTCTTAATCCCATATTTATTACAGGGATAGTAGTGGTTTGTTCTTTGGTTGCCACTGTCTATCTGTTTAAAAAAGAATCGGAACAGCTTGCATTTTTTACCATAACCTTCAATCCGCAATTGTATAAAAATACGCTGATTTATGTAACAGTATTGGTCATTTATTTTGTTGGAATGTTTGAAATAAATTACCAGTCCGTTAGTTATCAGAAAAATGATTACAGTGCTTTGGCAATACCGTTAACCTATCATTTTGTGTTTTCGGCGGTATTGGTTTATGTTGGTTTACAGTCAAAAAAAGCACTGGTATTAAAAGTGGTAACCTTGATTTCATTCGTTGATATTTTTGCCTATGTGGTTTTATATTACAATGTTCCATCCAAAGAATTTGCTGAGAATTTTTACATCAATTCCAACGCAACGGTCGCATTTTATTTACATTACATCCTGTTGGCTTGTTTGATTTATTTTGTAATTATTCTGGCCAAACAAATAAAAGGAGAGGCAAGCCTTACGGTTTTAAAATCAAAGCCTGCTATTTGGGTACTGGTTTTTTGTGTGGTTTATATTCTGAGCAACGAACTCATCGTACACAGTTTGTTTTTTGCCGATAAAGCTGAAATAATCAATGATGTAAATAAGGCAATGACAAATTTAGCGTATGAGCCAACGGATGATTATTACAAAGGTTTTTTATTTGACGAAGAAATTATGCGTATCAAAAAGCAAGTCATAAAAATTGGCTATCCGGTTTTATGGGGAATTTTATCGTTTGTAATTTTGATCATCGGAATTAAACGAAATTGGAAACAGCTCAGGATTATTGCTCTTTCTTTGCTGGGATTAACCATTCTGAAATTATTTGTTTATGATATCAATAATGTATCGGAAACCGGAAAGATTATTGCCTTTATTTTATTGGGTGTACTCATTTTAATTATATCGTTTGTGTATCAGAAAATTAAAAGACTGGTTGTCGATAATCCTAATTCAGCATCAGATGAAAAATAGTATAAGTGTTTGGTTCTTTTATTTGACAGCCGTTTGGGGATATAGTCAAACGTATTCCGGAAAATTATCAGAAGTAGAATCCAACGGACTGCACCTGGTGTTGTTACATCCCGAAGTTCGTTCAGCTTTGCGGGCCAATACGGATTTTTTCAGGATTTCAGATCGACATAAAAAAGAAGTTTCTTTTGTTGATTATGTTCCCCAAAATGAGAACAACCGGCAATTTGCAGGATGGAGAATCATTGACAAATCAGCGGTAAAAGACTCTGTTACTTCTGTTGTTATAGCCAATGAAAAAGCGGTTACCGTAAATAGTCTGGTTGTTTTTATCAGCAATACTTCCTTAGATAAAAAATATGCCGTCAGCGGAAGCAATGATGGCAAAGACTGGTTTGGTCTGACCCAGAACCAATGGTTAAACAACCTGAAAAGTGATCAGAATAAACAGGTTGAAAAAGTAATTTCGATTCCGGTAAACAATTATAAATTCCTGAAGATTGATTTTTCCGATAAAAATTCGCTCCCTGTAAATGTAGAAAAGGCAGGGGTTTATGAATCAGAAATAAATAATATAAATCAAATAGCGTTAGACGGTTTTACAACAGAAACCATTCAGAAAGACAAAACCACACAAATTATCATACGTTTTAAGTCGCCGCAAGTTGTTTCAAAAATACAGTTTGACATTGCTTCTGATCTGTATCACCGAAACGCTAAAATTTTAGTCAATAAATCCCGGAAAGTAAAAAAGAGAACAGAAAACTATCAGCAGGAACTCTTTTCATTTCTGTTGAATTCAAAATCAAACACCAGTTTTTTGCTGAACGATTTTTTTGAAAAAGAATTTATCATCGCAATTGAAAACGAAGATAATCAGCCGCTGGAGATTCAAAAAGTTGCTTTGTTTCAGACACCGGCTTATGTTTTGGCAAATTTGAAAGCAGGTGAGGAATATTCGGTAATCGTTGATACAACGTTGACGAAACCCAATTATGATCTGTTGAATTTTGAACCCGAAAACACACGAACATTGAAAGTTGTAAATATTGAAAATTTCTCAACATCAGCTCACGGAGAAAAACCAAAAGCACAGCTTGAGTTCTGGCAGACCAAATGGTTTATGTGGCTTTCAATTCTGATTGGTGTTATGATGGTGGGTTATTTTGCTTTTGGTTTGCTGAAAGATGTAAAAAGAGAGGGCGAATAAAACAGAACAATCAATCTTCACGATGTACCTTCTCAAAATCAAATGCCGGCTGGCAAATGGCGAGGTATTCGCAAGGTTCTTCAAACGGATTGGCATATTGAACCCGTGTATTTTTTTCTATTTTGATGGATTGACCTGCTTCCAAAACAATCGTTTCACCCTCAACAATAAACTGTTTTTTGCCTTTGATGATAAAGGTGTATTCGTCGAATTCAGGGGTCTGAAAAGGTTCGCTCCAATGTGGCGGAGCAATCATGTGGGCAATGGAAATGTTGCGGTTGCCATCTGAAGCTTTGCCGAAATGTTCGGCAATTATTTTTCCGTCATCCGTCGGAACGAAGAAGGGTGATTTTTGAATTTTGTGTTTTTTCATCTGGTCTATTCTCTATTTTCTGAATATAAAATACACGGCCAGCACCAAACAGCACATTCCCGCAAAATGATTCCATTTAAAGGTTTCGGTTTTAAAGAACAGCATTGAAAAGATAACAAAAATTACTAACGTAATGACTTCCTGAATGACCTTTAACTGCAGTAATGAAAAAGGGCCGCCATTTCCTTCATAACCGATTCGGTTGGCCGGAACCTGAAAAAAATATTCAAACAAGGCCAGCCCCCAGCTGATTAAGACGATGGTGATTAATCCGGCATTTTCAAACCATTTCAGGTCTTTAAACTTCAAATGGCCGTACCAGGCCAATGTCATGAATATATTGGAAAGTATGAGCAGTCCGATGGTGAGGAATCCTTTCATGTTTAAGAAGTTTTTAGCTGTCGTCTCCTTTGGAGAGGGGGTTTTATTTTTTAAACATCTTACTCAAAATTCCCAAAGCTCCCCGGATAAAAGTAGCACTCGTTAGTACTTTAACTACCGGATCCTGGGCAGAGCTTCTTCTGGAAGTGCTTTTTGCAGTGGTTTGTTTCGCTTCTTTTTGCTTGGCTTCTTCTGCTTTTTGAGCCGCTGCAGCTTCTTCTGCGGCAGTGATTTTTTGATTCAAAATTTCAAAAGCACTTTCGCGGTCAATGACTTCGTTGTATTTTTTAGCTAATTTAGAACCCGATATATGGGAGTCGATTTCCTGTTGAGTCAGTACATCCATCCGGCTCATCGGTGCCCTGAGCATGGTGGCAACCAACGGGGTTGGAATCCCTTTTTCGTTCAAAGCGGTCACAAAGGCCTCTCCGATTCCGAGTTGTGTAATCACTTCGTCTGTTTTGTAATAATCGGATAATGGGTAATTCTCCGCTGTCATTTTGATGGCTTTCCGGTCATTTGCCGTAAAAGCCCTCAGAGCATGCTGGATTTTTAACCCCAGCTGACTTAAAACCCCGGCCGGAATATCCTGCGGATTTTGAGTGATAAAATAAATACCGATGCCTTTGGAGCGAATCAGTTTGACGATGGTTTCAATCTGATCCTGCAACGCTTTGCTGGCCTGGTCAAAAATCAAATGGGCTTCGTCTATAAAAATAACCAGTTCCGGTCTGCCGGCATCACCCTGTTCGGGCATCGTGCTGTAAATTTCGGCCAACAGGCTCAGCATAAACGTAGAGAACAGCTTGGGTTTGTCCTGAATATCCGTCAGGCGGATGATGTTTACATAGCCATTGCCGTTTTCGTCAATCCGCATTAGATCATTGATGTCAAAAGATAATTCGCCAAAAAACAAATCGGCTCCCTGCTGCTCCAGTTCAATGATCTTTCGCAAAATAGATCCTGTGGAAGAAGTAGAAATCCTGCCGTATTCTTTTTCAATTTCGGCTTTACCCTCTTCGGTAATATATTGCAGTACTTTTTTAAAGTCTTTTAAATCCAGCAGAGGTAAATGATGATCGTCGCAGTATTTAAAAATTACCGCTACCACACCGCCTTGTGTATCGTTTAAATCTAAAATTCTTGAAAACAAAACCGGCCCGAATTCAGAAACGGTTGCCCGTAGCCGAACGCCATTCTGTTTGGAAATGGTCATCAGTTCTACCGGAAATCCTTTGGTTTCATAGCCCAGATTGATTTTTTCATGGCGTTCCGTAATAAAGGGCTGTTCTATACCCGGCATGGCAATACCGGAAAAATCCCCTTTAATGTCCATCATCAGCACCGGAATGCCGTTTTGCGATAATTGTTCAGAAAGCACCTGAATGGTTTTGGTTTTTCCGGTTCCGGTGGCTCCGGCAATCAGGCCGTGGCGGTTCAGGGTTTTCAGGGCAATGTTTACATGGGCTTCGCCGCCAACGGGAGCACCGTTTAACATGGCTCCTCCTAGGGTTATAAAATCACCTTTGCAGGTATATCCGTTTATAATGTGGTTGCTGAATTCTTCGGCTTTAGACATGGTTTTTAAATTTATATTTCAAATGTACTAAACGAAAATAAATAATATCTATTTATAATTTAGTTTTTAATCATTAGAAAATTCAAAATTAAAAAGTTCTTTAGGAGGTAAATTCAATCCTTTTGCAATAGCAAAAATTGTTCCTAATGAAGGGGCATGTTCGCCGTTTAAAACTCTGTAAACTTGTTTAGGTTCTAATTTGCCAATAGAAGCAACAGTCATGGCATCCGTGTTGTGTTTAACCAAAAGATGTTTTAAATTATGGCCGAAAGCGATAAGGTATTTTTTTTTTAATTCTTTCATAGAGTATGTTTGTTACAATGAATTTTGATAAAAAATATCAAAATTAAATCCAAAGGTAATAAAAAACTATGCATATTTCTTTGATATACATATTGTTCTAAAAAATTATTTGAAGTTGAATTTGGGCACTATAGCTGATACTCTGATTTTAATTACAGACCTTAAACAAAATGACTTTCTTTATATTCCTGAATAAGTTGTCCAATGGATTTAGTAGAGAATCTTTCTTTTAAAAATCTTTGTTCTTTCATCCTATAAATTAAAGTTGTTTTGGATGTATTGAATCTATCTACCAATCGTGTCAAAATGCTATTGAATACTTTATAGGTTTTAAAATCATCATTCAATATTATCACATCTTTGCTCAAACCAATTTTATTTTGGGCATCAAAAATACGAGCTAAGAGTGAAGTCTTATTGAGTATTATAGATGCTGCAAAATAATTGGCCTGCCATTCAATCCATCTTCTGGGGTTATTTAATGGATATGAATCAATGTGAAAATCATTTTGTGAATCCTCAAAACTATCATACGTGATTTGATTGATAGTTAATTTTTGATGTAAAAGGAAATGGCCGAACTCATGGCACAGTACAAAGAGATGTCTGTTTGTATTCTTTACTGATGGATGGATTGCAATAATTCTTTCGGTTATATTGCAGGCTCCAAGAAAATAAGCAGTTCTTGGCAATTCTTGTATTTCTATATTATATTCTGTTTTTAGATACTCTTCTACCATTTCAACATTAATTCCTTCTGCATTGATAAGGATATCAGGATTCATTTTGTCAAGTTCCATATTAGCAATTTCTTCAATTGATACTTTGTTTAATTTATCAATATTATAAGAAACACTTGGGACATCATCTGAAAAAGATTTGAGAATAGCATGGTCGATAATTTTTGACATCCCAATTATACCTTCGTCCAAGAAAACAGCATTTATACTTTCACGTTTAATAGGAATTTTAAACATATCTTCTGTTCTACTTTTTCTGTAAAGAACTATTCTTGTATTATCAACATCAGCCTCTATTACCATCATACCCTTAGAACTGGCAAAATTATATGCTGCTTCCTGCAAAGGAGAATTAGATATAAAAATTGCTTTTACATTTACACCTGCTACTTGCTGAATTTTACTGTGAAAATCTTCGACTTTGCTTATGGGGACACGGTGCTTGTAATCCTTACATTCAATAATATAAATCATCGAATATCTATCAGCACCAGGAGGCCAAATTTCAATAGTCAAGTCAAATACAATATTTTTTTGTCTATCACGAGAGAAAAGTTTTGCTTTTGGAATTATGCGAATACTATTTGGAGGTAAATATAAAACATCATTCTCTATCAATTTAGTGATAATTCCTAAGGCCTTTTCTTCAAAGGCATCTCCTTTTGCTACGGTACTTAACTTTAAGTTTTTTATTTCCATAATGTAAAAATATGAAAAAGCGATAGTATGTTATAGGTAATTCAAGATAGGTTATTAACTGAATTGTTTACATAATGTGTTGATAAACAACTAAAAAAACATTATTAGTATTCTTAATCGATTCAGGTAAATGTTACTCGTCTATAGTGCCTAACATAAACATTTGGAGATGTGTTAAGCGAATTATTTTGATAATAAATGTTTAGAAATACACCAAAACTTTCAAATTATATCTAAAAACAGATTATGAGTTAATAGTTCATTAAAAACACTTTTTGTTTTTGAGAAAATTAAATTAAAAACGCATGTACTCACTGTTTTTTGTTAAAAGCTTGTGTGTTGAATTCTAGAATTCAACACACAAGCTTTTTTATAAATTGATAAAGTTTTATAGATTTACACTTTGATATCTTTAGAATTATTTGATGTAAAAAACAGAAAATAACTCGGTGTGAATATTTTTGATAGAGAGCTTACACTTCAATTATACTATACTCAAAATCTTTAATTAAAATTTATGTACGATTCAAATAAATATGAGTTAAATCAAAAAGAATATAAAATTCTTTTTGACAAGCATTACACTTCACTTTGTCTATTTGCCAATAAGTATGTTGAAAATTTAGATGTTTCGAAAGATATAGTTCAAAATGTATTCATAAAAATTTGGGAAAAGAAGATAGAGTTTCAAACTGAAGTGACTGTGAAATCATATTTATATACATCTATAAAAAATAAATCTCTAGATTATTTAAAAAGTACGCATGTTAAAAAAATTGATAATTATTCAATTACCGACTTACAAAAGCTCGAAAAAGAATCTACATTTATAAGTGAAGTTGTTATTTCCGAATCATCAAGTATAATTGAAAAAGCTATAAACACTCTTCCAAATAAATGTGCACAGATAGTAAGATTAAGTATAAAAAACTTGACTAATGCTGAAATAGCAGAAGAACTTTCTATTTCTATTAATACTGTAAAAGCACAAAAGAAAATTGCTTATAAGCGTTTGAAACCGATTTTGAAGAATTATTTTATACTCATTGCTTTTGCATTCAACACGCCTAATTAATTTTATAAAAAAAAATTAACCCTCTTTTAACTTTTTGTCGTCCTAGCAATAACTTACAATTTTATTGCATGGATGTTTTTAACGAAATAATAAAATTATCTAATAGTATTGCGTCTTCACTTCTAAGAGATAAATCTCCTGAGGATTTAGAAAATTCTCAATTATTTAGTGAAGAAGAAAAAAAATATATTCTTGATAATTTAACTAATGAAAGTCTTATAAAAAAACGACTTAATTTATCTAGTCAAATTAATAAAAAAGAAGACTGGAACAAAATTAGAGGGAAAATTAATGTTCCTGTCTTTAAATTAAACTTTAAAAAATATGCTGCTGTTGCCGCAATATTCGCTTTATTTATTTCAATACCATACCTATATCTTCAAGATGATAGTGACAAAAACAAAAATATACCAATAGTTTTAAATTCTGTTGAACCGGGTTCCAATAAAGCTATTTTAACTTTAGAAGATGGTTCTGAAGTTGTTTTAGAGAAAGGTAGTTTATACAAAAACAAGACAATAACAAGTAACGGTGAAGAATTAGTTTATAATAAAGACCCTAAAAAACCTGAAATCAAATACAATCACTTAACTGTTCCTAGGGGGGGGCAATTTTTTATAAAATTATCAGATGGTACAAAAATATGGTTGAATTCAGAGAGTAAATTAATATATCAAGTAAGCTTTATCGATGGTGAAACACGCCAAGTTGAGTTAGTTTATGGTGAAGCTTACTTTGATGTATCTCCAAGTTCCGAAAACAATGGTTCTAGCTTTAAAGTCATTCATAAAAAACAAGAAATTCAAGTATTAGGAACCCAATTCAATATCAAAGCTTACAGTGATGAAAATAATATTTATACAACTTTAGTTGAGGGTAAAATTGCATTAACAGCACAAAAACAAAAGCATATTTTAAAACCAAATCAAAAGGCAAATCTTAATGTAAATGATGATTCTTTTACTTTATCAGAGGTTGATGTTTATAACGAAATATCATGGAAGGAAGGAGTGTTTAGTTTTGAAGATAAATCTCTAAAAGAAATTATGGTTGTTCTTTCCAGATGGTATGATATTGAAATAGAATTTCAAAACAAATTAATTGAAAAAGAAGAATTTATAGGAGTTTTAGGAAAGAATCAAAATCTAGAAAGTATTTTGATGAATATAAAGAGTTTTGGAATTATAAAAGATTACAAAATAATGAATAAAAAAGTAATACTATATTAAAAAAAGGGAACGAAGTTTATCATTTGGCGATGCTTCAACTTCGTCCCTAGAGCGATTTAATTAAACTAATGTCTAACCAAAACATGCAAATTTATGAAATTAAAATTTATTAAAATCCGTTACTTGAATCCAAAACGGTCATTGTTAACGATTATGAAAACCTTTATTTTCCTTTTCTGTACCACAGTATTTAGCTTTACTTCTGAAATAGCTTTTTCTCAGAAAAAGGTAGTTATTAATAAAGATCAAATAGTCTCAGTTGATCAAGTATTTAAAATTATAAAACTTCAAACAGACTACAAGTTTATTTATCCAAAAAAGTTATTTAAAAACTCACAAAAAATTCAACTCAAAAAAGGTGAAATACTAGTTACAGAATTATTGCAACTAAGTCTATCCAACAACAATTTAAATTTTGAATTAGTAGATGATAATACAATAGTGATAAAATCAAAACCCTTTATTTCAAGGTCTAACACATCTAATTCAATTAATCAACAAACAATTTCGGGTATTGTTAGTGATAAAAATGGTCCACTTCCGGGTGTAACTGTTCTGATCAAAGGCAGATCTACCGGAACCCTTACCGATGAAAACGGGCGTTATTCCATTGAGGCTGACCCTTCGGACGTACTGGTGTTTTCGTATATGGGCTATAAAATGGTTGAAATGGCCGTGGCCAACCAGACGGTAATCAATGTTCAGCTGGAAGAAGACACCACACAGTTGAGAGAGGTTGTGGTTAATGCCGGTTATTATGCCGTAAAAGACAAAGAGCGTACGGGTAGTATTTCGAGAATTACAGCCAGGGATATTGAAACGCAACCGGTAACCAATGTGCTGGCAACCATGCAGGGGAGAATGGCGGGGGTGAGCATTACCCAAACCAGCGGTGTGCCGGGCAGCGGATTTGATATACAGATCAGGGGTAGAAACAGTTTGCGGACCGACGGTAACAGCCCGTTATACATTGTGGACGGAATGCCTCTGGGAACGGAGAGTTTGGGAAACAGCTCTTTTTTGTCCGGTTCCATCTTGCCCGGAGCAGGGGTGAATGCCCTCAGCACGCTGAACCCGGCCGATATTGAAAGTATTGAAGTACTGAAAGATGCCGATGCTACCGCCATTTACGGGTCACGGGGAGCCAACGGCGTGGTATTGATTACCACCAAAAAAGCGAAGGGAGGTAAAACAACGTTTACGGCCAATATGTTTTCGGGAGTAGGACAAATTGCGAGACGGCTGAACCTGATGAATACGGAACAATACCTGAGTATGCGGCGTCAGGCCTTTGAAAACGACGGGGTAACAACCTACCCGGCCAGTGCTCATGACATCAACGGCAATTGGGATCAAAGCCGTTATACCGACTGGCAGAAAGAGCTGATAGGAAACACCTCGCAGCACCGGCAAATGGATGTAGGACTACAGGGAGGAACAGCGTTGACCAAGTTGTTGTTAAAAGTGACTAATTATCATGAAACATCAGTGTTTCACGGTGACTTTGAGTATAAAAAAACAGCTTTTCAGTTTTCAGGGAATCACCGTTGTGCCGATCAGCGATTACAGTTGGATTTATCACTCCAATATGTGGTGGATAAAAACGACTTACCGGGTACTGATTTGACCCTGGATGCCATTAACCTGGCACCGAATGCCCCGGCTTTGTATGATGAAGAAGGCAATTTGAATTGGGAAAATTCAACATGGAGCAATCCGATACGTCAGAATTTTGAGGAATATATTGCCAAAACAAATTTTTTAAATGCGGGCGGCTCCATTGCCTATAAACTATTTCCAAACCTGGAATTTAAAACCATGGCGGGTTTTTCTGATACCCGTTTGGCGGAAACAAAAATTTCTCCTTCTACCATGTATAATCCTGCTTTGGGGTTAGACAGCTCTTTTTCTTTTTTAATTCAGAACAAGGGGTATCAGCAATCGTGGAGTTTAGAACCCCAACTGCATTGGAATATGCATTTTAACAAGAGCAAATTAGACGTGTTGGCTGGGGCTACTTTTCAGGAACGTACTTTCGGAACACAGGCCCTTCGGGCATTTGGTTTTGCAAATAATAGCCTGATCTATAATATAGCCGCTGCAAATACAATTACGATTTTTAATAACGACAATAGCGTATATCGTTATAATGCGGTTTTTGGGCGTGTCAATTACACTCTTGACAATAAATACATTGTTAACCTAACAGGACGGCGGGACGGTTCGAGCCGTTTTGGCCCGGGCAGGCAATTTGCCAATTTTGGAGCAGTAGGAGCGGCTTGGTTGTTTAATAAAGAGGCTTTGTTTGAACAGCACCTGCCATGGTTGAGCTTTGGCAAACTGCGATCCAGTTATGGCACTACAGGAAGCGACCAGATAGGGAATTATCAGTTTTTAGATACGTTCAGTTCAACCGGTATGCCGTATCAAGGGATAATCGGGTTGCAGCCCACCCGTTTGTTTAATCCTGATTTTAGTTGGGAAACCAATACAAAATGGGAGGCAGCAATGGATTTAGGGTTTTTTAACGACAGAATCTTTTTAACCGCAGCTTATTTTAAAAACAAATCAGGTAATCAACTGGTGGGGATTCCGTTGCCCGGTACAACAGGGTTTACAACAATTCAGTCTAATTTTCCGGCAGAGGTAGAAAATACAGGTATTGAATTGGAGTGGCATTCTAAAAATATACAAACCAAAACGTTTTCTTGGGCTACTTCTTTTAACATTACCCTGCCAAAAAATGAACTGGTTTCGTTTCCGGATCTGGAAAGTTCCACCTTTGCCAATCAGTATGTAGTGGGAGAGCCTCTTAATATACGCATGGTGTATCATTACACCGGCATAAATGCAGAGACCGGTTTGTATGAATTTGAGGATTATAACGGAGACGGGATGATTCGTTCGAATGACGACCGGAAAAAATTGGTTGATTTAACACCGGACTTCTTTGGAGGGTTACAAAACACGCTGACATATAAAAACTGGCATTTGGATTTCTTATTTCAATTTGTAAAGCAAAAAGCCCCCAACTTTAATAATTTTAAATCCATGCCGGGACTCTCGGTCAATCAATCAGTGGATGTGTTGAGTGAAGGACAACCTTTTAGTGCGGGTTTTAATACACAGGCAACAAATGCATACACTTTTTACCGCAATAGTAATGCGGCTTTTGACGATGCATCGTTTATACGGTTAAAAAACATTTCATTGAATTATACCGTTCCGACTTCTTCGGGTTGGGTCTGCAAACTCTATTTGCAAGGGCAAAACCTATTGACTTTTACCAAGTATAAAGGGTTGGATCCGGAAAATTATTCCGGTGTCCGCATACCTCCTTTACGGGTATTAACCTTGGGTACACAATTAACTTTTTAAAAAAATGCAGTTATGAAAATTAAAAAAATATACTATGCAATCCTATGTTTAGTGGTGGCATTCAGTTCATGTGAGGAATTTGTAACGGTTGAAGTGCCGGATACTCAATTGTCCGGCGAACAAGTTTTTGAAGATGTCCGGACGGCAGAAGCTGTTTTGGTAAACATTTATACCAAAATGCACAACAATGTATTGGTAACAGGCGATGTTGGAGGTTTATCTGTTTTGTTGGGGCACTATACGGATGAATTAACCTGTTACAGCACAACTTTGCCGGAGCTGCTGTTTAATCAGAATGAATTGGTGGCTGCCAACGCTACAATACTCTCACTTTGGCGGAATACATACAATCTGATTTACTCGGTGAATACGGTGATTGCCGGAGTTGAGAATTCGAATGCGTTAGCTCAGGCTGACCGGAACCGTCTGATAGGGGAGGCTTTGTTTGTTCGGGCATACCTGCATTTTTATCTAAACCAGCTTTTTGGAGAAATACCGTATGTAACCTCCACGGATTACCGGATAAATACAACTATTGGTAAACAAACAAATGCCGCTCTTTTCACCTTGTTGGAAGCCGATTTACTTCGTTCGGAAGACTTATTGACGAACAATTATACCGGCCAGCATCGTGTGAGACCAAATAAAAGTACCGTTTTGGCTCTGCAGGCCCGTTTATACCTGTATCATGAGCAATGGGAACTGGCAAAACAAAAAGCAACGGACGTAATAGATAATACGGCTTTGTATCAGTGGGTTGACAATACGAACTCCGTTTTTTTACGCAACAGCAGCGGTACGATTTGGCAATTGATGTCGGCACCCGAAGGCAAGAATACCCTGGAAGCCAAAAGTTTTGTGTTTACGTTGATACCGCCACCTTCACGTGCATTGAATAATGATTTTATGAATCAATTTGAACCGGGAGATTTGAGAAGCATCAATTGGGTAAAAGAAGTGACAAACGGATCCGCTACTTATTACCATCCCTTTAAATATAAACTCCACCTGGACACCAGTACTTCGATGGAATACCCGATTCAGTTTCGTATCGAAGAAATGTATCTGATCCGGGCAGAAGCGAATGCGGAACTAAATTTATTGGAGCTGAGTGCCGCCGATATCAACAAAATCCGTAACAGAGCCGGGTTGACGGATACTTCTGCCCAAACCAAAGCGGAGCTGTTAACAGCTGTGCTGAAAGAACGGCAATCAGAGTTTTTTTGCGAGTTAGGTCACCGCTTTTTTGATCTGAAAAGACGAGGCTTACTGGATGCCGTTCTGTCGGGGGTAAAACCGGGGTGGAATGCAACAGATGCATTTTTTCCTTTGCCGGAACATGAATTGTTGCTGAATGCTAACCTGTTACCGCAAAATGATGGGTATTAATTTAAATGCTTTTATGCTGGTTCTGAAAAAAACAGTGTTGACTCTTTTTTTATGCTGTGCCGGGGTTTACGGACAGGGTAAAAAAATGCTGACACCCGCAGATTATGAGCGATGGTATCATTTTCATCACTATGTTTTGTCGCCTGATGGCAAGTGGGTAAATTATATTATACACAATCCGAAAGGAAAGGATACGATGGTCTTACAGAACACAAATAAGATGCTGAAACAAATTGTGATGGGCGGAACGCAAGGCTGTTTTTCACCTCAATCGGATTGGTTTGCCTTTATTCAGGATAAACGGTTGTATTATCAGAAGTTGCAAACCAATTGGCGGGATTCTGTTCCATCGGTTGACCATTACTTTTTCTCCCGGGGTGGAACGTACCTGATAGGAGAACGAAAAAGCGAAAAAGAATTAGTTATGATTCATCTGGCAACCAATACTACACATGTCATACAGTCGGTAGACTCATATATGCTTTCACCGGACAGTACTAAAATTGCATTCGTACAACAAAAAGAGCATCGAAAGACGTTGTGTATAATTCCTTTTACAAAAAACAAGAAAGTGTTTGAGCTGGCTCAATATGAAGAGAACCTTACGGGACTAACGTGGAATACAAAAGGGAATGGGATTGCTTTTTTAAAGGCTATCCCTCCACTGGAGAAAAGTAATATACCGTTTTATCAGGTGCACTATTTTATGTTTAAGGAGAAAAATTTACCTGCGATTCTCCACAGTCAAAGCAGTATATCACTACCGGATTCGTACCGGATTCCTTTTTCGAGGTTGTTTTTTTCATCTGATGATGAACAGTTGTTTTTTGATGTTAAAGCCCTACAGAAAAGCAGCAACCCGCCAGAAAATGTTATAATCTGGTCATCTGCGGCTAAGATACTGCCTCCTCCCAAAGAAGAAAATAAGGCGAACCAATGGCTAATGTGCTGGCATCTGACTGCTAACCGTTTTGTTTTGGTGAATGATGCAGAGCAGCCTATTGTCATTCCTACTGCAACAGGCAAACATGCTCTGGTGGTAGATCAGTCAGCTTATTTGCCTCATTTTGAATACAAAGGGATGTTTGCAGATCTTTTTATTGTTAATCTGGAAACAGGAAAGAAGAAACGAATTGTTCAAAAAATCAATCATGAAAAAAACCAGATTGTTGTTTCTCCGCACGGAAAGTACATTACGTGGTTTACGGCTAAAAACTGGTGGATTTATGACATTGCTTTAGACACGATTCGTTGCTTAACCTGTTCAACCCAAACCCATTTTGACGATTTGGAATATGACCGCCCGGGTGCCAATTTACCCAATGATAAACCATACTGGACCACGAAGGATCAAGCCGTTTTGTTAACCGATTTTAATGATGTCTGGCTTTTTACACCGGATGGCAAGATTCGTAAACGATTAACAGACGGCTATGCCAGGCAAAGTCGTTTCCGATTGTTTGACGACCGTTTGTCCGGAGTAATCCGGGATCTTTTTTTTCCGTATCAAACCCGATCGTATACAGTTGAAAAAGGAATTGTGTTGAAAGAAGTGAACATAGAGACCTTAGCGGAAGGATTCAGTTTTTATACATCCGCAGGGGCGTTGCAGCATATTTTTTATGGAGAGGATAAAATCAATGCTGTTCAAAAGGCAGGAGAGACATTTATGTATGTACGGAGTGATTTTGATAAATCGCCTGAACTGGTGATTCATCATGCCGGTAAACCTGTAGGACTGGTGATTCAGCGTTCTAATGAGCATCAAAAAGAATATCAGTGGGGAAAATCCGAATTGATTCATTATACCGCTAATGGTGTTCCTTTGAAAGGGGCATTGTTTTACCCGGCCGATTATCAACCTGATAAAACATATCCGATGGTTGTTAAACTATATGAGCGGATGTCTTCTCTTCTTCGCAAGTATGTTAAGCCGGGTTTATACCATTCGGTTGGTTTTAACGTTACCCATTATACGCAGGCAGGATATTTTGTCTTGTTGCCGGATATTGCTTACACGATCAATAAACCGGGTGAATCGGCTTTGTCGTGTGTGCTGGCCGCTGTAGATAAAGCGACTTTAGTAGCCTCGGTTGATCCGGGAAGAATAGGACTTTTTGGACACTCCTTTGCCGGTTTTGAAGTGAGTTATATCGCTACACGAACCCAACGTTTTAAAGCGATTGTTTCCGGTTCCGGTTGGCATGATTTAATCGGAACCTATTTGGGTATTGACGATCACAATGAATCGAATATCTGGCGATTTGATACCCAGCAATTACGCATTACAGAACCCTATTATACCAAAGAGTTTCAGGATAATTCACCCGTTATGCATGCTTACCAAATTCAAACGCCTATGCTGTTGTGGACCGGTATGGAAGATTTGCGGGTAAATTGGCGTAACAGTATTAAAATGCAATTTGCCTTATGGCGGTTAGGAAAAACCAGTTCCTTACTTTTATATCCGGGAGAAGGACATGTTTTGCTGGAACCACATAACCAATATGATCTCAATATTAAAATACAGGCCTGGTATGATCATTATTTAAAGGGAAAGGCCAAACCGGATTGGATAAATTAAAGAGGTAACCGGCTCAATAGTAAAATTTGAGCCGGCCTTTTCTGTGGTAATTCGTCCTGAAGACATCATGACGAAGCAATGATTTTGAATAGTTTGTCAGACAATCTAATGCGGAACGGCACTGCAAAGGTAAGTTTATCACCCGGTTTTGCAATAGTGCCCTCCTTTCCGTTAACAAACAGTTTGTCTAAAACCAGTTCCTGATTACCGGTGGTAGGGCCGGAAATTAAAATTTTATCACCAAGATTAATTTCCTGGTTTTCAATAATAAATAATCCTACCTGTGCTTTGGTGTAAAAATGTTCTGCTTTTCCGACCAATATTTTTTTGCGTTTGATACGTTCACGAATAGGCTTTGGTTTTTCTACATTGTTGGCAACCGCCAAAGGTTGGTCGCTTAATGCTCCGGAGTGTTTGAATTTTAAGGCCGGCGATTTTCCTTTTTTGAAAATCATGTTTCCTTTTTGAACGCCTTTTCTCAATTTTATTTGTTCGGCCAGAGGCAAATGAATAACTTCCTGACACTCAGCGGAACAACAATTGTCCATTTTCTCTTTGCATTCATCACACTGAATGAATAATAAATGACAGCCGTCGTTTACACAATTCGTGTGATTGTCGCAGGGTTTGCCGCATTGATGGCATTGTGAAATAATGTCGTTTGTGATTCTTTCGCCCAAGCGATGATCGAATACAAAGTTTTTACCAATGAATTTGCTTTCTAAACCCTCTTGTTCAATTTGACGGGCATATTCAATAATCCCTCCTTCTAACTGATATACATTTTTAAAACCTTTATGTTTGAAATAAGCACTCGCTTTTTCGCATCGGATTCCGCCGGTGCAATACATCAACAGTTTTTGTTCTTCTTTAAGATTTTTTAACTGCTCCTCAATAATCGGAAGTGATTCTCTGAATGTATCAACATCCGGAGTAATGGCACCTTTAAAATGACCGATTTCACTTTCGTAATGATTTCTAAAATCTACTACAATGGTATTTGGGTCTTCTAAAAGTTGGTTAAATTCTTTTGCTTTTAAGTGAATTCCTTTGTTCGTTACATCAAAAGTAGAATCGTCTAATCCGTCGGCTACAATTTTATGACGTACTTTTATGGTAAGTTTCAAAAACGAATGATCATCTTGTTCACGGGCCACATTCAATCGAATGCCTTGCATGAAATCATAAACCTCTAAGGTGTCTTTGAATTCATAAAAATAGTCTGCCGGCAACGAAAGCTGGGCATTAATACCTTCGTGAGCTACGTAAATTCTTCCCAGAACATCCAACGGATTCCAGGCTAAGAATAAATCATCTCTGAATTTTTTCGGGTCTTCAATCTTGGCATAGGCATAAAAAGACAACGTAAGCCGTTGTTTGCCGGCTTGGTCAATAAGTTCGGCTCTTTCTTCTGCCCGCATCGTGTTATACAGTTGCATGCTATAAACGTTTAGGGTTATTATCCGGATAGAGACGTAACATGTTACGTCTGTACAAATTTTCATGAATTCTAAATGGAAGAATCCGTTGCAAAAATAAACATTTTAGATGAAATAAAAAGAATGAAATTTTTTATCTAAGTTATTGTTTTTGAAAACAAAAACGATTTATATTTGCTTGATTTAACTAATTTAAGTTATGAATAGACGTAATTTTTTAAAAAATTCCGGAAAAGTAATATTGGCGAGTTCTGCGTTGTATATTACCGGAAGTTTGGCGGCATCCTGTTCGTCAGACGACAATGGTGACGGTTATTACGACGATGGTTACTACGATGACGGCTATTATGATGACGGTTACTACGATGATGGCTATTATGATGATGGCTATTATGACGACGGTTATTATGATGATTAATCACCTAGTAATTATTCATTGAAGAAAATACTTTTTTTACATGACACCGACACCTCATTAAAACGAGGTGCCGAGTTAACAATAACCCAACTGGTTGCTCTTGGCAATCAATTGGGTTATTTAGTTACCGTTGATTTGCTCACGGATTTTGACTTAACAAAAAATAAAATCTGCAAATCAGATCTGGTTGTTTTAAATAATACTTCACGGTGTCGTTTTGAAAAAAAACTGCTTCGCTATTTGGTTGATGAAAAGATAACTTACATCAAAATAGAATTTGATTACAACTTTTGCGTCCGCAGAAATATTTTATGTACTGTTGACAGAGGAATCCGGAACTGCTGTGATAATGAAAAGTATCATTTATATCATGAAGTTTTTGGAAATGCAAAACGGAATGCCTTTCAATCGCCCAAACATTTTGAGGATCATTTTGCTTTTTATGGCGAGTCGGTTGCCAATAAAATCATCATGCCACCAACGGTTGACGTGGATAAACTCCAAATTTCTGAAACTAAAAACGGAGACATTATTCCTTTTTTTGGTGATTTAAGCTATTTAAAAGGAGGGGAAGCTCTACTGGGCTATGCTTTGGAGAACCCACAGCTTACCTTTCAGGTGTATGGGAAAAATGAATTGAGAAGAGAATTACCTTCTAATGTCTTTCTGAATGCGTATATTCCGAATGAAGAAGTTTTAAAAATATTGGGGCAGTCAAAGTATTTTTTCTGCAAGCCGGTTTGGCCTGAACCATCCGGAAGATTGGCTGCAGAGGCTTTTTTATCTGGTTGCGAAATGATTACCAACGACAGGGTGGGAACATGGTCATTTGATTTTTATCCGAATGACAAAGAAAGAGCCAGACAGGAAATGAAAGAAACACCAGATGTTTTTTGGGATAATGTAAGCCAGGTTTTAAACCAAAAGGAAATTGAAAAAGTTACCGATTTAGGTCATGTTCTGGTTTATAAGAGTTATGGTGGTTTAGGCGATATTTTCTTTTGTTTGCCCAGTTTGATTAATTTAAAAGCGGTCTCAAAGTCAGTTAGTTTTGCGGTTCATCCCCGGTTAGTCTCTTTCTTTTCCCGTTATTTTAACGATGTAATCATTGTTGATGAACAAAAGATAAAAGAAAAGGAAGCTGATTATGACAAAATTATTGAATTAGGAAACTATCCGGCTTTTCGCGGTTATGATTTGCCGCATGCCATACGTTATGCAACACATAAAAAAGTAAAACAGCATTCTATTCAACACCACCTTGACGGGTTGGCCAGGTTTCACAAAAATTATTCGAATCAATACAAAGGTTATCCGTATTTTATGCGTGATACCGAGTATGAAAATCCATATTACACGATTCATCCCGGTGCCGGATTTTTGTTAAAGATATGGCCAACAAAAAGTTATGCAGAACTGATAGAGGAGTTGTATCGGTTATTTCCAAAATTGAAATGCAAAATTATTTTAGGAAAAGATGATCCTGATCCGGCCGTTTTTTTTACTCAGGAAATGCCGCATATTGAGTATGTTACCGGTGGTTTAGACGATATCGGTAAAGCCATGGAAAGTGCTTTTTTCCACATTGGAAATGATGCCGGAATTACCCACGTAGCCGGAGCGTTCAATGTGCCTACAGTAGGAATTTACGGCCCGACCGGCCCGGGTTCCTGGGGAAGTTTTGCTGTGTTTAATGAAATTATCTGGGGTAAAAAAGGAAATTGTGACCTGCGGTGCAACTACGATGTTATCTTAAATTGTCCGGACCGTGTCTGTTTGTCTTCTACTACCGTTCCAAAAGTATTGAGTGCTTTATATAAGCTTTTGCAAAAAGCCTATGAAGAGGTAGCTTATGATTTGATTTTGAATCCGATGTTAGAGGCTGATTTTTCTGAAAGAGACTGCCTTTTAAAAATCAATGAAAATGAGTTGTTAATCGAATACCGCGATATGAGTATGAAGGATTCCGTACAGGAAATTTTAAAAGGAAATTTTAAAGATACTTATTCGGAGGAAGAAGAATCTTTAATTCATGTATTCATCGAACAACAAGTGCTGTTTTGTATTCCTGAATTGAAATAATTTATCTGTTTAAACAGTATGTTTTTAAAAAAATTAAACCACTAAAACAACAGTTTTTAAAAAATCTGCTCTTTTAATGGTTTAATATATTTTCTACTAATCTGCAATGATACAGCCGCCATCTTCACATTCCACCGTTTGAGGAGGTAAAACAACAGCACAATCAGAAACAGCGTTGGTTTGAATGTTGTATTCCGTATTTAACTGATTGTAGGCTTCAATCATTGATTCCAGTTCATTTAAATCAACCGAAGAAGGAAAAGTCAAAAACTCCGTCGGGCCGCCACAGGGTTTTACGCCTAATGCAATGGTGTTACAGTTTTCGGAGTTTTCACACTCAAAGCCGTCAATATAATCCACAATTTCCTGTTTTTTGAGATTTAATTGTTCCGGTGTAATCGGATCCGGGAGGTTGTCATCATCACACTGAAAACTTTGAAGCAATAAGGCCAACACAAATAGTTTTAAAATAGATTTCATAGCTGTTTTTTTTATTGATTAACATTGGTAAGATGAAATTTTTTTTAAAGGTTGCGTTTTTCGTTGAAACAAAAAACCCTTTCGCAACTAAATGTCTGAAAGGGTTTGTGTTATACAATTTAATTTTCTCAGCAAAATTCGCCGTAAGCATCTTTTAAATTCTCCGCAATCATTTCTGCCGGACGGCCTTCAATGTGATGACGTTCTAACATGTGAACCAATTCACCGTCTTTAAACAATGCCATACTTGGCGAGGAAGGAGGGAAAGGAAACATGTGTTGTCTGGCAGCCTCAACGGCTTCTTTGTCCACACCGGCAAAAACCGTCACTAATTGATCCGGTTTTTTAGATCCGTCCAAACTCATTTTGGCACCCGGTCTGGCATTCCTGGCGGCACATCCGCAAACCGAATTAACAACGACTAAGGTTGTCCCCGGTTGTTTTAAGGCATGTTCAACCGCCTCTGCACTATATAATTCCTGAAAACCTACTTCCGATAATTCGGCTCTCATGGGTTTTACCATTTCTTCTGGATACATATTTATTTAAGATTTATGATTGTTGCGATTTGATTTTCAATTCTCAGAATGCAAAGTTACTAAGATTTCATTTTTATTTGATGATTTCAATCATAAAGATTTGTTATGATTGAATAGGTAGTCCTAGTACAAAATCAAGGTAATTATCCGGCGTTATAATATGTATTTTGGCTTCGGGATAATTAGAAGTAAACGTCTTTGTTGTTTTGTGATTTTTTTTATGATTCCATTTGAATTCATAGGCAGAAAGATTTCCGTTATTTTCTTCTAAATAATCTATTTCTTGTTGTGCTTTGGTTCTCCAAAAATAGGTGTTGCCATACTTTTTGTCGTAATCATTTCTTTTCATTCTTTCGGCAATAAGATAATTTTCCCATAAAGCTCCAACATCTTGTCTGATCGGAATTGGCGAAAAATGATTAATCATCGCATTTCTGATTCCATTATCGTAAAAATAAATTTTTCTGGAAAATTTCAATTCATTACGCAAATTTCTGCTGAAACTATTTAGTTTAAAAATAACAAATGATTGCTCTAACAAATCAATGTAACGTTCAATGGTTTTACTGTCTAACCCTACTAAACCACCTAGTTCATTATACGAAACCTGTGAGCCGACTTGCAAAGCCAATGCCTGAAGTAATTTCATCAGTTTTTCAGGTTTTTTAATTCCGTCTAACATCAAAATATCTTTAAAAAGATAACTGTCTCCTAAATTTTTCAGCAAATCAATTTCTTCTCCCTGGTTGTTTACAATATCCGGATAATAGCCATAAATTAAACGATGCTGCAATAATCGGCTTTCGTTTAAAACCCCGTGGTAATTTATGAGTTCTTTGGTCGAAAAAGGATAGAGTTTATATTCCAGTTTTCTTCCGGTTAAAGGTTCATTCGTTTTGTTTCTTAGTTCAAAAGCAGAAGATCCGGTGGCGATGATTTTTATTTCCGGATAATTATCATGCACTAACTTGATGGTTAAACCTATTTCACCTATGCGTTGTGCCTCATCTATTATCACTGTTTTATGATTTCCTATTAAGGCTTTTAAACTGGTTGAAGATTGATTTTGAAGCATCAATCGGACATCACTTTCATCGCCATTTAACCAAAGAACACTTTCTTTTTTTCCAATCAGGTTTTTTAATAGAGTAGTTTTTCCTGTTTGTCTGGCTCCAAACAAAAGGATAACTTTATGTTTAAATAAGCTTTTCTGGATGGTCTCAAAAAGTTCTCTTTCAATATTCATGGAATCTTTTTTATAAGACAAATGTACAAAATGCATTTTAAAATCCAAAAAAGTCATGTTTTTTACGGAATTAAATCCAAAAAAGTCATGTTTTTTACGGAATTAAATCCAAAAAGTCATGTTTTTTACGGAATTAAATCCAAAAAGTCATATTTTTATAATAAATCCGTCCCGATTTTTAGTCCTACAAAAACTGTTCTGGGACGGGATGGGCCATAAATATAATTGGCATCTCGATTCACACCTGAATCAAAATCTTTTTGGTACTGGTTAAAAAGATTCTGAATGCCGCCACTCAATTGAAGATGTAATTTTTCTTTGATAACAAACGTGTAGGATGATTTCAGGTTGATTTCATAAAAGTCAGCGGTGGTCACCAATCGGTCTTCGGCAATAAATCCGGCAAAATGCTGGGCATACATTTTTCCGGTGTAAACCAATGAAAGGTTGTTTTGAAAGGCTTTTTTAGGTGAAAAAGTTGCTATCAGATTCCCATAAATATTGGGTGAACGAAAGAAGTTCCGATTTGTATTGGTCACGTTTTCACTCCATTGAACGGCTTCGTCATACAGTGCTTTTTGAAAGGTGGCTCCGCCCTGAAACTGCCATTTTTGACCCGGAGCATACTTGGCTTCCAGGTTAATTCCATACACATCGGCACCTTTTCCGTTGCGTTTTTCCCAAATGGTTTCGGTAAGTTGTTCCAAAATAAACGGATCATTCAACCGGGTGTAAAAGGCTTCAAAAGTTAATCCGGCCTCTGAGTTTGCCGTAACCTTGCTCCAATCCAACGAAGTTAAAAATGAATGTGAAGTCTCTGATTGCAAACCATCTGCTAATTCAACTAATGCTACTTCACCGGCTGCTATGCGGGCGTGAATGTCTTCCGAAAAAACCTGCGGAGCCCTGAAGCCTTTGGCGTAACTGTTTCGCCACTGCAAATTTTCTGTAACGTTATAAAGTATGTTCAGTCTCGGATTTAAAATTACATCTTCATCAGCAGCATTATGAAAATCAGCTCGCAAACCACCTAGGACTTTCAGTTTTTCATTTACCTTCCATTCCTGCTGAGCATAAATACCTAAGATATCCAGTGTTTGATTAACAAAGGCATTATAGCCCGGTTTGGCATCCTGCATTTCTTCTTTTTTATATTCCGCTCCGGTGGTCAATGTACCTGAACCGCCTAAAAATGCTTCTTGTTTTCGGTTGTATTGAGCACCTCCTATCCAGGTGAGCACTTCGGTATTTCCGAAGCCTCGGATGCTTTCCCCGTAATCGATGTTTCCGAATTCATCATCTATCCGGCCACCATAAAAATTGTCGTTTTTAGATTGTTGGGTATTAAAGTAAACCGCATATTTGTTTTTTTCATCCTCCGAAAAATTCTCGAATGTGAGTCCGCCCCCAACCATTCTGGAGGTGATTTGTTCGGTAGTAAGAGCTTCAAATGGTTGTAGGTCAAAACGGTTTTCACCACCTCTTCTGAATTCGTTTACCGTATGAAATTCGGCTGTAATTTTGCTTCGTTCAAACGGACGGTAAAATGATTTGAATCCGAAAGTTCGGTTTTGCATTGTCGTAATTTCGGTGAAATTATCATCATTGGCATCAAAAGGTTTTCTGTCACGAAGCATGGCAAAAAGCTGAATGCCCAGATTCAAATCGTCAGACAAAACGGTTCCGTTTAACGTTAAGGCTTTATCAGGCACTTTTCCGTCAATTAACCCTAAATGGGAATTTATTTCAAACGAATTTTCAATCGGATCTTTGGTAATGATGTTGATGGTGCCCGCAATGGCATTTGACCCATATAAAGATGAACCGCCACCGCGAACCACTTCAATGCGTTCAATCATATTGGTTGGAATTTGATCTAAACCATATACGCCGTTTAAGGCTGAAAAAATCGGACGGCTATCCATTAAAATTTGAGAATAGGCTCCGTCTAAACCATTCATCCGGACTTGCGAAAAACCACAATTCTGACAGTTGGTTTCCATCCGTAAGCCGGGCTGAAAGCTTAATCCCTCCGATAAACTGATGGCCTGGGCTTTTTGTAGTACTTCTGAATTGGTTACGGTTACAATCACCGGAGCTTCTGTTCTTTTTTGCAATCCGCGTGTGGCAGAAACCACCACCTGGTTGAGTCCGAAAACACTTTCTTCCAGATTAAAATCAAGATGAATTTTGCCGCCGGGCGGAACTGAAATATTTTTTTCCTGGTTTTTAAAACCAATTGCCTGTACAAGTAAGGTTTGTTTGCCTGATGGAACCTGAATGGAATAATTCCCGTTTTCATCAGACGAAGTTCCCGTTGTTGAGTTTTTGAGAAGAACACTCGCAAATGGTACAGCTTGACCGTCTGATAATATATGGCCTACAACTGTTCCTTTTTCCTGCGAATAGCTTATGGCAGGCAATAAAAAGATAAACAAGAGGAAGTGTTTTTTCATATCAAAAAATAAATTTAGACAAAACTAAAAATATTTTTATATTTATGAAATAATTTTTTACTTTTGTTTACTGATTTTAACATCATGACCTACTCAGAAGAAAATTATTTAAAAGTTATTTATCATTTGTCCTTGGTTTCGCCCAAAGGGATCAATACCAATGCTATTGCCGGGATGATTGAAAGCAAAGCATCTTCGGTAACAGACATGGTAAAGAAACTGGCCGAAAAAGAATTGGTTCATTATCAGAAGTACCAAGGTGTAAGGTTAACGCAAAAAGGACTTCATGCGGCTAAAATGATTGTAAGAAAGCACCGTTTGTGGGAAGTTTTTTTAGTAGAAAAACTCGATTTTACCTGGGATGAGGTGCATGATTTGGCCGAAGAATTAGAGCATATTAAATCAGAAAAGCTAATCAACAGATTGGATGAGTATCTGGGCTTTCCTAAAGAAGATCCGCACGGCGACCCGATTCCGGACAGATACGGACAAATGATTAAAGTGGACAAACAGTTGCTTTCTGAAATTTTACCGGCTAAAAAAGTGATCTGTTTAGGTGTGAAGGATAGTTCACCGAGTTTTTTAAAGTATTTGGATAAATATCAAATTGCTTTAGGATCCGAAATTGAGGTGGTTAGCAAGGAGCCGTTTGATCAATCGCTTGGTATTTTGATTAACGGCAAGCCGATTTTAATTTCAAATAAAATTGCCAGTAACCTTTACGTAAAACCAATGTAATATGTTTGACACAATTATAGGTTATTTATCAGGTATTAATCCGGTTTTGGCGGCATTATATGCCACTCTTTTTACGTGGTTTTTAACGGCTTTGGGAGCTTCTGTGGTGTTTTTTTTTAAAACGATGAGCCGTGCTTTTTTAGATGGCATGTTGGGTTTTACCGGAGGGGTTATGGTAGCAGCCAGCTATTGGAGTTTACTGGCTCCCGCGATTGCCATGTCTGAAGGAGAAGGGTTTGTAAAAGTATTGCCGGCGGCTATCGGGTTTATTCTGGGGGCTTTTTTCTTGTTTGGATTGGATAAATTATTACCCCATGTTCACATCAATTTTAAAGAAACGGAAGGAGTGAAATCGCCCTGGCAAAAAACAACGCTTCTGGTCTTGGCCATTACGCTGCACAATATTCCGGAAGGATTGGCTGTTGGAGTCTTATTTGGAGGTGTTGCTGCCGGAATTCCTGAAGCTTCAATTGCCGGAGCAACCATTCTGGCAATTGGGATCGGTATTCAGAATTTTCCCGAAGGAATTGCTGTTGCCATGCCGTTGCGACGCATGGGGATGAGCAGGACAAAAAGTTTTTTATACGGGCAGTCTTCTGCTTTGGTTGAACCTATTGCCGGCGTTTTGGGAGCCGTTGCGGTAACTTTTTTTACACCTATTTTACCTTATGCATTAGCCTTTGCTGCCGGTGCCATGATTTTTGTGGTGGTAGAAGAAGTAATTCCGGAAACACAACAGGATAAACATACCGATATCGCTACGCTTGGGTTTATTGGCGGATTTGTGGTCATGATGAGCCTTGATGTGGCGTTAGGTTAATGACAGCCGCAATCGTTGCCACCACAATTTTTCTTCGCTTTCTTTTTTCCAAAAAAATGAAAATAGAGTACTGCAATAGCAACAACTAAAATGAAAAAAGCAATTATTTCCTGAAAATCAATCATACGACAAAGATAAAAGGTTCCCCGTTAAAAACAGAGAACCTTAACAAAACAAATAAAAACACGTTTAAAATTGTGCTGTAATTCCGAAATGGATTCCAAAAGGCATTCCGGGACGCAGCCCGGCCGGTACTCTTGAAACAGCATATTCTTTGTCTAGTAAATTTACAATATTACCCATTAAACTCACTTTTTCTGTTAAGTGGTATTTGGCTGAAGCATCTACGATAAAATTGCTTTTTACCAGTTCGTTATCCGGAATAGAACCTTGTCCCGCTAATGTTCTGAACCGGTCATTGTATTTTCCGCTGACAGAAAAACTGAATTTTTGATGTTCTAAAGCAGCTATAACCGAAAACTGGTTTTTGGCAATATACGGAATTTCATCTCCGGGCTGAATGGCTCCCCAGGCTTCTGTTCCGCTGTTGAATTCGTTTTTCAATTCCGTATCGGTGTAGGTATAGCTAAAGGTTACCGGTACTTTGAATTTTGGGTTTTCATTGTTCAAAATGTCATACGTAACCAAAACTTCTAATCCTTGCACTTTTGCCTGTCCGGCATTAAACAGATCTCCGGTTCCGGTTCCGCCGGAGGCATTGGTATCTGCCCCTTCCAGCCTTTCAAAATCATTGTAAAAAGCAATGATTTCTCCGTTTAAAGCTTTTTTATTCAGGCGGAAGCCTGCTTCGTAGTTAATGCTGCTTTCACCTCTGTCTCCGTCGTTGGGACCCGGAGGTGAAAACCCTTTATGTACGCTTGTGAAAGCGGTGTAATTATCATTAAATTTATACAAAGCTCCAAAGCCCGGAATGTATTTTTCAATTCTGCTTTGTCTGTGGTTTAAATTAACCCCGGTTCTGTCTAAATCAGCAGTACCATAGTTCAAACTTCTGCGAATGATATTTTCATAACGCATTCCTGGTGAAAAAGTGAATTTTTTATAGGTAAGGTTATAAAGTACATGAACCGAAACGGCTTCGGCACTTTCTACACGGTTTTCTTGTGTTCCGGCAATACCTGCTGAAGTTCTGAACAATGCATTGTTTTGAATTTTATACCGGTCATCCCATTGATACCTGTCTTCGCTGTCTAAATGATAGCGAACACCAAAATCAATATCGTGTGTAACCACATCGCTGTTAAATTTGAAGTTAAAGACAGTTTGAATTCCCTCTGCCAGGTATTTTCTGTTGTTGGCTCTGACCCTGAGAGCGTTGTCTGCTGTATTGTTGGCTCCTGTTAAAATGTCGTAACCCGCTTGATTTGCTTCGGGATTGTCTAAAATGGATGCTAAAGAAACATTTGAACCGGCCACATTTACATCGTGTAATTTATACCAGTTTCGTTTAAAGTTATTGCGGTATGCTTTGGTGGTTATGGTTAAATAATCTACCGGAATAAATAAATGTGTCAGCATCAATTGGTCGTGTTTGGTATCTATTTTATCGGCTTCAGACGATAAATAGCGACGGTAAGGGTTATTATCAAAGTCCGTTTGCGTTAAGCCTAAATACGTTTCGTCTGAATATTCATTCGACAATTGTGCTTTAAGGGTTAACGATTGAAACATTTTTGCCTCCGGACCGGTATTGACCCTGAATTTTGCCACATAATCATTTCCGTTATATCCCGTGGTTTTGTTGCTGAAATCAATGGTTTTAAACCCATCTGAATTGCGGTTGTTGTATTCTACCAAATAACCGAAATGGTTGAAATTATCACCCACATTCACATACGTGTTTTTCGTGTCAAAGCTCCCCATGGAAGCCACTACTTTTCCTGAAAACTGAGAAGGGATTTGGTTAGAAACCATGTTAATGGCACCACCCGTTGTATAAGGACCATATTGAATCTGGCTACCGCCTTTCAGGATTTCAAAGCTTTGAATACGGCTAACTGTTGGAAAATAATAGGCTGCCGGAGCTGAATAAGGAGCCGGAGCAATCAAAATGCCGTCTTCCATCAGCGTTATTTTGGAGGTTCTTGACGGACTTGTACCTCTTAAACCAATGCTCGGACGTAGCCCAAACCCTTCTTCCTCTACCACGTTTACACCGGGCACTGTCCGTAAAATTCTGTTGATATCGGTGTAATTGAATGTTTTTAATTCTTCCGGGGAAATAAAATAAGTTGACCCTGCTCTGTTTTTTGCTTTGAATTTGCTTCCGACCAACATATCGGCATTAACGGTAACTCCTTCCAGTCTCCGGACTGTATCGTTTAAGGCTAAATCTTCATGACTTTCCGAAGTTTGAGCAAAAGAAATGCCTGACAAAGCAAGCAAGCAAAGGGTAACTGTATTTCTCATTATTGTTATTTAGATTTAATCTACGGTGCAAAAGTAATTATAGATTTTATTTAGACAAAATATAAATAACAAAATATTTTTTGTAGTACTTTTTTTAAAAAATAATTATTTTTTAAGTAATTGATAATTAGTGATTTAAACCGCTTTAAACTTTAACAAAATAGGCACAAAATGTACAAAGAACCAAGGGTTTCAATCTTTACTTTTGACAAAAAATAAAGAAAAATTCTTTATTGACCAAAAACAAAATAACTTAAAAACTTAATACCATGAAAAAAGCACTTTTTACCCTAGGAATGATTTTGATGTTTGCAACTACTGTAGTTTCCTGTACCACAGACGACATGGAAGCGGAAACTCAGGGAAATACGAGCATAACTGAAAATAATGATCAGACGAACATTGACCCGAAAAAGGGGAATTAATAATTGGTTTGGAGTATTACATCGAAAAGTAGCGTCTGACGCTACTTTTTTTTGTTTAAAAAATTACCTTTGTTGTAATTCAACTAAAATTTATGACAAAGTATCTCACGATAAGTGTAATGCTCCTTTTTTTGGTGTCTGCCTGTAAAAAAAAGGAAAATTATCTGCATGGTTTTGATACAATTGACAGCCTGATAAGCTCCGTTAAAAACAAGAACCAGTATTCCGATGAGGTAAATAGAGACTTGAACCGCACTTATCAGCTATTGAATGATAAGCCCAATGATTCGTTAAAGCGACTTTATATGCTAAAACTTTCGGATCAGTATTATAATTTTGGGTTAAAGGAAGAGTATATAAAAATATGCCGACTCAATTTGGAGCTGGCTCTTAAAGCAAAAGACAGTTCCCGGCTGGGCATTATATACAATGATATTGCCGATTACTACAGAGGCAAATCCTATAATGATACGGCCTATATTTTTTATAACAAGTCCCTGCATTATCTTGGCAAGGATAATTTTGAAAAGAGAGGACGGGCCATACTTAATAAAGCTTATTTACTGCGTTTTGAAAACAGTTTGGTAGAAAGTGAAATACAAACCATTAAAGCCCTTGAAGTAGCCAAAAAATCTGAAAATGACAGGCTGGTTTATGATTGTCTGAATAATTTAGGAATCATTAACAATGATTTAAAAAATTATGATTTAGCATTGGATTATCACGCACAGGCTCTTGAACAATTGTCAAAGCTGAAGCAGGATAATCAATATTCCATTTTGGTTGCACAGACCAAAAATAACATGGCCGTTTGTTATCATCGGCTAGAAAATAACCCCAAAGCCATTGCTCTTTTGCAAGAAGCAACAAGTGCCAGAAATTTAAAAAAGGAAAGCGTACTTTTGTATGCTGTTTTAATGGATAATCTTACTTATTATAAATTCAGGTCTGGTCAGAAAGTCAGTGAAAAAGATTTTGATATTCCTTTAAAAATAAGAGATAGTTTAGACAATAAGTTAGGCGTTATTGTCAGTAATACGCGTAAGGGCGAGTTTTTTTTAAATAAAAGAGACACTACCACAAGCATTGACTATTTTTTAAAAGCAAAAACAATTGCTCAGGAAATCAAAAGTCACCGGGATGAATTGTTGCTTTTAAATTTTTTAGCAGATGCTGAGCCTGATAAAAGATTATTTTACAAGGAAAAGTATATTAGGCTGAGTGATAGTTTAATGGAGTCGGAAAGAGCAGTAAGAAATAAATTCACCCGAATTGAGTATGAAACGGATGAAATTATTCAGCAAAAAGAAATTTTAGCAAAACAACAGCAATTTATTGTATTGACATCAATTTCGATTATTGTATTGCTTATTTTGCTTTACATTATTTTCCGTCAGAAAGCGAAGCAAAAAGAATTGCTGCTTATTCAGGAGCAACAAAAGAGCAATGAAGAAGTGTATCAGCTCATGATTGACCAACATCACAAAGTAGAAGAAGGAAGAGCTCTGGAAAAAAACAGAATTTCACTTGAACTTCATGACGGTACGTTGAGCATGCTGGCCGGAATACGATTTAATCTGTATGGGTTTCAGATAGATGATGATAGTGAGCAGAACGAAAAATACCTCAGGCAGGTTGACGAAATCAAAACAGTTGAAAAAGAGATCCGGAACATTGCTCATGACCTGAAGAACAATTTATTTACAAAAAAAGAAAGCTTTTTATTGCTGCTGAATGATTTTATTGAAGATCAAAAAGCCATTTCAAAACTTGATTATTCGTTAGAAATTGATTCGGAAATTGAATGGGAAAACCTACCGCAATCCTTAAAGATTAACTGTTACAGAATTGTTCAGGAAGCGGTTTACAACAGTCAAAAGTACGCCAAAGCAAGCAGGATATCCGTTTCTGTCACACATCATAAAAATTACCTTGAACTTGTGGTTAAGGATGATGGTGTCGGGTTTAATGCTGAAGCCAAAACAAAAGGAATCGGATTAGAAAACATTAAGCAAAGGGTATCCACGATGGAGGGCTTTGTCAAAATAAAATCAATAGCCGAAAAAGGAACTCAAATTTTTTGTAAAATACCATTTACTTATGAATATCAAAATATTGATGATAGATGATCATCCGCTTATTTTAGAAGGATATAAAACAACTTTAGCACAAAATAAGTTGGGAATTACCTTGTCTGCCAGGACTATTACGTCGCTGGAAGAAGGGTATTATCTGTCTCAAAACAAGGTTGAACTGACCCAGTATTCAATTTGCTTTATTGACCGGAATATGCCGTCTTTCCGTAAAAAGGAAATAGAAAACGGAGAAGATTTAGCTGTTTTGCTCAAGGCTGCTCATCCGGATTTAAAAATAGTTATATTAACGTCTCATGATGAGCCTATTTTATTATACCAGTTGAGAAAACGCCTGCGGCCTGAAGCAATTCTGGTAAAGAGCGATCTGGATTACAAAAGCATGCAGGATGCTTTTCAAAAAATTGTAGAAGGACAACATTATTACAGTCAGGTTGCTCACGAAGGACTGGAAACAATAAAACGATATTTAAACATTTTTGATGAAACTGACCGAAAAATAATATTATTACTGTCACAGGGACTACGAACCAAAACACTGCCAGAATCATTGAACCTTACCCTAAGTGCAATTAACAGCAGGAAAAAAATCATTAAAGATAAATTAGGAGTGCCAAATGGCGATGATGAAGCCATTGTAAGAGCTTCCCGAAAAGCAGGTCTTTTGTAACCCGTTTAGCTGAGAATCAAAAATGCCAGAAAGGCTGTTAGGTAGGCAAAACCACTCATGGCAACAAGCTGAATAATTGGCCACTTCCATGAATTTGTTTCTTTTTTTACTACGGCAAGTGTACTCATACACTGCATGGCAAAGGCATAAAAAAGCAATAGGGAAATCCCGGAGGCAATGTTGTAAACGGGTTTTCCGGTAACCGGATTAATTTCTTCTTTCATCCGTTGTTTAATAGTGTTCTCTTCATCATTATGGCTGCCAACACTGTAAATTGTAGCCAATGTTCCTACAAAAACTTCTCTGGCAGCAAAAGAAGCCACAATTCCGATGCCGATTTTCCAGTCATACCCCAAAGGTTTAATTACCGGTTCAATAGATTTTCCGATGATTCCGATGTATGAATTTTCTAATTTGAAAGAGGCAATTTTGTCCTGTAGTTCCTCTTCAGTCAGTGATTGATTTTGTTGTTCGGAACTAATGATTCCCGAAGCATTTGCAAAATCGTCGGTTGGGCCATAAGAAGCCAGGAACCATAAAATGATTGACAGGGAAATGATGATTTTTCCCGCTCCAAACACAAAAGCTTTTGTTTTTTCAATAACGTTCAACCCTACGTTTTTATAATACGGGATTTTATAATTGGGCATTTCAACCACAAAAAAACTTTTGGACTTGAACTTCAGGATCTTGTTTAAGATCATAGCTGAAATAACGGCCATCAGAAAGCCCAGTAAATACAGAATAAGTAACGTCAATCCCTGAAGATTCAAAAAACCGGCTATTTTTTTGTCCGGAATAATCAAAGCGATCAGAATGGTGTAAACCGGAATTCTGGCAGAACAGGTTGTAAACGGTGTAACTAAAATAGTGATTAACCGTTCTTTCCAGTTTTCAATATTCCGTGTAGCCATAATGGCCGGAATGGCACAGGCTGTTCCTGAAATCAGCGGCACAACACTTTTTCCGCTCAGACCAAAACGACGCATGCTTTTGTCCATTAAAAAAACAACACGGCTCATGTATCCGCTTTCTTCCAGTAGCGAGATGAATAAAAACAAAAAGGCAATCTGCGGGATAAAAATAACCACACCGCCTATGCCGGGAATTATTCCTTTGGCAACTAATTCATTCAACTTTCCGGCCGGTAAATGTTCATTAACCCAAGAACTTAAGGAGGCGAACGATTCGTCTATAAAATCCATCGGTACACTGGACCATTCAAAAACGGATTGAAAAAGGAGAAATAAAATTCCAAAGAAAATAATATATCCCCCGACTTTGTGTGTAAGAATCCGGTCTAATTTACTCCGCATATCACCGGCCTTAGCTCTGTCTATCGTTTTGCTTTCTTTCAGTAAATCATTTATAAATTGATATCGCTTAACGGTTTCACGATGCTGAAGTTTTTTCAACTGCTCTTCTGATTTTGAAAAGGAATTGTTTTGAAGTACGTTTTTTGAAAGTTCACCAAAATTTACATCCTGCGAAATAACCAGCCAAAGTTTGTAAAGTTGTTGATTGGGATAAATTCTGCGTAAGTTGTTAAAATATTCCGGATCAATTTCCGAAGCGTTTAAACACGGTTCGGTTGATAATTGTTTATAATTAACAATAAGTTCTTTTAACTCGTTTATACCGGTTGACTTTCTGGAACTGACTAAAGCAATTTTAGTTTTTAAAGCGGCTTCTAATTTAGGAATGTCAAATGAAATTCCTTTCAATTCCATCTGATCAGCCATGTTAATGACCAAAATAGTCGGAATTTCAAGATCTTTAATTTGTGTAAAAAGCAGTAAATTTCGCTTCAGGTTTTCAACTTCGGTTACCACCACGGCAACATCCGGATAATCTTTATCATTTTTATTCAAAAGTAGTTCAATGACCAAATTCTCATCTAAAGAATTGGCATTTAAGCTATAAGTGCCGGGCAAATCAAGTAGGGTTGCTTTTTGGTTTTGAGGTAAATTACAAAAGCCAACTTTTCGTTCAACCGTAATGCCGGGATAATTTCCAACCTGTTGATTAAGTCCGGTTAATTGATTAAACAAAGATGTTTTTCCGGTGTTCGGATTTCCAATAAGGGCAATTTTAAGCGTAGAAGAATTCATTCAGCCGTTTTAGTTTTGAATGATATCTACAATGATTTCTTTGGCCATTTCTTTGCGGATGGCCAAATGCGTTCCGTTCATTTCCAGGTACAAAGGGTCACCAAAAGGAGCCGCTTGTACTACTTCAACCAAATGACCTTCCATACATCCCATTTCAATTAATTTCAAGGGAATGGTATCTAAATTAAAGCCTATGATAATGGCTTTTTCTCCTTTTTTCAGTTGGTCAACGGTTGTGTGCAAAACTTATTTAGAATTAATATAAATACAAAAGTAGGCTTTTTTAATCAATTAGAACTGATAAAAAATGCAAAAGTATTTAATTTCTTTCTTTCAGTAAAAAACGGATGTCTTCTGCCAATCGTTTAATTTCTGATTGATTTGTGCCGTCATAAAAGCCGCGAACTCTTTTTTGCCTGTCCACTAAAATAAAGTTTTCGGTGTGAACCATATCGTATAATTCACCTTCGTTCTCTGTTTTTACCGCTAAATACGATTTACGGGCAATATAAAAAATGTCTTTTTTATCGCCGGTAACCAAATTCCATTTGGAATCTATCACACCTTTATCCAAAGCATATTTCTTTAAAACGGGAACGCTGTCAATATGCGGCATTACCGTGTGCGATAAAAGCATTACATCGGGGTTGTCTTTGAACTCATTTTGGATCTCCACCATATTGTCCTGCATGATTGGGCAAATGGTTGGGCAGGTGGTAAAGAAAAAATCAGCAACATAAATTTTACCTTCATAATTTTTTTGGGTTACCGTTTCGCCATTTTGATTAGTAAATGAAAAATCGGCAATGGTGTGATATTTACTTACGTGTTGAACCGTGCTGTCAACCAATTCCGGATTAACATCAGAAGGATTAAAAATCGGAAGCTTTTTCTTCGGAGTTAATAAATAGAATGAAATCGACAGAAAAGCAGCAGAAAAAATAAAAAAACCGAAAAGGTAAAATTTATATCGTTTAAGGTAGGATAACATTGCGTTTATTTTTGCAAAGGTAAAAAAGATATCGTCAAAACTTCTGCTTATACAACTGTTAATTAATAGCTGTCAATTGAAAACGTTTTTCTATTTTTGATTAAAATTCAAAATAGATGAAAAAAAACCTACTCTTATTCCTTTTCATTCAATGTTCATTTGTTTTTGCTCAATTTAATTCAACGGCTCCCTGGATGGATAATGTCCGGAAAGAAGACAATAAAGAAGCATCCCTGGATGAAATCAAAAAAGCCTTTGATGATTATTGGCAGGGTAAAAATCATAAAGCAAGAGGAAGTGGTTACAAACCCTTTATGCGATGGGAAACCCATTGGCGTAATAAAGTGGATGAAAACGGCTACCTGATAACGCCTGCTCAACTGTGGGAGGCATGGAATCAAAAACGCAACAGACTTTTGAGCCGTGATGAAATACAGAATGATAGTAGTAACTGGGAACCTCTCGGGCCTTTTAATCATATAAACACCGGTTCCTGGTCTTCCGGGCAAGGCAGGGTGAATGTAGTGATGGTTGACCCCAATAACGCCAATACAATATACATCGGTGCACCTGCCGGCGGAATTTGGAAATCTACTGATGCAGGACAAAACTGGACACCTTTATCGGATTACCTTCCGCAAATTGGTGTTTCCGGAATTGCTATTGACCATACCAATTCGGATATTATTTACATTGCAACCGGAGATAAAGATGCCAGTGATACCTATTCAATTGGAGTGTTAAAATCGGTTGATGGCGGGCAGACATGGAACACAACCGGCCTGACCTTTACCAATACATCTACCGTAGCTGCCGATATGTTTATGCATCCTGACAATCCTTCCGTTTTGTGGGTAGCTACCAGTGCCGGGCTTTACAAAACAACCAATGGCGGCATTACCTGGACAAATACACTCAGCGGTAATGTAAAAGATTTAAAGCTCAAACCGGGTAATCCGGACGTTGTATATGCGGTTACAAACAATCGGTTTTATCGTTCAACCAACGGGGGAAACAGTTTTACGATGATTACTGCTGGTATGCCGGCAAATTCCGGACGATTGATTATTGATGTAACACCGGCTAACCCGGAATATGTTTACGTGCTCAGTGCCAGAACCAATTGGAGCCATCAGGGACTTTATAAATCAACCAACTCGGGATTGAATTTTAATCTTACACAAAATACGGTAGATATATTTGAAGCCAATCAGGCTTGGTTTGATCTGGCTTTAGCTGTTTCAGATACCAATCCGGAAGAAGTTTATACAGGTGTTTTAAACGTATGGAAATCGTCTGATGGCGGAAATAACTTTACAAAAATCAGCAATTGGTCTAATCCGTTTGAAGCGACTTATACACATGCAGATATCCATTTTTTGCGTTTTTATGACGGGGTTTTGTACTGCGGAAGCGATGGAGGGATTTACGTGTCACACGATAATGCCGCTTCCTTTACCGATTTAACCGCAACGGCTCAGATCGGACAGTTTTATCGAATTGCCGTTTCAAAACAATCCAGCTCTAAAATAGCCGGAGGACTCCAAGACAATGGGGGCTATGCTTTTAGCAACAGTCAATGGAAAAACTTTTACGGGGCAGATGGAATGGAAACAGCTATTGATCCGAACAACAGTAACAAATACTATGGTTTCATTCAAAATGGTGGCGGATTGTATTATACCAACAATGCCGGAGCTTCACTTTCAGGAGCAATCGGAGCACCGGACGGAGAGAGTGGTAATTGGATTACACCTTTGGTTTTTAATTCGGCCGGAGAATTATTTGCCGGCTATTCCAGCTTGTATAAACTGGTCAATGGTTCCTGGCAAAATGTTTCTGTAAACACTTTTTTTAATGGCAATATTGAACAGGTAATTGTTGACCCTTCCAATGATGATATCATGTATATAGGTGATGGAAGTGATTTGTATAAAAGCACAGACAGGGGAGTGACGTTTACCTATTTTTTTTCATTCCCGTCTGATATTACCTCCATCGAAGTAAATGTTCACCAGAATAATATCGTTTATGTTACAACGGCAGGAATAAACGGACTTGTTGCAAAATCAACGAATGGCGGAATTTCTTTCACAAGTATTACAGAAGGGTTGCCCAACATCGGGAAAAATGTTTTAAAGCACCAGTCAAACCACCCGTTAAACCCTATTTATGTGGGAACCAGTCTGGGGGTATATTACCGTGATGATTCTATGAATACATGGATACCGTATGATACAAATTTGCCTAATGTAGCCGTAACCGATATAGAAATTCATGAGTTAGACGGAAAAATTGTAGCCTCAACATACGGAAGAGGTGTTTGGCAATCACCCGTTCCGATCCAATTAGCTGAAAGTGAAATTGCTCTGCTTGGGATTGAAAGCCCTGCAGCTTTAACAATAAACTGTAATGTGAATAGTCTTTCTTTTTTGGTAAAAAATACAGGTTCTTCTGCTATTACAGACTTTGCGATTCATTATTCCATCAACGGTAACGAAGCAATATACAACTGGAACGGAAATTTACCATCACAAACCAATACACTGGTAGAAATTCCAAACATTGTGTTTGCAAGAGGAGTATCAAGTATTCAGGCTAATGTTGTGATGACCAATGATGCGTTTTCAAATAACAATGCATTGACCCTTAGGATTTTAAATAACGACAGCGGTCTGGTGGGTGAAATCAATACCTTTGAAACAGAAGAATCAAGTTTGTTGTCTGCTCATGAAGGAACAGAGAACGGCTGGCAGCGAGGAGTGCCAACAGGAATTCTGCTTAACCAGGCATCATCCGGATCAAAGGTTTATGGGACCAACCTGAGCGGAAATTACTCGGATAACACCAAAGCCTTTTTATATTCGCAATGCTATGATTTAACGCAAATTACAAATCCGGTCATGCGATTTAAAATGGCGTTTGATATAGAGCAAAACTGGGATGTGCTTTATGTAGAATATTCCACGGATTTTGGTGAAAACTGGGCCGTTTTAGGAACGGCTGATGATCCGGACTGGTATAACAGTAGCCGAAATCCGCAAACAGCCAATGACTGCGAAATTTGTCCGGGAGCCCAATGGACCGGAACAAACACAAACTTAACAGAGTACAGTTATATGCTGAACGCCTTTACTGACGAAAATAATATTATATTCAGATTTGTATTTCATTCAGATTATATGATTACACAGGAAGGTGTCGTTATTGATGATTTTGTAATCGACGGAACCTTGTCAACACAAGGTTTTGCAACTCATTCGATTGTGGTTTATCCTAACCCCACGAATGGGGTGTTTACAGTGTCTTACGGTAATTTTAAACCGCAGGAAATAGAGGTTTATGATGTAACCGGTAAAAGAGTATTAACGGTTGATAACCGTCAGTTGACCGAAAACAATACGGTATTGAATTTATCGCACGTTTCAAACGGGATTTATTTCATCAAAATTTTGAATGAAAACAGCCAGTCTGTTAAACGAATAATTAAAAACTAACAAATGAACACAATTAAAAAGAACCTTTTATGTGTTGTGGCTGTTTCTGCAATTACGGGCGGATTTGCTCAGGACACACAAAAAGAAATGATTGGAATCAATTTGGAATATATGGATACATCCGTTAAGCCAAGTGATGATTTTTTCAGGTATGTAAACGGAAAATGGTTAGACAAAACCGATATACCGGCAGACAGAACCCGTTGGGGAAGCTTTGATGAGCTTCGCAAAAAAACCGACGACGATATGAAAGTAATACTTAATGAAGCATTGCAGAATCCTGCTTATACAGCAAACACAGATCAGGGAAAAGCTCTCAATCTTTATCGTTCGATCATGGATACGGTTTCAAGAAATAAACAGGGAATCAAACCCCTGAAGCCCTATCTGGACAAAATAAATTCCGTGAAAAACATAGCCGATTTAAGGAAGTTCTTAATTGAAATGGAAACACAGGGAGGAATTGGGTTTTTTGGGGTGAATGTAGGAACAGATGCCAAAAACAGTAACCGGAATGTGGTGAGTGTCGGTTTGGGGAGCTTAGGTTTACCCGATAGGGATTATTATGTTTCCAATGAAGCCGATAGCAAGGAAAAAAGAGAAAAATACCATGCCCACCTCATCAAAATGATGGGTTATTTGGGCGAAAAACCGGCTCAGGCGAAAGCAAGTGCCGATAAAATTCTAGCTCTGGAGATAGCCCTTGCAACACCTCGTTTAGATCGTGTTGAAAGAAGAGACAGGCGAAAAACCTATAACCCGATGACAATCGCAGACTTACAAAAATTAACACCGTCTGTCAATTGGAGTGAATATTTAAAAGGCGTAGGATTGCCGTTAGTTGATACGCTTATCGTATCGCAACCCAAGTATATGACAGCATTGGAATCAATCTTTAAAGAAAATAAGGTAGAAGACTGGAAAGCCTATATGCGTTGGACTTTATTAAATCGTTCGTCCGGAATGCTTTCCACCGAAATAAGCGATGCCAACTGGGTGTTTTTTGGAAAAACACTTACCGGTGCGGTTCAGCAAAGACCATTGGACGAAAGGGCCTTGCAAACCGTTAACGGATCATTTGGTGAGGCCTTAGGAAAAATTTACGTTGAAAAAAAGTTTCCGGCAGAAGCTAAAGCAAAAGCCAGAAAAATGATTGACAATGTGTTTTTGGCCTTTGAAAACCGCATTAATAATTTGCCTTGGATGGCTAAATCAACCAAACAGAATGCCATTGAAAAACTAAAAAAATCAAATGTAAAAATAGGTTATCCGGATAAGTGGAAAGATTATTCAAAAGTGACTATTGTTGCTCCTTCGGCTGGCGGAACCTATTTTGATAATATGAAAAACATCACGCGATGGAGAAATGCTGAGAATTTTGGAAAATTGAATAAACCGGTTGATAAAACCGAATGGTTTATGTCTCCGCAAACAGTGAATGCTTATTATAATCCGTCTTATAATGAAATTGTTTTTCCGGCCGCCATTCTCCAGCCGCCGTTTTATGATTACCGAGCAGATGAAGCTGTGAATTATGGCGGAATCGGTGCAGTAATCGGGCATGAGATTTCACACGGTTTTGACGACAGCGGTTCCCGTTATAATGCCGACGGAAATTTGGTAAACTGGTGGAGCGATGAAGATTTAAAACAATTTACAGATCTGGGCGGAGCTTTGGCAGATCAGTATTCACAACTGGAACCCCTGCCGGGAATTTTTGTGGACGGTAAGTTTACGTTAGGTGAAAATATTGGCGATCTAGGTGGGGTGAATGCGGCCTTAGACGGTTTGAAAATCCATTTAAAACAAACCGGAAACCCGGGTCTGATTGATGGATTTACCCCTGAGCAACGCTTTTTTATTTCGTGGGCAACAATCTGGAGAAGCAAGGCTAGGGATGAAGCAATCAAAAATTTAGTGAAAACCGATTCACATTCTCCGGGGCAATACCGGGCTTATGTTCCGCTTCAGAATGTGGATGCTTTTTATGAAGCGTTCAGCATCAAACCGGGCGATGGCATGTACCTTCCTGAAGACAAAAGGGTGCGGATTTGGTAAAAACATAAAATATTGTTAATCAACGCAATAATTTTTTAAACTCTACGTTGTAACTCAACAATCATTTGCTTAAGGCAAGTTAGAGTTAGTTAAATTTTGTTTTGGTGTTTTGAAAAAGGCGTTCCGGAAATTGTTTCGGGAACGCCTTTTGAATTTTATGCTGAACACGTTTCATTATCTTTTTTCAATACTTCAGCGATATTTAATAACTCATCTCAACAATTTGTCTTACTTTTTCCAGCGTAATGTTTTGTTTTTCTCCCATTGCTTTCCAGCCCCTTTCTTCAAATCGATTGACAATAAAGTCAGCTGATTTTTGATAGTCTGAAGTATAATTGGAAAGTTTGGTATCCATTCCCATTTTGTGAAGGAATTCTACGGTTTTTTCAATAGCCAGAGCGGCTTTTTCTTCAACAGTGTTTCCGGATATTTTCCAAACACGCTCACCGTATTGAGCTAATTTTTCTTTCTTTGTTTCAAACAGGACACGGTATAAGTTCGGACCGATAATGGCCAGTGTCCGGGCATGATCAATTTCGTATAATGCGGTTAATTCATGTCCGATCATGTGCGTTGCCCAATCACCGGGAACCCCTTTTTGAATTAATCCGTTTAATGCCATGGTGGCACACCACATAAAATTGGAAGCCAATTTATAGTCGGCGGGGTGTTGAACAACATCCGGGCCAACTTCAATAAGGGTTTGCAGGATACTTTCGGCAAAACGATCCTGCAAAAGAGCATCATGCGGGTAGGTCAGGTATTGTTCCATCACATGTGTAAATGCATCAACAACTCCGTTTTCCAATTGTCTTTTGGGTAACGAAGCCACTACGGTTGGATCGCAGATGGAAAATTTAGGGAACAAAGCACTTCCGCCCAGGGTTAACTTTTCTTGTGTAGCTTCGATGGTGACAACCGCTCCGGAATTCATTTCGCTTCCGGTTGCCGGTAAAGTTAAAACTGTTCCGAATGGAATGACTTTGGAAATATCTTTGAACAAAATTCGCTTTTTCAGAATTTCTACGGCATCACCTTCAAAATGAACCGCACCGGAAATAAATTTCACACCGTCAATCACGCTTCCGCCTCCTACAGCCAGAATGAAATTGACTTTTTCATTGCGAATGATTTCTACCGCTTTCATCAGGGTTTCATAACGCGGATTGGGCTCAATACCGCCAAATTCAATTGTTTCAAAGCCTGCAAGAGCCGATTTTACCTGCTCGTAAACCCCGTTTTTAAAAATACTTCCTCCTCCGTAAGCCAATAAAATTTTACTGCCGGCCGGAACTAATTCATGTAATTTAGCAATCTGACCCTTTCCAAAAATATAATTTGTCGGGTTGTATAATTCAAAATTTGTCATAATGTAATGTTTAAACGTTTAAAAATTAAACCGAAACAAAGTTACAAAACGATAGACGGAACAAGTGGTAAAGGAGTGTTAAGAGATAAATATAAAAAAATGTTCGAATTTTATATTAACTCACTTTGTTTCCTTAATTTCAGTTGTGTCGGATTCATCATGGGCACTATGACAAACACACCAGGGTCTGGCTGCCGCAGACAGCCTGACCCAACTCAATGCTACTACTATAGCTTATACAACAATATATCCGATTGCGATGATGTCATTTATTATTTGTACGCAGGCTACCGGTTAGTTTTTATAAAAACACAAACTGTTTTTTTTCAGCTGTTTGATTGATTTGTTTGAACAATATTCTTTCCACTGCAGTAGCATATTCCGCTGATTTGATTCCTTTTCTTTTTCAGAATAAACGGGTACTTTTTTATAAAGAGCCTTTTCAGGATATTACTCAAAAAAGAAAATTACAGGATAACCACCATCTTACCTATTATAACGGTCGAGCAGGCGTTTAAAATACCTATAAATAGTTATTTTCAGGTGATTTTGAATGTAATATTTTTATCCGGTAAAATTTACATCACCTTAAAACGGCTGTTTTTTTAAAGTAAGTTCAGCCGGATACAGATGATGCATCTTTTAAATACCCCAAGTTTTAAAACTTGATCGAGCATAAACCGGAAAGCCGAAAACGGGAAAGAGTAGGCAGAATTAATTTTTAGAAACAATGCGTAAAAACAAGTATTATGAAAAGTTTATCATCCTGTTGATGACTATGGTTTTAGGATGGAACACAATCTCTTGTACAGAGGATGGAGACGATGATTCAGGGGGAATCACCGGAGGTGTCAGCCCTTATGGAAGTTGGGTTCGGGGTAATAACGTGAATTCCTATCTGCATTTTGAAGGCTCAACAGCAATTGCCTGCGTGGGAGGAGTACCAACAACAGGAACGTTTAATGCTGCGGTTCCTTCGATGACTTTTGTTGTTGGTGGAGAAACCATCGTATTTCCGTTACAGTTTAACAGTAACAATACGTTATTGATGGGAGTGCCGGATCAGGCAATAAACACGAATACGGCAACCTTATACTATCGGTCAGACACTTTTCCGTGCGATGATAACGGTAACGGGGGAGGTACGGGAAGTACAACTGGCAATGTTGCTTTTTGGACACAATCTGATCTTGGTTGCGGTCCGGTCAGTGTATCTATTGCTGGGCAAACAGGTACTATCACAGGGTATTACCAAAGCGGTTCACCCGGATGTGGGGCACAATTCAATGCTAACTTTACACTCGCACCCGGAAATTACAGTTACACAGCAAGTTGCGGAAGCTATAATTGGGAAGGTTCTGTAACCATTTCGGCCGGGCAATGTTCAACCATGAGATTACAAATATAAACGCAAAATCAACTACTTACAGATGAAAACATTTAAAATTCTTAGCTTAGTCAATTTGTTACTTATCCTGTTTTCCTGTTCATCCGATGATGCAGGACCATCACAAAAAAATTGGGACGAATATGAATTTGCCAAAACATTAGTCGGAACTTATACAGATAATGGGTTTTCAAACGATGTTGACGGATATGTAACCATTGATAATGGTCGTATCGTGATTGACGTATTATCCGGTAGATTAGTCGGAAACACTCAAAAACAAGGTGATAACTATAATATAACCATCACTCAAAAAACAGGTGCTTTTAAAGAGATAAATGCGATTTCCGGTATGATTGATGCCGAGGCTGCTACGCTTTTATTGAGTGGAACAGGCGTAAACAGCAGTTCTTTTATGCTGGCAGCAGATTTAGCTACTATTTGGGAGGTCAACCGGACTAAAGCAGCCGTTCATTTTTCACATAGATCAGGTTGCATTGCTTCTATAACCATAAATGGTGTTACATTAAACGGTTTAAACGGTCACTACGAACAGGATGCTCTCTGCAACCCAATCTATGCCTGGCAGGATGAATTGCCGTATAATTATGACGACTTTGATTCAAGAACACTTTGCCATACCGGTACCATCACGGGACTTGATGGAAATCCGCTGACATTTACAGATTGTAGTGTTGCCCGTTTTATATTAGATAAAAATACTGAATATACTTATGCCGTCAGCTGGAGTAACGGCGAAACGTCAACGGGTCAGTTTACTACGCCCGGGGGAGGAAAAAGTATGAGGATATGTATTGCAAACGACAATGAATGTACCAGTCAGGAAGAGGGATCCGGGCAGTTAACATTTGACGGTACCGTGATTAATGCCAATGATTGCATGTCAACGGAAAACAGTTTTTGCAGCAGTGCTGAAATTAATCTTTATATGCCTTTTAGCGGAGGGTCATTTCAACTTTACAAAATGCCCCGGGAAAACAGTGGCAGCTTTTCGCTGATTAACCCATTGGATGAATACGAACAATGTGAATTATTTGGAATTTTCTATTATAATTCTGTTGAATATGTATCGCAGAGTGGCACAATAACCAAAATGGGAGCCAACAACTTTACATTCAATATTGTTGTAAAGCCATATAATTCAGCAAGTCCGACAACCTATAATTTAACAGGTTTCGGAACATATCGATAAAAACAGTATATTGAAAAAGACACCCGTTTTTTAGTAACGGGTGTCTTTCTTAATGGGCAGCTAAAGTGTATGGCCGCAATTTTTAACGTCAAAAGAGCAGGCCGTTATACCTAAAAGATGTATCTTGTGCTAGTGTTTAGCAGTTCGTCGAACTCAAAAAAATAACCTTTCGTGAACAGACTTATTTTTACAATCCATTTTTTATTTTGTATCTTCCTTCAGGCTCAAAATGGTTCTTTAGAAGAACAACTTAGCAAGGCTTCTCACGACACGATTCGCTGTAGGTTGATTGAAGAACATTTGGAAGCCAGTTATAATTTTGATGAAGACTTTAAATGGATTCAGCGATTTGAAAAACTTGTTGAAAAAAATCTTCAGAACAATAAACTTTCTGAAGAAGAGCAAAAAGCATTTCTTCAGTACAAAGTAATTGTGCTGGGACATTATGGTTATTTTTATCAGAATGCAAAGTTTCCAAAAATGGACCTGGCTATCAGTTATCATCAGCAGAGTATGAATCTGGCCAGACAGATTGATGACCAGCTTGGAGTGGCCTCGGCTTATAATAATATAGCATTTGCCTATGAAGACATTGGCCGGATCAAACAGGCTATTGAAAATTACGACAAATCCCTGCAAATTTACAAGAGGTTAAAAAATGACGGGATGATTGCGGTTGTGCTGAATAATTTAGGGTTTGCTTTTCAATCGCAGCGAGATGACAAAAAAGCATTAAAATATTTTCAGGAGAGTTTAACCCTGCGGCTAAAATCAAGACCAACCGAAGATCCGGGGATTGCACTTGCTTACAACAACATCGGATTGATTTATAGTAACAGTGGTGATTTTGATAAAGGGTTAAATTATTATGAAAAGGCTCTGCTAATCTGTCGGAAAATCAATCACAAGTATGGAGAGGCATTGGTTTTAAACAATATTGGAGATAATTTTCTCCAGCGGTATGAAAGCAAAGCAGGTTCAAATTTGCAGGAAGCAGAACCGGAACTGGACAAGGCACTGGCTTATTTTGAACAAAGTCTGGCGATTTGGAATGCAGAAGAAGATTGGGAAAGCAAGGCAGTAACGTTAAAAAATATCGGAACGGTTTACCTACGCAAAAACGAAACAGAAAAAGCCATTAGTTATGGAAAGCAAAGTCTTGAGTTAGCTCAGCGTATCGGTTTTCCGAAACCGGTTATGTCCGGCTCACATTTGCTTTACAAGGCTTATAAAAGTAAAGGAGACTTTGAAAAAGCGTTGACATTTTATGAACTGTATGAAACAATGGACGATTCGATTGTGAACGAAGAGAATCGAAAACAGCTGATTGAAAAAGACCTGGCTTATGAGTTTGACAAAAAAGAAATTATACTGAAAGAGCAAACCAAGGCAGAAAAAGAGCAACAGCGTTTGGTTTTTGTTTCTATTATCGGGCTGTTAATTTTTATAATGCTCCTGCTGTTTGTTTGGTTCTATTACCATAAAAAAAGAAAAACCGCAGAAAAGCTGCTGAGAGATAAAGAATTGTCTCTTGAAATAGCAGTAGCTGAACGCCGTCGGATTTCGGCAGATTTACATGATGATTTAGGAGTGGGTATTGCCGGAATTGCCCTGCTTGGTAATTTGATCAGCCAACGGAAAACCATTGAAGAGGTGAAAGAAGACACCTTAAAAATTGTGGAAAACACAGAAAAAGTAAGTACCCGCCTGACAGAAGTAATCTGGGAATTGAACGCAGAACACGATAATTTAGAACATTTACTGTTGTTTATCCAAAAACAAGGGAATCAACTGATCAAGGAAAATGGAATTTCCTTTTCGATGGTTATCCCTCTCGACGTGCCGGATATTATTCTGAACGGCTATAAGCGTAAGCAGATCTACCTGGCCGTAAAAGAATGTTTTCACAACATTGTTAAGCATGCTGAGGCAAGTTTGGTGTATTGCGTTGTTGCGTTTGGGGACTCACTGATTATTAAAATCAAGGATAACGGAAAAGGATTTGATGTGGATGAAAAGACTGTAAATGCTACGGGTGAAGGTTTGGTAAACATCCAGTCCCGGATAGAGAGTTTAAAAGGAGAAACAATTCTGGTATCTTCTGAAAAGGGTACGGTTGTTACATTTGTTATTCCGTTAGTAAAACCATAACCTGTCTGTATGAAGAACATTATTGTTTTAGAAGATGACAAAGCTTTTCGGGAGCTGATAGTTTCTGAATTAAACAAAGCAAATGGATTGCAGTGTGTTGCTTCCTTTTCCAGAATTAAAGACCTTATGCGGGCTCTGCCGGACTTGTATCCGGATTTGTTTTGGTTGGATATAAGTCTTCCCGACGGGAACAGTATCGACTATATTGATCAGATCAAGCGGATATATCCTAATACCCTCTGCCTTGTCTGCTCAATGCACGATGATGATGAAAAGGTTTTCAGTGCTGTAAAATCAGGAGCAGATGGTTATTTGCTTAAAAACTCCAATATTGATAAGATGGTCGACGGTGTATATGAATTGTTTGCCGGGGGATCCCCCATGAGTCCGTTTATTGCACGAAAAGTTCTCAATGCCCTGAAAGAAGAAAAAGATAACGGCATCAATGCTCTAAAGGACTTGACAACCCGGGAGATTGAAATACTTTCCGGCCTGGCACAGGGTTTTTTATATAAAGAAGTCGGAGATAACTACAATATCAGTCTTGAAACTGTGAAAAAACACGTACAGAATATTTATAAAAAACTTCACGTGCAAAACAGAAGTGAAGCAATTCTTAAATACTTGAACAGCAAAACAGGTAAGGGATTGTAGCCGTTTGAGACCACTATTTCCGGTAAAATAAATTGTGATCCAAAAACGCCCATACATTTTCCGGCAAAACGGCTCTTACATTTTTACCGTTTCTGATACCTTCACGGATGAAGGTTGATGATAATTCGATGACAGGGGCACCTACCCGATGAATTTTCGGGTGATTAATAAACTGTTCGTCAATCACTCCTGAGTTCAATCTCGGATAGACAAAAATGGCATGGTTTTGCAGAATTACTTCATAATTTTTCCATTTGTGAAGCGAATTCAGATTATCTTCGCCCATAATTAAGGCAAACTCATAATGAGGAAATTTCTCTTGCAGATGTGCTAATGTGTGTACCGTAAAATTGGGTTGGGGTAACTTAAATTCAATGTCAGAAGGTTTGATTTTCGGATACTCTTTGGTCGCTAAGTGAACCATTTCCAGCCGATGGTAATCATCCAGCAATGAATTTTTTTGTTTATGGGGATTGTGCGGGGTAACTACCATCCAGATCTGATCTAAGTCAGAATATTCCGCCATGTGGTTGGCAATGATTAAATGCCCCACATGAATAGGATTGAAGGTGCCAAAATATAATCCGATTTTCATTTTTTATTTTTCTTTCCTGTACAGACATAACGATGTTACGTCTGTACGAACTCGTTTACCAATTTATACGCTTCAGCTTTCGCAATTTCTAAATCATAATTTTTAATTACTTTGTCAAACTGTGGTGCGGTAGCCAATTCAACCGAGGCTTTGGCAATCCGCATGTTGATTTTGTCTTCGCTTTCAGTCGAACGTTTTTTTAACCGGATTTTTAACTCATCAATGCTGGGTGGTTTTACAAAAACAGCCAGGGTTTCTTCCGGAAACTTCTTTTTAATCCGCAATCCCCCGGCTACATCAATATCAAAAATAACATTTTTTCCTTTGGCCCAGATGCGTTCGACCTCACTTTTCAGCGTTCCGTAAAAATTATCGCGGTAGACTTCTTCCCATTCTACAAAGTCTTCGGCTTTAATATGATTTTTAAATTCCTTGAGCGAAATGAAGTAATAATCTTTTCCGTGCACTTCTTCGCCACGGGGTTCCCGGGTTGTACAGGAAACGGAGAATTCTAAATTCAAATCCGTTTGAGCCAGTAAATGCCGTACAATAGTTGTTTTTCCGGAACCGGACGGAGCCGAGAACACAAGTAGTTTTCCTTTATTCATGGTGTTGTTTCTTTAAGGGTAATTTGCCAAAAGTTAAGTTTATGGTTTTTCCTTTCTTTCGGAATTTAACCGGTAATTCTCCATTTTTTTCCAGGCCCCATTCTTCCAGTAAATCGGTATTTACCAATATAATTTCAATCGGAATGGTTGAATTTTTCTTTAAATCATGTAACCATTCAATGTCTTCTTTCAGCCTCTTTGCCGAGGTTGAATATTTATTCCAGCTTTGAAAAATATAGTATTCAGCAGGAGGCAATGTGTTATTGTGTAACGATTTTCCGTTTTGATCAACTAATTTTTCCAAAAAAGAAGTCAGTGTTGTAATGTAATCGTTGGTGCAGGGAGCATAATTTTCATTAAAATTTTTAAAAGCACCTGTCATCTGAACACCGGAACATTCTTCGGTGCCTTGATAACAGAACTTTTGGCCATTTTTACTGAACATAAAGAGATCGGCATTAAATCCGAAAAGAAAATTGTTATAAACGGTAGTACTGTCACCAATTTTATCTGCTTTTAAAAAATAAGTGGTTTCTTTCTCTTTTACTTCTGTCAGATAATTTAAAATGGATTGTTTTGTTTCTACTTTAGGATTTTTAAAACCCACCATTGTTTTTATAGCACTTCCGCAAGAAATTAATACCAGAAAAAGAAATACTGAAAAGAGGGTTTTAAAATTTTTCATAACATAAAAGAATTACGGTATAAACTGTTTTATAAAACGTTCAACACCTGTTCTTTAATTTTTTCCAGTTCATCCTTCATCATCACAACCAGTTTCTGCATTTCGGAATGATTGGATTTGGAGCCCATCGTATTGATCTCACGACCGATTTCTTGTGTAATAAAACCTAATTTTCGTCCGTTGGCTTCAATCCCTGCAATAGTTTCGATGAAATAATTCAGGTGGTTTTCCAGGCGGACACGTTCCTCTGTAATGTCATATTTTTCAAGATAGAAAATCAATTCCTGCTCAAAACGGTTTTCGTCAACGCCGGCTTCCAGTTCAACCAAAGCAGTTCGAAGGCGATTTTTTACAGTTTCAATCCGGTCGGCGTCCATGCTCACAGCTTGATTCATATAATTTCGGATGTTTTCGATTCGCATGATGAATTCATTTTCCAGCGATTTTCCTTCATCTATTCGGAAAGAGGCGATGTTTTTCATGGCCTCGTCAACCACTTTCAGAATTTCACTCCATTCCTTTTCATCAATTTCATCGCGTTCGGTTTTTAAGGCATCCGGCATTCTGACAGCCATTTTCATCAATTCGGTTTCATCGGCGTTCGGAATAACAGCCTTCATTTGGTTGATGTAACCTTTCACAATCGGCACATTGATTTTGGACGATGTTTCTTCGCCGGTTACTTCGATAAAAATAGAAAAATCAACTTTGCCGCGTTCCAGCTTCTGCGAAATAGTATTCCGCAAGCCCAATTCCATTTCGCGGTAAACAGAGGGCATCCGGACATTCAGATCCAGTCCTTTACTGTTTAACGATTTAACTTCTACAGTGATTTTTTTGGTAGGAAGTTGTAAAGAAGCTTTCCCGAAACCGGTCATTGATTGTATCATACTTTTTTAAAAAAATGTTTTCAAAGATAATAAAAAGTGGTCAGTGTTCAGTTGAAAAGAATTCAGAGCCATGCTACTGCTAACGGAATACTACTGATTACTGAGCACTATTTTTCTGCGTTACCAGATAAACTCCTGCAAAGATTAAGATAGCAGAGCCTATTTTTACCCAGCTCAGATCGTCTTTTCCCATACTGATAGCAAAAAGGGTGGCAAACAAGGGTTGAAGATAAATAAATACTGCTACTGTGGTGGGTTTTAATTCCCGCATGGAAACCAAGTTCAACAAATAGGTTAAAAAGGTAGAAAAAATAACGACGAATCCTATTTTCCAATAGACGGACATTGGAATAACCACCCAGTTCACCGCTTCAAACTCACCCCATCCAAACGGTAAAACCATCAGAAAACCAAAGGTGTAAATCCATTTTACAAAGGTAAATGCATTGTATTTATCCATTAATTTTTTAACAATAATAAGGTAGAATCCGTAGGAAACTGCATTGACAAATACCAATAGATTTCCCAGCATTTCGTTGGGGGCATTTATCATCGATTTACCATACAAAATAAGTGATACCGTTCCCGCTAGTCCCAAAATAATTCCGGTAATTTTTCTTTTTTTCATCCGTTCTTTCATGATGACAGCTGAAAGAATCAGCACAATCATGGGGGTGGTTACCATTAAAACAGCACCCATAATGGGTGAGGTATAACTCAATCCTTTAAAAAAGGTCAGCATGTTGAACGCCACACCAAAAAAAGCTGCCGCAACTATCCGGGGAAAGTCGTTCAGGGCTATTTTTTCGTTTGGTCCCCAAAAAGAAACGATCCAGAATAAGATCACCGAACCGCCTACCCTGAGCAATATAAAGCCAAACGGCTCAATATATCCGGGCATCACATCTTTGGCAATTGTAAATGTGACACCGTAGATAACGGATACCAGTGTGGCAGCTATTAAAGCCCAATGCCTTTTACTCATTTGCTAAGAAATCAATAGCTGCCTGTATAGTTTTGGGGCTATTTCCAACAAAAATAGATTTGTCAATTATAATGACCGGACGATTTAAAAAAGTGTAATGCTCTAAAATATATCTTTTGAAATCAGCTTCGGTCAGCTTTTCATCTTTTAACCCCATTTCTTTATATAATTTGGCTCTTTTGCTGAAAAGCACTTCGTAGTTTCCTGTCAATTGGTGAATTTCTTCCAATTGTTTAACGGTTATGGGCTCTTCTTTAATATCCTGAAACACAAAACCGCCGGTGTTGGGCAACGATTTGATGATTCTTTTACAGGTATCACAGGTTTTGAGGTAGAATATTTTCCGCATTACATTTTTTTTGGCAAAAGTAAGCACTTTTTGAATAATTCCGAATCAGCGGGTTAAAGGTTTATTTCAGTACAACGTAAACAAAAGGCTGTAATAAATTCCATTTATATTTTGAGTAAATCAAAAATAGTAGTAATATTGCACTCTCTAAGCCGGTCCTATAGCTCAGTTGGTTAGAGCACCTGACTCTCCCGATAGCTATCGGGACAGGTGGAAAAAAATATAATGGTCCTATAGCTCAGTTGGTTAGAGCACCTGACTCATAATCAGGTGGTCCCTGGTTCGAGCCCAGGTGGGACCACGCATTTCAGATGTAAACCCTTGAAAATCAAATAGATTTTTGAGGGTTTTTTGTTAGGGCTCGAACATATGCTCAAACTTTCTCCGAAATCCTTGCCTGTATTGGGATAGATTGAAATCAGTTTTACAGAAAACACTTTTTCAAGTGAAGATGTGATTATCGTTTCAGCAAACTAAATTTACTATTTTTTACTTAGTTCTACTTTGTCTAAAGAGCTTAAAAATGTTTCCGAATTCGTCAACCGTATATTTTTTATCTTTGCTCTAATCCAATTTTATAATGTAGTCCCGTTATGAGTAAATATAGTCGAATTAAATTAGATTTAACAGACTTATCTCCTAAATCAGTTTCTGACGTGTTTTTATTCCTTCACGAGTGTTTAGAGAACGATTTATCGCTGGACTATTTTAAAAACAATATCCGAAAGTATTCGGTTAATGAACAATATTTTATAATGCACTATGCAAAGCAATTTTTTTCAGATTCTTATGACAGCTACTTAAACAGGTGGATGAGAGAGCAAGAACAAGAAATAGGAAGAGAAGAGACTTTAATGAATCGTTTTCAGAACATCGCAAATAGAGCAGAAAATCTTTTGGCATTTTTAAAACAAAAAGAAAATACAACTGAAAGAGTAGCTAAAAAAATCAAAAAGTCAGGTATTTTGATTACTGAAAACAATCCTCCTCACCCTTACAGAATTCCTCTTTATTTCAAAGCAAAAAAAAGAAAAGTTTCTTCTTTAGACTCTCTCATTATGGATATAAACGCTTTTAAAAATAGAGTAAAAGAAATCATTACGGAAATAATGGATTCTGACCAATTTGAAGCGTTTTTTTATAATTCATTTGCATTTCAAGGAAATATAAAACCTATTGAGTTATTATATATTGAAATGGGAAGTGTAGCAGATGTTTACTCCCGTTTTCACCAACTTTATTTATTTTATAAAGAACAGAGAGGTCTTCAGAACAAAATTATAAAAGAATATTACGATAATTTAATTAAGAAACATATTGAGAATATAGAAAAATCTTCAGAGATAAGAAAACCTTTCAAAAGAACACCTGATATCCCTTTGCTGGATAGTGTCACAAGATTTGATTTCATGAAAGTGATGTATAATACCTTTCCCCAGATACGTGAATCTACAGCAGAATACCTGCTCAAACACCCTGAATATTACAGGGATTCTTATTTAAAGACTAATAGCAGAAATATAAAAAGTGCGTAAAAAGTGTAATTTCATTTAAAATTTACGCACCTTTAAAAATTCTCTTAATCCGTATATACCTTTGCCCAAGCAAAATGACAAAGGTATATATGGAAAACAACGCATTAGCATATCATCTATCAAAAGTTGTTTCAGAGCTGGAAATCCGAATAGCATACCGAGTTGTAACGGTGTTATCGGAGCAATTTCAGTTAGCTAAGGAGACGTCCTCAGCCGATGAAAAACTAATGACTGATGATGACTTGTGCAACTACCTCCAAATATCATCTTCGACATTTTACAAATTAAAGAAAAAACACAAAGATTTTCCTGAGATTAGAATTCTAAGCACGGTGCGATACAGGAAATCTGACGTGGATAATTTTTTATTAACTATTAAAAAATAGATTTCGAATATGAAAACAGATGTAGTTGTGCCTTGGGTCTGGATTAAAGACAAGGACTCAAAAAAAGCGGTAATGAAGTCAGCATCTTTTATTGACTTTTTAGAATACCTCGGTTTTAGAACTTTCAAAACTAATGGAAATAATGAGTATGTACACCTTGAGAATAATATTATTCGAATAGTGGACAAACAAGATATGGTTTACACTTTCTCGGAGTGGTTAGATGAAAATGGAGGTAATTTTGCTGAAGAAGATGTTGACTTTGGAAAAATTAAAGATTCTTTTGCTAACAAAATTAGAACTCTTATCAGCACTGAATTGTTATTTCTTCTTTCGCCTATTGAATTAACTCCCCATTTTGACACCAAAGACGAATGTTACCTGTACTTCGTAAATACAGTCGTGAAAATCACAAAAGATGGTATTTCGTTAATCGATTATGAAGAATTAGACGGTCATGTCTTTAAAGAACAGAGAATTGACAGAGAATTTAAACTGCCTACGGGAAGTTTATCGGAATTAGACATTCCTTTCAGAATATTTATCCATAATATAGCTAACAATCAACCTGAACGGATAAATGCCTTTGAGTCGGTAATTGGTTATATGCCTCATCGTTATCGGAATCCGTCAAACAATAAAGCTGTTATCCTGCTTGATGAGAACATTAACGAGTTGGATTCGGTAATGGGTGGTACTGGAAAATCGTTGTTTGTAAAAGCAATTTCTTATTTAAGACCAAGTACGACTATAGACGGAAAAGGATTTCGAAGTAGCGATTCATTTGCTTTTCAGCGGGTAACACCTTTCACGAATATTGTAGTAATCAACGATATTCAACAGACTGCAGATTTTGAATCGTTTTACGGAAGAATTACCGACGGGTTTTCAATAAATCGAAAGTATAAAACAGAAGTTTTTATTCCGTTTGAGAGGTCGCCAAAGCTCATTATTACTTCTAACTACTACCTAAAAGCACCATCGGGGAACAGCACGGAAAGACGCCGTTATGAGATAGAATTTTCTCAACACTATGGTAAGCATTTAACCGTTGAAGACGAGTTTAACCATTTCTTTTTTTATGACTGGAATGAGGAGCAATGGAACAATTTTATTTACTATATGGCAACTTGCGTTCAAAAATTCCTGCAAAACGGGCTTATTCAAGTGGATGAAATTAACCTTACACAAAGACGATTAATTTCAGAGGTAGGAATCGAATTAATGGAGTTTATGGACGAGCAACTTCTGACCAAAACCAAGCTACATAAAAAGGAGCTGTTTACAGACTTTATCAGAGGTGGTTATATATCATCAAAATATCAGCCTACCCAAAAGAGCTTTACAGTCAGGGTTAAGAAATACTTTGAATATAAGAATATTGCTTATCGTGAAACTCCTACCAACACAAAGACTTATTTTGAAATTATCAGGGAGGATAATAAACCTCGACCACTTACAATATCAGATGTAAAAAACGAATACCACACGGTTAAAACACCTTTACAAATGAAAAAATTAGCAGTAAAAATACAGGAACACTTTGGTAATCCTGAAAACAATGTGTTAGCTATTGATTTGGAAACGACAGGTTTGGATTACTTTTCTGATGAAATCGTATGCATGGCGATTTGCTTTGAGAAGGGAACGGGTTACAATATAATATTTCCTCAAAACAAGTCGGAAACCCTCGGTTTTATTGAACCGATACGCAATTACCTAACTTCAAAAGACATTACTAAAGTGTTTCATAATGCAAAATTTGATTTGAAGTTTCTCACTAATTATGGAATAGAATTATACGGAGAAATCCATGATACAATGATTTTAGACCATTTATTAGACCCAAACCGTAAAACTCACGGATTGAAAGAAATTTCGGAGATACACCTGAACTATAAGCAGATTTCTTTTAAAGAAATGACTGACGGAAAAGCAATTCGGGAAGTTCCTTTGGAGGAGTTAACCAAATACGCTTGTGAGGATACCGACCTTACTTTTCAGCTGTATCATTTTATCAATCAACGATTAAACAAAAACTAACTTATGGAAGCATCTATCATACATTTAGAACATAGTTTAATACCTATTCTCGTTAAAATGGAGTTGGCAGGAGTAGAAATTGATATTCATAAACTTTTAAATGTAGAGCTTTCGTTAAATGAACTCAATAAAGAAATAACGAATGAAATTCAGCAAATTACGAACGAATCTCTTAACCTCAACAGTTCTGAACAACTGAGCAGATTCTTGTTTGAAGACTTGGGAATTAAGCATAAAAACCCGAAAATCGGCAAGAATGGTTGCTATTCGGTGGATAAGTCACATCTTAATAAGCTAAAAGACGAACACGAAGTTATTCCTTTGTTGTTGAAATATAGAAAAATAAATAGTTCATTGAAGTTTTGTAACCAACTGAAAGCTATAAATCCCATAACCAATCGATTGCATACCAACCTCAACCAAATCGGTACTGCAACGGGGCGTTTCAGTTGTTCAAACCCTAATTTACAGAATATCCCAAGAATTAAGGTAAGTGATACAGAAACCGATACATTGAGAATCCTTGAATCCAGGCTCAGGGAAGTTTTTATTGCAAAGCAGGGCTGTATTTTGATTGGAGCTGACTATTCGCAGATTGAACTTCGAGTCACTGCCCAAATGAGTCAAGACCTTTTTCTTCTGAAAGCATATAATCAGGGAATGGATATACATAGCTTAACTGCTTCAGAGGTTTTTGATGTAAAAATTTCAGAAGTAACAGAAGAACAGCGTTCGATTGCCAAATCTATCAATTTCGGGTTGATTTACGGGAAAACGCGTATGGGGTTAGCTGAAACACTAACAGAAATCACAAAAAAAGAGCATACTATTGAACAAGCAGAGAAAATAATGAATGATTATTTTGAACGCTTCAAAGGAGTGAAATCACTATTGCAAGGATTGATTGAACAAGCCGATAATAATGGGTGTTCTACTACGCATTTTGGACGGACAAGACCGATTCCTGAACTAAGCTCATCTAAACTATCTGAACGTGAAAAAGGGAAACGTCTTGCAATGAATTCTCCGATACAAGGAACAGCTTCGGATATTATCAAAATGGCAATGATTGCCTGTGATAAAGCCATTACAGAGTCTAACTTGAAATCAAGAATGATTCTTCAGGTTCACGATGAATTGCTTTTTGAAGTTCCCGAAGACGAGGTTTCTGTCATGGAAGAACTAATAAAATACCAAATGGAGAATGTCGTCAGGCTTTCTATTCCGCTTGAAGCAGAGGTAAAAAAAGGACTGAATTGGTCAATAACACACTGATTACTAATTGTAATCACGCATTAATCGTAAAATCGGGCACATAGAAAATCGTAGAATCGGACACATTTAAATCATTATGTTATGTGTTTAACAAAATTTCAAGTCGATTACGTAAAACTATCAAAAGTAATCGACAACAGAGAGGAAATTAACTGGAACAATTTAATTTCGCATCCAACCCTCAAAAACCATTACACACTGAATCACGAATTAAGCGATAATTCGAAAAATTTCAGTCTGTATTACAGGAGTGATAACTATGTATTTATCAGGTTTAGTGTGCCTTATTTCCTGAAAGGACATAACTACACAAGTGTAGGTAATGAGGAATTGCTTGAGGTAGTATGGAAACTCAAAAAATGGCTTAACATCGACATCAGATTTTCTCTTGTAGAGGAGTTTGAGTTTGGAGCTTTTGAGGACATTGATTCTGATAGCAAAAAGTATATCGGAAGAATCAAAGGTATTGGAAATTATGATTTAGAGAAAGCTACTCCTAATTTTAAAATGTATGGAGATACGAAACGTAAATTACATTATAAGATTTATGATGCAGTAGCTAATTCAAAATCAAAAAAGACTTATAGCAAAGGGGAATTTCCGAAAGGAAATCTAATCAAACACGAATTAAAGTTTGAGAAAGCACAACAGTTCTTCAATTTTGATTTTTTCTTCATCGACCTGTACGATACTCCTTTTATTATTGATGAGTGTAAGGAACTTCTGCTAAACAACAGGAAAAATCTTGTTTTGAAAACAGAATTGAAAATTACTCCTGTCAAGAGCGATTTGATTCACATTCTTTACACTGCCCTTAAAAACTTTGAATCGGGAGTAAGTAATGATAATGCCGTAAAGCTACTCAATGAAATCATCGATGGGACAAATTTGAGTTCTTCGCAAAAAAGTAAGCGTAGGAAATCTGTTGAGTTGATGGAAAATCTGTATGACTTGCCATTCTGATTTGTTTAAAAATTTAGCCCTAACCTACCGTTGTCTTGCATCGGTAATTAGGGCTAATGTTACCACAACAAACATATGTAGGATTTTTAAACAATTAAATTATGGCAACATTCAAATTTATACTAAGCAAATCGCAACATCAGAGGAAAATCAAAAGCAATTCTTCAATGTTGATGTTGCGTTATACTCATAAAAAGCGAGTTGTATTATTTACAACAAGTAGAAATATAGAGGATAAATACTGGGACGATAAAAACCAAAATATAAAAAGAGGCTATCCAAGTGCGGAGCGTTTGAATATTATTATCCGAAAAATACGGAAAAAAGTAGAAGATATTGTAAGTGATTTACAAATTGCAGGAGAAGATCCAACTGTAAATTACGTCAAACAGATTTACGAAGGACAGATAACTGAAAAAGAAATCAAAATACAGTATTCATTTTTCGAATATGCAGAATTATATCTTGAAATCGCAAAGAAGCATAAAAACGAAGGAACTATTAAAACGTATCGAACTACGATTAACAAGCTGAAAGAATACGAAAAGTATGCACGTGTTAAATTGGATTGGAATACTATCGATATGAATTTTTATTACGATTTCCTTGAATTTTATACAGGAATTCAAGGGTTTCTTACCAATGGTTTTGGTCGAGTTATCAAAATAATGAAAGTAATGCTGAACGATGCCACAGAGAAAGGATACAACATAAATTTAAAGTATCAGAACAAAAATTTTCGTGCCTTGAGGGAAGAAGTCAATAACATCTATCTTTCGGAAGCAGAACTTAAAAAAATCATTGATTTAGATTTGAACAACAATAAAACATTAGAGCAGGTTAGGGATTTGTTTATTGTTGGGTGTTATACAGGACTTCGTTTCAGCGATTTTACACAGATTAAAAAGGAGAATATCATTGACGGACGGTTGTTAAAATTAAAAACAATTAAAACAGATGAATGGGTAACAATTCCTTTGTTTGATGAGGTAAAAGCAGTTATGGGAAAATATAAAGACCAACCGAACAGCCTTCCAAAATCTTTTGATAATCAGGTGATGAATAGATACTTAAAAGATGTAGGAGAACTCGCTGAAATAAAAGAAGACTTCCTAAAAATAAGAAGCAAAGGAAAAGAGCGTGTTGAGGAAACATTAAAAAAGTATAAGTTGATGACTACACATACTGCAAGACGTTCTTTTGCTACCAATATGTTTAAAAAAGGAGTTCCTTCAAGAGTAATTATGAAAATAACGGGACATAGAACCGAGAAAGCGTTTTCTTCTTACATCAAGGTTTCAGAGGATGAGAATGCCGAATTAATGTTGAAATACCTTGAACAAGCAAGTTAATTTTTAAAAAGGAGAGCAAAGCAGGACAATTTTGAGAAATTGTCCTCATTTCCTTTTTATTTAATATTCATTATTTAGCTGTTTATATAGCTTATTAGATATAGGGACAAGATTGGTGGGAGTGGAATCCATAATCGGTTGAAATGAAAATCATTTTTGGTTAATATGAAATCCAAAATAGGTGGTTTTGAAAATCATATTTTGGGGTTATTTATAAAGTTGCCCTTTAAAAACAAAAACAATTATTTATGAGAGGTAAATATAAAAGGCAGTTGAATATTCGAATTCCTGCAAATATCCTTGGGGATACAGGTTTGTCCTTTAATGAAAAAATTATTTTGGGACTGCACTACTCTTTGAGTAAAAAAAGAGGATATGTATCAATGAATGGTGTTGAGATTGGTAAAATTCTTAATCTGCATCCTAACATCATAAACTACTGCCACAAAAACCTGATTGAAAAAGGATTTTTATACAAAGAGAAACGAGTTTATACTTTAACGGATAAAGTACAAGAAATTAAGAATCCGTCAGGAGATAACAGGGAAATACTTCTTCCTCCCGAAATATATTCGAGCAAGATGAATACAGGAGCAAAATTGCTTTGGGGAGAGTATAATTCCATTAGTCAGGGAGTAAAGACATATTTTGCCAAAAGAGAATATACTGCCCGAAGAATCAGAGCAAGCGAACAAAGTATTACCAATTGGACAAAGGAATTGGCAGACAATAAATTTTTACGGGAATACTATCATAAAACGGGTTACGCAGTCAGTCAGAAGATTGTAGAAACCTGCATATTCAAACGTGAAAAACAAGAGGACGATTGGCTTAATGATTGAAAACAACAAATCAATGTTTTAAACCAATTTAAAAATCACTAATTTTACAGTACTAAAAAACAAGATTATATAAGAATAAACTGAAAATATAAAAAATAACATACCGCATTTCGCGAACTGATTCTTGCTTTTGAAAGGTCGAAATTTTAAAATCCACAGGAAAAAGTTTAGCAAAATGCTCAAGTCAAGGGCTTGGGCGTTGCTTTACTTTGTGGATAGGGATTCGACCCCCTCAAAAGCAGGTAGAGACTAACGTTTCAAGCCTGTTTTTTTGTTTTTATATGAAGATTACGGGTTTCCACAAAAAAATATTAATAATGGATTATAAACTTGTAAAAAATAAAAAGACTATGAAAACAAAAATATTCTTCCTAATAATGTCAATCTTGATAATTTCTTGTAGTCCATCAACAAATCATAAACATGACGGCTCTTATTCTCTAAATATAAACACCTTTGGGGTTAATGTTAATTCGAAAGTGGATTTGATAATTAACGGTGATAAAGTGAAATATAATGGAGAAATAATAGACTGTAAACAATATCCTGACAGAGTAGAAATAGGAAAAGCAGTATTCAATGCTGTCGATGGAGATTTGATAGTAAATGTACCAATGTTAGGTAAAGCAAGATATGTCCGAGTTTCAGGAGATAATAACTTAAAACAATAGAATTATGAAAGCAAAAATTCTACTACTGTTCATTTTAGTTTTAACAATATCCTGTGACTCTGAAAATCATTATCACGATGGTGTTTATGAAAACTCCATATTAGGAATAAATAGGAAAATTGTATTGAATGGAAATATTGCAAGAATGACCAGCTCAATTACTGGAACAACAGAAAGTAAAGTAAAACAATTTAAGGATAGAGTTGAATATGTTGAAGAAAATGGAAATATCGCTATCTATTACTTTTTAGACAATGGAGATTTAAAGGTTAGCGACTATATTATTTTTCACAAAGTAAAATCTAATAATCAAGACAAGTCTTTAAAATAAGCTTCTGTCCTGATAACGTCAAAAATCAAACTTAAAACTTTCGATTTGAATAAAGATTTCTCTTAAAATGAATTTACTGTCATTAAGAGAATTAAAATTATAGAGAACGAAGTATATCTTGTTGTAAATGTAGTCCATTTGAAAATATGTGAACGAAAAAACACACATAAGTAACTAATTAAACCAGTATAATAATGAAAAATGTAAAATTTCTTTTTGGGTCAGTCCTGTTATCTCTGACGGTATTGACAGGTTGTAGCAGTGATGATTCAAACCCTGATACCAACACTGACCCTGTCGAACAAAACGGAAAAATTCTATTTCAGGGAACTGTCGGAAACAGTGATGATTATCATCTGTTTGTAATGAACATTGACGGAAGTAACGGAGCTCAATTAACAAATTTCACAAATGCCCATACAGGCGATGCTTTGTGGAGTTCTGACGGTTCTAAAATTGTGTTTCAAACGAGCAAGGACAATGACGGTGGAAGTGGTATTTATACAATGAATGCTGACGGTTCAAACATTACAAGAGTAAACCATAACTTTATTGGAGAGGGAGAACAAAATCCTACGTTTTCGCCTGACGGAACAAAGATACTCTTTGAAGCACTTATCGGAATCAACTCTCATATATTTGTTATGAATGCAGACGGAAATAATGAAATTCAACTGACAAGTTTTACCAATGGTAGCGAATGGGTTCACTCGGGAGACGCTTCGTGGAGTCCTGACGGTTCTAAAATCGTTTTTCAGTCAAATAAAGATAGTGATAATGACGGAGGTAGTGGTATTTACATAATGAATTCTGACGGTTCGAATGTTACACGGATAAATCATAGTTTTATCGGGGATGGGGAACAAAATCCGAAATTCTCTCCTGACGGAAGTAAAATCCTTTTTGAAGCTCAAATGGGGAATCACTCACATATATTTGTAATGAACACGGACGGAAGTAATGAAACACAACTAACTAATTTCACTAGTGGAAATGAATATACTTATACAGGCGATGCCTCTTGGAATCCTGACGGTTCCAAAATTGTGTTCCAATCAAATAAAGATAGTGATAATGACGGAGGAAGTGGTATTTACATAATGAACGATAACGGTTCAAATGTTATAAGAATAAGCCAAAACCTCGCAAGAGGAGAAGAAAATCCTGCTTGGAAATAGTACGATTCTATTTTATTTATTAATTGAAATCCTCTGAAAATGAGGATTTTTTTGTTTAAGGTATTTATTTTATTACCTTGCAGAGGTAATAGATTCTTCTCTAAGAAGAGATTTAGTAGATTGACTTTAACAAGAATGGAGGATAAACGATATTTGTGTGATTGGGAAATCCTATCCCTAAAATAGTATTACATCGAAGGAGATGAGTGCTAATAAGGCAAAAGACACTAAGCCAGAGTTGATTTTAAGAAAAGTCGAGAATACGAGGGTATAGTTTATATTTAAAGGATTTAATAGGAAGACCTGATATATCATTTCGAAGTAAGAAGGTTGCAGTCTTCGTAAATGGATGTTTTTGGCACAGATGTCCTCATTGTAATCTTCCGCTGTCAAAATCAAACACAAAATTTGGGAAGAAAAATACTTAAAAAATAAGGCACGTGATATTAGAAAAGTTGAACAATTGAAAGAGACAGGATGGACTTCCCTTATTTTTTGGGAATGCCAAATAAGGAAAAATATCAAACATTGTGTAGGTGAGATTGTATTATGGATAAAATAATTGACATAAGTATTAATGGATAAAAATGAACAACTAACAGTTATAGATTTCTTTTGTGGTGCAGGTGGTTTCTCAGAAGGATTCCGTCAAATGGGATTTGATATTTTATATGGGTATGACCACTGGAAACCTGCCGTAGATACCTTTAATCATAATTTCGATTTAAATTGTGAGTCTAAAAATATTTTAGATTTTAAAAGTTCTATTGATGAGATTCTAAATATTCCCGATACTGACATTATAATTGGTAGCCCACCTTGTGTTAGTTTCTCTAGTTCGAACAGATCAGGAAAAGCAGACAAATCTCTTGGAGTAGAGTTGACTGAAACATTTTTAAAAATTGTTGCAGTAAAAAAACATAAACCTAATTCTAGATTAAAAGCTTGGTTTATGGAAAATGTCACTAATTCTAAAAGATACCTTCAACCTTCATACACTTTTAAAGATCTGGGACTTTCAGAGTGGGCTACTTCCCATAAGATCAGCCCTCATAAAATCGCTATTGACCTACTTGATAATACAATAAGTATAAATTCTGCTGATTATGGTGCAATACAATCTCGAATTAGACTAATAGCAGGTGAGGTTATAAAAAAGAAAAAACTAATCATTCCTGCGAAAACTCATCAAGCAAAGAAAACAACAAAGTCAAATCTACCATTATACAAAAGCCTCAAAATAATAAAAGAAAATTTCCCTTCTCCTTTTAGTGAAAAGAATAATAATGATATTTCCGATCTGCAATATAATCTGAGTATAAAACAGAGTCAAGTAACGGATCATTTTTATGATACGGGAGTGTATGAAGTTGAATGGAAATTCTCTAAATACTGGAAAATTAATCATCCTTATATGGGAAAGATGTCTTTTCCCGAAAATGAAGATAAACCAAGCCGAACTATTACAGCTACTAAGATCGCTAATTCCAGAGAATCTATCATTTATAAATCTGAAATAGAAAGAAGTGGTAATGGAGAATTTAGACTTCCTACGGTTAGAGAAGCTGCTATCATTATGGGATTTCCCATAACATACCAATTCATTGGATCTGAGAATACAAAATGGAGGCTAGTTGGAAATGCTGTTTGTTGTTCGGTAAGTAGAGCATTTGCAAAAATGACCCTAAAGGAATTGAAGATAAAAGCCGATAGCTCACTGAATGTGAGATCAATTCCTAATTTAGAGAATGTTCCTAACCTTAATACATTTGGTTTAAAAACATTTGATAATCCTCCTGTAAAGAATAAAGGTGCAAGATTCAGAAGACACCCTATAAAGCATGGGAATATGACCGTAACATTATCAAACTATGACATAGATACTAATTCCAAGGCCAAAGATAATTGGTATACATCGATACAGTACGGTACTGGAGAGGGATTCCCTGTACAAAAGATAAACAATGGATTTTATAAGAAGATCGAGCCATTAGTTGAAAATATAGATGGAGGAAAAAGGTTCATTGAAATAATAAATAATGGTTTTTCAGAAAAAATAGGTAATAGAACCCAATTACAAAGAATGTATGAAAAACAGGTTTGTATCGATAATTTATTAGAACCCACACTGTTGATTGATAAGATACCTGAGATCATAGAAAGTGTAGGGTGCCCAAATGAACTGTTTGAACAAGATGAAATAGTTATATTTAAAAATAAAGAGAAAGTTCCTATCTCTCAGCTTTTCGCATTATATGCTGTAAATAAGATCTCTTCAAAAGTTAATCAGAAATAATATCAAAGTATGGATAAAGCTGTACGAATCCAAAAGATACAAGAGATTGTTGACAGAGACAAAAAAAATCCTTTTGGTAAAATGGAAATCCCTTGGATGGGAAAACTAGATTCTATGGAAGTGTATTTAATTCCATTGGACCTTCTTGTTTATAACAAATATAATGGCAGGATATTAAGTAGAACTAAGTCATTAGAAAAACAAGGACAATCAATAGATCCAGAAACATCTGAAGGTAAAATAAAAATAGAAAAACTTCTGTGGGATTCAAATAGTGGTAGAAATGATAAAACGTTAAAGAACATATCTGAAGTTGGTCAACAAAAGGTTGGGATCATTACCAAAGATGGGATTATCATCGACGGGAATAGACGTGCGATGCTTTTAAATAAGATTCAGACAGATTCAAAATACCCAAACAAATTTGATTATTTTAAAGCTGTTGTATTACCGATAACTGTCGAGGAAAACCCTATCGAAATAGAAAAACTTGAAACATCCTTCCAAATGGGGGAAGATGAGAAATTGGGTTATAATGCGACAGAAAAATACATAAAAGCTAAGGAGATATATCTAAGGCTTACAAAATTATCTGAAATCAATATAAAAGAATTAGATGATGTTGCGATCAACAAAATTGCTGATTGGATGGGGGAATCTAATTCTGAGATCAGGAAATATCTAAGCACCATCGCTGTAATGGATGATTACCTAAGCTATCTTGAATATGATGGGATATATACCCAATTAGATGATAGAGAAGATCAATTCTTATCACTTCAAAAATGGTTGAATACATTCTATGATAAAGAGAGCAATAAAGCTTTTGATGGCTATACGAATTTAGATGTAGACGATCTAAGAGATATTGCTTTCGATTATATCCGAATTAGACAGCATTATGACGGAAAGATCTTTAGAGATATTGCCGATGGTAATAGAGATAAGCATTTTTTTGGAGATAAAAAGATATGGGATAGCTTTAAAGGTAGACATTTTGAGATAAAAGATAGCTTACCTGAAGAAGCCGACATCGATTTTGATTCTTCAAATCTAGAAGCTCACTTAAATGCACGAGATAAAGAATTTTTCAAGAGTGCAAATGATGAGAATGGAGATAATAATTTTTTAGAGAATTTAAAAGATCATAAATATCAAATAGGATATAATAAAGCCGCTGACGAGCCTGAAAAATTACTTAAACGTGCAACACAAACATTTGAAGCAATAAAAACAGGACATAAAGCTTTTGCTTCTGATGAAGTCCAAAATTTAGTAGAAGAATTAGGAAATAAGGTCTTTGACACACTTCAAAAAAAATCGCCATCAAAGGTCTTAGATCATATTATTAGGCTCTTGGATGAAATTGACACGGATAAGATACCAGAAACTGAGATCGAAAATGTTAAAGCTAAAACGAAACAGATACAGTCTTTAGGATATAACATTCATAAGGCTCTATAATGATAAATGTTTTAATTGATATTATAAACGATACAGAAGTTCCTCATTTCAAAATAGAAGGAGATATAGACCTATTGTCCAAAAACAAAAGGTTGATGTTATCTCTTAAAAGACTTAAATACTTTATAAAGGATAATGCTTTTTTTATTCCGTTTAGAGAAGAGAACCAAATTTCAATTTTGCAGGAATTAAAAGGTATCTTGTCAAAATTTGGAATACAGCAAAATTTATCAGAATCTACTATAGATGAGGTATCCAATTATAATAGAGAGATCAAACAATTCGAAGTTTTTTCAGAAAAGGCAAAATCGATAAGGAACAATGAATTTGACAAATATCCTGATCTTATTCAAGATTTTGATCAATTCCAATCTATAGTAAGGTCGGAATTGAAAAGAACTTTATACGACCTACAATTACTTTCATCATTCCATTTAGCATTTGCTCAAAACGCTTGTAATTTTGCAGTACCTGGAGCAGGAAAGACATCTATCGTGTATGGTGCATATGCTTATTTAAAAAATCTTCCCGATGACGATCCAAAACGTGTAGATAAATTGATGGTCATCGGTCCATTATCTTCATTTGCACCTTGGGAGAATGAATATGTTGATTGTTTTGGAAGAAGTACATCATTCCAAAGGCTTTCAGGAGATATGAGCATAAGCAGAAAAGAGAAGATCGAACATCTATATTCGGCTAATCCAGCAGAAGTAACTTTAGTTTATCACGGAGGCGTACCTTCTTTGCAAAAAGAGATTATAGATTTCTTGAAGAAGAATAAGACAATGGTCGTTGTCGATGAGGCTCATAGAATAAAGAATCACGAAGGAGTTTGGGGAACAAGTGTTACCGAAGTTTCTAAAGAAGCTGTTGCAAGAGTTATCTTAACAGGAACTCCAATTCCCAATGGTTATCAAGATATATTCAATCTGTACAAGTTCATTTATCCATTCAAATATAAAGAGATATTACAGTTCCATTATCAGAATTTAGAGGATCTAACAAGAAATGCTTCGCCAGATAGTGAAAGAGTCCAACAGTTAAAAGATAATATTTCGCCTTTTTTTATTAGGATCAAGAAAGATGATCTGAAATTACCTCCTGTTAAGGAATTAGTGATAAAGATCTCTATGGATGATAAACAGCGTGAAATCTATGATTTCATTGAGAATAAATATGTTGATGAGTTTAGAAAAAATCCTTCAGCAGATGTAAAGGATATTTTGAACAGGGCAAAATTGATACGATTGAGGCAAGCTTCTACTAATCCTGCATTATTATCAAAGACATTAAAGGATTCGTTACAAATTGGAGAAGAAAAATGGGATACGGATCCTAATTATAAATTCTTAGACTATAGTGAGGAATTTATAGATGATTCAGATTTTTTCAATAAGATATTGAAATATTCAGAATTACAAACACCAAGTAAGTTCATTGCAATTTTAGACCTTATAAAAGAAAAAATCCTTCCTGAGAATGGAAAAGTTATCATATGGACTATATTCATTCAAAATGCAAAGGAGCTTCAGGAATATTTAGAGAATAATGGTATCAATACTAAATTATTGATCGGGGAGATACCTCAGACAGATAGAGAGATCACTATATCTAAGTTCAACGACCCCAATAATTCTGAATTTCCAGTGGTTATTGCAAACCCATTCTCTGTTGCTGAATCTATATCCTTACATAAAGGATGTCATAATGCAATATATTTAGAGAGAGACTATAATGCATCAAATTTTATTCAATCAAAAGATAGGATACACAGGGTTGGTCTTCCTGCAAATACTGAAACTAATTACTACTATGTCGTTTCAAATCACTCTATTGATGAGATCATCAATTATCGATTAAGACAAAAAGTTGAAAGAATGGAACAAATAATTAATGATGATATTCCTCTGTTCGGTAGAATTAATGATAATGATGAAACCGACCTGATCAAAGATCTAATCACTAGTTATGCTCAAAGATCTTAGAAAATATAATAATCTGGGTTCGCCACAGTATTTTTATGAGCTTTTAAATCTTGTGAAAGATCGAGAATTAAAGGAAAATGATATTGTGGATTTCTTCTATAACAGGTCAATAGATGGTAGAACAATTTTTGATGGGTGTATACATTTGGCTTTCAAAATAGAATTACTTTATTTGGATGATAATGAGAACATTTGTGTATGTGAAGCAATAAAGCACTCGCTGAATAGTATTCGACAAATGTCTGATAAGTTCAATGAGATCCTACTTTTGGCTTTTAAAGAAGACAATGACGTATTGAATATTTTTTCATCAAAACATTTGGCGTATGATGTCATCTATAATTCAATTCAAATAAGGAATAATGCCTTTGGGTTTAGGTTTTCTAACTTTAAACAATTATTAATCGATTTTGAGATCATATACCCACATCCTACCCCTGAGATCAAGAATTATATTATAAATGGTAGATATAAAAAGTTATTTGACAAGTCAATTCTCCCTGAAATAAAAAAAAGAAAGATAGGAATAGAAGAGTTGGATATGTCTATCAGACAACAACAGATAAATGGCGAAGAAGCTGAAATATTTGTATTAGCATTTGAAACAATAAGGTTGAATAATCTAAAAGATGTCAATTGGGTTGCTGAATATATAGCAAATGAAGGGTTCGATATTCTTTCTTACAATTCTGAAACTGATGATGAATATAATAGATTCATAGAGGTCAAATCATATCAAGGAGAGGTTCCTTATTTTTTCTGGTCTAGAAATGAGTTCTTTGTAGCAAAGCAAAAAAAAGATTCTTATTGGCTATACCTCGTCAATAGAGATAAAATAAAAGACGAGAATTATATCCCTACAATGATACAAGACCCATATACCAATGTTCTAAATAATGCTAACTGGGCAAAGGAAGTAGATAAATATAAGATCAGTTTGCTGGGTTAGTTAAATTAGAATGAGAGACAATATATATTTACCATATTTGGAATGGGAATTTTCAAATTTTCCCATAACAATAAATAAATTGAAATTTGAGCAGTCAAATTGGGGATTTTCTGATGATACCATTATTGAGATATGGCGAGATGAGAAGTTTCGATTGCGAGGAAAGATATGTGGGAATATTTCAGACTTTAAAAAGAATAACGAGATACATTTTGTTGAGAAAGGAAATATAGTAAAAGGGCAGACAATTACAGGTGTTGATTTTTCTGGTAATAATATTGAACTACAGGAATGCTTTCTAACGACTTTTCATACAAACTCTTTGCAAATAACAGGTAAAAGTTATTTTACAGAGGGAGGATTGACTTTAGATTCGCTCAGGATCCAATTTTCACAACATCCGGATAAAAAAGAAAAACTCACTCGGCTTGATTGGTTCCTATGTAATAAAATAGATGCTCATTTTATAGAAAGAACTTTTAGAAAAGCTTCTCAAAAGAAAATAAGAGTGGGGATCGATGAATATGATGAGTCAATAGAAGATCTTATTGGTAGCTCCTCGTCTAAAGATTACGCAGTTGTAAAACTTCCTCAAATAGAATTTATCGTAGCGAAAGTTCCTGAAATTTTTTTACAAGATCAATATGGATTATGTCTGGAATTTCGTAATAAAATAAATGAGGTCAATGAAAATCTAATAGCAGGAATAAGCCACTTTATTTCGTTTTTGTTGGGTAATGAGATTAAACATATCGGTTATACCCTTGTGAATGATGATGTATTAATAGAATCAAATCTTGAAACTGTCAATAATAAAAAATCAGCATACTCAATGCCTCCAATCAAATTTAACTTTCAATATGAATGGGGAAACTTCTCTTGGTTATTGAATCAATTATTACCTAAATATTTAGAGTTAAGAAGGGAAATTTCACTTGACGAGGCATTATCAAGATACTGGATCGCTAGAAGAACTCCTCTTGGAGCTAATTTGCCAATCTTAGCAAGTGCATTAGAAATAATAGTAGAAAAATATCTTAAGCAAAAGTCTGATTACAAAAACGAACATTTACCACAAAATGAATATTTAACGTTAATAGGAGCAGAATTAAAAGAGCTTAAAAATAAATTATCTTCCTTAAAAGGCGGAGAAATTATATTAAATAAGATTAGTGGAGCATTCAGAAAAGGAGTGAATGAAAAGATGAATCATTTTTTATCTTCAACAGGGATTGAAATTGGAAAATCTGAAAAAGAAGCGATTGCATTAAGAAACAAAATGGCTCATGCTTCCAGAGACTATTCTGATGAAAATAGGGCTCATGATGATTTAATCTATAGTAGGGTTTATGAAGTGCTTTTTCATAGAGTGATTCTAAAACTCTTAGAATATGATGGCTGTTATATTGACTATAGTTTGTACAAATGTCCATCAAAATATATTGGTCAATCAGTAGGGAAATAATCTATTTGACATTACAAATAAATGAAAACAATATCAATAAATGTAGACATTAGAATTTTTAAATACTTTCTACAATGAGTACTCAACAAACAAGCTATGACAAAAAATCTCGTAAAAAAGATTTTGCACAACACGCTAAAAAAATATATACAGCGATTCGTGAATTAGACCCTGAATTAGCTACTAAAAGAGCTATCTGGGAGTTATTTCAAAATGCTTTGGATCTTTCAAAGCAGAATGATACTATCATAAAAATATACAAACAAAATGGAAGCTTAAAGTTTGAACACAACGGAAAGCCCTTTGATGAAGATTCGTTGTCAAGTCTTATCAAGCAAACGAGTGATAAAACATTTGGAGACAATACAGAAAATACTGGTCAATATGGAACTGGCTTTTTAACTACTCATATTTATGGAAAAAATTTTAGCATATTTGGTAGTGTAGAAACTGAAGACAATGGTATTAAGGAACTGAATGATTTTAAAATTAATAGAGAAGCTATAGATATTGATAGCTTAATACTAAAAATAGAAGCACAAGATACAGAGGCAAGGAATATTTGTGCTGACAATAAGTTTAGTTTAGATACTCATAAAGAAACTACATCATTTTTATATGAAAGATCTCAGAACACAGAGAAATATATTGAGGAAATGATTGAATATATTCCAAGCGTATTACCTTATGTGTTCATTTTTAATGAAAAATTACAAAGAGTTGAAATAATTGTAGATGGGCAAGAAGCTATTTTCAGCAGATTAGAAAATAGTAAGCAAAATGGTTTATCCCTTGATATTAATGGTAAGCCTCAGAGGTTTGATTTTATAGCTTTTAAAGAAAACGATATTAAAATCATTCTACCCAATAGTATTGATGATCTACATGAGTTTCCAAAGCTGTTCTTGTATTATCCATTAATTGGAACAGAAAATATTGGTTTTAATTTTATCATCCATTCTAAAAACTTTAGACCTAATGAGAAACGGAGTTCAATATTTCTTGAAGCAAAGAATATTGAACTTGAATCAGATGTAAATTTGAATAAAGAAATATTAAGAAGTTCTTTTGAATTAGTAAAACGACATATCTCAGAAAACATTGAATTAGATATTTTACCATTTGCCAATATTCAACTAGCAAATAACTGTTTCTTAGATGAGCTAAAATCTGACTTTATTTCTTTTTATAAAGAGTTGGAAAGAATCAAATTAGAAGATGGATCTTTAACAAGTCTTTCAAGAATTCATTTCTTTAATGAAGAAATATTGAAATATAATATAGAAGAACTTAGATCAGTATACAATGTAGTAGCACAATTTTATAATTTACCTTCGTTTGACAAATATATATACTTATGTAAGCTTGTGAATGAGTGGGGTGATTTTGGATTCATTAAAATTGGATTAGAAGAGATTTTGAAGAAGATTGAAATTAAAACAGAACTTCAATACGATAAAATTCTTGACAAGGTCAGTTATTTAAAACTAATTGAGCTAATATCTGATAATATCGAACTACTCAATAAACATAGAGTCATTCCGAATATTCACAAGCAATTTATGTCTTATAAAGACCTAAGGCGTTGGGATAAAATTGAAGAAGATCTAATCTTAATAATGGATAATCTTAATGCAGAAGTTTCTTCTACATATCTACTCAATGATTTCTACTCAATCAATAATATTCAAGAATACACACGGGAACATTATAAAGAACACATCAATAATTTTTGTACTTCCTTATTTAGTGAAATTGATAAATATGAAGGAACCTCAATAGGGAAAACGAGATATCATTCCTTGATAAAATGGCTAAACTATTTTATTGGATTGAATAAAACAACTAAAATAAATATTGAATTAAGTGATTTCTTATTAGAATATTATAAATTAGAGAAAACTGAGAATAAGCTCAACAGTCCTACATCTATTTTGCAATATGATAGCCAAATAAAATTGTTAGCCAGACTTTTTGTTTTAGATCTAAGGAATCAAGATGGAAATTCTATAAAAGTATATCTACCTCAATTGGAGAAATTTGTCTCAATTTTATTTGAATCACCAGAGCTTAAGAAAAATTTATTAGATAAACTAGAATGTTATCCTGCTCAGTCCTATAAATTATGTAGTGTTAAAGAGCTAAAGATTGATAAGGTCTTAGATTTGGACTTTAAGAATAAATACAATGAAATCACTGGAGGAGACATTTTTAATGATTTGGTTATATCAAATTTTGAAAAATATCTACAACATCAGGATTCTATTATAGCAAATACATTAGGAAAAGAAATTGAAGATATTCTTTTAGGAGGTAAAGAATTATATAAAAATGTTTTAGAGAATGATAATAGTCCAGAATTACTTGAATTATTATTAGATCTTATAGACCATATATCAAAAGCGGATTCAAAATGGGGCGAGTGGTTAACAAAATTGAATAAAGAGAAAGAAGAGATCTTATTATCAAAATTTAAAGATGATCAAACAAGAAATAGTTTGTTTTCAATACTTTCAAAATCATCTGATAAGATACAGTTATTGGGAAAATTATCAGAGATTGAAGACTTGGAGGAACTTATTAAAAAAGGAAATGAAAAATTAAAAGAAGAAGCAAGGCAAAAACAACATACTGATTACATAAAGAAGGTCGGTATTAAAATTCAAGACTTGATTGAAAATCAGCTAGACAAAGAGTTAGCCAAAACAATTGAACTTTTAGCATCAGACAAAGATGAAAAACTCATAAAGAGAGAGGAACAAAACGGGCAAGATTTCATAATTTATAAAAATGGAAATCCTGTTTATTACATTGAAGTAAAATCAAAATGGGATGAGAACGGAAGATTCTTATTGAGTAAAAATCAAACTGAGAAGTGTGCAGAACAAAAAAAGAATTATGCCGTAGTTTCCGTTAATGTAGATAGGTATAAAAGAGAAAAAAGTAAAAATACTGAAAATATCAACTTTGATGATTTAACTAGTTATATTAAAGTAAATAGTGATTTAGGAAAAGATTTTGAGAAATTGTTATCGGAAAATATCATTTTAAATGAGAATAATAGCCCTAAATTAGTAGATTATAATGGGCTCATTCCTCAAAAAATTATTGATAAGGAAGGTGAGTTTTTTGATTCGTTTATGAATGATTTAAAATTGTTTTTGATATCTAATTAGGAAAGTATAGATATCAAGCACAAAATACAACCGGAATTTAGTCAGTGAAGTATAATAAGTACTTTCTATCTATATTAGAAATCGATGCTCTAACCCCTATACCTCTTTATCATTCCGTATAATTGTAAAAAGATGAAAAATAAGCATTAACCACTAGTTATTGTTACAATTTACTATTTATTGGTGTTTTATAGCTAATACAGGTGGGACCACAAAAAGTGCCTTAATGGCACTTTTTTTATTAAATGAAGTATATGCCTTATTGTTATATATTATATAGCCCTTCAAAAAACACCTATTACACAGGTTTCACTCAATCTGATTTGACTGATAGAATTTCCAAACACAATTCAGGTTTTTACGACAAAACATATTCTTCATTCTGTAATGATTGGACTTTATACCTGAGTATTGATTGTGTTGATGTTAATCAAGCCTTAAAAATTGAAAAGCACATTAAAAGGATGAAGAGTAAGGTTTACATTGAAAATTTAAAAAAATACCCTGAAATTGTGGTTAAACTTTTAGAATTATATAAAAGCACCTGACTCTCCCGATAGCTATCGGGACAGGTGGTCCCACAGTATTTAAAGCACTTTACATCATTTTGTAAGTGCTTTTTTTATTAACTGAAACCTAGCTGAAACATTTTATTGATATGGAAAGCACAGTTTATAATCCATATAAGGGACCAAGTCCAAAACCTGTGGACTTGGAGAATTAAGCATGTAAATTAGTTAGTCTGAAGAGGAAGAATTCTATATTTTTGATCCCTCTAAATTTGCTTCTGAAGGCTTTGGTTTTTGCATTGAAAGATTCGGCTGAGGCGTTTGTACTTCCGTTGTCAAAACAGCTTAGGATTGTTTTTATTATGATTGATTATAGTTCTTTATATTGTATGGAAGGATTTAGATTCTGTTGGGTTTGTTTTTTTTCTTTGAAGTCCGACAGACACTTTTTGTAAAAAAATCTTCTCCTCACAAACCAAAAGCAAACATTTTACGTTAATATAATTTTGAAATAGAACAAGTATTCAAAAAAAATGTACTTTTGCCGATGATTTTTGATTTTTACAGGATAAGGCCAAAAAAACAACAGCATAGTTTTTGTTTTACTGAGATTTTTACTTTATTTGTCAAAATATTTTGTTAAAGAAAAAATTTATTTACATTTACACCCTATGAGAATTGTTCCAAATAAGTTTTTAATTGCCCTATTGGGATACTTTACAGGAATGGTTTCGGTAACGTCTTATGCTTCTGCTCCGGCGATTAACCAGACACCGCCACCGCCAACACCGCCACCACCGGGTCTGCCTATAGACGGGGGCATTGTTCTTTTGTTATTACTCGGATTATTGTTTGCTTTTTATAAATACAGTAACCGTCAAATTATAAAAAAACGCTGAAGTAATTCAGCGTTTTTTGTCTGCTTTTATTTCCTCAGTCCGCTTAAACGCGAAACATATTTTCCAATCACATCAAATTCTAAATTAACCACCGTGCCTTCTGCAATCGAATGGAAATTCGTGTGTTCGTATGTGTAGGGTATAATAGCGACGCTAAATTCGTTTACTTTTGAGTTTACAACGGTCAGACTTACTCCGTTTACGGTGATGGAGCCCTTTTCAATTGTCACATTATTCAAAGCGGCATCATAACGAAACGTAAAAGACCAGCTTCCGCCGGTTTCCTTTACCGCAATACATGTGCCGGTTTGATCTACATGACCCTGCACAATATGGCCATCCAGCCGGTCACCCAGTTTCATTGCTCTTTCCAGATTGACGTAATCGCCCTTTTTCCATGACCCTAAATTGGTCTTTTCCAAAGTTTCCTGGATAGCTGTAACCGTGTAATCATTGTTGTTAATGGCTACAACGGTCAGACAGACGCCATTGTGAGCAATACTCTGGTCAATTTTTAACTCGGAAGTGATGTTGGAGGTGATCGTGAAGTGAACATTTTCCTGCTCTTTTTCGATGGATTTTATTCTTCCGAGAGTTTCTATAATGCCGGTAAACATTTGTGGTTTTATTTTCTTAAATTTGCACTTCAAAAATAGCAATAAATTACGTCTTGTCATGGTTAAAAAAGCAGAAAATATTCTCGTAGGAATTTCAATCGGAGATTTAAACGGAATTGGAAGCGAAGTGGTTCTTAAAACATTTGAAGATTCAAGAATGTTGGAACTTTGCACGCCGGTAATTTTTGCCAATGTAAAAATGCTTTCTTACCTCCGGAAAAGTTTTGACTCTACGGCAACGCTCCACGGAATAGATAAATTGGATCAGATTGTTCCCGGAAAAATCAATGTCTTTAACCTCTGGAAAGACAGTTTTAATCTGGAATATGGTGTAGCCAATGACATTGTAGGGAGCTATGCTGTTAAGTCTTTTGCGGCGGCTGTAAAAGCTTTGAAAGAGGGTGTGGTTGATGTTTTGGTAACCGCTCCTGTAAACAAATATAACATTCAATCGGAAGAATTTAAATTTCCGGGTCACACCGATTATCTAAACCAGGAACTGGAAGGAGATGCTCTTATGCTGATGGTCAGCGGATCGCTCAGGGTTGGGTTATTGACCGATCATGTGCCGGTAACAGAAGTTGCGAAGCATTTGACTGAAAAACTGATCATGCAAAAAATAGCAACGGTTAAGCAAACCCTTATTCAGGATTTTAAAATAGGAAAGCCTAAAATTGCTGTTTTAGGACTGAATCCGCATTGTGGAGACAATGGAGTAATCGGTAAGGAAGACGATGAAATCATCCGACCTGCGGTTAAAAAATTATTTGATGCCGGCACATTTGTTTTTGGGCCCTATGCGGCAGACAGCTTCTTTGGGAATGATATGCACGAAAAATTTGATGCCGTAATTGCCTGTTACCACGATCAGGGATTGATTCCGTTTAAGACCCTTTCATTCGGAAGTGGTGTGAACTATACTGCCGGACTAAATAAAATCAGAACATCACCGGATCACGGAACGGCTTTTGAGATTGCAGGAAAAAACAAAGCAGATTTTAATTCGTTCAAAGAAGCCGTTTATTTGGCTATTGATATATACAAAGCGAGAATTGACCATGCCCAAATCACGGAAAAACCTTTGAAAACGAAGGAAAAACAGTTTTAAACAAAAAAATGTTTATAACTGTCTTGGATTTGCGATAATTTTATATCTTTGCAAACCAAATTTTTGGGACAAATTGCTGTGGAGATGAAAGTATCTAATGAATTTTTAATCCCGTTTATCGGATTAAAGCAGGGAAAACATCAATTTGACTATCAAATAGATAAAACGTTCTTTGATCGCTTCGAATACGATGAATTTGAAAGCTGTGATGTAAAGGTACAGGTTGTTTTAGAAAAAAAAACAACTATGCTCGAATTGCATTTTAAACACAAAGGAACAGTACATGTTCCCTGTGACCTGACCGGAGAGCCGTTTGATTTGCCTGTAAAAGGAAAAATAGATGTGGTGGTGCAGTTTGGAGATGCTTTTAATGACGAAAATGAAGAGTTGCTGATACTTCCGCACGGAGAACATCAGGTGGATGTGTCACAGTATATCTATGAAATGATTGTGCTTTCGGTTCCGTTAAAAAGAGTTCATCCCGGTGTAAAAGACGGAACATTGAAATCGGAAGCAATCGAAAAATTAGAGCAACTGGCAGTCAAAGCGAAAAAAGAAGAAACAAAAAAAGAAGAAACCGATCCGCGTTGGGATCAATTAAAAAAACTATTAACGGATAAATAATATAGTAAAATGGCACATCCAAAGAGAAAAACCTCGAAAACCAGAAGAGACAAAAGAAGAACTCATTATAAAGCAACTGCAGCTCAAATTGCAACTTGCCCGGTAACAGGAGAAGCACATTTATACCACAGAGCTTACTGGCATGAAGGTAAAATGTACTACCGAGGACAAGTAGTAATTGATAAAACAGAAGCTGTTGCTTAGTACTTTCTTATCGTATATAGATAAACTCTCACCTTGTGGGAGTTTTTTTGTTATACCTGTATTTTAATAAAATAAGCCTTTCCAAAACAATTAAGTTTAGATTTTTTTTTGTAATTTCCACCTCTTTTAACCTTTACGGGAAAAGAAAAACAATCAAACCCTATGAGTAAAACAACAGCCGCCATAACCGCAGTGGGTGCTTATGTTCCTGATTTTGTGTTGTCAAACCAAGTGCTTGAAACATTAGTTGACACCAATGACGAGTGGATTACCACGCGAACGGGGATCAAAGAAAGAAGATTATTGAAAGAAGAAGGAAAAGGAACTTCTTTTTTAGCTATAAAAGCTGCCCAGAATTTAATAGAAAAAAATAACGTTAATCCGAAGGAAATTGATTTAGTGATTGTAGCCACGGCTACCCCCGATATGCTTGTTGCTTCCACAGCGGTGTATGTAGCTACTCAGATAGGAGCAACCAATGCATTTGCCTATGATTTGCAGGCGGCGTGTTCAAGCTTCCTTTACGGAATGTCAACGGCAGCGGCCTATATCCAGTCCGGAAGATACCAAAAAGTACTTTTGATTGGAGCCGATAAAATGTCGTCTATTATAGATTATACTGACCGTGCAACCTGCATTATCTTTGGAGATGGTGCAGGTGCCGTTCTTTTTGAGCCTAACGATGAAGGGCTCGGCTTGCAGGATGAATACCTGCGAAGTGACGGAATCGGGCGTGAATTTCTTAAAATTGATGCGGGAGGATCTATTCTCCCTCCTTCTGAAGAAACGGTGAAAAATAGACAGCATTTTGTTTTTCAGGACGGAAAAACCGTTTTTAAATATGCTGTTTCCGGAATGGCCGACGTGAGTGAAAAAATCATGCAACGAAACAACCTTACCCATGATGACGTGGATTGGTTGGTGGCTCATCAGGCCAACAAACGGATTATTGATGCAACTGCAAGCCGCATGGGTGTTGATGAAAACAAAGTATTGGTCAATATTGAAAAATACGGAAATACCACATCGGCTACCTTACCGTTATTATTGAGCGATTTTGAGCACCGGTTTAAAAAAGGGGACAACCTGATTTTTGCCGCTTTTGGAGGCGGATTCACTTGGGGCTCCATCTATTTAAAATGGGCTTACGACAAAAAATAAAACTAAACTAAACGAAAGATATCATGGATATTAGAGAAATTCAAAACCTAATCAAGTTTGTAGCAAAATCGGGTGCTACTGAAGTAAAATTAGAAATGGATGATTTTAAAATCACCATTAAAACAACAGAAGCCGGAGCCGCTGAAGCGTCTTATTTTCAACATTATCCTGCTTCCCAGCCTATGCAACCCATGATGCAGCCTGTGGCTCCGGTTACTCCTGCACCAGCCGCACCCGCATCTCCTGCCGCTTCACCGGCTGAGGACAATTCAAAATATGTGACCATTAAGTCACCCATGATCGGAACATTATACAGAAAACCGGCTCCGGATAAAGCTCCTTTTGTTGAAGTTGGTGCAACTATCTCCAAAGGAGATCCGGTTTGCGTGATTGAAGCGATGAAGTTGTTCAATGAAATTGAATCGGAAGTTTCCGGAAAAATTGTAAAAATACTTGTAGATGATATGTCTCCGGTAGAATTTGATCAACCTTTATTCTTAGTAGATCCGTCATAAAAAGTTAGAAGTTAGAAGTTAGGAGTTAGAAGTATTTCTATCTTTTTAATTGTCTAATTGACACCTTGTCTAATTATCTAATTTAAAAAATATGTTTAAAAAAATATTAATTGCCAATCGCGGAGAGATCGCATTGCGTGTCATCAGAACCTGTAAAGAAATGGGTATTAAAACCGTGGCAGTATATTCTACGGCAGATGCTGAAAGCCTGCACGTGAAATTTGCAGACGAAGCAGTTTGTATTGGTCCTGCACCCAGTAATCTTTCTTATCTGAAAATGTCAAACATTATTGCCGCAGCAGAAATTACAAATGCAGATGCAATTCATCCGGGGTATGGATTTTTATCAGAAAATGCTAAGTTTTCAAAAATCTGTCAGGAGCACGGGATCAAATTTATAGGTGCCTCACCGGAAATGATTGAAAAAATGGGAGACAAAGCCACGGCAAAGGCAACCATGAAAGCAGCGGGAGTTCCTTGTGTACCTGGTTCTGACGGAATTTTAGAATCGTTTGAGCAAGCCAAAAAAGTAGCCAAAGAAATTGGTTATCCGGTCATGATGAAGGCAACAGCCGGTGGTGGTGGAAAAGGAATGAGAGCCATCTGGAAGGAAAGCGAACTGGAAAAGGCATGGGAAAGTGCCCGTCAGGAAGCCGCCGCAGCTTTTGGAAACGATGGGATGTATATGGAAAAACTGATCGAAGAACCAAGACATATCGAAATTCAGGTAGTTGGTGATGCGTATGGAAAAGCATGTCATTTATCAGAAAGAGATTGTTCAGTTCAGCGTCGTCATCAGAAATTAACGGAAGAAACACCATCTCCGTTCATGACAGATGAATTGCGTGAAAAAATGGGCGAAGCAGCCGTAAAAGCAGCCGAGTTCATCAAATATGAAGGAGCCGGAACAGTGGAGTTTTTGGTGGATAAGCACCGCAATTTCTACTTCATGGAGATGAATACACGTATTCAGGTAGAACACCCGATTACAGAACAGGTTATTGATTACGATTTGATTCGAGAACAAATTCTTGTGGCAGCCGGTGTGCCGATTTCAGGTAAAAATTATTTGCCGCAGTTGCATTCTATCGAGTGCCGGATCAATGCGGAAGATCCTTATAATGATTTTCGTCCTTCGCCGGGAAAAATTACGGTGCTTCATGCTCCGGGCGGTCACGGCGTTCGTTTAGATACGCACGTATATGCCGGTTATACAATTCCGCCAAACTACGATTCGATGATTGCTAAGCTGATTACAACTGCACAAACCCGGGAGGAGGCCATCAGCAAAATGAAACGTGCCTTGGATGAGTTTTATATTGAAGGAATTAAAACTACCATTCCGTTTCACCGCCAATTGATGGATGAACCGGATTATGTGGACGGAAATTATACTACAAAATTTATGGAGGGTTTTAAAATGAACGATCCGGAATAAATAGAAAATCCCAAGTGAAAGCTTGGGATTTTTTGTTGCCTTTTTACACACATTTTCTCAAAAAAGCCACACATTTTTCACATTATTCTTTTTTCAATGTTAATGCATAAAAGAATGAAAGCCTTTGATTTTCCTAATATTCAAGTGCTTTTTATGTTTTTCAAGATAAATTGGTACGATTTTGTATTTATAAAAAGTAGAACAGGTTTAAAGACAAAAAAGAATTGGTTAAGTTAAGTAAGTAGTAATAAACCCCCAATTAAATTAACTGCTCTAAAAAGAGGCCCCGCACTACGGCCTCTTTTTTATTTAAATAAATTTTAAGAAAAGTTTCAATAGAATCCCTTATTTTAGCTAAAACCTAAGCTAACCTAATGAAAAAGATTTTATTGATAGAAGATGATATTGCCTTTTGTAAAATGGTAGGTAATTTTCTGTCTAAGAATAATTATGCCGTTTCTACAGCCTATTCCGCAACCGATGCTAAAAATCTGGCTAAAAAAACAGATTTTGACTTGATTATGTGTGATTTGCGGTTGCCGGACAATGACGGAATTGAACTGATGGTTGAGTTAAAGTCAGCAAACCCGTATGTTCCGGTGGTGCTGATGACGGGTTATGCCGATGTAACCACCGCAGTAAAGGCAATGAAGAAAGGAGCTTCGGATTATATTTCTAAGCCGTTTGTACCGGACGAAGTTTTACTGGTGTTGTCAAATGCATTATCAAAAAAGGCAGAAGGCCAAGCCGTTTCAGCTCCGGTTTCCAATTCTCCGAAAACAGCTTCAAAAAGTGATTTTGTAAGCGGTATCAGTGCTGTTTCAAAGGCAATGAGCAATCATATTCAATTGGTTAGTCCGACTAATCTGTCCGTTTTAATTATAGGGGATAGTGGTACCGGCAAGGAAGTCGTGGCCAAAGAAATTCATAAGTTAAGTCAGCGAAAAAACGCACCTTTTATCGCAGTTGATTGTGGTGCGATTCCCAAAGAATTGGCAACCAGCGAGTTTTTCGGACACTTAAAAGGTTCGTTTACCGGAGCTGTCACAGACAAAATAGGTCATTTTGAATCGGCCAATGGTGGTACTTTGTTTTTAGACGAAGTGGGTAATTTGTCCTATGAAAATCAAATACAGTTATTGCGTGCTTTACAGGAAAGAAAGGTTAAAAAGATCGGCAGCAGTACGGAAGTTGAGGTTGACATCCGTGTGGTTGCTGCCACCAATGAAGACCTCAAAGAAGCAGTTAAAAACGGTAGTTTCAGAGAAGACCTCTATCATCGGCTCAACGAATTTTCGATTATTGTGCCAACACTTAATGAACGGAAACAGGATTTATTGATGTATGCTGATTTTTTTCTGGAAAAAGCGAATGAACAATTAAATAAAAAGGTGTTGGGTTTTTCTCCGGAAGTCATTCGGATTTTTCAGGCTTATTCCTGGCCGGGAAACCTGAGGGAGCTGCAAAACATTATCCGGCGTTCAACGCTGTTAACGCAAGGAAACTTAATAGAAAAAGAAGTGATTCCGGCTGATTTTTTTGAAGAAGAAAACCAGTCTAAATCCGTTTTTTCCAGATCGGAAAATGAAAAGGAAATGATTATAAAAGCGTTGAATCTTTGCAACGGAAACAAATCAGAAGCAGCTAAAATGCTTGAAATAAACCGGAAAACACTTTATAATAAATTAAAATTATACCAGTTAGAAGATTAGTTCTTTTTGAAGAAGTGCCAATAACCGGCTTGACTGTTCCTTTACTTCTTCAAACGTCATTTTCAGCTCATCCACAGATAATGTAGTTTTTTCACATGCTTCCAACTGTTGCAGTAACCGAACGGTTTCATTGATTTCTAATTGATTCATCATCGGAATCATGCGGTGCGAAATGGAAGCAATTGTTTTTTTATCAGATTGTATAAACGCCGCTTCTATAAGGGATAAATTAGACGCTGTGTTTTCTATAAACGCTTTTAGGACTTCATTGATGGCCAATCTGTCTCCGTCTAACATGATTTTCAGGTTTTTTAAATTATATTCTTTTCCCGGAAAAACATCAGCTTGCTCTGTAAGATCCGGTTTAACAGCGATATTGGTTTTTAACAACTCACTCAAAACAGCTAATAAATCTGCTGAACGATACGGTTTGTGCAATACGGCTGAAAATCCTTTTTGATCATACACCTGTTTATCCAGCTCCTGTTGTCCGGTTATTGCAATGACCGGAGTTTTTTTCGGTAGCTGATTCACTAATTCAAAGCCACTCATTTTCGGCATTTGAATGTCGGTAATGACCACGTCAAAGGTTTCCGTTTTTAGCGTGGAAATAAGTTTCTCCGGATCGTCAAAAGGATATACATTAAAATGATATAACTTTAAAAATTCAGTGGTAAGTTGCAGCAAAGAAGTATCGTCATCCACTACGGCCACTGAAAATTCATTGGTCGTATTATTGTTGCTAAAAACCGGTATTTCTTTTGAGGTTTTGGTCATTTTTGCCGGCAAGGTTAAACGGAAAGAACTTCCTTTATTTACTTCGCTCTCTACCGTTAGATTTCCCCGTAAAATTTCAGCGAGTTTTTTGCAGATGGTCAACCCTAATCCGGTTCCGCCGTATTTTTTTTCAATGGATTTATCGGCTTGTGTAAATTCGTTGAAGATCAAATGAAGCTTATTTTCCTCAATTCCGATTCCACTGTCCTGAACAACAATGGTCAGTTGATTTTGATGATAATCAGCTAAAATTTTAATGAATCCCTTTTCGGTGAATTTATAGGCGTTTCCAATCAGGTTGCTTAAAATCTGCCGGATTCGCAAAGCATCACTTTCCAGCGACAGACCGGCTATGGCATGTAATTCAAATTGCAGCGAAATGGGCTTGGACGGGTATAATGACTGAATGCTTTCTGCTACTTCAGTAATTAGCTTGTCTAATTCAAAAACAGTGTTTTCCAGTTCGATTTTTCCGGCTTCAATTTTAGAAAAATCCAGGAGATCATTCACCAGCTGATTAATGTAAACGGATGAACTTTTGATATTAGACAAGTAATAGTTTTGTTTTTCGGAAACACCACCCAGGCTGATTAGCTCACTGAATCCCTGAATGGTATTCAGCGGTGTCTTTAAATCGTGGCTTACAGTAGCAATCAGTTGCTCTCTGGCGGTTAAAAGGGATTCCGTTTTCTTTTTTTCAATCTCCAATTGTTTTCTGTATCGCTGATTTTTCAGAAAATCGTTGGTAATTAACAGGAAGAATAAACCAGTCATCACCAAACCAACAATGGCAGCGGTGGTTAAAATAGAAACTGTTTTTTGTTGGGCTTTTTCTCTGGAAAGATTATTCAGGTTCGCTTTTTTAATGACATCTGATTCAAACTCAACTAAAATTTCATTTAGTTTTTGCGAAATGAATAAATCATTCCGGAGTAATTCAATTTCCTTATTTTTTTGAGAAGTTGTTTTTGCCTGGTTTTTTAACCGTACTTCTTCCAGAATTTTTTTTGAAGAGACCAAAATGGAGTCAATTTCTTTATCCGTCAAGGTGCTTTCGGATTCTTTCGGAACATTTTGATTGAGATAGTCCACGTAGTCCTGATAGACCTTTCGTTCATAATCAGACAGTTTTGACGGATCGATGTTTAAACTTTCCAATGTGATTTTACCCATTGATTCTTCAATACGGGTTAAATCGTTCAATGCATCGTCAATAGGGAAATAGGTGTTTTGTGATTTATTGATTTTTCTCAGCTCCTCTATATTGGAAACTTTCTGTTGCAGAATAATTTTTAAACTGTCCAGCAGAACAACCTGCCTTTTATTGTCGATTTTTTGTCCGAAGGAATCGATGGCGGTAATTAAGCGGTTGTTTTCATGACCAAATAGCTCAAAATCCTTTTCAAGATTTGTCTGGATGGCTACCCGTCCTAGATTATCAACATCGTAAATCTTTGAGATCAAAGAGCCTAAACGAATAAGTTTCTGGTTCTCTTCGACCGATTGGCTCTCGTGGTTTGAAAAGAGTTTGTTTTCTTTTAATAACACGTATCCTACCGCTATCACCAGGGTAGCAATGAGCAAATAACTCACCAAGACTTTGAGCGGAATAAAACTTGATTTTTCTGCCATTCTCAAAGATAAAAATTACCAAAGTTTTTCTTTCTTTAGGAAGTGTTAAAAATAAATAATCCCGAATTGCTCCGGGATTATTTATTATAATGTTTCTTTCAGCCAGCCAAAAAATTCACGTTGCCAGATAATGGCATTTTGTGGTTTTAGCACCCAGTGATTTTCTTCGGGAAAAAGAACGAACCGGCTTTTGATTCCTTGCAATTGAGCGGCCTGAAAGGCTTCTTGTCCCTGACCAATCGGTACACGGTAATCTTTTCCTCCCTGAATAATTAAAATGGGGGTATCCCATTTGTTCACCATATTAATCGGGTTAAACTGACTATACGATTTTTGTGCAGCCGTATTGTTTTTCTCCCAATAAGCTCCGCCTATATCCCAATTGGTAAAGAACACTTCTTCGGTGGTTCCGTACATACTTTCTAAGTTGAAAACACCACAATGAGAGATGAATGATTTGAACCGTTTGTTGTGAATTCCGGCTAAATAAAATACGGAGTAACCACCATAACTTGCTCCAACAGCCCCTAAGCGGGTTTTATCTATATAGCTTTCTTTAGCCACATCATCAATAGCGGAGAGATAATCATCCATGACCTGACCGCCCCAATCTTTACTGATTTGTTCATTCCAGGCGACACCATGACCGGGCATCCCCCGACGGTTGGGTGCTACGACTACATAACCTTGCGAAGCCATCAGGCTGAAATTCCAACGGAAAGAATAAAACTGCGATAAAGCTCCTTGCGGACCTCCCTGGCAATACAGTAACGTTGGGTATTTTTTAGTTTTATCAAAGTCAGGAGGCAGCATTACCCAAACTAACATTTTCTTGTTATCGGTTGTGGTTACGTATCTTTTTTCAAATTTTGGTAAAGCTAATTTGCTGTAGGTTTCATCGTTTACTTTGGTTAGTTGAAGCCATGTTTTTTTCTTAAAATCATAGGAAAAAATTTCTTTGGCGTGGTTCATATCGGTTCTGCCAAGAATTACACGGTCTCCTGAAAAACCAACAATATCGGTAACGTCAAAATCTCCTGTAGTGATTTGGCGAACGGTCACCGCAATTTTGGTCAACCCGGGAAAGTTAACTTCAAACAATTGAACGGTGCCGTCAACCGGAGCGATGAAATAAACTTTTTTGCCATCTTCACTCCATTTAAAACTATCCACTGTTCCATCCCAACCGGAAGTTAAATTGATGTCCATTCCTTTAAAACGAACAATGATATCGTTTTTATCAGCTTCAAAACCATCACGTTTCATTTGCAACCAAGATAAGTCTCCGTTTGGAGAAATAGTTGGATGGGTGTCGTAACCTAAATTGTTTTCGGTTAAATTTTTAGTTGTTTTTGATTCAAGATTATATTCGTACAAATCGGTATTTGTTGAAGTGGCATAAGCAGTACCGGATTTCTTTTTACACACATAAATAATGCTTTTGCCATCTTTTGACCAAACATAATCTTCATCGCCGCCAAAAGGTTTTTGGGGAGAATCATACGGTTCGTCTTTCATGATGTCAAAAAAAGAATCTTCTTTGTTCGTTTCAGAGAAGCCAACGTGATTGTGGTTGCCTTCGTTCCAGGTATCCCAATGACGGTAGTTTAACCCGTTATAGATTTGTACATCAGATTTTTCCAATTCAGGGTAAAGATCTTTACCGTTTATTTTTTCAATTTTCACTTCTTTGTGGGTCAGCATGTATTTTCCGTCAGGAGAAACATTTTTGTCGTGCAACAGACCTTTGCTGTCCGTAACTTCTGTAGCAACGCCTCCGTTTACAGGAATACGGTAGGTTTTGGTATTCGATTTATTTTCTTCTACCGAGGGTGTAGAAACGTTGAAAAGAATATTCTTTCCGTCTTTTGTAATGCCGAGCGGAGAAACTCTTCCCAGTTTCCAGAGTGTTTCCGGAGTGAGCATTTGTTGGGCAGTAGCAGCGGTTAATCCCATAAAACAACTAGCAATTAAAATGATGTTCTTCATCTGATAAAATTTAAAGGCTAAAAATAGCGATTTTTTTTGCATAAAAAAAGCCACCTCGAAGGAGATGGCCTTTTAAAAAGCTATTTAAATCATTGCTTAATGAATCGTTTTGTATCAACATTTTCATTATTTGAAACTTCCAATAAATATGTTCCGGAGGCTAAAGCAGAGACAGAAACACTATTGGTGTCTATTTTTCCTGTTGCCACCACTTGTCCCGTCAGGTTAATGATCCGGTAAGCTGTGAAATTTGTTCTACTGGAAATATACAATATACCATCCTTCACAGGATTTGGATAGAGTGTGATTGAGTTTTCAGAAACCGACTCAATTATTACTTCTTCCCCTCTGGCAGAAGTAACAATGGTTACGGTATAGTCTTCTACTTCACCATAAGAAAATGCTTCACAAGCGGTTGGCGAGGCATTGTATTTCATAGAAACCCTCATGCGGGTTGAGCCTAATAACGCAGTGGAAGGAACGGTAAAGCTGCCGGAAACCGGTGTTGCGGTTGTTCGGGTTCTGTTAAAAACCTGCTCACCGCTGTCGGCAAAATCACCATCCTGATTCCAATCAATCCAAACGCGGTAAGCTTCATTATAAGTTGTTCCGGTCCAGGCAGGAGTAATGGTAATTGTGTTACTTGTTCCTCGTACTATATTAGTAGATAAATTAGTAAAGTTTCCATATCCGCCATTATTTCCTGATAAATTGTTGATAGAACCTAACTGAACTCTGTTAATGTATTCATCAGCAGTGCTGTTTCCTTGTGAAGTACAATAGCTAACTGAATTTGCGAGTGTAGTTACGTTTACGGTGTTACTGTTTACTGAAACATTTCCGGCTGCATCTTTAGCTCTTACATAGAATGAGTATGTTGTTGAAGGGGTTAAACCGGAAGCTGTATAAGTTGTTCCGGATACAGAAGCCAAAAGAGAACCATTCCTGTAAACGTCATATCCGGTTACGCCTACGTTATCTGTTGCACCGGACCAAGACAGATTAGCTGAGGTTTGTGTTGTTCCGGAAGCCGTTACTACAGGAGCTGACGGCGGAGTTGAGTCAACCGTACCAGCTACAAGGTTTACCGTGTAATCTTCTACCTGGCCGTATGAAAATGTTTCACAGGGAGAGGGAATTCCGTTGTATTTCATTGATACCCTCATTCGGGTTGTTCCTGAGTTAGCGGTTGCGGGTACTGTAAACGTTCCGGAAACCGGTGTTGCGGTTGAAGCGGCTGAACTCCAAACGGTTTCGCCGGCATCTGTAAATACACCGTTCTGGTTGTAATCAATAAATACAGCATAGCCTTCGCTGTAAGCAGAACCGGTCCATGCAGGTGTAATGGTAATAGTGGCTGTTGAACCTTTTGTCAGATCTGTTGACAGGGATGTGTAATCAACATAACCGGAAACTCCGCCGGAAACATTGTTGATGGTGCCGATTTGTACTCTGCCGATGTATTCATCAGCTACACTGTTTCCTTGAGAGGCACAATAGGATAAGCCTCCTGCAAGCGTTGTCACATTAACAGTATTACTGTTTACAGAAATGTTTCCTGCGGCATCTTTAGCTCTTACATTAAAGGTATAAGATGTAGAAGGAGTTAATCCGGTAACTGCAAATGTTGTGGCTGTAGTTGTTGACCCGATTAAAACGCCTCCTCTGTAAACATCGTACCCTGTAACACCAACATTGTCTGTTGCACCGGACCAGGATAAGTTGGTTGAAGTTGAAGTAGTTCCCGAAGCAGATAATGTTGGGGCTGTTGGGGCTGTGGTATCTGTTGAACTGCCTGTAATTGTAAAGTTAGTGTTGGAAACATCAAAGAAAATATGGTTGGTTCCTTTTACCATGATGCGGTTTTGATTGCCGGGAGTGTTGGGTATGGTTACAGCTTGTGAACCATCATTAGGTGTTGAGGCCAAAAGCATGGTCCAGGTTGTACCGCCATCGGTGGATAACAAAATATCAACGTTTGCACAGTTTACTCCGTTTGCGGTTGTTCCGGCCACATTCCAGGTAACTGTTTGTGTGCTTCCGCCGGCATAGGTAACGGCCGTATTGGGAGAGCTGACCGTAAAGGGACCTGCTGTTCCGTTGACAGTAACAACCATGTCGTCGCTGTTATTGGCTGATCCGCCCGCTCTGTTATCGCGAACAGTTAATCTGAAATTCATGGTTCTTGCTACAGAGGGTAGTGCCTCAACAATGATTTCAGCCCCGGTGGTTGTAGTTGCACCGGCCAAAACCGATTGCATTCTTGGGAAATAGCGAACCGGAGAAGAGGATGAATTATAAGACCGGAAAGTGGGGCCGGAGGTTCTTGTGGCACTGGCAGCTGAATTTGCTCCGGTTGCGTTGGAGGCTGCATTGTCAAATTGTTCCCAGTTGTAGGTTAGCGGATCACCGTTGGCGTCAGAGGCCGTTCCCGTGAGCATAAAAGGTGTGCTTTTGGGGATGGTATAATCCAATCCGGCATTAACAACCGGAACGGCATTTCCGGTAGCCGTATTGGTTTGACAGGTTTTGGTTTTTATGTTATTGGTCACTTGTTGAATGCTGATAGCGTGAAAGTAAGCATCGGAATTTGATTGAATATCTTGGTTCGTAATGCCTGCGTAACCCATGATGGTTGATCCTGAACCCGGTTCCATGTTGGCACCGGTTCCTTCGTTGCTCATCGAGAAAGTGTGGTTTGCACCAAACTGATGGCCTAATTCGTGGGCTACATAATCAATATCAAAGCTGTCTCCGGAAGGAACTCCGTTGGCGGGAGATGTATAACCTCTTCCTTTTTGCCCGTTTACGCAAACGCAACCGATACAGCCAGCATTTCCACCGCCCCCGGTAGCTCCGAACAAATGGCCGACATCATAATTTGCTTCGCCAATCACATTGGTCAGAGTTGTCTGCAATTGATTGTTCCAGTTAGACATGCTGGATGAAGGAGAATAGGGGTCGGTTGAGGCATTGGTGTAAATCACTAAATCCGTGTTGGCAATTAAGACCATCCGTATGGCAAAATCTTTTTCAAAAACACCGTTTACTCGGGTCATTGTGTTGTTGATGGCAGCTAAAGCCAATGCTTTTGTTCCGCCAAAATAAGCTGTATATTCCCCAGTAACCGACATGGCCAGACGAAACGTGCGCAAGGTACTGTCGTCGGCATTCGGGCGTAAAGCTGTTGCGTCGATTTCGCTGTTTACCTGATCGATTACCGCACATTCAAAAGGAGAAAAGTTTTTCACCTTGTCGGCTTTTTTATAGACGGAGTAAACCGTTAAGTCGGCGGAAAGCGGCTCAATAAAAACAGCTGATTTTCCGGCATTTAGTTGCATTGATTTAAAACCAAGCGGTGAAATACTGAAATAAACCGTTGCGGCAGGGTTATCAATTCCCACACCGATATACGATTTGATTTCCGGATAATTAGCAGCTAATTCCGGGGCTAAAATGGAGTTTTCATACACGCTGAACCGTTCTAATTCACCGTTTTCGTTGGGAAAAGAAATTACTTTCCCGTTTTTGGTTTGTGCAAACCGATCGGGCGATGAAGAAAGAGCTGTTTTAATGCCATCTACATCTAATTCAAATAGATGCTTTTGAGGCAGCTGCATTTTGCTTTCCAAAAGCGTAGCATTGCTTTTTAAAGCAGAAGCTTTCCAAAAATTGCTTTTCTCCTGAGCATAGGAAAAGCAGGCACTTGTTAGCAGTGCAAGGGTGAGTAATTTGAGCTTCATAAAATTTTGGTTGATTAGTTAATATCAGGTCAAATGTAAAGTTATTTTTATGCCGTTGACAGACTTCAATGCCAATTTATTAACAATTTATAAAAAAATAAACAAAATATCTGATGTATTTATATATATAATGTTAAAGTAATAATTTGTAAAAATTAATGACAGCTGTAAAGTCCTGTTGTTCGGAAAAAGTTTTCCTTCCATTAAAATAAAAAGTACTTTTATAAAAATTTTGAAGAGATGGATCTTAGTTTTTGGGAGCTTAAAAATTGGTTTATAAATATCGATTTTACGATTGTGGGCAGTGGAATTGTTGGTTTACATTGTGCTCTTGAATTGCGTGAAAAATTTCCTTCTGCTAAAATTTTAGTGCTTGAAAAAGGTTTTCTTCCGCAGGGAGCAAGTACTAAAAATGCCGGATTTGCCTGTTTTGGTTCGGTTTCCGAAATTTTGGATGATTTACATTCACACACGGAAGAAGAAGTATTGCAATTGGTACAAAAGCGATGGGAAGGTTTGCAATTGCTTCGCAAACGAATTGGTGATGAAGCTTTGGATTTAAAGCCTTACGGCGGATATGAATTGTTTTTGAAGGAAGATGAATCTACGTATGAAGAATGCCAGCAAAAGCTCCCGTTTATTAATGAACTTCTGAAACCATTGTTTAAAAATGAGGTTTTTTCAAAAGAAATTGATCGGTTTGCTTTTCGGGGTATTCGGGAGTATGTGCTGTTTAATCCGTATGAAGCTCAGATTGATACCGGAAATATGATGCAGCAATTGTTGAAAACAGCCATGCAGCAGAACATTCTGATTTTGAATCGTCAAACAGTAACATCTTACCTAGAAAAAAGCAATGCCGTAGAAGTTGTTTTGGGTGATTTTTCCTTTCAAACCCAGAAATTATTTTTTGCAACCAATGGTTTTGCCCACGAACTCACTGATGGTGAAGTAAAACCGGCCAGGGCTCAGGTATTGATTACGAAGCCCATTCAGAATTTAGACATCAAAGGAACATTTCATTTGGATAAAGGGTACTACTATTTCCGGAATTTTGAAGACAGAATTTTGCTGGGCGGCGGAAGAAATTTAGATTTTGAAGGTGAAACCACCACTGAATTGGCTCAGACAGAAATTATTCAAAACAAGTTGGAGCAATTACTAAAAGAAGTAATTTTGCCCAACCAATCTTTCGAAATTGAACATCGCTGGAGTGGAATCATGGGCGTTGGAAATCACAAAAAACCAGTTGTTAAGCAGTTAAGCGAAAAGGTATTTTGTGGTGTCCGCTTAGGCGGAATGGGTGTGGCGATTGGCAGTATGGTGGGAAAAGAATTAGCAGATTTAATCGATTAATTTATGATAATAAAAATAGTCCGTTTCCTTTGGAAAGCCATGTTGTGGTTTTTTGGCATCTCTGTTTGTTCAGTTATTCTGTTCAAATTTGTGCCTGTCCCGTTCACTCCTTTGATGGCCATCAGGGCCATTGAGCAAAAAATGGATGGTAAAGAGATGATTTGCAGTCACGATTGGGTGCCGATTGAAGAAATTTCGGTCAATCTTCAAAAAGCGGTCATTGCCAGTGAAGACGGAAATTTTTTAACTCACAATGGTTTTGATTTTGAGGCGATTGAAAAAGCGATGAAAGCCAACAAAAAAGGAAAAAAATTGCGTGGCGGAAGCACCATTTCGCAGCAAACTGCCAAAAATGTATTTTTATGGCAAGGAAGAAGCTATTTGCGAAAAGGTTTGGAAGCCTATTTCACAGTACTAATTGAACTCATTTGGGGCAAAGAACGCATCATGGAAGTGTATCTCAACAGTATTGAAATGGGCAACGGCGTTTATGGTGCACAAGAAGCATCACGCGTTTGGTATCGAAAAGATGCTAAGAATTTAACGCCTCGCGAAGCGGCCGGAATTGCAGCCATTTTACCTAATCCGAGGAAATTTAAAGCTTCCAACTCATCTAATTATATTAATCGTAGAAAAGATTTTATTGTGCGACAGATGAGTTATTTGGGGAAAATTGAATATTAATTTTTAGAACACAGATTTTAAAAATTGGAGGAATTAGAAAAATGATTAATTCGTTAATTTTAGAAATTTTAATTATTTCTTAAATCCGTGTTCTACAAAAAAGAAAGCCGGTAATCCACAAATTATAATCTGCGAGTTAGCGGCTTTTTATTTTATAAATCTTCTTTTATTTTAGATTTTCTTAATCCCCATATTATACAAGGTAAACGCCTGGATATCGGCTACTTCTTCAATGGTTTTAGAAATTGGCTTTCCGGCACCGTGTCCGGCATTTACGTCAATTCTTATCAGGACAGGATTCTCTCCGGCTTGTTTGTCCTGCAATTCAGCAGCAAATTTAAAACTATGAGCCGGCACAACCCTGTCGTCATGGTCACCGGTAGTGACTAATGTTGCCGGGTATTTTGTTCCTTTTTTCACATTATGAACGGGAGAATAATTTTTCAGGTACTCAAACATTTCTTTATTGTCGTTGGCTGTTCCGTAATCGTAAGCCCAGCCAGCTCCGGCTGTAAATGTATGATAACGTAGCATGTCTAACACGCCCACGGCAGGCAAAGCTACTTTTGCCAGGTCAGGACGTTGCGTCATCACGGCACCAACTAATAGTCCGCCGTTGGAACCACCGCGAATGGCTAAATAATCAGCAGAGGTGTATTTTTCGGCAATCAGATATTCACCGGCCGCAATAAAATCATCAAATACGTTTTGTTTGTTCCGTTGTGTTCCGGCATCGTGCCATTTTTTTCCGTATTCACCACCGCCACGCAAATTGGCTACGGCATAAATACCGCCGTTCTCCATCCAAACAGCATTGGTAACGCTAAAGCTGGGTGTTAAGCTCACATTAAAACCACCGTAACCATAAAGAATAGTCGGGTTTTTGCCGTCTAATTTCAACCCTTTTTTGTGGGTAATAATCATCGGTATTTTAGTTCCGTCTTTAGAAGTATAAAAAACCTGTTTACTTTCGTAGTCAGCAGAATTGAAATCTACTTTAGGCTTTTGATATTCTTTTGAGTTGCCTGTTTTTGGGTCATAGGAATAAATTGTACCCGGTGTAACATAGTTGGAAAAAGAAAAATACAATTCCTTTGCTGTCTTTTTACCTCCAAAACCTCCGGCAGAACCTACGCCCGGCAATTTGATTTCGCGGATTGCTTTTCCGTTATAATCATATTGAACTACTTGCGAAATGGCATCTTTCATATAATTCGCAAAAATATAGCCCCCTCCGGTTGATGGTGATAAAACGTAATCGGTTTGCGGAATAAAATCTTTCCAGTTCTCCGGTTTCGGGTTTTTAGCGTCCACTGTTACTATTCGTTGATTGGGAGCATCCAGGTTGGTAACAATATACAATTTTGAGCCTACGTTGTCAATGATATAATTATTGCTGTTAAAATTGTCAACAATTGTTTCAAGCTTGCTGTTCGGTTTGTTTAGGTCTTTGATGTACAGTTCGTTTCCGGTTGTTGAATTGGCTGCTGTAACGATTAAATATTGCTGGTCTTCGGTTACGCCTCCGCCTACATATCTTCTTTTTTCATTTAAACCGAAAATTACTTTGTCTTCTTTTTGAGCAGTACCTAATTTATGGTAGTATAGTTTGTGTTGGTCGGTTTTGGCAGAAAGCTCGCTTCCTTCAGGCTTGTCATAGCTGGAGTAGAAAAATCCGTCGTTTCCTAACCAGGAAATTCCGCTGAACTTTACATCAACGATAGGCTCTTCCAGGATTTTTTTAGAAACGGCATCCATGATGGTGATTTTATTCCAGTCACTACCGGCTTCAGAAGTAGAATAAGCAACCAATGAACCGTCTTTTGAAAACTCTAAATTGGCCAAAGAAGTTGTTCCGTCAGCAGCAAATGTATTCGGATCCAGAAAAACTTCTTCTTTTCCGGATTTGTCTTTCCGGTATAAAACCGATTGGTTTTGCAAACCGTTGTTTTTATAAAAATACGTGTAATTTCCTTCTTTGAACGGGGCTGAAATCCGTTCGTAATTCCACAATTTTTCTAATCGTTCTTTAATTTGATTGCGATAGGGAATCGTATTCAGGTAATTAAAAGTAACTTCGTTTTGCGTTTTTACCCAGGCTTCAGTCTCTTTAGACCGGTCGTCCTCCAGCCATCGGTACGGATCGTTTACTTCGGTGTTAAAGTAAGTGTCTTTTACATTTCCTTTTTTTGTTTCAGGATATTGAATAGGTGAATTAGTTTGTGCATTCATACTGATTACACAAACAATTGCAAATGCAGAAATTGATTTTTTCATTCTTTTTGAATTGATTGATATGCACAAATATAACCAACCAAAATGTTAATTTTAGTTAAATAGCGGTTTGTATTTAGGCCAGAGCTTGTACATCAATATGGCATTAAATACGGTTACCAACAATGCTCCGCTGATTCCGGGAATGTCTAAAAACAAGTGAAAAAGCAGAATGTTTACAGAAATCGGAACAAGAACCACCAACGCAAAAGCAACCCATTTATTAAAAAGTAATAAAAGTCCAATCATTATTTCTATTACACCAACCACAGGCATAACATAGCCGGTTGACGCTAAAGAATTGATAAAACTGGCAGCACTTTCAGGCAGTTCAGGGGCCGGAATAAAGGTTAAAAATTTGTTCAGACCGAATACAACAAGGATTGCTCCCAGGAGAATTCGCATGAGTTTGGTAAATTGTGAATTCATATAATATAGGTTTTTGGTTGAAAAAAAGCATTAAAATAACTAAATTACTAAAAAATTATTTATAAAATTCACAAAATAAAATAAAAAACCAAACCCTGTAAACGGCAGGGTTTGGTTAAAAATAAATTATTACGGAAAATTATTGGATAACTACAGGAAAAGAAACCTGAATGTCGGTTGAACCCCCTGCATTGGCAAGATTACCTTCTGAAACACCCTCGGCATTTTTGTTTAACAAATGTCTTAATGTAATTGTAATCGTTCCTGTGCCCGGATTTGCTCCGGTTGTAAACGTAAATGCTAATCCAAGCGGATTTCCGTCTGAGTCAAGATCAGCATACGTAAAGCTTCCTAAACTATTTGAAATCTGATAAAAAACCTGGTGTTCCAAATCTTTTTCTTCGATCTCTTCTGTGATGTCTTCGGCCGGATTTTCCAATTCATTTAAAAATTGAACAGCACCGGAATAGGTTGTTTCGGTTGCAAAATTTCCGTTAATCGTAATTACCGGAGCATTTGGTCCATCGCCGTCTAAATCTCTTGAAGTTAACGTAATGGTTTGTCCGCCACCAATAAATGTAGCCGTTAGGGTTGTGATTAATTCTTCTTCAACAACCGGAGAATCGTCATTGCTGCAAGAATTTAAGGTGAAGATTGCGGTTAAGGCCAGAGCCATGATTTTTAAATTTTTCATTTTGTGATTTTTAATAATTAAGTTTAAATTGTAACTGAATGTTTCTGCCTATTTCATCAACAAAAAAGCGTTGCCGATTCAGGTAGTCACGGTAGGTTGTGTTTAAAATATTTTGAACTGAAAAAGCAATTGTTGTTTCCATTTTTTTGAACGTTTTAAATTTCATTTCCGAATAAAAATGAAACAATTGATAGGCTTTTGGTGGCGTACTGATGTCAACCATAACCGGAACAAACTCACCATCCACAACGATATCCGTTTCAAAATTAAAGTTTGGATAACGTTTTTGACGAAAAACAGATTCTGATTGAAGCTCTAAAACCAAGCTGTTCCATTCCGGTTTTTTGTATTGAACAGACGTAGAAATGGTTATAGGCGGCATATCAGTCAACGGTTCGTTATTAGACAAGTCTTCTCCGTTTACATACGCAAATGAAAATTTATGCTGCCAGTTGGTAGCAATGTTCCACTGTGAATGAAAATCAAGTCCGAATAAGCGGGCGTTGGTCTGTTGAAACGCCCATACGGGAAAAGCTCCTCGAATTGTGGTTTCAAAACCGATGGGTCGCAAATACATAAAATTGGAAATATGGTGAAAATAGGGATTGACTTCCATTGAAAATGCATTCCACTTTTTAGATAATGAAGAGGAAAACTTAAGCGATTCTTCTTTCTTCAAACGCAAATCGCCCAACTCAATTTGTCCGGTGGAATGATGCAAACCATCGGAGAAAAATTCAGACGGATTAGGATTTCTGTTGGATAAACTCATATGGTTTAACCATTTCCAATCCGACTTAAAATCTTTCCGGACACCCAGGCTTGCAGAAAAGTTATGAAACGTAAACGCCGGTTTGGTCAGCCATTGATCGGAAGTTTCGCCTGCAATAATACTTTCAAAGTCGGCCTGATAACCTCGTTCATTCCAACGTGATTTCAGATAATATTTTGTGGCTTTAAGGGTCGAAAAATCATAACGGATTCCTCCCTCCGCAATTAAACCTTCTTTGATTTCATACGTGCCGATACCATACAAACCTCCATCAAATCGAACATAAGTCGGAATCAAAGGTCTGACACCGGTTCTTGGATTGGCAAAATTGTTTTGAAATGATCCGCTGATTCCGGTTTTCAAACTAAATTGATGCCATTCTTTTTTGTAATCCGATTGAAGGGAATGTGTTGATAATTCCAGATCCAAAGCAGCTTTGTTCACATTGTCGCCCAACCGCAAATCAAACTCTTTACGGTTATTAAACTGAAAGGAATAAAAAGTGGAAACCGAACTGTTTTCATCCAGTTTTTGCAGATAATTCAGTTTTACCAAATGATGTTGAATCACTTGTTTTGGATGTTTGACGGAATATGTAAAATCGTTAATTACATACGGAACCTGGTTGTTGATGGAATGATACAGATCGGCTGCATTACCTATATGCGAAGCACTTAAAATACCAATCGTTGCAGTATATAAACTATAAAAAGCGGATAGTTCGTAGTTTTCTTTTACATACGAAATATCTCCGGAAAAATTCAGTTCCCGGTTTCCACTGTTCGATAAAACATAATCAGGAGCTTCCCGGTCACCAAAATACGTGAATGTTCCCAACGCATTCCAACGCCAGCCTTCCGGATTTCCTTTGTGAATACTTGAACTTACAGTTCCGCCGCGACCATTGGATGAACCGCTTAGAATTGTTTTGCCAAATAAAGTGTCTTGCTTTACATTGGCCGACTCAATCACCACCATTCCGCCCACGGCATCACCACTATACTGCAAGCCGGAAGCACCTTTGATCACTGAAATTTTTCCGGCAGCATTCAAATCAAAATTGGGAGCATGTTCCGTTCCCCATTGTTGGTCTTCCAGGCGAACCTGATTGGAGAAAACGGGAACCCGACTGCTGTGCAAACCGTTAATAACAGGTTTTGCGATACTCGTTCCGGTTCGTAAAATAGAAACACCGGATACTTCTTTCAACGCTTCTGCCAAAGTTTTGGAACTGTTTCGCTCAACCGATGCTTTCGAAATTTGCTGTTCAGATAAACTACTGCTCACTTGAGTGGATTTTTGCTTTACCGTGATTTCTTCCAAATTGGTTTCAGAAGGTTTTAACTTCACATTCAGCACCATATCTTTGGTAATATCCACCAGTGTATCACAGGTGGTATAGCCCAGATAGGAAATATACACCCGCAGTTCGCCTTTGGGCAAACCGTTGATTTCGAATTCGCCAATCGGGTTACTGGCGGTATTCAGGTGCTTGGTATGAATGTGACTTCCGGTTAACGGCTGGTTTTTTTCGTCGGTGATTTTTCCACGTAACGTGAATTGACCATAGCCCGAAAATCCAAACCATAACAGGAAGAAAAGGATAATTAAGTATCGCATTTTTCCGGTTCAAACTATAAAACACATATAGTCATTACTATTGATGTAGCAAATGACGGTTCTTTGTTTCTGAGATTTTAAACCGGTTGTGGGGGACCGCGGTGTGAAAAAAGGGATCCTGAAAAGGAGGAAATGAATGCTTGTTCCTGCACTAAATACGGGACAGGCTGTAAAGGAAAATCAAACCGATAGGTTAACACATCCGGTTTGACATAAAACCAAAAATGAAAATCACAGACCGAACAATCATCCTCTGCATGTTGATGTGAAAAACCATCGTGTGCATGATGACAGACTTCCGTTTTATCAAAATAATCAGCCACCAAATGCTTATAGGTATGCAGTGACTGAAACAGTATCGTAAACAATACTGCCGCCATCAGATACAGGTTCAGTATGGCTGATTTCTTTTTCATTGGGTGCAAAGGTAGGGAAAAATGTGGTAAATAAGGAAGTTTTACAGATGGTAATGTTATGTTAAACCGGTTTATTAGCGAGTAAACGCTATTTTTTAAAAGAGAGGCTTTATCTGATTAGCTAATAAATGAAAAGTTTTTGTTGTTACTAATTCAAATTCCGCTAACGTTTCAAAGGCACTACAGTTATGTTTTAACTCACCGAAACTGATTTTACGTACCTGATGAGCTGTTTGGGTTGGAGAATCCTGAGCGGGATAAAAATCTTCCTCAAGCAAATAAAGTAAATTTAACCAGAATATCTGAAATTGCCTATATTTTTCAAATTTTAATATTGATATAATTAAGGAGTCATCTCCTTGTCCAAATCATTGCTTAATACCCTGTCCTCTCCATTTAACAGGATAAATAACAAATTTTTCATCTGATATAATTTCTATGATATAAGTATCAAAAATATAGTTCTTATCAAAA